>NZ_RXIZ01000015.1:0-47581 GCF_003987855.1 Hyphomicrobium sp.
GCGCGTCGACGGCGGCGAAACCAAGGTAATCTAAACTTGATGGTGAAGGGAACGTGGAACCTCGAGGCGAAGGCGGCTGAGGGTAGCGCAGACGGTAGTTTAGATTATGGGAAGGCGCGCAGTCGTATAGCTGACGATTAGATTTTCTTACAACCTTGTTTCGCCCGTCGGACCGAACCGCTCCGTCCGGATACGGCTCTCGGTGTGACCCAGCCCCACGAGTTGCTCGGCGATTTCTTCGACGAACGTCGTCGGGCCGCAGACATAAACGTCAGGATTACCCGCAGGAAAAAACTGTCTGCGGGTTAGCATCTCCCGATCAATTCTTCCACGCTCGCTGTCCCACGCAGGAGGTACAGTACGTGTCAATGTATGGGTTAGCGTGAAGTTATTGGACTGCGATGCGAGACGGTCGAGTTCAGAGCGATATATGATCTGCTCGACGCCTCGCGAGGAATAAAGCAGTCGAGCAGGCTTGGTTGCTCCTGCCGACGTACGGGAGCGCAGCATTGACATGAGCGGAACGATGCCCGAGCCGCCCGCAATGAGCAGCAATCCGTAATCGTGAGCGGCGGACCATGCAAAGTAGCCGCCGATAGGGCCACGTATCTCGATTTGGTCACCGACGCGCAGCTCGTCATGGAGAAAGCCTGACACCTCCCCATCTGGAATGGCATCGACCGTCAGCTCTATCACCGGATGCACCCCGGCGCCGGAAGCGATTGAATAGCTGCGCTGAGCGACGTACCCATCTTCAGCAGTCAAGCGCAGGTCAACATGCTGCCCGCCGAGATGGCCCGGCCAGCCGGGGACATCGAACCTGATCGTCTTGACCGTCTTTGTTTCTTCGCGGATTGCCACCACTGTAGCGAGTCGCCACTGCACGGCGGCGGTGGTCGCGCCGGTCATTGGTCGCCCTCGTAGCGTTGTTCGCGCCAGGGATCACCGCGCATATGATAGCCTCGCGATTCCCAGAAGCCTGGAGCGTCGCTCTCTCGGAAGGCAAGGCGCCGCACCCACTTCGCACTTTTCCAAAAATAAAGGTGAGGCACCAGGAGCCGCGCCGGGCCGCCGTGAGATGGGAGAAGAGGCAGATCGTCGAAGTGCGTCGCGATCATGGCGCGCGCTTCGACCAAGTCAGAGACGAGCAAGTTCGTCGTATATCCGCCGTCGCAATGAGCCATGAGAAATCCCGTCGGCGCAGAACTCAACCCAGCGGAGCGGAGCAGATCGTCAATCTTTACTCCCCGCCAGCGTGTATCGAATTTCGACCATTTCGTCACGCAGTGGATGTCCGAGGTCAACTCAGTTTGCGGGAGAGCCTCAAATTGGTCCCATGTCCATTTGCCGAGCAACGATCCTCCATGCTGAAGGGCGAGGCTCCAGCGATCGAGCTGCGTGTGCTGAGAGGGGCCAGCGGTTAGCACAGGGAATTCTGGTGTTAGGTACTGTCCCGGCGGCAACCTAAAGCGATCATCCCAACCGCCGCGACGCTTCCCTTTGAAGCCTCTGGTCACATGCAACGCGTGTACTCCTCGTCAGACGGTAAAGCCGTATCAAACGCTTCCATCACCGATTAATCCGTGCGGTCGCCATGAAGCGAAGTATAAGTTCGGCGATCTCGTCGTTCTTTTCGTCCATCGCGAAGTGACCTGCATCTAAGAGATGGACTTCAGCATCGGGCAAATCGCGTTTGAACGCCTCGCCGCCAGCGGCGATAAAAGAAGGGTCGTTCGCCCCCCAGACGACCAGAGTTGGCGGTTTGTGTTCGCGAAGCCAAGCCTGCCAGGCAGGATACGACGCGACGTTTGTGCGATAATCGTAGAGAAGAGCGGCCTGGATTTCCCTTTGGCCAGGTGCCGAAAGATGAGCGAACTCGTCAGTCCAAGTGTCGGGATTGTAAAGTTCCGGATGCGATGTTCCGGCGACGTGGCGCTGCTTCGTTGCATCGAAGGACAGAAAGGAATCGATGACCTCCGGGTGGGCCGTAGGGTTCGCCCAATACTGCCCAATCTTTGCCCATTTAGGACCGAGTCCCTCGCGATAGACATTCCCGTTTTGGACTATAAGAGCTTGCACCCTTTCTGGGTGGGCCAACATGATCCGGAAGCCCACCGGCGCTCCATAATCGTGGATGTACAGCGCGTAGCTTGTCAGTCGGAGCTTCTCCAGAAGATGATCCGTCGTCGTCGCAAGATGATCGAACGTGTATCCATATTCGGCTGGAGGCGGCGCGTCGCTGTGGCCGAAGCCAGGAAAATCAGGCGCAACCAGATGGTAGTTCATCGCCAGGAGAGGGATGAGCGCATCGAACTCACGCGAAGACGATGGAAAGCCGTGCAATAAAACAATTGTTGGTGCGTCGCTCCGACCGGCTTCGCGATAGAATATTTTGACACCGTCGATGTGTTCGTAGCGATAGGTTGTTGGCATCGTCTCGGCAATGGCTGTCAGCGGCTGGCCGAAGAAAAGTGCGGCGATACCGATCGCCGCAAATTTCAGTCTCATCGTCTTCATCCTCTCAAAGCTTTGCGTCACCGCGTTCATTTGGACGATGCGGTCCGAGAGGCAAGAAGGAGAGTAATTGATGCCGCCAAAAGGACCAGATCCTTGAGAAGAAACTGTCCCGGTAGCGCCGAAATGGCAGGGAAACCGCCGGCCGTGGCCTCGAAGACCCCAGGCGTGCTGGCGAAGAAGGTCAACGTGATCACATAGGTCGCGATCGACATTGCTGCGCCAACGGCGGAGAGGACGGGGACGAATGCTCCAGCGATCAAAGCCACAGCAGTCGACAACTCGAGAACTCCGATGACATCACTCGTGCCCTGAATTCCAAAAAGCGTCTGCATCCATCCCATAATTGGGCTGTTCGCAACGAAGGGAGCGATAGCATTCGCCTCGTAGTTCGAGAACTTCATGCCACCGAACCAGAGGAAGATCACGACTAGTGACCAACGTAATGGGGCCACGATAGAAAGTGATCCGGAATTGTGTTCGGCGACGGCGAAGCGAGCCTGTTGGGTGTTGTTCATAACATATCTCCTTGAAAGTTTTCGGTCCGGGCGTCGTCGCCCGCCATCAGGGGATACGGCCTTCCGAAATTTTTCATCAGGTCCTATCTCCGAAACCGTCACTTCCGCATTCCGAGAGGCTCGGGTGCACGTGGTCCGATGCTACGCTTTTTGGGGGTCTGCTGAGTAACGATCCGAAATTCGGCGATTGGAACGGATGGAGGAAGTCGCAGAGATCGACCGCCGCAATCGATAAGCCGGAGCCGTTTGTTGTTGCATTTTTGAACTGAAACGCCGCAATCGCGATTTGCCGGCGGGAGACCGTCATAACTAGATGCGGCGAAGAGTTTTGAAGTCGATCAAGTCCGATCATCGGTCCCCGCTTACGCGGGGACCGATGCTTATCCCGCCTATTTGCCTTTCGCCTTTTCGGCCATCTGTCGCTCTATTTCGTCCCACACGCCGTGAGGAGAAAAACCATCGCCGGCTTTGCAGGCGGTATAAGCATCGTATGATCTACGCACGGCATCAGCGAGTTCGTACCCGCTCGTCTTATCGATAAAGATCGACATCTTCATCATGTGATCCTTGAAGCCTTTGTCGCAATCATACTTTTCGGCTGAGGCCGGACCTGCAATCAGCGTCAACGCCCCTACGATGATGACAGATGTAATTAGCTTCATAAAAGGCTCCGAGTTTTTGTTGGCAACTTCGACGGTGCGCCCGCGCACGCGCGCACGGCGCTACCCTATAAAGTCGCCACCGTCTCGGAATCCGAATTGAGAGCCAATTCGTCCAAATGTGAATGAGGAGAAGTAACGCCAGTAGCCACTTTAGAATCGGCAATTATCGGGAGTCGGCGTCTGAGCTTTCCTCTTCCATTATCCAAGTGTCGTCAGCAGGTCGACTGCCCGCTCGATAGTCCGTGGGATCGACGCCGTAGATCGCCCGGAAGGCGCGTGAAAAGCTGCTACGGTTTACATAGCCGACAGCGTTGGCGACCTGCTCCACGGTCATCATTTTCGCCTCCAAAAGGTTTGCTGCACGACGCATCCTCAGTTCCCTTAGGGCAGCGAGCGGAGACACGCCCAGTACCTCAGAAAACCGAGACATAAATGCGGAGCGGCTGAGACCCGCGACCCGTGCCAATGTGTTTGTCGTATGGTTTTCGCAGGGATCGGCGATCATGGCCGCAAAGGCGCGTGCAATTTGCGGATCACTCATGATTGGAAAGCGCTGAGTCCAGAGCTTGGGCTCCTCGAACGATCTGCGCAGCACAGCCAGGATGATTTGCTTGAGCAGCGATCCGATCATGGCAGCGCGGCCTACGCGTTCGGAAGCAGTTTCATCCAGAACTGCAGCGAGACTTTGATCGATGCGATCCTCCGGATCAAACTGCTCCGCAAACGGAGCGATCAGTGTGCTGAAGATATCTATCGATTGCCCGTATAAAGTTTCAAAGTACCCGCAAATCAAGACAAGTTCAGGCCCCCCCGACCCCGCAACGATTTCGTCCACTTTTCCTTGCTCAAGCGCGCTTACATCGAAGCGCTTTGTGTTCGAGGGCGCTGGCCGGCTGATTTCGACACGTACAGGCAACATCGAGGGTACGATGACCATTGAATGAGGTGTTAAGTCGATCGGTGGAAAACCGGCTATCCTCATCGTTCCATAACCACGCACCACATAGTGGATTGCAGTCTTTCGACCGGCGGTAAACGCCAACTGCCAGCCGGGATTGATTATGCAATGAGCGAGGCCACCCATCTGAACATCGATGCCGATCATCAACTGATCAATATCCTGGGCTGCGACGGACGGCTTCGGACGTTCGGACATTTAGTTACCCTTGGCGCATAGCTTTGTTTGACACCTTCTGACTACCAAGCCAGCCTCACAGCGTGAAGTGCTCAGTGATGGCTCCGACGTTGAACCCCGACTATACGCAGCGCCCTGAACCCGATGACCTGTTCCCAGTTTTGACACGTGCACACGCACAAGCCGCGTATCTTCAATGCAGAAAACGGCCGCGCAGTTCGCGGCCGTTTTTTGGCTTTAGTGCGGATTACCCTTCGAGCTGCGAACCTCATCGTACACATAACGAGCTTAGGCGCTGCGGCCGAGAAGGATTACTTGAGATCAGCCAGCCTTCTTGAGTCCGAGCTTCCAATTCGGCCGAACGAAATGGCAGGTGTAGCCTTCCGGGTACCGCTCCAAATAGTCTTGGTGCTCTGGCTCGGCTTCCCAGAAATCGCCAACGGGCGCGACCTCTGTGACAACCTTTGCAGGCCAAATGCCCGAGTCGTTGATGTCCGCAATGGTCTGCTCGGCGATGCGCTTCTGATCCGGAGACACATAGAAGATCGCGGAGCGATAACTGAGACCTCGATCGTTGCCCTGACGGTTCAATGTTGTCGGATCGTGAATTTGGAAGAAAAACTCAAGGACGTCGCGATAACTGACTTTGTCAGCATCAAAGATTATTTCGAGCGCTTCGGCGTGGGTACCGTGGTTGCGGTAGGTCGCGTTGGGAACATCGCCGCCCGTATAGCCAACTCGGGTCGAAATCACACCATCGTATTTGCGGAGGAGATCCTGCATCCCCCAGAAGCATCCCCCAGCAAGAACCGCACGTTCTTGGTTCATCGTATTTCCTCCACTTGATGGAGATAGGCACCATATCCTTGCGCTTCCATTTCGTCACGAGGCACGAAGCGAAGAGATGCCGAATTGATGCAATAGCGCAAGCCGCCGCGATCTTTGGGACCATCGGGAAAAACATGCCCAAGGTGACTATCGCCGTGGGCGGAGCGGACCTCCGTGCGCACCATTCCGAGCGAGGTGTCTTGCAGCTCGTTTACATTCGCCGAAACGATCGGCTTTGTGAAACTAGGCCACCCACAACCGGATTCGAACTTATCAGACGATGCAAAGAGCGGCTCACCAGAAACGATATCAACGTAGATGCCAGGCGCTTTATTGCTAAGATATTTGCCGGTTCCCGGACGCTCTGTTCCGTTCTCCTGGGTAACGCGATACTGTTCGGGCGTCAGATTGGCGATGACGCTGTCGTCTTTTTTGTACTGCTCCATTTGACTTTCACCTCTCTTCGCCAGCAATCGGGGCAAAACAGCCACTCCGATAGAGACGTTTGATCTCGTATTACGAAAGAACACCGGATTCTGTTACACAAGCCGTACCTCGTCAAAGACGGCATCCCTCAAGCATACTGTTCTTATCTCGGGTCCTCGCCTCGACGGCTATTTTCATCCGCGCAGCCAGCATCCCGGCACGATACCAGCAAATTCAGAGCCAATTCAATCGGAGCGAAGTCCGCGTGCCGGTCCGCGCGATACGCGGTTTAGGACGCTCAGCAACCATTTTCGGACCCCTGGTTGGGGACCCTGAAGTACTACTGGTCCACGCCGAGGTTCGTTTGAAACGCGATTGCGCGCAAAGCCTCGGCCACCGCAGGTCAAAGGGGCATTTCATGAAAACGCATCTCGTCGCAAGCGCTCTAACGGTCGGACTGAGTGTCTCGCTGACGGCTATCTTCGCATATGGGCAAAGTGCGACGGATGCCCCAACATCGAAATCTCGGTATTTGCCTGAATACACGGCAGATGGCGATCTGATCTTGCCGAAAAACTTCCGCGAGTGGGTTTTCGTGGGGTCGCCGATTACACCGAATGGTCTCAACGGCGGACACGCCAACTTTCCTGAGTACCACAACGTTTACATCGAACCAGGCTCATACGAGATTTACAAAAAGACAAAAGTCTTTCCTGAAGGAACGATCCTCTTCAAAGAGCTTCAGCTTTCGCTGCCGGCGGAAAATCCCGATGGTTCGCGTACCGAGCCATCAGGCCGAGGCTACTTTCCTGGCGCGTTCAACGGCGCAGATGTTACCGTGAAAGATAGCAAGCGCTACGCCGATGCGGGCGGGTGGGGCTTTTATAATTTCAACCATCATGAACCGAAAGCTCCGACAGCAAAGCTGAAGCCAGTCAGCGAATGCGCTTATTGCCACCAGCAAAGTGCGAAGAAGGATGAAGTATGGACTCAGTTCTATCGACTGCTCGATGAGTGATCGCCGGTTTGCGCAAGTTGCATATTAAGGGACGTGTACCATGAAAGCGATCTATACGGCAGCTGCAGCCGGTCTCTTTATTGTCGCTGCTGGCGTCATGACGACGCTGACGCATGCTCAAGAGTCGAAGCCGGCGGAACAACTCATCGACGCGGAAGGCAATCTGAAAATTCCATCAAATTACAGGGAAACTTATCAATACCTAGGGAGCTGGAATCCTGCGGCCGACCAGCCGGGCGAAGGCAGCAAACAAGCGCATAATGTCTACGCATCGCCGGGCACTATCGAAGCGTTTCGGAAGTCGGGGAAGTTTCCTGATGGGACGGTGCTCGTAAAAGAAGTCTTCTCCACGAAGAACGATCAGATGACGACCGGGCTCGTCAGCCACGTCGACAAACTTCAGGGTTGGTTCATGATGATCAAAGAGACCAACAACAGCCATCCTGAAAATAAGCTGTGGGGCGATGGCTGGGCATGGTCGTGGTTCGACGCCGGTCAACCGAACAAAACAACCTCGAAGGATTATCAAGCCGACTGTAAGGGGTGCCACGTTCCAGCCCAGGACACGGACTGGATATACTCTTCGGGTTATCCGGCCCTCAACAACTAAGGCTATCCCGTGCGAGCTGAAGCACGCCATTTTAAACGAATTATACTTTGGCTCGCGCTCGCCGGATTCGTAACTCTGGCTCATAGCCAGGCAGCAGTGGCCGGCGAGCAGGTTATTTTGATAACTGGAACGGCGGAGGCACTATCGGCGGCACGCGCGAAAGCGCTACGACCGGGCGGCGGTGTATTTTTCCGTCAGCTTCCATTGTCGAAATCGGAAGTCTGGCGTGTTCCGGTCGCTAAACTGCCCTGGATTGAAGCAAGGCTTGGGCGGCTGGGGCTCACGTTTTCAAACGTTGCAGCGGAAGGCAGCGAGGCAACGCTGCCGACCTCGCATGATCACATGAGTGCCGGCCAGTCATCGATGCTGTCCGACGCGAAAAATTCGACGGCCATGGTCGATTGGTGTGTCGTGATCCTGCCGATACCTGAGATCATGGAATACCTCCTCACCGCAGGAGGGACAGGTAAGGCGCCCTACATCCTGGCGATAGCGCTGCGCAAAGATCTCAGGGTCCGAGCAAAACAGCTATCCGTTCGTCTCATCGACGGGGGGTATGTGTGGCATGGCGTCATCGATCCAACTGGAGAACCGGTCACGCTTATATGGCGAACTCCCTCCAAGCTTTCCGGCCAAGTCTATTGGCAACGCCATCAGTATGTTTTTCGTGATTTAGGAGCGGGCAAATTCGCGATTGTAGAAATCGATCCTAAAATGATGCCGGCCGAGCATCCGGCGATGGGCTCGATGGATTCCATGCCCGATTCCGCTTCCAAAGCTATTAGGAACGAGATTGAATCGCCCGTGCTGCCTAGACCGCCCGCTCTGCGCAAAAGCGATTTAAAAGATGCCGAGACGAGCGGAGGCAAAATCGAACTGGCCTTTGTGACGCCTCCGCCCTCGCCGACGGAGAAATCGTTGCCTCGGGTGACCATCGATGTGATGGTCGCTTACACCGCCAAGGCGGCCGCTCACTACATCGACATCAAATATGAACTCATCGACCTCGCGATCGAGGAAACCAATCAGTCGTTTATCAACAGTGGCGCCAGAAATGTACAGCTACGCCTCGTGCATACGTATCGTACGGGCTACATCGAATCCGGCACTCATTTTGATCACGTCTTTCGCCTCGCCGATAAAGGCGATGGCTACATGGATGAAGTCCACGATCTTCGAAACAAGTACCACGCGGATATCGTGGTGCTCATCGTCGATGACGCGAACGGGTGCGGGCTGGCGGCCGGTGTCGCGTCGGATGCGGAGCGTGCCTTTGCCGTTGTCCATTACGAATGTGCCGCGACTACTTACTCGCTGGCACACGAAATTGGTCACATCCTAGGTGCGCGTCACGACGTTGCGCTCGATAACGACACGATGCCGTACAGCTATGGTCACGGGTACATCTTTGGCAACAAGTGGCGGACAATTATGAGTTATGGCGAGGACTGCGGCGGGTGCCCGCGCCTTCCTCTATGGTCAAATCCATCAGTGAAAGTCGGCAGCGTTCCGGCAGGCGATCTACTCGCAAATAATGCTCGCGTAATCGAGAGGTCGGCCCTTCGCGTGGCAAGTTTTCGTTGAGCGACTCCAAACCGGCAGCGTCGTGTTGCGCTTTGCCCCTCACAAAGGCCGCGAGCGCTATCCTCAGACTCTCGAACTACCGATGCCACCAGCCCTTCAGGCGGTGGATAGAGGCAAGTCCCAGAGGGGATCTCACATTCCTCGTCACCGACTACGGCAAACCTTTCACCGATGCCGGCTTCGGTATCTGGTTCCGCGAGCGATGCGACAAGGCAGAACTGAAACAGTGCTCAGCACATGGACCGCGAAAGCTCGCGGCGACCGCTCTGGCAGAAGCGGGCGCGACTTCTCACCAACTCGTGGCGTGGTTTGGTCGGAAGTCGATCAAAGAAGCGGAGATTTACACGCGCGCGGCTGATCAAAAGAAACTCGCCGGTACCCGCGGCAAGAGTTCGAGAGAGCCAATCCGCGCTCCGCGCGAAAAAAGTAAGCACTAAGTGTGTTAGAGGAGGCCACCTTCGAACCATAGCGGCCCCCTTCTTGCTCCTCCCTAGAAATCCATGCCGGCGGCCGCGGCCGGAGCTGCGGGCGCCTTCGGCTTCTCGGCGATCATAGCTTCAGTGGTGATCAGCAGGCTGGCCACCGAGGCTGCATCCTGCAACGCGGTTCGCACGACCTTTGTCGGATCGATGACACCTTTCGCAAGGAGATCGCCGTACTCGCCAGCCTGCGCGTCATATCCCCAGGCGTAAGTGGAGTTGTCGATGATCTTCCCTGCGATAACGGATCCATCCTCTCCCGCGTTCGCTGCAATTTGACGAACCGGTGCTTGAAGCGCCCGGCGCACAATATTGACGCCGACACGTTGATCTTCGTTGCCGATAGTCAGCGCATCCAGCGCTTTGATGGCGCGCAGCAAAGCGACGCCGCCGCCCGGGAGAACGCCTTCCTCGACTGCTGCACGCGTCGCATGCAGCGCGTCATCCACACGGTCTTTCCGCTCCTTGACTTCGACTTCGGTCGCGCCGCCGACCTTGATCACAGCCACGCCACCCGCGAGTTTGGCTAAACGCTCTTGAAGCTTCTCACGATCGTAGTCGGATGTGGTTTCCTCAATCTGCTGCTTGATCTGCTTTACACGGGCATCGATCTCGGACTTGCTTCCCGCGCCATCGACGATCGTCGTGTTATCTTTATCAATCTCCACCTTCTTGGCACGGCCGAGCATGTTGAGCGTTACATTCTCGAGCTTGATGCCGAGATCTTCCGAAATCACCGTACCGCCGGTCAGAACGGCGATATCTTCAAGCATGGCCTTGCGGCGATCACCAAAGCCCGGGGCTTTCACGGCGGCAACTTTGAGGCCGCCGCGCAGCTTGTTGACGACGAGGGTTGCCAACGCCTCGCCTTCGACATCCTCGGCGATGATCACTAGGGGCTTGCCAGACTGCACGACGCCTTCAAGAACGGGGAGCAAGGGCTGCAAGCCAGATAGCTTCTTCTCGTGAATTAAGACATATGGGTCTTCGAGCTCGACCGTCATCTTTTCAGAATTGGTGACGAAGTAAGGCGAGGTGTAGCCGCGGTCGAACTGCATACCTTCGACGACCTCAAGTTCGGTATCGAGACCCTTGGCTTCCTCGACCGTAATGACACCCTCATTCCCAACCTTCTTCATAGCTTCCGCGATCATGCGGCCAACTTCGCGGTCACCGTTTGCAGAGACCGTGCCGACCTGGGCGATCTCCTCGTTCGCCGTCACCTTTTTCGAGTTCGCTTTGAGTTCGCGTACGACCGATTCAACAGCGAGGTCTATGCCGCGTTTCAGATCCATCGGGTTGGCACCGGCGGCAACGGACTTGGCCCCTTCGCGGACAATCGCTTGGGCCAGCACGGTGGCCGTCGTCGTGCCGTCACCGGCGAGGTCAGCTGTCTTGCTCGCCACCTCACGCAGCATCTGCGCGCCCATGTTTTCGAATTTGTCACTCAGTTCGATTTCCTTAGCGACCGTCACACCGTCCTTGGTGACGCGTGGCGCGCCGAAGCTTTTCTCGATGACGACATTGCGGCCTTTAGGTCCGAGTGTCACCTTGACGGCATCGGCGAGAATATCGACGCCACGCAGCATCCGCTCGCGCGCGTCGCTTGAGAATTTGACTTCCTTGGCAGACATCTTTCGGTCTCCGGACATAGGCTGTCGAGAGCGCGGCACGGCACTCTGCCGGGCGCCTCAAGCACCAGCCGAATGGAAATTGAAAAAGGCTCTTACGAAGCGACCTAAGCCGCGGCGCGCAGGTTTTTTGCAGACCCGTCGAGGACGCCGAGGATGTCGCTTTCTTTCATGATCAACAGCTCTTCGCCGTCGATCTTGACTTCGGTGCCCGACCACTTTCCGAACAGTACGCGGTCGCCAGGCTTGACATCGAGCGGATTGATTTTGCCGCTCTCATCACGCGCACCAGAACCGACGGCGACAACCTCGCCTTGCTGCGGTTTTTCCTTGGCCGTATCCGGGATGATGATGCCGCCTGCCGTCTTCTCGTCGGCGTCAATGCGGCGGACCACGACACGGTCATGCAGGGGGCGAAACGACATGGGTCTAACCTCCTTTTTTGCCCTAACCATGAAGAGTTTTTGACGTGGCGGACCTCCTTCAGGAGCGCCCGCGCACGAAAATTTTATGAAGTCGATTGGCACTGTCAAGAGCCGACTGCCAAAAAATTTGCCGAGCCCCGGCGCACGTATCTTGACGAACGGAAGCGCCATTCTAATTCGCACGCTAGGCGGCGAAACCGCTCCCGTGGACACGCCGCCTGATTCGAAAAATTTAGGACATCACTGCATTTCGAAACCAATCGCGAGGAGGTTCCTAAGATGAAACTTGGATCTCTGGTGCCCTGGCGCGAAAGACCCGAACCCGCAATCAGGGATGACGCTTATGATCCGTTCACTGCGTTTCGCCGTGACGTGGACCGGATGTTCGACAACTTCTTCTCAGACTTCGGAGTGCCGACGCTTCGGTCTGGAAGTGTTTCGATCACCCCTACGATCGATGCTACAGAGACCGACAAGGACGTCGTGATCACCGCCGAATTATCCGGCCTCGATGAGAAAGATTTCGACGTCACGCTGACCGACGATCTCTTGATAATCAAGGACGAGAAGAAAAGCGAGCATGAGGAAAGCAATGGCGGCTCGTGCTATAGAGAGCGCCGCTTTGGCTCTTTTTCGCGCTCGCTTAGGCTTCCCTTCGAGGTGAAGGATGGAAACATCGACGCGACGTACAAAAAGGGCGTCTTGACGGTCCGCGTGCCTAAGCCTGCCGAGGCCAAGGCTGAGGTGAAGCGCATTGAAGTCAAGGCCGCTTAGGGCACCGAGATCGGATGTAAGGGATGTATCCGAATGTTTCCGAGTGGGCCGCCATCATAAGCGCGTTGCTCGCGACGGTGATCTTTCTGGCGTCCGTCGTTCTTGTCTGAGTACCGATCGAGGGCCCCCCGTGGGGACCCTTTGTATTTCGATTGCCACTCCAGGCGCTCGAATATGAGCGCGGCAGCTTATCAATGTGGACCGGCGCAACTTTGCTAAATGGGCAGGAAAGTCACTGGTGGCGCCCCGAGAGGCTTTCCGGAAAAAATTTGCCGACCTCTTGACGCCCTTTTGCTCGATCCTAAATCGCCGATCGGAACGGAGCTTTAAGGCCGTTCCCTTTGCTTTGGTTGTCGCTTCGCAAAGGAGGATAGCTATGGCGACATTCGATTTTACTCCAATGTTCCGCTCGAGCATCGGCTTCGACCAGCTGCCGGATCTTCTAGCTCACGCCGCCGAGCGGGAAGCAAACGGGTATCCACCCTATAACATCGAGAAGATTGGTCCTGATGACTTCCGCATCGTGATGGCGGTCGCCGGTTTTGCGCGCGATGATCTGGAGATCATTCAGGCCGAGAACCGTCTCATCGTTAAAGGCCGGGGCAAAAACGAGGAAGCGAAAAACTTCCTTCATCGAGGACTTGCCCTTCGTCAGTTCGTTCGGGAGTTCGATCTCGCCACGTATGTGGAGGTGACTGGCGCAGAACTCGAGAATGGGCTTCTTATTATCGCACTGAGACGTGAGTTGCCCGAGAGCATGAAGCCGCGAGTCATTCCGATTGCCGGCGATGACCGAGCGGGGACATCGGCCTCGCTTCGCAGGGCTGCATAGGTGAGCTCGGAGGCGATCATGCACCCGATATCGCTTTTAAGCCGCCCCGAGATGGAAATACAAACTCTGCCACCGGCAGCAGATGGTAGCGGCGTTCTCATTAATGGTCGATTGGACAGCCTTTCCGGTCGCCCATCCTGCCGCATCTATCCGGTCGGCAGAGGTTGGGGCCTTGAGATCGAGCGATCGAGTGCGTGGCTCTCAGGCTTCGATCTGCCCGGCAACTTTCGCTTTTTCAGATCCCTAGCCGCCGCCGTAGCCTTCGCTGAAGCGCACGGATTTGACTACCGCGTCGTCCGCCCTACGGCGTTTTTCGTGGGCACGCGACGACGCTCAGCGGTTGGCCGTCAACAACGTCGGCGTCAGCATTCATGAGATCTTCTTCGTCCTGATCAGAACGAGAGGAAAAACATGCGCAACAATCTTTCTGGCAAAAAAATTCTCGTCGTCAAAGGGTCTCTACTAGTACCGTTTGCGCTCGAGGTGGCGCTCACCGAACGTGGCGCTAGGGCTGTTACGGCGACTAACATCATCTCGGCTTTTTCGCTCATTGAGCGTGAGACCTTCGACGCCGCGGTGATCGACAAGGGACTGCACAATGAAGCGTTTGATCTTTGCGCTGAGTTAAAGACCTTCGACGTCCCTTACATTCTCGCGAATGCGCCTCATGAGCTGCAAGGGCCGGCCGCCCAGATGTCAGCAGCATGCGGTATCGTAACCGAAATTGCCGAGCGTTTGCAGACGCGGGAGCGGGCCCAATCTGAGGCGAGTGCCGCAACAGCGCGGTATCCGGCTGTGAAAGGCATGGCGTCAATGGGGGTTATTGACCCCGCACGATTCTAACGAGAGATGTAAGAACGCTTGCCTCTCGAAGAGAGAGGCAAGCGAATTCAATGGACCTGAGCATCTGTGTCGGCTTTTTACGCCAATGGCCGTTGCCCTTGATGACTCCTTTGGGTCCCGCGCTACCGCGTACGTTCTTCCGATGCGCGACTGGCGATCGCGTACGTGCGACATCCCGATTGGGTGCCTAGCTCCTCGTCGGACAAAAGCTTCGCGACCCATGTCTGTACAATCCAAATGAGGTACAGATTAAGATTTACTTTTGGAGTTGACGTCATAACCTACGACGCAAACGGATGGTTCGCTGACCTCTTGGGATCGCGTTCCGTTGCTGACCAGGCCATCAAGAAAAAGCCCATCTTCCGGGTAAAAACCGAGCGGTCAGGTCAGTTACGTGGCATACGGAAATCCCACTCACGATCTTCAAATCGCTGCACGGGACCTTTGGGCAGCCCTTCGCGGTCACTACGTGGATGCGAGGATTGTGCAGGGGGACATGAAGGGTCGTAGGAAGATTCGGACGCTATCCTGACTCATAAGCTTGAGAGGTTCGAATCGCTTAAACATGTCGGACTGACGCCGCTTCAAGCGGTTACTCGTCGGATCGAGCAACCGTCCGCCGGAAGAAGACTCTTGGTCAGGCGCTCTCGATGACGATCTTTCCAATTGGCGCGCGCTCCAAACCGATCATTTCATGTGCTCGGCGAAGCTCTGCCAGACCGAGAACCGTGCCCACATTCGTCATCAGGTCCTTTTTCTCGAGCATTTTCGCGATCGACGTCAATGCCCCTGATGTGACTTCCACGAGCATGAAGCTTGCTTTGATACCAAGACGATTTGCTTCATCCTGATCAGGTCGCGATACCGCTGAGATCGTAACACCATCCTTCCTGACGGCTTTCATCGCCTGCGCTTGAATCTGGCCGCCGGCTGCATCGATAAGTACATCAACGTCTTTAACGTCGGCAGGCAAACCATGTGCTCGGCCATCAAACACACGCGCTGCGCCGAGATTTCGGACATAGTCACTCCGATCTCTTGCTGCGCTTGCAATGACGTGGGCCCCTGCGGCGTGGGCTAATTGAACCGCATAGCTTCCGACATTGCCGGCTGCGCCTAGAATAAGCACCGTTTGGTTGGCGCGCACTTGGCCATGGTCAAACAGCAATTGCGAGGCTGTTACCGCAACGACCGGTACAGACGCTGCTTCGACGTGGGTAATCCCTTCTGGTTTTGGCGCGATCATCTTGGCCGATGCTAACGCATATTCTGCGTTAGCGCCGGTGAATCGAGGGTTGGTCACCCCAAAGATTTCGTCGCCGACTTTGATGCGCTCAACCCCGGCTCCGAGTGCCACTACGACGCCCGAAACGTCCGACCCTAGCGTCAGAGGCAATGGCTGAGGCAGGACACTTTTTCCTTCGCGGATCCACCCGTCCCATGGCCCCACGCCGCTCGCTTTGACGCGGATCAGCACTTCGCCCTCGCCGGGGACAGGCTGTTCGACGTCCTCGAGCGTAATGACTTCCGGCGGTCCGAAGCGGTGGATCCGATTTGCTCTCATCCCGCGCCTCACTTATCAGGTGTTGTCAGGGTTGCGCCGTCGTCGGCGACGAACACCGCAAGCAGGCTCGCCGGTTCAGTTGCGCTGGCATTCTCACTTACGAGATGCTCACTTCCGGGCGGCTCGAAGAATGACTCGCCAGCTTTGTAGACTTTCGCGGGGCCGGTCGCCGAGTTCTCTGAGCGTATGGCGCCGGATACAACGTAGGCAAATACACTTCCAGCGTGGCGATGCTTCGAGGACTTCCCGCCTGGCGGATATGTCACCAGTGCCGCTGTAAGGTTTTTGCCCGGCACATTCGGCAATTTGGCCGAGATCACGGGATGCACGGTTTCGTCGCCCGTCTCATGGGCGGCAATGGGTAAGCTGTTCCATACAGCGGCAGTACTAAAAGCCCCAGCGGTTGCAAGAATAGCAATTCTGTTTCGCATGACGTTGTCTCCTTTCTAGTCCTCTTTGCGTTGAGCTCTCGTCGGTTGGTGTGCTTTGCGACGATTAATTAAGTTAGGCAGAAGTTCTGCCGATCGAACCACCGCCGTCGACGAAGAGAATTTGGCCAGTGATGAAGCCGGCTTCCTCCGAAAGCAGGAAGGCGATGGCCGCTGCGATCTCTTCCGGTCTTCCAAGGCGCCGCATCGGGACCAACGAGAGAAAGCGCTCTTCGGCCTCGCTTCCGACCGGGACGTTGCTGCGGAACATATCGGTCTCAATTGGGCCCGGTGCTACTGCATTTACCGTGATGCCAGACTGGGCGAGTTCGATCGCCCACGTACGCGTGAGGCTGTTAACGGCGCCCTTGGCGGCCGCATAGCCGCTACGCAGTGCAATGCCGACCGTCACTAGACTGCTAACATTGACCACGCGGCCCCACCCTTTCGCTTTCAGGGTTGGCAGAATGGCCTGTACCGTCTGGATTGTGGAATGCACGTTGACGCGGAGCATATCGTCCACATCGCGCAGATCAATCTCGCCGACCGAATGGAGTCTGACCAGACCAACGTTGTTGACGACGCCGTCGAACTCATGGCGGCGAGCGAGATCGACGAACGCCTCGTTCGACGCCCGGTCGTCGTTGAGGTCGATCGGCACTAACGTTCCCGGGAAGCTCGCATCTTTACTCCGGGCAACTCCGACGACGTGGTGACCGGCATCTGCGAGCCTGTGTGATAGCGCCCGTCCGATTCCTTTACTAGCGCCGGTGACTAGGAACGTGCGTTTGGTCATCAGACTAACTCAAGCCTTACGCTAATGACTGTCAGTTTGGCCACGCTGAGCCGAGAATAATTGCGCAGAAGTTCTGACGGACGTAGTGCATGTCCTTCAGCGCCAAAACGTCCGCCTTCACATTCCCAAAAGTCGTCAGCGGCTTCTTGATTATGCCGTTGGCGAAGTGATCTATGATGTTTTCCTTGAAGTTGGTCTCGCGCGGATGATGAGAGCAGACATGATCGCGCTGCTCGTGCGTGAAGTCGTGATAGGCAATGCCGAGCACGTCCATTTCCACACCCGCGGTCAGCAGCGCGATCGTAGGGCGCATATGCTCGGGGATGCCAGGCGTCGTGTGTAAAGCGATCGCTGTCCAGACGTCCTCGATATCTCGCTCCGATACGCCGTAGCTCTTCATGAAATCGCGCGAGGCATTGGCACCGTCGACCTCGAAGCGCAGGTCGGGGCTCGAGTATTTATCGGTAAGGCCCATGTCGTGGAACATGGCGCCAAGGTAAAGGAGCTCGGGGTCGTACTTCAGCCCGCGACGCTCGCCGGACAGTGCTCCCCAAAGGAAAACTCGCCGACTATGATTGTAAAGCAGGTCGTCTTCGGTATCGCGCACGAGCTGCGTGGCAGCTCTGGCGATCGCACTATCAGGTACGCGTATGCCGGCGATGATCTCAGACATGGAACGCTCTCCTAGTTGGAACCGGGCGATGGCCTTACCGCTATTACGCAACGGCGCATCGTTTCGGGCAACGAAGAGGATCGGACGGATCAGGACAGCTCTACGTCGTTTCCTGACAGGGGCGCTGCGCGCCGCGCGAGCGAAGACAGAAAACGAGGCGGTCGGGGTGGCCCGCGATCTATTCCAATTCCGCCCGCCGGAAGCTGGTGCGGTATTGAATAGGTGTCACGCCGAGACGGGTGCTGAAAACAATCCTCATCCGGTCCGCTGAGCCAAAACCGCAATCGAAAGCGACAATCTTCAGGGGTAGGTCGGTTCCTTCCAGCATCATGCGCGCAGCATCGATGCGGGCGCGCTCTATGAATTCATGGGGCGTTGTGCCGGTTACCTGCACGAAATGCCGGGCCAAATTTCGCGAGCTCATGCCGACGACAGCGGCCAGTGAGTCGAGCGTATGCCGATTCCGAATATTAGCCATCACGTGATCCTGAATGCGCGCGATCGGCGATTCCGGATCGGCAGGTGCTGTGAGATAGGGACTGAACTGCGACTGTCCGCCTTGGCGCTGAGCTACCACGACCAGCCGCTTGGCAACCTTGAGTGCGGTTTCGGCGCCATGTCGTTGTCCGACAAGTGACAAGCCCAAATCGATGCCCGCCGTCACGCCGGCTGCGGTGATCAACCGTCCATCGCGCACATAAATCAAGTCCGGCGTGACGTTTGCCTTGGGAAACCTAGCTGCCAGCGCCTGTGCATCCTGCCAGTGAGTCGTCACTCGCCGATCGTCGAGGAGACCAGCATATCCCAGCACAAACGCACCAGTGCATATGGATCCATAAATACTCGAGCGCCACGGCAGCTCTTTCACCCACTCAAGCAGGGACGGGTCCGGCTCCGCTTGCGGCGGCTGCGGTGTCCCTGCCACCAAAACGATATCGAAACCGCCAGCCGCCTCATCGAAGGTCCGGTCGGCTATCAGCCGTAAGCCGTTCGACGCACGCAGCGGATTGCGGTGAGCGGCGACCAACACCGTTTCGTAGCGGTCCGCGCTGTCGAGAAACGCGTTCGCCTCGCTGAACACATCCATCGGCCCCGCTACGTCGAGGGCTTGGACTCCCTCACAGACAACGATTGCAACAAGCTGTCTCGGCACTTTTCTGCGTCTCCAGTATGACGCGCTATCATGCAATCAATTTCAGGAATGGAAAACGACGGGATGTGGTCTGCGAAGCGCTAGCTCAAAATCTCCGCTCTTTCATCGGTCTCCGTCTATCTCGGCCAAGCTCCTCGCGGCTCGAATGACCAGACCATCCAGCTTGGCCGGCAAAGCCGCCACCAGGCGGCCGTTTTACCAGCCTCGCGGCGACTCATTTGGATGGTCTATTGACTATCGTCCACCCGAAAAAAAACGCCTGACCTCCGGGCGGATAACCACGGCAACGCCTTCTGCCTACAACGCTTTTGCAGTTATTCCTGTGGGTTTGGTCAGTCCGACCCTACATGTAATGATCGCACCTCATGTAGCCGGACCTTTCTCTTCATTATCGGGGAAGGGAGATGCCTTGATGAGGTCGCACGCGCAAGGGCTCTTAAAACCAGGTATAAAACGCTCGCAGAATGCCGCGTTGACCGTACCGTATGTTGTGGCCGGCTTGTGAGCAAAACCGGCGAAATACTCTCTAATGAAGCCTTCTTTGAAATTTGTGCGTGGGAACTTGCTGACGATTTCCTCGCGCAACTGCGCTGGGAATTGATCGAAGCCCACCCCCAGCACATCGAGAAGAACTCCCGAATTTAAGAGCGCCACTTCCGGGCGCATATACTTCGGGATGCCGGGAGTGGTATGCAGTGCGATGGCTTCCCAAACGGTCTGAATTTGGCGTTCGGCTATGCTGTGTGTGCTGAGAAACTGTCTGGCGGCATTTGCGCCGTCGATTTCGAAGCGTTCGTCTTGGCTCGAAAATTTTCGGATGAGGCCAAGGTCGTGAAAAGCGGCGGCGACGTACAGGAGTTCAGGATCAAAACGCAGATTGCTCTGGCGGCCTTGCTCAGCCGCGAAAAGATA
Organism: Hyphomicrobium sp.; assembly: GCF_003987855.1. Classification (GTDB taxonomy): domain Bacteria; phylum Pseudomonadota; class Alphaproteobacteria; order Rhizobiales; family Hyphomicrobiaceae; genus Hyphomicrobium_B. Next base: position 19,806 of record NZ_RXIZ01000015.1, read on the forward strand.
TACACGCATGGAGTGGTTGAAGAGTAGGTCAGTGGAATGCTCGCGCAGAATGTCTGTCGCCTCTTTCGCTAGCAAAGTATCCGGCATGACTGCGGCACGGGCAGTATTTGTCGTGATCATTGTTCATCCTTTCAACAGCAACGCGCGGCTCGACATCTCAGCTCAGGAGCCTCACGCGAAGACTTGATTAATCATTTTCGCTCGCTATCGCTGATTGGCTCGCAGACGCCTCAGCAGGACAATGAAGCTGTGGACCGTCTTGTTGTCCGAGACCCTATTCAAACGCGCCACGACGTTTCGAACCTCGGGCGGCGTGGTCAACGGCGGTTAGCCAATCGGCTTCTCAAAATTAGCAAAGTAGCGCCGATTTGCGCCACGACCACGACCCTTCAAATCTGGACAGCAGTGCGCTTTTTCCTGACAGATAACCGTCCTCTCGCCGGGCAGGCATGCCGAGACCTGCATCACGTCCAGCCCGTGCATCCACAGAAGGTACCGCCGGAACTTTCAAAAGCCGTGCTCGGACAGCCCATCCAAATTCCCGAGGGCTTTAGCGGCGAGCAATGCGACAAACGAAATGAGGGCCACTGAAAATTATGTTGACCGGGCTGAGGGACCATCTTCTCGGGTTGGTCTTGGCTCCGCGGAGATGATCTTCTGATAGACAAAGCCGACGCCCATAAGAACCGCGCCCAGACCGATAAACGAAAACGCCCGCCAGATCCCGGTTACGCCCGAAAGATCAAATACAAATACTTTGACGGTGGCCAGCACGATAAGCGCAGCTGAAGCCATGCGCGCCTCGGGCGATCCCCGCCAAATTCCATAAGCGAGGTACAGGATGCCGAGCGCGAGCCACGCGGCGGAATACGCCCACTGCTCTGCATCGGTTGACGAATGCGAGAGGCTGATGAACTGCCCTTGGAAGATATGGCGAACTTCTAGCGAGACAAATAACAGGATGAGGACCAGTCCCAAAATGCCAGAGCCGGTTGTGTACCAGGATGGGCGACGGCCACGAGACGTTCGAGCCACATAAAGTGCGGCCAGTCCTGGAAGGAGGTACGCGGGAATAAGCGAACTCAGGAAGGGTGCGCCGATTACCGGCTCATCGGAGAATAGCGGATTGTAAAAGAGAACGAGCCCCCCGACACCTATCGCGGCCGCCAACACGCCATACGCCAGCGAGGCGAAATAGAAGACAGTATTTGGCTTTGCGAGGTCGAGGCGGGTGAGGACATATGCAGTGCCGAAGCCTGTGAATGTCAGCAGTCCCTGTTCAAGATAACCACTTGACGCGTTCAATGGATCGCCACCGTTTAGCGCATGGCGAATTTCAAAGAAGGACAAGAGACCGGCGAATAAAATGCCCAGTGCGTCGCATAGCCGGACTGCAAGGTCGTCGCGGCGGCGCGACAACAGACGAGCTGCAAGCGCAAATGCCACTGCCGGCACACCGTATCCAAACAGAATCCAATTGAAGATTGGCATCGTGCCGACTTCCTCGCCCATGATGCGCGGGTCCCAAGCGACACGCCCCAGGACGACGAGACCAAGGGCCGTTACGGCGTAGCGCAATACAGAAATATTTTTGAGATTAGCTACATAGGCCACTCCGAGGGCAGACAAAGCGAACGCCACAGTCAGGTAACCACGAGAGAGAGATGTAACGAGTGCGAACGACATTGCAGCGATGGCCGCGGCTGCAAAAGCGCCAGTGGCCAATTCGCGCGCCTGCGTTGCGGTCGAGACGCCCGCGCTTTGATATTGTCCTGCGAGCCAACTGAACGCCACGCCAAGAAGCAATCCAAAAATCGCAAACGGTATGGACTGGTCGAATTGCGTGACGCGCACATAGACGACGATGAGGGTCAGCAGCGGTATGGCCGTTGCCGCTAATGCGTAGGGCGCCGCTGTTTCGGCCGGCAATGTACGACCCGTCCAAAGTCTGAGGGACGCCGGGCTCGCGACGCCGATCGCGGAGAGCGCGGCGAAGGTCAGATAAAGTGAGACATTTGCCGGAATAGGCATCGCCTCTTCAAGAAGTGGCCAAAGATGGCTCTCTGGCGGCGACGTCACGAGGCCAGGCCAAATGACAGTGGCGGCGAGACCAACCAGGCCGGCCAGAACTGACGCCCAGGCAGACGGCGCGCTCAGCCAAGCCACTGCAACGAGCACGAGCATCGCAAGGGCTGCAAATGGCAGCCATCCTTCAAATTCGAAGGGAACACCGGCTAGCACAGCGACACAAAGTGCAGCGAGACCGGCGAGTGAAAGAGTTGCCACAAAATCTAACCGCGCGTCGTGATCGGCTTTCCCCGCGTTGGGCTCAAAGGCAAGAAAGAAAGCGCCAAGTCCGAGCTGAGCCAGAGCATGGCCGATTGCTGCCCATTGCCAGCTTTGAGCATCAGTCCCTTGATTGGTGACAAAGACCAACCCCCACAGAACGGCACCGACGATCGCCGCCGAGGCGAGCCACACCCAACGCCTGATGCGGGCCAACGCATAGGCAGCAGTGGTGACGATCGCGAGATAGACGGCCACAGGGATGGGATTGGGTGCATTCGACGACACCAGAAGCGGCGTCACGAGCGCACCTACGAGCCCAAGCCCGGCAAGGGCCGGGCCGTGAATAGCCGCGGCGAGCATGGCCACAATCGCGACCGCGCCGAGAAGCACGAAGGCAAAGGCCGGTCCGATAAAACCGTACAGAGCGTGTGCAGCGTAAACCGTGGCAAAGGCGACGACGGTACCGGCAGCCGTCAATATGCTGGGGATATCGGCAGACGACAATATAGCAATCGACGGGGCGTCTTTGGTCCGTCTCAACCATTCTCCTAGCGCGATAAGAAACGCGGCGAGCAGCGCACCAAACAACAAGCGCGTTCCCGGTCCGAGAAGACCCATGTCGATCGCGTAGCGCACAAGAAATATGCCGCCGAGCGCGAGTGCGACCCCGCCTACCCACACAGCCCATTTCGCCCCGAGCTTTTCCTCAAGCCCCCCAGTCTTCAAGAGCGGTTCTCGCTGAGGTGGCAGTGCTTCGGGTTGTTGTATCCGAGGAACCGATGCCTCAACGCCACGAACGATCTCTTCCGGCGGCTCGGGAGCAGCGTTCTCCGAGCGAACAGGTAAGGATTCATGCGACGGCTCTTGGTCAGCCGCAGCGCCAGTCGCCCGCCGTTGATTCGAAAGCGCCGAGAGACTGGCTTCTATTAGCGCAAGCTGCGTCTCAAGCGTTCCCACACGTTCAGCGAGATTCTTCGTAACGCGACTTGCAACAAACCACGCGATGATCCCAAACAAAAGAAATGTCGACAGCGGATAGTAAAGCATGCAGGTCCTCGCGACAGTGTGGCGGGGACAGCATTGTTGTGACGGGCTCGATAGGTTTCAAAGTTCCCCTTGGGAGTAGAAAACACGAGGAGCGTCCTAGTCAAGATGACGTGCGCAAATAAGGAGTTCATCCCTCAGCCAGGAGATCGGTTTCGCGTCAGGTCGACGATGGACAGCTGTTTGCATTGAGTGTCCAGATCATGCAGCTCGAAACTTTGAAAGTCCGAGACGAGCAAGTGGCGCGGAAGTTCCTCCTCCTTGAGATGCGGGAAATAGTCGAAAGCCTGTTCCTTGGCCTTCACGAGGCCATGCCCAGCACTCTTCTGCTCAACGAACAATGTCCCTTTCCAGAAAAGGTCGATGCGGCCGCGTTTCTTGCCGAGCTTCTTGACCGGTTCCTCGAACGTCGCGACGCGGCGGCGGGAAATGCCGAAGACGTTGAAGAACTCGTTGTAGAAGGTCTGGGACTCGCCGTCTTCGCGACGCGCGTCCTTGGATTCGGCATGAGAAATCACGGTTTCCGCCCGAAGAAGAGCCTGCGCCAACCGTGCCTGGATCGGCGACACCTGGAGCATCCCGGCCAGCTCATCTTCATTGACCTCTATAGGTTCGGAAAGCTTGCGAACGGTAAGGAAGGCAAGGCGTTCGCGACCTAACCCCAGGGGCATCCGGCACGCCTTCACGACCACCATAAGATCATCGTCAAAAAAGCCGGTGGAGAACTTGCTCAACGCCGAGCTCCGGTCCCCCAATACGAAGGCTTACTATCATGCGCTGCGGAGGTTCTTCATTGCCGCCCAAGCACAGGTGCTTGCGTCTGAGAATTCAGCTGCAGTATTTGGCCAGCCTCCAAGCGTGCGGAAGCGAACTTTGCGCTGTGAATTTCCTCGTCGAGGCGGAGGGCCATGCCCTGTCCATCGATTACCAGGATTTGACCATCTCGAATGAGAGTTGGGCGAACCGACGCGAAGTAGAGCGGGACGACATCGAGCTGCTCGCGTCCGATATAGAACCAAACGTCGCGTTCGGTCCAATTCGACAGTGGGAATACGCGCACCGTCTCCCCACGGCCAAGCCGGCCGTTGAGCAAGTTCCACATTTGCCGCTCTAGGGGTGCGAGACGCGACGAGGAGGCCAGCCCGCAAACTCAAACATTCGCGTCGCCTTCGATCAGCTACTGGCACAGCACAAGATCGAGCCAATTATCGTTGCTGAAGTCGACCATATGTCGATGCTGCGACGACAGCGCGGGTGATATTTCCGGACCACCCGACTGGAAGCATTGCGCGCCGCACCAATAAAGGCACGCTTGCGCACCTTCAACGCTTACGGCCTGCCTTTCGAGAAGCTCCAAGCAATTCGCCGGCTTGATCGAGGCATAGGAACCTTCTCGCCGATGGAAAGTCCGGATACCAGAACAGGATTAAGTCGATGTTGAGCGGTTGAGTAAATGCGGCGTTAGCGCGTCGCGTTGTCCATGATCGAATGACTCCCCTCTTGCGAACCTGACATTCCGCTTAATCGGCGTACTACCTCCCGATAGAGGAGGGGGTGGACAAGAGGTTCGGAACAACATGAAGGCAATCCCTCATAGCCTCCCTTCCGCACTTAGGCGGTAAATGATTGGCACAATCCATGCATTCTGCGAGCGTCAACACTAACTCGAGATAAATGTTGGTCGTTTGTCGAATGAGATCGTTGCGTAACTTTGCTGCTGGCGACGGATTGGATCCCGATGAATGTAGATCTGTGCTCGCACGCGCCCAGAGACAGCACGATTTGCTTTTCGCGGATGTGCCGTACCCTCAGCCCAATACCCGGGTCGTGCGCTTTTTTCCTAATCGTGTTCCGGCCAAGGAGCAGAATGATGTTAACGCCAAGATAAAGGCTGTGAACAAAACTGGAGGCGCGGACAGCGAGCTGCATCTCCGGCAAGCGCTGTTTGCAAGCTTTGTGGCGAATGAATACTGGCGCGCAGCTTGGTATTTTCTGCCCAGCACTGGATTGGGACGAGGAGGATCTAAAGTACGCAGCCTTTTGCGCAGCGTCGGCGCAATCATCTCCCACATTGATCGCGTAGCCGTAAACGGGCCGGCGGGCATTCCTCCGCCTGAACTGTGTCACTCACCCGAGGCGATCATTGCGGCGACAAGCGAGTTTATAAGATTTTTACCCCGCAACAGGGCAAAGCAACGGAGCAAGGGAGATGAGCTCGACGTCGAACGCGTAACCAAAAGCTATAGGCCGCTAGCGACAAAAATCGGAGCCTGCCACGCAAAACTGAATGCACCGAAGGTCAGGAACAGGATTTATGTCGCCCAGGCCTTAGCAACCAAATCGACATTGGGTTTCATTGCAAGGATCGAACTCGAGACGTGGCGCGACCACTTCCGCAATCGCGATTTTTTAAAAGCGATGCTCCAAGAATTTAAGGCTCTGCTGGAAGTCGCTGCCGCAATCGACGGCAGGAGAACTAACGTTCGCGCTCATGCTCACACGGAAAGCGTTTGTGCCCCGTTAGTCGAGTTTTGGACGCTGCACCACGGTAAGCCGCCTCGCGTCTATGACCACCCAGATTGCGCGTTTGTAAAATTCGCTCTCGCCTGTTTGCCGATTGTGGGTGTTAACCTAAATCCTTCCGCCCTTGCAAATCTCGACATGGACCTCGTGCGGGCCTGCATACGAATGAAGAACCCGATCTATTGGATCGCCGAATGAGAATGTTTGGGGAGACGTAGCCCCGGCGGATAGGTGCCGGCAAGGGGTCAATTTTTACGACATCTGCGCCTAAAGGCAGAGACCAGCGAAACTCCTATGTTCCCGCAGCAGCCAGATTCGCTGTGCTCGTTATAGGAGTCGACATGGCCAGTTATCCCCTCTCCATCCGCATTTTCCGTCCCGCTTCGTTGGATGTTATTCTTCCGGACGGCGACGATTTGATCCTCTCGTATATTTCCAAGCGCTTTCGTATCGCCGACGGCGAGTTGCTAACGGGGGAAACGGCGCCCCGACCGTATCTTTCCTTCACGCCAAATCTCGGACTAGACCAGCATTTTATTAACGAAGCGGCTCATTTTGCTGGCGTCGATTTCAGCGATTTGCGGTCCCTGTGCATGCCTGGAGGCGCTTGGCTCCGTGAACTGTATTCCGAGCCTGATCAACTCGTCTTTGATCGTCCCGACTAACACGCATGCGACTGCTCAAAGCAAGCACGCGCTGCCGTTCCCGAAGAATATTTCCGGAGACAACGCTCTATGACCTACGACTTAACCTATATTGAAACCTATCGGCGTGTGACCGACGATCAACTCGTGATCGTCGGCATGCACAAGAAGCCAGTGGAAGCTTTCGTCGACTTCCATGTTTATGACCTCGGACAACTTATCGGAATTGGCAATGCGAATCCGTCGGGTGTCGCGTACCTAATGTATTATACCGCCGTCAGGGATGAAGAAGGGGACTCGGGTCCTTTGTGGACTGAACACGCAGAGCAACAACTTGAAAAGCTCAAGCTTGACGTGGATGAGATCTATTGGCTGTGCGTATGGGGCGAAGGACGGTGGGCGCGAGACTATAACGACGGCTTAGAAGTCGATATCGATAAGCTTGCGGCCTTCGATGCAAGCTTGTCCAACCTTAGCGGACCAAAATCGGCCCGTCGTGTCGCGCCCTCGAGCGGTTTGGCATCGGAGTAGACGATGGCCGGACCTATGCAAGGGTTTTTCAAGGCCCCGGATTTCCCGTTTCATGAAAGCTTTATTCGTGAAACGGTTGCGTCGATGGGCTTGCCATTCGACTTAAGCACTCTCTGCTTTCGAGAGCAGGACATCGAATTTGGGTTGATGATCCGCGCGCTCGAAGAGCTGGATCGTCAAGGCGTAGATTTTCGCGAAGCGCTGGGGCGCGTCGAAGATCCGGCAGTCATTTGGCAACAGCCTGTCTCGGTCATGTTCGCGAGCGGAAAATTTGCGGCGACTTGGTGGTCGGCAACTTTGTCCCTTGGCGCCCTGGCTTTTGTCACGACGACGCGATGCTGGAATGCAGCAAAAGACCAGCGCGCCCTTGTCCTCAGCAAGGTAAAGGGCAAGTGCCGAAAAAAGGCAGACGTCCTCGAAGTCCACGGTTTAAGCCTCGACGACGATGGCGTGATCGGCCGCGATCGCGTTCAGCCGAAATATCTTCTGATTTCGTTCGGGACGGCTAGCGACGGCAAAGACCGCGACCTGATCGAGTGCGAGGCATACGCAGACTTTGCCAAGAAGAAGAAGCGCTCTCATCCACCCACGAATGCATCGGTCGCTGAGTATCTCAACCAGAACTGCCCGCATGGGGATGCCTACCGTGCCGTGACCCTCGAGTGTCTTCCAAAAATGCCTGACAAACTTCAGGTGATTTGCTCCGAAGACGGTCGTTTGCACTATTCCGTCGCTTTCGAACCTCAGCAGCGCACGCGATATCTCGTCGTCTTCAGCCGGCCTCTAGGCGGTGATTTGCTCAAGGCGTTACTTGCTCTGCCCAAGGGATTTTTGGAGTTTTGCCGGCGCATCGAACTCAAAACCCTCGGCTGCCACGGCACGGACGAAGCCTGTTTCGAACCCGTACGGGTCGGCTACCTTCCAAGCGGCAACAAAGGAGAATTTTATCACGCCATTCTTGGTGGCCCTGAGCTCATCGATCCGGTGCCGATCGCAGAGAAAGTGATCGCGGAAACACCGCCGCGCGAGGTCAAAACTCTGACTGTCACGCCGATGGTCGGTGACGTTCCCCTATCGCTCCGTCGCACCTTGAAAGGTGTTCGCCTCGCATCCTTGATCGCCGACAACTATCCGGATCTTGTTCACAAGGAAAACGGACTAGAGCCGCTCATCTTGCGCTGTTGTCCATTTTGCGACGAGCACAGCCTCAAACGCGGTGAGGCCGACAATACGCTCTTTTGCTACGACCCGAGCGACACAGCCTACCCGACGATGCGATGTCACCACAACTCCTGCAAAGGACGAAAGACCGAAGCTTTCGTTGGGGAGCTCATCGCGCGGGGCGAGCTTCATTGGAATGCCGTCTACGAAAACAGCGATTACCGCGATCTTTACGCCGAGGAAGAAGCGGCAAAGCCCAAGGTGATTGCTCGAAACTACAAAATTCTCTGGTAACGCGTAATAGGTGAAGGATGGACGAACACACTCAAAACTTTGAAAGCGGCGAGCCGACCAATCCCAAGAACGGATGTCAAGGATCCGGTTGCCGCGAGCTCGACGAAGCGCTGGAGACAGCTTCGTTTCTCAATCTGCTGATGCGGCTTTTGCCCGAGTGCAGCGCGATGGTACCGGTTGTCAGCCTTGCCGAAGTCGCGGCCGCGGCTGGCGCCCACGGACTTTCACGAGAGTTTGAGCGCGACAAGATCTTGGCGCCGAATCTTCTGCAAACGCACAAGGTCGTCCAGGTTGCCTCTGAGCGCGCGGGCTTGAGTTATGACGTCGAAGTCGATGGCTCGATTGTTGTTCTCAAGGGCAGAAGCAAGTCAAAAGACAGTCCGCCGTTGCGTGTCCAAGTGTCGTCCCCGATGCTCATCTGCGGCATTGGCTATAACACCTCGCATACGGAGCCCTGCTTGCTCCTCAAACTGCAGAGCGAAACGGGTGTTTGGAACGAGCTAGTTCTGCCGCGGTCGTCATTGACCAACAGTGGTACGCTACATTCAGAACTCAAGAAGATGGGGTGTCGTACAGCTGCCCCGACGGAACTCGTCACTTTGCTCAGCATCGTTGAGCCAGAGATGAAGTTTCGAACCTACGAGCACACGGGCTGGAACGGCGATGATTTCGTCATGCCGAATGGTGAGGTGGTCAGCGCCGCCAACGGCGGGCCTGCCTCGCGAGCGACGTTCGGTGCAGATGCCGCCTACGGAACGGGTGGGAGCAAAGCCGGCGCCGACGACATGTTTCGGACCGTGGAGCACGATGCCTATATCGTCACAGCTGTCGGAATGGCCCTCGCGAGCCCGTTACTGCGTGATACTCAAATTGTCGAGCCGGGCACGCATCACTTCTATGGTACGAGCACGATCGGCAAGACGACGACCTTGTGCGTCGCCATGAGCGTTGTCGGCAAGGGGGCCGAGCAAAAGCATGGAGGTGTTGTCTGGTCTTGGAGCACCACACGTCATGCGGCCGAGAAGAAAATCTCAAAATACAAAGACATTCCCGTTGCTTTGGACGAAGCACAGCTCGTCTCGAGTGCGGAAGACTTCAATCACCTCGCCTACAGCCTAGCCAACGGCACCAACAAGGCTGCCGGTAACGGCTATATGGGCTTGCGAGAGGTCGAGACGTTTCGCAGCATCGTTCTATCGACGGGTGAGAACTCGGCCAAGAGCATCATCGAAGGGGATGCGCGCTTGAAGCACACGGGTGGCGTCGCACTTCGTGTCAATGACATCGCCTTTGAAGGCTTTCAGGTCTGTTCGCCGGAGTTTGCGTCTATCAAGGAACACGCCGACTACCTGCGCGCAATGGCGCGAGACCACTACGGTTGGCATTTTCGCGAGCTCGTTCGTGCACTCGTGAACGATCACGTTGGCTCATTGCAACGAATTAAGGAATTGATGCGGGAGTTTATGCCATCGGAGACAACGCCGCAGATTGCTCGCGTGCAGGAGCGTTACGCGTTGTTTGCAGCTGTTATCGAGTTTGCCATTGAGAGGGGCATCCTCCCGTGGCGCGCTGGGACCGGTAAGGCGGCGGTTGCGGCCGTTTTCTCGGCGTGGAAAGTGTCCCGCGGGGATACCGCGCAGTCGCATGAACTTAACTCCGCGGTCGAGTCCTTCTCAAACACTCTATTTCGAGACCGCCATCGCATCACGGTTCTAAACGGGTCGAATATCGTGCCACCGAACCGGCTCGCCGCGCGATTGGGGAACGAACTGTTTTTCACCAAGGAAGGGTTGGAGGAAGCTGTGGGCGGAAAGGCGAACCTCGGACCGTTCCTCAAGCATCTAGCCGCGGGTGAATGTCCGCAGTGGGGCCTTCGCACGGAAAAGGACCGGCAGCAGGTGAAGTGTCCGAAGGGCCGCGGGCTTCCGGATCGCGCGTATTGCATCATCGAGAAGATGCCGGCGTCGGATGCGAACGAATGCGAGGATCCCGTCGAATTTCTCGAAGAATAGCGTCAGGTCGCCTAGATGCCGTTTCCCGTTTACAGGGGCCAGAAAATCGTAATCGCTGGCCCCGGAAATTCCGTGGGGTGCCAGAGTCTTAGAGTCTTTGGGCCGCGATCCCGGGTCATTGGGCAAAACAAGGGCTGTTGTTGGAATCCAATCTCAGATGATCCAAGCGATTGATCTGGCTTCTCTCTCTCTTTTTCTAGAAAGAAGAGGGAATAGCGGCCCTGAACTCGCAACTCTCAGATCTGCCAGTGATTTTCGAGGGCCGAGAGCGGGCGTTTGACGTGGCCCTCTGCGGTCCCGTGGCCAACGCGGTTCAAGCGATTTTTGCTCACGACACCGCCAGCAATGATGGGCCCACATGCGCGTGCTCAATTTCATCATCGCGCTTCCGTCTCGGACGGACGGACACTTAAGAAACGGACTTTTTGCGCAGTCGCTCAGCCCAAGCCGCAGCGGCCTCAATCTGGCTCTTGCGCTCGCTGCTCAGTTCACCGTTTCGGATTTCGCTCGCCAAGCGCTGCCAAGTGTCAAGATGCGCCCAGCGTCCAAAGCGTCGCCGAACGGCCTCGGGATAGGGCGTGTTTTTTCGAAAGTCGATCCATCGGCCGCCGCGGTGCGCAGCTTCCAGCACCGTGTTAACGAATGTCCGATTGTCCATCGTGTTGGCTTGCGGCGAATCTGGCGGGAGTGCCGTCTTCACAACCTTCCATTCCGCATCGCTTAACGGCAAAAATTCCGCCTGTGCGGAGCAGCCGGCTTCATTGCGTTCGATCGCCTCCATGATGCTCTCCGGAGTGATGCCGAGAGCGGCCATGGTCTCTTGCACCAGCTGTAAATCATCGCTGACGTCGTCGCTCGGTGAACGTGGGTTAGGCTCGTTGCTCATTCATTAAATCCTCCTATGACCTAAATGGGCACAACAGGATGAATTCGCAACGTCAGGATGGTGCGCGGGAAAAATCCGCGGGTTGGGAGAGGGTCTCTCCGAGAGCCGTCAGATCCTGCTCCCACGGACCGCGCTTGAAGCTGACAAGTTCAATGTGTCCTTGACTGTCCCACTCGATATTCAAGACTTTCTTGCCGACCCAAATGTTAAGCCCGTAGGGAAGGTTCGCTTTGACATCGATGCCGAGTAAGGCCGCCATGTATTTGTCGTACTGGCTCGGTTCAGAGCAGACCTTTTGAAACGGAGTTCGATAGGAAACCGAGATCGTCGCGTTTTTGAATTCTAAGTGTCGCACGGTGCCGCCATCAGCGTCGCGAATGTCAGCCCAGGAGCCGGCGGCGCCTAATAGTTGCAGGGCTGCGTCTCGAAGCCTAATTGCTTGCTCCGTCCTCGTCATATCGCCTCTCATGATGATTGCGTGTCTGCCCTGGCCTTCAATTTCCGTGCCAGCTGAAGCCCATCAGATGAACTTTGCCGCGTTCTCCTCAAACGCATCGGCGACGCGAATATAGGAGCGCAAGACATCAACCGACTTATGCCGGCTTGTCCGCTGGATCAGGTGCTCTGGCACCTTGGCCCTCTCGGCCGCAGTGATGAAGCCGGCGCGCAGCGAATGCGGCGAGAACTTTGACGGCTCGACACCTGCTGAGAGGAGGCGCTGGGCAAGGATGTGGCGCACGCTTGTCGCATCGAGGCCGCGATCGAGGATTTGGCCGGACTTGCTCACCGCACGAAACACCGGCCCCGATGTGATGCCCGAAATCGCGAGATAGCTTTCGAGCGCTGCGACGGGACAGAGTTCGTCGTTTCTGCGAGGAATGGCAACGTCTTCAGTTTTAAGTGACGCCTTGGTCGCCGACAGTTTCAGGAGAACACCGCGATCCGTAATCGTAAACGTCGAGCGGCCGTCGAGTTCGAGCGAAACAATCTCCGATCGGCGCAGCGCGCCGAAGAAGCCCAGAAGAATGAGCGCCTTGTCACGCAGAGAACGCAGATCATTACCGTCTATGGCCGTAACCAGCCGCTTCAACGTCGGCAGGTCGAGGGCTTCGGCCCGGTCGACGGCCTTTGCCGCACGACGTGCAATGCCTCTCAGTGTATCGGCGATGGTGGGGTTCTTGCGGTCAAGGATGCAGCCATGCGCCCGACATGTGCGCTGGATTGCCGACAGCGCGACGTTGATGCTCGAGAGCGACTTACCCTCGCGAGCAAGGGCTGCGAGATAGGCGGCGATGGCCTCAGGGGGCGGCGCGTTGGCAGTGACGTGATGCAGGTGAGCCCATTCTGTCCACTTGGCGAACGCTTCGGTATAGACGCGTTGGGTGCCATCGGAGCGGGCGGCGTCCGTGAAGTGCTGCGCCTTCTGAATCGCCAGATCGAGAGCACCGTTTGGGTTGATATCGGCCAACTCTGTATCAGCGTGAGACGAGAACGCGTCGGACATGGTGTTACTCACGAAAACCTCTATTTTCATGAGTAATCAAATGGTGCTGCGCTGGGCTATTCCTAGAGCATCCGCTGACAGAGTTGTTGCAATTGGTGAATCCAAACTCAACACGAAACGACATGTTGTGAGGTCGTCGCTGATGCTCTTCGAAGGAGTGCGAATATCGATCTCGTCACCCAGCCAGGTGCCAACCGTGCTTGCCTCACGTCGCAATAAGAAACGATCTTCACTCATCGTCTTATCGCTAACGGAGAAGCTCGTTGTCCTTGCCAACATGCTCATCCTGGTGGCGTGCGTGGGCGTGGCCCACCGGCAGGCCGACATGCGTCTTCGTTCGATCAGCAAAATTCTTGATTTGAATTCGAACAATCAACTCAAACGAGAAGTTCAGCGCGAACGCTTTCGCATCACCATCCGATCGTCCTGCGCATGGACGTGCACCCCCCGGGGGTGCTTGCCACCCCGGGTATGGGACCCAAGCCGAGGGCAGGGGGTGGGGCCTAAATATTCCCTACTCTGGGTCTTCGAAATCGGGGCGGACGGTCGGAATTTATCTGATTACGAGTTATGTTAAGTAGTGGACTGCGGCCGACACTTCGTAGGAAACGCTTTCAATGTTCTCACCTTCATAATATTGAGGATGGATTGGCATTCATGACTACGATTTTTTCTGACAGGCCCTGTCGCAATCTGTGTTTTTGAATGCGGTCTACGTCATTTTGCAATCGACCGGGGGGACGATGTCTGACACCTTTGAACAGCAACCTTTTGACGCCGCGCCGTTTGCTGAAAACCCGGAACCGCGTTGCGCTTGCCTCTTGCTTCTCGATACGTCTGGTTCGATGTCAGGTGAGCGTATTCGCGAACTGAATAGCGGACTGCAGACCTTCCAAACCGAGCTTCAAGCCGACGGTTTGGCAGCAAAGCGCGTTGAAGTCGGTATCGTCACGTTTGGTCCCGTCCACGTTGAACAGGATTTTACGAGCGCCTCGACATTTTTCGCGCCTCAGTTGTCGACCAGCGGCAATACCCCGATGGGTGCAGCAATTGAGGAGGGATTAAGCCTTCTTCGCGCGCGCAAGAATCAATATCGCGCCAACGGCATCGCCTATTACCGACCGTGGGTCTTTTTGATTACCGACGGAGGACCCACGGATAGCTGGAGTAGAGCCGCGCAGCTCGTCAAAGAGGGCGAGGAAAAGAAGGAACTGATGTTTTATGCTGTGGGTGTCGAGGGCGCCGACTTTGATACGTTGAAAAAAATCTCGGTGCGAACACCCCTCAAGTTGAAAGGGCTTTCATTTAGCGAACTCTTTAGTTGGCTTTCGAGTTCGCTTGGCTCAGTCTCGCGTTCAAACCCGGGAGATGCTGTCCCGTTGCAAAATCCGACAGCTCCAGATGGTTGGGCTGTTGCGGACTAGCCATGAAAGCGTGGAGATGGGCGCTCGCCTCCGCTAGGGGGACATCGCACGCGGTATCAAATGAGTCCTGCGACGATGCAGGGTTCTGTGCAATGTCGCATGGCGCATCGTCGTCAATCTTTGCAACGTTGAGCGATGGCGCTGGGAGCGCGCAGTTTGGCGGCTACGGCGCATGGTTGGCAGTCCGCAGCATGACGCTCAATATGCGCGCGCATCTCAAAAAGTCATCCTCGGTTACGGAGGACGATTTTTGGGAATGGATCGATGTCTCGCGTGACGTAATCACCCATGTCGCTGAACGCCGAGAGGTCGCCCGACGCGATTTTGCAGCCACTCTCATCTCGATCGTGTCAGACGGCAACGAAACGATTATCGCGCATATCGGCGATGGCAGTGTCGTTGCAAAATTGGAGGCTGGCAGCTGGCAAGCGCTATCGTGGCCAAGCCAAGGCGAATATGCGTCCACCACCTATTTTATAACGGACGATCCCAAACCTCGCCTGCAGATCACCCGCTTTACCGAGCCGCTTACACGTCTTGTAGCTTTCACGGACGGCCTCGAACGCCTCGCACTCGACTTTACAAATGGCGTTCCGTTCGAACCCTTCCTTGAGGCGATTTCCACTCCGGTAGCGCAATCTCAAGCTACGGCGCGGGACGGCAATTTAAGTCGGGCATTGCGCGATTTTCTCAACTCCGCGCGCGTGAACGAACGCACAGATGACGACAAGACGCTTCTGGTTGCGGCTTTGAAATGAATGGACGCGACTATTTCATCGCCGGAAGGGCCCTCAGCGTTGGAAAGCGCATAGGGAAGGGAGGGGAGGGCGAAGTTTTCTTGCTTTCCGGTGCCCAGAGCCGCGCATTAAAAGTCTATACTGATGGCAAGGCCCTTGAGCGTGAGGCAAAGATCAATGCCATCGTACGCCGGCAATTGTGGTCGCAATCTCCGCTGGTCGCGTATCCCATCGACGTCGTCAGAGATTCAAAAGGCCGATTCGTCGGCTTCACGATGGGGTTGGTGGAAAACCACAAGCCCATTCACGAACTCTACGCGCCAGGTGCCAGAAAGCAAAATTTTCAACGCGCTAATTACCCCTTCCTGGTTCGAGCCGCACAGAATATTGCCCGAGCGGTGGCAGAGGTTCATCAGACCGGCTGCGTTATCGGCGATATCAACCATTCTGGGGTTCTCGTTTCTCAGAAGGCGACAGCTGCACTCATCGATGCTGACAGCTTTCAAATCGCCGATGGGACGACCAAATTCTTCTGTCGCGTTGGCGTTCAAGAGTATACGCCGCCTGAACTGCAAGGCCGATCATTGGACGGCCTAGAGCGCACCACAGATCACGATGCGTTCGGGCTAGCAGTCATCATCTTTCAAATGCTTTCGATGGGACGGCATCCGTTTAGCGGATCTTCTACAAAAGGCGACATGCCGCTTGAAAAAGCGATCGCCGAATATCGCTTTGTCTATTCTCGAAGGCGAAATGTCGGGATGGTTCCTCCGCCCGGAGTTTGTACGCTCGATGATTTTATCCCGACCGTCGCAGACGCCTTTGAGCAAACTTTTTCAAGCGAGGGCGCCGGCGGCCGAACGCCAGCAGCAGATTGGGTTGAGCGTTTAGGTGAGTTCGAAAAATCGCTTATTCCCTGTAGAACAAACGTCCTGCACCACTATTCTCGTAATGCCCAGACCTGTCCCTGGTGCCGGATGGAGCAGCGCCTCGGTATCGTGCTCTTTCTGCCAGCCTATGATGTCGACCCACGAACGGTTCCGCCATTCGGTACTTTAATATCTGGCTTCGATCTCTCGGCGCTGTGGGCCAGAATTGAAGCGGTAAAACTACCGGCCAATAGTGCAATTGTCCCACGTATCGCCCCGCAGCAACTGACGCCGTCCGTCGATGCGCAAGCTGCCATCAAAAGCCAGAAGGTAAGCACAAACACAGCCTATGTTTTGTTCGCGATCGCTGCTGTGGTTGTCATAGCTGTACCCGTCCTCTGGTTCGTTTCCTTGGGTCTTGCTGGTTTTGGATTTTCCAAACTTAAGGCGACCAGCGATTACGGATCTAAGCTGCAAGCAAATTTCAGGAGCTTAGAAGAACGCTGGAATCGAGCACTCGACCAATGGGGCGCTCGTTGTGGAGTTGCCAAAGGGCATCAGCTCAAAGCTGAACTCTCGCAACTGAAAGCCGAATACGAAGGACTCGAGGCCGAGGAGAAGGCCAAGCTCGCCAAATATCAAACCGAGCGACATGCGCGGCAGCTCGAAAGCTACCTCGAGACCTTCTATATTGCGAACTACAAGATCAAAGGCATCGGTCCTGCAAAGCTCGCGACCTTGTCGTCTTATGGCATCGAGTCCGCGGCGGAGGTTACGCGCAACCGCGTGCTCAATGTGCCTGGCTTCGGCGCGGTGAATTCAAAGCCGTTGTTTGAATGGCGCACGTCCGTTGAGAGGCGCTTCGTCTATGATTCACGTCCAAATGCGCAAGACGCGCTTGAGCAACAGAAAATCCGCACCGAGACAGCAGCTAAGGTCGCCACTCTAAGAAAAAAGCTCACTGAAGGGGCGGAAGAGTTCTGGAGAGCTTCCCAGCAATGGCAACGGATGCTCACGATTCCCGATCCGGAGCTCACGCTCGTCATGCAACAGATCAAGCAGATTGAAGCTGACGGCGCGCTGTTTGGAGTAACTTTTCCGTCGCTACGCATGACGCCCGTTATCGCACCCACAGCTTGGATCTCGAAACCGACGGTGCAGAGAACGGTCACGACGGGTCTTCCGTTGTGGCAAACGCCCTCTCCTCAGCCGGGACACCCCAGCTGCCCAAGCTGTGGAGCGAAAATGGTCAAACGGACAGCGCGAAGAGGGCATCGCAGCGGTCGTCCATTCTGGGGATGCTCACATTACCCGCGCTGTAGAGGTACGCGCCCCATCTAAGATCATTTCTATTATAGGCGGAGCCACACGTCGCCGAGTTCAAAAAGGATATGGCCAAGGCATGCAGCCACATAAGCTCACCGTAAACGACGTGTTTGAGAAAGAACGTCGCTACACGATCCCGCTTTATCAGCGCGCCTATGTCTGGAATCGCGAGGAGCAGTGGGAGCCCCTTTGGGAAGATATAAAACGCTCCGCTGAGGCATGCGAGATTGATCCAGAAGAGACCGAAACAAAGACCCACTTTCTAGGGGCGGTCGTTTGGAGCCTGAGCAAAATTGTCGGCAAAGCGGTGCCCCGCGCTGATGTCATCGATGGTCAGCAGCAACTGACAACCCTGCAGATATTTCTTGCCGCACTCCGCAATTTTGCCCGCGAGATTGAAGCCGACGCCGCGGATAACGCTGAGCGCTGGACTATAAACAAGACGAAGGACAAGCGCTCGGAGGAAGTCTTTAAGGTTTGGCCGTCGAATGCAGATCGCGCTACGTTCCGCGCGGTTATGGAAGCAGAAAGCCTCGCCTCCCTCGAAGCTCTCTTTCCGAAAGATGCTGGTAGGGCGGAATCGCGACCACGCATGGTCGAAGCTTACATCTATTTCGATCAGGAAATTCCTGACTTTGCAATTCAATCTCACTTGCTGTTCGCAACGAATTGCTTCGATCATCGGAGGTAACGGCTGTCTGGCCGAATGACGACGACTTCAAGCGAGGTTGGTTGACGAAGCCCGTGTATGTGAAGTCGCGTTCGGATCGAACGGCCATGGTGTTGAGAGCCATCGAACGACAGATGCGCAACCCGAAGAATGAGGCGAACGCGTTGCCTGATGAGCTCTCAGTCGAGCATTTGTTACCGCAAAGGGGGACAGTCGCAGACTATCCATATGCCTCGGACTTGCCATTACAGGCGGGTGAAACTACCGAGGCTTGCAGAGCGCGTCTGTGCCACACAATGGGGAATCTTACCCTTTTGACCCAGGCGCTCAATACGGCAATCAGTAACGGACCCTTCAATGAGAAGACTGCGGCGATCGTGCAGGATAGTGATCTTCGACTCAATGCGTGGCTCCGAACACGTCCAAATGCACCGTGGAATGAAGATGACATTCAAACACGCGGGGGAACCCTTTTCGCTCATGCTTCCGCGATTTGGGGACGTCCGGCTCATCTACATCCGAAGGCTAGCGCCGAGAAAGGAGGCGCGCGTAAACACTTTACCGATCGTATCGCCGCGCTCATCGCTGCGGGTCTTTTGCATGATGGCGAACCGCTTACACTGGTGTACAAGCGCAAAACTTTCGCCGGACAATTGACGGTCAACGGCATCAAAGTAAGAGATGGCGTTTACGCGCCGAGCGAAGCCGCCAAGCAGTGTTACGCCTCGACAGGGAGCACGCGAGCTTCAGAAAATGGTTGGATGGTTTGGAAGACGGCAACAGGTCAGAGCCTCCGAGATCTCTTGTATTCAATTGGCGAAAGCGTCGACGGTGACGAGCGAAGCAGTATCACGGCGTAGCAGGGTAAATCGTCGATGCATCTCCGGAAGACGGAGCACCCCGTTCGATCATGCAAAAACCTCTTCGCCTATCGCCTCAGCCTTGGTCACATTCACGCTATATATTAAATGGTGCTTGTGGACAGCGCTCGGTTCATAACCAATGTAAATTGGCGAGCCCTTCCGCTAAATTTCTTGGATCCTTTTCTCGATGAGATCGTCGCCTGTATCCCCGGTGATAAAGCTCCATCCGGCGAATATGTCGTAGATAAAGCGACACAACCCCTTCGCCTCGTCGTAACCCGGTCCAGATCGCTCAAGAGTCATCAGCAACCCCTCCAGTCGTTTGAAGGCGTCGAAGAGCTCCTGATCTTCGATAGTGTAAGTTTGCAACATGAACTCAATCTGCCGCGCCAATAGCCTGAGATTAGCGACAATGGCGTCGAACTCTGGCGTTCGATCACTCATTTGATTTTCGAACGCGTAGAAGCCCTCGTGGGCTTCTGCACCGTCTCGGAAGGCAGCTCTAAAAGCCGCCGTCTTCATCAGTCGATCGATGGTATCCACGTCGGAGGACAGATCATTGCGGCCCCCCTTTTGGCTTGCGTGCACGACGTTGAGGATAATGTCCCACTTAACGTCGCGATACATCCGCAAAAGATTGGTCTTGATGATCTTTTTACGGCGCATCTCAGGAACGTAGACCACGAGCCAATAGAAGAAGAACGAGACTAGGCCGCCGGCCAGAAGATTGGTGAGAAACGCAAAGCTATCCGGCCACCAAAGTTGGTCGTGGTGGTCAAATCCCAAATCGTACCAGAGCAGGGCTCCGCAAGCGACAATGTTGACGAATAGCGCCCGGACGACGGTGCTCTTGTGCAACCCCGTTGCGGACGGCGTTGCCTCGGGAGCCTGTGTCTCCTCGGCGCTAGTAGTCATGCAGTACGAATCTCACCTTCAACCCGCGTCGATCGCGAAGATAGATGAGCCCCCTATAAAAGGCGAACGCGAGCCTGTCCTTCCAATTGGCGCGTCGTTGGAAGAGCTGCACGATACTATTCCGCCGCATCTCGGCGTTAGACGCGCCAAACCATTCTGGACCGACGGGTTCGATCCTGGCCAGTTTGCAGGCTTCGGAAGGCAGCAGCACGCTGACAGGGCTCTTGAGACGCTTTTTTGCCTGCTCGAACTTTCTTCTAAGCCTCAAATCGAGTGTGATCAGACCGTCCACCCCCTGCTCCTCGCAGACAAACAGATGGAACGCATCCTGCGTGCTTTTCGGGCCGAGGATAGCCTTGATTTCGTTAAGACGAGGATCGTCAACGCGATCGACAAAGCGCCGAATAACATCCTGCAATTTGACGCCTTCGCCGAAAATAATTCCATTATATTCATGGCGCGGCCGAAGCCGCTCGAGCTCAAATAGATCGGAAATAGAGCGTCCCGCCCAGTCTATCGGAGACCTTACGGTCCAGCCTTCCCATTCTAGCAATTGATAGGTGTAGAACCGAAAGCCCTGCGCCTGGCCCCGCAAGCCGAGCGCTGGAACGTATGGAATTTCGCGTGCTATATCTGGAGATACCGGGGCCTTAAACCGCCAATGGAAATGGCGAAGACCGATGAGTATCGGTCCCCACATGATAAGTTCATCCTCTTGATGCTCCCAGTGACTTGTGGCGGGATGTCGGAAAGTATTCGCGTCGACCAAGAATCGCATGGGCAATTTCTAGCATATCCGCGAAGATAGGATGTTCGGTTGCGATGCCGATTCCCGGGGAATAACCGCCATGGCTTTGAAATCGAGACAGATAGAGCTCAGTCTTGGGGAGCTCTTGAAGACGCTTTCACGCTCGCAAGGAACATTTACGCGACCAATTCTTCCGCTATTCAAGGATAACGAACGCGGCCAACCTGCTCTCTGGGGAACAGGGCTTGTCGTCGAACACGCCGGGGGCATTTTTGTCGTTTCGGCAAAACATGTCCTGCGCGAACCAGATCTCTATTTCTACCATACGCCGAAGGGGAAACGAGCACTGACGGGCATACTCCACGACACAACCGACGACGCGCTTGATACCGGCGTCCTGAAACTCAACGGTGATAAGCTACCTCCCTACCCAGAGCTAAACTGCTTTCCCTTACCCTTTGAAGCACTTATGCCCTTCGGAGCCCCTCGGGCCAGCAAACACTATCTCGTGGTTGGCTATCCATCCACGAGAACTAAGGCAAACAGGAAGTCAAAGGAGATCGTCGCCGAGCCTTATGCCAACTATGGTCCGGCGATATCCCATGAGCGGCAAATAAAGCTCGGCTTCGATCCCTCCACTTTCATCGCGATCGCCTTTCGCAAAAAGCGCGTCTTCGGAGCGAACGGCAAGCTTCAGAGATTTCCCGATCCGAACGGCATGAGTGGCGCGCCATTGTTCTTACTTTACGACACCGCGGCGAAGAAAAACTATCTGGGCGGCCTCCGCGTGTCCGGTATCTTGATTGAATATCATAAGCAAGATCGCGTCCTGATCGCGACCGACATTGCCGTCGCCCGGCAACTCATCGCAAGCTTCCCGACGTAAAAATGTTCCCCATGCATCCGCCGCGATTGCGATGCCTATCCTTGATAAAACTGATTCGCCTTTGCGATCTCCAACCTCTTGGTTTGTTCATGACCGAATATGGCCATTGCATACTTTGCCCGAACCCTTTGAGTGCCGACACCAAGCCAGAGCATCTTTGGCTCCAGTCGGCAGGCGGAAAGAAAACGTCGCGACGCCTCTATTGCGATGCGTGCAACAGTGCGAGACAAGCTCTCGAGATGCTGAAGGTCAATTATAGAACCGGCTCCGATCGCGAAATCAATCGCATCATTGATGCGGCCTGGTCCAAATTACAGCTCGGTCCGGGAAGCCTGCTAACACGCGAGATCCTGGACCGATTTTCCCGGGAAGTCGCGAACCGATTTACATTTTGGATGCTGAATTTGCCCTTCGAGGAGAAGGTGTCAGTGTCCGATTTAGCCGACTCTATCTGACCTCAAACCGTCGGTGAGCAGCCCTGAGCTTAGTTGCAGAGAGAGATTGAAATTCTGCACACTACACCGCGACGCCGTTCAATGCGATGACACTGCCAAACGCGTAAGCGATGGTCCAAAAACGGGATCGATGAAACGATTAGGTGTTTTCGAAACGTGACTCATGGAAAGCGATGCGCCACGTGGGCTGGCCGCCGTTCTCTAGCGCAATTCGAAACCGCTCCGGCACTTCCGAGACCCTGTTAGCCAGCGGGATTTCAGTAAGCGTGACGCTGCCCGGCATCTTGCGCCGTAAACAATGCGATGACAGTTCCTCGACGAAGCAGCACAGCCGATCGAATGTGAAGTCAACAAACTCGGACGCCGGCTTCCCAGCAACCGTCGGCTCGGTTGCTTTCACCGCGCCATTCTCTGCCGCGTATCCGGTTCGCGGAAGAACCCACGTGCCGTGTTCAAGGTCGATTCTGCTTTTCAGCATCGGCTCCGACCATATCCGCGTCTGCTGTAGATACGCAGCCAGATCAGGGTCAGTCGCCTGAAGAGCCGCGATGCCCTTTTCGAACGAATCCTTCTGCTGGAACAAAAATCCGATGTTCGCGCCGAGTTCGCGAGCAATGTTCTGCATACCAGTTTTCAAGCAACGCGTCGCTGCGTTTAAGAACGTCTCAATCTCCGATCTCAAGTCTCTGTCTATGTTCTCTTGAACATGAATGTTGCCGCCACCGTCGATTTTGGCAATGTTTCCAGAGGCGACTTTGGACTGATGATCATTCCAAAGCGCAGCGATCTTTCGAGCGGAATCGCGAGTGCTAGACAGCGCCGAAGTCACGTAATCGTAGGGCGCATCGAAACTGCTACGTTTCGTTGGGTCGGTATAAATCTGATCTCTCAGATGCAACACGCCAATAAAAATTCGCGCCATGTAGGGTGAACTTGCGCCTTCGTCGGCCAGCTTCTGAACGATGAAATGCCCTGGGTCCTGCTTTACGATCATGTTCGATTGCTGCTGAATACGATTGAGCCACGCGCCAAAATCAACCTCTGTAACTGGCAACACGTATGAAATCTGCCCTTCCTTAAGCCGAATAACACGGCCACGCCCGACAACTTTTGGCCCGAAAAAGACCAGCAAGCCTTCCAGCGGGAGCTTACCGTGAAGCAGAATGGCAGCGCCATCCGCCCAGGGCAGATACTGGATGGCCGCCAACGGTTCTCCGTGCTCGCTTTCAACGAGGAATGGGCGTGGGGAAAGGTACCGGTCATTGTAGAACTGACGAGGGACTGGGACGAGATCGCCCCGCAAATTGTATTGATAGCCATGGAGCGTTACAGCGGTAGGCGGGACACCCTCTGAGACCTCAGCGAAATTAGGGCGCGCCGCATCGTCGCCTGGCGAAAATACGCCGAGATGGGCGAGCAGATAGGACAACATCTTGTTGAACGTGAATGCTCCCGTCGGACGCATCACGGACACGATATAAACCGCTGGAGCGGACGTTGCGGTCGCCCCCTCTGCGGGAGGCAAATAGTCGCCGCTAATGGGTTCACTCGGAAACTGTACAGCGTAGTTGATGATCGCCGTTCCGACGACAATCATGTCGGGCCAGAGAGTGCTCGCGGTTTGTTGATTGAGGGACGCGATCTCATCCGTTATCGCTTCAAGCAGAAGCGCCGTCTGCGCTGCCCACACCACTCCCAGCGTGACGTTGGTTCGTGTTTCACCCTCGGGTACAGGCGTCTTCGTCAGAGACTTAGCGTTGGCAATTCGCCTATAGCTTTGCCGAAGATTTTCCAAAGTGAGATCGTCATGCACATCGATAACGGCGGCCACAGAATCCGAAGGTGCCTGAATTGGTCCGTTAGCCGCTGGGTTCGTATGAACAATCGACGCGAATTGGTCTGAAGTTGCCCCAGCTAGATCAACGAT
Source organism: Hyphomicrobium sp. (assembly GCF_003987855.1). Taxonomy (GTDB): domain Bacteria; phylum Pseudomonadota; class Alphaproteobacteria; order Rhizobiales; family Hyphomicrobiaceae; genus Hyphomicrobium_B. The sequence continues at coordinate 43,514 of NZ_RXIZ01000015.1, forward strand.
TTGGCCGCCACCCGCTGTAAGTCGATTGCCGATGAAACGGTTCAGCGCCGCGTTGAGTGCGTCACCAATAGCTTCAGGCGCGGCAGTAGAGACTTGTTGCCCCGCAGCGAGGACATCCTCAGAAACAGTCATGTCAGCAAAAAACAGTCAGTAAGTTGCGTTTGTACAGATAATCGGAGGATCGCGAGGGGGCTGGTTGCCGCTCTGGGTCATCAGCGCCGTTTAGCCTTTTAATGAATTATTGACTGTAAAAGTACTGACTGACGGTGGAACTCTAAAAAGGCTTTCTGGCCACTCGTAAAAGAACCCACAAGTGTGGGCTCATCAACATTTATTCCCATGCGGCGCAGCGATGCCCTGTGGGCAACGGGGGATAAGATAAGGCGTCCACCGTCTTCAAATCCGATAAAGCCACGGTCAAAGAGATGATCGATAGTTGGAGTGAGGAGGAGGCCGTTCTCCCCGTTCAACCGCTCCTCGTTGCTGGCATCCCGCCACGGCTTGCAATGGCTTGCAACTAGATGGGTTGGGTTGTCGACGCCCGTAACTCGACATCGGGATTCTATTCGCGCTACGCGGTCCCGAAACAATCCCTGACCACGCCTTGCCCGAAGCAACGCAAGCCGATCGGTTTCTACAATCGTCACATCTTCTTCAATCTGGCGCTCGATCTTCTTTTCCCAACCGTCCAGATCATCGGCTACGAGAGGCTCAACGGCTGCGCCTGCTGCACGAATAACGCCTACCTCAGCGCCGATAAGTCCGAACAGAAGCTCGGCAAGTACCTTCGGGATCTCAGCCAAATAAATCGACTGCAGTCCATTCCCGTTAGATTGAAGCGGAGAGTATTTATTTGGAAGCAAGGGCCTGAGAACATCGATGTGATCTTTGGGCCGGATCTGATTAAGCAGACCAGTAAAAGTGACCCGTACCCGCCATCCCACGTCCTCCCAATTTTCGCCGGCCGTGCCAAACTCCGACGGCTTGGGACTTTCCCAGCAATAGGACCGGGCGACGCCTATAGCAACGAGGCGGGTGTCGACGAACGAAAGGACCAAATCACCCGGCGCGACTTCCCGCATCGTTTCATAGAACGGATTGCGCGCACCGTTCGCGTTGCGCTTGGGCGACCACAGATATCCGCCCTTCGCCTCGAATCGGTAGGTTTGATTCTGATTGACCCACCAATAGCGCATGAATGTGGTCTTCGTCCCCGAAAAACCGTCTCCAACTGACGGGTATACTTATCGCATTGGCATTCGAAACGTCGACATAATAAACCAGTTTCCCAACGTGCTCGGTTGGTAATCGTCTTCGTCGAGTTCAGTCGTTGGCGATCAAACAACCGCATTGAATTGCTGCGCCATATTAACTTGCCGTGGTTGTCAGGATGGCCTGATCCTCCGGGTCTCGCGCCGCTGGAAAGTTTACGCCGACGTAGGCAATCTTCTGGAGCGCTTCATTCAAAGTCTCGAGATAAAATCCGCAGCCGTATTCGGCTGAAACGCCGTTCTCTCCGTGGCCCTGAATAGCGTCGCGGGCTTCCTTCATGACATGGGCATTGCGCAATGCGTCTTCAACATTATGCCGGAGGCTGTGAAACCTTACTCCGCGCCGTTTGACACCGACTGATTCTCGAAACCTCTTGAAGTATTTCGAAAACTGTTTTGACCAAGAGCCATCATCCTTGGCCTTTTCATACTCTGGAAAGAGACGCGTCGATCCCGACGCACGTCGAAAGTCGAGAAATTCTCCGAAACCAAGATCGAAGAGCATTTTATGTATCGGGATGGCGCGCTGGCTTGAAGAGGTCTTAAGCGACTTCTCTTCGTCAGCGTCAACCGCTTCGTCGTCGGCAGGATCAACACTGATGGGCGTGACGTCGAAGTAGTGAATCCCATCTTTCTCTTTTACGTCTGACACTTGCAACTGAATGATTTCGCCCAGCCGCATGCCCGAAAAAAGTCCGATGAGCGGGACCCAGAACTTCGCCGATTTTCTAAGGATGGTCTGACCCGGCTGCTTCCAGTGGCTTTCGGACTGGCACCCAACATAAATAGGAGCGGCGAACATCTGATTTAGCTCATCGATCGTCCAAGGATGTACTTTCTTCCCCTGACGTTTGTTCTTGCGGCGTTGAATACCTTGTTCGGCCACAGGGTTCGCAACGCCGCCAGTTCTCGTCTTCGCCCACTCGAAGAACAACGACACAGAACCAATCTTGTCGTTGATTGTAAGTGGGCTCAGGAACTCAATATCCTGCCCCTTGTTACGAAGTTCCTCCGCTTTCTTTGCAGCGTCTATTAGCGAAAGCCCTTTGAACGACGCTTGCTGGCGATAGAGGGGAAGAGTTGACTCAGTGTCTTTGAATTTTACGCCATCCTCTTGACCGTAAGCATTGATCGGTTTGTCGCCGCATATTTCCAGAAATTCGCGCAGCTCAGAACGTTTGCGCAGCTCTGTCTTTGGCGGCCATTCTCGTTCGCGTGACGTTGTCTCGATGTACTTTTCGATGAGCACGGATGCGAGTTCTGCGGGTTGTGTCGGGAGCTTCCGATCACTCTCGTGTGACGTGGGTACTTGCGAGGCTACGATCCCATCGAATGTCGCCTCGTCGCCCGCGGTAAGATCTTCGAGCGCCTTGATTTCGGATTGCATCAGTTTGCGGAGCAAGCGATTCCGATCTCCGTCGCAAAGTCCGACCTGGCGAAGTCTCAGAAGGTCATCAGCACTAGGTTCAAGATCGCGCGTATCGCCAAGCTGATAAAGGCGTCTGAGAGCCCGAAGCTTCTGCCTTCGCGCTGTGTAGACGCTATAGAGGAAAACTTCTTCAAGAACGGGCTCCTCCATCAGGAGCGCATAATAACTGTAGGATTGGCCTTTGTGCTTTTGCCAGTCGTTGGTTGGATGCTTGATGATGTCTCCGCGCCAGAACGCATCTTCATCTGCGCTGGCCTTTAGCCAAAGGCCGCCGCGCCAAGCGAAATCATTCTCGTAGATATTGAGATAATGATCGTCGGCCAACCTCCGGAGAAGAGCTGGCGTCAGGGGCGTAACAGGCAAATCCAACGCGCTGGGCGCAGCCTTATCAAAAGCAGCCTCTGTGACCGGCCGATTGTCGGCGGTGCGCCACTCCTCAAAGAGAAGCTCGATCTCAGCATGTTTGGCGGCGTATGCCCGTTGCGCCTTGCTGCGGTCTGGGGTTCCCAGCGATTTCCAGACTTGTTTCGGTCGTCCAGGCGCGCGCAGTTCGGCAGGCACCGACCGCTTGTAGTAGAGGTTATCGGAACCGGACCGATGGGTCAGAAAGGGGTATTTTGCCACGTCGACCATACCTCGCAGAGTAGCAGCGAAAGGTAGCAGTCGAGTAAAGAAAGCCCTTGTTTCTCAATGGCTTCTATAAAATCAATGGCTTAGCTTGAATTGGCGCCCCGTAGGGGACTCGAACCCCTGTTGCCCACGTGAGAGGCGGGTGTCCTAGGCCACTAGACGAACGGGGCCGGCGCTGAGCGACGTGTAGTCGAGTGGCGCGACCCAATCAAGCCCCGACATTCGCGAACCTCCGATAAGGGCTCATCGGTCGTCAAAAATGGACAGAGTGGCGTTGGCCGCTTCATTGTGGCTGCGACAACTCCTAGCCAGTCTCAATTGTGCGGCAACGCCTCGGTCGGCTTCAACTCCAGGACATGATGGCCAGTTTCGGCATCGAGAATGGTAATGCCTGGTCCCGCCGGGCCGTCATGCTGGACGGCAAGCCTGTTGCCCGAGAGGGCGATCGACACGATTTTAGCGCCGCGCGGCAACTCGAACGATACGTTGCTGCCCCGAACGCCATCAGACACAATCCGGGGCGGCGCTGCGCTTCCGGCTGGGCGGTTCGCAAGCGAGATCATCCTGAAGGCGACTGCGCCGAGCCCGACAAAGATGAGCAGCCCGAGGAGTGCGACGACGATCTTGAGATTGCGCTGAAGCCGCTGTTCGCGCATCAAGTCGTCAGAGGGCGGCTCAAGTTTGGTCATCTCTCTGAATTCCGGGTAATCACGTGCCGATTGAAGAAAACGCGACAAG
>NZ_RXIZ01000015.1:47631-69920 GCF_003987855.1 Hyphomicrobium sp.
GTGCACCGGTCAAACCGGGCGCTACCTACACGGTTACCGTGCCGCCTGCTGAGAAGGCGTCAGTCGAAGGCGAAGATATCGCGCTCGATATCGTCTACGAGGACGACGATATCATCGTGATCGATAAACCTGCCGGCATCGTCGTCCATCCGGCCGCCGGGCATGCCGGCGGCACACTCGTCAACGCCCTCATCGCTCATTGCGGTGAAAGTCTCTCGGGAATTGGCGGTGTGAAGCGGCCCGGCATCGTTCACCGGCTCGACAAGGATACCTCGGGGCTGCTCGTCGTCGCCAAAACGGACGCGGCACATCAAAGTCTCGCCGAGCAATTCAAAAGTCATGGGCGCGATGGCCGGCTGCACCGGAGCTATCTCGCCTTCGTGTGGGGTCGCCTGCCGAGGCCAGCAGGCGCGATAGATGCCCGGCTTGGCCGGAGCTCAACGAACCGCTTGAAGATCGCAGTGACACGTGGCGAGGCGGGACGAGAAGCGAAGACACATTACGAGGTGGTGGAAGTCTTTACGGGCGAAACTCCCGCCGGAGACATCTCGCTCGTGCGCCTCGTCTTGGAAACCGGACGAACCCACCAAATACGCGTGCATCTTGCGCATATCGGCCATCCGGTCGTGGGTGATCCAACGTATGGAGCGGGATTCAAAACGCGTCTGACAGCCGTCAGCGCGCACGCCAAAGAGGCCACTGCCGCACTTGCCAGACAAGCCCTTCACGCCGCCCAGCTCGAATTCGAACACCCGACAAAACGTCAAAAGCTTAAGTTTTACAGCAAATTGCCAGCTGACCTAGAACGACTTGAAGAGGCGCTTCGGGCTAAACCGTCAGGATCGACGGATCGTCCCCGCCGCAAACGTTCATAGAAGACGCAAGCATCAAAACTTGGGGTTCTGCTCACGAGCATTCAAGTAGAGGTGACAGGAACCCCTGATGATTTTTTGAATTCCACTACTATGTAACAGTCCGCGCTGGGGGAGCGTATCGCTATTCCCGGCAATGAGAAGGGAAGCGCAGACCGAACCGGCAACGGGCGAAGGTCTGGGCAGAGGGCAATGGCATCAGTTTCCAAAGGACTTCCGTCCCTGGCTGGCGGCTCGCTCGGCCTGACGCGGTATCTCGAGGAGATCCGCAAGTTTCCGATGCTTGCGCCGGACGAGGAGTTCATGCTCGCCAAGCGCTGGCAGGAACACGAGGACGCCGACGCCGCCGAGAAGCTTGTGACATCACATCTTCGTCTCGTCGCTCGTATCGCGATGGGCTACCGCGGCTATGGCCTCCCCATCGGCGAAGTCATTTCCGAAGGCAACGTCGGTCTTATGCAGGCCGTGAAGCGCTTCGACCCCGACAAGGGGTTCCGCCTCGCTACTTATGCGATGTGGTGGATTCGCGCGTCGATTCAAGAGTACATCCTGCGGTCCTGGAGCCTCGTGAAGATGGGCACAACTGCGGCGCAGAAGAAGCTTTTCTTCAATCTGCGGCGCGCCAAGAGCCAGCTGCAGGCGCTTGATGAAGGCGACCTGAAGCCCGAGCATGTCAAGACGATCGCGACAAAGCTCGGCGTTCCGGAAGAAGACGTCGTCAATATGAACCGCCGACTGGGCGGCGACGCTTCGCTCAATGCGCCTATTCGTGCGGAAGCCGAGTCTGGCGAGTGGCAGGACTGGCTCGTTGACGATACGCCGACGCAGGAAGACCGCTTGGTGGAAGGCGAGGAGTTGGAGCGGCGTAAGTCGTACCTTTCTTCGGCGATGTCGGTCTTGAACGATCGCGAGCGTCGCGTCTTTGAGGCTCGCCGCCTGTCGGAGGAGCCCGCGACCCTTGAAGAGTTGTCGGAGGAGTTCGGCGTCAGCCGCGAGCGAATCCGTCAAATCGAGGTGCGCGCCTTCGAGAAGGTGCAGAAGGCCGTGACGGCGACGGCCCGCCAGGCAGAATCGCCCTCGGCCATCGAGGCGCACCGCTGAGGATCGAAGAGCGGCCTTGACGGCGCTGGCCGCTGCGAATAGGCGATTTCCATAGATGTCTCTGGCGGCGCTTCCTGGCGCCGCCATTGTCTTATGGGGTTCACCGACATCGATGCGCCGCCGGTTTGCACTGGTTTTCAATGCGACAGCAGGCCTGGCCGTGCCGAGGCTTCTCGACGGCGTGCTCTCCGAACTCCGCGGAAAACGCGCCGATGTCTTCCAGGTCCCGGCTCGGAGCGCCGAAGAGGCGGCTGAGCGCGTCTCGGATCTCGCCAACAGCGGTCACTGCGACGCGGTGATCGCCGCAGGCGGCGACGGGACATTTCGTGCGGTCGCGACCGGCGCGGCGGGTACGGCGATGCCGGTAGGGGTCATCCCCATCGGAACGGGCAATGTCCTCGCCAATGAGATCGGCCTCCGCCGCCGGGCCACCCACGTAGCGGATGTCCTTCTATCGGGCGAAGAAGTCGATGTGCGCGGCGGGCTCGTCAACGGCGCACCATTCTTCCTCATGCTCGGCGCCGGGTTCGATGCACGGGTGATTTCGCGGCTGAACTATCGCGCCAAGCGCGCGCTTGGACGAGGAGCCTACGTCTATCCTGTGCTGAAGACGTTGGCCGAGGAGCCGCGCCGCTTCGATGTCGAGATCGACGGCCGTCGCTTCGATGCAAGCTGGACCATCTTCTCGTTCGCAAGCCGCTACGCAAGCGTCTTCGAATTGACACCGGATGCCGGAGTTGGACGGGATCGCCTGATGGCCGTCGTCATGGAAGCAGGGACGAGACTAGCGACCGCGGCAAATCTGTTGTCCCTCGCGTTCGGCTGGCTGGCACACCCATCAACGCGCCCCGCGGGAGTCCATGTCTTGCCAGTCGGGGTCGCGCGCGTCGGCCGATTGACGACGGCTCCGCTTGAGATTGACGGCGACGAAGCTGGCCTTTCACCGGTGGAGGTTCGGTCGGAAGGCAAGCGGGTCCGTCTCATCGTTCCGCCCCGCTATGTTGCTGATCTCACGAATCGTCATGCGAATCGCTTAGCCTATGAGTCGTGAAGCGTTGTTGGGCATGTCTCCTACGCATGCTTCTACAACATTGTGCGAGCGTCAGAGCGAGAAACAAGGGTCGATGCCCTTATCTTCTCTGAACCCGGTCCTGGCAGACCGGCAATTGGCTACGAGCGGCGCGCGGCAGCGATGGACAGGGCTGCCCGAGGGAGCGTCGCTTTTGCTAACGTTCGGCGGCTTCACGTCTCTGTCCAACCCTCCCCGCGTCTTTGACATCGAACCCGGAGCGTTAGCGCGCCGCCCAGTGAGCCCGTGTGCTGGGAGACCGCGTGCGTTATCTCGACGTCAAAGAACTCGTTCCCGCCGAGCGAGCTGCGGATACCTGGAAGATGGAGTGCCTCATGCAGAAGCGCTGTCACCGGCCAACAACTTTTCTCCGATCCAGCGAAGCGTTCCCTTCGCGCGATATGTCGAGCAAACGTTGGCTCATTCTGCTCTGGCGACAACACCACAAGCATCCTCCATGTAGGAGATAACTGATGCATGCGGGGGATCGGTGCGACGATCTCCTGCCACACGAAATACCAAGGCCGACTCTGAGAGTCGGCCTTTTTCATTTTCCCCCGGGTGACTCAATCGAAGCGCACCGGCGCAATTACATCGGCAATCGTGCGATATCGCGTGAGAAGTAGTTGTCGATGGCTGCCAGGATCGAGTTCGCAACCTTCTCGCGCCATTCGTCGGATTTCAGGTTCTGGGCGTCCGACTTGTTCGTGACGTAGGCAAGCTCGATGAGAACGGAAGGAAACTGCGCGGTCTTGAGCACACGGAATGCAGCCTGCTGCTCCGGCTCGTTCCGCAGTGGCGTGCTCTCGCCCATGTTTTCGATGACGGACTTCGCGAACATGCCCGTACGCTCGTGCGTGAGTTCGACATCGCGGTCGGCAAGATCGGCGAGAATGTCTTTGACCGTATTGACGTCACCGTTCACGCTTTTGACCGTGTTGATCTCGTCAGGTGACAGAATATCCCGCGAGATGCTGCCCTTCGCCGAGCGTTCGAGCGATTTCGCAACGCCATCCCGCAACGAGTAGATGGTGGCGCCGCGTGCGCGCCCGCCTTCATCCGAGTAGTCGGCGTGAATGGCGATGAACAAGTTGGCCTTATTGCGCTCGGCATAACGCGTCCGCTCGTCGAGCGGGATGAACGTGTCATCGCTGCGCGTCATCATCACTTTGTAGCGTCCGGTCTTCTCGAGTAGATCGCGCAGAACGAGCCCGAACCGCAGTACGACGTCCTTCTCGACCGTACCGAATTTCTCAGCACCTGAATCGTAACCGCCGTGACCGGGATCCAGCACGATGACAGGCCGGAACATGCGAGCGGCACGCTCTTTGGGATTTTCAGCGCGACGCGGGAGTGGCGGCTGAAGCGCTGTCGGGCCAAGCCCCGTACGCGCTGCGAGGCTCTTCGGCTGCCCGTTCGGTCCTGCGATGGCCGGCAGGATCGCCAGGGCGAGTCGATAGTCTCCCTCACCATCTTCAACGACCTTCGAGCTTTCGACGATGACCGGCTGCGTAACATCGATGACGATGCGGGTCTTGCCGGCAGCTGCTAGTCCGGCTCGGAACGTCTTGACCAGTCCAGCCGGCGCATCGCCGAGCGTCGGCAACCGGACATTCACTTCCGGGAGCTCAACAACGACGCGATTGGGATTGGAAAGCGAAAAAACTTGAAATTCGACCTTGCGGTCGAGCCCGATGATAAATCGCGTGCCCATCACGCGCTTGGCCGGCACGGGGACCGGAATCGACGTTCCGGCCGCGGCGGCGACCTGCAACTCGTCGGCTTCGGCGTTATGCAGTTGCGCTGGGATTGAAGCGGCGGCCACTGCCGAAAAGACGCCGCAGAATATGCGTCGAGCCAAAGCTCGCATTTGTTCGATCCCCCAAGACGCGTCCGCCCAACCTCGCCGCGCCACAGATGCTTATCTGTGTGCCTACGGAAGATGGCGTTTTGGCGATCAGAGTGACACAACGCTTAAGGTTATCGAGCGGCGGCGGTTAAGCGGTCGTTAACACCAGCCTGGAAACCGTGGCCGGCAGCGGCCCGAGGCTTACGTGCTTCGCTCTTGCCACGCGGACGCCGCAGCTTCGTCGCTTTCCCGGGCATCGACCCAGCGTGAGGTGCCGTTGGCGAGCGTCTCTTTTTTCCAGAACGGCGCCCGGGTCTTGAGGTAGTCCATCAGGAATTCCGCGCCTCGAAACGCATCCTGGCGGTGCGGGGCGCAGGCGGCGACGAGCACGATGTTATCGCCCGGCGTCAGCTCGCCCACGCGATGAACGATGAGAGATCCCGAAAGCCTGAAACGCTCGCGCGCTTCCGCCTCGATGCGCGCCAGTTCGGCTTCCGTCATTCCCGGGTAGTGCTCGAGCGTCATCGACGTCAGAGCCTCCCCCTGGACGTCCCCGCGGACTTTGCCGACGAACATGGCGATGCCCCCGATCCGCGTATCGCCGGCGCAAAGCTTCTCCATCTCCGCCGAAGCGTCAAAATCCTCGGCTGACACGCGAACGGCCACGACTAGCCTCCCGTCACCGGCGGGAAGAACGCGATCTCGCGCGCAGCGCCGATGGGCGCGCTCGCCTTCGCGTGCGCATGATCGAGCGCAACGCGAATGGCCTCGGGCATTGCGAAAGCTTGATCGAACGGGTGGCCCCGGCCAGCCTGCCAGCGAAGAAGATCTCCGACGGTTTGAACGCCGGACGGCAGAGCTAGGCGCTCTTCGCTAACGCCCGCGCGTTCCCGCAGCCAGGCAAAGTAGCGAAGCGTCACCTCGGTAGCGGCGATGGAGTCGGTCATGGGCGCTCTCAGCGGTATATCGCGTGCCGGATTCCAGCCTTGAGATAGTCATAGCCGGTCACGAGGGTAAGGAGCGCGGCAATCCACAGCAGCACAACGCCGGTTTCCGTCGTTCCGGGGATCACCCTCTCGGCGGCAGGTCCCGCAAGCAGCAACGCGAGAGCGACGAACTGAACTGCGGTTTTCCACTTCGCAAGCTGGGTGACATGGACCTTGACGTTAAGTTCGGCGAGGAATTCCCGCAGGCCCGACACCAAGATTTCGCGCGACAGAATGGTGATGGCGGCCCAGATCGACCAACCGCCGATCGTGCCGGTCGACACGAGCATCAGCAGGGTCACCCCGACGAGAAGCTTATCGGCGATCGGATCGAGCATCCGCCCCAAATTGGACTGCTGCTCCCAGATCCGGGCCAAATACCCGTCCAGCCAATCGGTCACGCACGCGGCCGCGAAGATGGCAAACGCCAACCAGCGTGAGGTCTCGCCGGTCCCGAAGAACAGCACGCCCGCGAGCACAGGTACGGCCGCAATCCGTCCATACGTCAGGATGTTTGGCAGGCTCATCGAAAGCGAGCGGTGCGCGACATGATCCATGATTCTGGGTAGCCGTAGCAGCGCTGCTCCGTCAATCCCCGCCGGGACGCCGAGGCGGGGAGGGTAAATGCTAAGGCCAGAACGCCGCAGTGGAAATCACGAGGCGGCGGCCGGCGCCGGAAGTGGGCTGGGAGCTGAGCCGGAAGCTGAACCGGGCTCGGACCCGGCGTCAGGCGCGACCGCTGCCGGAGGCGCGAAGACATCGCGGCTGACGATTCCGGACCGGCGAAACGCCTCATATATCGCGATCCGGAGGTCGGACTGGACCCTGAGCGAACTCGTAATGTCCGGAAGCAGAACCCGCAGCGTGTACTCGGTGGTCAGCGGCGTGTAGCCGTCGAACGTCGCGAGCGGCGCCGGCTCACGCAGGATGCTCTGATGCTTGTTGGCGCATTCGTTGAGGACCGCCAGCACCTTGCGCGGATCGATATCGGGACCGGCGGTGAACTTCAGCACGACTCGCCCGAGAGCGCTACGGTGCGTCCAATTGAGAACTCGGCCGGTAATGAGCTCCGAGTTGGGCACGATGAGGCTCGCCCGGTCGAAGGTCTCGATCTCCGTCGAGCGGACGGAAATATTCCTCACTGTGCCTTGTTCGTTGCCGACCACGACCCAGTCGCCGACCTTGATCGGCCGTTCGATCAACAGGATCAGTCCCGAGACGAAGTTGTTGACGATCGACTGAAGTCCAAAACCGATACCGACCGATAACGCACCGGCGACAATGGCGAGATTGGTGACGTTGAAGCCCGCGTACGAGACCGCCATGACGGCCGCTAGTCCGGTGCCGGCATAGCCGACGGCCTTATCGATCGAATTCGCAATGCCGGGATCCATGCGCGGCGCGACCAGCACATTCTCGCGCAACCGGCTTTGGACGACGCGGGTGATGAACACCACTACGACGAAAAGCGCGAGGCCGAGCAGGATCCGCACGATCGAGATGCGGATCGAGCCGATCTCAAAACCGAAGAACAGCCGCGTGAGCCAGTCGCGAATGTCGGCCGCGGCAAAACCCCATTGCAGGAGGAGGACAGGTACGGCGACGAGTGCGACGCCCAGCGTCAAGACCACTTCCGTCAGCCATCCAAGCTGCTTTCTGCGGGTCTCGTCGAATCCCATCCGCTCTTCGAGCAGCACGCTGATATGGCCGCGAGAGGTCGTGCTGCCCCGCGTGAAAGCCCGGATCGCGAGATAAAGGAGCATTGTCACGAGACCGACAACGCCCGTCATGACGAGCTGTTGAGCGAGGAATCGGCCGAGGGCGATGTAGCCCGACAGGCAGAGAACGATGATGGCGATGGCCGCAACCCACAGCGGCCCTTTGAGCCACAGCGGTTCGCTGCGGCCGACAGGCCGCTTCATCGCGGTTTCGCCCGACTGGAAGGGAGTGAGCAGCAGCCCCATCAGAACGAGCGCGAAGGCGATGCTCGTCACCAGCGATTGTGCGATGCTCATCGACAAGGGGAAATAGAGAATCTGCGCGAACTTGGACAGGAACAGGTCGAAGGAGTAGATCAGAGCTAAAATCACTAGAAGTCGGCTGACGCGCCGGGCGCTTCGGTTCGACAGCTGCATCAGCCGCCGCTCCGGGATGCGCGGTGCAAAAACCGTGACGATCAAGGCGGAGACGCCCACGAATACGAGCGCCGCATTGAGAAGCGCGACACCCGTGGGCGCGGCCGTGGGGTAGTAGAGCAGTCCCAGATATTCCAGGCCCGCGTAGCACAGGAATGCTGCGGCCAATCCTGGAACGGCGAGCGCGGGAGCTATCCATGCCGCCGAAGCCGCGCGCTCGAAGAAGGTGGGCGGCGTGGCATTGGGCGCCGGCCGGTAGCGCGTGATATTTAGAACAATCGCTTTCAACAGCAGATAGACGCCGATCACCGCCGCGAGGAGAATAAGTGTGCCCGTTTTTTGCCGAGTGACCGCGCCCCACCAGTCGCGCGCATTGTAGTTGATGCGCCATTGGATCGACTGGCGCCGGTGCTCCAGATCGTTCCAGAATTCGGGAAAGAGCGGACTGAAGGTCTGTTCGGTCAGGCTGCGCACGAACAGCTTCAGGCGAAGCTCCGTGATCTTGTCAATCGCCTGGCGCGCGCGCCACCACGTCACTTCCAGCGTCTTGATAGCGCCGGATACCTCCGCCTCTTGCACACTGAGACGGGCGCGCTCGGCGGCGACCGCCGGAGTTTCAGCCGGCGCATCCTTGCCGGGCGCGGGCCCCAGCCGTTTGATCTGCGCGTGAATATCCGAGAGGCGCGGCCGTAGTCCGTCCGCCGTCTGTGTGGTCTTGGAGATCACATCGTCGATGCTGTCGCGAAGATGCCCGAGATCGGTGTCGACATCGGATATTTTGGAGAGGCTCTTCTCGGCGCCATCCATCTGCCCGACGACATTCGTGATCGTGGAATTCACTTCGGGCGATACCGCGGGCGGCGGCGGGGGAGCGGCAGGAGCCACTACCGGAGCTGGTGCTGCCGCCGCTGGTGCTGCCGCCGGAGGGGTAGCGGCTGGCGCCGCCGCAGGCGCCGTCGCCGCCGGCGGCGGGTTTGCCTGTGGCTGGGGCGAGGCGGGCGCTGTTTGCTGGGGCGCCGCCAGTGCAGCGGGAGCTGCGCTCTGAGCAGGGGCTTGAGGCGCGGCAGTGGTCGCCTGCGCCTGCGCTGCCGGAGCCTCGATCGCCGGATCGGCTACGGTCGTCCAGCCGATCGCAGGCGCGTCTTGCGCAAACGTGGTTGGCGCGAAAAACAGGAAAGCGAGTGCGGCGGTTGCGAGTGCGCGTCTCAGCATAGGCAATCAGGGCCTTCACAATGGCAACGGATCGGTCGTACCCGGAAGGCCCATCGCCCCCAAGTGCCGCGAAAATAGGGCAGGCCGCATCCCTCTGCTAGCCTTTAAAGGCGCGTTGCGACTATCCTGCTCGCTCGTGGAAGAAGTCGTAGATTTTCTTGGCCATATCGGCCGAAATCCCCTCGACGGCCTTCAAATCCTCGACACCCGCGCGTGAGACGGCCTTCGCCGAGCCGAAATGCTTCAGCAGAGCGCGCTTTCGTGTCGGCCCGACGCCTTCGATCTCATCCAACGGATTGGCTCCGAAGGATTTAGACCTCTTGGCGCGATGCGTCCCAATGGCGAAACGATGCGCTTCGTCCCGCAAACGTTGCACGAAATACAAAACCGGATCCTTCGCCTCGAGCATGATTGGACGCTCGCGGCCCGGAATATGGAAATGTTCCCGGCCGGCGTCGCGATCCGGCCCTTTGGCAACCCCGATCAACGCGATGTCGTGAAGCCCGAATCCGGCGAGCACCTCCCGGGCAATCGCAAGCTGACCTGATCCCCCGTCGATCAGCACCAGATCGGGCTTATCCGGAAACGCGCGCTCCTCCGCCGTGTCGTCGTCATCGATGACGGGCGACAACCGACCGCCGCTAAGGTCGGAAGCAACCTCATCGACTTCCGTCTCTATTTCTTGCAGCGCGGCGGCTTCAGCGATGCGCTTGAAACGTCGTGTCAGAACTTCACGCATCATAGCGTAGTCGTCTCCCGGTGTCGTCTCGGGCCACTTGATGTTGAACTTGCGATACTGCCCTTTGACGAAGCCCTCTGGTCCCGCCACGATCATCCCGCCGACGGCGTTCGTGCCCGAAATATGACTGTTGTCGAACACTTCGATGCGGCGCGGAGTGGCGGTAAGTCCGAACCGTTCCGCAACGCCTTCGAGCAGGCGAGCTTGAGAAGAACTTTCCGCGAGCTTGCGTCCCAAGGCTTCGCGCGCGTTCGCCAACGCGTGCTCGACCAACGTCGATTTCGTGCCCCGCGACGGCACGCGAATTTCGATTTTGCGCTCGGCTTTGGTGGTGAGCGCTTCAGCAAGAAGTTCGCGGTTGGGAACGTCGTGCGAAATTAGGATCAGGCGCGGCACGGGTTTATCGTCATAGAACTGCGCGATGAAGCTATCGAGCACGTCCTCGACGTTGAGAGAGCGGTCGGCTTTCGGATAGTACGCGCGGTTGCCCCAGTTTTGACCGGTGCGGAAGAAGAAGACCTGGATGCACGTTTGACCGCCGTCCTGGTAGGCCGCGAAAACATCGGCTTCTTCGATACCATCCGGATTGATCGACTGATCAGCCGTGACGTGCGCGAGCGCCCACAGGCGATTGCGGTACATCGCTGCAGTCTCGAATTCGAGCTCCTCCGCCGCGTTCGCCATCAGCCGCTGATACATTTCGCGGACGGTCTGGCTTTCGCCGCTCAAGAAGCGCTCGGCTTCATCGACAAGTTTCCCATAGCTTTCAAGATCGATCTCGCCGGTACAAGGCGCCGAGCAGCGCTTGATCTGAAACAGGAGACAGGGACGCGTCCGGCTGTCGTAGACGCTGTCGGAACAGGAGCGCAGAAGGAAGGCCCGCTGCAGCATGTTCACGGTCCGCGACACCGCGCCCGCGGACGCAAACGGTCCGAAGTATTCGCCTTTGCGATTGCGCGCGCCGCGATGCTTCATCACTGCTGGTGCCGCATGGTCGCGGCTGATGAGGATATAGGGAAATGACTTGTCATCCCGCATCAGGACGTTGAAGCGTGGCCGGAAGCGCTTGATGAGGTTCGCTTCCAGCAGCAGCGCTTCGGCTTCCGTGCGCACGGTCACGAATTCCATCGACGCCGTCGCCAGGATCATGCGCGAGATGCGATTTGTATGGCCATTAAGACGCGCATAGTTCGACACGCGGGCTCGCAGCGAGCGCGCCTTGCCCACGTAGATCACGTCGCCCGCGGCGTCGAGCATACGGTACACGCCCGGACTTTGCGGCAAGAGTTTCAGATAGGCAGCGATCACGTCCGGTCCGGTCTTGGCCGGCGGGCCTGTGGGCTCCTGCGCCGCTGTCGTTAGGTCTTCGGTCATGGCGCAACTAAAATTGGCGCGCGCCGCCGGTCAAGCAAGGCATTCGATGATGCGCCACAAAATCACCATTCGAGGGGGGTGGTGTCTGAATGCCGTGCACCATCAAGGAATACGGCTGCGCCGAGGGGGGTGCTATGCGTCGCGTCATCGCCGTTCTCGGCCTGATACTGGCCTTTGCGTTGCCCGCACTGGCCTTGGCAAAGCCCGCCAAAGAGAAGCCGCCGAAACCTTTTCAGAACGTCGAAGAGCTCCTGAAATGGATCAACGGCTACCGGAAAAATCCTGAGCCGAAACGGCTTCCTGAGGCCGTGAAGGCGATGGCGGCGTTCGGCACGCCGCGCGATTCCGACCAATCTGGTGTCTACGTCGGCTTCGTCGCGGGGGTGCTCGGCGCCAATCCTGACATGGCCTCCGATCTGATCACCAAGATGTTCCCGCTGCCGCCGGAAGATCAGGTTCTGATCGTGAAGGCCATTGCCTATTCCGGCCTTCCGCGCTGGCGCAATACGATGACGGCATTCGTTGAGCGCATGCCGGCGCGGCGCGTGCTCATCGACAAGTATGTCTTCGGCAACAAGCCGACGCTCACCGAAATTTCCGTCAAAGACGACGCCAGCGTGATCGATCTGAACTGGGGCTACTTTTTCGCGACCGGTTGGGAAGCGCCCGTCCGGCGCATTGTCGCTACGCTGGAGCTTGCGGAAGAAAAGGATAAGGTCGACCTCCTGACCACGGGCGCAATGGCAAAGTGGACGCTTGCTCAGAATGCCGCGCGCAACGAAGACCTGTTGGTCATGCTTAAGAAGATTTCGAGCGACGCCGATCCCAAGGTGCGTAAACCTCTCGGTGAAGTCATCGACGCCGCCGAGACGCAGGAACTGGGCAAGCTGCGCAAGGATGCGCTCGCCTCGATCGACGAGTTGAAGACGAAGGGCCCGGAAAGCCTGCGCAACTACAATTGGTGGGGGCAGGCCGGCCAGACCGTGTTTGCGCTGGGCTGCGTCGCAGCAGGTGTCATGGGTCAGGTGGAGTTCGGCATCCCGTGTGTCGTCGGCGGAGCCGCATCGACAGCCGCGCTCAAATATCTCGCGCCATCGCAATAGAAATAAAAACTGTGCCGCCAAGGAGCGGCGCAGATCTCACTCGTTCTCGGGGCAATTGGCACGCGCGTCCGAAAGCGCTGCCTCGGCGGACGGGTACTCGCCGACGACCTCTGCGCCGACCGCTTCGGTGCGCGCATAAGCTTCAAACATCGACTTCTCGAAACCGTCCACGATCGTCAGCGCCGTGTATTGCACTTCCGCGCCTGACTTCGAGCGAAGGAGGAGCGTCTTGGTCCCTCCGTATGTGGCTGTCAAAACCCGGCAAGGCCCTGTGTGGAGAGGAGCCTCAGCAGCCGCCTTCGCGGCCGCTCCGAGTTCCGCTGGAAGAGGGCCGCCAAGCCGTGACGGCTCAGGTTCTGCGGGCGCAATCCGGAACGTTGGCAGCCACGGCAGAAAGCGGGATGTCTGCGGCTCCGCAGCGGCTTGCTCCGTCGGTTCCGCCGGTTTGTTGGCCGCCGTGTTTGCGGCTGCAGATTGCGGGCCGGCCTGCTCGGATTGGGTCGCCGCCGTCCAATTGGGATCGGTCGCCTCGGCCGGGGCCGCAACGCTCGCCGGCTTTTTCGGCTTCAGCGCCGTCTTGGCCTTCTTCGACGGTTTCGCGACCTGTTTTTTGGGTGCGTTGGAGGAAGAAGAAGCTTTGGGCTCGACGGCAGCGGGTCGATCACGCTTCGCCGCCGCGTCGGGCTTCTGCGGCTTTGCGAGCCACGGCAGCGCCTCTTCCTTATTTTGCGTATCGTCCGGCACCGGGCCGCCAAGACCAGACGGCGGACGGAAGGGATAGCGCCATTCTCGACGCATTTGCAGCGGCGCGGGAGGCGCCGACTCGCTATCGGCCGCTCGCGCCGGCCGATCGCAGTAGCGCTGGCTGTAGAGGCCGGCGAGAAAATCGATCGACTTTCCGTAAGCGCGATCGGTCGCCCATCGCGCCGCAAGGTCCGCAAAGGTCACGTCGCGTCCGAGCCGGTTGGACTGGGCGATGATGTCGTCCTGATTTTCACGCGTGCGCTTGGCGATGGGAGCGGCAAGATGCTCACCCGAATAGGCAACGAGGTGCTGGATCTGCGCATGCACGCCGGTTTTGACGTCGGCAAAGCGCTCTCCGCGCACGCCGCCTCCGGTCGCACCAATGCCGGCGAAATTGTTCTGCGTTTCCCAGACGTCGCCCCGGCGGCCGTCGCCCCGGCGATAGCTTAGGAAGTTCGTTTCGAGCGCCATTTGATAGAAGGCGTAATCCCAGCGAACGCGCCAGCCTTCGCCGTAGTACTTATACCAGCGCGCGATCTCGCGAAAACGAGGGTCGTAGTTGGGATTGCGCTCGGCAAGAAAAGCCATGAGGCGCTCGGGCGTAACGCAGGCAGGAACCTGATTGCGCTCATTGGTCCGGATCGGAGGCGCTGCCTCGGCGCTGTTCACGCCAACCGCGACCAGCGCGGACGCCAAGGCAGCAGATAGACTCTGAGATACAAGCGGCTTTGACGGCGCCATCTGAACACCCTGTGCTGAGACAGTGCCGCTATCAACCGTCTGGGCAGAGTTCGAAGGCTTTATCGAGCGCCTGCGAGGGATTGGAGTATTCGCCGACGGTCACGCCGCCCTTGGCATAAGCCGAGATGTAGGCTTCGGCTTCGCGCTTCTCCGAGCCCTCATTGACGTCGAGAACCGTATAATTGTCTTGTGCATCGGCGCGCGCCCGAATGATCACCGAGTGGCCGCCGCCATAGCTCGCCGTCCACACCTTGCACTTCGGCTTGACGCCAGCCGCGGGAATATTCATCGCGGTTTTGGTCGCCGTCATTGTCTGCTTCGTCGCATTGGCAGAAGCCGACTGAGATTTTTTGCTCGACGTCTTCTTCACCGGTGCTTCGCTCGGAGCCGTGTCGGCAGGGGCTTTCGTCTCGGCCGTGGCCGTCTCATCGGCAGCCGGCGCAGACGCGTTGATGATCTTGAATGCTGCCGGTGCAGTGTTGGCCTGTGCGGGCTCGCCGACAGCGGGCGCGTTGTCCGCCGGCGGAACGAGGGATTCAGCGCCAAGGCCCGATCGGGCCGCGTTTCCAGATTTACGCGCCTCTTCGACGGCACGCTGCGCAAGAGCGGCGCCCGAAATGTAAGGGCCGGTATCGGCCGGCGGAACGTCGGCTGAGGCGGTCTGCGTCAGGTCCGTCGCCGGTTGTTCGGTGGTGACAGCAGCCACCGTCTTCGCAGCGCCAGCGCCGGGCTTTGCCAGCGCCATGAGCTCGGGTTTGGGATCGTCACCCTTGCAGGGCGAGCCGTAGAAGGCTTCCGCGAGAGCCGCGATATCGCGGGCGTAACGTCGTGAGGTCGGCGCCCACTGCTTAGCGAGCTGATCGTAATTGACCGGTCCGCCGATCGACTTCTGCCAATCGGTCAGAACACCCCACTCTTGAACTTTGCGGGTGCGCTCGGCCACCGGATTTTCGATGTGTTCGCCGGCATACATCAGAAGATGCTGGAGGTGCGCTTTCACGCCCGTCGCCACATCCGGGAAGCTTTCGCCCGGAACATGATTGCCCGTGGCTCCCATGCCGGCGAAGTTGTTCTGCTTGGACGAGACATCACCCTTAAAGGTGAGGTTGCCGGTTTCCAGCATCATCTGGAAGAAGGCGATGTCCCAGCGGATTTTCAACTCATTGCCAATCCGCATGTAGTCCGCGGCGATCGCTTCGAATCGCGGATCGAGATTGGCATTGCGGCTTTCAAGAAAGCCCATCAGCCGTCCAGGCGTGGCGCACGCCGGGACTTTGTTTTTTGTGGTAAGTTCGACTTGAGGGAGGCCAGCTGCATCCGCTGGCATTGAGAGGGCAGCCATTGGCACGGCTGCAGCGAAGGCGAACGCCAAACGCGTCCGAACGCGGCGAAACATGGTTACACCCATTAGCACGCGGCACCCCCAATGAAGGCGCCCAACAAGAACCAATTAAGGTTCGTAGGCGCTTAACGTTAATAAAGCGTTGATGAGCCCCCCGATGGACCCGAATCCAGAGTCGCCCCGCAATTGGGCGGTATTTGGAGCGGCTGTTGGTGAGATTGCGGCAAGTCGATTTGGCAGGCTGTTGATAGCTCACGCCGTTACGTCAGGTGTTGTCCGCCATCGAGCGCGATCATCTGCCCGGTGAGCGAAGGCGTCGCCAGGATGAAGCGAACGGCCGCTGCGATCTCATCCGTCGACGCGCCGCGGCCGAGCAGTGTCGAGCGGCTTTCCTGTTCGAACTCTTCTGCAGTCTGATGGATGCTCCGCAGGACAGGACCGGGTCCAATCGCGTTGACGCGGATCCTCGGGGCCAGAGCTTGCGCCAGCGTCCTCGTCGCGGTCCACAGACCCGCCTTCGAGATCGTATAGGAGAAGAACTCCGGCGTGAGGTTCCACACACGCTGGTCGATGATGTTGATGATGTTGCCTCCGCTCGTTCCCGGCAGGCTGGCCGCCATCGCTTGAGCGAGGAAGACAGGCGCCTTGAGGTTTATGGCCTGGTGCAGATCCCAGGTGCTGCCGTCCAGACTCTGGATAGTGTCCGGCAGGAACTCCGACGCGTTATTGATGAGAACGGAGGGCGGCTCGAGCTCTTGAATGACCTCGGCGAGAAGCGCTCCGGGCGCCAGCGGGTCCGCGAGGTCCGCCCGGAAGGCGCGCGCCTTGCCGCCGCGGGCAGAGATATCGTCGGCCAAACTCTGAGCCTCGACGGCTGAATTGCGGTAGTGGATCGCGATGGTCCACCCTGCGGCCGAAAGATCGAGTGCCAGCGCGCGTCCCATTCGACGGCTGGCGCCGGTTATCAGCGCCGTCCCTGGAAAGATTTTCGCCAGCGTCATGTGCCCCGAGCTTGAAAATTTGTCCCGATCACGAAGTTGCAGAGAACACAATGGGGCGCGTCAGGCCAGTCTCTCGCCCAAATTTTGAACTTTGATCAATGTGTTGTTCAGAATGCGGCCGCTTTTTGCGCATCATGCCTTTGGATTGGTCCGGCGAAACGAATTTCGTGCTCATTTTCAAGGCATACTATTCACCACAGGCTTGTTATGCCAGCAGCGTTGCCAACATGTTACAACAGCGAACCAAGTCACAGTATGTGTCACCTATTGGCTTGTGTCCTCCACTGAAAATCGTTTTCCTGAACTCAGAGCGGTGAGAGTCGCGTGCTCCGCATAGCGCGGGTGTTGCGAGCCGCAGATCTGGGGACGGGGGTTGTCTTATGGCGAATATCAAAGGTTTCTTGGCTGCAGCGGGGGTAGCTGCAGCCGCGTCGCTCGCGGTGTCTTCGGCTGCGCTTGCTGATGATGCCCCGAAATTCGGCTACTCGTTGAGTATCGTCGGGGTAAGCGACTATCTCTTCCGCGGCATCACATATACTGAGCACGATCCGGCGTTCCAGCCCTACCTGGAATTTACATACGGGACCGCGGCCAGTACCCTGTATCTAGGAATCTGGGCATCTAATATTCACTCAAACCCAACCGGAACGAATGGGCTAGCCGATCTTAGGCCATGGGAAACTGATATCTACGCTGGCTGGCGTCCGGTTACAAACTGGTTCGACCATGCGGTCAACTGGGATCTTGGCGCGCTCTACTATACCTATCAACAGGGAAGCTTTTCCCCTGAAAGTGTGAACTATTTAGAACTCAAGGTCTCGGCCACAACGGCGTTGGCGACCAATCTAACCGGGGGCTTCAATTTCTTCTTTACGCCTGATCAGGGCGCCATCGTTACGCCTTGGACTGAGACGATCGAAGGCACACTCGCATATCAGTTGCCTGATGTGAAAGGGCTGGGCACAGCGACGATAACGCCAACCGTCAGCGGTTTGGTGGGCTATACGACGGCTCCGAACAACAGCGGGTGGTTTCTCGGTCAGGATAATTACACCTACTGGAATGCCGGTTTGAAGTTGGCGATCGACAAATACTACATGGACTTCCGCTATTATGGTACGAGCTTCAACAATGAGACTGATCCGAATGGTCTTGCACGTGATGAATTCCTGTTCACGGCTGGCGTGACGCTTCCATAATATCTGGAAATACATTCCCGTCTCAATCGACCGGGGTCCCATGCGGGCCCCGGTTTTTTACGGGCGATATCGCGGTCCGTCTGCGCGTGACCTCCAGACTTTTCACCAGCGACGTGCGGGCCATGCGCTTGCAGAGGCTGGCAACTCGGGACAAAAAGTTGGTCAGGCTGTTCGTATAGTGACTCGGACCGTGCTTCCACTGATTGCCATTCTGGTCATCTTTACGATTACGATAGCGGCGGCAGTGCTAGCGCCGCGTCTTGTGCCGCGCCACGTCCGTCTCGCCGATGATCCCGATCGGCCGCGCGCCTTTGGTCACGACATGGCTTGGCTCGCGATTAGGTCCGACGATTCCTCCGCGGTTGCCGCCGCGCTTGGTCTCGGACGACTGCAGCCCGCGAACTGGAGCTCCGGGATCGGCGCGATCTATGATCCGGAAATCTCTAGCGGACTGGTTTTCATTTCGCCGCCCGTGAAAGGCTGGACCCTGGTGGCCGCCGAGTCGCTTCCCGTTCCCGCCGGCGGGGCATTCGTCGATAAGATGATGCCTCTGCTTCGGCATCTCGCGTCCACGTTCCCAGCCGTGCAGTATTTCGCGGCCTTCCCGATTATAGACACCTACGCCTGGGCGCGATTCGAGCGCGGGCGGCGCGTCCGTGCCTTCGCCGTCGGCGACGGCGGCGTGATCTGGAATGCGGGCAAGCCGTCTCAGGATGAAAGGCGACTCGGCTTGTCCTACATCGAAATCCGCGGCATTCGCGAACGCCACGGCGACCTTGGCGGGGAGCTGCAACTCTACCCCACGGATCAACACGTGTTCGCCGTTGCCGGCGGCTGGAGCATCAACCCGATGGCTGTCGAACTTCTGTCGGCGACCTCAGGCGTCGGCTGGGTCGCTGACGCACCCCGCGCCTGGCGACCCGAGCGCATTCGCAAAGTCGCCTAGCCCGCGGTTTCTCAGCCGCCCCTTTGGCCTTCAACGAGGGCCCGGGAGGTGATCGACACCAGCGCCGTTTTTCACCGGGCCCGGCAACTGAACGGGCTGTTGCGTCTGCCAGTTGTTGCTGCGCGCGGTTGATCGCGTCGGCGGCACGAACACCTGATTTGCCGTGCACAAATTGCGCTTCGTTTCGTTCCGCCCGCAGGTGCGCGGAGCCCCGTCCTTGGTGAGGCAGAGCCGGACCTCTCGCAGCATGCCTCCCGCCCCGCCGCAGACGACGGTGATCATGTCGGCGCGAAATTGCGGATTGGCCTGCAGGAAAGCCCGCTTGACGTCCGCCGCCGACGTCACTTGCGGCTCCATCGGGTTTCGAAACCGTTCCGGGATGTTGATCCGGTCGAAGAGGCGGTGCGCTGTCGCAAAATATTGCACCGGGTCGAGCCCGGAGCAGGTGCCGTGTGCGCGGTACTCGTGAATGATCAACCCGCGGCTGGGCATTATGTCGATCACGCTGTTGATGACGGAATCGGGGACGAATGGCCTCCGCTGAGTCCGGCAGTCTCGCGGATAGCCGCTCTCATATTGCGGCCAAAGTCCATGCAGAACGAACGAGTAGCGCCCGCCATCACGGCGGTTGCACTGGGTCTCGTCGTCGCGTCCTTCGTCGTTGCAGTACGTCGGGCTCCACGAAAGTACGAGCGCATAGTAGTCGAATTGGCCCGCAATATTTTCGCGCCGATCGCCGCCGCTGGAACTGTCATCATCGCCGCGATCATCGTTGTAGGCTTGCTTGTCACCGCCGACAGGCGTGTTGGTTCCGGTCGTCCCGGAACTCGACCCTTTGGTGCCGCTATCGCTGGGAACGATACTTCCCGGTAGCGAAGAAGCCGTGCGCTGGCCGCCGATGACGTGCGCGAAATAGGCTCCGAGCGCGACGAAAACCAGGAGCGTCAGGAGGAGATGCGGTCTGAGCATTGTCTCGTCTCGGGTATGAGCGCGATAGGCGAGCGTCGATCGTAAATTAGCTACTGCTTGGCAAGCGCCGCCAGAATACGGGCCCAACTGCGCGCGCCTTTTTCAAAGCTGCGGATATTGTACTTTTCGTTGGGCGAGTGAATGCGATCATCGTCCAATCCGAAGCCGACCATCAGGCTGTCCATCCCGAGGGTGTCGCGGAAGGACGATACGATCGGAATTGAGGCGCCGCTGCCCATCAGAACGGCCGGCTTGCCCCACTCTTCTTCCAGCGCTTTGGCGGCAGCCTGCATCGACGGGTCATGCGTATCGAACATGATGGCGCCGGAGCCGTGATGGCCGAGCCAAGTCGCCTTGCAATCGGCTGGAATAAGCGTCGCTACGTAGTCGCGGATCGACTTCATGACATGCTCGGGATCCTGTCCCGAGACGAGCCGGCAGGTAATTTTCACGGATGCCTTGGCTGGGATAACGGTCTTCGATCCGACGCCCTGGTACCCGCCCGTCACGCCGTTGAATTCCAACGTCGGTCTCGACCACAGCTGTTCAATGACGGACCGGCCATTCTCACCGGCCGGCGCCGAAAGACCCACGGATCCAAGGAAAGATTGCGCCCGAACCCCGAGAGACTGCCATTGCGCCAACTGATCGGCGGTCGGCTCCTGGACGTTGTCATAGAAGCCCGGAACCGCGATCCTGCCGCTTTCGTCATGCAGAGCAGCCATCACCTTGGCCAGCACGCGGATCGGATTCGCGACCGGTCCCCCATAGATACCGGAGTGCAGGTCCCGGGTCGGCCCCGTGATCACAAGCTCGTCGCCCACCAGGCCGCGCAGCATCGTCGTGATCGCTGGCGTATCCTTGTCCCACTGCCCCGTGTCGCAGACGAGCACGAGATCGGCTTTCAACTCGTCTCCGTGAGACGCGAGAAAGGCTGGCAGTGACGGCGAGCCGCATTCTTCCTCGCCCTCGATCAACACGGAAACGGCGACGGGGAGTTCGCCCGCAACCTTCTTCCATGCCCGAGCGGCTTCGAAAAAGGTCATCAGCTGACCTTTGTTGTCTTCCGCACCCCGCGCCACCACGACTTCGCCGTTCACCGGATCGGTTTCGATCCGAGGCTCGAAAGGCGGCGTCTTCCAGAGATCGAGCGGATCGGGCGGCTGTACGTCGTAATGCCCGTAGAACAGGACATGCGGCACGCCGGGATCGCGTTTGGCGCGGTCATGCGCGACGACCATTGGATGTCCTATGGTCGGCACGACCTTGGCGTCCGCAAAGCCTATATCTTTAAGCGTAGCTGCGCACCACTCCGCGGCCTTTACGCAGCTTGCCTTGTGCTTGGGGTCAGTCGAGACGCTGTCGATCCGCAAGAGCTCGAACAGCCGCTCGAGCCCGGCGGGCTTGGATTGTGCCAACGTATCGAGAACGGCTTCGAGCTTGGTCATCGGGCTAGTTTCCGCATTGGTGCCGGACGGCAATAGAACAGGGAGCGCTAGGAATGCCGGGCCTCATTTGCTATGGCACCTCTCCCTGACGCCATCACTCCTGACGAGAATGGTGGGCAGCATGAAGACCGCACGGAGGTCTGATGGCACAGCCGCAAGCAGACGGCAAAAGGAAATGGGTTTACGCGTTCTTCCCCGGACGGGCGGAAGGAAGCGCCCAGATGGCCGAGCTATTGGGCGGCAAGGGTGCCAACCTTGCCGAGATGGCGGCGCTTGGCCTGCCTGTGCCGCCCGGTTTCACGATCACGGCCGAGGTCTGTAAGGAATTCTTTGCCGCAGGCAACAGGCTGCCCGAAGAACTCAAGGGCGAGGTGATGCGGGCGCTCGGCGCTGTCGGCGAAACAGTGTCGGCGAAGTTCGGAGACGAGTCCCGGCCGCTGCTGGTGTCTGTGAGATCCGGCTCGCGCGCCTCGATGCCGGGCATGATGGACACGATTTTGAACCTCGGTCTCAACGACAAGACCGTCGAGGGTCTCGCGGAATTGACGGGTGACAAGCGCTTTGCCTTCGACAGCTATCGCCGCTTCATTCAGATGTACGGCGACGTCGTTCTTGGCGTTGACCATGGCGCGTTCGAAGACATTCTTGAGAACTTCAAGAACCTGAACGGTTTTGCAGCCGACACCGATCTCGACGCGGAGGCCTGGCGAGAAATCATCGCCGACTACAAGGCAGCGATCGAGCGTGAGCATGGCGCGCCATTCCCGCAGGATACCAACGAGCAGCTCTGGGGGGCGATCGCCGCTGTCTTCGATTCCTGGCACAACCCGCGCGCCGAAACCTATCGCAGGCTGCACGATATTCCGGATGACTGGGGCACGGCCGTCACCGTGCAGGCAATGGTGTTCGGAAATCTGGGCGACAACTCCGCGACTGGCGTCGCGTTCACGCGCAACCCATCCACGGGCGAAAAGGAAATCTTCGGCGAATACCTCCCCAACGCCCAGGGTGAGGATGTCGTCGCCGGCATCCGGACGCCGCACGCGCTGACGAAGAAAAGCGCCGGCAGTTCATCCGAAACATCGCTCGAAGTGGCGATGCCCGACGTTTTTGCCTCGCTCAAAGACATCTTCGATCAGCTCGAGCGCCACTATCGCGACATGCAAGATGTCGAATTCACGGTCCAGATCGGCAAGCTTTGGATTCTCCAGACGCGCTCGGGTAAACGGACGACCGAAGCGGCTCTCCGCGTTGCAGTTGATCTCGCCGCCGAAGGTTTGATTACGCAAGAGGAAGCGATCCTGCGCGTTGAGCCCGCGCAACTCGATCAGCTCCTGCATCCCGCCATCGATCCGACCGCTGATCATGACCTCATCGCCAAAGGTCTTCCGGCTTCACCTGGCGCGGCATCCGGCGAGATCGTGTTTCATTCGGAAATGGCCGAAGCGCTGAAGGCGAA
>NZ_RXIZ01000015.1:69970-112825 GCF_003987855.1 Hyphomicrobium sp.
CGCCAATGCCGGCACCATGCGCGCGGGTACGCGTACGTTCAAGTCGGGCGACATCATCTCGATCGACGGCGGCTCCGGCCGCGTCTACGCCGGCAAAGCTAAGATGCTGCCGCCCCAGCTTTCAGGAACATTCGCGACCGTGATGGAATGGGCCGACAAGACGCGTCGCATGAAGGTGCGTACCAACGCCGATACGCCGCGAGACGCCCGCCAAGCGCGTTCCTTCGGGGCGGAGGGTATTGGTCTTTGCCGGACCGAGCACATGTTCTTCGAGGAAAAGCGCATCCTCGCCGTACGCGAGATGATTTGCGCGGAAGACGAGGAGGGACGTCAGCAGGCGCTCGACAAGCTTCTTCCCGTCCAGCGAGAAGACTTCGAAGAGTTGTTCGAGATTATGGCTGGCTTGCCGGTAACGATCCGTCTGCTCGATCCGCCCTTGCATGAGTTCCTGCCGCACGAGGATCGTGAGGCGGCACAGGTGGCTGCGGCGTTGGGAATGGATCTCATGCGTCTCAAGGCGCGCGTGGCAGAGCTCGAGGAATTCAATCCTATGCTCGGCTTTCGCGGATGCCGGCTCGGTATCAAGTTCCCTGAAATTACCCGTATGCAGACGCGCGCTATCTTTGAGGCAGCTGTGAATGCGCAGCGCAAGACGGGAGAAGCGGTGCATCCCGAAATTATGATCCCGTTCATCGCCTATCGACGGGAATTCGACATCCTGCGCGATGTCATCACGGAAACGGCAAAGGCAGTGGAGGCGGAGACGGGCGTCACCGTTGCCTACGACGTCGGAACGATGATCGAGCTGCCCCGAGCCGCATTACGCGCGGCCGACATCGCAGCGGGCTCCGACGGCGCCGACTTCTTCTCGTTCGGAACGAACGACATGACCCAGACGGTACTCGGGTTGTCCCGCGATGATGCTGCCCCGATCTTATCCAATTACCTGGAGCACGAAGTCATTACCACCGACCCGTTCGTTTCGATCGATCAGCCTGGCGTCGGTGAATTGGTGAAGATTGGGGTTGAACGCGGCCGCTCGGTAAAGCCCACGCTAAAAACAGGAATTTGCGGCGAACACGGCGGCGACCCGCGATCGATCTACTTTTTTGAGACGGTCGATCTCGATTACATCTCCTGCTCGCCCTATCGCGTGCCGATCGCCCGCTTGTCGGCGGCGCAGGCCGTGGTCCGCAGAAAACAGCGCGAGCAGAAGCGATCCTAATGCGGTCCGTTTTCTCGGCGGTCGATTTCGTCGAGCGTTGGTTGCCGGGGCCGCGGTCCCTTGATCCGGGGCAGGAGCAGCAGCCAAATCACGAATGGGGGCACCAGGAAGCTCCACGCCATCCAGTAGGAATAGTCACGGTTTTTGACGCCCGCCAGCACGGCCGCGACAATTGACGCCGCGATGGCGGTAGCGCCCCATAGCACGATCCACTGCATCGCCATGAAAATCCCGACCCTCCGAATGGGCAAGAGACTCAGATTCCTACCACAGACCGCCAGATGCGAGCCGACTATGGCAAATTCAAGCAGTGCTGGCTTAACTCTTTTTCGGCTGTGTGACGAAATCGAGTCCGAGATCGAGGA
This sequence comes from Hyphomicrobium sp., assembly GCF_003987855.1. Classification (GTDB taxonomy): domain Bacteria; phylum Pseudomonadota; class Alphaproteobacteria; order Rhizobiales; family Hyphomicrobiaceae; genus Hyphomicrobium_B. The sequence continues at coordinate 71,561 of NZ_RXIZ01000015.1, forward strand.
CGGGTGCGGAGTGGGTGAGCGCGCCAACCGAAATGAGATCTACGCCAGTCTCGGCGATTTCCCTGACGGTATCGAGGTTAACGCCGCCGGAGGCTTCGGTCAGGAAGCGACCGCCGACCATCGTCACGGCCTTGCGCAGGTCGGCAGGTCGCATGTTGTCGAGGAGCACGCAGTCTACCTTCGCGTGTAAGACGATTTCGAGCTGAGCGAGCGTATCGACCTCGACCTCGATTTTGGTCATGTGGCCGGCGGCTGCCTTGGCCGCCGTGATCGCCTCGGCAATGCCTCCCGAAGCGACGATGTGATTGTCTTTGATCAGAATGGCGTCGAACAACCCGAAGCGATGATTGTAGCCGCCTCCGCATCGCACCGCATATTTCTCAAACACCCGCAATCCGGGCGTCGTCTTGCGTGTATCGACGATCTTTGCACGCGTTCCCGCGACAGTGTCGACGTAGCGCCGCGTCAGCGTGGCGATCCCGCACATCCGTCCCATAAAGTTGAGCGCGACACGCTCCGCGCTCAAAATTGCGCGGGCATTTCCGCTGATGCGCGCAGCGGTGGCGCCGCCAAACACCGGTTCTCCATCATCGATCGCAACTTCAAACGAGCAGCTTGGATCGAGCTCGCGAAACGCCGCTTCCGCAAGCGCGAGACCTGAAACCACGCCCGGTTGGCGCGCAACGACAAGGGCTTCCGAGCGCGCGTCGGAGGCGATCGTCGCTTCGGTCGTTATGTCTCCGCTAAGACCGAGATCTTCCGCGAGCGCGCTGCGAACGGCGGCGAGTACGAGGGTGTTTGGGAGGGTCATTGCTTCGAATTGCACTAGGGATAGACGGCAACTGCCGTCTCGCTACGAGCTAGGGAAACCTTCTCGGTAGCCTCGAGATCGGCAAGCGTAATGAAGGTGCGGCGGGCGAGCGACGGATCTGTTTTAGGATAATCGGTGCGATAATGGCCGCCGCGGCTTTCCTTGCGCAGGAGCGCAGCCGCGGTGATCAATCTCGCCGCTAGCAGCATGTTCGAAAGTACACGATCATTGGAAGTGGACGCACTCAAGGCGGCGAGTTCCGCAAGCGCCTTCCGCAAACCTTTGCCCGATCGTTGCACCCCGACGTACTTCGTCATGACGGAGCGAAGGGTGTTCAACGAATGGAGGCGAGAAGCCGTATCGGCTGCGCGTCCGCTCCCCGGAATACGATGCGGAACCACAAAGTGTCCGACCCGGTCCAGCGGCAGCATATTTCGAATATCGTTGGCGACGCGGGCTCCGAATACAACGGCTTCCAACAGCGAATTCGAGGCGAGCCTGTTTGCGCCATGCAAACCGGTGGATGCAACTTCGCCGACCGCCCAAAGCCCGGTGACGCTTGTCCGGCCCCGTACATCGGTGGCGATGCCGCCCATGTGATAGTGCTCGGCAGGGGCGACCGGGATGAGATCTTTTGCGGGATCGATGCCAGCGCGCTGGCAGTGGCCCCAAACTGTCGGGAATTCTTGTGCGAAGTGCGCGCCGATGGCGGTGCGGCAATCGAGGAACACGCCACGTCCAGCGCTCAGCTCACTGTACACGGCGCGCGCGACCACGTCGCGAGGAGCAAGTTCGCCTCGCGGATCTATCGCGAGCATGAAGCGCTCACCATCGGAGTTGACGAGAGTGGCGCCTTCGCCGCGAAGCGCTTCCGTAGCAAGAGGCGCCGGGTCAATACCGGCATCGATTGCGGTCGGATGGAATTGCACGAATTCTGGGTCGGCGATGACGGCGCCGGCGCGGGCCGCCATCGCGAGCGCTTCACCCTTTGCGTAGGAGGGATTCGTCGTCAAAGCGAAGAGAGCGCCAACGCCGCCTGTCGCCAAGATGACCGCGGAGGCCGGAACGAATGCGTAGCGACCATTACCAAGCGCCGTCGGACGGATCAGCCTGACGCCTTCCACACGCTCGTTCGCAACGATGAGATCGTCGGCTTCATAGCCCTCTAGCACGCGGATTGATGGGGTCGAGCGAACAGCCGCGATAAGGGCCTGCATGATCGCTGCACCCGCCTTATCGCCAGAGACACGAACCACGCGCTTCTCGGAATGCGCCGCTTCCTTCGAAAGAACGTAGTGGCCCTCCAGATCGCGATCGAACGGCACGCCGTACTCGAGAAGGTCGCGAATGCGATCTGGTCCTTCGTCCGCAACGAGTCGAGCCACGTCGACGTCGACAATCCCTGCGCCGGCTTCGATCGTGTCCGCCGCGTGCTTGGCCGTGCTATCGCCTTCGCCGACCGCCGCCGCGATGCCGCCCTGCGCCCACATGCTCGACGCGCCCTCGCCGAGCGGCGCCGCAGCGATAACCGTCACGGGAAACGGCGCGAGTTTCAGCGCGGTGAACAGGCCGGCGAGCCCGGCGCCTATGATGACGACGTCGCCAGGACCAGGCTCGCCTGTGAAGCCTTCGAACGACTTGGTGAGATAGCGCTTCTTTTGTGCGGCCATATGACTGCCCTCCTGGGGCGATGTAGACCCGGCGCCTGTTGCGTTGCTCAATTCGTTAGATTGACCATGCGCTCGACAGCGCGGCGCGCACGCACGGCGACGTCGGGATCCACAGTGACCTCGTGGCGCAAATGTACGAGGCTGTCGTAAATATTTTCCAAGCTGATGCGCTTCATGTGCGGGCAGAGATTGCACGGACGGATAAATTCGACGTCCGGCGCTTCCACCGCAACGTTGGACGCCATCGAGCATTCCGTGACGAGCATGACTTTGCGCGGATGCGAGTCCTTTACCCACTTGATCATGCCGGACGTGGATCCGGTGAAGTCCGCCGCGGCGATGACATCAGGCGGGCACTCAGGGTGCGCGATTATCTTGAGGCCGGGTTCGTCGGCACGCATGCGCTCGAGTTCTTCGCCCGTGAATCGCTCGTGCACTTCGCAGGCGCCCTTCCAGGCGATCACCTCGACCTTCGTCTGAGACTGAACCCATTTTGCGAGATACTGATCGGGAATGCAGAGCACCCGCGGCGCGCCGAGGCTTTCGACGACCTTCACCGCATTGGCCGACGTGCACGTGATATCGCATTCGGCCTTCACCGCGGCCGAGGTGTTGACGTAGGTAACGATCGGTACGCCGGGGTACGCCTCGCGAAGCATCCGGACGTCCTCAGGCGTGATGGAAGACGCCAAGGAACACCCTGCGCGCATATCAGGTATGAGGACGGTTTTTTCTGGGGAGAGCAGCTTCGAGGTCTCCGCCATGAAGTGCACACCAGCCTGCACAATCACTTTTGCATCGACGCGCGCCGCTTCCTTTGCGAGTTGCAGCGAGTCGCCGCGAAAATCCGAGACGCAGTGGAAGATCTCAGGCGTCATGTAGTTGTGCGCGAGAATGACGGCGTCACGTTGCGCCTTCAGCTCGTTGATCGACTTGATGAGTGGCGCGTAGTACGGCCACTCCATGGGCGTAATGACGTTCTTCACCCGCGCGTAAAGCGGCGCCATCTCCTTTTCCAGAGCCGGCGACCACGCATAGGCAAGAGGTGCCTTGGCCTCGGCGCGCGCCTTCGGTGCGGGAGCCAAAGTCGAAGCTGTTGAAACCATCTGCCTGCCTCCTGATATGCTCCATTGGAGCATATTTAGCTTACGAAATGCGGCGGCGACCTCGCCATCCAACCCGTACTCAAGAATGCTCGATGTGAGCACTCTTGAACTGCTTTAACTTAATAGACTTGGTCGCGAATTTCCAGGGTGGCGGTCCCCACCCTGGAATATTCTTTGCGTCGCTTTTAGGCGCGGCTCGGCGGTGCTGAAACTCTCACACCAGGAGCAGGGCGCTCGAGCAGCACTTCCTTCCTGAAGCGGAACAGCTTGGCTGGACGTCCGCCGGTCCGTGTCTTCACATCGCCCGTTGGCTCGACAAGGCCCGCGCCTTCGACCAAACGACGGAAGTTCTGCTTGTGCAGGTGAGGACCAAGGATGGCCTCCACGGTTTTCTGCAGCTCGTAAAGCGTGAATTCGTCCGGCATCAACTCGAACACCACCGGACGATATTTGATCTTGGCGCGCGTACGGCTGATCGCCGTAGCGAGAATGCGCCGATGGTCCGCCTGCATGGGAAGGCCAAGCTTCGGCCGATCGGTCCATTCGCGAGCGGCTTGCCGGCCGTCGCGGGCTGCTTCATCCGCGAGGCCCGCTTCGTAGAGAAGTTCGAAACGCTCGAGAACTTTTTCTTCGTCCCAGGCCGTACCATCAAGGCCGAAACAAATGCGCGCGCGATCTGCGCGAGCGATTGAATGCGTGCCATTGGTACCCGCAGACCTTTCGGCCCAAGCCTTGAGGCGCGGCTCGATCTCACGCGAGATGATCTCCGGCCGGCCTCGGCGCCAATCTTCCCACGGGAAGTATTGGTACCAGCTACGCCACAGGCCGTTCGTCAGCCCATGATGTCCGACAGCCTGCGTCAAAGCCAAATAGCCAATCGAAACGACATGCGGAGACACGTCGTTCGTATCCGTGTGCCGGCCGCGATCAGCGAATGTATACAGCTGCTCGGCATAGCCGAGTTCAAGGCCAGTTTGATCCTGGACCCAAGACCTCAATCCGCTTTCGAGCGTACGATGCTCGCGCGGATTGAAGGGTCCGTACGGCAACACATCTGTGGCACCAATGCTATCGGGCTCGCCACGAACGACAAGCGCGACAGGCTCGTTGTCAGACACGGCGACGATCGCCGCATTGAGGCCTATGCCGACATGAGGCTCAAAATCGTGCTCGTCATCAGGAGCTCGTTGAGACCTATCGGGCGTCGGCTTTCTCCGGCCTGAAAGTTCCATGTTCATGTGTATCTTCCCCGTGCTCCCCATGAGGCGAGCTATTCGCCGATCATGGCGATTTTCAGATAACGCTCTGGCCGAAAACCGCGAAACAGCCCCAAAAACGCCTGATTGTCAGCGCGGCGACAATTCCGCGAACCTAGCAATGAAGAGTTCTTGGGCGTCGTGAACCGACGCAGGCTGTAGTACGGCCAGGACGCTATGAAGTTCCCTGGGTAAATGCGGATTGCCGAAAAAACGTTCCGCCTCTGACGATGTAAAACCGGCAAGGCCGGTCGCCTCGTAGTACGCCGCGATCGTGTCCGCCTCCTTGATCGCAGCCGATGCGACAACGCTTAGTTCGCGGATATGAAACCGGCAATAGATCGCATGGAGGAGCTTGAGCTCGAACGCCTTGTAGTCCAGGCCGATCGCCGTTTTGAAAGGACTGATCAGATCGCCGATGACATACTCCGGCGCATCGTGCAGCAATGCTGCGAGCAATTCGTTCGCGGAGAATTCGGGATGAAGCGCAGCAACGATGTCGGTTACGACGAGACAATGTTGCGCCACTGAAAATGCGTGCTCGCCTTTGGTCTGTCCATTCCATCGCGCCACACGCGCCAGTCCATGCGCGATGTCTTCAATCTCGATGTCTTTCGGATCGGGAGAGAGCAGGTCTAGGCGGCGGCCCGACAGCATGCGCTGCCAAGCGCGCGCAGAAGGATTCTTTGATTGAGTCATAGCCCGGCGATTTTTAGTTTCTTTTGAAGTTTCGCGCATGGCGCGTGACGAAAGCAGGAAACGAGGTGATCATTCACCATCCCGGTCGACTGCATGAAGGCATAGAGCGTCGTTGATCCAACGAAGCGAAATCCATCAGCCTTCAGGCCCTTGCTGATGCTCTTGGACGCATCTGTCTCGGTTAGGATTTCTTTTGAGGATTCTACGGCATTGATAACCGGTCTGCCATCGAGAAAACCCCATAAATACTGGGCAAATGGCACGCGCTCGCGAATGGCGAGATAAGCCTTCGCGTTGGAAATCGCCGCTTCGATCTTTGCGCGATTGCGAATGATACCTTCATTATTCATGAGGCGTTCGATGTCGCGCGCGGAGTATCGCGCAATTCGCTCGGCATCGAAGTTGTGAAACGCTTGTCGAAAGTTTTCGCGCTTGCGCAGTATCGTAATCCACGAGAGTCCAGCCTGGAAGCCTTCGAGCGTCAGCTTTTCGAATAGGGCGCGATCGTCGGTCATCGGCACACCCCATTCTTCATCGTGATAGCGGATGTAGTCTGCGTCGGAGCCCGCCCAGGTGCAGCGTGTGATGGTCTTTGCGGCTGTCATGTCTATGGGAGAATGGTTTGAACCCGTGCGGCGGAGGCGCGATAGCGATCAATGGCTTCGTGATCCGCCGTCACGAGAATGCCGTCTGCGGTTAGAGGAAGATTTTTCTGCTCGGCTTCGACGGCACGATCGAGACGCAGCATCGCGAGAGCTCTATTTCCGGCAATGGTACCGATCCGACCAACCGGAATATCTCCGAGAAGAATGTCAGACCCGGAAGTGAGAGGAGCGTCGCCGGAAATCTTCACGGCACGCTTCCGAACAACGGTCTTGTTTTGCATCCGCGCGACGATCTCCTGGCCGACGTAGCACCCTTTCGAAAATGATACGCCGTGGAGCAGATCGAAATTGGCTTCGTGCGGATACGCATCGCCAAATTCGTAATCCTTCCCGCCTTCCGGTACGCCGAGCTCCACACGGTGCGCATCATAGTCGTTGACCGAATCATCCGCGGCCTCGGCGCGTCGCTCCTCGACGGCCGCATTGGACAAAAGCACTAGACCCATCGAAGGATGGCGAGGATCCCTAAACGCGACGACGTTGCCCTCTCCTGAGACGTCTGCGTCCGCCCCCCATACCGCAGACACCTCGAACGCATCCGAGACATCGGCCAGCGCGACGTCCGCGCGCAATTTATACATGGTCAGCCGCTTGACGAGTTCCGCCGCCTTGGTCCGTGCGATGACAAGCAGATAGCCCGCCCCGTGCTTCACGACGAAGAAGTCGAACAGGATCTTCCCTTGCGGCGATAGCAACCCCGCGTGCCGGGCTTCCCCCTTGGCGAGGCATTCGATATCGTTCGTCACGAGCCCCTGAAGCAGCTTTTCGCTGTCCTGTCCGGTCACGCTGACGACGCCGCGATTCTGAAGTCGCGCGATGTTTGCAGCAGACATGCGCTCACGCCTCGGTTGCAAAGGAGGAGAGAGTTACGTATGCGGGGTTCAATGCGATGGCAAGCCCAGGGAGTGTCGGTACATGGCGCAGACGTTCGACCTCGTGATCCGTGGCGCGACCGTCGTCAACCATGATGGCAAGATCGTCCGCGATATCGCGGTATCTGGCGGACGCATCGCAGCTTTGGGCGATCTAAGGGAAGCCTCCGCGCCTGAAATTATCGAGGCGGACGGCCTGCATATTCTGCCCGGCGTAATGGACACTCAGGTCCACTTCCGCGAGCCCGGTCTCGAGCACAAGGAAAATTTGGAGACGGGCAGCCGCGCCGCCGTAGCCGGAGGTGTCACGGCCGTTTTTGAGATGCCCAACACCAAGCCGCTGACCACCAGTGCCGAAATGCTGGCGGACAAGGTCGGCCGCGCGCGTCACCGCATGTTCTGTGACTTCGCATTCTTCGTTGGCGGCACGCGAGAAAACGTCACCGATATCCCCCGTTTGGAGAAGCTCGAAGGTTCCGCTGGCATCAAGGTTTTCATGGGATCTTCGACCGGCGACTTGCTGGTCGATGACGAGGTGTCGCTGGACAAGATCATCGCAACGATTTCACGGCGTGCGTCTTTTCATGCCGAAGACGAAGCGCGCCTCAAATCCCGGATGCATCTGCGGCGCAAGGGCGATCCGTCATCGCACCCCGAATGGCGCGATCCGGAAGCGGCCCTCATCGCCACGAAGAAACTGGTTGATCTTGCGGAGAAGCATGGCAAGCGCGTCCACGTGCTCCACATCTCGACGGCCGAGGAGATGGAGTTCCTCAAAGATCACAAGCAATATGCGACTGTTGAAGTCACGCCTCATCATCTTACGCTAGAGGCTCCGGATTGCTACGAGCGTCTGGGCGCGTACGTCCAGATGAACCCACCCGTTCGTGATGCGCGCCATCGCTCGGCGATTTGGGCGGCACTTCAGTCCGGTGTCGTCGACGTGCTGGGTTCCGATCACGCCCCCCACACGCGCGAAGAGAAGGACCACGTCTATCCGGACACGCATTCCGGCATGACCGGCGTTCAAACCCTCGTGCCGATCATGCTCGATCACGTCAACGCCGGGCGTCTGTCCCTGCAACGCTTTGTCGATCTCACGAGTCATGGGCCGCAACGCTTGTTCGGCATTCGCGGGAAGGGCCGCATTGCGGTCGGTTATGACGCCGATCTGACGGTCATCGACTTGAAGCGAACGGAGACGATCACCAATCGCTGGATAGAGAGCCTCGCCGGCTGGACGCCCTATGATGGCGTCAAGGTGAAGGGCTGGCCGGTCGGAACGTTCGTCCGCGGCCGCAAGGTTATGTGGGAGGGAGAAATCATCGGGCCCGCCCACGGCGAGCCCGTCGCTTTCCTCGAAGGCTACGCCGGTTGATCTTGTCAGCCGTCGCGATCGGCGACGCGCGACAGATCAGCTGGCAGCTTCTTCAGCACGTAGACTGTCGTCCCGACGTCCGCGAGACCGGCAAGGTGCATGACGTTGGCGTTCGTCATGCGGATGCAGCCGGATGATGCGGCCGTCCCGATCGACGAGGCGTCGTTCGTCCCGTGGATGCGGTAAAGCGTGTTTCCAAGGTAGAGAGCCATCGCGCCGAGAGGATTGCGGACACCGCCCGACATTCTCACGGGAAGTTCAGGCTTGCGTGCGCGCATCTCCGCCGGCGGAATCCAGTCGGGCCAAGCGACCTTCTTGGAGATTTTCTCCGTACCGCTCCACGCGAAGCCCTGCTTGCCGACCGCGATCGGATATCGATAGGCTGCGTTGGAAGAGAGCACGTAATAGAGGTGACGTCCCGCCGTATCGATGACGATGGATCCCGGAGCATAGCCGCTGCGGAAGGAAACTTTGGGCGGCGCCTTCGCCGAAATACGCGGCTGACCTCCACCCGTCAGGGACTGCTTGTCGCCCGCCCGCGAGTCCTCAGATTCGTCGCGTTTTTTCTGCGGGCTATCCCATCCCCAGCCGAAAAGTGATTGCGTGTCCGCATCGCTCGCCGTGCGATGGCCGCGATCGAACTTTTTCGGCGGGACATACCCATAGGTTTCATCGGCGGGATGGAAGGCGTATGCCGGTCCTGCCAGTGCACACGACAACATGACCGCTGCAAAAAGCCTCAAATGCGCCATTGAACTAAACCTCGCTCTTCACGTGAAGTGTGACGAGCGGAATACAGTCAAGCTCCGGCGCTGACCACCCCTCTGCGGCAATTGGCGGATATGCAAGTCGATCGCGGCGCGAAAATCGAACTACGCGCTCAATTCGACTTCCTGAACAGGGTCCATGTGCCGTCGGCGCCTATGATGACGCGCCACCAGAGCCAACGTTTTTTCGCTCGCATGTCCGCTGCGAGCTCCGGCGAGACGAGACGGTAGAGATCGACCTGCTCTGAAGGCGTGAGCTTGTCGAGCGGACGTGTCGACAAACCCGGCCAGACATAGATCAGATTATTCTCGATGTCGTTGCCGAGCGGCAGGGCAGCGGGTGGCATCTCGAGTGCCTGGACCAGCGCAGCGAGCGTATCGCGACCGTTAGGATCGGCCGAACGATCCTTGAGCGCTTTGATCGGATCGGAACGCGGCGAGATGCCAAGGTCCGGGACCGAGCCGCTGACGTCGAAAGCCGACTTCAGCTCCTCGATATTGCCGGAGTGCGCGGCGGTCAGGATGACGTCACGAAGGTCAAGAACATGCGGCGGAATCTTCGGGCCAAGATATGCGTCATCACCGTGCGCCGATGAAACATGGACAAGCCCGCGAGCCGCCACTACCACTAGCAGAACGAGGGCAATTTTCACGATTGATGGGGGTTGAAGCGACTGCTGAAGTCTTTTCCACGCCGGGGGAATAGGCAACCGCTTTTGTTGTTGCGCGTTCTGCTCACCCATGGTGCGGTGGAGAACGTTCACTTGCCGCTCGGCATCGTCCATTCCCATCCCCGACATCGAGCACCCGCCCCTTGCTGAGTTACATTCCCAACCCGCTCATAATCCCGATCGGTTTGATCGTCGGCATGCTCATCGCGGCCCCGGTGGGGCCTGTCAACGTGCTCTGCATCCAGCGGGCCATAGAACGCGGATTTTGGGGAGGCGTTGCGGCCGGGATCGGATCGGTAGCGGGAGACGCCCTGATTGCGCTGTGCGCTGGGCTTGGCGTCGGTTCGATCTCAGGCGTGGTCGAGACGCACCGGGCGGTCATTCAGGTGATCGGCGGCATCGCGTTGGTCGCGTTTGGCCTGCGGCTCTTTTTCAGCGAGCCGAAACTGTCGATGGACCCGGCCGCATCGCGCGCTGGCTTGAAGGATTTCGTCTGGGACATCCCTCAGACATTTTTCCTGACCATTACGAATCCTGGCGCGGTCCTGGGGCTGTTCGCGGTCTTCGGCGGCGTCAGCACATTCGTCGAAGTTCATTCGACCGTCGACGTGCTGCTCTTGGTGGCCGCGATTGCTGGCGGCAGCATGCTGTGGTGGGTTGCGCTGTCGAATTTAATTGGCCGTTATCGCCACCGGATTGATCTGCGCATGCTGAATATGGTCAATCGCATCGCGGGACTTCTGCTGGCGTTGTTTGGCGCCGTCCTGATCGCAGAAGTCATTTGGAAAGCCGGCCACTTCTGAGGCGCCGGTCTCTTGGCGCCTCCAAATATCTCGGCGATAGATGAGTTACTGGTCGCGGCGCGCTAACGTGAACTCACCCTCGACCACGCGTTTCTCCAATCCGCGCGTAAGGTGGATGACCGCGTCTTCTCCGTAAATGGCAACGAGATCCGTGAGCGCTGTGAACAGGGCGGCGTACGCCATCTGCTGCGGCTCCACGCCCGTATCTACGCCTTCGTCCCATGCAGCGAGAATGAGATCGAGCGCCTTCAGCGTCGGATTCTTTGTGTCGAGGTCCTCAAAACACTGCATACCGGCTACAATCCTTCCCTCGTCCCTTGGCTGTCCTGTGGGGACCGCCCCCGTGCATTCTCAACTAGCATGCTCTTTTGCGATAGGTCGTAGCTGCCACTATTCACAGTAAACCAAGCAGAAATGGTCACCACCCGTTAAGCCAGTTTTCCCCAAGCGTCAGTTTGGGAAAGACTTCAGCATGCCCTCGGAAAGCTCCGAACCCTCAGACAGAAAGCGCGTGATCGCCGTCTGCGCCGAAGGACTGCAGGTGTTATAGGTGCGGCTGTAGCTCCGATACCCCTGGTTGAACGCACGCGTCAGTTTCGCGCGGCGGAGGGCGCTCGATCCCTCGGCGTCCATGAGGTCGCGCATCCGGTCGCGCCAGTATTGACCCTCGTTGGCCCCGCAGAGTTCGCGCAGATAGTGAATGGCACCGAGGATCTCCGACAACCGAAGCAGTCGGTCGTCGTATGGCTTGCCCTCCGGCGCCGCAAAGGTCGGCCAAGACGTGGACATGACCAGGAGAAGGCTGAGTGGCAGCAGCCAACCATTGCACCCGTAGCGTTTCAAACTTTGCATCTCGCCCCATCGAGAACATGCCGCTGAAGCATGTTCTGGCACCGAATCCATCAGAGCTTATATTCCGGATTCATACGTCATCAAAAGGACGGCGCGCGCGTGTGCACGAGGTACAGCCTGACATCTCCCCCCGAGGCGGTGCGTGCCTTCTTCCATGCACCGCGCGTGGATGATTTCCCGCCGCGTTACAACATCGCCCCGTCGCAACCCGTACTCATCGCCCGAAACGATGTCCTTGGCTCTCCCGAGCTGCAGTTGGTGCGATGGGGACTCATCCCATCGTGGGTGAGGGACCCTCGAGCGCTTCGGTCGACGCTGGTCAACGCTCGGGCCGAAACAGCCGCGGAGAAGCCCGCTTTTCGGGGCGCCCTACGGCACCGGCGCTGTCTTATTCCAACGACCGGATTTTACGAGTGGACGGGGAAGAAAACGGCTCGCCAGCCGCATCTGATCTGCTTGAAAGATTATGATCTTTTCGCTCTCGCGGGCATCTGGGAATGCTGGCTCGGCGCCGACGGCAGCGAAATCGAAACGATGAGCATTCTGACGACCGCCGCGAACGGGGATGTTTCTCATCTGCACGACCGGATGCCCGTGATCATCGCGAAGCAGGATTTTGAACGTTGGCTCGACTGCCGGTCGGGATCTTTTGACGATATTCTGGATCTGTTGCGGCCGTTGCCAGACGGAAGCCTTCGGGCCATGCCTGTGACGTCGCGGGTGAACGATCCGAGAGCCGAAGGTCCAGGCATTCACGAGCCGGCCGCATCTCCGCTCCTGCTATAAGGCTGCCCCCTGATACGGGTATGCCACTCGCGGCCAGGGCAAATAAGCGCTAACCTCAGCAGGGGCTTGCAGCCATTCCGCTCACGCGTGTCGGGGGCGATCGCCGAGAGGGAAGCCGGGCGAGGGCGCGAGGATAGTAAGGGGAGAAAGTATCATGGCGTATCACGGCGAGGATTTGGATCTCAGAACGCCGCAGACCTGGGGATCCGCGCCCGTCGACGCGGTCGCCTCGGGCGATCATGTCTCCGCCAATGGCAAGCGCGGTTCGATGCAGCAGGGCCCCGTGCTCGTTGATGATGCCGTCCTCGCTTGCTTCAACCAGGCCTATGACATCGCCTCAGCCCATCGTGCTGGCGAGGTGCGGATCGAGCATCTGCTCAATGCCATGACGCGCCTCGACGCGTCGGCCGTCGCGCTCGAAGGCCACGGCATCCGGGTGCTCGCGTTGAAACGAGAGACGGCGACTATTATCGCCGGCGATATTCCTGCCGTACCGGGAAGCGGGCCGGTCTCGCCCCGGCGATCGGAAGAGGTCGCAGATGTTTTGAAATATGCGGCTGCATTTGCCTCGCGCCGCAACGCGGCGGTGACGATCGAGGACATCTTGCAGGTTCTCTTCGAGCACAGGAGCGAATTCGGAGCCTCCGACCTGCTCTTGCGCTTTGCGCCCCGCGCTCCCGAGCCGTTGCCGCCGCTGACGCGGTCCGAGCCCCGCTATGCGCCGAGCCCGTACCGTTATCCCGCCGAGTATTCCCGGTCCTCATATCGGCAGGAGTATCTCGGTACTCCGACCGATGCCTTGCAGAATTCGCGGATTGAATCGCTGGAACAAACGGTCCGGGCGCTGGGTCAGGATCTTTCGAACGAGCGTCATGCCATCGCGGGACTGATCCGCGATCTGGCGCGAGACACGGTTGCCCATCAGGATGATCAAGGTCGGTCGCAAGGCCTTCTTCTCGACCGTCTCGCCGCCTTGGAAACAGCCTTTCGCGACGGACGCGGCGGGAGCGCCGGATCAATCAGCGACCCTGCCCCGCTCATCGCCAAGCTGGGCGATATCGAAGCTGGGCTTGAACTTCGTTTGCAGGAGATGTCTCAGTCGTGGGCCATTCTCTCGTCCCGTCTGCAGGAACTTGAGAACTCGATCCGCGAGCGCGCCCTGCCAGCCGAGGGCGTCGCCGGCTTGGCGTCGGTCGACGGCGGGCTGTCTTTCGATTTGAAACCCATCGCCGATCGCCTCGACGTTATCGAGGAGGCGGTTCTTGGTAACAATCGGGATCAGAGTGGCTTCGTCGATATCGGTGACCGCTTGTCCCGCTTGGAGGACATCATCGGGCAGGCCATTGCCACGCCGGGCGGTGAAGGGCAGACGGAAGGCTCATCCGGCGGGCTTGAGACTCTGGCCGCGAACTTCGACGGCCTCACTGGGAAAATCGACACGCACTTTGGCTCACTGAGCGACATCATCGCCAATTTGACGGAACGCGTCGGTGCCGCCGAACGTGCAGTTGCGGCCGAAATCGAAACGTCAGCGGCGAAACACCAGGCCTACACACACGATCTGACCGAGGTTCATGAAGCGTTGCTGAAGGTCAATCAAAACCAGCACACGCTCGCGGGTTCCATGGACCAATGGCGAACGGAATCTGCGGGCGATGTCGCATCCATCCTCAACCGCCTCGGCGCCCTCGATCGTAACAACGCGATACCCGCCGAAACGCTGAGTGCTTTGAACAGCCACATGGACGCGATGAACCGCTTCATCATCGAGCGCTATCACCGTCGTCATCGCTTCATGTACTGGCTCTTCGGCACCGACGATTGGATGAGCGCAAGTTGGCCTTCTGCCCGCGCAGCGATCGATGCCGAACATCAACGCCTGCAGGAAGTCGGCAAAGCCGAGGCATGACTTCGGCTTCCCCGGCAGCGTTCACCAACTCTTAACGAAAGATCTTGAGCTCGCCCGCGCTCCCGTGCTTCCTTAACGAAGAGTTAAGCACGCGTAGGGGGCGGTGATGTTGCGTCGGTATCTACTCGTCAATGGAACGACTACGGCGTTGCTTTACGGGGGTATTTACGCGGCGACCCCATCGACAGGGCACTTGGTCCAAACCGCGCGTGACTTCTGCGATGGGTTCGTCATGCAAAGTCCGATCCTTGGACCCATCATCAACAAGGTCGTACTGCTGATCAGCGCGATCTAGGCTTCCTTATCCGCGCGGTGCCGCTGCTCGGCGCAGCCGATCGTTGATCGCTTCCCCAAGACCGGTCGGCGGCACGGGCGTCGCGGCGATCGAAGCAGCCCCGGATGCATCTAGCGCGCGCAATGCCGCAAAAAGATTGGCTGCGGCCTCGATCAGATCGCCACTTTCGCTGAGATTGATGAACGCGTGCGCGCGTTTTTCCGCAACCGGTCCGAATGCAAGCACAGCTTCGTCAGGCTGCCAGTCGTAGGCGTTTAGACGCAGCCGGGCATTCGGCGCGTAATGACTAGCCAGCTGCCCTGGCGAGGTGAGGTGGCCCACCGCTTCTTCGCGTCGTGCAAGGCGACCTCCGATGACATCTTCAATCGCTTCGGCAGTGATGGCGCCGGGGCGAAGGAGCACCGGCGCATCATCGATGACGCTCAACACTGTCGACTCGAGGCCATGCATCGTCGAGCCGCCATCGAGGATCAGCGCTGCCTTGCCTCCAATATCGGCCGCGACGTGCTCGGCGCGAGTTGCGCTCACATGTCCCGAGCGATTTGCAGAGGGTGCTGCGAGTGGACGATGCGCGGCGGCCAAAAGCTCGCGCGCAACCGGATGGTCGGGAGCCCGTAGCGCGACTGTCGGAAGCCCCGCCGACACGAGCGGGCTGATGTCGGTGTTTGCCGTGCGTGACGCCACGAGCGTGAGGGGGCCAGGCCAGAATGCTTCCGTGAGGCGCCGCGCCAGCGCCGAAAGCGAGCCGATGATGAGGGCCTGCTCCAATCCCAACACGTGCACGATCAAGGGATTGAATACCGGTCGCCCTTTGGCCTCGAAAATGCGCGCGACAGCCTCTCCGTTGGTCGCATCGGCGCCGAGGCCATAGACGGTTTCGGTGGGAAACGCGACGAGCGCCCCTCCCCGAAGCATTTGTCCCGCTTCGGCGATCCACTCGCTGTTGGCCGGGACGATCCGGCTCTGCATTTGATGTGTCATCGGGTTTGCTTGTGCTTCCGTTCGGCATAGTGTCCAGATGCCGACGGAACGACATCACGAGACACTCCATGACCTATCAGGCTCCAATAGACGATATCGTCTTTGCCCTCGAAACCGTGGGAGGCCTCAACGATTTAGCCTCGAGCAATTGCTATCCGGGGCTCGACTCCGAGACCGTCATTGCCGTGATCCAGGAGGCTGGTAACTTCGGCGCCGAGGTCCTAGCACCTTTAAACGCGTTAGGCGACCGAGTTGGTTCAAAGCTCCTCGACGGGAAAGTAACAACGCCGCCCGGCTTCAAAGAGGCTTATAGGGCGTTCGTCGACGGCGGATGGAGCATGCTGCCCTGCGCCGAGGCCTATGGTGGCCAGAACCTCCCTGAAATCGTTGCCACGCCCGTTGGCGAAATCTGGAACGCGGCGAACGTGTCCTTTGGGCTGTGTCCGCTCTTAACGCAGGGCGCAATTCACGCCATCGAAGCCGGCGGTAGCGACGCATTGAAAGCGAAGTACCTCCCGAAAATGGTAGCCGGTCAATGGACCGGAACGATGAATTTGACGGAGCCGCACGCCGGTTCCGATCTCGGTCCGCTGTCGACTCGTGCCGAGCGCATGGGGGACGGCACCTATCGCATCACGGGAACAAAGATCTTCATCACGTGGGGCGAACACGAGATGGCTGAGAACATCATTCATCTTGTGCTCGCACGGTTGCCGGATGCACCGGCCGGCACACGTGGCATTTCTCTTTTTCTCGTCCCCAAGTTTCTGGTCAACGAGGATGGCACGCTCGGTGCGCGCAATGACGTGATCTGCGCCGGTATCGAGCACAAGCTCGGTATCATGGCGAGCCCAACCTGCGTGATGAAGTTCGGCGAGAAGGGGGGCGCGGTCGGATATTTGGTCGGCGAGGAAAATCGCGGCCTTGCGACTATGTTCGTGATGATGAATGCGGCCCGGTTGGGCGTGGGCGCGCAAGGCGTTGGAGTGGCCGAACGCGCCACCCAGAAAGCCGTCGCCTATGCGAAGGAACGGCACCAAGGCAAGAGCTTCACGGCCAATGGCGATATCGGAATGCGGCCGATCATCGAACACGCTGACGTGCGGCGCATGCTGCTCACGATGAAATCGCTGACGCATGCAGCGCGCATGATTTGCTACGCGACAGCGAAGGAACTCGACATTTCCTATCGCGCCGAGGATGCAAGCGCGCAGAGCATTGCCCGCAATCGCGCGGCCCTGCTGACGCCCTTGGCCAAAGCATTCGCGACGGACGTCGCCAACGAGGTGGCCTCTTTGGGCGTGCAGGTGCACGGCGGCATGGGCTTCGTCGAAGAGGCGGGCGCGGCGCAATTCCTGCGTGATGCGCGGATACTACCGATCTACGAAGGCACCAACGGCATTCAAGCGATCGATCTTGTGACCCGCAAGCTCACTCTAGAAGGCGGGGCTGCGGTAACGAGCTTCCTTGGTGAACTCGGATCGATCGTCAACGTCTTGCGGGCCGCGAAGCGCAGCGAATTCGGGCACATGGCAGAACGATTGTCTGACGCGTTGAACGCCTTACAGTCAGCGACCTTGTGGATGGCGCAGTCGCTTCCTGGTCATCAGGAGAAGGCGCTAGCATCCGCAACCCCTTATTTGCGGCTGATGAGCCTTGTCGCGGGCGGCGCCTATCTCGCGAAGGGAGCGTTCTCCAAAGACGCCGCATCACCGCACGTCGCGATCGCACGCTTCTTCGCCGAAAATCTGCTGACCGAGTGTGGCGGGCTGGCGGACACCATACAATTCGGGCCGGATTCGGTCCTTGTCGATCCGCATGGAGCCGTTTTCGCATGACGCCGAACATCGCAGTCGAAGTTGATCAAGGCGTGCAGATTCTCCGCATCGTCCGGCCCGAGAAGAAGAACGCTTTGACGGGGGAGATGTACGCCGCGTTATCTGACGCGCTGGAGCGAGCCGAAAGCGATCCGTCTATCGCAGCGCACATCATAACCGGCTCGAACGGGTTGTTCACGGCAGGCAATGACATCGCAGATTTTCTCGCGACTGCCCGCGGCACTGGCGGCCTGGACAACAACGTGGTGCGTTTCATTCGATTGTTGCCCGCACTGAAGAAGCCTCTGATCGCCGCCGTTGACGGCAACGCGATTGGCATCGGCACGACCATGCTCTTTCACTGCGACCTTGTTTACGCCGCGCCGGATGCAACGTTCGCCACGCCGTTTCTCGATCTCGGAGTTGTGCCAGAAGCGGCGTCGAGCCTGTTGATGCCTCGCCGGATGGGCTACGCGCGCGCATTCGCGATGCTGGTCCTTGGCGATCCGCTCTCAGCCGATGATGCAGTGGCAGCCGGATTCGTGAATGCCGTCATCCCAGCCAACAACATCGAGGGAACTGCCGTGGAAGCCGCGCGGCGACTTGCCAAAAAGCCGCCGCAGGCGATGGCGACCGCTCGCCGGCTGATGCGCGGCGATCCCGCCGAGATCCTGGCGCGCATGGACGAGGAAATCGCGGCTTTTCGTGAGCGATTGCGTTCGCCCGAGGCCATTGAGGCATTCACCGCGTTCTTGGAGAAGCGCACCCCGAACTTCGCCTCTTCCGAGTAGATAGGGCGTTTGGTGGTTGCGGCTTGCCGGGCTGTCCTCAACTCCGTTTCTCGTGGATCGGCTCCTCTTTCCGAATAATGACACTGTTGTTCCTCTTTACGATGCCGATGCGACGCGACTAGGCTGACTGCCTGGCATTCGAATGAGAATAGGGTAATGGCGGCACTCAAGGGCAAGACCCTCTTCATTACGGGAGGCAGCCGAGGCATCGGACTGGCGATTGCCAAGCGGGCCGCTAGCGATGGCGCCAACATTGCAGTCGCGGCCAAGACCGTTGATCCTAACCCCAAACTCGAAGGCACGATCCACTCGGCGGCGAAGGAGATTGAGGCCGCGGGCGGAACCGCACTCGCTTTGGAATGCGACATCAGAAATGAGGAGGACGTTCAGCGCGCCGTCGCGCGAACTGTCGAGCGTTTCGGCGGTATCGATATTTGCGTCAACAACGCCAGCGCGCTGTCGCTAACGCCGATCGAGAAAACCGAACTCAAGCGCTTCGACCTTATGTTCGGTGTCAACACTCGCGGCACGTTCCTCACCTCGAAAACATGTCTGCCGCACCTGAAGCGTTCAGAGAATCCGCATATTCTCGTCCTATCGCCACCGCTGGACATGCACCCGAAATGGTTTTCCGGACACGTCGCCTATTCGATTGCGAAATATGGCATGAGCCTTTGCGTCCTGGGTCTGGCCGACGAGCTGAAGCCGGATGGTATCGCAGTGAACGCACTGTGGCCACGAACGACGATCGCAACTGCAGCGGTGAAAAACATCCTCGGCGGCGATAAACTCATGCGCATGAGCCGAACTCCAGGCATCGTTGCCGATGCGGCGCATCTCATATTTCAGCAGCCCGCCAAGTCGTTCACCGGGCACTTCTTGATCGACGATTCGTTTCTGTATGAAACCGGCGGAGTAAATGACTTTGAAAGTTACCGTGTTGACCCGTCGATGCCGCTAGCGCCCGACTTCTTCGTTCCCGCTGAAAGCAAGCCGCCGCCCGGCGTGAAAATCGCTCGACTGTCGGAGTTGACGTCTTGACTGCAAAGCCCTTCGATCGCGCGACATGTCGACCGTTCTGATCACGCATCCCGCCTTTCTCAATCACGATACGGGCGAGCATCACCCCGAGCGTCCGGACCGGATGCGCGCCATCGACAAGGCGTTGTCGGCGGGCGTGTTCGATGAGCTCTTCTCCCGCGAAGCTCCGCTGCGGGACGACGACATCACATACATGGCGATGGCGCATGGACCGGCGCATTTGGCGAACGTCGGCGCCGTGGTCCAACATATCGTCGGCGAGCCCAAGCAGGTTTATCCAGATACGGTTGCTTCGTCCGGAACTTGGGAGGCTGCGCGGCGCGCGGTGGGCGCCGGTCTCGACGCCGTCGATCTCGTCATGGGCGGCAAAGTCTCGAACGCATTCTGCCAAGTACGGCCGCCGGGCCATCACGCCGAAAGCAATCGCGCGATGGGGTTTTGCTTTTTCAACAACATTGCCATCGCAGCTCTCTATGCTCGGGCAAAGCACGGAGCCGAACGCATCGCCGTCGTCGATTTCGATGTCCATCACGGCAATGGAACACAGGAGATCTTCTGGTCAGACAAGGATCTCTTCTATGCCTCGACGCATCAGATGCCGCTCTACCCCGGTACCGGCTCATTGCAGGAGACTGGCGTCGGTAATATATTCAATGCGCCGCTGCGGTCAGGGGACGGTGGCGACGTCTTCAAGGAGGCTTTGCAAAGCCGCGTCCTAGCACCGCTTCACAATTTCGGACCGGACTTGGTCTTGATCTCAGCGGGCTTTGATGCTCACCAGCGGGATCCACTCGCTGGCCTCGAACTCGTCGAGGATGATTTCGCCTGGGCTACCGAGGCTCTGGCTGAGGTCGCCAGGCGTCATGCGAACGGCCGGATCGTTTCTATGCTCGAGGGTGGCTACGACCTCAAGGGGCTTGCCCTCTCGACGGCCGCCCACGTAAAGGCACTGATGGACGCGGGCAGCTGAGCCGCGCCGTCTGCTGTCGCGGACCTATGAAAGCAGGACATTATGAGCACGACAAACTCGGCCCCGGCCAAAACCTTTGCTGATATCAAGGAGATGACCTTCGAGCGTGCCCTGAAGGAGCTGGAGGCGATTGTCGGCAAGCTGGAGCGCGGAGATGTCGATTTGGAGGAAAGCATCGAAATCTACGAGCGTGGAGAAGCGCTTCGGGACCATTGCGATAGGCTCTTGAAGGCCGCCGAAGCGAAGGTCGAGAAGTTGACCCTTGGGGCAGACGGCAAGCCCTCGGGAACGGCCCCGCTCGACCAGAACGGCGACACCCCGTTTTAACCGACCTGCGCGAACGAGCCGCGCAGATCAAGCTTCGGCCTCAAACACCATTTCTAACTGCATCTGCGGCACGCGGGCGCATTACATCGCGGCCGCTTCAAAGCTTTTTTGGGGGGATCGAAGATCGGCGGTATGCATGGTAAGCGATCGAAGTAGACACGAGCGCGCTCCCGTAACTGCCGATTTCGTTATCAAGGTTTCACAGTGAGCAAGACACCGCTACTCGACCGGATTCCAACGCCGCAAGAACTGCGACAGCTGTCGGAAGATCAGTTGCCGCAGCTCGCGGCGGAGCTGCGCGAAGAGATGGTGGACGCGGTGTCGGTAACCGGTGGCCATCTCGGCGCCGGTCTCGGCGTCATAGAGCTCACAGTCGCGCTTCACTGGGTCTTCAATACGCCCGACGATCGCCTGATCTGGGACGTCGGTCACCAAGCCTATCCCCACAAGATCCTGACGGGACGACGCGATCGCATTCGCACGCTGCGCCAGCCGGGGGGCCTGGCGGGTTTCACGAACCGCGAAGAGAGTGTCTACGACCCGTTCGGCGCGGGCCACTCCTCCACTTCGATTTCAGCCGCGCTCGGCATGGCAGTAGCGCGCGATCTTGCCGGCAAGTCGAACAACGTCATCGCTGTCATCGGCGACGGCGCGATGAGTGCCGGTATGGCCTACGAAGCCATCAACAATGCCGGTGCGCGCAACGAGCGCCTGATCGTCATTCTGAACGACAATGATATGTCGATCGCCCCTCCGACCGGCGCGCTTTCGGCCTACCTTGCGCGCGTGACGTCGAGCGGCACCTACGTCCACTTGCGCGATTACGCCAAGCAGCTCGCGAAAATGCTACCCAAGCAGTGGGAACGCCGCGCTGCGCGCGTGGAGGAATACACGCGACACCTCTGGCAGGGCGGCGCCTGGTTCGAAGAACTTGGCTTCTACTATGTGGGGCCGATCGACGGTCACAGTTTCGAGCAGCTTTTGCCCGTTCTCAAAAACGTTCGCGATCTTGAGCAGGGGCCGATCCTGCTCCACGTCGTGACGCAGAAGGGCAAGGGCTACGCGCCGGCGGAAGCTGCTGACGACAAGTATCATGGCGTCAACAAGTTCAATGTCGTGACCGGCGCGCAGGTCAAACCGAAGCCGAACGCACCGAACTACACGAAGGTGTTCGCCGATAGTCTCATCGCCGAAGCCCGCAAGGACAAACGTATTGTCGCGATTACGGCGGCGATGCCCTCCGGAACGGGGCTAGATCATTTCGGCAAGGAGTTTCCTGACCGGACGTTCGACGTCGGCATTGCCGAGCAGCATGCCGTGACATTCGCTGCAGGGCTGGCGACCGAAGGCTACAAGCCGTTCGCGGCGATCTATTCGACGTTTCTCCAGCGCGCCTACGACCAGGTCGTGCACGACGTCGCCATCCAGAAACTGCCTGTGCGGTTTGCGATCGACCGCGCTGGTCTCGTCGGCGCCGACGGCGCAACCCACGCTGGCTCGTTTGATATCGCCTACCTGGCGTGCTTGCCGGACTTCGTCATCATGGCGGCGGCAGACGAGGCAGAGCTTGTCCATATGGTCGCGACCCAAGCCCAGATCGATGATCGTCCGAGCGCGCTCCGCTATCCGCGCGGCGAGGGTGTCGGCGTCGAACTGCCCGAAGAAGGCGTACCGCTCGCGATCGGCAAAGGCCGCATCGTTCGTGAGGGCTCGAAGGTCGCGCTTCTATCGCTCGGCACGCGTCTGGCGGAATGCCTGAAGGCAGCCGACCACCTCGCGAGCTGTGGTTTGTCGACGACGGTCGCGGACGCGCGCTTCGCCAAACCCCTCGACGGCGACCTCATCCGTCAGCTCGCCGCAAATCATGAAGTGTTGGTGACCGTCGAGGAGGGCTCCATCGGCGGCTTCGGCAGCCACGTGCTGCAGTTCCTCTCCGACGAAGGCTTGCTGGACGGCGGGCTTCGCGTGCGCGCGAAAGTTTTACCGGACGTCTTCGTTGACCATGGCAAGCCAGAGGTCATGTACGAGGAGGCGCGCCTCAACGCCTCGGGCATCGTGGAGACTGTCTTTTCTGCCCTCGGGCGCGAAGACGTGGTAAGCGAGCGGGCCTGACACCTCCGGAAGGTGTCATCCACAGTTCGGAGAGAATGAGAATGCACGCGCTCGTAAGCCTGATTGCACGAATACTCTTGTCTGCGATTTTTGTTTCCGCTGGGATCAGCAAGGTCTCGGGCTATGCGCAGACGCAAGCATACATGGAATCTCATGGTCTCCCCGGCACACTGCTCCCTCTGGTAATCGGACTTGAGGTGCTTGGCGGCCTCGCCGTTCTGCTGGGTGTCTTCTCGCGTTATGCAGGGCTTGCGTTGGCTGCATTTTGCCTGGCCTCCGCCGCCGTGTTCCACAGCAACTTCGCCGACCAGGCGCAGATGACGAACTTCATGAAGAACGTTTGCATGGCAGGCGGCTTTCTCTTGCTGTTTGCGAACGGTTCGGGCCGCTACGCTGTCCGGCCGGATTGAAGCGAAACATCCAGGTTGGGCCATGCGTATTGATCAGATGCTCGTCACGCGCGGACTGGCGCCATCACGCTCCCGCGCTCAGGATCTGATCAAACGCGGCTTCGTATCGGTAGCAGGCGTGCGCTGCGATAAGCCGGCGTATGACGCGAAAGACGATGTCGCCATTGCGATCTCGGCTGACGCCCCGAGCTACGTTTCCCGAGGTGCGGAGAAGCTGCTCGCCGCGCTGGAACACTTCGATCTCGAAGTTGCCGGTCGTGTCGCCCTCGATGTCGGCGCTTCCACCGGTGGGTTCACGCAGGTGCTGTTGGAACGCGGCGCCGATCGCGTTTATGCCGTCGATGTTGGGACCGCCCAACTCCACGAACGGCTGCGGAATGATCCTCGGGTGATCTCGATCGAGAACGCAGATGCCCGCGCATTGACCGCCGTCGAGATACCGGAACGCATTGGCGCTATCGTGATGGATGTGAGCTTCATTTCAGCAACCAAAGTGCTGCCTGCCGTTCTTCCGTTTGCCGCGCCCGGCGCCTGGCTCGTCGTGCTTGTGAAGCCGCAATTTGAAATCGGCCGCGAGAACATTGGCAGCGGCGGCATCGTTCGCGATGACGACGCCCGACGCATGGCGCTCGATGGCGTACGTGAGTTCCTCGCAGCCCGGCAGGGTTGGTCGATCCTTGGCGATTTGCCGTCGCCGATCCTGGGCGGTTCGGGCAACGCAGAATTCCTGCTCGGAGCGCGTTTCAATGGCTGATATACGCCAGCTTCGAATCGATCGGCTCGGCGCCCAGGGCGACGGTATTGCCGATGTCGACACAAAGAATATCTTCGTGCCGTATGCGCTGCCCGGCGAAAGCATCGAAGCCGAGGTCGAAGGCGATCGCGGTCGTTTGCTGCGCGTCATCGAGCCCAGCAGCGATCGCGTCACGCCAATCTGCAAACATTTCGGAGCGTGCGGTGGCTGCAGCGTGCAGGATCTGGCGGTCGATGCCTATGCGGCCTGGAAGCGCGAACTCGTCATCCAGGCGTTCTCTGCTCGCGGATTAAATCCGGTTGTCGAGCCGCTGCAGCGGCCGCAAGGCAAGCGAAGGCGAGCGGTGCTTACGGCTATGCGCTCGGACGCTGGTATCGCGATCGGCTTTCACGAGGCTGCATCTCACGCTCTCGTCGCGATAAATGAGTGCCCGGTTCTCGAGCCCAAGATCGTCTCGGCCTTGCCATCGATTGGAAATCTAATTGCCCCGCTCCTGTCCAAGCGTGGCGAGGCGCGGCTGACGATAACGCTCACGAGTGCAGGTCTCGACGTCGACATAGAGGGAACGGGCAGACAGCTAACCCCAGACGTGCGCATTGCACTTGCGTCAGCCGCGAGCGCGCTCGGCCTGGCCCGTGTTGTTGTCGGTGGGGACATCATCGTAGAGACCTTGCAGCCGTTTCTAAGATTTGGCCCGGCCGACGTTGTGCTTCCACCGGGCGTGTTCGTTCAGGCCGTAGAAGCGGCGGAAAGTGAAATCGCGCGGCGGATCGTGGCGTCTCTGAGTAAGGTCAAGAAGGTCGCGGATCTTTTCTGCGGCATGGGCGCCTTCACGTTTCCGATCGCGGAGAAAGCGCGCGTAGCTGCATTCGACGGCAGCCGCACTGCAATCGCTGCGCTTTCCGATGCAGCGAAGAAGACATCCGGTCTGAAGCCGGTCCTCGCGACAGTGCGCGATCTTTTTCGCGACCCATTATCACCGATCGAACTCAACGAATTCGATGTCGTCGTTTTCGACCCGCCGCGGGCAGGAGCGGAAGCGCAGTCGGAGCGCCTCGCGCGCTCAAAGGTGAAAACCGCTATTGCTGTCTCATGCAATCCCGCGACGCTGGCGCGCGACGCGCGTCATCTCGTCGACGGCGGCTTCAAGATCGACAGCGTGACGCCGATCGACCAGTTTGCATACTCCGCCCACGTTGAGGTCGTTGCCGTCTTCCGGCGTTAGCTCCCGGTAAGAATATGATCGACGTATGCGGGCACGATCTCGGTTGCGCGGCCGTAGATTGCTTCATCGAACAAGCTCGCCCCCTCGGACGGCTCGAGATTTAGCTCGACCGTGTGCGCGCCATGCTCACGCGCCTCCGCTACGAAGCCTGCGGCCGGGTAGACGTGCCCGCTGGTACCGATTGAGATGAAAAGATCAGCTTCTCCGAGCAGAGCTGTGATCCTACCCATTTGATAGGGCATTTCGCCGAACCAGACCACATCCGGCCGCATGCCGCCCGGTAATCCGCAAAATGGGCATGACGTATGAACGTGAAGATCATCATGCCAGGCAAAGCGATGTTTGCAGAAGGTGCAGAGTGCCTTAAATAATTCGCCGTGCATGTGGATCAGCGAGTGCGATCCGGCGGCTTCGTGAAGCGCGTCGATGTTCTGCGTAACGACGGTGAAATTTCCTTGGTGCGCTTCAAGCTTGGCCAGCGCCAAATGCGCGGCGTTGGGTTTAATGCCGCCATGCGCACGTCGCCGCGAATTATAGAAGTCGAGAACGAGCGCGGGATCGCGCTGAAATCCTTCGGGCGTCGCGACATCACGCCAATCGTTTTTGGCCCAGATCCCATCGGGGTCCCGAAACGTGGGAACACCGCTTTCCGCCGACAGGCCCGCGCCCGTCAAGACGACGATGTTGTTATACCGCGCGATCAAGAGACCCCGTTGCGTTATGCGCCCGTCTGGCCGCGGTGGCGTAGAAAGTGATCGGCCAGAACGATCGCCATCATGGCCTCGCCGACCGGTACCGCACGAATGCCCACACAGGGATCGTGCCGGCCTTTTGTTATGATTTCGCTCTCGTGCCCTTGGCGATCGATCGTTCTTCTCGGAGAAAGTATCGACGAGGTCGGTTTTACCGCGAATCGGCAGACGATCGGCTGCCCGGTCGAGATCCCACCGAGAATCCCCCCCGCGTGGTTCGACAGAAACTCCGGCGCGCCATCAGCGCCGATGCGAAGCTCGTCGGCGTTCTGTTCGCCCGTCAATTCGGCGGACGCCATGCCGTCCCCGATCTCGACGCCCTTGACTGCGTTGATGGACATCATCGCGCTGGCGAGGTCCTGGTCGAGCTTTCCGTAGAGGGGCGCGCCCCAACCCGCCGGTACACCTTCAGCGACCACCTCAATGATCGCGCCGACCGATGAACCGGCCTTGCGGACCTTATCGAGATAATCGGCCCAATGCTCGGCGGCCTGCTTATCGGGGGAGAAGAAGGGGTTGTTTTGAACCTCTTCCCAGTCCCAGTTGCCGCGATCGACTTTGATCTGTCCGATCTGGACAAGGGCGCCACGCACTTTGACGCCGGCGATGACCTTCCGGGCTACCGCTCCTGCCGCCACGCGGGAAGCTGTCTCGCGCGCCGATGATCGGCCGCCGCCGCGGTAGTCGCGGATGCCGTATTTGGCGTCATAGGTGAAGTCGGCATGGCCAGGCCGGAACTTGTCTTTGATGTCGCTATAATCTTTCGATCGTTGGTCGGTATTTTCGATTTCGAGGGCAATCGGCGTCCCGGTCGCCACCTGCTTCCCGGACGCGTCGGGAAAGACGCCGGACAGGATCTTCACCGCATCCGCCTCCTGGCGCTGCGTGGTGAAGCGGGATTGTCCCGGCTTGCGCTTGTCGAGGTACGCCTGGATCTCCGCAGCATCGAGTGCGATGCCAGGGGGACAGCCGTCCACGACTGCTCCGATCGCGGGGCCATGGCTTTCGCCCCAGGTCGTCACGCGGAAGAGATGGCCGAAGGTGTTGTGAGACATTTGCCTGAAATGCGGATCTGGGGCCGATCGAGCGCGTCGATGGCTCTGCAACGATTGTTGCCGGGCTGCGTCACTGCCTTTCTTAGGTGGCTGCGGGAATGGCGGCAAGAGCGCTTGTCGGGCAAACCCGCGTGACAACCCCGGGCGACGCAGATTAACTCGCTTCAGTACCGCGTTCGTCGGCAGTTCGTTGCTCTGACGATGGGACGAAGCAGGCATGTCCGTATTCGACCGGCAACTCGGCCGAGCCCGTATTCGCTGCCTGACAGCAGCCTGCGGTGCATCGAAGGATCGCATGTTGCGAGGGAATATGGACCGGTCGCTCCACCTGAGCGACCGCGCTGGAAGCCAAGTCTCAATCGATTCGAGCAGCTCCATGCCGGCTACAGGAAAAAGACCGTTCTTCCCGGATTGAGCCCCGGGTCGAGGGGTCTTTCAGCATGCACTCCTCATCGAGTGCCAGGAGCCGGAGAGCCGCATCTCCGGCTCTTTTGTTTGCAAGGCTGCGGACCGCTACAGCCACTGCATTTTTCCATGCGAGAGGCGAAGAATCTTGTCCTGCGGCACTTCGAGGAACGGCACCAAGGCCCTGTCGATTCCAAGCAAAGCGCCGCGCGCCACCCTGCTGACCCCACCATGGCTGACAGCGACTGTGCTCTTCTCCAAGCCGGCGAGCCAAGCGGAAACGCGCTGCTCGAGATCGCGGTAGCTTTCGCCATCGCGCGGGCGCCAACCGTAGGGATCCGCATTTTTGCCAGCGAACCCTTCAGGATCCTTTGCCGGCAATTCGGCTGCAAGTTCGCCTTCCCAATGGCCGTAACTCAGCTCAGCGATATCGGGAACCCGGCGGAAATCGTCAGCGTCCAGCCCAAGTGCCGCTCGGATGAGCTGCATTGTCTCGATCGCACGCTGCAAAGGACTTGAAACGAAGTCGAAGTCAGCGATCTCCGGCATCGAAGCATTGAGGATGCCGCCGTGACGCTGCGCCTGCGCTCGGCCGTTCGAATTCAGCGGAATATCCCGCTGGCCTTGGTAGCGCGCTTCCCGGTTCCAGTCGGTTTCGCCATGACGAATGAGGTAGAGCGCGACGCCTGGCTTCAACCAGACAGTCGCCGTCGCTCCGACGTTCACGCGTCCTCGCTCTTGACGACCGAAATGTCCGGCGCTTCCTCGTTCTTCATGCCCTGCACGTGATAGCCGCTATCCACGTGATGGATTTCGCCGGTAACGCCGCGCGACAGGTCTGAAAGAAGATAGAGGCCAGCGTTGCCGACGTCTTCGATGGTAACGTTGCGGCGCAGAGCCGAATTGTACTCGTTCCACTTCAGGATGTAACGGAAGTCGGCGATGCCGGAAGCCGCGAGCGTCTTAATGGGCCCTGCGGAGATTGCGTTGACGCGAATGCTGTTGCGGCCGAGGTCGGCAGCGAGATAGCGCACGCTCGCCTCCAAAGCGGCTTTCGCCACGCCCATCACGTTGTAATGCGGCATGACCTTCTCGGCGCCATAGTAGCTCAGCGTGATCAGCGAGCCGCCGTTCGGCATCAGCTTCTCAGCGCGTTGAGCGAGCGCCGTGAACGAGTAGCAGGAGATGAGGAGGCTCTGCGTGAAATTCTTTTCGGTCGTATCGACGTATCGCCCATCAAGTTCGTTTTTGTCGGAGTAGGCGATCGCGTGCACGAGGAAGTCGAGATTGCCCCACGTCTTTTCCAACGCGGCGAACACGCTGTCGATCGAAGACGAATCCGTCACATCGCAATGCAAGACCGATTTCGCACCAAGTTCCGCCGCTAAAGGTTCGACCCGCTTCTTGAGCGCATCCCCCTGATACGTCAAAGCGATTTCGGCCCCTTGTGCGGCGCAAGCTTTTGCGATGCCCCAGGCGATCGATCGGTTGTTCGCGACTCCCATGATCAGGCCACGCTTGCCGGCCATTAAAGAACCTGAGGGGATGGACGTGTTCGATTGATGCCCCGCCATGGGCGCTGTTTTCCTTGGTTATTCCGATTGGGGTGGTGAGTTTGGCCGCATCCTACACAAATGCCCCTTCCGGTCCAGATGCCCGGAGGGGCAGTTTGCGCGGCCATTGGCCCCGAAGCCCGGCATTCGGCATTTTCAGCCGATGCCACGTAGCCGGAGAGAAGGTTAGTGGGCGGCCATTTCCACTGCCTTTTCAGTCAGTTTCGGGCGCTCTGAACCAGCGATACGGCCATCATCGATCGTGATGATGCGATCGGCATAAGGCAGCGTGCGATGATCGTGGGTCACCGCCAAAACGGCCCTGCGGGTGTCCTGAGCAACTTTCGCCAGCAGCTCCATGACCGCCAGCCCGTTCTTGGCATCAAGCGCCGCTGTGGGTTCGTCCGCCAGGATCACCGACGGAGACCCAGCAAGCGCGCGTGCGATCGAAACACGCTGCTTTTCACCGCCCGACATTTTCGACGGCATGGCCTTAATGCGGTGGCCGAGCCCGACGGCTTCCAAAGCGTCAGCCGCCTGATCGTAAGCGTCGGGTCCGTTCAGATCGCGCAAATCGAGAGCAAGCATCACGTTTTCGACTGCCGAGAGAGTCGGCACCAGATTGTAGGACTGGAACACGAACCCGACGTGCTTGCGGCGGAGCTTCGCAAGCTGCTCCTTGTTCATGGTGTGCGTCTGCAGGCCTCCGATCGTCAGGCGGCCCTGGGTGGGCGAGAGGATGCAGCCCAGAATGGACAGGAGTGTCGTCTTGCCGGAACCGGAGGGACCCATCATCAAGGTCAGCTCACCGGTGTGCAATTGGAGGTCGACACCCTTGAGGACTTTGTTCTCGCTCGCGCCGGCCCCCAGCACCTTCACGATGCCTTCAGCTTCGACAATCACTTTCGATTCGGTCGTCATGTTAGAATTCCTTCCCTCAGATTAGCGGCTGAACACGACGGCCGGATCGATACGAACAACCTTGATGATGGCGCTGATGGCGGCGAACACGCACATGCCGATTGTTATCGCGAAGAGCTGTGCGGCCAGCGGCACCGTCATGATGATGGTGAGCTTTGTATCCTGTGCAAGATGAATGGCGAGCAACGCCAGGCTCATTCCCAAGACGTAACCGATCAATCCGGAAAGTACGGCTTGAATGAGGATCACCTTGACAATGTACCCAGCCCCGGCACCGAGGGCGCGCAACGTTGCGAACTCGTTGATGTGGTCTTTTGTGCTCGAATAGAGTGTCTGCGCAACGATGACAATGCCGACGATCAGACCCAGGAGTTTTCCGGCATCGAGCGCGGCACCCGCGCCGGTCTGCTTCAACCAGTAGTCCTGACTGCGGGTGCGGAACTCGGCCTGCGTTAGGACTTCCGTGTCGGGAAGGCGGGCCTGAATTTCATTGCGCACCGTCTCGATGTTCGCACCGGGAAGAAGCTTCACGCGCTGATAGCTTGCCTGCTCTTGATTGGCTCCCGACAGCCTGCGCGCTTCATCGATCGATGTGAAGACGAACGGCAACGTCGTGAATGAGCGCACGCGCTTCGTGATCGCCACCAGCTTGACGGCAGTTCCGTTGAGCTCGGCATTCTCTCCGAGTTTGCTCACTCCAAGATCGTTGAAGTAGCTGCGGTCTATCGCAACGGTGTTGGGAGCTTCGAGCGCGCCACGGCTGCCTTCGATGATGTTGGCAGGAAGAGCCTTCGGGCTGTCGCCCGCCGTACCGATTAGCAGCACAGTCGTTTCGCCACCGAGCGGCTTACGCCAGCGAGCGAAGGAAACGACCATATCCTCCGAAGCTTCGACGCCAGGCGCCGACAACGCGGTGTAGCGTTCCCGTCCCGACAGGAACGACGGATCGTCGTAGCTCTTCGTTCCGAGCGGCACGACCCAAAGATCAGCGGGCGCTGCGTCGATGATCGTCGCAATCTTGTTTGCAGATCCCAGATAGATGCCGGACTGAATGGCGACCAAAACAACCGAAAAGAGGATGCCCACGATCGTGACGATGAAGCTCAACCGGTCATGGAAAAGATTGCGGTAGGCGAGCTTGAAGACCATCGGCAGCCGCCGGCCGCGCGACCTTGGACGTTGCGATTGCGCGGCGCGCTGATGAGCGAATGGCTGGGCTGTTACTGCGAGTTCCATGACCTGGTCCTTCCCTGAGGCGTTGGTCGGACAATAAAGGATATAGTTGTGTGCGGATGTTTCCCAGGGCACATAGCATTTGGCCCTGGGGCTACTCTCATTCGCAAGGAACATCGACGAGTGCGGCAATGGCCGGTGAATACCGCCGGCAGACGTGCTTCGTTTCTGCTCCGCCAGCGTTTTCACCGCTATCTTTCTTTGCCGCGTCGGACGCGTTGTCAGCGGTGTTTTCGGCCGTCGAAATTTTCCCGGCCGGAGCGGACGTCGCTTTGGTTACCTCCGCATCGCTTTTCTTGATCACTGTTTTCTCTGCAGCCGGCGTTGACGGCGCGGTGGTGAGCATGTCCTCCCGCTTCGCCTCTTGGAGAACGGGCTTCTCGATGACGGCTTCGGCCACTTGGGGCTGAGGCTGCTTCTTAACCTTGACGACCCTGCGAGCCGGGGCATCGTCTTCAAGATCTCTACGGGCGTAACGGGGCTTCTCGGCCTGACGGAAATCCCGAGCGCTGTAGCTCTCGTTCGAATGTGCAACGAACGAGCCGAGCGGGAAGCCGAAGCCGACGCGAACGCCATCGGCATGGGCCGTGTTGGCTGCCGTCAGGGCGGCCACGACAGCGGCGAGTGCGATTGTTGTCTTCGTCATCGTAGCCTCCACAGGCAACTGGTTACTTGTTTGGGTCCGGGCCATCCCGGTTCATGAGCCGACAATGCTCCGCCGCGCGCCGATCCGCTGTTCCTGCTGGAACATGGCGGACGGCCGAATATTAAATCATGATTTCAGTAGGTTAGGCTGCGATGCGCATCTCGGCAGTTGCGGCCTGTGCATGGCGCGTTGGGGCGGTCATCGCTTCCAAGGCGATCAGCAGCCGCTGAGAGTTGAAGCCGAACCGGATGTTTAGCGGCTGCGCGGCAGTCCAGTGCGCCAGCGCACCGAAGACCGGATAACCACGCTCGAGAAACAGCGCCTTGACGCGGCGGCTGCTGAACACTGCGAGGAGCGCGCGAAAGCGAAGTGCGATCGCCACGCGCGAATTGGCGGTGCCCTGATACTCGTTCCAGATCTTCTCCTCCAGCTCGCGGATCTCGCCTTCGTTCAGTCCACGAAGCAAGGCCAGGCCCCGACCGCTGTCGATCAGCAGCCTCAGAACGAATGCGATATCGGACGCGTCCACGGTGGGGACGTCGGCTACATTGAGCGTGCTGTGCATCGCGCGGTCTCCTTCAATCTTTAGAGGGCGATGCCGCCGAAGGCCGCCCAGGGCGATCCGGCAAGCACAATGATATCGCGAGCTTTGAAGCTGCCGATCTCGAAATGGACCTCATGACCTTCGAGATCATCGCGGCGATTGCGGATCTCGCCGCCATCGAAACGGTAGCTGCGTCCGTCTTCTGCGCGAATAACGCCGATGCCGAGATCGGCGCGGAATTTCTTGATTTCTCCGTACATCTTTGTCTCCCGCATAAGCCTTGGTTTCTGATGATTGCAGGATGACGGTGGCTTCGGACTTTCGCTGTTCCGGCCGAAACAGGATGCGTACGGAGCGTTTTCAGCATGAAAAAAAATTGGCGGGAGAGGCGTGCCGATCGGGCCGCATGCCCCGATTGCACATCTCTCCCGCCTTCAGGCCGGCAGCGGCTTCACTAAGGAGGAAGCGAGCCGCCGCTGGCTTTCACTAATCCTCCAAGCTCCGCGCCGCGATACGAGTGAGGCGCGGAGCTTCGGGAGGAGCGGCGCGTCGCGCCGTTACTTGAAAAAAGCGTCTGCTCGCATGCCGGGAAGCAGCGGAGGATTACCCTCCAGATCGACGGTCACTTCGAGCACTTCGACATCGGTCGGCCGGCGTGCGCCACGTAGCGCGAACTGCGGTGAAGTGAGTGTCGGAGCGAGATCAGCAACCGTGCCGTCGAACTCCTTGCCGGGATAAGCATTGCTCTTCACTTTGACCCTGCCGCCGACCTTGATCTTCGAGACGTCGATCTCGTCGACTTCAGCCTTCAGGCGCACGACCGACATGTCACCAAGAACCACGAGCGACTGCTCAGGAGAGGGCGAAACCATTTCGCCTGCCTTTGCGGGGAGCTGCAGAACAGTGCCGGCAACCGGGGCGCGGACACGGGTTTTCTCGAGCAAAGCCTCAGCGACGGCCACATCGGAACGCGCCGCCTGAAGTGCCGATTCCAGCCGGTTTGGCGCAGGAACATCGGGTTTGGCTTGCGCGGTGGCGTAGGTTGCGCGGGCCTTCTGCAGCTTCGTCTTCGCTTTGGCGAGATCGTCACGAGCATCTGCAACGCGAGCCGCGCTGCCGGTTCCTTGCCGTTCTGCCTGAAGCTCGTACTCGAGTCCGAACCGAGCATTGGTCAAAGCGCGCTCAGCGGAGAAGACGTTGTCTTCGGCGGTACGAAGTTCATCGCGCGCCTTATCCAGCGGCTGAGCATCGCGCTCGCGTTTGCGTGAAGCAGCTTCCGTTTCCGCGGCCTGAAGGCGCGCGCGCGCTTCTTCATCGTCGAGACGGATCAGAAGCTCACCTTCTTCGACCTTGTCGTTGAGCTTGACGTTGACTTCGGCAATGCGGCCGAGCAACTGCGCGCCGACACGAACGAGGCCCGACTTCGGTTCGATGCGGCCAGGCGCTGCGGCAGCCCAGTCGATCTTCGACTCGTAAACCTCGTTTTTGATGACGTCGTCGCTGCCCTTTGCGACGAGCAAGTCGCTGTGGGTCAGCGCGATCGCGCCAAAAGCGCCCGCGCCTACGGCCAAAAGCAGGAAAAATGTTTTGGCTATGATGCCGCCGCGTCGCGGACGGTCGTTCTCATCGATGCTCATGTTGCTATCCTCCTTAAAGATGCAGTTGCTGGCCAAGCGAAATCTCGAACCAACTTCACGAGCGAAATTAGAGACTTTAACCCGCCTTTGCTGTTTCGGCCGGAACAGGTGAAAAACGTGATGAAAAATGCTCGCAAAGGCGATGGCGGCAAGATCTTACAGCGAATGATCCGCATAAATACAAAAAAGCTCCGGGGGCCCGGAGCTTTTGAAATCGCCTCTTCGAACGGTGTTTCCTAATTCTCTACTGGCACATCTCGCGAAGGGTCCAGCCCACGATCTTGCAGCTTTCCGCGCCGCTCGCCGTGATGATGCATTTGCGGTTCGGCAGACGCTGATAATCGCAATAGTAGTTGCCCGAGTGGCCGGAATAGCCATGCATCGGCTTTGCAAACTGGTAGTCCTGGATGAACACTTCCTTCGCGCCGCCACCTGCGTTGGCAGCGGAAGTGCCGAAGGCGATTGCAGCGAAAGCAGCGGCGACTGTCAGGGCGTTGGCGAATTTCGTCATTTCTAGTTCCTCCTTGAGATGAGCATCGCGCTCTGTGTTTGATGGAGGCACTGTAGATGTGGAGCCGGGTACCGGCTGTTCCGGGTGGAACAAGCTTAATTGGCGTGCTCGACCACGAAGTTGCCCGAGTAGTATAGTTCTCCATGGCAACGTAGCAAAACATCGAAGGAGCGAGGTGAAAGTGCGTAAGCTATGGAATTCAGGCGTGAACCTCTTCTCGATGCTGACGGCACCTTCGAGCCGGGCGCCGAGCAATCCTCCCACGGGGAACGGACACGACTTCGAGTTCACCGGCATTGACGGCGCGCCGCTGAAACTTTCAGCGTGGCGCGGTCGTCCTCTTCTGATCGTCAACACCGCCTCGCTCTGCGGCTTCACCAAGCAGTACGGAGATTTGCAGGAGCTTTGGCGGCGTTACGAATCCGCGGGGCTCATCGTCATCGCCGTGCCGTCGAACGATTTTGGTGAGCAGGAGCCTGACGCTGACGGCGAAATACGCGCGTTCTGCCAGGGCGTTTTCGGCGTCACATTCCCGATTGCTTCAAAGCAGCCAGTGATCGGGCCTGATGCGCACCCGTTCTACAAGTGGGCAGCTGATGCCGTGGGGCCGGGAGGAGCGCCGACGTGGAACTTCCACAAATACCTTGTTGGTCGTGACGGCCAGCTTCTGCGATCGTTCTCGACTAGGCTTTCGCCAACGTCGACAGAGATCATCTCGTGGATCGAAAAGGCGATCGAGCAACCCACGCCCGCTGCCGCATAGAGAGGCACTTGGCCCGGCCAAAATGAAAAAGGCGCGCCAATCGGTCGGCGCGCCCTTTCGTTTGTCGGTGAGCGCCAAAACTACTTCGCAGGACCGGTCTCGATAGGAAGCCCGTTCTCCTGACCCCATTCGGCCCAGCTGCCATCATAGACGGCAGCATTCGTCTGTCCCACGACGGCAAGGGCGAGCGCCAGCATCGAAGCCGTTACGCCCGAGCCGCAGGTCGTCACCACCGGCTTCGATGGGTCTATGCCGATATCGGCGAACAGCTTTTTGAGTTCGTCGGCTGACTTATAGGTCCCGTCCGGGTTCAGAAGCTTCTGCGACGGCAGGTTCTTGGAACCTGGAATGTGACCTTGTCTCAGACCTGGGCGCGGCTCCGGAACTTTGCCCTCGAAACGGCCGGCGGGTCGAGCATCGACAATCTGGACCCCGTTCTTTTTGAGCAAGGCCTTCATGTCTTCCAGATCGCGGAGGATCTCGGTGTTCTGTAGCGGCGTATAGTGCCGCTCAGAGCGCTTCGGCGGCGGACCGTCTTCCGTTGGCCGCCCTTCGGCCTTCCATTTTTTGAGGCCGCCATTCAAGACGGCGACGTCCCGGTGGCCCATCGCACGGAATGTCCACCAAACGCGCGCTGCCGAGAAGATTCCGGTGGTGTCGTAAACGACGATTCGCGCGCCGTCGCCGATGCCCATTTTCTTCATGCGGGACGCAAATTTCACGGTCGAGGGCAGCATGTGGGGAAGGGACGATTTCTCGTCTGACAGGTCGTCGATATCGAAGAACAGCGCGCCGGGGATATGCTCGGCGAGATACTCCTTCTTGGCGTCGCGGTTTTCGGTCGGAAGATGCCAGCTGCCGTCTAGAATTATCAAATCGGGCGATGACAGGTGATCAGCGAGCCAATCTGTCTCGACGATCCAGTTTTTGGCGGTGTCAGGCAAGGACGGTCCTACAGGTTATCGAAAATGACATTCGTGGAGGTGGGTGTGGACATAGGCAAATCTACTCGGCCCCGCAAGCTGAAGTAGGGTTTTTGCGGCTCTAGGGCAATGCACGGCCGATCCAAGATTGGAGGCTCCGGCGACATCGTTTCCGCGTTGTTTTCGGTTTCGCTTTTCAGTATGACACGCCCTCCCGGCGGCGCATGCGCATCCGGTTCGAAGCCAAGGCGATGAGCCGGGCTCATGTATGGCTGCGGGCGTGGCGGAACTGGTAGACGCACTGGATTTAGGTTCCAGCGGCGCAAGTCGTGGGGGTTCAAATCCCTCCGCCCGCACCAACATCGACATAACGTTCTGAAAAATCGCGCGTTCTCGCATCCCCTACGCCGCATGCGCCCGTGCTTGCGGATTCGTTAATGCATGTCTAAAGCATCGCTCCACTGGGCGGTCTTTCCGGGCCAGTTGAAGGTTCTTTTGGCGTGGTTTTGGCCGTCGTGACGCGAACGGGTCGCGGCAATTCCGGATTGAGCAGTAATGTCACGAAAATGGCTGGTCGCCGGCGGGGGAATATCTGGACTGGCCGCCGCCCAGTGTTTGCAAGCCAGCGGCCGCGACTATGTTCTGCTCGAGCGTTGCCCCGCCGTTGGCGGCCTAACTCGGACGACCCAAGTCGAAGATTTCTGCTTCGACTACACCGGCCACTTTCTCCATCTCCGTCGCTATCCCTCGCCGGGGCAAGTGCCGTATGCGCATCTGAACGACGACGATTGGGAAACCGTCGAACGCAAGTCCTACTTCTACGCCGGCGGCCGTTTGATTACGGCGCCGATCCAATACCACCTCGGTGAGTTGCCGCATGACCTCCGCAACGCCTGCGAAGCGTCTTACGACCAACGGCCGGCGCCGAATGGGGATGTCACCGGCTTTCGTGATTTCATCGTTTCAGGTTTCGGCCAGGTCGTAGCCGACAATTTTCTCATTCCGCAAAACGAAAAGACGATGGCGACGCCGCTTGGGCGCTTGTCGATCGGCGCGGTCAAGCGCTTCTTCCCATTGCCGGACGAGAAGCGCATTCGTGCCGGTTTCGCCAACACGGGCGAGCAGTTTGCGGAGTACAACTCGACCTTTTGGTATCCTAAGCGCGGCGGGATAGACGTTCTGACGCGCGGTCTGGCGCAAGGTTTGACAAACGTCGCAACAACCGAGGAGATCGTTCGGCTCGATCTTCATAACCGGGTCGCGACCACCAGCTCGGGACTGAGCGTCGCCTGGGAGAAAATGTTTCCCAGCATTCCGTTGAAAGCGCTCTGCGGTTTGTCCGGCGATCCGGAGCTTTTGGATGCAGCATCTAAGCTGAGCCACAGTTCCACGATCAGCTTCAACTTCGGCGTTCGCGGCAGGCTGCCTGAGTCACTGAAGGACGCCCACTGGGTTTACGTCCCTGATCGCGACATTCCTTTCTACCGCTTCGGCTGCTACTCGAACATCAGCTCCGCAATGGCGTCGCACGGATTGAACGCGGTCTATGTCGAGGTCGGCGTACCGGGCGAGCAGATCGACAGTGTCGACATCGTCTCTAAGACACAAGCCGCTGTAATCCGATCCCTGGAATCGCTCGGATGGGTGAAGAGCCAGGACATCATTTGCTCCGTGACGCACGTGATACGCTGCGCCTACGTTCACCACACGCCCGAGCGTGACCGGCTTGTGGAAGACATTCTTTCCCGGCTCAATGAGGTCGGCATACATCCCATCGGCCGCTATGGGCTATGGGATTATGTGGGCATGGAGGATTCCATAAACTCCGCCCTGTCGACCGTCGAGGCGCAGCTCTGAGGGAGATCGGCGCGTGAAATCTCTGATCGTGACGGCTGATGATTTCGGAATGTCGCTGCCTGTCAATGAGGGCATCGAGGCCTCTCATACGGAAGGCATTCTTTCGGCGACGAGCCTTATGACCGGCGGCGAAGCGTTCGAAGACGCTGTGGACCGGGCGCGGCGATTGCCCGATCTCGGCGTCGGCCTTCACATCCATTTGGTGGATAGCCGCCCTGTCCTGCCGCCGGAGCAGATACCGGATCTCGTCGACCCGGAGGGCAACTTCTCCAACAATCCGGAAGCTTTCGGATTTAAGCTGTTCTTCTCTCCTGAAATGCGCCGCCAGGCCGAAGCCGAGATCACGGCGCAGTTCGAGCGCTTCGCACGCACCGGGCTCGTGATGGACCATGTTAATGGCCATCACCATTTTCATATGCATCCCGTTGTCACCGACGCGATCGCCAAGCTGGCGCCGAGATTTGGTTCGCCGCCGGTGCGATTCCCCGTCGAACCCTTCGGTCCGTCATGGCGAGCAGGGGCCGACAAGCCGATCCGGCGCTTTTTCAACTGGGCGTTCTACGCGGGTCTGACGCAACGCATGCGCCGTAAACTCGAATCGGCGGGCCTCGCTCTCAACGATCAGGTTTTCGGCGTTACGGATACGGGAGGCATGACCGAGGGGCGGCTGCTCGCCTATCTGGACCATCTTCCCGATGGAATCACCGAGGTTTACGCGCACCCGGCCATGGCGGCGAGCGATCCCGCGGCTTATCCTTCCTTTGAGGAATACCGAGGTCTGATCAGCCCCGAAGTCCGGGCTAAAGTTGAGGCTCTCGGGCTGCACCCGCTGACATTCAAAGCCGCATTTGCAACGTAAATCTAGAATGCCGCTACATTTGTGCTAGGCCGGTCACGCTGTGGCCCCACCTCCGCAGCACCCTTCGCGCACTTGCCTTGGAGACACTTGACGAATGGATCTGCCAATCTTCGTTCTGAACCCATTCGTGATCGCCGGCGTCATTCTCGGTCTTGCAGCTCTCGCCTATTTGGTGCTGGCGCTCTATTTCACATGGCGCTTCCGCGAGAAGCCGGTGACACCCGCTGCTGGGTTCAGGCCGCCCGTTTCCGTCCTGAAACCCGTGCACGGTGCGCAACCCTTCCTCTACGAATGCCTGCGCACTTTCTGCGATCAGGACTGGCCTGAGTACGAAGTGATCTTCGGCGCGCACTCGGAAAGTGATCCGGCGGTGGCCGTCGTCAAGCGCCTGATGAGCGAATTTCCGGATCGCGATTTGCGTCTCGTCGTTGACGCGAGCCTCGTCGGCCCAAATCCACGCGCATCAAATCTTGCAAATATCTACCGGGCGGCCCGTTACGACATTCTGATTGTTGCGGACGCTGATCTCAAGGTCGATCGCAATTGCATCGCCTCGCTCGCAGCACCGCTGATCGATCCAAAGGTCGGCGCGGTGGCCTCGATCTATAAAGGTCTGCCCTACGGGGGAGCCGCTGCCGCCGACTTCGGCACCATGAACATCAGCGACTGGTTCGCGCCATCTGTACTCGTCGACGTCGGTCTTCGCGGCATCGATTTCGTATTCGCGATGTGCAGCGTTCGCCGCGAGGCGCTCGAATCGTTCGGCGGCTTCAATCACCTCGCGAACTTCTTTCCCGACGATTTTGCGCTGGGCAACCTCACGGCGCAGCGCGGCTATCAGGTGGTGCTGTCGTCATACTGTTGCGACACCATCGTCGCCGAGAAAAGCTTCTCTGAACTCTTCCGTCACGAAATCCTATGGCAGCGCATGGAGCGGTTCTGTCGCCCAGGCGACCATTTCATGTCGGTGATCACGTGGCCGCTGCCCCTTCTGCTTGTTCTATTGCTTCCCTGGCCGACAGTGGTCGGACTAGGCATCATCGCAACCGAAATCGTTCTCCGAATTGCGCTTCACTATCAGGTCCGCCGGAGCTTCAGGATGAACACGCCTGCGCAGCCGTGGCTTGTTCCAATCCGGGAGTGCGTCTGCTTTTTTGCTTGGGCATTCGGCCTGTTCGGCAACAAAGTGAAATGGGGCAAAAACATCTTCACCTATGAGACATTCCGGAAGCTCATCGCGGACGGCCGGAACGTCACCCCACTCGGCGGCGACCGCGTCGCGACCTCTCTCGGAGAGAAGTGATGAGCGCTGACGTCGACACGAAATCGGGAGCGTCGCGGACCGCGTTCTTCATTGCCGCGACCCTGGGCATTCTGCTGGCCGTCTGCCTCATTGCCTATTTTGGCATCTCCGAAGTTTGGGATGCCATGGCCACGGCAGGCTTCAGTGGAATGGCGGCCGTGCTCTGCGCCTATTTTCTTTCGCTATCGTTCTGCGCCTGGAGCTGGCGTGTTCTTTTGATTGAGAAGTACCCGCAAAACCGGGGCGCTACGTTCCTTTGGGCCCGCTGGATCCGCGATAGCGTCGGCAACCTTCTTGCCATTGTGCCCGGAGCCGGTGAGGCGGCGGGCGCCCGCGAGCTGACGAAACACGGCCTGCGGATGAACGTCGCGGCGGCAACCACCATCGTCGACATGACGACCGAGATGCTGAGTCAGCTCATTTACACCTTCATGGGACTGGCCTTCCTTTTCGCCTATCATCCGAGCGAACCCGTCGCCTGGTGGGCAGCTGGGGGCCTCGTCGTGGCGACGATCGCCGTGATAGGATTTCTCGTCGCTCAGAGGCACGGGCTCATCCTGTTCCTGGAGTCGCTTCCAGCCAAACTGGGTTTCACCCGTGCGTGGGAAGGGCTGTCGGACACCGGCACGATCCATACCGCTATTCAGGGAATTTACAGCGACAAGCGTGCGGTTGCCGCGTCGATCGGCCTTCATGTCGCTGGCTGGCTGGCCGGGGCACTGGAAACGTGGCTCGCGCTCTGGTTCATGGGCCACAGTTTGTCTGCGGGCGATGTTCTGTCGCTCGAAAGCCTGGTGTTCGCATTACGGACGGCGGCATTCGTCGTACCCTGGGCCGCGGGCGTGCAGGAAGGCGGCTATGTCGTCGTCGGAGCGCTGTTCGGTTTGGGTCCGGACGTCGCGCTCGCGCTTTCCCTGCTGAAGCGCGCCAAAGAGGTCATCATAGGCGTACCAGGACTGCTCGCCTGGCATGTCTCGGAAGGCAAGCGCTTCTGGCAAGGACGTCTGGCTGAGTCCCGGAAGTGACACGCGACCTGATGTCGGTGCCCGTGACAACATCAAAGCTTTATACGAATGGTCTATCGCGTTTAGTCTGCGATTGAACGCGGTAGCCTGGAAACGATCATGCTTCGTCTTGCCATCGCCTGTGTTTTAGCTGCGTGTCTCGGCCTTTGGGCGTCGTCGGCTGAAGCGGGGCGCAGGCCGCGCTGCGATGGAAACTTCCAGTATGTGCAGGGTGGATGGACGTCGACGCCGTATTGCCGCGCCGATCAGATCGCGCGGGTTGCGCGCGAGGCGGGCGTTCATACGACAGCCGAGGCGTTGTTGGCGCACC
>NZ_RXIZ01000015.1:112875-132727 GCF_003987855.1 Hyphomicrobium sp.
AGCAAACCGTTAAGCTCTCGGCTGTTTGCCTCTTACGGGGATTCCGAAAATCGCTAGCATAGCGGACGCGATCTTTATCTAGCCCCGAGGATCGATTGGATTCCAAGACGTCTCGCTTGCGCGCTCTACCTTCTGTTGATGCCGTTCTGAAAAGCAACGAAGCGGCCCTGCTCCTGGAGCGTTTCGGTCAGAAGGCAGCGACCGCAGCAGTTCGCCTCATGCTTTCCGAAGCTCGAGCGGAATTGAAAGCGGGCGCTTCCGATCCGCCGAGCACGGCTAAGGTCGTCGAGCGCGCATTTGCGAGCCTTGCCAACGACGACCGCTCGACTTTGCGGCCACTCTTCAATCTTACGGGTACGGTCCTTCACACCAATCTCGGCCGCGCCCTCATCGCTGAAGCCGCAATCGAAGCTGCCGTTGCGGCAATGCGCGACCCGGTGGCGCTGGAATACGATCTTTCCAACGGTAAGCGCGGAGAACGCGATGATCACATTCGCGCCCTCCTTCGCGAGCTCACCGGCGCGGAAGACGCAACGGTCGTGAACAATAACGCCGCCGCTGTGCTTCTGGCATTGAATACCCTGGCCGGGGGACGCGAAGCGATCGTCTCGCGAGGCGAGTTGATCGAAATTGGCGGCGCGTTCCGCATGCCCGACATCATGTCCCGAGCCGGCGCGAAGCTCGTCGAAGTCGGGACGACCAATCGCACCCATCCGAACGACTATCGTTCCGCGGTCAATGCCGCGACGGGCGTGATCTTGAAGGTTCATACCTCCAACTACCGCATCATGGGCTTCACAACGGAAGTCGCGGCGCCCGAACTCGCCGAAATCGCTACTGAAGCGCGGGTACCGCTGATGAACGATCTTGGCTCCGGCTCACTCATCGACCTGTCCCAATTCGGACTGAAGCGGGAGCCGACGGTCCGCGATGCCATCAGCGAGGGCGCCGATATCGTGACGTTCTCCGGTGACAAGCTGCTGGGCGGCCCGCAGGCCGGATTCATCGTCGGCAAGCGGGAGCTTATCGCCGCGATCAATCGCAATCCGATGAAGCGAGCGCTGCGCGTCGATAAAATAAGGCTCGCCGCCATTGAAGCGACGCTGAAGCTTTATCGCGATCCGGACCGCCTGGCGGAGCGTCTCCCGACGTTGCGTCTCCTGGCGCGCCCGCAGGCCGACATAGCGGCTCAGGCAAAACGCATCCTCCCAGCGGTTCAATCTGCTGTGGGGCCGGGCTTTTCAGTGCAGGCTCGCGAGTGTCAAAGCCAGATCGGCTCGGGCGCGCTACCTCTCGATACGATTGCCAGTTTCTGTCTGGCGATCAGCTCAAATTCGGGAGGCCTCGCTCTTGAGCGCCTGAGCACTGATCTCCGGCGTCTCGAACGTCCAGTCATCGGCCGTCTGGAGGATGGCGCCCTTATTCTCGACCTCAGATGTTTGACCGACGAAGCGGCGTTTCTATCTGTTCTCGCGAACCTCAATCTCCATGATCCTGCCTAATCGGTAGGCTGGCTTTCGCACCAATGATCATCGGCACTGCCGGACACATAGATCACGGTAAGACGGCTCTGGTCAAAGCCCTGACTGGCGTCGATGGCGATCGGCTGAAGGAAGAGAAGGCGCGAGGAATCACGATTGATCTCGGCTTCGCCTACATGCCGGCAAACGATGGCAAGATCTTAGGTTTCATTGACGTTCCCGGACATGAGCGTCTCGTGCATACCATGCTCGCCGGCGCGAGCGGCATCGATCTCGCGATGCTCGTGATCGCGGCGGATGATGGCATGAAGCCTCAAACGCGCGAGCATTTGGCCATTCTCGATCTGCTCGGCATAACGCACGGCGTCATCGCGCTCACAAAAGCCGATCTCGTGTCATCCGAGCGCCTCGCAGAAGTGATGGCGGAAATTCGCGCCGCTGTAGCCGGCACCCACCTCGAAGGCGTGGAGATAAAGCCCGTCTCGGCATTGACGGGGGAGGGCATCGGCCACTTACGCGATTACCTCGTGAATGTTGCAGAAGCGATCCCATCGCGTTCGCCCGAAGGCCGCTTTCGTCTGGCCATCGACCGCGTCTTCACATTGGCCGGCGTCGGCGTCGTTGTGACGGGAACGGTTCTTTCGGGCTTCGTTGGCATCGGTGCCAACGTCGAGATCAGTCCATCGGGATTGCTAGCGCGAGTGCGTTCCATCCACGCGCAGAACAAGCCTGCAGAAATCGCCTGGGCTGGCGACCGCTGCGCGCTCAATCTGGCTGGCCCCGCCATCAGCAAGGACGCGATTCAACGCGGCGACGTCGTTGTCGATCCGTCGCTTCATGCGCCGACCGATCGCATCGACGCCGTACTTCGCGTTCTGTCGTCCGAAGAAAAAGCGCTGGGGCAATGGTTTCCCGTGCGCTTGCATCATGCGGCGACGGAAGTCGGCGCGCGCATCGTGCTCCTGGACGATAAATCGATTCCTCCGGGCGCAACCGCGATGGTCCAGCTCGTTCTCGATAGGCCGATCGCGGCAGCCGTGCCCGATCGCTTCGTCATCCGCGACGTATCTGCCCAACGCACGATCGGCGGCGGCAAATTCATCGACCTCCGTGCTCCCGCACGTAAGCGCCGAACGGCTGAACGTCGTGCCCAGCTCGATGCCTTGGCGATCGGCGATCCGGAGCAAGCATTCTCAAAGCTGCTGTCCGCTCCGCCCTTCGTCGCTGACCTCAATGCCTTTGCCCGTGATCGCGCACTTTCGTCGGCCCAGGCGGAATGCGCGGCATCCGCGCTGGAACTCGTGGTGTTGACCGCCGGCGAAACAGCCACCGCTATGATGCCGGATCGCTGGCAAACTTTCGTCGCGAATTTGACGGATCGCGTAACGCAGTTCCACTCCGGCAATCCAGATGTTCAGGGCATTGGCCGCGAGCAACTTCGTCTGGCGGTCGAGCCGCATCTCCCCAAGGCTGCATTCAAGGCCGCGATTCAAAGAATAACGAACAACGGAGCCATCGTGCTCGACGGTGCCTTCGTCCGCTTGGCATCGCATCAATCGCGTCTATCTCCCATCGATGAAGAAATATGGGCGTCGATCGCTCGACAACTCGGCGGCGAGGAACGTTTTCGGCCCCCACGCGTGCGCGACATCGCCAACTCTGCGGGAATGCCCGAGCGAGAGGTGCGACGGCTCATGAAGTCGGCGAGCCGGCTCGGCCGCGCGGATGAAATCGCTCACGACCACTTTTTTCTGCGTCACACTGTTCGCGAGATGGTGCAAATTGCCATTGATCTCGCTGCCAAGTCAGAGACGAGGTGGTTCAACGCCGCGGAATTCAGGGATCGATTGAACAACGGCCGCAAGG
This sequence comes from Hyphomicrobium sp., assembly GCF_003987855.1. Taxonomy (GTDB): domain Bacteria; phylum Pseudomonadota; class Alphaproteobacteria; order Rhizobiales; family Hyphomicrobiaceae; genus Hyphomicrobium_B. The sequence goes on from NZ_RXIZ01000015.1 coordinate 116,223, forward strand.
TCGCCATCCAAATCCTCGAGTTCTTCGATCGCAACGGCGTGACGCTGCGCAAGGGCGACTTGCGTCGCATGAACGAGCATCGGCTGGACTTGTTTGGTGACGTCATGCATTCGTCGCCGGCCGACAACGGAGGAGAATCGTCCCCGGTGGGGCGTTCGGACTTCAAATCCGAGTGGGGCAGCGAGCCTGCCCTTGGTGGGTTCGACTCCCATTCTCCTCCGCCAACTTTCCCCAAGACGCAAACGTCTTGAGCGTTCTTCACCGAACAAGAATTTGCGGCGCGCCTGGAACCACCGAACCAACGATGCGTGCTATCGGGTAACCCGCCTTTTCAATTTGACCGCGGATTTCTTCCGCGCGATCGCCCGCGCAGGCGATGAGAAGGCCGCCCGACGTCTGCGGGTCGGTCAGTAGCGCCGTCTGCCATTGCGGAAGTCGATCCGGCAAGACGACGTCGTGACCATAGCTCGACCAATTCCGCCCTGACGCTCCGGTGATGAAGCCCGCTTCTGCGAGCGCTTGCGCCTGAGACAGCATCGGCAAGTCTGCGACCCTGAGTTCAATCGCGACGCCGCTGCCCCGCGCCATCTCGAGTGCGTGCCCAAGAATGCCGAAGCCGGTGACGTCGGTTATCGCGTGCACGCCGTCATCCTCACCGAGCACCTGCCCGACGCGATTGAGGAGCGTCGTAGTGGCCATCAATTCCGCGTACGCATCGGGCGGCAACTTCTCCTTCTTGAAAGCAGCGGAATAAATGCCAACGCCTAGACCCTTGGTCAGGACCAACGCATCTCCGGGCTTCGCACCAGAGTTTCGTCGCACATTCGAAGGGCTCACAAGCCCTATGACGGCCAGTCCATAGATTGGCTCCGGCGAGTCGATCGAATGGCCGCCGGCAATCGGGATCCCTGCCTCCGCGCAGATGGATGCGCCGCCCGAAAGGATCTCGCGAACGGTCTCGACGGCAAGCTTTCCCAGAGGCATGCCGAGAATGGCCAATGCCAAGATCGGCCGGCCACCCATCGCGTACACATCGGAAATTGCGTTGGCCGCAGCTATGCGGCCGAAATCGCGCGGATCATCGACCATTGGCATGAAGAAGTCGGTGGTCGCGACGATGCATTGATTGTCGTCTATCTGCCATACGGCCGCGTCATCGCCGGTCTCCGTGCCGACGACAAGTTGGGAGAACGCGCTACCGCCCGGTTGCTTCGCAAGTAATTCCTGCAGCAGGGAAGGCGCGAGTTTGCAGCCGCAGCCGCCGCCGTGCGCGAGATCGGTCAAGCGTATTGTAGGCACCGACATGTATCCTGCCTTGTCTGAGGATGATGGCGTGGTTGGAACGGCGCTAAGCCGCATCGTAAACTTGGATATAGGTGGACATTGTCGCCGTCGCCACGGCACCATTTGCCCAAATGCACCGTTCGGAGCGCAAGATGAATTCCACTCGCCAAGCCGACATGACGATGAGATGGATGGTCTTCCTCGCCGTCGCTGTCATCGGCCTCTTCTACGTGAAATGGTTTCCCTACTACAACAAGGCCTTTCTGGCGGCGGAGCATCACTCGATTGGCAATTCCATTTTGATGGGGACGTCGTCGGCCGCGCCAGCTCCGTCGTGGGATGCCGCCCTCAATTACGCCCTCGCTTACGGTAAGGCGATCTGGCAAGCCATGGTGCTTGGCCTCCTTCTTGGCTCGGCCATTCAGGCTCTTCTTCCCGCAGATTGGATTGCCCGTCTCCTAGGTCGCACAGGATTTGGCAGCGTCGCGACGGCCGGTATCCTGTCCGTACCAAGCATGATGTGCACGTGTTGCGCAGCTCCGGTCGTCGTGGGCCTGCGAGCGCGGGAGGCCTCGCCCGGCGCTGCGATTGCATTCTGGCTCGGCAACACCGTTCTCAATCCGGCGACGATGGTCTTCATGGGCTTCGTGCTGGGTTGGAATTGGGTCGCGCTTCGCGTCGTCCTTGGCATTCTGATGGTATTCGGCCTCGGCTATCTCGTGAATCTCATGGTGACGCCGAAGGAGGCGGAAGCCGCGGAAGCAAGAATTGCGGAGTTGACGGCGAAGTCGGCAATGACGGATTCGGATACGCCCAATGCGTTTCTACGCTGGCTCGAAATTCTCACGCGCATGGCCATCCGCCTTATTCCTGAATACATCATCCTCGTTTTGGCGCTGGGCGCCGCGCGCGCATTTTTGTTCCCCGAGATCGGTCCGGCCATCGGTAACGAGATCTGGTGGATCGTCGCGTTCGCCGTCGCCGGCATGCTTTTCGTCATTCCGACGGCCGGTGAAGTGCCGATCATTCAAGCGATGCTCGCGCTTGGCATGGGCGTCGGTCCGGCCGGTGCGCTACTGCTGACGCTGCCGCCCGTCAGCTTGCCTTCCCTTGCGATGGTGGGAGGCTCGTTTCGGCTCAAAACGCTTCTGTTCGTATCGGCGAGCGTCGTGCTTTTCGGCATCGCCGGCGGTCTGCTCGCCGTGGCCTTGAAATTCTAACATCAGCCAACGAGAAGAAGCGGATTGGGCGCATGCCGCGCCCAGTCGCCTTCTGACACGAGAATATCCAGACCGAGCGAAGCGAGATCATCGGCATAGGGATCAACCTTGGTGTCCCGGGCCTGATAGAGCATCTTCGCATAGGTACGGCAGTCGTCGCACGTCTCGGCCTGAACGGCGCTAGAGCCGCCATCCACTCCTTTGAGCGATAACTTGCCGGAACTTTCGCACGTGATGCAGACCGCGCGCACGTGGTTCCACGCGGTAGAACACAGCGAGCAGTAGAGATAGCGCGTGCCGGGCGTGATGCCGGACGCGGTGATCACACCCGAGACAGGCGTGGAGCCGCAGCAGGGGCAGAGACCACGCTGCGGCAGCAGGCGAAGTGCAGTCGCGTCGAGGCCGCCCGCAAGCTTCGCAAAATACACTTGCAGGGCTGCTGCTACGTAGAGCGCGGCCCCGGCCTCGTCGACACTCAGCGTTCCGCGCAGGAAGTCGTCCGCCACATCTTCGATCTCGTCGATTGATCGCGCACGCATGCGTGCGCTAAGCGCCACCGCTGGCTCAGGCAGCGGCTGTGCTTCAAGGGCATCCAGCAGCACGGCAAGTCCGTTCCGCCACGACGCGTGGCGGTGGTGCCCATCGGCGGCGAGCGGCGGAATTCTTGCGGCGACCGACTGCGCAATGAGGGACGGATCAATCGCCGGGATAGCAGCAAGCGTGGTCGCTGCTTTATGCTGGCCATCGGCGACAAGTGCCATGAACTGAAGCCACTCCCGCATCGGATGGCCGTCCGCGAGCGTCCGAAGGCGATCAGCCGTCGCTGCGAAGCGGGTCGATGGATCGGGCAACAGCAAAGGCTCCGGCGTCGCAACGCCACCCTGTGGGCTCCCAACCCACTTGCCGGTCGGTGGCGCGCCACCCTGCCTCACGTTGCCAACCTCATTTCCGGCCGCGTTCGTTCGTGATGGGCCGCGGTCCCGGTGAATCGGTCTCGACAAGATCGCGGAACCACTTGCGATGGTGGCGCCAAGCCCAGCCGGCCGTCACGTAGCCTTGCGTCATGCTGCGCATCGAGCCGCGAACCCAGATGGCTGCGTAGACGTGAACGATCCACACGAGGATGGCCGCGATCGCCATCATGGAATGCAGGAGGAGTGCGATGCGCTGAGTCTCGATCGACGTCGCGCGCCCGAAATAATATTCCCAGATGACCAAGCCCGTCAGGAGCAGAGCTGGCACGAGAAGCGCCATCGACCAGAATACGAACTTCTGGCCCGCGTTGAGGCGGCCGATCTCCGGGACGCCTTCCTCCTTGTTGACGATCACCTTATTGATCGCCCGCAGCCACTCGAGGTCTTCACGCCGCCAGATGTTATCCCTGAAATACTGCACGATGAGGCCGCAGTAGCTCACGAACAACACGACCCCGATCCATGGATGAATAGCGCGCGTCCACTGACCGCCCCCAAATAGGCTCGATAGCCAGAACAACAGAGGATGGAACATCGACAGGCCGGAAAGTGTCAGCAGCACGAAGCAGGCGGCCGTGAGCCAATGGTTGAGCCGCGCCGGCGTGCTGTTGCGGATGATGGTGCCCTTCGGATAGCTCATGGCGTCTCCTCCGCGATGGAGCGGGACGGATCGGCGGTCGGCCGGCCTTTTGACGCCAATAGATGGTTTGCTTCCGCCTCGTCTTCTGGCTGCACTTCGTTGGGACCTGCCGTGATCCAATGCACAAAGCCCGCAACCACGCCGAACGCGATGCTGCCCAAGGCGAGTGGCTTCAGAAGACCTTTCCAGAACTCGACAGTTGAGCTGATTTTCGGTTGGTCAGGCAGGCCGGCGTAGATCGAAGGCTTATCCGCGTGATGAAGCACGTACATCACGTGTGTGCCGTCTACGCCCGGAGGATCATAAAGCCCCGCGTTCTCGAAGCCACGCGACTTCAAATCGATGACGCGTTCCCCAGCCCAGTCGGTCATATCTTTCTTCGAGCCGAACATGATCGCGCCAGTCGGACAGGCTTTGACACAGGCGGGCTCGAGGCTGGCCGCAACGCGGTCGGAACAGAGCGTGCATTTGTAGGACTTGTGGTCCGCCTGACTGATGCGCGGGATGTTGAACGGGCAGCCCTTCACGCAGTAGCCGCAGCCGATGCAATTCTCGCTGATAAAGTCCACGATGCCATTGGCATATTGCACGATCGCGCCGGGCGCGGGGCAGGCATTGAGGCATCCCGGGTCCTCGCAGTGCATGCAGCCGTCCTTGCGGATCAGCCACTCCAGATCGCCTTTGGGATTTTCGTACTCGGTGAAACGCATGAGCGTCCAGGTGTGCGGGTCGAGGTCCAAGGGATTGTCGTAAGTCCCTTCGAAGAAGCCGACTTCATCCCGCAGATTGTTCCACTCCATGCATGCGGCCTGACAAGCCTTGCAGCCGATGCAGCGTGTCACGTCGATAAGCTTGGCGACCTGGTCTTCCCACGAGCGCGCGGCAGGCGGCGTGACGGTCGTAGCCGAGATGCGGATGTAATCCTGTGACTGGAGATTGGACATCGGCTGCTCCGTCAGGCCTCCGGACCGTTGACGCTCTCGACGTTGACGAGGAACGCCTTGAACTCGGGTGTTTGCGTATTGGCGTCGCCGACGGAGGGCGTAAGGGTGTTGGCGCCGTAGCCTTTCCTCGCCTGTCCGGTGAAGCCCCAGTGCAGCGGCACGCCGATGACATGGGTCGGTTTGCCGTCAACGGTCAGCGGCTTTATGCGCTTGGTTACATAGGCCTTGCACACGATGAAGCCGCGCTTTGACCTCACTCGAACCCAGCTTCCCTGCGCGATGCCCTTTTCTTGAGCGAGCGCCTCGCCGATCTCGACAAACTCCTGAGGCTGCAGGATCGCGTTGATGCGGGCGTGCTTCGTCCAATAGTGGAAATGCTCGGTCAGCCGGTACGTCGTTGCCACGTAGGGGAACTCGGATGGCGTGCCGAAGTCCGCGCGATCATCTGCGAACACCCGCACAGCAGGGTTCGACTGCACCTTTGGATGCAGCACGTTGATCGCAGGTGATTCAAGCGGCTCGTAATGCTCGGGGAACGGTCCTTCGACCATCTGATCGCGGGCAAACAAGCGACCGACGCCTTCGACGTTCATGATGAAGGGACCAACGGACTCCGACGGCTTTACGGTCGGCCCGTAATCAGGGACATCGATGCCGATCCATTTGGCGCCGTCCCACTGGATGATCGGCTTTGCGGGGTTCCACGGATTGCCCGCGACGTCCGCGCTGGCGCGATTGTAGAGAATGCGCCGGTTGGCGGGCCAGGCCCACGCCCACTGCGGAGCGATACCCTGATCACGCGGATCAGTGGCGTCGCGTCGAGCCATCTGGTTGCCTTTGTCGGTCCAGCAACCCGAGAAGATCCAGCATCCCGATTCCGTCGTGCCGTCGTCGCTTAACTGCGCGAACCCATCGAGGAGCTGCCCGCCCTTCTTCACGACCGCCCCGGAAGGATCGGTCAGATCGGCCCGCGCGCGACCGTTCATGTCCTTCGCCAGTTCTTCCGGATCAGGGTCGGTGGGATCCGTGTAGTTCCAGGTCAAGTTGAGGATCGGATCCGGGAATACCCCGCCTTCGGTGCGGTAGAGTTCGCGCATGCGATGGAAGATGCCGGACATGATCCAGATGTCTGACATCGCCTGCCCGGGAGCGTCGGCGGCCTTCCAGTGCCATTGCAGCCAGCGCGCCGAGTTGACGAGAGAGCCGTTCTCTTCCGCAAAGCACGTGGTGGGTAGCTGGAAGACTTCTGTTTGGATCGCTGCGGAATCGGCGGGGTTCTGCGGTCCGAAGTTTTCCCAGAATCGCGACGTCTCCGTGTCGAGCGGATCCATCGTGACTAGAAACTTCAGCTTCGAAAGCCCTCTGCGAATCTTGCCGCGATCCGGGAACGCCTGCTGCGGATTGAAACCCTGACAGATGTAGCCGTTCATCTGCCCGTGGTTCATCATCTCGAACGCCTTGATGATGTCGTAGAGCGGCACGTCGAGTTTGGGCAGCCAGTCGTAAGCCCAATTGTTTTCAGCCGTCGCAGCGTCACCGAACATGGACTTTTGAAAGCTGACGAAGAACTTCTTGTAGTTCTGCCAATAGCTCGTCTGGTTCGGGCGCAACGGCTTGAACTGCCGCGTCTTCATGTAATCGTCGAAGGTCACTTCGCTGTCTTTTGGCAGCGTCATGTAGCCGGGCATTTGGTTCGACAAGAGCCCGACGTCAGTCAATCCTTGAATGTTCGAATGGCCGCGAAGGGCATTCATGCCGCCGCCGGCAACGCCGATGTTTCCGAGCAGAAGCTGAACCATCGCCATCGTGCGAATATTTTGCGAGCCGACGGAATGCTGCGTCCAGCCGAGCGCAAACAGGCTCGTCATGGCTTTGTCGGGAGCCGACGTCTCAGCGATCAGCTCGCAGATGTGCAGGAACTTGTCCTGCGGCGTTCCGCAGATGCGCGAAACCATCTCAGGCGTGTACCGGGCGACGTGCTTGCGAAGAAGCGCCATGACCGAACGCGGGTGCTCCCACGTATCGTCCACTTTCGCAAATCCCTGCTCGTCAAGCTCGTAGTCCCAGGTCGACTTCTCGTATTGGCCCTTCTCGTGATCGTAGCCGCTGAAGAGGCCGTCCTCGAAACCGTATCCTTCCTTCACGATGAGACTGGCGTTCGTGTAGGCGCGCACGTATTCGCGCTGTATCTTCTCGTTTTCGAGCAAATAGCGGATGACGCCCGACAGGAACGCAATATCGGTCCCGGGCCGGATCGGCGCATAGTAGTCGGCAACGGACGCCGTGCGCGTGAAGCGCGGGTCGACGACGACCAGCTTCGCACCGTTCTCGATTTTCGCTTCTATGACCCACTTGAAGCCACAAGGATGCGCTTCAGCGGCGTTTCCGCCCATCACCACGACCAAATTGGCATTCTTGATATCCTGCCAAGTATTGGTCATTGCGCCGCGACCGAATGTTGGAGCCAGACTGGCCACCGTCGGTCCGTGTCAGACACGTGCTTGATTGTCGAAGACCAGCATCCCGAATGAACGGGCGACTTTCCACGTGAGGTAGGATGTTTCGCTCGATGAGGCCGACGCCGCCAGCATGCCCGTGGTCAGCCATCGGTTGACGGTCGTGCCCTGCGCGTTCTTGGCGATGAAATTTTTGTCGCGATCGTCCTTCATAAGGCGCGCGATGCGATTGAGCGCCCAGTCCCAGCTGACTTCCTTGAACTCGCTCGATCCCGGCGCGCGGTACTTCGGGACCTGCAGCCGGGTTGGCGCGTGCACGATATCGAGAAGAGCTGAGCCCTTGGGGCAGAGCGTCCCGCGATTAACGGGGTGATCCGGGTCGCCCTCGATGTGAATGATATCTGAGCGCGCATTCTTGGCGCCGTCGCCGAGCGTGTAGATCAGGATGCCGCAAGCGACCGAGCAGTAGGTGCAGGTGTTCCGCGTTTCCTTGGCGTGCGTCAGCTTGAAAGGCCGGACCGCTTCCGCCAGCGCCGCACCACTGCCGCCGAACCCAAGCGCGCTCAGGCTCGAGGTCGCCAGGCTTGCGCCGGTGAGCTTTATGAAGCCGCGTCGTGTCAGATCCATTGGAGGACCTCCGTAATCCGCACCCCTGATCTGTAACAGCATTCAATATCGGCGGTACACCCCTCACAGCGCATAGGAGAATTTGGCCGCAGCACTGCAGGAACGAAATCAGGCGGGCCGCCGGACGCGGGAATGCCACTCATCGAGCGGCGGGAGGCGAGGAGCACCTCCAAAGCCCATTTTTTCGTCTTTACGACAGCGTATTGCCAATCTGCCCGAAAGGCTGTTTAAGCCTCCGCATAGGCTTCCAGGCGCGCGATGCGGGCGTTCCCCCTAGGGAACGACTGCGTGTCCGTGACATGCGGCAGTTTAAAAAACGTAGCAAATTCAAAGCAATATCTGTGGGGGCTGATTTCTGTCCGCACGAGAGTTGCGGCAGTCGGCAGATCGACGCTTTGTTGATCCATCGGCGGCTCCCTAAATAGTTGGTCGAGCGAGGTCCGAAGGCGCGCTTCGACCTCCAATCAGGACACGGACGATGCAAGTCACGGAAACGGCACGAGAAGGTTTGAAGCGCACGCTGCAGGTTGTTGTCGGGCAGGCGGAACTCAGCGAGCGCTTCGCATCGCGGCTCGATGAGCTCAAGGATCGGGTGCAGATCAAGGGTTTCCGTCGCGGCAAGGTTCCGGTGGCGCACCTGAAGAAGCTTTACGGCAAGTCCTTGATGCAGGAAGTCATGGAGCAGACGCTCAACGACACGAGCGTCAAGGCGATCAAGGACCGCAACGAGCGTCCGGCACAGCAGCCCAAGGTCGAACTCGTCGACTTCAACGAGGAGACCTTCGAGAAGATCGCCAACGGCCAAAGCGATCTCTCATACAACATGTCGTTCGAGGTCCTGCCGCCCATCCCGCTGGCCGACCTCTCGTCGCTGAAGCTCGAGAAACTCGTGACCGACGTTGATGATGCGGCGCTCGACAAGGCGCTAGCAAACCTCGCTGAGCGAAACACGGCCTATGACGTCGAAGAAGGCCGCGCCGCTAGCGAAGGCGATCTCGTTGCGATGGATTTCGTCGGCAAAATCGACGGTGAAGCCTTCGAAGGCGGCACCGCCGAGGGCCAAAGCCTGGTGATCGGCAAGAAGCAGTTCATCCCAGGCTTCGAGGAAGGCGTCGTCGGCATGAAGGCCGGCGATGAAAAGGTCGTCAGCGCCACCTTCCCCGACGATTATCCCGTCGCCGCTCTTGCCGGCAAAACAGCCGAGTTCGACGTGAAGGTAAAAGGCGTTTCCAAGCCGCGCACGCCGGCCGTGGACGAAGAGTTCGCCAAGGGCGTCGGCGCCGAAAGTCTTGAGCAACTCCGCGGGTTCATTTCCGAGCAGATCAAGCGCGAGTACGAGCAGGCGTCGCGGACGAAATTGAAGCGCGAAATTCTCGATGCGCTCGACGCCGCCCATACGTTCGAGCTGCCGCCCTCTCTTGTCGATTTCGAATTCGACAATATATGGACCCAGCTCGAGAACAATCTGAAAGCCACGAACAAGACCTTCGCCGACGAAGGCAAAACCGAAGAAGAAGCGCGTGCCGAATACCGCAAACTCGCCGAGCGCCGCGTGCGTCTTGGGCTGGTGATCGGAGAGATCGGCGAAAAGAACAATCTGCAGGTTTCGCAGGATGAGCTGCGCCGGGCTCTCGTCGAGCAGGCACGTCGTTATCCGGGGCGGGAAAAGCAGGTCTACGAATACTACGAGAAGACGCCGGGCGCCCTCGCCGAACTTCGTGCTCCGATCTTTGAGGACAAGGTCATCGACTTTGTTATCGATGCAGCGAAGCCGACCGAGAAGAAAGTGACGCGCGACGAACTTCAGAAGGCCGTCGAGGAAGCCACCGAAGAGTAAGCTGCATTGAGCGGCTTCATCTGACTAACGAGCTAATGCGTGCGAGTCTGGCGGGAGGCCATCGGGCCACCTGCCGAAACGAGGAAAGAACGAAGGCGATGCGCGATCCGATCAATACCGTGACGAACACCTTCTGGCCGATGGTTGTCGAGCAAACGACGCGCGGCGAGCGTGGCTACGACCTTCCCTCGCGCCTTCTCAAGGAACGCATCATCTTCGTGACGGGGCCCGTCGAAGACCACATGGCTGCTTCGATCTGCATGCAGCTGCTGTTCCTAGAGTCGGAAAACCCGAAAAAAGAAATCTCGATGTACATCAACTCGCCGGGCGGGGTCGTTACGGCGGGTATGGCGATCTACGACACCATGCAGTTCGTGAAGCCGGCCGTGGCGACGCTCTGCATCGGTCAGGCGGCGTCCATGGGTTCGTTGCTGCTTTGTGCTGGCGCCAAGGGTATGCGCTATGCGCTCCCGAATGCGCGCGTGATGGTCCACCAGCCCTCGGGCGGGTTCTCCGGTCAGGCGTCCGACATCGAGCGTCACGCCGAAGACATCATCAAGATGAAGCGCCGCCTCAACGAGACCTATGTGAAGCACACAGGTCAGACCTACGAGATGATTGATAAGACGCTCGACCGCGACTACTTCATGACCGCCGAACAAGCCCGCGATTTCGGCCTCATCGACAAGGTTCTCGAGACTCGTGACGAAGTCGACGCCGGTGTCTTTGAGACCGGCAAGATGGGCGACTAAGTGGCTGTAGCCGCAACTTCAATGGTTTCGACAACTGTGGATAGGCGGGCGATGTGACGCCCGCCTGGAGAACAAACGCTGCACTCAGCGGATGTGTTTAGGTAAATGCTCGCATTGAAAAGCCTGTGTTGCCGGCTCGTTTATCAACTGTGGCAATAGCGCCGCTTGCGAGCTGTGGCCGGGTAGGCTCCATTAATCCAATCTTGATCTGCTGAACGATAGCGTGCTCAAGTTGGTTATGAAGTTCACGCCGCCGCAGAATCGGCTCAGCGCCGGGCGTGACTAGCGGGCCAAAGCAAGAACATCGTCATGGTGAGTCTTGCACGGAAGGTGAGAACAGATGGCTCAAGAGAAGAACACGCTCTACTGCTCTTTCTGCGGCAAGAGCCAGCATGAGGTTCGCAAACTGATTGCTGGTCCGACGGTATTCATCTGCGATGAATGCGTCGAACTTTGCATGGATATCATCCGCGAAGAGAACAAGAACACCCTCGTCAAATCCCGCGACGGCGTGCCGACGCCGCAGGAGATTTGCAATGTTCTCGATAGCTACGTCATTGGCCAGTACCACGCCAAGCGCGTTCTCTCGGTCGCGGTCCATAATCACTACAAGCGTCTGAACCACGCCTCGAAGAACAACGACGTGGAACTCGCGAAGTCGAACATCCTGCTCGTCGGTCCGACGGGTTCGGGTAAGACGTTGCTCGCGCAGACGCTGGCCCGCATCCTCGACGTTCCTTTCACGATGGCGGACGCCACCACGCTTACCGAAGCGGGATACGTTGGCGAAGACGTCGAGAACATCATCCTGAAGCTGCTGCAGGCTGCCGACTATAATGTCGAGCGGGCGCAGCGCGGCATCGTCTACATCGACGAAGTCGACAAAATCAGCCGCAAGTCCGACAACCCGTCGATCACGCGCGATGTCTCCGGCGAAGGTGTGCAGCAGGCGCTGTTGAAGATCATGGAAGGCACGGTCGCTTCCGTGCCGCCGCAGGGCGGCCGCAAGCATCCGCAGCAGGAATTCCTGCAGGTCGACACGACGAACATCCTCTTCATCTGTGGCGGCGCTTTCGCCGGCCTCGAGAAGATCATTTCGCGTCGTGGCAAGGGCTCGTCGATCGGCTTCCAGGCCCGCGTCACCGGCCCCGATGAACGCCGCACCGGCGAGATCCTCCGCAATGTCGAGCCGGAAGATCTGCTGAAGTTCGGTCTCATCCCCGAGTTCATCGGCCGTCTGCCGGTGATCGCGACGCTGGAGGACCTCGACGAGGCAGCTCTCGTCCAGATCCTGACCGAGCCAAAGAATGCGATCGTCAAGCAGTACCAGCGTCTCTTCGAGATGGAGGACGTCAAGCTGACGATCACGCTCGAGGCTCTCCGGGCGATCTCGCGCAAGGCGATCGAGCGCAAAACCGGTGCTCGCGGCCTTCGGTCGATCATGGAAGGCATCCTGCTCGACACGATGTACGACCTGCCGACCCTCAAGGGCGTCGAGGAAGTGGTGATTGGTCCGGAGGTCGTGGAGGGATCGGCGAAGCCCCTTCGGATCTACTCGGATCGCGCGGAGGAAAAGGGCTCCACAGCGTAGCGCGACGATTGTGATGTCCCGGGGGGCTTGCCCCGGGACTTGTTTGCGGGACGGCGGTCCCCATTTGTTCGGAGGGAGTGGCGTCAAGCAGCCAGCCGTTATTTCTCCGAAAATCGGTGCCTAGTGCTTGGGTCTCACCCCGCGCTCGCGCTCACGAGCATGTAACCCGCCGCCACAAAAAGGGACGGGACGCGTGGCTCAAAAAGTGGAACGGGTGTGGAATGTGCCGCGATGTTATGGAAGACTTCCGGCACGCGGCGGATAAGGTAGTGAAATGAGCGAAGATAAGAAGACCAAGGAAAAGGCCAGCGGAAAAGAGCTGTTTCCGGTTCTCCCGCTCCGCGACATCGTCGTTTTCCCTTACATGGTCGTGCCGCTGTTCGTTGGCCGCGAGAAGTCGATTGCCGCGCTTGAAGAAGTCATGCGCGCCGACAAGCAGATCCTGCTTGCCGCTCAGAAGAACGCGAGTGACGATGATCCGGCGCCCGATGCCATCTACGAGATCGGCACGCTCGCGTCCGTCCTTCAGCTTCTGAAGCTTCCCGACGGGACCGTGAAAGTCCTCGTCGAGGGCAATGCGCGCGCCAAGGTCACGCGCTACACGGCAAACGCCAATTACTTCGAAGCTGAGGTCGAACGCGTCGTGGAAGTTCCCGGCGCCAAGGACGAGCTTGAGGCGCTGGCGCGTTCTGTCGTGACCCAGTTCGAGAGCTACGTGAAGCTCAACAAGAAGGTCTCGCCCGAGGTTCTAAGCAACGTCGGCCAGATCGAAGATTACGCCAAGCTCGCTGACACGATTGCCTCGCATCTCGCAGTGAAGATTTCCGACAAGCAGGATGTGCTCGAAACCGCCAGCATTTCCGAGCGGCTAGAGCGCGTCTACACGCTCATGGAAAGCGAGATCTCGGTCCTGCAGGTCGAGCGCAAGATCCGTTCGCGCGTCAAGCGCCAGATGGAGAAGACGCAGCGCGAGTACTATCTGAATGAGCAGATGAAGGCCATTCAGAAGGAGCTCGGCGACTCTGACGAGCGTGACGACATTGCCGAGTTCGAGGAAAAGATCGAGAACACGAAGCTCTCGAAGGAAGCCAAGGACAAGGCGCTGGCTGAGTTGAAGAAGCTCAAGCAGATGTCGCCGATGTCTGCCGAAGCGACCGTCGTGCGCAACTATCTCGATTGGCTGCTTTCGATCCCGTGGGGCATCAAGGGCAAGGTCAAGAAGGACATCGCCGAAGCTCAGCAGATCCTCGACCAGGAGCACTATGGCCTCGAAAAGGTCAAAGAGCGCATCCTCGAGTACCTCGCGGTCCAGGCGCGCACCAACAAACTAAAAGGCCCGATTCTGTGCCTCGTCGGCCCTCCCGGCGTCGGCAAGACTTCGCTCGGCAAGTCGATCGCAAATGCGACCGGCCGTGAGTTCGTGCGCATGTCGCTCGGCGGCGTTCGCGACGAAGCGGAAATCCGTGGCCACCGTCGGACCTACATCGGCTCGATGCCGGGCAAGGTCATTCAGTCCATGAAGAAGGCAAAGCGGACGAACCCGCTCTTCCTCTTGGACGAGATCGACAAGATGGGTCAGGACTTCCGCGGCGATCCGGCAGCGGCTCTGCTTGAGGTGCTCGATCCGGAACAGAACCAGACCTTCAACGACCATTACCTCGAAGTCGATTACGACCTCTCGAATGTGATGTTCGTGACGACGGCCAACACCTTGAACATCCCGCCGGCCCTGATGGACCGTATGGAGATCATTAGGCTCGCTGGCTATACGGAGGACGAGAAGCTCGAGATCGCCAAGCGCCACCTCATTCCCGAGCAGGTTTCCGCTCACGGCCTTGAGCCCAACGAGTGGACGGTCGAGGACAGCGCCCTGAAGGAAGTCATTCGCCGTTACACGCGCGAAGCAGGCGTACGTTCGCTCGAACGTGAAATCGCCAAGCTGGCACGTAAAGCGGTGAAGGAGATCCTGACGTCGTCGAAGACCTCCATCCTGGTGACCACCGACAACGTCCACGACTTCCTCGGCGTGCCGAAGTACCGTTACGGCGAAGCCGAACTCGAGGATCAGGTTGGCATCGTGACGGGGCTCGCCTGGACGGAAGTCGGCGGCGAGCTGCTGACGATCGAAGGCGTGATGATGCCGGGCAAGGGCAGGATGACCGTCACTGGCAACCTGCGCGATGTGATGAAGGAATCGATCCAGGCTGCGAATGCCTACGTGCGCTCGCACTCGGTCGACTTCGGCATCCATCCGTCTTTGTTCGAGAAGCGCGACATCCACGTGCACGTGCCGGAAGGCGCCACGCCCAAGGATGGTCCGTCTGCGGGCATCGCGATGACGACCGCCATCATTTCCGTTCTGACGGGCATTCCTGTCCGTAAGGACGTAGCGATGACGGGCGAAATCACGCTCCGTGGTCGGGTGCTGCCGATCGGCGGCCTCAAGGAGAAGCTGCTTGCGGCACTTCGCGGCGGAATCAAAACAGTTGTCATTCCGGAAGAAAATCGGAAGGATTTGGCTGAAATTCCGAACGAAGTGTTGACCAAGATGGACGTCATCCCGGTTTCGCGCCTGGATGAAGTTTTGAAGCTGGCTCTTGTTCGCGTCCCGGAGGCAATCACCTGGGATGAGGCGGCCGAAGCCGAGGCTCTCGAAGCCAAAGATGCTGGCAAGGGTGGTGCGCGGATCACCGCGCACTGATCGTCGCAGACGTTAAACTTACTATCGAGATGCCTCTGTGCTGAAAAAGTGCAGAGGCATTTTTCTTTTGCGCAAACCGAGCATAAACAGGCGCTTTTGTCCGGAAATACGGGCTTTTTGTGCTTGACGGGCGGGGCGATTGGGCGCTTCTAACGCCCCATGCGCGGCCCCAAACCCCCAATTTGGCCGCCTCCGGCTTCGAGCATTCCAACCGAAGCCCCACCTCCCACACCTAGAGGAACTACGAGATGAGCAAGAAAGATTTGATTGATGCCGTTGCCCGGGATTGCGAGCTGACGAAGGAAAAGGCGAGCGGCGTCGTGGATGCCGTTCTCGCCCACATTCGCGCCGCGATGAAGGACGGTCACGAGGTGCGCATCCCCGATTTCGGAACTTTCAAGGTCGCTGCCCGTAAGGCGCGCGAAGGCCGCAACCCGGCGACAGGCAAGACGATCCAGATCCCGGCCTCGCGCGTGCCGAAGTTCACGCCCGCCAAGGGCCTGAAGGACGCGCTGAACATCAACTGATCCAACGCTCTCCGAAAATTTCGCACGCGCGCTGCACTGTGGCGCGCGTGATTGTTTTGACAGCCTTTTGCAGACGGACTAGCAAGAGCGCGTCGGGCGGTTAGCTCAGTGGTAGAGCGCCTCGTTTACACCGAGGATGTCGGGAGTTCGACCCTCTCACCGCCCACCATTTTCCGCGGCTTTCAAATCAAGCCGGCCGTTGAAGCAGACCTGCTTGCATCTTACCTGACGCTTCGTCCGCAATAGCGAAGAAAGTCCAACCATGTCCGTCTCTATGTACGACGTCGCGATCCCGACGTTCCAAAAGCAGCTGGCCGCGCTCGAAGCCATTCTCGACAAAGCGGCCGAGCAAGCAGCCGCCAAGAAGTTCGACTTTGCGGTCCTGCTCGGTTCGCGCCTTTACCCGGACATGTTCAACTTGACCCGCCAGGTACAGCTCGCGACGGATTTCGCAAAGGCAGCTCCCGCGCGCCTCGCGGGCACCGAAGTGCCGAGCTTCCCCGACACGGAAACCACCCTGCCCGAACTCAAGGAGCGGATCGCGAAGATCCAGGCGCTCCTTAGCGGCTACAAACCTGAGCAGTTTACGGGCGCCGAAGATCGTCAGCTGACCTTGAAAGTCGGCGGTCAGGAGGTGACGCTCAGCGGTCGCGATTACCTGCTCCACGTTGCCTTTCCCAACTTCTATTTCCACTGCGCGACGGCCTACGACATCCTGCGGCACAACGGCATAGAGATCGGAAAACGCGATTTTGTTCCGCGGCGATAAGGGTTGGGCGGCCGCTCGAGGAATTCCGCGTCACAGGGCGGAACTCTGGCTTGACGCCGGGTCGCCCATCACGTATCTCGACCCTGTGACGGCGGGCGCTTCGGCGCCCGTCACTTTCTGGATTGCGGGAGTAGCTCAGTTGGTTAGAGCGCCGCCCTGTCACGGCGGAGGCCGCGGGTTCAA
>NZ_RXIZ01000015.1:132777-385471 GCF_003987855.1 Hyphomicrobium sp.
CAACCACCGAACGACATCCACCTTCTTATACAACACCGCAGACCTCTTTGATGTGCCCAGCTTATAATAGCGCGGTCCATTTCCTTTGAGCCGCATCTAAGCCAAGCCCTGCCGCGTAATCCGCAGGAGCGTCGCGGCCTCAGCCGCGACGCATTCCGGCACTACCAGCGCATCGCGCAGACGGGCGGCATCACCGCCGAGCCGCTCTCCCATGAACCGGCCGCTGGCCTCTGCCTGCATTACTTCTGCGGGCACTTCCTCCCAGACCACCGCGCCCGCGACCCCATCGCCATGATAGACGTCCACCGGCACTTCACGGCGCTGCATCCGGTCGCGGTTTCTGACGCACGCTGGGCGCTGAAGCTGTTTGCTTCGGGAACTGCAGACCTACCTCAGCATTGTCGGCGCGCCTTATGAGCCGACAGCCGACCAGATGGGAGTAAGGACTTTCCGAGGGCTTTGAAACGTCGCGCAACGAGCAGGCGCGTTGATGACCTATAACGCTGACCTCAGCCAGAGTTTGCCAGGCCGAGCTTGATGCACTTTACGGCCTTTCCCTCGCGGAAACCCGCAAAGCCGCCATGCCCGCCAAGATCTGCCCCCGCGCAGACATCGTCATCAGCCGCAACCTCGACCGCACCACGCAGCGCGCAGCCGAGATGAGGCGGTGGCTCGTCAACCATTTCGGGCCCCGCGATCTCATCATCGAGATTCTGGCCCGCATCGCCAAGACCGAGATCTGCTTCCGCAAGATGCTGGCCATCTTGCGGGCGACGCCGGTTGTGCCGGACGCGAACAGCAGCCGGCACGCCATCACGTCGCCGGACCAGCTACCGGCATGGATGCAACGCCTTGAGGAATGGTCGCGGTCGGAATCGGAAATCATCGACGACCTCAAACTCTCGATCGAAACCCAAGACCCCCGCGCCGACGAGGGCGCCTGATCACTTGGAGTGGCCGCGGAGGACGGCATCGAGGCCATCAACGTGGTGCTCCGCCGCGGCGAGCTTTGGAAATTGCCTCGTGCCCACAAACGCCAACTCATCGCGGCCTCGGTTTGCGCGCGGGCGCAGCTCGCCGCGCTCATTGCCCTGATCTAAACGGCGCGGCCGTTCTCGACGCAGATTCCACATCCTTCGTTTGCCCGATGTCTACGTGCGCCTGGGCGTTAGAGAACACGCCGGAGATCATGAAAACGCGGTCAACGATTTTCATGAAATTTAGTCTTGTTATTTTCATGGAACGCTCTACGATCGCTCCAAAGCGAGGTATGCTGCCCCATGTCTCTTCCTCGAATGCTGCGACCCACAAATCTTGACGAAGTGCCTGTCGCATCAGGGAAGCTTGATGACGACGCGGTGTTTGTTGGCAGCGAAATACGATCTCTGCGCAACGCCCGTGACATCACCCTTCATGATCTAGCAACTTCAACGGGCCTTTCGATTGGGTATCTGAGCCAGATCGAGCGCGGCATATCCAGTCCGGCTGTTGATGCACTTCATGCCATCAGTCGAGCACTCGGCGTGACCATTAGCTGGTTCTTCAAACCGAGCGACGAGCAATCGACGATCGAACGAGACATCGTCGTCCGTGCAGGGCAAAGGCGCCGACTCAAGTTTAATTCGGGCATAACCGACGAACTTCTCTCCCCAAACTTAGATCGCCAGCTCGAGTTGCTTCGCTGCACGTTCGCGCCTGGCGCGACAAGTGGTGACGCAGCTTACTCCCATCGCGGCGAAGAGACCGGCATCGTCATCTCGGGTCGGCTTGAGGTGTGGGTCGGAGACAAACACTTCATGCTTGAGGAGGGAGATAGTTTCGCTTTCGAAAGCCATTTGCCCCATCGCTATCGCAATCCAGGACGGACCAAGACAGTTGTGATCTGGGCGATCACACCACCGAGTTACTAGGGTTCATGATGACGACCGATGTACCGAAAAAGGTCGAGGTTTTGATTATCGGCGGCGGAATCGCCGGTTGTTCGGTAGCCTACCATCTTGCGAAAATCGGCATCTGCGACGTACTGCTTTGCGAGCGCCGCCAGCTTACCTGCGGTACAACTTGGCACGCCGCTGGGCTTGTTACGCAACTACGCGCAACGCGCAATATGACGGAACTCGCGAAGTATACCGGAGAGCTTTTCCGTGATCTCGAGAGCGAAACGGGACAATCGACAGGGTTCAAGCAGAACGGAGCGCTCCGGCTTGCTAAGACCCAGGGTCGTTTTGAGGAGCTTAAACGCGGCGCCTCCATGGCCCGCAGTTTTGGCCTTGTAATCGATGTCCTCACACCTGAAGAGATTAAAGAACGCTGGAACCCCCTTGATATGCAAGGGGTCCTGGGCGGGCTCTGGTCGCCTAACGATGGGCAGGTCAACCCCACGGACGTAACGATGGCGCTAGCGAAGGGCGCGCGAGCTGGAGGGGCGCGTATTGCGGAAAATACACGTGTCAGTCGCATTCTAGTTGAGCACGGCCGAGCAGTCGGAGTTTTGACCGATAAGGGTGAGGTCCGAGCTGAGAAAGTCGTAATTTGTGGGGGGATGTGGTCGCGCGAACTTGCCGCTTCCATCGGTGTTTCGCTGCCACTACATGCGGCCGAGCACTTCTATGCCGTGACCGAGGCGATACCTGGATTACCTAAAGATTTGCCGGTCCTTTTCGTCGCCGATGAGCAAACCTATTACAAAGAAGATGCCGGCAAATTGCTTATCGGCTGCTTCGAGAAAGACGCCAAGCCCTGGGGTGCTTCCGGTATCCCGGACGACTTCTGCTTCGACGCTTTGCCCGAGGACTTCGATCACTTCGCGCCCATACTCGAGCAGGCGGTCAGTCGGGTGCCGATACTGGCGAACACTGGCATCCAACTTTTCTTTAATGGGCCAGAGAGTTTTACGCCCGACGACCGATATTTACTCGGTGAGACGCCAGAAGTCGAAAACCTCTTCTGCGCCTGCGGATTCAATTCCGTCGGAATTCTTTCGTCGGGAGGAGTAGGTAAGGCGCTTTCTCTCTGGATTCGAGACGGGCATGCGCCAGTCGAGCTGTCGGATGTAGATGTCCGTCGCATGGCTCATTTTCAATCCAATAGGCGATACCTTTTTGACCGCACGAAGGAAACGCTCGGACTTCTCTTCGATATGCACTGGCCAAATCGCCAATACGCTACGGCGAGAGATATTCGGCGCAGTCCCTTCCACGACAAGCTTGTATCCCTCGGAGCGTGTATGACAGAGGCCGCCGGCTACGAGCGGCCAGGCTTCTTTGCCCGAGCCGAAGTGAAGCCAGAATTCGTGTACTCCTACGGCCGACAAAACTGGTTTGATGTCTGCGGCGAGGAATGTCGAAACACGCGGGACAACGTCACGTTGTTCGACCAGAGCTGCTTTACGAAGTTTATCGTCGAGGGGCGCGATGCGTGCCCCGTGCTTAACCGCATCTGCGCGAACAACATCGATGTTCCCGTTGGGCGGCTGGTCTACACGCAATGGCTTAATGATCGCGGCGGCATCGAAGCGGACGTCACCGTAACTCGGATCTCCGAGACATCATTTCTGATTGTAAGTATTGCAGCCTCGCAAACTCGTGACTTTGCATGGCTCCAGCGACATTTGCCCAACGAAGCTCACGTCTTCGCGCGCGATATCACATCGGGGTTGGCGACGTTGGCTATCATGGGTCCCAAGTCGCGGGATCTTCTATCCCGGGTTTCGCCCGATGATTTTTCAACGGCTGCATTTTCGTTCGGATCCAGTCGCGAGATTGAGGTAGGTTACGCGCGCGCTCGAGCCAGTCGCGTGACGTTCGTTGGCGAACTCGGCTGGGAACTCGCTATACCCACGGAATTTGCATCACATGTGATGGATACAATATTGGCTGCAGGCGCCGACCTCGGCCTACGCCATGGGGGCTTCTTTGCCATCAACTCCATGCGTTTGGAAAAGGGCTATCGGCATTGGGGCCATGACATCGGGGAGGAGGATACTCCTCTCGAAGCCGGTCTCGGGTTCGCCGTCGCCTTTGAAAAAAAAGGCGGGTTTATCGGCCGCGAAGCACTGCTACGTCGGCGAAACGTCGGTCCTCCGACACGACGGCTAGTTCAGATTGCCCTTCCCGACGATTGCGACAAACTCCTGCATCATGACGAACCAATTTGGTGCGGGAACCGAATTGTAGGTTCTGTCACTTCGGGAGCCTATGGGCACCGCGTCGGCGCGGCTCTCGGGTTAGGCTACATCGGCGACGATGATGGCGTTACGCCGGAACTCATAGCCAACCAGAATTTCGAGGTGGAGATCGCGTGGGAACGGTATCCCGCACGGATTCAACTCGGACCCTGGTACGACCCCAAATCGGAACGCGTCAAAGCCTGACGGTTGGAATGGAGAGAGATGATGACTGCTCCGCAGGATTTCGAACGACTTTCGGGGAAGATCTACGTTGACGGTCGCTTCGTAGCGAGCCGCGCGACAGAGCATCTAGATGTGATCGATCCTGCGACGGAGGAACGCGCTGGAATTATCGCTGACGCTACCGACGACGAGGTGGATTACGCCATTGAGCTCGCTAACTCCGCGCGGCGCCTTTGGATGGGTATGGACGCACGCAGTCGGGCCGTTGTCCTCCACGACATCGCTTCGCTCTTGAGACAAGACAAGGCTCCGTACGCGGAATGCCTCACTCGCGAAGAAGGCAAGCCGTACAAGGAGTCTGTTGACGAGGTGTCATGGTGCGCGACAGCCATCGACTATTACGCTGAACTCGCACGCCATGAATCGGGACGCATCGCCGGTGCTACAGTGCCTGGGCAATTTCACTTCAGCATCAAAGAGCCGCTCGGCACTATAGTGATTGTATTGCCATTCAACTATCCGCTCGTCCTATTGTGTTGGGAGGCTGCCGCAGCTCTTGCTGCTGGCAATGCCGTTATCATCAAGCCTCACGAGCAAACGAGCCTCACCACTCTCAAATTTATGGAGGTCTTTGCCACACTTCCACCTGGGTTGATGCAAGTGGTGACCGGCGGCGCGCGAGTTGGCCAGCGCCTGATCGCAAGCCCCAAAACTCACGGGGTCGCGTATACGGGTTCCGTCTCTGTCGGACAAGCTGTGGCACGAACCTGCGCCGAGACCTTCAAACCAGTTCTAATCGAAGCCTCTGGCAACGATCCATTCATCGTCATGCCGTCGGCACCGATGGATATGGCCGTGCGTGGTGCCGCGTTCGCGGCGTATCTGAATTGCGGTCAGGTGTGCACATCGGCCGAGCGGTTCTATGTGCACGAGAAAATTCATGATCAATTCGTTGAAGGTCTCGTGGCGGAGGCAAAAAGACTTCGCATTGGCAACGGCCTCGACGCAGTTGACCTCGGTCCGCTCGCGACGAGCAAACAACGCGACCGCTACGAGGGCTTGATAGCACGCGCCCGTCATCAAGGCGCCAAGGTCGCGACGGGAGGCGGCCGCCCGGCCGAGCTCAACCGCGGCTGGTTCGTCGAGCCGACCGTGCTGACCGATGTAACGCCTGACATGGAGATCATCAACGAGGAGCCGTTTGGCCCTGTCGCGCCAATCTGCAAGGTCAAAGACTTCGACGAAGCGATCAGGCTTGCCAACCGCTCGCGATTTGGCCTGGGATCAAATCTCTATTCCCTGGACATGGATGAAGCCTTCCGCGCGGTACGCGAGATTGAATCCGGCATCCTCTGGGTGAACGCACCACTTCTCGACAACGATGCGCTGCCATTTGGCGGCCGGAAGCTCTCCGGTAGTGGCCGCCAGCTCGGCCCCGAGGGCCTCGCTCAGTTCCAAAACACCAAGTTTGTCATGATCGACCCGAAGGCATCGAACCAGGACTTCTGGTGGTTTCCGTACGCAGACGCCGAATGCTTCAATTCAGCACCACCGCAACGCTAAACAACAAAAAGGGAGAATGATCGTGCAAAGCAAAGGTCTTCATCCAGAACTTGAGCGCCGTGTGAAGCTGCTCGAACGATCCGAAAACCAGGGTCAAGATTATGACGCAAGCGCCTGGGCCGTACTGATCATTCTTGGCATCGTTCTTCCCATCATCGCACTTTGGCTTGGGAGAGCGTGATGACAATAGAAGCTTCGGATTCGGTTCTGGTCGAGGCCGATAAGAGTGCCTGGCCGCTTCTGCCGGCTGAGCGTACCTGGGGCTCTTGGCAGTTGGGTATCTCGCTTGCCACGGCTGCTGCCGCAACATGGTGCTACATTATCGGCGAATACGTCGGGTATTACCTTAATTTCCGCGAGGGCTTCGCGGCCCTCTTTGCCGGAAGCATGATTGGCATGCTCATCGTTGCGCTGGCGGCGGTACCGGTTTGTATTCGCTTCGGCGTTGATTCGATCGCTTCGTGCAAACCCCAATTCGGCTCTGTCGGCTGGATCATACCGGCTATCATGCAGTTCGTGTCGATTGTCGGCTGGAACTCCCTCCTGCTGATCTTCTTCGCGAAGTCGACGACGCAGCTTCTGCAAGCACTCCATTTGGTCGGCGAGGGCTCAAGCTCAATGCTGGTGCCGGCTACCGTGCTTTTGGCTTCGGCTCTAGTGTTCTTGTTCCTTCTCAACGGATCGTCCGGCGTCGATAAAGTCTCGAAAATTCTGGTTGCGCACGTCTTCGTTGGCATGTGGATGCTCTACATCTTAGTCACGCAACGCTGGGACGACCTCGTAAAGGCAGTGCCTGCGTCGGCATCGCCCAGTCCGCTCTGGAACTACACGACTGGCGTCGAAATCGGCATCGTATCGCTTTTATCTTGGTGGCCCTATATCGGAGCCATGGTTCGCATGGCCCCGAATGGTCGCTCGGCCGCGATGCCGATCATGCTTGGCATGGGCGCGCCGGTTCCACTTCTGTCGGCCATTGGCATTGCCGGCATCCTTGTCTTGCAGGTTTCGGATCCCGCCTCCTGGTTGCGCTCAATTGGCGGGCCGACCTACGGCATCATCGCGCTCCTCTTTGTCGCCGCGGCAAACCTCGGTACGGCAGTGGCCGGAGTCTATGCCTCGTCGATTGGCCTTCGCCATGTTCCGGCCTTCTCAAACCTGTCCTGGCCGGCGCTGCTGCTGCTTTCAATCGCGCCTGTCGGCGTCGTCGGCCTTTTCATCCCGGAGCTCTTCTTTGCAAACTTCGGTACTTTCTTGGCCTTCATCGGCTTGGCCTTTGCACCGCTTTGCGGCATCCAGATCGCCGACTACTACTTCCTACGGGGACGGCGTATTGACGTCCGTGGCCTTTTCGATGGCGGTCCCGACAGCGCCTACCGCTACTGGGGTGGGTTCAACCCGGCGTCCCTTGCCGCCATGGCTGTAGGTTGCGCGACCTACGTCTATCTGCTCAACCCGTTGACGTATGCGAGCCGCTTTCCCTACGAATACCTTACTGCTTCCCTGCCGACAGCTTTCGTAGGGGGTTTAGTCTACATCCTGCTGACATTGGCTATCGTCAAACCTGCGCATAAGGGGGACTATTGAGAACCTCCGAGCGTGGTCCAACATCGCTATCGGACAGTTCTAGTTTTTCTGGCCAAGAAGGTCCTGCTCGTCGTCGCCCATCCGCGTAGTGACCCTTTGACATTTGCATCGGCGAGCGCCTTCGCCGGTGCGTGTAATGCTAAGGGTCATCAAATCGAATGGGCCGATCTCATTGCGGAAGGCTTCGATCCAGTGTTGAGGCAGTCGGACGAGCCAGACTGGTCTGACCCGAGGAAGGAATACTCCGCTTCCGTCCAACGCGAGATGGCGCGCATCGAACTTAACAACGCCACCGTCATCCGCCTGAGGCGCCAATCCTCTTGCGGAATGTCCGTTTGATCCCAGGAGCGGACCCTGGCAGGTGGTTTTGGAAGGTTGTTGTCTGGGACTGCTACGACGTCGGCTTTCAGTGGTCAATCAGAAGCGTCCCGATGACATCAACAACCGCTTTTGACCCATAGCGGACCATTCCTACAGCCATCTCCCCGTTGCTGCGAGACACCGGAATCCCAGTTGCAGCGCATTCGCGGAGTCTTTCAGCATGTCCAAGCCGTAGCAGCACATGGGCTGCGGGCGAAATTCGATGTAAGCTTATCGTAATGCTGCCTATCGGAGACTTTCAGAATGAATAGCCAGAAACAGCTCACTTTGGACGAAAGCCAAGTCTCGCGCAGAACCGCCCTAGGCCTAGCGGCCAGCGCCGGATTGGCCCAGCTGGCGCTTGCATCAAAGTCGGCCACCGCTGACGACGAAGGCGCCCACATGGACCATATGGATCACATGGCCATGGATCATGGAAGCGGTCTATCTCCCAACCAAACGGTGATCGACGTCGCTCTCAATTGCGTGAAGCGTGGGGATGTCTGCTTCAACCACTGCATCACGCTTTTGAGTAAGGGCGATACGTCGATCAAGGATTGCATTCGCACCGTCTCAGCCATGCTTCCGACCTGTTCAACATTGGCGCAGCTTGCTTCTCTCGAAGCCGCTCGGCTCAAAGAATTTGCAAAGGTCTGTATCGCGATTTGCGAGGACTGCGAAAAAGAATGCAAGAGACACGCGGATCACCATGCCGCGTGCAAAAATTGCATGGAATCCTGCGTGGACTGTATCAAAGAGTGCAAAAAGCTCGTCGAAGCGTAATGGCGCTCGCGGGGAAAAACCTGCTCGATCGAATGTACCCTAAGCGGCTTGGACCGCTTAGGGATAAAATTTCGCGATCTGTTACGTTGCCTCGGGGTTGTGAAGCCGTGGCGTGAAGAGGCCGCTATTACTCATGCCGCGAAGTGTCTTAGCGACTGCCAGAACGGCAAGATCAGCGAGCGGCTCGACGAGCACGACTAGCATGTAAGCCCCGCCAAAGGCCGCGATCTCATGAATATTCTCGGCTCCGAAGCCACGGCCGTACAGCGCCCAGAAAGCAACCCACGCAACGATCCCACCTTGATAAGCGGTAGATAGTGCAAACGCTTGGCGATATTTCAAATCAACGTACGGTGTATTGGCAGCGATGATCAGCTTCGCGAGTGCGCTTAAGCCTAAAAGCGGAACAAGCAGCGTTGTGACGTTCATTCCGAACTGCGGAAGATCCTGAGGCTCGAAGAACAACCCCTGACAGAGCAAGCCCAGAGCGAGGCCAACAGCTGCTGGACCGGCTCCAAAGATAAGAAACAGTGTGGAGCCGAAAATAAAGTGAACTTCAGAAATTCCGACCGGATAATGCGGGCCGACTTCGAAGAAGCAGAACACCAATGCTGTCGTGATAACACAACGAGTGACAACTGACGCAAGTCCTTTCTCACCTATAGCGTCCCACGTCAGCTTGAGCGCATATGCGCTCGCCGCTGCCGCCGTTGCGTAGCTGAAAAAGATCTTTGGTGCCGTGACGAGACCGGGCTCGATATGCATCGTCTCCCTCCGAGTGATGCGGGTTGAAAACCAACGGTTCTTCCGCTGGGCTCACGTGGCAGGTCTCCTGACTCGCGGATGATCGTCAGCGCTGCGCCTTCCCGCCGATCCGGCAGTGGCATGGTGCAGCGTGGCTTACCGCTTACAGTTGCGGGGGCAGTGCCGGCCTTGTCGTGATGACTCACCGGCTTCCCTTTTGATCCACCGAACTGGTGGAACCACCGAGCAGGCGGAATTTAGATTAGTCCGATTGCACTGTGAAGTAGCGCGCACGGCGAAATCGTCATCAGCGGCTCTGCTTCGCGAGTTCTTTTGCTTTGGAAGCAAACGGCGCAATCATCGCCATCATCATGTCGACCTCGGCTTTGGGAGCTGTATGTGGTGATCCAGCGTTGAACGGCGGTTCTGGCGCGTATTCGGCTATGAGCTGAAGGGATTCGGCATATGTCTGGTCACGAAGCTTGGCTACAAGTGACAACCCCATGTCGATACCAGCGGTGACGCCCGCTGCAGTCACTCGATTTCGGTCGAAGACAATACGCTGATCGACCGGCTCTGCACCAAAATCCGCAAGCAGATTGCGCACCGACCAATGGGTGGTCGCCTTGTATCCTTCCAGAAGCCCCGCCCTCGCCAGAATAAACGCGCCAGTGCACACGCTCGTAACGTATTTCGCGCGAGACCCACGGTCTTTGATGAATGCAATCGTCTCGGCATCCTCCATCGCAGCGAGAGTGCCTGCATCTCCGCCCGGAACGCAAAGGATGTCGATGTCTTCGGGGCATTCGGCGAACGTCGTCGACGGGTTGAAACTAACTTTCGTGTCGCTAAGTACCGGGTCTTTTGTTTTTGCGACGATATAATTCGTGGCTCCCATCAAATTGCCGATCCTGCAATGCGGCCCGATAAAATCCATTGCAGCGAGGCCCGGATAGATAACGAAGGCAACCTTTTCCTTGCCCATCCAGGATGCGGGCATCCCGCTCATGTCATGGTCAGGCATCACCGGCGCGGGAGCTTCCGCCTCGGCTTTCGCCTTTTCCGAAAGAAGTGAAAGAAATGCCGTCGCAAAAGCTGCTTCGGCAAAAGACCGGCGAGAAATGGTCATGAGTTCTCTCCTTAGAACTTGTAAGCAACCGTTCCGTAGTACGCGCGATCGTCGCCGGGGGCGACCTGACCGCCGAGCCATGCGAACGGAACAAAATACTGTTCGTCGGTCAGGTTCTTCACGTTGAAGGACACGCGATACTTTTCGGTTTCGTAGGCGATCTTGGCGTCGATCGTGAAATAGCCAGGCGTCCTGTAAAGATTTGCGTTGTCGACATACTGGGATGAGGCGGCGTAAATGCCAGCGCCCACACTCCATCCGCGCAGCATCGGATAATCAAAGGCATAGTCGACCCATACGCGACCGGAGTGCTCCGGCACGCCCGATACGCGATTTCCTTTGGGTACGACCAGTGAATCGGAGAATACGACGTCCGTGTAGCCGTAGCTGGCAAGCACTCGCCAATTTCTGTTGGGTTGCCAGAGGAGATCGGTCTCGAAACCTTGAGACTCTTGGGCTGATAACGCGTTGATGCCCACACTGACAAAGGCAGGCACATTCTGACGTTGAATGTCGAAGAATGCGATTGTGCCGGTAAGCTGGTCACCAAAGTTGAATTTCAGGCCCGTTTCGACTTGATTTGAGGTCTCAGGGGCGATTGATGTGCTGACGGCTTGGGTGAATGGCGTTGCCAGCATGCCTTCGCTGTAGCTGCCGTAAACGGAGATACCTGGCAGAACATCGATCACCGCGCCGACACGCGGCAGAGCTTTTGTCTCATTGGTCGTGAACGTTGTGGGATCGAGGACACCAAGCCCATACGGGTATTTCTCGTGGTAGTCGATGTCGATGTTGGCGACGCGCACGCCTGCGAGAACATGTATGCGATCATAGATGGTCGATTGTATCTGCGTGTACGCACCCTTGGTCACGTAGGTGCTGTGGAAATCGTAGAAGGGAAAGTAGAACGGCGAGGTGGGATTGGGATTGGAGTAGGGCGTGGGGAAAACCGGATTGTTGAGCAGATCCACGGGCGGAAAGCCAAATAGATAGCCGTCCGTAAACATGCCGCCACTGTCTGTAACATGGCTGTAGTCAACGCCTGCCAGCCAGACGTTTTTGGTAGGCCCAAGCGCAAATCTCGCCTGCACGTTGGGATTGATCGTAAATTCCTCCTGCTGCTGCGGCAGCTCGATGTTAGCAATTGTCCAGGACGTCGGTCCTGCGTCCGGTGCCGCGGAAACCGTCGTTTGCGATTTCTGATCAAAGCTTGAAGCGGCCCATCTGCCCTTGACGTTGAATGACCACGTTGGATCGAGCCTTCGGTCGAACGTGACCGTGACGCCATGGACCTCGGTGTAGCTGGTCGGGAGATCGGTCGGGCCAATAAAGAGATCGCGGTTGAGACGGAAGTCGCCCGCCACTGTTCCGACTGCAGGCAAGCCTTCGTAAGCTGGCTGCTCAAAGCGCGACATCTGCCCTTGGATGGTCAGCGTCGTGTCGGTTTTGTCAGTGAAGGTTAGAGTGGGATTGACCGAATACCGGTCCTGATGGACGACGTCCACAAAGCTATCTGTTCCCGTATACTCTCCGGTCAAGCGGAAGAGAACGGTACCGTCCGTTGAGATTGGCTGATTGATATCGAAATAGGGACGGTAGTAATTGTTGCTCCCGAAGGTGGTTCCCACCTCCGCGCTCGCGATATCAGTCGGCATCTTCGAAACGATATTGACCGCACCGCCGACAGGAGCTCCCGTTCCGCCGCCGTAGAGGATCGCGCTCGGCCCTTTGAGGACTTCAATGCGTTCTACGTTCGCAAATGAATCGCGATTGCCAGCATCGTAATTGACAGGAAGACCATCAAGCCACTGTTGCGCCGGGAAGCCGCGAATTATGAGCGGCGTCAGACTCGTCGTTCCTATGCCGAGACTATTGGGTCCCTGCACGTTCGACGCGTTCTGTATGGCCTCGCTGACTGTGAGACTGTTCTGGTCGGTAATCAGGCTCTTGGGGATGACCTGGATCGACTGCGGAATCTGCTCGATCGGCGTCGCCGTCTTGGTGGATGACATGGCCGAGAGGGCCCGATAGCCCTGAACCGGACCCGCTGTAGTGATCGTCGTCCCTGGGGGTAACTCGATGTTGAGGTCCAGGGCCGGATTGTAAGTGCCTGTTGCATTCGCCAGCGGCGTTGATGTCGCCTTAGCAGATCCTGCCACCACCAGCTGCGGAGATGTCGAGATCTTTTTCCTTGGCTTGCTTGGAGAATTTTTTGCGGGAGTTTGCCCGGGATTTGACACCACAACCGGAGGAAGCTGCGAAGATTGCGCGTCCTTGGCTTCCTGGGCCGATGATGACTCAATCCAAAACGGCACCGTAGCAATGACAACGGCCAAAGCCGTTTCCGTCTTCCTAAGGACGCGAGGCATGATGAATATCCTGAGATGAGATGATGCCAGCGCAGTTCGGCTGCGCTGTGCGGCGAAAGCGATCTCAAGTCAGTATGGTTGGTGGAGCCCGTGATCCTAAAACAGGTCCCGCCCGCGGTGGCGGAAGAAGGAAGGCGGTCAACGTCGTCGTACTCGACGCAGAGATCTCGTTGAAGCCAATGTATTCAAACGGCGCTACTGCGACATAGCTATGCGATATGCCAGAAAACGCACAATGTTCGGCTTTTTGCTGTTTGTGCTTTTGATTTTGGTGAGCGGGAATGTCGACGTCAATTGTCTTGATGCCGGCAGCCGAGCAAATGACGATTGCAAGGCGGCCATCACCGCGAATGTCGGGCATGAATCCGACGGGGATGAGTGCACGGAGCGCAAAGACAATTATCAGCAGACAGCTCAGACGCTGCCGCCAATTCGAATTCAAACGTATAAGACCCCCCAACCCCATAAAATAGAATTAGCCGCTATATGCTGCTCCGACAACTCTTCTGTCTTTTGGAGCACAGCGCTGATGCCGGAAGTGGTGTATTTTTGTCGCCGGAAGAGCTGAGCCGGGCGCTGTCATTATCGAGTAGGCGGCACACGATGCCTCAGAAACTCAGTCGCGGTGGAGGCATCGTACCGAATGCCGATACGAGCGATAACACCGTAGGGCCGCTTTGAGCGACTAAAGAGCGATCGCAGACGCCTTCTCATCAAATCCGCCAATTAAGATGAACGTGAATCATCACGTTGAACCGCCCGATTTCCCGGGTGGCGTCCAAATTGGGGAGGATGATGGATCTCACCATGATGCCGTCGAGGAATGTCGAAATGAGAGAAGCGATTTGACCGGCGTCGACGACGTCGCAAGATCGGTTTTTTATGCCTGTCTCTATTGCTGAGGTGAGAACGCTCCGCTCCGTATCGTAGAACCGCGAAATCGCCGCGTCGATCTCAGCGCATCTAGTCCCACTACTCCGATAGTTCAGAGACATCTTCACGAATTTGCGAATAATCTCGAACTGGCGAATGTGTGTTTCCAGCCATCCTGAAATAATGTCTCGCGGCGACTTGGCCTCATCCTGCAGATCGCGGAAGTGCTGAAGAGCATGGTGGACTGTCGTCTCGACGACACTTCGGAACAATTCCTCCTTACTTTCGAAATAATAATAAAGCATCGCAGGGTTCATTCCTGCGGCGGCAGCGATCTCTTTGGTCGAGACTTCCGCAAAATGCCTGTTTTCGAAGAGGTTCATCGAGGCGGTGAGGAGGGTCCGGGCTTTATCAGCCCGCTTATCCCGGCTCGCGGTGGAAAGCTCAACCGCATCAGCAGTCGGCTGACGATCAACGACTTCGACGCCGACTGAGGAAGCGACATTCTTTTTCTTTATGCTCGTCATATTTGTTTCTCTCGAAGTGTCTTTCAGCCTTCGGACCATCCGTATCTGCGGGTGCTATCGACGACCTTAAGACACTTCTGGAATGAGCTCGACGTACGACTTTGACTCCGTCGCTATCGGGGACGGAAGCAGTGCATTCAGCATAGCTTCGGGTGTGACCTCACCAACAATTTGCCTTTTGTCGTCGACAATCGCGACCGGCTGCCTGTTTTTCAAGATATCGCGCGCAAATGAGGCGATTGGGGCCGTCGAAGAGATTTCGCCTGCGGAGGATTTAGCCTGCTTGAAGGGCTCCATAATTGCTCGCGCGGTCAGAACTTGGCTGCGATCAACGTTCTCGGTAAACTTGCCCACATAATCGGACGCGGGCGATAAAATCAGCTCTTCGGGCGTCCCGATCTGCACAACGCGACCCGCCCGCATTATGGCAATCCGATTCCCAAGCCGGGCAGCCTCGTCGAAATCATGGGTGATAAAAACGACAGTCTTTTTCATCATGCGCTGTAGCCGCAAAAGCTCGTCTTGGAGTTCTCGCCGAATGAGTGGATCGAGCGCTGAAAACGGCTCGTCGAGAAGCCAAATTTCGGGATCATTCGCGAGACTACGCGCGATGCCGACTCGCTGCTGTTGTCCTCCCGAAAGCTGATGGGGCAGGGAGGCCTCTTTGCCCGTTAATCCGACAAGCTCGACCAGGTCCAACGCTCGGCGCTTCCGGCGTCCCTCGGCTTCCCCCTGGATCTCGAGAGGCAACGCAATGTTATCTACGACATTGCGATGAGGCAGCAGTGCGTAGTTTTGAAAGACCATCCCTACCTTGAACTTCCGGATGTAGCGGAGATCTTCGTCTGATATCCGTATAATGTCCTGGCCGTCTAGAAGGATGGAGCCGGCCGTTGCGGGTATCAGTCCGCACAGGCACCTCAGAATTGTGGATTTTCCCGAGCCTGATAGCCCCATAATGACGAACGTCTCGCCGCGGTTTATCGCGAACGTGGCATCGATTACGGCTCCGAATAATCCGATCTGCGGGAAGCTTTCGATTGGTGGCAGCTGGTCGGGCTCTCGCGGCAAGGCGTCGGCGCCCTTGCCGTAAATCTTCCAGACCCGATCGATTTGGAATGCTGGCGGCGTTCCCGGCGCGCGTGTCATGTCGACCTCCGCCTGGCGTTAATTTGATTGGCTTTGTCTGTCAGTAATCCATCGACGACGACGCCGATGATGGCGACGCAGATTCCCGCCATCAGGGCCTGTCCCGAGTTCGCTTTTGAAATGGATAATAAAATTAACTGGCCGAGGTCCGTCGTGCCGATCAGCGCGGTCACGACGACCATCGCAAGCGCCATTAAAGCGACCTGCGCTATCGTGAGAAGGATGCCCGGGAGGGCGGCCGGCAATTCGATTATAGTGAGCCGTTGCCAAGGCGTGGCTCCGATCTGCACGCCGACTTCCACGAGAGATGTAGGAAGCGATAAAAGCGCTGCGGCCGTGTAGCGGATGGCCGGACAGGCGGCGAAGATGGCGATCGCTACGATGCACGGGACGTCGCCGCTACCAAATAGCATGATGACCGGAATGAGATAGATGAACGCCGGCAGCGTTTGAAAGGTATCTGCGAGCGGAAGAATGAATCTGCCGACCTTCGGTTTGCGTGCAGAAAGAATACCGAGTGGGAAGCCGACGAGCAACGCAATGATGCTCCCTGCAAAGCAGAGGTAGAATGTCAAGACTGCTCTATCCCAGAACCCCGTTGCAGCGATTAGGGCGACGAGGCCCCCGAGAACAAAAGCCCTCGTCAAGCTGGCGGTCTTCCAGGAAAGCACGAAAACCCCGGCTGCTACCGAGAACCATGGAAGTCCTAACAACAACGCCTTTAACGGCGAGAAAACCAAAACGACCAGCACGCTCTGCACGAAGGAGATTGGCACATAGGAAATCTGGATAATAAAATCGACCAGGTCGTCGATACCCCTGGTCGTCGTCAGCGTCCATGCGCGGGGATACGCGTCGAGCTGTGGAAACTTCGATGATAAAAGCCAAGGAATAAGGGTCACGACGACGGCTATACCAATAATCCAACGGCCGCTGAATCGAGGCGAGCCTTTGGATTGCAGAAACTGATCGAAAAGGATTGCGGTCAGCGTTATTGCCAGACCGGCGACGAGCCCACGGCCGATAGCGAGCCGCTGAAGAGCGGTGAGAACCTCATAGCCAATTCCCTGGGCGCCGACGAGCGCTGCTAATATCACAGTCGCAAATGCCAGCATGATCACCTGGTTGAGACCGAGGCGAAGCGAAGTTTGCGCGGCTGGTAACAAAATTTTCCAAAGCGCTTGTGCGGGCGTTGCGCCAACTGCAGCAGCAAGCTCCGCGTACTGCGCTTTCGCCTCGGCGAGTCCAAAGACCGTCGCCCGCACCATCGGCGGCGCGGCGAATATAACTACGGCCAGAATTCCAGCAGTCGTTCCAATGCCGAAAAACATGATAATAGGAACGAGATAAGCGAACAGAGGAATCGTTTGCATCTGATTGAGGACGGCGAACACTACGCCTTCCAGTGACCGAAACCTAAAAACGAGCAGACCGACCGAAAAGCCGAGAAGCAAACTCAGGGGAACAGCCACGGCCAGCTGTGCGAGCGTCGTGATGGTGCTGGCCCACAGTCCAAAAACAAGAAGATAGAGACAGGTCATCGCTGCGAATGCCGCAAGGCCCGCGCCTCCTTTGCGATAGCACGCTATAATAATGATCAAGACTAGAGATAGCCAGGATATGGAAGGAAACACCATGACCTGCTGCTCGCCAAAGCCGCGCGTGAAACCAGTGGCAAGAAGCGCTCGCAAGAACTCCGCCGGCTGGGCAATGACCGCGCCTACAGCACGTGTGGCATCACGCACCGTCAGCCCGCCAAATGAATCAAGCCCCGCAATCGAATTCAAAATACCATTTAGCCAGCCATCGAACGGGATCGTCAGGTCGCTCGGCCATCGCATCAGGGGAGCGACGTGCCGAGTGGCTGCGACGAAAATCGCAGCCACCAGCAGCGCCGCAAGGCCTCCCCGTCCTTTGATCCAACGAAGGTATACGTCCCGCGTGTGGTCTCTATACGCAGTGTAGGTTTGACCATATGTCATCAGGAATTGAGACCGCTATTCGATCCATGGTTTCCATATGGCCTCGTGGGTTGCCATCCATGCATCGACGACGGCACTTGGGTCCTTGCCGTCCACGTCGACATCGCGCTCCATTGCTTGATAGTCGGCGAGGGGAAGCTGGAATGCCTCAATCATTTTATAGGCACGTGGCCACTTCGCCTTCGCGCCGCTCCAAGCCATCTTCGTAATCGCGGCTTTGGGCTTTTCGCAGCCGTAAGTGCCGCTCGAGTAGCATTCAGGCGTATAAGGTGGCAGCTTAACAAACTCGCCTTTATAGACGGCAGGCGCCCAGTGCGGCAGGTAGAGCCATGCCAGGATCGGCTGCTTCCGTTGATAAGCGGCTTTGACTTGCGCGAGGAGTGCGGCTTCCGAACCCGCGTGAACGACCTGATAGTCCAGACCGAGTGTCTTCACGCGCGGTTCGTCGTTGGTACCCCAGTCAACAGGATAGACCAGCAACTGCCCCTTGTCGCCCGTCTCTGGCGTTTTGAAAAGATCGACGCATTTTTGGAGCGCCTTGTAATCAGGAAGGCCCGGGCACTTCTCCTTTACGTACTCAGGATACCACCAATGATCTTCTCCCTCGAAACCAAGTGAGCCGAGTTTTACTGATTTTCCGCTTTTTTCCGAAGCCTCGACGAGCTGCAAGCTTGTCGATTCCCAGATCTCGACGTCGAAAGAAATGTCGCCAGCATCCATCGCGGGAAATACCGCGACGCCGTCGATCGGAACGACCTTGGCGTTGTATCCCATCTTCAGAAGCAATTTGGCGGCAAGGTCGCTCGTGATGAGGTTGCCCGTCCATGGCGATTGACTGATCGTAATCGGATCGGTGGACTCGGGCTCTGCTGCGTTCGCAGCGGTCGCGCTTAACGACGCGAATGCTGCTATGGCAAAGAAGCCAGTGAAAATGCGCCTCAACCAATTTGGTTCAAAGGACGAATGCTTCATGCTTCACGCTCCTTGCGTTGATTAAAGTGATAACCGCTATTGTTCAGACAACACGCCTGCCGCCGTCGATCGTGAGCGTGTGACCCACGATCATTTCGGCTTCGGGCGATGCGAGATAGAGAACTGCTGGGATGATTTCTTCAGGCCGGCCGATGCGACCCACCGGCAGTGCGTTTATGATCCAGTTAGCCGTTGCGGGATCCGCCATCGCTGGCGCCAACATCGGGGTATCGAAGTCGCATGGTGCTACGGCGTTGACGTTGACGCCGCTCTTGATCCATTCGATCGCCATCACCTGGGTCATAGCGACGACCGCTGATTTGCTCGCGCAATAGGCGACCTCTTCCGGGATCGCAGTGAACGCATCCGTCGATGTTATATTGACGATGCGTCCGTACTTGGCCTCGACCATATGGCCGCCGACTTCGCGACAGAACGTAAACGTGCCGTTGAGATTAGTGGCGAGGATATCGCTCCATTCTTCGTCGGATGTCTTTAGGGCCGGCGCGGAGCGAAAGACGCCAGCGGAATTGACGAGGACTTCAATCTTACCGAAGCGAGACATGACGGTGGCAACCGCCGCTTTGACTTCGTCTGGTTTTCGGACGTCCGCCACAACCCCAAGCGCGTTGCAGCCCAGTTTTGAAAGCTCGTCCTGCATTTCCCGCGTTCGAGCGGGATCCCTTCCGACGATGGCAACGTTGGCGCCAGCTTCGGCGAACGCAAAAGCCAGTGTGCGTCCGAGCCCACTGTATCCGCCCGTCACCAGCGCGGTTTGTCCGGAAAAATTGAAACTGATAGGCACTTCCGATCCTTTCCTATTCGACGTCACAATCGATGACGAGCTTCGGCGTCATCGCGTAGCTGCAGCACGCGAGGATGTAGCCCTTCGCAATTTCTTCCGCGGGCAAGATTGTATTGTCGGCCATAGCAGCGCGCCCTTCTTCGACGCGCACCTTGCAAATCGCGCAAACGCCTATTCCGCATGAATACGGAAAATTCACCCCAGCTTCGATCGCACCATCTGCAATGGTGAGATTGCCGGGAGAAAATTCGGTTGATTGCCCGAATAATCGCATGTGGACGATCGCGTCGCAGTTCGTGCCTTCGGGGGCGACTTCGCCGCGGCCGCCGAAGCGCTCCGATGCAATTCGATGGCTCGCAACACCCAATGATCCGATCACTTCGGTTGCCGACACCATCAAGTTTTCCGGGCCGCAGATGAGCCAGCGATCCACGGCTTGGACATCGTTGACGAAAGTGTGGAGGAGGTGCGGAAAGACCTTGTCCAGGCGGCCAATGACCCCGTCATTGTCGGACTTTCTGCTGTAGGCGTTTATGATTTTTAGACGAGGTGCGAATCCCTTCGCCAACTCTGTGAGCTCACCAAGAAAGAGAGATTCCTCAGGTGAGCGATTGCCGTAGAAGAGCGTGAAGCGGCTCAAGGGCTCAGATGCGAGAACCGACTTCAAAATCGAGACGACAGGGGTGATACCGCTGCCAGCGGCAACTCCAACAATGTGACGTTCAGCGCCGCTACCGGGGGAAATGACGAAATCCCCATGCGGCGGCATAACTTCGATGGCTTGCCCGGACTCGAATGTGTCGCAGGCATGATTACTGAATAATCCGCCCTCCACGCGCTTTATCGCGACGCGCAATTCGCTTTCATTCGATCCACTACAAATGGAATAGGCTCTTCTGACGTCGCGGCCATCGACCTGTGTTCGAAGCGTCAGATACTGCCCTGGAGTAAATTTGAAATGTGGACGCCAACGCGTCGGAACTTCGATCGCGATGGAAATCGCGGACGAAGACTCGATGCGTCGGTTCGCAATTCGGAGTGGAAAGAATCGAAGCATTGCATCCGTAAGAGCGTTGGAGGAGCGGGTGGCGCGAACGCCGCCCGCTTGAGACGAAAGAGTTGGCTCAGGCGGTCATCTGCCGAGACACCCAAAGCGCGAAGTCACGGTTGAGCCCCTCGCATCGGCTAAGGGGTGCTGGAATGGCTTTTGTCGACTGCACGCCCCTTTGAACGAATGTGCAGACCGCCGTGTCCTCATCGTTGAATTTGTTGACGAACACTTCGAGCTCATCGAGCTTCTTCTGAAGTTCCGGACCGTCCTCCATATGCGGTGGCACGAGGTAGTCGAGGATCATCCGGATGCGTCCGGGCCCGAGCGGAAACATGCGCACGTAGTAGGTGATGTCCGGCCACGGATTGATGAAATAATTCGGGAACACATAGATCAGGCACAGGTTGAGACGTTGCGTCTCGGTCAGACCCGGCATGATGTCGCTGCTGAAGAGAGGCGACACGACGTCCTCTCCGGCCGTGCTCTTTACGACAGACGTGGGCCGCGAGCGGCACCATGTCAGAACGTAATTGCCGTTGTTCGGCGAATCCCACGACTCGAGGCCAGGAAAATCGATCTCGAAAGTGTCCTTGTGGGCGCCAATATGATGATAGCACTCACCGTTGTCCATGAAGACCTTCCAGTCCCAAGGACATTCGCCATAGTCGCGCGAACGAACGAGCTTCCACTCGGAGAGGCGGAACTCTTTTATCTCATCGACGATAGGGGCCATGCGTTCGGTTAGCGATTGCGCTTTACCGTCAAGATTGATGAAGACGAAGCCCTGCCATATCTCGTGGCGAACTTCGAACAACCCCATTTCTTCTGGCTTGAAGTTCGGCGTATCCTCCATACCAGGGGCATTTCTGAGAGAGCCGTCAAGGTTGAATGCCCAGGCGTGATAGGGACAGACAAAAGAGCTGGTGTTGCCGGCACCGTCGCAGACAGGCGCCCAACGGTGGCGGCAAACGCGAGAGAGAACACGGAGCTTTCCCGCTTTGTCGCGGACCATGACGAGCGGCTCGTCGATCACGTCAATCGAGACAAAGTCACCTGCATTGGGGACCATGTCCGGCCGGCCGAGAAGAATCCAGCCAGGACGGAATATTTTCTCTTTCTCGAGATCGAAAATTTCTTGGGATCGATAGGCGTGAGGCGGCAGGCTACGCCATTCCGAGTTCCCCGTCTCGACGATATGTTTCATTGCTTCTAACGTCCGCGCGGTCGCGTCAGACTGTTCTGGCATTCCGGACATTATGTTCATTGGGCGAGCTCCTTCAGACAAAGAGTGTGAACACGTGTTGGACTTGCGTCCTTTGCGATGCCGCGGACGAAAGGTTCTTTGCAAACTAGGAAGTGGTCGCGAGGTAAGCCCAACGCATGGGGCACTGCTGAAGGCGGCCGCTCATCGGACTCAGTCGGCTTCGTCGCACCGAGATCGCTGACGGAAATGGCCGACGTTGCCGGCTCGCGCCGCCTGCTGATCAACGATGAGCGGGCATGAAGGTTTTCTGTGGTCTTCGTCGGCCGCAGAGATTTCTCTTTGCTCACAATGGCGTCACTCTTCGTGCTCGACCTGCAATCATCAAGGATAAGAGCAACGAACGTGCCAGATTAGAAAATTAATTGATCGTTTAATAAAATCAGGACAATAGCGAAAGGCCTACGCTCATCACCACTTGGCGGACATCCTTTTTTGCTCGGTTTCCAGGCTTTTTTTGCCCAGGTATTGATCTTGACCGCAAGTCAACCGAGCGATCAATTTGTAGCGGTTTGAACACCGCGGCGGCGACTTCACAATGGCTTTGTGCATGCGCTTTCCATTGCTCGATCGCGGCCGAGAGGAGCTCCGAATTTGAAGCGAACAGATCTTCCCTTCCGGTTTCGCTTAGCGATTAGCAAAATAGTCGGCAAAGCCAGCGCGGAGGGATTGACGATTCAAATGCGCATCATTGGTGACGACAAAGTCTGGCAATTTGGACAGGATGCCGAGTTCGAGTTGCATGAAGATGGTTGCTTCATTCGCAACGGGCGCGAGTCAATCGCTGTTCCCTACAGCAGCATCGCCTATATGGTTGCGGAGTAGCTTGGGGACTTATATCAGCATCTATTTTGTGACCCGCATAAATCACCGCAAATCCGCTTGTATAATGAGCATTCGCACCGCGCTCATCCACAGCCCTCTCCCACTTCGCGCGTGTAGCATAGTTCAGATGCCCGGCCGAAATCGGATTTACGCCACATTGCGAACCCGGTGCTGCGCCGCTCTTGAAGCGAACGCAGAGGCAACGGGGTTCCACACGACAAAGCTTACCCCCGGCTCCCGTCAAGCGGAGCGCCGCCCGACGCGTCCTTCACCGGCGCGCAGCACCACCTGGTTGCCAGAGGCGAGAGGAGCGGCGGCGATGTGGAGCAGGAGCGAATTCACCGGAAAGGTCTTGCGCGCGGACGCATTCTCCAATGGCTTGTGATCCAGTCTTTTCCCTCAGCGCACGAAAAGAGCATAACCGACCCGTCGTCCTCGATTTCGAGGCGCTGCACCTTCACGGGCTCGCCGAAGCATCGGCAAACGATGCGGTCCGCAGCAATCGGTGTTGAAGGAAGAAGCGCACCATCTCCGCTGAGGCGTTGGGGCCATCTTCGCTCGCAAAGCTGCCCGTTGCGCTCCCGCCGGACCAATAATGGCCGGCGCCGTGCACTTCCCATAGCTCGAAGATGCTCGTGCCGGTCTCGTCTCGATGGACGGACAGGGAAAAACTTTCGCCGTTGGACGAGCGGCTTCGTTCGCTCTGCATCTCCATTTTGTTTTCACCACGCGCCCTGTCGATCACATGGGCGCCGTTGCGCGGATGGACGGTGGCGTCGCTGTCGCCATGAAAAACAATCGTCGGTTTCCGCGACGAGCCCGCAGCGCTTGCGGTGTGACGATCCTTGCCGCCCGTGATGGCTCCACGCATGGCGCTGAAGGCCGATGGCAGGTCGTGAGCGGCGCCGCATGCCAACCCGGAATGGACGCCAACCGCCGCATAGATGTCGGGATAAGTCTCCCCCATGATCGCGGCCGCAGCTCCTCCTGCCGAGAGGCCTGCCACATAGACACGGGAAGTGTCGATGTTGTGGGTTTCGGCGACCTGACGGGTAATGCCGGCGATCAAAGCTGGCTCCCCCGTTCCTCGCGTCTGATCGCTCGGCCGGAACCAGTTCCAACATTTGGAAACATTGGCTCCCTGTGGCTGCTCCGGATAGACGACGTAACACCCCTGGGATTCGGCCACGAAGTTCATACGCGTTCCCACAGCGAAGTCTTCCGCCGTCTGGGTGCAGCCGTGCAGCATGACAATCAATGGCCGCGCTTCCGCTTTCGCGGCGGACGGAATGTAGAGCTTATAGTGCCGAGCCCCCTGCGAACTCGAAAAGGAGTCTCCGATGAATTGGCCGTCCGCTGGCGCCAGGTCGGATTCTCTAAAGGCAGATCGTCCGGTGCCGGGAAGGTTGAGTCCATGGAGAGCACGAGCAACTCCGGCTGACACTTTTTCTTGCCCCTTTTGCTCGGAGACCACTTCGCCATCGATAACCTTGGAAGCAGGTGTGTGATGTTCCGATGGACCTGCGCTCGCCCCTTGCAGTATCGCGAGAGCTTCGTTCAGGCGTCCGGCCCGCGTAAGACGCGTCGCCTCCTGCATCTTGGCCATGTCTAACATCTTCATGTCGTGGGATCCTTGTTGCAGGTGGGGCGAGTCTGCCCGAAAAATAGTTAAGCTAGTGGATGCGGTCAGCTAGCGCGTCCTTCACTTCCGCGCTTGCGTGCAGAGTTCCAAGAACGGTGATTGATGCGACTGTGGCGCGCGCTAATTTCGCCGGAACGTCGGGCGCGATGGTCAAAAGGCCGAGGACACGCAGTTCGAGCTGCTCGCCGGCCGCTCGCGTCGCCTCCAACTCGTCGCGAGTCAACGTCCGCAATCCGAGATCAAGCGACTGCCGCGTCACGGCCTTTCGGACAACCTCGGCATGTCGCTCGATCTGATTGCGAATAGCGGTCCGAATGAAATCCGTTCTATTCGAATAAAACCCCTCTTCGACCAGCAAATCGATTTGCCCGAGATCCACGTGGCCAAGATTGATTGTGATCTTCTCTGATTCTGGCCCGCGAGATCTCAGTTCCCGAACGTTATCCCTGACCATCTCGACACCTTTGCACCATCCACCTGGATGGTGAAATGGGGGCGTTATTGAGGAGATCAAGGGATTGAGGGTCTTTTTAGTAGCCCCGCACCACTGGAACCGTTGCTTCCGCGTTCCGTTGATCGGCGGAGAGCCGCAGAGCGGCGCGCATAGGAGACAGTGATGGCAAGACAGTCGAACGCCCGCGAAGCCGCCGAACAGGGCAGGAATATCCAGGCTGACGTCGATCGCAAGGACGAGCGGCAAGCGAAAGACAACGGCGGCGATGCCAAGAAGCCGATGCAGGCTGGGATGCGTGAGTATCCCTCGCAGTTTCCCAAACAGCATCAGGACAAGTCGGGAAATGAAGCCGAGCTGAAGCTCGCGCCGATGTACGACGCGCCGGGCTACGAGGGCTCTCACAAGCTGCAGGACAAGGTTGCGCTGATCACCGGTGGCGATTCCGGTATTGACCGCGCGGTGGCTGTTCTATTCGCCCGGGAAGGCGCCGACGTCGCCATCTGCTTTCTGGAGTCGCGCAACGATGCCTTGGTGACCAAGGAGGCGGTCGAGAAAGAGGGGCGGCAATGTCTCCTCATTCAAGGCGACGTCTCGCAGTCGGATTTCTGCAAGTCGGCGGTTGAAACGACCGTCGATAAGCTTGGCAAGCTGGACATCCTGGTCAACAACGCCGCGTTCCAGGAGCATACCGACGACATTCTCGATCTGACCGACGAGCACTTCGACCGGACCCTGAAAACCAACCTCTACGGTTACTTCTTCATGGCGCGAGCAGCTGTTCCGCATATGAAGCCTGGTGCGTCGATCATCATGACCGGATCGGTCACGGGTATCGAAGGGAGCAAAGAGCTACTCGATTATTCGATGACGAAAGGTGGCATTCACGCATTCACCCGCTCGCTGTCTTCACAGCTGATCGATCGCGGCATTCGCGTTAACGCCATAGCTCCCGGTCCGGTCTGGACGCCTTTGAACCCGGCCGACCGTCCCGCTGAAGCCGTTGCGAAGT
Organism: Hyphomicrobium sp.; assembly: GCF_003987855.1. Classification (GTDB taxonomy): domain Bacteria; phylum Pseudomonadota; class Alphaproteobacteria; order Rhizobiales; family Hyphomicrobiaceae; genus Hyphomicrobium_B. The sequence goes on from NZ_RXIZ01000015.1 coordinate 158,211, forward strand.
TCGGGTCGAAGTCGGCGATGCGCCGCGCAGCGCAGCCGGAAGAGATCGCACCGGCATTCGTGTTTATGGCTGCGCCGAGCTGCTCCAGCTACATCACCGGCGAAATTCTCCCCATCATCGGTGGCTACGGCGCCTAGCATTCCATCACAGCGCGGGCGCTCTGTTCACTGAAGCGCCCGCGCCTGATATGGCCGGCAGATCCCATTTCACCTTTTGCTATTGTCGAACCAACGACGCTCACGCCCTCAACTCCTGCCAGCCCTTAAAAATCTTGGCCCACCTGTCGGACCTGAGGCTATGCTGCCGTCCTTGGAAGACACCGAGGAGGTCCAATGCTCTACACTCTGTTGTGCTACAATAAAGAAGACGTTGTCTGGTCCTGGAGCAAGGAAGAGGACGACGCGGTCATGGGCCGCTTGAATGTCGTCCACGAGAAACTCGTGAAGGAGGGCAAGCTCGGACCTGCGCTCCGTCTTCTGCCGACGACGACTGCGACCACGCTGCGTGGGCAGGACTTGGTCATCGATGGGCCATTCGCCGAGACAAAGGAGCAGCTGCTCGGTTTCTACGTAATCGACGTTCCCAACCTCGACGCCGCCCTGGCGGTTGCTCGCGAGCTTTCCGCTGCCAACCCGACGAGCACCTACGAGATTCGTCCTGTCGCGCTTTACGTGCCGGAAGCCCGGCCGAATGCGCCAAAGGATCGGGTCAAAGCTTATTGAGATGAGCCAAGTCATCCATGATCCCGGGCTGATCGATAGTATGCTGACGGCCTCACGGCCCCAGGCGGTCAGTGCGCTGCTCCGCTACTTCCGCGATATGGATACGGCTGAAGAGGCCTATCAGGAGGCCTGCCTTCGCGCGCTGAGGAATTGGCCGCAGAACGGCCCGCCGCGCGACCCGGTCGCCTGGCTCATCATGGTCGGACGCAACGCGGCATTGGATGGAACGCGCCGTCAAAGCCGGACGGTCGCGTTGCCGCCGGACGAACTGATCTCCGATCTCGCCGATGCGGAAGCTCCGCTCGTAGAGCGCCTGGATGAGTCTCATTACCGCGACGACGTATTGCGGCTGCTTTTCATCTGCTGCCATCCGGAGCTTCCTGCCACCCAGCAGGTGGCGCTCGCGCTTCGCATCGTCTCCGGACTTTCGGTCAGCCAAATTGCCCGTGCGTTTCTCGTTAGCGAAGCCGCAATGGAACAACGCATCACGCGAGCGAAATCCCGTATCGCGAAAGCTGATGTGCCGTTCGAAGCGCCGGGCCCGGTCGAGCGGGGCGAGCGGCTCGCCGCGGTGGCGACGATGATCTACCTCGTCTTCAATGAGGGCTACACGGCCGGCGTCGACCCGGCGCGCGCATCGCTGTGCGATGAAGCAATACGTTTGGCGCGACTTCTCCTTCGGCTGTTTCCCACTGAACCCGAGATGATGGCTTTAACCGCGCTCATGCTGCTGCAGCAATCGCGCCTGGCCGCCCGGTTCGACAGCGATGGCGAAGCCGTTCTGCTCGAAGATCAGGATCGTTCGCTGTGGAATGCCAAGCTGATCAGCGAAGGCGTGGCGCTTCTCGATAAAGCCATGCGGCATAACCGGCCTGGGCCGTATCAGGTTCAAGCCGCGATTGCCGCCACGCATTCCCGCGCCGGGACTTTTGCAGAAACGGATTGGGCAGGGATCGATTTGCTCTATGCCGCGCTCGAGCGGATGCAGCCTTCACCCGTCGTCACGCTCAATCGCGCTGTTGCGACCGCGAAGCTTCACGGACCCGAAGCAGGTCTGGCGATGATCGCGCCACTTGAAAAACCGCTCTCTGGATACTTTCATTTCTACGGCGCCCGCGCCGCGTTCCTTCAGCAGCTTGGCCGTTCCGCCGAAGCTCGCGCTGATTTCGACCGGGCGATCGGGCTCGCCACCACACCCGCCCAGGCGGCGCACATTCGTCGCCATCTCGACCATCTGGCAGCGGAAGAGTAATTAGCAGGTTCGCGAAACCGGGCGACCCACACCGCGCCCGATTTCGCAAACTGGATGCTTACTTAGATTTCTTGTTGCGCGAGTCGAGGCACTTGCCCTTTTCGAGGTACTTGTAGGTGCCCTTGCAAGCCTTCCACCCTTTGATGTGGTGAGCTTTGTGGTGTCCCGTATGCTTCTGCGCTTTGGCTTTCGCCTTGGCAGCATACGCTGCCGGAGTTGCGCTGAAAGCAACGAGGACTGCCGCGACGGCGAGCAGAATCTTGGATTTCATCAGATGGTTCCCCCACAAAAAACAGGCATGCCAAATCGTTCCGCGGACGGACGACTCGGTGCCCTGCGCTCAATTATCCCGGATATGTGACAAGCTCTTGAAGCGCGCCGCAGTAAGATCCGTCTGGGGTGTGCGTTCGCCGCGCGTTCAACACAGTCTCGTCGGCTAAAGCGGCTTTATTTCAATTTGCTAGCTCTTGTTGACTGGGGTCAACGCGGCCGCATTCCGTCGGATTAGAAAACTCTGCGGGAATTTGTCAGCAAGGAGTATGTGCTATGGCAGAACCTGCAGTAAAGCTCCCCCTGAAATCTGAGAAAGCAGAAGCGACCACGCCGCAACGGCGCGATTGGTGGCCGATGGAGAACATTCGCCGCCAGCTCGGCGAACTCGTTGATGATTTCGATCGTAGCTTTCTTCGCTCGCCATTCCGGGGCTCGCTCCTCGACGTCGAGCCTTTGCTGAAGCGCGAGCTGACGTGGACATCCGCTCCTCCCGTCGACATCGTTGAGAAGGAGCATGCCTACGAGATCTCCGCCGAGCTCCCGGGAATGGACGAGAGCAACATCGACGTGAAGGTTGCCAATGGCATGCTGGCGATCAAGGGCGAGAAGAAAGAAGACAAGGAAGAAAAGAAGAAGGACTATTACCTGTCCGAGCGCCGCTACGGTTCCTTCGAACGTCGCTTCAGCGTTCCTGAGGGCGTCGACACCAACAAGATCGAAGCGAGCTTTAAGAAGGGCGTCCTGACCGTCACGCTGCCGAAAACGACGGAAGCGAAAGCCGCTGAAAAGAAAATTTCAATAAAAGCGGCTTGATCTCCCGACGCTCGAGCCCGCCGCGAGTCCATCTCCGGCGGGCTTTTTCTATGCGAGACTTCTGCGAAGCCGAAGATAAGGCGGACCGCAGCGGGAGCGATCTTGCGATCGCTTCACGCCGTGTTCAGCGTCCAAACCACGAGTTCGCCGATGACCTTGTCGAAAGCAGTGTTCAACGCCGCGGCGACGCTCGCTTGATCGGTGATGGTGGCTGGAACGCTCGCCGTGAAAAGCTTGGCGCCGAGAATCTGGCCGCCGTCTCCGACAATCTTAGCTGAGAACGCGATTTCCGCTGTTGGATGATCTGACACGATGACCTGGAAGCTGCGCAAATCGATCACCAGTTGGTAATCGACCTTCAGCGCGTCCGGTTGCCGCCCCATGACCTTGAGGTAGCCGGCGTTCTCGAAGCTCTGCACGACGCGCGACTGAAATACGCGGCTGAGCGTATCCGGCCATTTCCCGTCGAACGCCGGTGACCGCTCTCCGCTGGGCGTTATCACCGCGACCTGATCGTTGAACACGCTGCCGACCACGTCCGGCTCGGGCACCACAAGTTGGCCCTCTGGTATCTTGGTAATGCCGTTGAATTTCTGCACGGGCAGAATGTCGATGACAGGAACGTTCGCCTTCTTGCCACCCCCTGTCAAACGCTCAAGACCCGAGAGAATGCCGTCGACCTTGTCAGAATTCTTGGCGAGCGCGGCGGAGAACGTGTCGATATTGGCGATCAGCGTTTTCAACGGTTCGCGATTTTCGGCGATGACGTCATCGATACGCCGCAGCAGGCCGCGCGCCGAGTCGGTGATGCTGTGCGTCGCGTTCGGATCGACGGTCAAGAGCGGAGGCTCGCTGCCGCTAGCCGCTATCGGCGCGGCGTTCGGCACGCCGCCCATGAGTGAAAGAACGGGAGAACTCGTCAGTCCCTGAAACTCAATGCCGACTTTGGTGTCGGAACGCACCGGCGTGTCACGATCAACCGACATGACGGCCGTGACCACCTTGGGATTTGCAGTATCGAGTTCGAGCGCCACGACTTCACCGACCCTGATGCCGTTGAAGAGGACCGCCGATCCCTTGAGGAGCCCGGACACCGAACCATCAAACTGAGCACGATATCGCGCTTGTTGCGTCAGCCCTCCGGCATGGTTGAGCCAGTAGACGAAGGCGAAAGCGGCTACGACGGTCGCCAGCGTAAAAAGTCCGATGAGCGTATAGCGTGCGCGGATTTCCATGCTGTGCCTCAAGCCGATCTATGTTCGTGTGAATGTTCGAGCAGACGGCCGCGCCGGCCGCGGAAATAGGATTTGACCCAAGGATGCTCGCTCGCGAGCATCGCTGCGATGGGCCCATCCGCTACGATCTTTCCGTCCGCCAGCACGGCAATGCGGTCGCAAACGGTGTGCAGGCTGTTGAGATCATGTGTGATCATGAACACGGTCAGTCCGAGGGTTTGCTGCAGGGTCCGAATAAGGGAATCGAAGTCGCCCGCGGATATCGGATCGAGGCCCGAGGTTGGCTCATCAAGAAAGACGACCTCCGGATCGAGCGCCAGCGCACGAGCCATCGCAACGCGCTTGGTCATTCCGCCGGAAAGCTCGGAGGGAAGCTTGTTCGCGTCCTTTCGCGAAAGGCCCACCATCGCGAGTTTCGTTGCCGCGATTTCATCGAGCAGATGTTCGGGAAGATGTAGAAATTCGCGCATCGGAAATTGCACGTTCTGCATCACCGTCAGCGATGAGTAGAGCGCACCGTTTTGGAAGAGAACGCCCCATCTGCGTTGAAGCTTCTGCCGGGCGGCATCGTCGATGCTGTCGAGATCCGTGCCGAAAACCGCAATGGTCCCTGACCGCTTCGGGAGCAATCCCAGGATCGTCCGCAGCAGCACGGATTTTCCGCTCCCTGAACCACCGACGAGCCCTAGGATTTGCCCGGCTTGGACATCGAGGCAGAGATGATCGAGCACATTGCGATCGCGAAATCCCACGACGAGATCGCGGACGCTGAGCACGGGCTGTTCCATCGGGGTGAGCATCCGATCACATCCCGATCGACGCGAAGAAAACGGCAAAAAGGCCGTCGAGGACGATCACGAGAAAGATCGACGTGACGACGGAGGCGGTTGTTCTGAGGCCCAGCGACTCGGCGCTGCCGCCGACCTTCAGCCCCTCCGTGCAGGCGACGGCGCCAATGACGAACGCCATGAACGGTGCCTTGATCATCCCGACTTTGAAGTGCGTCATCGAGATCGCCTCCTTGAGGCGAGCGATGTAGATCTCCGGGCTCATGCCGCCGTAGAGCCACGCCACAAGCTCACCGCCGTAAAGCGCCGACATCGCACCCAGAAACGTGAGCAGTGGCAGGCCTATCACCAGCGCGACGATGCGAGGCAAGATCAGCACGTCGACGGGATTGAATCCCATAGTGCGGAGCGCGTCGATCTCCTCGCGCATCTTCATCGAGCCGAGTTCAGCGGTGTAAGAACTTCCCGAACGTCCGGCGACCATGATGGCGACGATGAGCACGCCGATCTCGCGCAAGACGAGAATGCCGACCATATCGACGACGTAGTCGTCGGCGCCGAACTTCCTGAAATGAAAGAAGCCCTGTTGGGCGATGATGCTGCCGATCAGGAAGGTGATCAGCAGGATGATCGGAATGGCCTGCCATGCCACGCGATCGAGCTGGTGCACGGCCGATGTGAAACGAAAGGTCGAGGGCTTGAGGATGGCCCGTCCTGCGGCGGCGCAAACGGCGCCGACCATGTTGAGCAGGAGAAGAAAACCCTTCCCCCAACCGACGACCGTTTCGCCAAGAGCCGCGAGGCCCGTGAATTCATTCCGGGGCGTCACCTGCTCTTTGTCGGCACGGACACTCGCATCTTCAACGGAACGAAAAAGAACATCGTAGCGGCTTTCGAGGCCAACGATCGTCGGCTCATGTCCGCGGGATCTCAGGGTCGCCGCAAGGCGCGAAAGCTCCCACGCGCCGAAGGTGTCGAACGCCTCGATCCCCCGCATGTCGATCGTCACCGCTTTGCGGGAGCTGTCCGAAAGGAAGGCGTCGATCAGATGATCGAGCTGCTTGGTGTCGGAACCCGTCCAGCCGCCGCGAGCCACGAGCATCGTGCCGGGTCCGGTGAGATCGATGGTCAGCAGGGGGTTAGGCAGGGCATTGCTGTTCACGCTGCTCAGTCCCGATTCCGCAGTTGCACGACGAGGTCGCCTGCTCGCCCGCCGGCGGGCCGAACACCCGCATCTGGCTACCATGGGCGGGGTGGCGGACGCTGATCTGGGTCAAACCGGTTTGGCGAAGGAAATTCACCCCGATCCGGGCGCGCTGGTGCGAATGTTGCCCCTTGGATGCAATGAGGCAGCCACAATCGATGACTATTGGGATGCCCGGAAACATCCAATGAGGTAAATCGAATGCGCTTTTTCGTGATGGGCTTGGCAGCGGCCGGTATTCTGGCGTCAACGGCATCTGTGCAGGCTCAGACCATTCGTCTGGACGACCGCGGGTTCTCCTTCAGGTTCGGCCCGAATGACCGTCGCGGCGATGTCGAAGGCAAGCGCGCCAGTTGCGAAGTTTATGCGCGCATCGCACAGGTCCAGGCGGATGCGAACAATCGCTTCCGGTGCGGCTATCGCGGTCCGCGCTGGGATTCCGATCTGCGCGGCCATTTCATGTGGTGCCGTTGGGCGCCGCGTCGCGCAATTTTCGACGAACAGCGCGGACGCGCGGAGCAGTTGCAGGATTGCTTCAACCGGCTCGGCGACTTCGATGATCGCCGCTAACCGATAGTCCAAAGCCTCGAATGCAAAACGCCCCGCTCGCAGATACGAGCGGGGCGTATTTTATCGCTGCCGGCCTATTAGCGCCGCCGTCCTCCACCACGTCGTGCGCCGCCGCGATGAGCTGCTGGCGCGCGCCGGATGTGGGCGGGACGGGCGGCATTGCCTCCGCCGCCTCTCTTGACGAAGTTTTGATTGCCGCCGCCGCCGGTGCGCCGGCGCACCGTCTGCGGATTGCGGGCGTGCGTCTTGGAGAAGTTACGGCCATTTTTGCGGAGCTCCGCGCCGTGGTTGAAGTTCTTGTTGACCACGGAATGATCGGTTTTCTGCAGGCGGCGCTCGATGTCCGCGCGGCTGAAATCCTTGCCGCGGTGTTCGCCGCGCCAGCGATGATCCGGATTGTGCTTCCAGACTTGATTGTTGATGCGATGCCGGTCGCCGTTGATCGCATTCCAACGGTTCACGTTGATGTCGATATGGCGATCGCGCCAGTTCCAATGGTTCCAGCCCCAGATGCCGCCGGCTATCGCGATGCCGCCGAGGCCCCAGAAGTAACCGTCGACAAACGCCGCGCCAGGGTATCCCCAATAATAGGGAGGATAGTCCGGATACCACCACGGGCCGTAGACGACGGACGGTTCGTAGACGGGCACGTAGACGACGTCGGGATCGGACGGCCGGATGATGTAGGAGCCGTCCTGTTGCGTGACGGTCTGTTGCGAGTTGCTCCTGAGGTGCCCGCTCGAGTCGGCCTTCTGGCGCAGGAACTGCACTTCATTCATCACGTCGTCTTGTTGGGCGAGGAAGGCATCGCCGAGCCTCTGCGTCCAATCGAGCTGATCGCTCATCATCTTGAGGACGTCAGGAAACTGAACAAGCGCCTTGATGCTTGGATCCCAAGTCTTGGCCTTCAAGGCATCGACGAGGGCGGCGCCCTTGAGATCTGCATTCGCCGGATCGGTCCGCCAGCGCTCGGCTTCCACGACGTCCAGCGGATAGGTCGCTGCCATTAATACGTTCGATAGAAGGTCGTCCGGATAAAGCGCGATGGGCGCCAGCATCTGGTCGAGTTGCTGCTTGGAGAGCTTTTGATCGTCGGCCCATGCAGGCGCGGCTGCGGCCAACGCGAGGAGAGCGAACACCACAATGGATCGAAGGAATGACGTCATCTGTGCCTCCGGCCGCGGTCCCGGCCATGACTTCGAAGCGAGCCGAATTCTCGCCGCGACATTGGGAAATGTCTTGCGGCGATCACCCATAGTCAAACGAATAGCGTATTGCGATGCGCTAAGGGCCTTGAGACGAACGTTCAGTGTAGATTGAGAACGCAATTTTATCGACCCGGCCGCCGGGGCGACGGAAGCCCGCCTAAGCCGCGGCCGCGAGCGTTTCTCTCTTGGATTCCGCTTCCAATCGCCCGAGCCCGAGAAGCGCCAGAAACGTAATGAGAGCCGCGCCGGCGAGATAGAAGCCCACCGCTTCGATGCCGTAGTCTTTGGCAAGCGTCGTCGCGATGTAGGGTGCGAGCGAGGCCCCGAAAATCCCCGCGAGATTGAAAGCTAGGGACACCCCGGTATAGCGAACGCCGACGGGAAACGGCTCGGACAACGCAGTGCCGAGAGGCCCATACGTCAGCCCCATCAAGGCCAGACCCAAGATCATGAAGGTGACGACATTGACGGTCTCACCCGAGCCGAAGAGCGGTTGGAACAGCAAGCCGAACAGGCCGATCAGAGCCGTGGCCCACAACAGCATGTTGCGGCGGCCGAACCGGTCCGCGAGCCAGGCCGACAGCGGGATCGTCAGTCCGAAGAACACCACGCCGACCATCTGGATCGGTAGGAACTGCTGCCGCGTGAAGCCGAGCGAACTGATCCCCCAGCTCAGCGCGAAGACGGTCATGAGATAGAACAGCACGAACGTCGCCAGCGCACCGAAAGTCCCGAACACCAGGAGCAGCGCGTGACGGCTAAAGACCGTCAGGAGCGGAACGCGCACGCGCTCGTCGTTCTCCATGGCTTTCTTGAAAGCCGGCGTTTCCGAAATGCGAAGCCGCACGTACAGGCCGACCAGCACGAGGAGGGCGCTGGCGAGGAACGGGATGCGCCAACCGAACGATAGGAATTGCGCATCGGTCAGCGTTTCCGTGATCAGCAGGAAAATGCCCGTCGAGCACAAAAAACCGATCGGCGCGCCAAGCTGCGGGAACATGCCGAACCACGACTTTTTTGATCCCGGCGCGTTCTCCGTCGCAAGCAGCACCGCGCCGCCCCACTCGCCGCCGAGTCCCAGACCCTGGAAGAAGCGGCACGTCGCCAGCAGCAGCGGTGCCCACACGCCGACCGATCCGTAAGTGGGCAGCAGCCCGATCGCCACCGTCGCCAATCCCATCGTCAAAAGCGCAGCAACGAGCGTTGCCTTCCGCCCGATCCGGTCGCCGAAGTGGCCGAACAGCACGGCACCGACCGGACGCGCGAAAAACGCGATCGAGAACGTCGCGAAGGATTGCAGCGTCGCCGTAGTCGGGTCGGCGTTGGGAAAGAAGAGCGTCGGGAAGACGATGACCGATGCCGTCGCGTAGATATAAAAATCGAAGAACTCGATTGCCGTGCCCGCGAGACTCGCGAGGAGGACGCGGCTAGTCGAAACGGTATCGGATCCGGTCAAGGGTCACCTGCGAGCATCTGGCGAAATAGATTCGGGTTCGGGGAATATTTCAGCGGCCGAGGTGATCCGCAAGCGCCGAGGGCGTCGGGCCTCATCCTCTGCCGAGTCGGGCTGCCGAGCCGAAACGAATTGCCCCGGATGTTCTGTCTGAGCTACCAGAGGCGGGGTGGGACTGCCCATTTCGCGGGGAGCACGATCGTGATCGTCAGACCGAAGCCAACGCTCTTCGATATTCTCTTCGCGGTACGCGGTTCTATTGCGGGGCGCGTTGCCTGGCGCTGCCTGTTCATCACCGTGCTGGCCTGCGTCGTGGTCTTCACCGGTGACTTTCACTTGGAGCCGATGTCCCACCTCGGCACCGCGCCCTTCGGCCTGATTGGCATTGCCATTTCGATATTCATGAGCTTTCGCAACAGCGCCGCCTATGACCGCTGGTGGGAAGGGCGTAAGCAATGGGGCGATCTCCTCGTGCAGGTCCGCTCTCTCGCGCGCGAATTGCCGGATCTGGATGAGACTTCGAGGAAGCGCGTCTTCATCTCGCTCATCGCCTATGTCAACGCGCTTGCCGCCCGTCTGCAGGGCGGAGACGAAACGGCGGCGGCACGGAAGTGGGAGGTCGAGGCGCCCGAAGGCCCGAACACCTGCGATGCGATTCTGCGAGGGATCGGATCGGAGCTCATATCGCTCAACAAGGCGGGCACCCTGTCCGATTGGCGATATGCAACGCTCGCGAACCGGATGAACGCTATTGCAAGTGTGCAAGCGGCCTGCGAGCGGATCAAGTCAACGCCGCTGCCGTTCGCCTATACGCTTCTCATTCACCGAAGCGTCTATCTTTTCTGCGTGCTGCTTCCGTTTGCTTTGGCGCCCCAGCTCGGCTGGGGAACCCCGGTGATCGTCGCCTTCATCAGCTACACCTTCTTCGGCCTGGATGCGATCGGAGACGATCTTGCCGAGCCATTCGCGCCGGCCGACAACAGTTTGCCGCTGAAAGCGTTGGTCCGAACGGTCGAGCGAGAGCTCATGGATTTTCTTGGCATGAAGCCGCTGCCCGACGAACTGCAGCCGGTAGGATACGTTCTGGCGTGACAGGCGACGGTTATTTGAAGAGCGACGTCAGCGAGAACGATGAGGCGACGACGATCGGCGGGTTCTCCGCGACCTGCGGATAAGGTTCGTCGATGTAGGCGTTTACCCCTGTCGCGCGCCCGCTCTTGATCAGCGACGCGACGTAAGCCCAGCCCTTTGCTTCGAGACCAAGACACGCCTCCGACATTTCGCCCTTGAGACGCTCGTGAATGGCGATATTGCCTCGCGCGAGAATGGCTGCAGTCTGGCGCGGAGTGAACTTGTCCGTGTTCCAGAGTTTCCTCAGGTAGATGCCGGCGACGTTGCGCTTTGTCTTCGGACCGAACGTGATGCGCTGTTCGCCATTGGGCGAACCAAATGTGTATTCGCCCGGAGGCAACGGACCGACGGCGCGCGTCGCGAAGCAATCGGGATCGGGATTGTTGCGGCACATCTCGCGCCCCGAGATCGCCCAGGCGATCGTCTGGCCGCGCACGCGCGGATCGTCAGAGACGATGAATAGGCGGCCGGTGCGGATGGTATAGCCGAGGCGGAAGTTGGACGCGCCTGCTGGAACCTCGTGCACCACGTCCTCGAACGGATTGCAGATCTCGCCACCCGTCAGCTTTCGCGCATAGCCGTTGAGCTGAATGGTCACGAAGTCCACGCCCGGAGCGCAGTCCCACTGCGGCAGCGTCTTCTTGTTGACGACGCTGATCGCGGGACCGACGGGCTTCGCTGGAATTTTCGGCAACGCGGCAACAACCGGTTTTTCAGCCGGCGGCGGCGGTGGGGCAGTTGGCTCCTCGATCACAGGCGCTGCCTGCTTCGGCATGCGACGGATCTGCTCGCACTTTGCGGAAAGCTTCGGCGTATGGATCTGCTTCACCGCGAGTTTACGGGCGACCGCGCTGCTCGCGCCCGCCTTGATGTAAGCGACGATCAGCGCCTGCTGCACCTCGATCTGCTCCTGCGAGAGTTCGAAGATGCAGTCTTCGTAGATCTGGTCGCCCATCTGGCCAAAGAAATCGGCGATCTGCCCGGCCGCTTCCGCCGCCGAGGAAGATCCCGGCGCGCGCTCCTGCGCTTCGAGGATGCTTGCCGAGAATAGCTGGAGACAGATCGCGACAATGCCGGCTGCGGCGCGGGCGCCGGACATGCGGCGACGAATCGCCGGGGGACTCTTCCCCTGCACGTCTCCGCGATCCCGGTCCTGGCTGAAGGCGCTCATGCTCATGGCGCCTTCCCTAGCCTAAGAGTCGGGGCGACAGCGAGGCTATCTGCAATTTTGCGCCTTTTCGGCGCTGCGTAATGAACAACCGTGATGACGAAGGCCGGATATGCAACTGCCACGCGCCCATGCGGCGCGTGGAATCAACTCAATCCGTTTCATGCGCGCGTCGTCACCAAGGGTCACCGCCAGCCGCGGTGATCACCCCAATGTCCGCGATGTCCCCAGTAGCCGCCGCGGCCACCCCAATAGCCGTGCGCGCGCCAGTAGGGGCGTCCATAATATCCGTAGGGGTAATAACCCGCGTAATACGGATATGGCCGATATACGCGGGGCGCGTAATACGTCACGACCGGCGCTTCGTCGTATTCGTAATACCGGCGCTCGACGACGGGTCCGCGATCGACGTACCCTCCCTCATATCCATCAAGGTCGGCGGCCTGCGCTGCAGGGGCAAGGGATCCAGCTGCAGCGAGCGCGGAAACGGCCAAAAGAATTGCTTTCATCGGGGGTCTCCCTTCGGATTTCCGCGATGTAACGCTTCAGCCCGTGAATGGCCGCTGAACAATGCTTACATTCGCGGGTACGAATTGCGATTTAATAAAAGCAGGATGAGCCAAAGCCTAAGCGGGGGCTCGGCAAACTAACTGCCGGATAAAAGATCGGCGGAGATCGTCGGAATACGAACGCTATTGGAATGACCTCAGCCTGATCCACAGGCTTGAACTTCGCGTACTGCTTCGTGTGCGCATTCTCTCGGTACGGGTCGAGCGCAAGCAAGCGTGCGAACGGGCGGCAGCCGCGCATGTGACATGTTGACTTCGAACCCCTCTTCTTTTTCAAGCGCCTGATGGGGTCAGGACTGGGGAGTTGCACCACTTGGCGGCGTGGGTTAACACCGCATCGCGACAAAGCCTGGAATCTCTCGTACCAGCGGACGCACTGCGATGATTGATCTGACCTCGCAATACCTGCCGATCGCCATCTTCATCGGCGTAGCGCTTTTTATCGGCGCAGCGCTTATGGTTGCGCCGTTTCTCGTTGCCGTTCGTAATCCGGACCCGGAAAAGGTGTCCGCGTATGAATGCGGTTTCAACGCCTTCGACGACGCCCGCATGAAGTTCGATGTGCGATTCTACCTGGTGTCGATCCTCTTCATTATTTTCGACCTCGAGATCGCCTTCCTGTTCCCCTGGGCCGTGGCCTTCAAGTCGGTGGGTGTCTTCGGTTTCTGGTCCATGATGGTGTTTCTCGGCGTGCTGACCATCGGCTTCATCTACGAGTGGAAGAAGGGCGCGCTGGAATGGGAATGATCGGCAAAGGTGAGGGGCCGGGTGGCCTGATCCTCGATCGGACGTTCGACCGCGTGCGCGAAGGCGCCTCGACGACGGTTGCGCCAGCTTCAGATCCGTTCTTCGCTGACGTCTCGAACGAGCTGGCCGACAAGGGTTTTCTTGTTACCACCGTTGACGATCTGATCACCTGGGCGCGCACCGGCTCGCTGATGTGGATGACGTTCGGCCTCGCCTGCTGCGCCGTTGAGATGATGCAGGCGTCGATGCCCCGCTATGACGTCGAGCGGTTCGGGTTCGCCCCGCGCGCCTCGCCCCGCCAATCCGACGTCATGATCGTTGCCGGCACGCTGACCAACAAGATGGCGCCCGCGCTCCGCAAGGTCTACGACCAGATGCCGGAGCCGCGCTACGTCATATCGATGGGCAGCTGCGCCAATGGCGGCGGTTACTATCACTATTCCTATGCCGTCGTCCGCGGTTGCGACCGTATCGTGCCGGTGGACGTCTACGTGCCGGGATGCCCTCCGACCGCGGAGGCGCTCCTTTACGGAATTCTCTTGCTGCAACGTAAGATACGCCGCACGGGCACGATCGAGCGTTAATGGGAAAGACGGTGGCTGTTGTGCTGGCGCGGCGGACATTTCGAAGCTTGCCTTTCGCGCTGGGGGCGATCGTTCTCGCGTGCCCCGCGATGGCCGATGATGGCCCGAGCCTGATCGGCACCTGGACGGGGAAGACGAATACGATCGGAGATGTCCATGGTCTCCGCACGCGCGACCGCACTGTGCACATCACCGAGCAGACCGACCGGCGCTTTCGCGGCTACTTCGTCTACGAGGATGGTCGCAAGGATTTCTTCGGCATCGTCTTCCCTGACAATGTATCGTTCGGATGGGTCTCTCCGGCCAGCAAGGGCCAGGTTCAGGGGCGCATCTTGAGTGCAGATCATATCGCTGCGTGCTATCTGGAATCGGGCGAGCAGGCGACAGCCGGCTGCTCCGATCTGATGCGCACGAGCGCGAAGCCATAGTGGGTCGAACCGTCATGGACCTATCCGCCCAGTCCGCGTATTTTGGCACAATTCTTGGAGGCCAGGCCCTCTCGAATGAGATCTCCCACGATGAGGTCACCATCATCGTCGCCCGCGAGAACATCGTCGAAGTGCTGACGAAGCTGCGCGACGACCCAAAATGCCTGTTCGAGGTCCTGATCGATATTTGCGGCGTTGACTACCCCGAGCGCGCCGAGCGCTTCGACGTGGTCTATCACCTGCTGTCGCCCCGTCTCAATCAACGGCTGCGCGTGAAGATCTCGACCGATGAAGCCACGCCCATCGCCAGCGTCAATGACGTCTTCCCGGCCGCGAACTGGTACGAGCGTGAAGCCTACGACCTCTACGGTATCCGCTTCACGGGCCACCCCGACTTGCGCCGGCTGCTGACCGATTATGGCTTCCAGGGGTACCCTCTGCGGAAGGACTTCCCCCTGACCGGCTACGTCGAGGTTCGCTACGACGACGAGAAGAAGCGCGTCGTTTACGAGCCGGTAAAGCTCACGCAGGAATTCCGCGACTTCGATTTCGAGAGCCCTTGGGAAGGCCCGAGCCACGTTCTGCCTGGCGACGAGAAAGCGGTTCCCAAATCCTCGAGCTAGGTTGCCGTTTGTTCAGTATAGTGCGCATCGGTTTTCGCTTTGCCTCGCCTACCGAACTATAAGTCGCCCGTACCGTTTCAGCTTGGACGGGTTATCGGTTTCATAATTCGGCAGAGACGTGGCTGCTACCCGCTGCCAGTCCGCAGTTTGTCGGAGGCGTGAAATGGCATTGACGCACAGGGCCAATGTCCCCATGCAGTTCGAACTCAGCGTTGCGATTGCAGGCGTGGTGGCAATCGCATCTTTC
This sequence comes from Hyphomicrobium sp., assembly GCF_003987855.1. Taxonomy (GTDB): domain Bacteria; phylum Pseudomonadota; class Alphaproteobacteria; order Rhizobiales; family Hyphomicrobiaceae; genus Hyphomicrobium_B. Next base: position 173,226 of record NZ_RXIZ01000015.1, read on the forward strand.
ATGCTCGACTGGCCGCGTGCGCTGGCTGGCCTTGCGCTGGGCGCGGTCTGCCGCTTTTTGCCTTACGGCACCATCATCGTTCCCGCCGGTGTCGTCATCATCTCGGCGGTCGCCGAAGTGCTGTACTCTTGGTTTGGTCACACGACCGAGCCGCATTTCTGGAGCTTCTTCGTCGGCATGTTCGCCGTAGCCGGTACCGCATCGAGCCTCTTCGTCACCATTCGCAATCTGCGAGATCGCCTGTGAGGCAACGCGGATGAAGGACACGCTGAAGGCTGGAGCCAGGGCGCAATTTTCCTATCGCGTGCCGGCAGACAAGACCGTGCCCCATCTCTACCCGGAAGCCCACGAGTTCCAGCTGATGCCGACCGTCTTCGCCACCGGGTTCATGGTCGGGTTGATGGAATGGACTTGCCTGCATGTCATTGCTCCGCATCTCGATGAGGGGGAGGGGTCGTTGGGCGTCCACATCAACGTTTCACATGTCGCAGCCACAGTCCCGGGACAAACCGTGACGGTGGACGCCGAATGTACGAAAGTGGCTGGCCGCCGCCTCCATTTTCATGTCAAAGCCCACGATGGCATTGATTTGATCGGTGAAGGCGAGCATCAGCGTATGGTCGTCGATTGGGAAAAGTTCGAGCAGCGAGTGAACGAGAAGGCGAAGATCGCCCGGCTTGCTCCGATAACGCGCGGGACCGTTTGAGAATGGCCGAGACTGAGATCCGCAATTTCAACATCAACTTCGGGCCGCAGCATCCCGCGGCACACGGCGTCCTCCGCCTCGTGCTCGAGCTTGACGGCGAGGTGGTGGAGCGCGTCGATCCCCACGTCGGCCTGCTGCACCGTGGCACCGAAAAGCTGATCGAGCATAAAACCTACATGCAGGCGATTGGCTACTTCGACCGGCTCGACTACGTCGCGCCGATGAACCAGGAGCATTCCTTCTGTCTCGCAGCCGAAAAGCTGCTTGGCCTCGAAGTTCCCCGCCGCGCCCAGATCATTCGCGTCCTCTATTCCGAAATCGGCCGCTTGCTGTCGCATCTTCTCAACGTCACCACTCAGGCGATGGACGTCGGCGCTCTAACGCCTCCGCTCTGGGGCTTCGAAGAGCGCGAGAAGCTGATGGTCTTCTACGAGCGCGCCTCCGGCTCGCGGATGCACGCCAAGTATTTCCGCATTGGCGGCGTGCATCAGGATCTTCCCGAGAAGCTGATCGACGACATCTATGCCTTCTGCGATCCGTTCCTGAAGGTCTGCGACGACATCGACGGGCTTCTGACGGAAAACCGCATCTTCAAGCAGCGCAACGTCGACATCGGTGTGGTGTCCCTGGATGAAGCGTTCGCATGGGGTTTCTCGGGCGTCATGGTGCGCGGCTCGGGTGCGGCCTGGGATCTGCGCAAAGCGCAGCCCTACGAATGCTACGCCGAACTCGACTTCGATATTCCGATCGGCAAGAACGGCGACTGCTACGATCGCTATCTCATCCGCATGCAGGAAATGCGGGAAGCGACCAAGATCATGAAGCAGTGCTGCGAACTCTTGAAGTCGCCGAGCGGCCAGGGACCGCACGTTGCCGACAACAAGAAGGTCGTGCCGCCGAAGCGCGCCGAGATGAAGCGCTCGATGGAAGCGCTCATCCACCACTTCAAGCTCTACACGGAAGGCGTCCACGTTCCCCCCGGCGAAGTCTACGCCGCGGTCGAAGCGCCCAAGGGCGAGTTCGGCGTTTATCTCGTGGCGGATGGTTCCAACAAACCGTATCGCTGTAAAATCCGCGCACCGGGTTTCCCGCACCTGGCGGCAATGGATTTCATCAACCGTGGCCACATGCTGGCGGACGTCTCGGCGATCCTCGGTTCGCTCGACATCGTGTTCGGCGAAATCGACCGCTAGGAAGCGCCATGTCCCGCGCGATCACGACGTCCGTGCTGATCGCGGCCGCGCCCTCGCGCGTCTGGTCGGTGCTGATGGATTTCGACAGCTATCCATCCTGGAACCCGTTCATCCAGAGCCTCAAGGGTGAGAAGCGCCTGGGCGGACGACTGGAGGCGATCATCGTGCCGCCCGGCCGTAAGCCGGCGACGTTCACCCCGGTCGTCGTGGAGTACGTGCCGGAGCGCGTCTTTTGCTGGCGCGGATCACTGCCGATCCCGGGTCTCTTTACCGGCGAACATCGTTTTGCGTTGACCCCTGAAGCGGCGGGCACGCGTTTTGAGCAGTCCGAAAGTTTCTCGGGCCTGTTGGTGCCGTTGGTGGGCGGCATACTCAGAGACAGCGAGCGGGGCTTCCGCGCCATGAACGACGCGCTGAAGTCCAGGGCCGAGAGCGCCTAACCGCGCGAAAGCGTCATACATTCGGCGATCCTGGGATCGCTCGGCCTCGGCTCCGGCAAAATCGATCGGCAATCGCCTGTCCTATGAAAAAAACTTATCCCCGCCCGTTTCGCCTCAGGTACGATGCTCGGGTAGTTCAGTATCGGGGGAAAGGACCCGCGTATGCTTCCAAGTGCTGCCCCATTGGTCGACAACCTCTTCCTGCTCGCGGTCGCGGCACTCGGATGGGGTTTGAGCCTCGCGACATACCGGTTGTTCGCCCGCACGCGCGGGTGGCCCATGGGTGCGCTTCAGTCCGATATGCCGTTCGTACCGGTTTTGATTGGTCTGGTCGGCTTGTTCGCCGGGTTGCTGTTTGCGACGGCGCGCGGCGCCGATGACGGCGGCTGGGTGATCATCGCGCTTGGGCTCCTGTTCGCCGGATTGTGGACGGGACTGCTGCGCGTTGGTTCGCAGATCTCGCTGTTCCTCGCACCGATTGCGACGTTTCTTTTGCTGCTCGGCTGGCTCGCGGTGCCTCTCGGTTTTTCCGAACGGCGTTGGGCGACCGAGCGTCCGTCCGAGACGTTGCAGCGGCGTGGCATCCTTCCCTCTGAGTCGACGACGACGCTTCCGCCAGCATCGCCCTGACCTTCGCGCTTTTCGTCGCACCACTGTGTTGATGACCATCAATACTTGTCGCATGCGGCACATAGACAAAAGCTTGCTTTGCGAACGCGATCCTCGTACTGGACCGCGTGCGTACCTGAGAGTTAATGTCGCTCCGTGAATCGACGAAGAGCACAAGGCCTGAATAGCCCGGCTGACGGCGGCTCGTTTTCTTGCGGCGGCATGGGATTGACGTTCGAGGGAGCCGTGAATGGCCGTTCGCCGACTGAATCCTGAGCAACCTGCCCAGTTTGCTTTCACGGCTGAGAATCTCACGTGGGCGCAAGAGACGATCGCGAAATATCCGCAGGGCAAGCAGGCATCCGCCATCATTCCGCTGCTCTGGCGGGCGCAGGAGCAGGCCGGCGGCTGGCTTCCCGAGCCGGCGATCCGGCTCGTTTGCGACATGTTGGGCATGGCGCACATCCGCGGCATGGAAATCGCGACGTTCTACACGATGTTTCAGCTGTCGCCCGTTGGCAGCAAGGCGCACTTGCAGGTCTGCGGCACGACGCCGTGCATGCTGCGTGGCTCGGGCGAACTCATCTCGGTGTGCAAGAAGCGCATCAGCGAGCATGCCCATCATACGAACGCCGATGGCACGCTCTCCTGGGAAGAGGTTGAATGCATCGGCGTCTGCGCGAACGCTCCTGTCGTGCAGGTCAACAAGGATACGTACGAAGATTTGACCGCTGAACAGTTGGAAAAGATCATCGACGGGTTCATCGCCGGACAGCAGCCGAAGCCGGGCTCGCAGACCGGACGCACGGCTTCGTGTCCGAGCACCGGACCAACGTCGCTGACCGACAAGACGCTATATGACGGCTCGACGATCGGAGCCTGGAAGAAGCGCTTCGAGGAGACGACCGCGGAGGCATCCGACAAGGTGCAGGAAACCGCGCCGCCATCGGCTCTGGCATCTCCCGCGCACAAGGCTGAGGTCGCCGCGGGAACGTCGCCTTCATCGCCAGGATCATCGGGAAACGCATCGGCACAGGGCGCGCCGCCGGTTCATCCTGCAGCGTTGACGGCAATGGCGAATGCCGGTCTCGTCAAGGAACTCGAAGCCCGTGGCGACGGCAAGCCGCTCTCCGCCGGCGAACTCGATCGGATCAAGGCCGATATGATGCGCGACCGGGCCATCGCCGCCGCGGCTGCCGCAGTCCCGGCGGTCGAGCCCGAGTTGCTGAAAGGCCCGCGTAGTGATGCGGGAGACGATCTCTCGCTCATCTGGGGTGTCGGCGACGGCTTGGTCGGCAAGCTGCACGCAATCGGCATCTGGCACTTCGATCAGATCGCCAAGTGGACGCCCGAGAACATCGCATGGTTCGAAAGTCAGCTTGACGGCTTTAAGGGTCGCGTTACGCGTGACAAGTGGATCGAGCAGGCTCAAAAGCTCGCTTCCGGGTGGCGGCCCGAAAGCAAAGCCGGCGAAAAGCCCAAGGGGTAGCGCGCATGCTGCATGATCGCGACCGGATATTCCGCAACATCTATGGCTTTCACGACGTCAGCCTCAAGGGCGCGCAAAGCCGTGGCGTTTGGGACGGAACGAAGTTCTTCATCGACAAGGGTCACGACTACATCATCGATGAGGTGAAGAAGTCGGGCTTGCGTGGTCGCGGCGGTGCCGGATTCCCGACGGGACTCAAGTGGTCGTTCATGCCCAAGGCCGACGCCCGGCCGAGCTATCTCGTCATCAACGCCGACGAGTCCGAGCCCGGCTCCTGCAAGGACCGCGAGATCCTCCGCCACGATGCGCATTTGCTGGTCGAGGGCGCGCTGCTTGCATCCTTCGCCATGCGCGCGCACGCCTGTTACGTCTACGTGCGCGGCGAATACATCCGCGAGCGCGAGGCGCTGCAGCGCGCGATCGATGAAGCCTACGCCGCCAAGCTCATCGGCAAGAACAACAGTCACGGCTGGGACTTTGACATCTACGTCCACCACGGCGCCGGCGCCTATATCTGCGGTGAAGAGACCGCGATGCTCGAAAGCCTCGAAGGCAAGAAAGGGCAGCCGCGCTTAAAGCCGCCGTTCCCGGCGAACGTCGGCCTCTATGGCGCACCGACCACGATCAACAACGTCGAGAGCATCGCCGTCGCGGGCGAGATCCTGAGGCGCGGCTCGACGTGGTTCGCGGCGCTCGGCAAACCCAACAATACCGGCACCAAGCTCTTCCAGATTTCAGGGCACGTGGAGCGTCCGTGTGTCGTCGAGGAAGAAATGGGCATCCCGTTGCGGGAGCTGATCGACAAGCACTGCGGCGGCATTCGCGGCGGCTGGGATAACCTGCTCGCCGTAATCCCGGGTGGCTCGTCGGTCCGCTGCATCACCGCCGAGCAGGCAGCCGACGTGACGATGGATTTCGACGCGCTGGGCAAGCTGGGTTCCGGTCTGGGCACTGCCGCGGTCATCGTGATGGATAAGTCGACCGACATCATCGCGGCTATCCGGCGTATCTCCTATTTCTACAAGCATGAGAGCTGCGGCCAGTGCACGCCGTGCCGCGAAGGCACCGGCTGGATGTGGCGGGTGATGGAGCGCCTCGAACGCGGCGAAGCCGAGAAGCGCGAGATCGATCTGCTGCTCGACGTGACGAAACAGATCGAGGGCCACACGATATGCGCGCTGGGCGATGCGGCGGCTTGGCCCATCCAGGGCCTCATCAAGAATTTCCGCCCTGTGATCGAGCAGCGCATCGAGGAATATCAAGCCAAGCATGCGCGCATGGCGGCGGAATAAGCGGCGGGTAAAGCAAGATGCCAAAGCAACTCATTGTCGACGGCACACCGATCGAGGTCGAGGACGGCACGACCTTGATGCACGCCTGCGAGATGGCGGGCTCGGTCATTCCGCGCTTCTGCTATCACGAGCGGCTGTCGATCGCCGGCAATTGCCGCATGTGCCTCGTCGAAGTGCAGGGTTCGCCGAAGCCGATCGCGTCGTGCGCCATGCTCGTCAACGACCTACCGCCGAACAAGGATGGCTCGCCCAAGATCATCAACACCGCCTCGCCGATGGTGAAGAAGGCGCGGGAAGGGGTGATGGAGTTCCTCCTCATCAACCACCCGCTCGATTGTCCGATCTGCGACCAGGGCGGCGAATGCGACCTGCAAGACCAGGCCATGGCCTTCGGCATGGGACGCTCGCGCTATCACGAGAACAAGCGCGCGGTCGAAGAGAAGCACATCGGGCCGCTGATCAAGACGATGATGACGCGCTGCATCCACTGCACGCGTTGCGTTCGATATATGACGGAGATCGCAGGCGTCGAAGAACTGGGCCTGATCGGTCGCGGCGAGGACGCCGAGATCACGACCTATCTCGAGCACGGCATCATGTCCGAGATGAGCGCCAATGCCGTAGATCTGTGCCCGGTCGGCGCCCTGACGCATCGGCCATGGGCGTTCAGCGCTCGCCCCTGGGAAATGGAAGGCGTCGAAACGATCGACGTGATGGACGCGGTCGGCTCCTCGATCGTCGCAGATGTTCGCGGCGCTACCGTTATGCGAATTCTTCCACGCAACAATGACGCCATCAACGAGGAATGGATTTCGGACAAGACGCGGCACGTCTCCGACGGGCTCAAGACACAGCGCCTGGATCAGCCCTACATTAAGAAGAACGGCCGCTTCGAGCCGGCGACGTGGGACGCCGCGCTGAGCCTCGTTGCCGAAAAGCTGAAATCGACACCAGCCGACAAGATCGGCGCGATTGCCGGCGATCTCGCGGGCGCTGAGGAAATCCTCGCGCTGAAGGATCTTCTCGCCCGCTTCGGCGCCACATCGCTCGATTGCCGCCAAGCCGGCGATAAGCTCGATCCAAAACTCGGCCGCGCCAGCTATCTCTTCAATTCCAGCATTGAGGGCATCGAGCAGGCCGACGCCATTCTGCTGATCGGCGCCAATCCGCGCATCGAAGCCACGGTGCTCAACGCACGCATCCGCAAGCGCTGGCGCACGGCGCCGACCAAGATCGCCGTCGTCGGCCCGCAGGTTGATCTCGCCTATCCCTACGAGTACCTCGGCGCCGGTCCGGAAACATTGGCCGACATCGCCAGCGGCAAGCACTCCTTCGCTGAAACTCTGAAGACGGCGGCAAAGCCGATGGTCATCGTCGGGCAGGGTGCGTTTGCCCGGCCGGACGGTCTCGCAGTGCTCTCGCTCGCCGCGCGAATTCTGCTCGCGGCATCGGAAGGCAAGGACGCGAGCTGGAACGGCTTCAACGTTCTCCATAATGCTGCCGCTCGCGTTGCCGGCCTCGATCTCGGCTTCGTTCCGGGGAAGGGCGGCAAGGACATCGCAGGCATTCTCGGACCCGAAACCCAGTTCCTTTACCTGCTCGGTGCCGACGAGTGCGATCTGACCCGTCTCGATGCCAAAGCCTTCGTCGTCTACCAGGGAACCCACGGCGACAAAGGCGCGGAGCGCGCCGATGTCATCCTTCCGGGTGCAGCCTACACCGAGAAAAGCGCGACCTACGTCAACACCGAGGGGCGCGCGCAGCAAACGGTGCGCGCGGTCTTCCCGCCCGGCAGCGCGAAAGAGGACTGGACGATCCTCCGCGCGCTTTCTCAGCGTGCCGGGGCGACGCTGCCCTATGACAACCTGAAAGAACTGCGCGCCGCGATGTACCGCGTAAGCCCGCAGCTTGCCGCTCTCGATACGGTCGAGACGCGTGCTGTCTCGGGCCTCGAAACGCTGGCCAAACTTTCCGGTCAGCCCTCGTCCGAACCGTTCGCGCCGGCGATCGCCGACTTCTACCTGACGAACGCAATCGCCCGCGCTTCCGCGGTGATGGCCGGCATGAGCGCGCTCAGAGCCTCCAAAAACCAAAAACTCAACGCAGCGGAGTAGGGAACCATGCTCGAATCGCTGCAGACATTCATGACGGACTATGGCTGGAACCTGCTGGCGCTCGTCGGCTTTTCCCTGCTGCTCCTCGTCGTGCTGCTGATCATCATCGCATTCCTGCTTCTGATGGACCGTAAGGTCTGGGCCGCTGTCCAGATGCGCCGCGGCCCCAATGTCGTCGGCCCCTTCGGCCTGTTGCAGTCGTTCGCCGACCTTTTGAAATTCGTCCTCAAGGAGACGATCATTCCGGCGGGCTCCGACAAGGCGGTGTTTCTGCTGGCCCCGCTTGCAACCGCGGTGTTTGCGCTTGCGTCTTGGGCGGTCATTCCGGTCAACCAGAACAGCTGGGGCAAGTGGGTGATCTCCGACATGAATGTCGGCATCCTCTACCTCACTGCGATCTCCTCGCTCGGCGTCTACGGCATTATCATGGGCGGCTGGGCTTCGAACTCGAAGTATCCCTTCATGGGAAGCCTTCGCTCGGCCGCGCAGATGGTGTCGTATGAAGTCTCGATCGGCTTCGTCATCGTCTGCGTGATCCTTTGCGTCGGCTCGCTCAACGTCACCGACATCGTCAACGCCCAACGCGCCGGGCTCGGCACGCGCGTCGGCCTGACGAGCTCATTCCTCGACTGGCACTGGCTGCCGCTCTTCCCGATGTTCGTCGTGTTCTTTATATCGGCGCTCGCCGAGACGAACCGGCCGCCGTTCGATCTCGTCGAGGCGGAATCTGAGCTCGTCGCCGGCTTCATGGTCGAATATTCCTCGACCCCATACCTCCTCTATATGCTCGGCGAATACGTCGCGATCACCACGATGTGTGCGCTGACGACAATTCTGTTCCTGGGCGGATGGCTGCCGCCGGTCGATCTCTGGCCATTGAACGCCATTCCTGGAATTCTCTGGTTCCTGCTGAAACTCGTGTTCGTCTTCTTCATGTTCGCCATGGTGAAGGCTATGGTGCCGCGCTACCGCTATGATCAGCTGATGCGTCTTGGCTGGAAGGTCTTCCTGCCCCTGTCGCTCGTCATGGTCATTCTCACGGCCGCCGTACTGCAATTCGGAGGCTTCCTGTCATGAACGTCACGCAAGGCGTGAGGTCGCTTTTCCTCACCGAATTCGTCTCGGCCTTCTTTCTCACGATGCGGTACTTCTTCTCGCCGAAGAAGACGCTGAACTATCCCTATGAGAAAGGCCCACTGTCGCCCCGCTTCCGTGGCGAGCATGCGCTGCGCCGCTATCCCAACGGCGAAGAGCGCTGCATCGCCTGCAAGCTCTGCGAGGCGATCTGCCCGGCGCAGGCGATCACGATCGAAGCGGGCCCGCGCCGTAACGACGGCACGCGCCGGACGACGCGCTACGACATCGACATGACGAAATGCATCTACTGCGGCCTCTGCCAGGAGGCTTGCCCTGTCGACGCCATCGTCGAAGGCCCGAACTTCGAGTTCGCGACCGAGACGCGAGAGGAGCTTTTCTACGACAAGGAAAAGCTGCTTTCGAACGGCGACCGTTGGGAGCGGGAAATCGCCAAGAACATCGCGCTCGACGCGAAGTACCGGTGAGGGAAGTCATGAACGTGATCGAGCAACTCTCCCTCACCCCAACCCTCTCCCCAAGGGAAGAGGGGATACGCTGTGACACACACCTTTCCCCTCGGGGAGAGGTCGGCGCGAATCGCCGGGTGAGGGGGTAGAATGGCATCGGCTATTTTCTTCTACATCTTCGCGGCGCTCGCGGTGGGATCGGGCGCAGCGGTGATCCTGACCAAGAATCCCGTCCACGCCGTGCTCTTTTTGATCTTGGCGTTCTTCAATGCCGCCGGGCTCTTCGTCCTTCTGAGCGCCGAATTCCTGGCGATGCTGCTCGTCATCGTCTATGTCGGCGCGGTTGCCGTGCTGTTCCTGTTCGTCGTCATGATGCTCGACGTCGACTTCGCGGAACTGAAGGCGGGCTTCATCAAGAATGCGGGCATTGGCGCGCTGGTCGGCGGCATCGTTCTCGCCGAGATTCTGGCGCTGGTTGGCTATCGCGGCCTGACCGCGGCTTCCACGCTGAACGTCGCTTCTCCGGTTCCCGCCGCTGGTTCGGACATTACCAATACGCAGGCGCTCGGCGAAATTCTCTACACGAAATACGTCTACTTCTTCGAAGCGTCGGGCCTGATCCTGTTCGTGGCGATGATCGGGGCCATCGTGCTGACCCTCAAGCATCGTGAAGGCGTCAAGCGCCAATCGATCTCGGCCCAGGTCGCCCGCGGACCGAAGACGGGGCTCGAAATCATCAAGGTTCCAAGCGGCGGATCCGTCATCCCGCCAGCTGCCAAGCATCCGGAGGCCGCCGAATGACCATCGGGCTGGGACACTATCTTGTCGTCGCGGCGTGTCTGTTCACGCTCGGCATCTTCGGCATCTTTCTCAATCGCAAGAACGTCATCGTCATTCTGCTGTCGATCGAATTGATGCTGCTCGCGGTCAACATCAACTTCGTGGCGTTCTCGCATTTCAACGGCGACCTCGTCGGGCAGGTGTTCGCACTTTTCGTGCTGACGGTCGCCGCCGCGGAATCCGCCATCGGTCTTGCGATCATGGTGGTCTATTTCCGCAACCGCGGTTCGATCGCGGTTGAAGACATCAACATGATGAAGGGGTGAGGCGGGATGATCTACGCCGCCATCGTTTTCCTGCCGCTTGCCGGCGCGCTCATTGCGGGCTTCTTCGGTCGCATTATCGGCGCGCGCCCGTGCGAGGTCATCACCACATCGTTCCTGATGATCGCAGCGGTGCTTTCGTGGATCGTCTTCTTCCAGGTCGCGCTCGGTCACGAGACGCATGAGATCACGCTCATGCGCTGGATCACGTCGGGCGAACTCGACATCTCCTGGGCCTTGAAGATCGACACTCTGACCTCGGTGATGCTCGTCGTCGTCACCACCGTGTCATCGCTCGTGCACCTTTATTCCATCGGCTACATGCACGAGGACGACTCGCGTCCCCGCTTCTTCGCCTATCTTTCGCTCTTCACCTTCGCGATGCTGATGCTGGTGACGAGCAACAATCTCGTCCAGATGTTCTTCGGCTGGGAAGGCGTCGGCCTTGCCTCCTACCTCCTCATCGGCTTCTGGTATACGAAACCGTCGGCGTGCGCCGCGGCCATAAAGGCGTTCGTCGTCAACCGTGTTGGCGACTTCGGTTTCGCCCTCGGCATCTTCGGACTGTTCTTCGTCTTCCATACCGTGAATTTCGATGCGTTGTTCGCAGCGGTTCCGGGCGCCGTCGGCAAGACGTTCAACTTCGCAGGGCACGACGTCGATATCCTGACCACGATCTCGCTCCTGTTGTTCATGGGCGCGATGGGCAAGTCCGCGCAGTTCCTGCTCCACACCTGGCTCCCGGACGCGATGGAAGGCCCGACGCCCGTGTCGGCTTTGATCCATGCGGCCACGATGGTGACGGCCGGTGTCTTCATGGTCGCGCGCCTGTCGCCGATCTTCGAACTCGCCCCCGACGCCTTGGCTTTCGTCACCCTGATCGGCGCGATAACCGCGTTCTTCGCGGCGACCGTCGGCTTGGTTCAGAACGACATCAAGCGCGTCATCGCCTATTCGACATGCTCGCAGCTTGGCTACATGTTCGTGGCGTGCGGCATCGGCGCCTATGGTGCCGGCATCTTCCATCTCTTCACGCACGCCTTCTTCAAGGCGCTGCTCTTCCTCGGTGCGGGCTCGGTCATTCACGCCATGCATCATGAGCAGGACATGCGCCACATGGGCGGCCTGCGCCCTAAGATCCCGTGGACGTTCGCCGCCATGCTGATCGGCACGCTCGCGCTGACCGGCGTCGGCATTCCCCATCTCACCGGCTTTGCTGGCTTCTATTCCAAGGATGCGATTATCGAGGCATCCTACGCCGCCGCGACGCCGAACAACTACGCGTTCTGGCTGCTCGTCATCGCCGCCCTGATGACGTCGTTCTATTCCTGGCGGCTCGTCTTCCTAACCTTCTACGGCAAAACGCGCGCCGACCATCACACCTACGATCACGCGCACGAAAGCCCGCCGTCGATGATGATCCCGCTGGCCGTTCTGTCGCTTGGCGCGGTGGCTGCCGGTATCGTGTTCGCGCCGTACTTCATCGGCCACGACCAGAAGGAATTCTGGGGCGCCGCGATCTTCACGGGACAGAACAATCACATCCTGCATGAGATGCACGATGTGCCGGAATGGGTGAGCTATTCGTCGTTCGTCGCGATGCTCCTCGGCTTCGCGATCGCCTGGGTCTATTACATCGGCGCGCCCTGGCTGCCGGAAGCGACCGCCCGCGCGTTCAAGCCCCTCTACTTGTTCCTGCTCAACAAGTGGTACTTCGACGAGCTTTATAATTTCATTTTTGTGCGGCCCGCCTTCGCGATCGGCCGGCTGCTGTGGAAGGGCGGCGACGGAGCCATCATCGATGGCACCATCGACGGCACGGCGGCAGGCGTCGTTCGTGTCACCGATCGGGTGGTCAAGCTGCAAACGGGCTACATGTACCACTACGCCTTCGCCATGCTGATCGGCGTAGCCGCCATCCTGACGTGGCTCACCTATAACGGGCTCTTCGGCGGGGTGCTCAAATGAGCAACATTCTCTCGATCACGGTCTTTCTGCCCCTCGTCGGCGCGGTTTTGATCGCGTTCCTCAATCCTGAAGCCAAGGGCAATGCGCGTTGGATCGCGCTCTGGACGACGTTGGTGACCTTCGCGGTGTCGCTGCTCATCTGGATCAACTTCGATTCCGCGAACGCCGGCTTTCAGTTCGTCGAGGAGCATGCCTGGCTCGGCCCGCTGAAGTACAAGATGGGCGTCGACGGCATCTCGATGCTGTTCGTCATCCTGACGACGTTCCTGATGCCGCTCTGCATCCTTGCGAGCTGGGAATCGATCCAACTCCGCGTCAAGGAGTACATGATCGCCTTTCTCATCCTCGAGACGATGATGCTCGGCGTCTTCTGCGCGCTCGACATCGTTCTCTTCTACCTCTTCTTCGAGGGCGGCCTCATCCCGATGTTCATCATCATCGGTGTGTGGGGCGGAAAGCGCCGCGTCTACGCCAGCTTCAAGTTCTTCCTCTACACGCTGCTCGGCTCCGTGCTGATGCTGCTCGCCATGATGGCGATGTACTGGCACGCCGGCACCACCGATATCCCAACGCTGCTGCAGACGAAATTCCCGCCTGAGATGCAATGGTGGCTGTGGTTGGCGTTCTTCGCTTCCTTCGCCGTCAAGATGCCGATGTGGCCGGTCCATACGTGGCTTCCCGACGCGCACGTCGAAGCGCCGACGGCAGGCTCCGTCATCCTTGCCGGCATTCTCCTGAAGATGGGCGGCTACGGTTTCCTGCGCTTCTCGCTGCCGATGTTCCCGAACGCGTCCGCCGATCTGGCGCCGTTTGTGTTCACGCTATCCATCGTCGCGATTGTCTACACGTCGCTCGTCGCGCTCGTTCAGGAAGACATGAAGAAGCTCATCGCCTATTCATCCGTCGCCCACATGGGCTACGTCACGATGGGCATCTTCTCCGCCACACAGCAAGGCGTGGATGGCGCGATCTTCCAGATGCTCTCCCACGGCCTTGTCTCATCGGCACTCTTCCTCTGCGTCGGCGTCGTCTACGACCGCATGCACACGCGCGAGATCTCTGCCTATGGCGGCTTGGTCGAGCGGATGCCGAAGTACGCGTTTGCCTTCATGGTGTTCACGATGGCGAACGTCGGGCTGCCGGGAACGAGCGGATTCATCGGCGAATTTCTGACGCTGCTCGCCGCCTTCCACGCCAACACCTGGGTCGCGATCATCGCGACGACGGGCGTGATCCTGTCGGCCGCCTACGCGCTCTATCTCTATCGCCGCGTCATCTTCGGCGCGCTCGAGAAAGCCAGCTTGAAGAGCATTCTTGATCTTTCGCCCCGCGAGGTCGCGATCCTCACGCCGCTGATCATCCTGACGATCTTTTACGGCGTGTATCCCTCGCCCGTCCTTGATGTGACGGCGACGTCCGTGAAAAATCTCGTCCAGAATTATCAGTCCGCGCAGGGAACGGCCGCCGCGTCGCTGACGACCCGAGGTGTCCAATGATCGATAGCACGGTCCTTTCCGTCGTCATGCCGGAGCTCATTCTGGCGCTCGGCGCGATCGCGCTTTTGATGATCGGCGTTTTCACGAAGGACGGCGAGGCTGCCGGCCGGACCGTTTCCTGGCTGGCGATCATCGTGCTCGTGATCGCCGGAGTCGCGGTCTTCGAGCAGACCGGCACGGCCAGCGTGTTCAACGGCGCGTTCGTCTCCGATAGCTTCACCCGCTTCCTGAAGATCGTCATTCTCGTCGGCGGCGCTCTGACGCTGCTGATGACCTTCGACAATTTCGGCCGCGCCAAGCTCCTGCTGTTCGAATATCCCGTGCTCGTGCTGCTCGCCACGCTCGGCATGCTGATGATGGTCTCGGCCAATGACCTCATCGCCCTCTATCTCGGCCTTGAGCTTCAATCGCTCGCCCTCTACGTCATCGCCGCCTTCAAGCGCGACGATGTTCGCTCGAGCGAAGCGGGCCTGAAGTATTTCGTCCTTGGTGCCCTGTCGTCCGGCATGCTGCTCTATGGCGCCTCGATCCTCTATGGCGTCACCGGTTCGACGAGCTACGCCACCATCGCCTCCGCCGTCAGCCTGCCGCAGATGACGACCAACGTCGGACTGACGTTCGGTCTCGTTTTCGTTCTCGTCGGTATCGCCTTCAAAATCGCCGCCGTGCCTTTCCACATGTGGACGCCGGATGTTTACCAGGGCGCGCCGACGCCCGTGACCGCGTTCTTTGCCGGTGCGCCGAAGATTGCCGCCATGGCGCTGCTTCTTCGCTTCACGCAGGCGGCGCTCCCCGCCGTTGCCTCGCAATGGCAGCAGATCATCATTTTCATCTCGATCGCTTCGATGGGGCTCGGCGCGTTCGCCGCCATCGGCCAGAACAATATCAAGCGCCTGCTGGCCTATTCCTCCATTGGCCATGTCGGCTTCGCCCTGGTCGGACTTGCCGCTAACAGCGCCGAGGGAACCGCCGGAGTTCTGATCTACCTGGCGATCTACGTGGCGATGACGCTCGGTGCCTTCGCCTGCGTTCTCTCGATGCGTCGAGGCGATCGCTATGTCGAAAACATCTCCGACCTCGCAGGCCTCGCACGGTCGGACCTGACCTTTGCGACCATTCTCGCGCTGCTGATGTTTTCGTTCGCGGGCATTCCGCCGCTCGCGGGCTTCTGGGCGAAATGGTACGTGTTTCTCCCGGCCATTAAAGCCGGGCTCTATCCGCTGTCCGTCATCGGCATGATCGCCAGCGTGATCAGCGCCTACTACTATCTCCGCATCGTCAAGATCATGTTCTTCGACGAGCCGGCTGAAGCGTTCGCGCCTCGCGAGGGACGGACCTTCGCGGTCATGGCATTGTCGGCTGTCTTTACCGTGATCTTTGTTCTGCCGTTCGTCGGCGGCGCCGTCGTCGACGCGGCAAGCGCTGCGGCCGCCGTGCTCGTTCCGGGCCACGCCCTCTAACCAAAGATGGAAGGGTTCTCGCCGCCTCGCATCGTGCACGTCGCCGAAACCGGATCGACGAATGCCGATGCCGCGCGGCTCGGGCTTGCGGGCGAAGCGTTGCCGCTATGGGTGGTGGCCGACACCCAGACGGGCGGCCGGGGCCGCGCCGGGCGGCAATGGGTCTCCCAGCCGGGAAACCTTCACGCCAGCTTGGCCTTTCGCAGCATGGCGCCGATGGCTCAGGCGGGACAATTGTCACTAATCGCCGGAATTGCCATTATAGACGCTGTCAGAACAACAATGGACCTTGCGCCCGAGACGGAACTTCGCCTCAAATGGCCCAATGACATTCTGATTGGATTTGCCAAGGCAGGTGGAATTTTGGTCGAGAGCACGTCATTTCGCGAAGGCTCCGGTTTTTTAGCGGTTTTGGGTTTCGGACTGAATCTCGTGACTTTTCCCGAAGCGGTCGGACGCAATGCGGTGGCGCTTGCAGATTATGGCGCGCCGCCGTCGCCGCGCGCTTTGATCGCGAATCTGTCCGAGCGCGTCGGTTTTTGGCTTGATCGCTGGGCTGAGGGCGCAAACTTCTCGGTGCTTCGGCAGGCCTGGATGGACCGAGCCGGCCCTGTCGGCGAGCCGATCGTCGTCAACACGGAAGCTGGTCCTTTGGCCGCGACCTATGAAGGACTGGCTGAAACGGGCGCGCTTCTCGCCAATGTCGACGGCGTGATCCGCGAGATCAATTACGGCGATGTCGCCCTAATCGGCGAAATCGCGCGCGATGGGGACACATGAGCGAGCAGGCGGCCCCACCATCCTCGGGAAAATTCAAGTCGGACGAACTGGTATTTGCGGCGCTTGGCGGTCTCGGCGAGATCGGCATGAACGTCTACCTGTACGGCTTCGGTCCGCCGCGATCCCGATCCTGGCTGATGGTCGACCTCGGCGTGACGTTTCCTCATGAGGCCGAGCCGGGTGCCGACGTGGTGCTGCCCGATCTGCGCTTCATCAGCGCTGAGCGAAAAAACCTGATGGGGCTCGTGCTCACGCACGCCCACGAAGATCACGTCGGCGCGGTCATCGATCTTTGGCCGTCGCTGGAATGCCCGATCTTCGCCACCCCGTTCACCGCTGGCATGCTCAAGACGAAGCTCGGCGAGTTCGGAGGATCGCTGTCGCTGCCGATCCGCGAGGTTCCGCTTGGCGGCCGCTTCAAGGCGGGCCCGTTCGAAGTTGAAATGGTGAGCCTCACCCACTCGATCCCCGAACCCAACGGGCTTGCGATCCGCACATCGGCCGGAACTCTCTTTCACACCGGCGACTGGAAACTCGATCCGACGCCCGTGGTCGGACGGCCGCACGACGCTGCACGCCTTCAGGCGATCGGCGACGAAGGCGTCCTGGCGCTCATCGGCGATTCTACGAATGCCATGCGGGAAGGGCGCTCCGCATCGGAAGAAGACGTCGCCAAGACGCTAAAGAAGATCATCGCGGATGCGCCGCGCTGTGTCGCCGTCACGCTTTTCGCTTCGAACGTCGCTCGCGTCGCCTCGATCGCCGCTGCAACTCACGCGGCCGGCCGTTCACTCGTGGTCGCGGGGCGCGCGCTCCATCGCGTCATCGAAGTCGCGATCGAAACCGGATATCTCCCGCGCAGCTTCACCTATCTCGATCAGCAGCGCTTTTCCGAGCTCCCGCGCGACAAGATCGTCGTTCTCTGCACCGGCAGTCAGGGCGAGCCGCGGGCAGCGATTGCGCGCATCGCCGAGGACGAGCACCCGGACATCTCGCTCGACAAGGGCGACATGGTCATTTTCTCGTCGCGCACGATTCCGGGCAACGAGCGAGCCGTCTCCAGAATCCAGAACGCGCTCGCACGCCTCGGTACCGAACTCGTGACGGACGCCGAGGCGCTCGTTCACGTCACCGGGCATCCGCGCCGCGATGAACTGCGCGACATGTACGCTTGGATTCGTCCCAAGATCGCGGTGCCGATGCACGGCGAGGCGCGGCACCTCAAGGAGCACGCAAAGCTCGCCAAGTCCTGCGGCGTAAGTCAGACGTTCACGATCGTCGACGGCGAAATGCTGAAGCTTTGGCCGGACCCGGCTTCGGTCATCGATGAAATTCCGACAGGTCGCCTGTTCCGCGACGGCAATTTGATCGTGCCGGACGCCGAGGGGCCGGTGAGGGCCAGGCGCAAGCTGTCGTTCGTCGGCATCGCCGTCGTCGCGATGTCGCTTTCCCGACGCGGCGAGATCTTGGGCGAGCCCGGCGTCGTGCTGGAAGGCATTCCGCTGGCCGACCGCGACGGCGATTCCATGCGCGAGATCGTGCTCGATGCCATAGACGGCACGGTTAGATCCATCCCTCCGAAGCGGCGCGGCGACCACTTGATGGTGCAGGATGCCGTCCAGCGCGCGGTGCGGTCCGCCATTAACGAAGCCTGGGGCAAGAAGCCGGTTGTCAAAGTGCTGCTGTCCGTGGTGGATGGCAAAGCCTGAGGCTGGGCACCTTTGTCGACGCTTACCTACACGCCGGAGAAACGAGCATGATTGGACGCCTGAACCACGTCGCCATCGCGGTTAAGGATCTCGAAAAGGCGTCTAGTGTCTATAGGAATGCATTGGGCGCCAAAGTCGGTGCGCCGACAGCGCAGCCCGAACACGGCGTCACGGTCGTCTTCATCGAGCTTCCGAACACGAAGATCGAGCTGCTCGAGCCGCTCGGTGAGGGTTCGCCAATCGCGAAATTCCTCGAGAAATCTCCCGACGGCGGCATCCATCACGTGTGCTATGAGGTAGAGGATATCATTGCCGCGCGCGACCAGTTGAAGGCCCAGGGCGCACGCGTACTCGGCGACGGAAACCCCAAGATCGGCGCACACGGAAAGCCCGTGCTGTTTCTGCATCCAAAGGATTTCTGCGGCACGCTCGTCGAGCTGGAACAGGTTTGAATCAAGCCTTCACGGGCTTCCAGTTTTGAGGACAGTCTGATGCGTACCTCGGTCGCCGTCGCCACTTTCTTTTGCATGTGGTTCATCACGCTGTTCGCGGTGCTGCCGTTCTTCGCGCGAACGCAAGGGGATGTCGGCGAGATCGTTCCTGGAACGCCGGAGAGCGCGCCGCACAAGTTCAACTTCTTCCGGGTCTTCTGGGTCAATACCGTTGTCGCCGCGATCGCGTTCGCAGGCGTTTACGCCATCATCGCCAACGTCTAAGCCCGCTTCGGCGGGTCCCGCCGTCCGCACGGGTCCCGATCGCGTCGTTGCGCGCGGGGGAATATCGCCTCCCGCCATTGCCAGCCCTCGGGTTACCGGCTATTCGGCTTTGGCTCAACTCGGGGCTACCGGATAAGAAAAGGCGCGGCGCGCCGCGCACGTTCATAGGCGAGTCTGCAATGCGTCGTTCCTTACCACTTACCTGCAGCACGTCCCGCGCGCGCGGAGATGCCCGATGAGCAAGCGCGCGCTGTCCGTCACCCGCGACGCGAATTTTCCCGAATGGTACCAGGCCGTCGTGCGCGACGGCGACATGGCCGAGACGAGCCCCGTCCGCGGCTGCATGATCATCAAGCCATGGGGCTGGGGCGTGTGGGAGCGCATCCAGGCCGATCTCGATGCGCGCATCAAGGATACGGGTCACGAGAACTGCTATTTCCCGCTCTTCATTCCAATGAGCTTCATCGCCAAGGAAGCGGAGCATGTGGAAGGCTTCGCCAAGGAGATGGCCGTCGTCACCCACCACCGCCTGAAGAACGATGGCGGGAAGCTGGTGGTCGATCCCGATGCCAAGCTCGAAGAGCCGCTGATCGTTCGCCCCACGTCCGAGACGATCATCGGCGATGCGTTCCAGCGCTGGGTGAAAAGCTATCGCGATCTTCCGCTTCTCATCAATCAGTGGGCGAACGTCGTGCGCTGGGAGATGCGCACGCGTCTTTTCCTGCGCACGGCCGAGTTCCTCTGGCAGGAAGGCCATACGGCGCACGCCGACCGCGACGATGCTGTCGCGGAAACGCTGAAGATGCTCGAGGTTTACCGCACCTTCGCCGAAGACGTGCTGGCGATGCCGGTCATCGCTGGTGAAAAGCCGGCGAACGAACGCTTTCCGGGCGCCGACAACACGTATTCGATCGAAGCCATGATGCAGGACGGCAAGGCGCTGCAGGCCGGCACCTCGCATTATCTCGGTACGCATTTCGCCGAGGCTCAGAACATTCAGTTCCAGAACCAGCAAGGCCAGCTCACCCATTGCCATACGACGAGCTGGGGCGTCTCTACCCGTCTCATCGGCGGCGTGATCATGACTCATGGAGACGACGATGGTCTTCGCCTGCCGCCGATGATCGCGCCGCGCCAGATCGTCATCGTGCCGATGCTGCGCGAAAAGCCCGAGGACGCCGAACTCATCGAATATTGCAATTCGATCGAGAAGGAATTGAAGGCCGCGGGCATCCGCACGCTCGTCGACCTGAAGCCCGTGAAGTCGGCTGAGAAGCGCTGGAACTGGGTGCGCCGGGGTGCACCTGTGATCGTCGAAGTCGGCGGCCGCGATGCCAGCGGCGGCAACGTCACGTTCATGCGCCGCGACCGCCTTCGCGACGGCGACAAGGTGATCTCGAGCACGATGGCGAGGACCGAGTTCGTCGCCGGCGCGGCCGCTCTGCTGAAAGACATTCAGGCCGCGCTCTTCGCCGAAGCCAAAGCGCGCCTCGACGGCAACATCAACACGAACTTCACCACGTTCGAGCAACTCTCGGACTACTTCGGACCCGGCGAATCGGAAGACGAGGGCGGCGCATTCAAGGGTTGGGTCCGTGTCCCGTGGTCGCGGCCGGAGGGCGAAGCCCTTGAGAAAATTGCCGATCGGCTGAAGGCTCTGAAGCTGACGATTCGCAATGCCCCGCTGGTGCAGGAGGCGGCGACCGGCAAGTGCTTCTTTACGGGCGAGCCCGCGAAAGAGCATGTGCTGATCGCGCGAGCATATTAAAACGGCCGCAATCCGGTGAAATGGCCTTAACTGCGACACAGGGAGCTGCGATGCGGCGCGCGAAGTGGGGCAACGTGACGGAGCGACAATGACGGTGACAGCTCACGGTGGGGGGACGGCTGCAATGTCTGCGGAGCACGAGGCCATCGGCGGCACGAAGCCCTTTTCGCCGTTCGAGTGGATGATCGCGGGACGCTATCTTCGCGCCCGCCGCAAGGAAGGCTTCATCTCCGTCATCGCCGGATTTTCGTTCCTCGGCATTATGCTCGGCGTCGCGACGCTCATCATCGTCATGGCCGTGATGAACGGCTTCCGCCACGACCTCTTCGCCAAGATCATGGGCCTCAATGGCCACGTGATCGTGCAGGAAGTCGGTGATCGTTTCACCAACTACGATGACGTCGCCAATTCGATCCGCAAGGTGCCGGGCGTCAAAGTGGCGATGCCGGTGATCGAAGGCCAGGTGATGGTCTCATCGAACACTCAGGCCCTTGGCGGCCTCGTGCGCGGGCTGCGCGAAAGCGATCTGAAATCGTTGAAGCTGGTGGCGGGCAACATGCGCGCGGGCACGCTCGACGGCTTCGACAAACAGACCGGCATCGCGATGGGTGTGCGGCTCGCCAACCAACTTCGCGTCGGGCTTGGCGATACCGTGACGCTCGTCTCGCCACGCGGCGCTTCAACTCCTTTCGGCACGGCGCCGCGCTCGAAAGCCTATCAGATCACCTCGATCTTCGAGCTCGGCATGTCCGAATATGATCGCATGATGATCTTCATGCCGTTGGCGGAAGCGCAGAAGTATTTCTCGAAGGCCAACGAGGTCGATGTCGTCGAGGTCGTTGTCGACAATCCCGAAGACGTTGACCGCTACGACGGCCTGATCAAGGACGCCGGCGGTCCCACGATTGCAGTGAACGATTGGCGGCAGCGCAACGAGACGTTCTTCAACGTGCTCGCGGTCGAGCGCAACGTGATGTTCATCATCCTGTCCCTGATCGTTTTGGTCGCCGCTTTGAACATCATCTCCGGGCTGATGATGCTCGTGAAAGACAAGGGGCGCGACATCGCTATTCTGCGCACGATGGGCGCCACGAAGGGTTCCGTGATGCGGATCTTCCTCATCACCGGTGCATCCATCGGCGTTGTCGGCACGCTCGCCGGCCTCGTCATCGGCGTGGTGTTTTGCTGGAACATCGAAAACATCAAGAATTTCGTGTCCTGGGTTTCAGGCACGACGGTCTTTGACCCCAGCGTCTATTACCTCACGAAACTCCCGGCAGAGATCGACATCCACGAGACAGGCGGTATCGTCATCATGGCCCTGGTCCTTTCGGTCATCGCGACGCTCTATCCGTCGTGGAAGGCCTCCAAGCTCGATCCCGTCGAAGCCCTGCGGTACGAGTGATGCTCATGGATACTCCCGCTCCGCGCGCGCCGATCCTGCAACTTGAGGGCGTCACCCGCTCGTTCCGCCAAGGCGAGAAGGAGATTGTCGTTCTCCGCGGCGTCGATGCCGTGCTCTGGCCCGGCCAGGCTGTTGCGCTCGTCGGCCCGTCTGGCGCCGGCAAGTCGACGCTGCTCCACATCACGGGTCTTCTCGAATCCCCGACCAGCGGCCGTGTCATCGTCAACGGTCGCGACTGCGCGACGATGACGGAAGCTGATCGCACGCGTCTGCGCCGCCGTGAGATCGGCTTCGTCTACCAGTTTCACCAATTGCTGCCCGAGTTCAGCGCGCTGGAAAACGTGGTCATTCCGCAGCTGATCCTCGGCAAGAGCAGGAAGGTCGCCGAAGCGCACGCGCGGGAATTGCTGGCGGGCGTCGGACTTGCGCAGCGTGCCGAGCATCGTCCCGCGGAGCTTTCGGGTGGCGAGCAGCAGCGCACCGCCATCTGCCGCGGCCTCGCGAACAGTCCGAGGCTCCTGCTGGCGGACGAGCCGACGGGCAATCTCGATCCGCACACGGCCGACCACGTGTTCTTGCAGCTGATCGACGTTATCCGTCGCCAGGGTGTTGCGGCGCTGATCGCGACCCACAATATGGACTTGGCGGCTCGCATGGATCGCGTGCTGCAAGTGCATGAAGGGCAGCTCGTCGAGATCTCGCTGTCGCGCACCCATTGACCAAGCGCGTCGCGCCTGACAATCCCATTGTTTATCTTGCGTTTTGGCCGAGAGACAGAGGCGCCCAAAACGCGCAAAATAGATCATGAACGCTCCGATTCGCGGCGCTCAGGGCGCACCGAGATTCATCCATCTGAAAGTCCACTCGGCCTATTCGCTGCTCGAAGGCGCGTTGCCGATCGCCAAGCTCGCAAAACTCGCGACCGCGATGAACCTTCCCGCGATCGGCCTGACGGACACGAACAATCTTTTCGGCGCCCTGGAGTTTTCCGAAAAGCTCTGGGGTGCGGGCGTGCAGCCCATCGTCGGCACCACGCTCGACATCGATTTCGGCGACAATCGCGACAGCGGGCCGATGGCGCTCCGCGCTATGAGCAACGAGCCGCGCGTGAAGCCGGCCGGCAAGCTTGCGCTGCTCGCCATGAACGCCGACGGTTTCGCCAATCTGATGAAGCTGTCGAAAGTTTTGAATTTCGAAGCTGCGCCGGACGAGCCGCCGCACGTGAAGATCGGCAGACTCGAAGAATTGTCGGCCGGGCTGATCGCTCTTACGGGCGGCCCGCAGGGTCCGATCAACAGCGCGTTGCGCAACGGCCAGCCCGACCACGCGCTAGAGCGCCTGAAGACACTCGAAAAGATTTTCGGCGACAGGCTCTATATCGAGCTTCAGCGTCACGGCCTTCCCGAAGAAACGGAAGTCGAACCGCAGCTTCTGGAATATGCCTATTCGCGTCGCATTCCCATCGTCGCGACGAACGAATGTTATTTCGCCTCTCGCACCGATTACGAAGCGCACGACGCGCTGCTGTGCATCGCCGATGGCCGCTACGTCGTCGAAGATGATCGCCGCCGCGCCAGCCCCGAGCACTACCTGAAGACCGAAGACGAGATGGCTTCGCTCTTCGCGGATTTGCCGGAAGCGCTGGCGAATACCATCGAGATCGCGATCCGCTGCGCCTTCCGCCCGGAAGGCAAAAAGCCCATCCTGCCGCGCTTCGTGGCGGGCGACGACAGCCAGAGCGAGATCGAGAACTTCCGGCTCGAAGCCGCCGAACTGAAGGCGCAGGCGATCGACGGCCTGAAGCGCCGGCTCGAAGCGCACGGCACCGCCGAAGGCTACACGGTCGAGGACTACGACAAGCGCTTGGCGTACGAGATCGACGTCATCACGCAGATGAAGTTTCCCGGCTACTTCCTCATCGTCGCCGACTTCATCAAATGGTCGAAGGCGAACGGCGTGCCGGTTGGGCCGGGTCGCGGTTCGGGCGCGGGCTCGCTCGTCGCGTACGCTCTCACCATCACCGATCTCGATCCGCTGCGCTTCGGTCTGCTGTTTGAGCGCTTCCTCAATCCCGAACGTATCTCGATGCCGGACTTCGACATCGACTTCTGTCAGGAAAAACGCGACCGCGTCATCGATTACGTTCAGAAGAAATACGGCAGCGATCGCGTCGCCCAGATCATCACGCACGGCAAACTGCAGGCGCGTGCCGTTCTGCGCGACGTCGGCCGTGTGCTGCAGATGCCCTACGGTCAGGTCGATCGGCTCTGCAAGCTCGTGCCGAACAATCCGGCCAATCCCGTAACGCTTCGCGAAGCCATCGACGGCGAGCCCAAGCTTCAGGAAGAGCGGGATCGTGAACCGATCGTCGCGCGCCTCCTCGAGATCGCGGAAAAGCTCGAAGGCCTTTATCGGCACGCCTCGACGCACGCTGCCGGTATGGTGATCGGCGATCGTCCGCTTGAAGAGTTGGTGCCGCTCTACCGCGATCCGAAATCCAATTTCCCGATCACCCAATACAACTGGAAGATGGTCGAGGCCGCGGGCCTCGTGAAGTTCGACTTCCTCGGTCTGAAAACGCTCACAGTTCTGGAGAAGGCGGTCCAGCTGATCAAGAAGGTCCGCGGAATCACTGTCGATCTTCCGAGCCTGCCGCTCGATGACAAGCCAAGCTACGAGATGCTGGCGAAGGCCGATACGGCCGGCGTGTTCCAGCTCGAAAGCACAGGCATGCGCGAAAGCTTGAAGCGCCTAAAGCCCGACCGCTTCGAGGACATCATCGCCATGGTGGCGCTCTATCGCCCCGGCCCGATGGATAACATCCCGACCTACATCAATCGCAAGCACGGCGAGGAACCGGTCGATTATCTCCATCCGATGCTGGAAGGCATCCTGAAGGAGACCTACGGCGTCATCATTTATCAGGAGCAGGTCATCCAGATCGCTCAGGTGATGGGCGGCTACACGCTAGGCCAAGCCGACATGCTTCGGCGCGCCATGGGCAAGAAGGACAAGGCCGAAATGGCGAAGCAGCAAGCGCGCTTCGTCGAAGGCGCCGTCAGCAAGGGTGTGAAGAAAGACGAGGCGATCTACATCTTCGAACTCGTCGACAAGTTTGCTGGCTATGGCTTCAACAAATCGCACGCGGCCGCCTACGCGCTCGTCAGCTATCACACGGCTTACCTGAAGGCGAATTTCCGCGAGGAGTTCTTTGCCGCCTCCATGACGCTCGACATGGGCAACACGGACAAGCTCGCGATGTTCGCGTCCGAAGCGCGCAAGTCCGGCATCCGCATGCTGCCGCCGTGCGTCAATCAATCAGGCGTCGACTTTGGCGTGGAACCCCCGGCCGAAGGAGCGAAACTCGGCGCCATTCGCTATTCGCTTGCGGCTCTGAAAAATATCGGCGCCGGCGCGGTGGAGACGATCGTCAATGAGCGCAACGCCGGCGGCCGCTATGAATCGCTCGGTGATTTCGCAGCCCGCGTCGACGCGAAGGCGCTCAACAAGCGCGCCGTCGAAACGATGGCCAAGGGCGGTGCGTTCGATGCGCTGAACGCAAACCGGGCGCTTGTCGCTGCCAATGCCGACACGATCCTCGCCTCCGCGCAGCGACGAACCTCCGATGAAGCGCAGGGTACCACCGACCTCTTCGGCTCTGCCGGCAAACCGGCAGATCTCGTTCTTCGCGCGACGCCGTCGTGGACCGCGATGGAGAAGCTGTCTGAAGAATTCCAGGCGATCGGCTTTTATCTTTCCGGTCACCCGCTCGATCAATACGATCGCGTATTGGCAAAACTCGGCATCAGGAAATTCAGCGAATTTGAAGCCCTCGTGCAGCGGGGAGCATCCGCAGGCCGGCTCGCCGGCATCGTCATTGCCGCGCGCGAGCGCCGATCTCAGAAAGGCAACAAGTTCGCCTTCGCGACTTTCTCCGACGCGACTGGCCAGTTCGAAGCCGTCATTTTTTCCGACACGCTCGCCGCGTGCCGCGATCTCTTGCAGCCGGGAACGCCGGTAATCGTTTCCGTTGAGGCGGAGCGCGACGGCGAAACGATGAAAATGCGGGTGCAATCGATCGAGGAACTCGATAAGGCGGCATCCGCGGTGCCGCGCAATTTGAAGCTGGTGCTTGATCGAAAGTCGGTCATCGCCAAGGCCGCGCCGGTCTCCGACGTCAGCAAGTATCTGAAACCAAATGCGCGCGGTGGCGAAATTCGCATCGTGCTTCCGCTCGAAGATCGCAATCGCGAATTGGAATTCGTGCTCGCCGGTCGCTACGACGTCTCGCCGCGAGAGGCGATCCGCATCGAAGCACTGCCCATCGTGGCTGAAATTATCGAAACCTGACACCGCTGGTTGCGGGCAGTAAAGCTACACTTCCCGAATTATTTCCCTTCATCGACGGCTTTTATCGTGGAGCCGCGTTTAGAGATCCGAGACGTGAGAGACCGCGTCTTTTTTTAAGAGATAGGAGCCTCCAATGAAGAAGAGCTTGATCGCGGGAGCCGTGCTCGCTGCCGTCACCCTCGGTGCCGCTGGCAGTGCGAATGCCGGCGTTGCCGGCGCCAACCTCAATGGCATCAGCGCTCATGGCGAAAAAACGGTCGCCGAGCACGTCTATTACACGAAGCGCTATTACAAGCATCGCCACTACCAGCATCGTAAGTGGGTCTGCGCCTGGCGGCATGGCCATCGCCGTTGCTACTGGCGCACCTGGTAGGCCGCGCCTGCACCATGTAGGAGGTGGCGCTGCGGCGCTGCCTTCTTCTGACACAGTTCGTGTGCATAGCTCCGCACCCCCTGAGCTAGCGAAAACGAGGGAAGACATGTCAAAATTCCACGCTGCTTTGATCGCCGCTTTTCTTCTGGCCCCCGCTGTTGCCTACGCTGCGGAGGATGAGAAGGCGCCGCCGAAACTCAGCGCAGCCGACATCAAGAAAAATCTCGAAGCCGCCACCTCCGACCCGGCAAAGGTGAAAGCCTACTGCGCGATGTCGAAGAAGATGGACGAAGTCGGCGATGACGAGAAGAAAGCCGAAGCTGCCGGCAACGAAATCGACGGATATTTCAAGACGCTGGGCGAAGACTTCGAGAACGCCTGGGATTCCGGACAGGACGCGGCGGATGGCTCGCCGGAAGCCAAGGCCATGGACGAGGCCATCGCGGGCCTCGACGCCAAGTGCAAGTGAGAGCGCGGTCTGCGCTCCTACTCGGATTATCAGAAATCAGCGCACCGCGACCCGATTGGCCGTCGCGGTGCACTTCTCATCCGGCCCGTTTCCAGTCCAGGCCATCCGTAGCCGATGCAAGTCGTTGTACGGCCTGGGCTTGACTTGCACTTCGGCCCGATCCCCCGTATAAGCCGCCCATCTCACACGCGAGACATATGCGCCATGCGGATGAAAAGCCCCGCATCGTGCTCCGGTGGAGAACCGCTAAGTTCCTGAAAAGGCTGGCGTTCTCTTCTCAAGTCTCGCGGAGGTCTAACCGGAAAAGGATACGTACTGATGGCACTTCCTGCCTTCAACATGCGTCAGCTATTGGAAGCTGGCGTTCACTTCGGCCACCAATCTCACCGCTGGAACCCCAAGATGGCGCCGTTCATCTATGGGTCGCGCAACAAAATTCACATTCTCGACCTCACGCAGACGGTGCCGTTGCTGCACCAGGCGCTTCTGAAGGTTTCTGACACTGTTGCTGGCGGCGGCCGCGTGCTTTTTGTCGCCACTAAGCGCCAGGCCTCGGACGGCATCGCTGATGCCGCCAAGCGCAGCGCCCAGTACTTCATCAATCACCGTTGGCTCGGCGGCACGCTCACCAACTGGAAGACGGTTTCGCAGTCGATCCGCCGCCTTCGTCAGCTCGACGACATCTTGGCTGACCCCCAGGGCCGCACGAAGAAGGAAATCCTGAACCTGACGCGCGAGCGCGACAAGCTCAACCAGTCGCTCGGTGGCATCAAGGACATGGGCGGCACGCCCGACCTCCTCGTCGTGATCGATACGAACAAGGAATCGATCGCGATTCAGGAAGCTCGTAAGCTGAACATTCCGATCGTCGCCATCGTCGATACGAACTGCGATCCCGACGGCATCGACTATCCGGTCCCCGGCAACGACGACGCCGGCCGTGCCATCACGCTTTACTGCGATCTGATGGCGCGTGCGGCTCTCGATGGCCTGGAGCGTTCGCAGGGCTCCTCTGGCGTTGACGTCGGTGCATCCGAAACGCCGCCTGCCGAAGAGTTGCCGAAGGTTACCTTCAAGGGCATCGAAGCTCCGCGCGGCGAAGCAGACGACCTCAAGCGCATCATCGGCGTCACGCCGAAGATCGAGCAGCGCCTCAACGATGCCGGCGTCTATCACTTCTGGCAGCTCGCCGACCTCGACGCCGACTACACCGAGGCGTTGGATCGCCAGCTCAAGCTCCGCGGTCAGGTCACCAAGGAAGACTGGGTCGGTCAGGCCAAGAAGCTCGTCGAGGCTGCCAGCGTCTAATTCGCGTTGGCAAACCGACATCAAACTGACGCGCTTTTGAAGCGCGAACGTGAATGAACATTGATGAGGCGCCCAGCGGGGCGCCTCGAACCTCATAGGTGACAGGAATGACGACGATCACCGCCGCTGACGTAAAGAAGCTGCGCGATATGACCGGCGCCGGCATGATGGACTGCAAAACCGCGCTGACCGAAACCAACGGTGACATCGAAGCTGCCGTTGACTGGCTCCGCAAGAAAGGTCTGTCGAAGGCTGCCAAGAAGTCGGGCCGCATCGCCGCCGACGGTCTCATTGGTATCGTCGCGAAGGGCCGCGAAGGCGCCGTGGTCGAGGTCAACTCGGAGACGGACTTCGTTGCGCGCAACGAGCAGTTCCAGACGCTGGTGCGCGACATCGCCGGCCTCGCGCCCGCCGCCAAGGGCGATCTCAAGGCACTCCTTGCCGCCACCTACCCCGGCACCAAGAATACCGTCGAGACGCAACTTCAGGAAGCTGTCGCGACCATCGGCGAAAACATGACGTTGCGTCGGACCGCATCGCTCGCCGTGAAGGAAGGCGTCGTCGCCGACTACGTGCATAATCGCGTTGCCGATGGCCTCGGCAAGATCGGCGTGCTCGTTGCGCTTGAAAGCGCGGGCGATGAGCCGAGCCTGTTCGAGATTGCCCGCATGATCGCGATGCACGTCGCCGCGGCAAGCCCGATCGCTCTCGATATCTCGGCCGTCCCGGCTGAAGTGCTCGAGCGCGAGAAGGCAATCCTCGCCGAGAAGAACCAGGGCAAGAAGCCCGACGTTCTCGAAAAGATCATCTCCGGCGGCATCAAGGCCTTCGCCAAGGAGAACTGCCTGCTCGAGCAGCAGTACATCCACGACACGTCCAAAACGGTCGCCCAAGCCGTCAAGGAAGCGGAAAGCACGGCCGGCGCCGCGATCAAGGTCACCGGCTTCATCCGCTATGCGCTGGGCGAGGGCATCGACAAGAAGGAAGAGGACTTCGGCGAAGAAGTCCGCAAGCTCGCGAGCGGCGGCCGCTGACGTCTGTGGCATTGCTCCAACTTGGCTTGGGGCATGCCGCTGGCCTGAATCGCCAGCGCGGGTTAGGTATCCACCGGCCGGTCATCGTGATCGGCCGGTTTTTCGTATCTTGTGCCGAGGGAGAGCGAACGGATGAGTGGCGCGCAGGGCCTTAAATACAAGCGGCTCCTTCTGAAGCTCTCCGGCGAAGCGCTGATGGGCCAACAGGCCTACGGCATCGACATGACCGTCGCCGAGCGCCTTTCCAAAGACATCGCCTCTGCCGTGGCGGCCGGGGCCGAAATCGCGGTCGTCGTCGGCGGTGGCAACATCTTCCGCGGTCTCTCGGGCGCTGCCAAGGGCATGGACCGCGCGACGGCCGACTACATGGGAATGTTGGCCACTGTAATGAATGCCCTGGCCTTCCAGAACGCCCTCGATCGCCTGGGCGTCCCCGCCCGAGTTCTGTCCGCGATCCCGATGCAGACGGTTTGTGAGAGCTACGTTCGCCCCAAGGCGCTGTCCTATCTCGCCCGCGGCCAGGTCGTAATTTTCGCCGCCGGCACCGGAAATCCGTTCTTCACGACCGACACCGCCGCCGTCTTGCGCGGTATCGAGATGAATTGCGATGCGGTCCTGAAGGCCACCCAGGTAGACGGCGTTTATTCTGCCGATCCGAAGAAACATAAGGACGCAGTACGATACGACCGGCTCAGCTATTCTCAAGTTTTAGCGAATGATCTCAAAGTCATGGATGGGGCGGCCATTGCCCTTGCCCGGGATAATGGACTTCCGCTAATTGTGGTTTCTATCGAAGAACCGGGCAATCTCTTGAAGGCGCTGCGCGGCGAGGCCCGGCAGACCGTTATCGAGGGAACCGGCTGAACCGCTTAACCCCTTGTCTTGCTGCTGTTCGACTGGCGCGACGCATTGGGTTCGAGGCGCGCGGGAAGGAATTAGGAAATGTCTGTCGCAGTTTACGATCTCAAAGAAATCGAGAAGCGCATGCGCGCCTCGCTCGACGCCCTGAAGCGCGAGTTTTCGGGTCTGCGCACGGGGCGCGCCAGCGCCAACCTGCTCGACCCCGTCCAGGTGATGGTCTACGGCTCGCGCATGCCGCTGAACCAGGTCGCGACCGTCTCGGTGCCTGAGCCGCGCATGATTACGGTCCAGGTCTGGGACCGCAGCAACGTCATCGCCGTCGACAAGGCGATCCGCGAAGCCAACCTAGGCCTCAATCCCATTACGGACGGTCAGATCCTGCGGCTGCCGATCCCGACGCTCACGTCCGATCGTCGCCAGGAACTCGTCAAGCTCGCCCACAAGTACGCCGAGCAGGCGAAGGTCTCGGTGCGCAACGTGCGCCGCGAAGCCATGGACCTTCTCAAGAAACTTGAGAAGGACGGCAAAATGAGCCAGGACGAGCAGCGGGGGAATTCCGACAAGGTGCAGGAACTCACCGACCGGCTGATCAAGGAGGTCGATGCCACGCTCGTCGCAAAAGAAGCGGAAATTCAAAAAGTTTGACGATCTAGGCCGTTTTGCTGGCGTGATGCCGTGTATGACTGCTTGAGAATTAAATTCCAGAGGGCCATGCGATAGTGGCGCCACCAGCCAAGCCAAGCGATGATCGGCCCGGTTCTCTGCTCCCGCCGAAGCACGTTGCCATCATCATGGATGGCAACGGCAGGTGGGCCCGCGAACGCGGCCTGCCGAGAACGCTCGGTCATCGCCAAGGCGTCGAAGCGGTGCGCCGCGCCGTCCGCGCAGCAATCGAACTGAAGGTCACCTATCTCACGATCTTCAGCTTCTCGTCGGAGAACTGGAAGCGGCCGATCGACG
Organism: Hyphomicrobium sp.; assembly: GCF_003987855.1. GTDB lineage: Bacteria > Pseudomonadota > Alphaproteobacteria > Rhizobiales > Hyphomicrobiaceae > Hyphomicrobium_B. The sequence goes on from NZ_RXIZ01000015.1 coordinate 204,373, forward strand.
AGATCGATGATCTCATGGGGCTGATGAAGCGCTTCATCCGCCGAGACCTTGCGGACCTGCACAAGAACGGCGTTTGTATACGGATGATCGGCCAACGCTCGCACGTGGAAAGCGAGTTGATGACGCTGATCGATGAAGCGGTCGAACTCACACAGAACAACGACAAGCTCACGCTCGTCATCGCTTTCAATTACGGGTCGCGCAGCGAAATCGCCGGCGCCGCCCGCAAGCTCGCGGAAAAGGTCGCCGCAGGCGAACTCCATCCCTCCGAGATCACCGTCGAGCGCATGGCGAACGCACTCGATACGTCCGGTATCCCCGACCCTGACCTTCTCATCCGCACCTCGGGCGAAATGCGGCTTTCGAACTTCCTCCTATGGCAAACGGCCTATTCCGAGTTCGTCTTTCTTGATTGCTACTGGCCGGATTTTGATCAAGCTGCTTTCGAAGCCGCGATCGCGGAATTCCGCTCGCGCGAGCGCCGCTTCGGCGGCTTGAGCAAAGTATCGACGGCCTGAGGATCGCCCATGCCGTCAGCAAGCCCAGAAGAACCACAGCGAAGTCTCGGCGGCGTATTGGATTTTCTCCCGCCTGAACTGCGGTTGCGGGTTGTCTCCGGGACCGCGATTGGCATCGTCGCCTTTGCCATGCTTTACTGGAGCCCGGGCGCATTCGCGGTGCTCACGTTCTTGGTCGCCACGGCGATGAGCTGGGAATGGAGCCGCATTGTGAGGGGAACGATGCCCGACAGCGGTCTAGTCATCCACATTCTGACAGTCCTCGCCGCCGCGATACTGACCGCGCGCGATATGGCTGGCATGGCCGTTATCGCCAGCATTGTTGGCGCCGTCGTGGTGGGAGCGCTGGCGACCGGGTCCGGCCGCTCGCGCCTGTCGAGCGCCGGCGTGCTCTATACGGCGCTGCCTGTCATCGCGCTGGGCTGGCTTCGAAGCGACGAGACGCTTGGCTTTCTCGCAACGCTGTTCGTGATCCTGTCGGTCGCCGTTACCGACGTCGCAGCCTTTGCCGCCGGCCGGACGATCGGCGGACCGAAGTTGTGGCCGGAGGTTTCGCCGAATAAGACATGGTCCGGCTTGCTCGGCGGCATCGGCACGGCGGCGATTGCCGGCGCGCTTTTTTCCTATGTCTCCGGCACCGGCGGTGCATTCTGGTTGGCGAGCCTCGGCCTCGCGCTGGGTGTCGTCGCGCAGTGGGGAGATCTCGCCGAATCCGCATTGAAGCGGCATTTCGGTCTTAAGGACTCAGGCGGACTCATTCCCGGGCACGGCGGTTTTATGGATCGCATGGACGGTCTCGTCACCGCGAGCATCGCCGCTGCCCTGATCGGCTTTTCTATCGACGCATTCGCGCCCGCGCGCGCGCTTTTATACGGATCGTAGCGGAATGGCAGTCACTGCAAGCGTCCCATATCGATTGCCGGAACGATCCTCGGAAGCGCGCCCGCGCGTCGATGCTTCGCGACCGATGCGGCTCACCGTGCTTGGCGCGACAGGCTCGATCGGCACCAGCACGCTCGACCTCGTGTCGCGCACGCCGGAACGCTTCGAAGTCGTCGCGTTGACGGCCCAGTCGAACGCCAAGGAACTGGCGGCATTGGCGCGCCGTCACAACGCCAAGCTCGCCGTCATCGGCGATGAAGCGCGCTTGGATGAACTGCGCGAGGCGCTGGCGGGAACGGGCATTCGGGCTGCGGCTGGCTCATCCGCCCTGGTCGATGCGGCGCTTGAGCCCGCCGACTGCATCATGGCCGCGATCGTCGGTGCAGCTGGCCTGAAGCCAACGTTCGCCGCCGCTTCGCAAGGCGCGCGCGTGGCGCTTGCGAACAAGGAATGCCTCGTTTCGGCCGGAAGCGTATTCATATCCGCGATCCAGCGCTTCGGTGCCGAACTCCTTCCTGTGGACAGCGAGCATTCGGCTGCATTCCAGGTCCTGGCCGGCGCCGATCCACAATCGATCGACCAGATCGTCCTGACCGCGTCCGGCGGACCGTTTCGCTCCTGGACGCGCGAGGCGATCGCGGCGGCAACCCCCGAGCAGGCGCTCAAGCATCCCAACTGGTCTATGGGCGCCAAAATCACCATCGACAGCGCCACGCTGATGAACAAGGGCCTCGAACTGATCGAGGCGTTCCACCTCTTTCCGGTTTCGGTGCACAAGCTCGATTGCATCGTCCATCCGCAATCGATCGTCCATTGCCTGGTGAGTTACGTCGACGGCTCCGTGCTGGCGCAGATGGCCTCGCCCGACATGCGCACGCCGATCGCCGTCGCGCTGGCCTGGCCGGATCGTATGGCCGCGCCGACCGAGAAGCTCGATCTCGCGCGCCTCGCCACGTTGACGTTCGAGGCCCCCGACGAGGACCGCTTCCCCGCGCTCCGGGTCGCGAAGGCGGCGCTCCGCCGCGGCGACACCGGCCCGGCCGTCCTCAACGCGGCCAACGAGATCGCGGTCAAAGCCTTCCTCGACCGCCGCATTAAATTCCTCGATATCGCCGCTCTGGTCGAAGAGACGTTGAATGCCGCCGAGCGTCAGGGCGCCATCTGTCCGGCCGCCAGCCTCGACGATATTCTCGCCGTCGATGAACTCGCGCGCGTTCTTTCTTACGAGAAACTTAGTGGCTATTGAGCCGGTCCGCGCCTAATCTCGGCTGCTTGCAGTAAAACGAATCAGTACCAGGGACTTCGAACCTATGGATTTTTTGGCGACGCTGGTCGGCTGGGTCTGGCAGTACGGAATCATGTTCCTGCTCGTCCTGACCCTTGTCGTGTTCGTCCACGAGCTGGGGCATTTCCTCGTCGCGCGCTGGTGCGGCGTCACGGTGAAAGCCTTCTCGATCGGCTTTGGTCCTGAAATCTATGGATTTTACGATAAATACGGCACGCGCTGGCGGTTCGCCTGGATCCCGCTCGGCGGCTACGTCAAATTCATCGATGACGAAAACGCGGCCTCGTTCGGAAGCGGCAAGACGCTCTCGCCTGCGGAGCGCGCTGGCTCGTTCCACGGTAAGTCGGTTGGGGCGCGCGCAGCCGTCGTTGCGGCCGGTCCGATCGCCAACTTCATCCTGGCCATTGTGCTCTACTCCGCGCTCAACGCCACGGTCGGCATGCACATCCTGCCGCCGCTGGTCGACGCGGTCGTTCCCAATTCACCCGCCGAACGGGGCGGCTTCAAGGCCGGCGACATGATCCTTGCGATCAATGGCGCCAAGATTGACCGCTTTGACGACCTGCAGCGCATCGTCGGCTCGAGCGGCGGCGAAGAGCTGTCATTCACCGTCGAGCGCGACGGCAAGGACATTGTGCTCAAGGCGACACCAAACGTCGACGAGCAGCGCGACGCGATGGGTCGCACGTTCCGGCGCGGCCTGATCGGAATCCAGCGGGCGGTCGCGCCCGACAAGGTTCGGACGGTTCACGTCAGTGTGCCGCAGGCTGTCATGCTGGGCGTGAGCGAAACTTACGGCAACATCACCCAAACGCTGGCCGGCCTCCGCGATATCATCACGCGACGTCAATCGGCGGAGCAGATGGGCGGCCCGATCATGATGGCTGAGGTGACCGCCAAGGTCGCCGAGCTCGGCTGGGAGCCGATGCTGCGATGGATCGCCTTCATCTCGGCCAATATCGGCTTCTTGAATTTGCTACCGATTCCCGTGCTCGACGGCGGTCACCTTATGTTCTACGCCTTCGAAGCCATCAGGCGGAAACCGGCGAGCGAACGTCTGCAGCAGATGGGTTTCCAGGTCGGTCTGGCGCTGCTGATGATGTTGATGGTTTTCGTGAATTTCAACGACATTATGAACGTTTGGCGTCGTCTGACCGGTACAGGCTGACGTTCAGAAGAATCATGTGCGAGTGACGTAAACTTACAACTTTGCGGGGGCTTTCTGAATCGTTAAAAGCGGTATCCTGCGCAGTACGTTATGATTTCGACTCGGGGGGCCGAGTTGAGGTTGATGGGAAGCGTGTTGCGATCCGGGGACTTCACAAGAACACGACCAAGAAGAAACGAACCGCCAAAAACGACAATAAAAGACGCCAAATCAAGACGCATGAGTGTGACGCTGCCGCCGACAGCTCGCATGTGAAATTGGGGGTCGGCGGCACACGGGGGCAATTCCGCGTATGCAGAAATTCAAGATCATCTTGGCGGGGTTGCGCCTTCTAGTGGCGTTTCTTGCCCTCTCGCCGATGATCGCGATGGGAGATGCGGCCTGGACGTCAGGCCCTGCGTTTGCTCAGAGCGTGATCAAGAGCATCGAAGTCGTCGGCAACCGTCGGGTTGAGCCGGAGACAGTTCGTTCGTATCTGCAATTCAACACCGGCGATCCCTACAGCGCATCCAAGGTCGACGCGTCGATCAAGGCTCTCTTCGCCACCGGTTTGTTCGCCGACGTCGGCATCGACTACAAGGGTTCGACGGTCGTCGTGACCGTGAAGGAAAACCCGGTCATCAACCAGGTCGCCTTCGAGGGTAACAGCGAGGTCGACACCGCGACCCTCATCGGCGAAGTCCAGCTGAAGCCGCGCTCTGTCTTCACGCGCGCCAAGGCCCAGGCCGACGTCCAGCGCATCCTCGACGTCTATCGCCGCCAGGGTCTTTTCGCCGCCAGCGTAGAGCCGAAGATCATCCAGCTCGAGCAGGATCGCGTAAACCTCGTCTACGAAATCACCGAAGGCGCGGCCACGAAGGTCAAGGGCATCAACTTCGTCGGCAACCATGCCTTTACCGACAGCCAGCTGCGCGACGTCATCTCGACGACGCAGGTCGGCTGGTTCGACTTCCTCAAAGGCACGTCGATTTACGACCCGGACCGCATGAACCTCGACCGGGAACTCATTCGCCAGTTCTACCTCAAGAACGGCTATCCCGATGCGTCCGTGACGGCTGCCAATGCCGAAATCGATCCTAACAGCACGGGCTTCATCATCACTTTCGCCATCGACGAGGGTGCGCCCTATACGTTCGGCGCAATCAACGTCGAAAGCTCGCTGCCGGGCGTCGATCCCAACAGCCTGACGGGCGATCTTCTGACACAACGTGGCGCGGTCTACGACGCTTCGCAGATCGACAAGACCTCAGAAAAGCTGACGCTCGACGTCGCCGACCAGGGTTACGCGTTCGCACGCGTTCGTCCTCGTCCGATCCCGGATGCCGCGACGCATACGATCGCCATCACCTACGTCATCGACGAAGGCCCGCGGATCTACATCGAACGCATCAACGTCATCGGCAATACGCGCACCAAGGATTTCGTCATCCGTCGCGAATTCCGCTTGGCTGAAGGCGACGCCTTCAACTCGCTGATGGTCGATCGCGCCAAGAAGCGCTTGCAGGCACTCGGCCTCTTCAAGGCCGTCGATATCAAGCGGCGTCCCGGTTCCGCGCCTGACCGCGTCATCCTCGACGTGGTGGTCGAAGAGCAGTCGACGGGCGAACTCTCGTTCGGTGCGGGCTACTCGACGAGTGAAGGCGTCATCGGCGACATCTCGATCTCCGAGCGCAACCTGTTCGGCAACGGCCAGTTCATACGCTTGAAGCTTGCGGGTTCGTTCGAACGCGCGCAGGTGGACCTCTCGTTCACCGAACCGCGCTTCCTTGACCGCAACTTGTCAGCGGGCTTTGACCTGTTCTTCAAACAGCTCGACTACACCAACTATTCGGGCTTCGAGCAGCGCAAGGCCGGTGGCGACGTCCGTCTTGGCTTCCCAATTGCTGAAAAGCTCTGGGTGCAGACCTCCTACGCCCTTTCGCGTGACGAGATCTTCAACGTCCAGGACAACGCCTCGCTCGCGATTAAAGAAGCTTGCGGCGATCCTAACCCGACGCGTACTGGTAGCCCGAATTGTCAGGATAGCGGGTACTGGACATCGCTTATCGGCACGACGATCAGCTACGACCAGCGCAACATTCCAGCCAATCCGACTCGCGGCTACTACATCGAAGTGGCCAACGACTTCGCCGGTCTTGGGGGCGATGCTCAGTATTGGCGGGTGAACGCGGAAGGCCGCTTCTACTATCCGATCACCGAAAAGATCACGTTCGTTGGCCGCGCCGTCGGCGGTATGATCCAGGGCTGGGGCGGCGAGGATGTTCGCCTCTTGGACGCCTACTTCAAGGGCGGCGAGACGGTGCGCGGCTTCGATACGTCTGGCTTCGGTCCACGTGACGTGGGGTCGGCAAACAAAGACGCCCTGGGTGGCCAGAAGTACTGGGCCGCGACGGCTGAAGTTCGCTTCCCGTTGCCCTGGATTCCCGAGGACATTGGCCTGAGCGGTGCGGTCTTCGCAGATGCCGGTTCGCTTTGGGATGCAACGGGCGGCGCGAAGAAAGCCTTGGCTGGGTATCCTGGTGCCCTCCAAGACAGCGACTCAGTCCGTTCGTCGGTTGGCGGCAGCATCATGTGGAACTCGCCTGTCGGACCGCTGCGCATGGACTTCGCAAAGGTCCTGACCAAGGAAAGCTACGACCAGACGCAGTTCTTCCGCTTCGGCGCCCAGTCGAAGTTCTAAGGACAGCTCACGGCGCGGTCTCGATCTTGGCCCGCCGATGCGCTCGCGATCAGAGCGGTGCCGGAAGGTGCCGCTCTTGCTTTTCCGGGGTTTAGCGGCGCGGCTTGGGGCAATTCCTCCGAAGGGCTTGCCAACGCCCGCCGGGTCGTCCATTCAACGTCCACACATCACCGATCTGAAACAATCGCGTGCCGGAGGCGCGGCGCCATGGAGCATCCCGGTTTTTTCGAGCGCACCGGGCCGCATACGCTGTCTGAAGTGGCGACCGCCGCAGGCGCCCAGATCCCACCAGGCGCGAATACGACTTCAAGCATCGAGGACGTGCGCCCGCTGCACGAGGCTGGCCCGCAGCACGTCTCCTTCATCGATAACAAGAAATACCTGTCCCAGCTCGATGCGACCAAGGCTGGCGCGTGTTTTGTGATCCCCTCGCTGGCCGATCGGGTGCCCGCGGGAACGGTGCCGCTCGTCACGCCGCAGCCCTATCACGGCTTTGCCCTGGCGCTCGCGCTTTTCTATCCCGGCTCCATGCACCCGATGGTCAGCACGCCCGGCGCGCCGCCCATCGATCCAACCGCGCAAATCGAACAGGGCGTCCTGATCGAGCCCGGTGCCGTCATCGGCCGCGAAGCCCAGATCGGCAGCGGCACCCGCATCGCCGCCGGCGCCGTGATCGGTGCCCGCACGACGATCGGGCGCGACTGCTTCATCGGTCCCTTGGCCACCGTGACGCATGCGCTCGTCGGCGACCGGGTCATCATCCATTCCGGCGTTCGCATCGGCCAGGACGGGTTCGGCTTCGCCCTGGGCCGCGCCGGACACCTCAAAGTCCCGCAAATCGGCCGTGTGATCGTCCAGGACGACGTCGAAATCGGAGCAAATACAACCGTAGACCGGGGCGCTCTTAAGGATACGATCATCGGCGAAGGCACGAAAATTGATAATCTTTGCCAGATCGCGCACAACGTCATCATCGGTCGGCACTGCGTGCTCGTGTCGATGTGCGGAATCTCCGGATCCACCGAGCTTGGTGACTTTGTCATTATGGGTGGCCAGTCCGGAACCGTTGGCCATATCAAGGTCGGCAGCGGCGCCCAGATCGGCGGAGCCTCGCATCCCACGCACGACGTCCCGGCGGGCGCCCGTTATTTCGGCACCCCGGCGAAGCCGCTGCGCGAATCCGCGCGTGAACAAGCCATGATCAAGCGGCTCGTCGCGCGTGACAAAGAAAGCTATGACGACGGATCACCGGAGTCGGGCGCAGACTGACGCTTTGAAGTGGGCGCGTGCGACCGGTCGGAAAAAATTTGGAGCAGACGACGATGGACGGCAAGGCGACGGCGGACAAAGTTCTTGGTACCGCAGATATCAATAAAGTCCTGAAGCTGCTGCCGCACCGCTATCCGTTTTTGCTCGTCGACCGCATCTACGACATGGACGGCGACGACAGCTGCGTCGGCTTGAAGAACGTCACGATCAACGAGCCGTTTTTCCAGGGCCACTTCCCGCAGTTCCCCGTGATGCCCGGCGTTCTGATCATCGAAGGCCTGGCGCAGACGGCGGGCGCGCTCTGCGTCTCCAACGTCGGCCAGGACTACAAGGCCGAACTCGTCTATTTTATGGGCATCGACAATGCCAAATTCCGCAAGCCCGTGCTCCCTGGCGATCAGCTTCATTATCACGTGAAGAAAGTTCGCAATCGCGGCCGCGTCTGGCGATTCAAGTGCGAAGCCCGCGTCAACGGCAAGGTCGTCGCCGAAGCCGAGATCAGCGCCATGCTCGCCGATACCGCTGACGCGCGCGCGTTTGCGAGCGCAAATGGCTGAGGTAGAAGTCCACCCGACGGCCATCGTCGAGGACGGCGCCGAACTCGGCGCAGGCGTGAAGATCGGCCCGTTCTGCGTCGTCGGCCGCGAGGCCAAGCTCGGCGAGCGGGTCGAGCTCCTGAGCCACGTCGTCGTCGCAGGCACCACAGACATCGGCGCCGGCACGCGCATCTTTCCGTTCGCCTCGATCGGCCATCAGCCGCAGGATCTGAAATACAAGGGCGAGCCCTGCTCGCTGTCGATCGGCTCCGATTGCATCATTCGCGAAGGCGTGACGATGAATCCCGGCACCGCGGGCGGCGGATCGGTGACGACCGTCGGCAACGGCTGTGCCTTCCTCGCCAACAGCCACGTCGGCCACGACTGCCGCGTCGGCAACGGCGTCATCTTCTCCAATAACGTCATGCTCGCCGGCCACTGCAACGTCGGCGACTTCGCCATTCTCGGCGGCGGGGCGGCGGTGATCCAGTTCGCCCGTGTCGGCCATCACGCGTTCGTCGGCGGTATGTCGGGTCTGGAAAACGATCTCATTCCCTATGGCATGGCGCTCGGCAATCGCGCTTACCTTTCGGGCCTCAACATCGTCGGTTTGCAGCGTCGGGGCTTCTCGCGCAGCGATATCCACGATCTGCGCCGCGCCTATCGCCTCCTATTCGCCGCTGAGGGCACGCTGTCTGAGCGGATGGACGACGTCGCCGAGGAGTTCGCCGGGCACGCTTCGGTTCAGGAAATTCTTGCCTTCATTCGCGAAGGCGGCAAGCGCTCGCTGTGCACGCCGAAGAACGGCGCCGAAGATTGAGCCCGAAGAGGGGCTGAGCCATGCAGCGCATTGGGATCATTGCCGGCGCCGGCTCGCTCCCTCGAGAAGTTGCCACAAGCATCGTCCGACGTGGCGGCGCGGTTCACATCATCATGGTCGACGGCGCCGGCTCGACGCTCGTCGATTTTCCCCATACCGCCGTCAACTGGGCGCAGCTGGGACGCACCACCGCCGCCCTGCGGCAGGCTGGGATCCACGACATTCTGATTCTCGGCGGCGGCTCCCGTCCGAACTTCCGCAACGCCCGGCCGGACTTCACATTCTTCCGCGAGTTGCCCCATGTGCTGCGGCTCCTCAATGCAGGCGGCGACGACGCCGTGCTGCGCGGCTTGATAGGAGTATTGAACCGGCACGGCTTCGGCGTCGTCGGAGTGGGTGATGTCGCGCCCGAGCTTCTCGTCGGCGAAGGCCCCCTCACGACAGCCAATCTGACCGGTCGAGACACCGCCGATATCGAACGCGGCTTTTCTCTCATCGCTGCTCTGGGCCGGTTTGATATCGGCCAGGCCGCAATCGTCAGCGATGGCCGGATCGAAGCAATCGAAGGCGCCGAAGGCACGGATCGCATGCTCCAACGCGTCGCCCAGGATCGGCAGGCACGCGGCATGCGCGAACGCCGTGGCGTGCTCGTGAAGCGCCCGAAACCCGGCCAGGATTTGCGCGTCGATCTTCCCGCAATCGGACCCAACACCGTCAAGAACGCCGACGCTGCCGGATTGGCCGGAATAGCCGTCATGGCCGGACACGTTCTGGCTGCCGAACGCGAAGAGATGGTGAAGCTCGCCGACGAACGGGGAATCTTTATCGTCGGCATCCGCGATCAGGCGGAGCGCGGTCACGCGGCCGCCCTGGCGACAAAGAGCAAGCTCGTCAGTCTTGGAGCCGTGCCTTTCGCCTCGGACAACGAACGAGATGCCGACCGCGCTGGGGGCATCCTGGCGTCTCTATCAGAGTTCGATACCGGCTCCGCCGTGGTGATTGACGGCGGACGCGTGATCTCAGTTGGGGCTGCCGACACGGCAAGCGAAGTCGTCGCGCGCGTTGCCGGACTGCGAGGCAGCAACAAGCGTCGCAAAGGCATTATCGCGCTCGCAACGGGGCAGGTGCTCGATGAGGGCTTGGTGCAGAGCGTCAGCGCTGCAAATCTTGTCGGCATCGTCGTCGCAAGCGATGCCGATGTGAACGAGAGTGTCATACGCGCGGCAGACAAGATGGGCCTATCTGTCGCCGCACGGGTTGACGCAAGCACCCCTCGGAGCAAGGAATTGAGATCGGGAACGCAGCCACTGAAGATTTTTCTCGTCGCGGGCGAGCATTCAGGCGACGCGCTCGGCAGCAAGCTCATTCGCGGCCTGCGGCAGCGTTATCATGGTCCGATTGAGTTCGCCGGCGTCGGCGGCGATGACATGGCGCAGGAAGGCTTTGCATCGATCTTCCCGCTCGAAGACGTGGCGGTGATGGGCCCGCTGTCGATCCTGCCGAAGCTTCCGCGCATCGTGAAACGCGTCTATCAGGCGGTGGATGCCGCGATCGCTTTCAAGCCCGACATCGTCGTCATCATCGATAGTCCGGAATTTACGCATCCGATCGCCAAGCGCATTCGCAAGCGCGCGCCGAATATTCCGATCGTCGATTACGTCAGCCCGAGCGTGTGGGCCTGGCGGCCGGGTCGCGCCAAGAAGATGCGGCCCTACGTCGATCATATCCTCGCATTGCTGCCCTTCGAGCCCGACGCGCACGCCCGGCTTGGCGGCCCCAAGTGCACCTATGTCGGCCATCCGCTGATCGAGAAGCTCGACCAGATTCAGAATGCGGATGCAGCCGCGCTCGCCGCGCGATTGAAACTCGACCCCGCCCGTCCCGTTCTCCTCGTTCTTCCCGGCAGCCGCACGTCCGAGGTCGAACGCCTCATCGATGTCTTCGGCGGCGCCGTCGCTCTCGTCTCGGAGAAAGCCGGGCCGATCGAGGTCGTCATCCCAGCCGTTCGCCATCTGCGCGAGCGTATCGCGGCGAAAACCGCGGCTTGGAAAATTCGCCCGCACATCATCGATAGCGAAGAGAAGTACCAGGCGATGCGCCTTGCGCGCGCCGCTCTCGCTGCCTCCGGAACCGTAACGCTTGAACTCGCCCTCGCGCAGACGCCCGCCGTCGTCGCCTACAAGGTCGACGCGATCATGGCCAACCTGCGCTTTCTCCTGAAGGTGCCGAGCATCGTGCTTGCCAATCTTGTGATCGGCAGGAACGTCTATCCCGAGTTTCTACAAGAGGAATGCACGCCGGAGATTCTTGCATCCGCCCTGCAGCCGCTGATCGGCGATACGCCCGAGCGCGCGGCACAGCTCGAAGGTCTGAAGCTCGCGCCGCAGAACATGCAACTCGCCGCCTCGAACCCAAGCGAGGCGGCGGCTGACGTCGTCCTGTCCGTTCTGAAAGCTTAGGCCGGGAAATCCCGCCGCGCCGGTCCGATGTAAAGCTGGCGCGGACGGCCAATGCGCTGCTCGGGATCCTCGATCATTTCCTTCCACTGCGCGATCCAGCCGACGGTTCGTGCCACGGCGAACAGCACCGTGAACATGTCGACCGGGAAGCCCATCGCCCGCAGCGTGATGCCCGAATAGAAATCGATGTTCGGGTAAAGCTTCTTCTCGATGAAGTAATCGTCCTGAAGCGCGATCCGCTCCAGCTCGATGGCGACCTTGAGCAGCGGATCGTCCTTGTGGCCAAGGGCGTCGAGCACCTCGTGGCATGTCTTCGCCATGACCTTCGCGCGCGGATCGTAGTTCTTGTAAACGCGGTGGCCGAAGCCCATCAGGCGGAAGCCCGAGGTCTTGTCCTTGGCCTTCTTCACGTACTCCGGCACGCGATCGACCGTGCCGATCTCTTTCAGCATGTTGAGAGCGGCTTCGTTCGCGCCGCCGTGCGCCGGACCCCAAAGGCAGGCGATGCCGGCCGAGATACACGCGAACGGGTTGGCGCCCGACGAGCCCGCAAGGCGCACCGTCGACGTCGAAGCGTTCTGCTCGTGATCGGCGTGCAGGATGAAAATGCGGTCGAGTGCGCGCGAAATGATCGGGTTGACGATGTACGGCTCACACGGAACGGCGAAGCACATCTGCAGGAAGTTCGACGTGTAGTCGAGATCATTGCGCGGATAGATGAAGGGCTGTCCGATCGAATACTTGTAAGCCATCGCCGCGATCGTCGGCATCTTGGCGATCATCCGATGGCTCGCGACCTCGCGCTGGCCCGGATCGTTGATGTCGGTTGAGTCGTGATAGAAAGACGACAGCGCGCCGACCGTGCCGACCATCACCGCCATCGGATGCGCGTCGCGGCGATAGCCGGTGAAGAAGCGCGTCATCTGCTCGTGAACCATCGTGTGGTTCGTGATCGTTTTACGGAAGTTGATGAACTCGCCGTTCGTCGGCAGCTCGCCGTAAAGCAGTAGATAACAGACCGCGAGGAAATTGGTGTTCTCGGCGAGCTGATCGATCGGATAACCGCGATAGAGCAGTTCGCCCTTATCGCCGTCGATATAGGTGATCGAGCTTTTGCAGTTGGCCGTCGAGGTGAAACCGGGATCGTAGGTGAAGCAGCCCGTCTCTTTGTAAAGGTTACCCACGTCGATGACGTCGGGACCAATCGTGCCGGAGCGGACCGAGAGTTCGACCTGTTTGTTCTCGACCGTCAGTGTCGCGCTGGGCTTCGCAGTACCCTTCGCCGCCTTATCGTGGATGTTCATGATCGCGACCTCGCCCCGAAAGCACCACCGACGCCGGAAGTAGCTATCGCATTTCCCACGGGACACTCCCGTATGGTTTGGGAGACGTTCGGCGGCTTCACAGAAGCAATCGGCAACGTTGGATTTAACGGATTTTTTGCAGTGCGGCAAGGGATCGTTAAGTAGGAGGCGGGCCCGCTAGCCGGCAGCGTCGGCAATTCTGGCCAAGCTTTCGTCGCGGCCGAGAACGTCCAAAACGTCGAAAACAGGCGGGGAAACAGCGCGTCCCGTCAAAGCGGCTCGGAGCGGCTGCGCCACGTTGCCAAGCTTCAGACCCTTCTCTTCAGCGTAAGCTTTAACCTTGGCTTCGAGCAGCGCCGACGTCCATTGGCTGGCCGGCACATCGGCAAGCAGCGTCCGCACGGCTGCGTTCGAAGCGCGGCCCTCATCGCCGAGGAGCTTTGCCGCCTTGTCCTCGGGCTTCAGCGGCCGTTGGGCGACGATGAAGAGCGCGCCCCCGACCAGCTCGGCGAGCGTCTTTGAGCGTTCCTTCAGAGATGGTATCGCGCGAACGAAAGTATCCCAGCCCTTTGCTGCGAAGAGATCGGCGAGTTCTTTGCCCGAGCGGACGCCCGGCAGCTGCCGCAGAACCTCGCGCGCCAGCGCGATGTCGGCGCGCGGCGGCGCTTTTGGATCGGGCGCGATATCGGCAAGAGCGACAAAGTTCAGATGCGGCAGCATTCCACGCACGTGGGCCGCGAGTTCGTCGTCCGACGCCGCACGGATGTAGTGGCCGTTGAGGTCGTCCAGCTTCTTGAAGTCGAGCCGGGCAGCGCTCTTGTTGATGTCGTCGATATCGAACCAGCGGATGAGATCTTCTGTCGAGATGATCTCGTCGTCACCGTGGCTCCAGGCGAGCCGTGCGAGATAGTTTCGCAACGCGACCGGCAGATAGCCCATGTCGCGATATTCCTCGACGCCTTGCGCGCCGTGGCGTTTTGAAAGTTTCGCGCCGTCCGCTCCGTGGATCAGCGGAACGTGCGCGAACTCCGGCACGGTCCAGCCCATGCCCTGGTAGATCTGCGTTTGCCGCGCCGCATTCGTCAGGTGGTCCGCGCCGCGAATGACGTGCGTGATCTCCATGTCGTGATCATCGACAACGACCGCGAGATTGTAGGTCGGGTTGCCGTCCGATCGCAGGATGATGAGGTCGTCGAGGTCCTTGTTCGGGAAAACGACGCGGCCCTGTACGTGGTCGTTGACGATCGTCTCGCCTTCGCGTGGGGCCTTGAGGCGGATGACGGGCTTCACGTCCTTGGGCGCATCCCCCGCGTCGCGATCGCGCCATGGCGACAGGAAGATCTGCGGCCGGCCTTCGGCCTTGGCCTTCTCGCGGGCGGCATCGATCTCGGCGGGCGACGAATAGCAATAATAGGCGGCGCCACGGGCGAGCAGTTCGTTGGCCACTTCGCGGTGGCGGTCGGCGCGCGAAAATTGCGAGACGACCTCGCCGTCCCATTCGAGGCCAAGCCACTTGACGCCGTCGAGGATGGCCGCGACCGCCGCCTCGTTGTTGCGCTCCCGGTCGGTGTCCTCGATGCGAAGCAGAAAGCGTCCGCCGCGTCCGCGCGCGTAAAGCCAGTTGAAAAGCGCCGTCCGCGCGCCGCCGATATGGAGATAGCCGGTCGGCGAAGGTGCAAATCGTACGATGGGCGCGCTGGATGTCATGGTCTCTGGCCTTTGGACCTTATGTTCTGTCTGCCATTGAGGGATTGTGGCTCCGCTCGTAGCATGTGGGGTGGGACAAGTTAAGAGGGCGGAACACCCGCCCTCGGCGCGTACAGGCAGGGATATGTCGGTCGAAGCGAGGGGACCCGACGTCGCATTTCCGAGTTTTTCGGAGCAGGGCATGAGCCAGGCTGCGCTGCTGATCGAAGCAGAGCGGCAGAGCTTCTTTCTCTGGGCGCCGGTCTGTCTCGGAAGTGGCATCGCGGCCTACTTTGCGCTTCCCGAGGAGCCATCGCTTCCCGTCGCCTTCGCACCCCTTGGTATCGCGCTGATCCTGCGATTGGCGGTGCGCTCCGGCACGATTGCTGCGACGATGATGATGGCGCTCATTCTCGCGGCTGCGGGATTTGCGATCACGAAGGTTCGCGTCGAGACAGTCCGCGCGCCGGTGTTGACGAAGGCCCTGCACAGCGTCGAAGTCACCGGAACCGTCACGATGGTCGAAGCCAAGCTGCCGCGCGGACAGCGCCTGACAATCGCCAATCCCTCGATCGCGGGACTTGCGTCCACAGACACCCCGGCCGTAGTGCGCATACGCACCATGTCGTCGAAATCGCTCGCCGCGCCGGGCGATCGCATTCGCATCAAGGCCAATCTGTCGCCGCCCGCAAAACCCGCGCTGCCCGGCGGCTTCGATTACGCGCGCACCGCGTGGTTTGAATCCGTCGGCGCCGTCGGCTACGCGTTCGCGGCGCCCACGATCGAAGGCCACGCCGATCCAAACAGCATCGTCCAGTGGTATCGCCGCACGATCGAGGACATCCGCCAGGCCATCGCCGCCCGCATCCGCGCCGCGCTGCCCGGCGAAGTCGGCGAGATCGCGCTGGCGCTGATCACCGGCGAGCGTGGCGGCATCACGACGGAGACGAACAACGCCTTCAAGAACTCAGGCCTGTTCCACATTCTTTCGATCTCCGGACTGCACATGGTGATCGCGGCCGGTGCGGTCTTCTACTCGGTCCGCTTGATGTTGGCCGCCGTGCCGCGCTTTGCCTTGACGATGCCGATCAAGAAGATCGCGGCCGCGCTCGGCATCATCAGCGCCGTCGCCTATCTCGCGATCTCCGGCGGCCAGTTCGCGACCGTGCGGTCGGCGTTGATGATCTTCATCATCTTCGGATCGATGCTGCTCGATCGCCCGGCGCTCGCGCTCCGCAACGTGGCGCTCGCAGCCTTCCTCATCCTCGCGATCTATCCCGAAAGCCTGCTCGATGCCGGCTTCCAGATGTCGTTCGCGGCCGTGACGGCGCTCATCGCCTCGCACGAATGGCTGAGCCGGTTGTTCGACCGCAACCGAAAACCAAGTCCGGTGATGCACGTCGTGATTTTCTTCGGCGAGATCATCGCCTCGACCTTGATCGCGAGTGCCGCCGTCGCGCCGTTCGCGGCCTATAACTTCCATCAGAGCCAGCAATACGCGGTGCTGGCAAACATGATCGCCATTCCGATCTGCAACCTGATCGTCATGCCGGCGGCGCTGATTGCGATGGTACTGATGCCGTTCGGCCTGCAATGGATCGGCCTTGTGCCGATGGGCTGGGGCATCGAAGGAATGACGTGGTGCGCCAACAAGGTTGGAGCGCTGCCCGGCGCCGTCGGTCATCTCCCCGCGATACCGGAGTTGGCGTTCGTGCTGATGATCGTCGGCGGCATGTGGTTTCTGCTTTGGCGCACGCGGATCAGGCTGTTGGGCGTCGCGCTCGTCATCGCGGGATTGCTCATCGCGCCCTGGATGCCGCGGCCGGATATCCTGATCGGACAGAAGGGCCTGCTCGTTGCCGTCCGCGACGCCTCCGGCAAACTCTCGGCAGCGCCGGGAAAAAGCACGAAGTACGATCTGGAACGCTGGCTGGAGTACGACGGCGATTCGCGTTCGGGCAAAGATGCGAAAACGGGCGATGCCTTTTCATGCGACGCCGTCGGCTGCATCGCCCACGTCAAGGGCGCGACCGTCGCCGTCGCGCGCCATCCCGCATCCGTCACCGACGATTGCTTGAATGCCGACGTTCTTATCCTGGACTTGCCGAAGCCCGAAGGCTGCGCCGTGCCGCGCGCCGTCGTAGATGTTTTCGATCGCTGGCGCAACGGCGCCTACGCGCTCTACCTCGATCAGACCGACGACAGCCCCGAGCCGCACGTGCGGCTTGAAACGGTGGCCGCCCATCGTGGCCAACGGCCCTGGAGCGTGATGCCGGAGCGTGGAGCAGGAACGCTACCGAAGCCGCGCATTCTGGACGCGCCTCCGCCTCCGGGGGCGGGGACGGTGGGACAAGTGGCCAAGACTGCCGAAGCCGACAGCGAGCCGCGCAGCTCGGCGGAAGTGGACCCCGGGGAGGGCGTCGAGCAGGAGGCCGACGACGCGAACGCCGACGACGGGCAATAACTTGTCGCCCGCATCCCTTGCGTCGCTGCCCGGTCTGGGCCCTAGTAACGGCGCATCAGCCCGACAAGCCGGCCCTGAATATCGACCTGATCCGGACCGAAGATGCGCGTCTTGAATTCCGGGTTGGCGGCTTCGAGCGCGATCGTCGAGCCCTTCTTGCGCAGCCGCTTCAGCGTCGCTTCCTCACCCTCGACCAGCGCCACGATGATGTCGCCGTTCTCGGCCGTATTGCAGCGGCGGATGATGACGGTATCGCCGTCGTGGATGCCGGCTTCGATCATCGAGTCGCCCTTCACCTCGAGCGCGAAGTGCTCGCCGTTCGTCAGGATATCCGGCGGCACGGCGATGTCGTGCGTGTGGTTCTGGATGGCGCTGATCGGCGTACCGGCGGCGATCCGGCCCATGACCGGAATGGAGACGGTGCGCGCGTCAATAACATGCGAGGGCGGCGGTGGCGCGCTCTGCTTTGGCGGCCCCGAACCTTCGATCACGCTCGGCTGGAACCCGCGCTGCGGGGCGGCCGAGGCTGCGGCAAGGCTCGGCGGCGTGATCTGATTGTCGGGAAGCTTGATCACTTCGATGGCGCGCGCCCGATGCGGCAGGCGGCGGATGAACCCGCGTTCGACGAGCGCGGTGATGAGACGGTGGATGCCGGACTTGGAGCGAAGGTCGAGAGCGTCCTTCATCTCGTCGAAGGACGGTGGCACGCCGCGCTCCTGCATGCGCGCGTGAATGAAAAGAAGCAGGTCTTTCTGTTTCTCGGTGAGCATTGAGTTCGTCTCAAGCCTTTCCTGGCTGCGCAAGCGCGGCGGCCTGAGACGCTGACCACCGATGCACCCGCTCCCTTACGGTACAAATCGTGTATGTACTCTACACGTTCTTGTCTCGTTCCGCAAGGGGGCCCAGGGTCGTAGTCTCAGTTTGAAATCAGCGCCGTGATGAGCACTCCAGTGCAGCGCGATTCCGCGGGAGGTCCCGGCTTGCTCAGGCAGGAGCGCACGCCGGCTGACAGGGGAGCATGCCTCTCGGATCAGAGGGCGTCAGGGATCATCAGTGGACACCGTAATCGTTGCCGGAACGAGCACGAAAAAATTCCACTCCCTGTCGGCTCCCTTCGCCCTCATTCGTCATTCCCATGAGACGGCATTCACGCACGCACGAAAGGGAGACGGACGATGAGGGTGATGGTGTTTATGAAGTCCGCCGGGGCCAGCGACGTGAGCCTTGAGCCGACCCCCGAGATGCAAGAGACGTTCGCGGCGATGGACCGCTTCACCGAGGAACTCGTCGCGGCCGGCGTCTTCGTCGCCGCGGCCGGGCTGAAGAATACCGCCGACGCCAAGCGCGTCGTCTTCGACGGCGCCGCGCGCACGGTCGTCGATGGACCGTTCGCCGAAACCAGCGATCTCGTCGCCGGCTTCGCGATCTGGGAGGTGAAAGACATGGACGAGGCGATGGCGTGGGCGAAGCGCTGTCCCAATCCCATGGCGGGAGAGAGCGAGATCGAGATCCGGCCGTTCTACGAGGCGGCGGACCTGGTCGAGTTCATCACGCCGGAAGAACTGGCGACACCACGAACCGGTGAACGAGGCAAGCTCGGCGTCGCCTGAGGATGGCGGCGCGCGCGCTCCGAATTGTCCGCGCGACCACCGGCAATCCACATTTCCGCCGGAAGCGTCGGGCATCGTGGCGGCATGCAGGGTTGGTTCTCGCAAATCATTATCGGCGTCGTCGTCACCGTGATCGGGACGCTGCTGACCGATGCGATCACCGGCCGCCACATGAGCCGCCACTTCGCGCCCGGCTATCATTCCTCCTGGCGCTCGCACTGATCGCGGGTCTGGTTTCTCTCGAAGAGCGAAGGTCGCTGCGCGGGCTGCTTCTAGGGCAAGCCGCACGCACTATCCGTCGCCGGTCCGGACGCGAGCGTAACGGAGACGCGCAGAACACACGCTGCGCTGCACTCAATTCAATTCTTGAGGAAAGGGCTATACAGGCGATCTGCTCTGCGCATAGTTAACGAATTGGTTACGGGTTAAGTTATGTTGCGTGGGGGTGATTATGGATTGCGGGGGAGACGACCTCATTTGCCAGGGCATGACCTGGCTTGAACACAACGAGTTTGTTGCTTCGACGATGGCCGAATTGGTCAGTCGTCTCGGCTCGCAGGCTTCCGGAATTATCGGCGCCATAGCGATCTTCATAGAACACAACGCGCAAGCGATTTTTGGCGCAGCGGGCTTGACGTTCGGCATCTGGCGCTGGTGGCGATATCGCGAACAGATCCTCCACAAGAGGCTAGCGGAATATCTCCGCGACAGCGATGCGCGTTTGAAGGATGGCCAGCAATACGTTTTGAATGCTCTCGAGCGGCCTTCGCCCGGTCAATCATTTAGCTTGCCGCTGTTTGCGAGTGAGCAGCTGAGGTCTGTGCTCCGTGAACGCAACTGGGACAAGTCTGCGACGGCTGTGCAAGTTGCGAGCAGCGCAGAATGGCAGCTGGGCCAGGCCCTCGACATTGTTAAGCGTCAACTGAAAACGGCTGACGACAATATCACTTCCTTACGCCAGCAATATGCCACCGCCCATATCTTGCGGGGAGCCATCGCTTCTTCAATGGCTAAGCGAAATCCCGCAGTGGCATTGCAGAAAAATAACGCCGCGCTGACCGAATTTCGCACGGCGTTGCAAATTCCAGGTCACGAGGGCGATCTGACTGCGAAAGAATTAGAAGCGCATCAGTTAAGAAAGCTCGGTCACTTGGCTGATGCTCTACAAGCCTATCGCGCTCTAGAGAAACTTGCGTCCACAGTTGATGACCAGCGAACGCAAGTCCTCCTCATTGCGCGTTCGAAGCGATACCAAGCGGAGATTCTCCAGGCCTTCCGCGCGCAGACAGACGCTGATGGCAAGGTGACGTTCCGCGGGAATTTGACTGCCTATGACCTGATTAGCGTGAACAGGTCGGGCAGCGCCTTAGACCTTCGGCGGCAGCTCGCGCCCTTTCAAGGGTGGGATCTCTGTGAGCACGGAGACATGAACTACGTGGCGGCGCTAGTGTGCAATATTTTGGGATTTGGTGGCATAGAAGCCAACCATCTGAGAGAAGCCGAGACCTCTTACGGCGGAATCCTGGCCGAGGTGCCTCGTCGCCGCTTGTCGTTGGATCGGCAATCCTCGCGTCGCTTACGGCAAGTAGCCAACGAGGGCCTAAGGCGCGTGGAAGCGGCGCGGGACGGCACGTACGATGCCGATTGGCTTACTCCACCGCTAAAGAAGACGAAGTAAAACGCCCCCGACGTAAGCGCCGCCGCTCGCGAGAAGAGCATTTCCCAAGCTTTTCATCGCGACGGAGAAGCCGAGTGAACCGAGACCGAGTTCTGCGGACCGTCGATAGAGGGCGCCGTACTCTGCTTGTGAAAGCGATGCGAGGGCGAGGGCGGCTACAAGGACTGCCCATGCGCCCACGGCTGCGTAGCCGCAGATGGCAGCCCCAAGAATGGCGAGATACCCAATCACGTTGCTTGTCCGTTCGAGCCCGACGCGCACAGGGAAATCCGCTCTCATCGAGTGATGGGCCGATTCGATAGATCGGGATAAGCGACGCATGTGAGTGAACTGGGGACAAGACAGACTGAATCAAGAAGCACGACTGTTATGATGTTGACACATCAGTGAATTTTTTGTTGCGAGGTCTATTCGGCAGCCCAAAGGAAATACAACCTGATGTGGACTTCACTTCGCCCCATCGTCATTGCGCTTGTCGCCATCGAGACGCTGGCGGCGATTGCCTATGTGCTCGTCTTCCACGAGCCGGGACGAAGCAACGCCATCGCCAACATCGTCGTCGACAGCCTGACGTTGCTCGTCGTGGCGCTCTGGGTGATCTTCGTGTTGCCCTCGATCGTCCTCGTCGTTCGCGGCCGCCGCATCGAGCTGGCGCTCGGTCTCGCGCTCGCCGCGATCTTCGTCTTCGCCGTCAGCTTCGTGATGATCTGATCGCACCCGCGCAGTTGTTGATCCGAAGAACGACGCCACAAGCCCGCGCCGGGGGCCGGCTCCGCGCGAGCGGAGTCGCCGGCGCCAAACATCCGAAGAACGACGCCACAAGCCCGCGCCGGCGGCCGGCTCCGCGCGAGCGGAGTCGCCAGCGCCCACATCCGAAGAACGACGCCACAGCCCGCGCCGGGGGCCGGCTCCGCGCGAGCGGAGTCGCCGGCGCCAAACATCCGAAGAACGACGCCACAAGCCCGCGCCGGCGGCCGGCTCCGCGCAGCGGAGTCGCCGGCGCCAAACATCCGAAGAACGACGCCACAAGCCCGCGCCGGCGGCCGGCTCCGCGCAGCGGAGTCGCCGGCGCCAAATAAAAAAGGCGACCCTGGGGCCGCCTTTCTCAATCTTCTGGGGAGAGGATCGGAGGATAAGTTGGAATTAGGATTCGAGTTCCCAGATGCCCGTCGCCAAACGGCAGGCGACGATCTCGGTCTGCTTCGTTGCGTCCGTGCCGCTCAGCACGACGAGCGCATGACGGCAAACGCCGCCGCGCGCGTCCTTGAAAGATGAGATTGGCTTGACGATCCCGGAAAGCTGTCCGTGGCTGCGATGCCAGACGTAGCTCGATCCGTCGGCAACTTCGGAGAGCGCGTACTGAACGCTTTCGAGCGCTGCGTATTCGTCGTTCTGGTCGAGGACGACCTTCGCTGGCTTGACCTCGGGCAATTTCGGCGCAGCCTCGAGCGCGTTAGGCTTCGCGGATCCCGTCGCGACAACCGGCTCGGCGGCGAGCGTGTACTCGCTCGGCACGAAAATAGCCGCAACCAGCGCGAATGCCGTTGCGCCGGCCGCGGCTAGGGGAAAGAAACACGCATTGGTTGACATGACGCAACAGACCTTTACGCGACAGACCCAGAAAAACGCGACACGCTCAACAGGAGCGAACAACGTCCACTCTGCCGTCGTATGGTTAATTTGGACTAAAGCCGTAGGCTGATCTCTGCGCTAACGATGCGAGAAATCGCGAAACAAAAGCATTGAGCATGCAACATGACCGATAGCGATCAAACACCCACCGATGCGCCGGCAACCGCCGACTTCACCGAAGCTTCCGACCCGTTCGTCCTCTTCGATACTTGGATGGCGGAAGCGGTGAGTTCCGAGCCGAACGACCCTAACGCCATGTCGCTTGCAACCGTGGATGCCGCTGGCATGCCGAACGTGCGCGTCGTGCTCTTGAAGAATGTGGACGGTCCGGAGAGTGCCGACCGCGGCTTCGTTTTCTACACGAACTTCGAAAGCGCCAAGGGCAGGGAGCTGCTTGCCAATCCGAAGGCGGCGCTGCTTTTCTACTGGAAGAGCCTGGAGCGTCAGGTGCGCGTCCGCGGGCCGGTGTCGCTCGTTTCCCACGGCGAAGCGGACGCCTATTACGCCTCGCGGCCACGTTTGAGCCGCATCGGCGCCTGGGCCTCGCACCAGTCGCGGCCCCTGTCGACGCGTGACGTGCTGGAAGCCAAGGTCCAGCATTTTGAAGCGAAATTTCCCGATGAGGTGCCGCGACCCGCATACTGGTCGGGCTTCCGTGTCCACCCCGTCGAAATCGAATTCTGGATGAGCCGCCCGTTCCGTCTTCACGACCGCATCGTTTTCCGCCGCGACGCGCCGCGCGACTCCTGGCACAAAACCCGCCTCTACCCTTGAGACGGCCACAAAAAGGCGCAATTTCGGGGAGAGAGGGCGGGACGAACAGGGGTTTGGGGCGCGAATGGTGACGGATCGCATCTACGAACGCCGCGGTAAGGCGCGGGTGCGCGACCGCTATCGTTCGACGCGAATCTATTACGCCGCCGACCGGCCGCCGTCGTTTCTCGCCATGTGGACGAGCCGGATCGCGATCTTCGCCGCCGCGTCCGCTGCCGTAACGGCCGGCCTGCATCGCGTGTCGCTGCTGCAGACGCCTGTGGCGCTGACGATCGCCTACATCCTCATCGCAGCCGCTGCGCTGGCACTCGTGATGGCGCTGATCGCCGGGCTCGATATTTGGGTGACGGGCCGTCCCGGCACCGCTCGCGTCTTCTGCGGCGCGATCGTGGCTATGGGCATCCTCGCGGTCCCTGCGGGCGTTTGGGCGCTGAGCCTGCGTCATCCCGAGATCAACGACATCACGACCGACGTCTCCGAGCCGCCCGAATTCACTGAGGCGGAGGACGAGCGCGGACCCTCTGCCAATCCACTCGACTATCAAGGCGAGCGCTTGGCACCGCTGCAGGCGAAATATTATCCCGACCTCAAAAGCCTCGTCATTCCGCGCACCACTGAGGAAGCCTACGAACTCGTGCTGCAGGCACTCGCCAAGCTCCGCCTCAAAACCACGCTCGAGGTGCCGCCAGAAGACGAGGACGACGCGCCGGGCTTCATCGAACTCTCCGAGCACACGCAGATCCTCGGCGTTGTCGATGATGTCATCATCCGCGTGCTGGGCGAGGATAAGAGTTCCCGCATCGATGTCCGCTCGGCGTCCCGCTACGGCTCCAACGATTTCGGCCGCAACGCCGAGCACGTTCGCACGATCTTGAAAGAGGTCGCGGCGAGGTTCGAAGCCTCCGTTCCCGATCCCGAGAAAGAAGCCGCCGCTGCCGCGCGCAAAGCCAAGCTCAAAGCGGAGAAAGGTCGACGTCCGGGGTCAAAGGCTGATCGGAAGCGACCAAACCTTTCTCGATCAGATATTCGACGTGCGCCTGAACGGAAAGCGTCGCAGCCGGGATCAGCTGGGGCGCGAGGTCGCGATAAACCTCGGGCACAATTCGACGAATAGTGCGCGCTCCGCCGGTGAGAGCATCGAGCACCGACTTCTCGCGCCAATTCCGGTGCAGCAGGTAGGCTTTCACCGTTCGCTGCGGGTCGGTGAGCCGGCCGCCGTGTCCCGGCAGGAAAACATCATCCTCGCGGTCGAGCAGAATTTCGAGCGAGGCTTCATAGTCCGCCATTCGCCCTTCCGGTGGCGCGATCACGGTCGTGTTCCACGCCATCACGTGATCGCCGGAAAAAACGACACGCCGGCCGTCGAGTGCGAAGCAGAGATGATCCGGCGCATGGCCCGGCGTGTGAATGGCGGTCAACGCCCAGTCCCCGCCTTCGATCCGGTCGCCGCCTTCAACGCTGACATCGGGCGCGAAGTCGTAGTCTACGAAAAATCGTCCCGACGGAGAGTTCGCGAGCGCGATGCGACCCGCTTCCGGATCGCGCGTGTAGGCGACAGTGCGCGCACCGGTGGCCTCTTTCAGCTTGGCGACGCCGTCGACATGATCGCGATGCGCATGCGTCGACAGGATATGCGTGATCGGCCGTCCCCCGGCAGCTTTCAGGATCGCCGCGCGGTGCTCGTCGCTATCGGGTCCGGCATCGATGACCGCGAGAGACGTCGATCCGACGAGATAGGTGTTCGTCCCCTTATGCGTCAGCGGGCTCGGATTTGGCGCAACGAGCCGCACGATGCCCGGACCCATCGGTGATGGCTCGCCGTACGTGAATTCCATCTCGGTTTTGAATTGGAGAGAGGTCAAGCCCCGCACACCCTCGTTGTTTTGGCCCCGTTATAGGTATCGCCTGCCGACAACGAATACCCTGAAATTCGCCGCAGGTTAACGCGCGGTTTTGCAACGCGGGCCCGATGCCGCCGAAATCAAACCCCGTAGTAGGCCCGATACCACGCGACGAAACGGCCGATGCCCTCCGCCAGCGGCGTGGAGGGGCGAAAGCCGACATCGCGCGAGAGATCATCGATGTCGGCATAGGTCCGCGCAACATCGCCCGGCTGCTGCGGCAGGAACGTCTTCTTCGCTTCCCGACCCGTCGCCTTCTCGATCGCCGCGATGAAGTCCATCAGCTCCACGGGATTGTTGTTGCCGATATTGTAGATGCGGTACGGCGCTGACGATGTGGCGGGATCAGGCGCATCGCTGTTCCATTGCGGGTCGGGTGCCGCGATCCTGTCGGCGGTCCGCAGCACACCTTCAACGATATCGTCGACATAGGTGAAGTCACGCGCATGGTCGCCGCCGTTGAAGACCTCGATCGGCTCGCCCGCGAGTATCTTCTTGGTGAATTTGAAATAGGCCATGTCCGGACGTCCCCACGGTCCGTAGACGGTGAAGAAGCGCAGCGCCGTGATCGGCAGCCGGTAGAGGTGCGCGTACGAGTGTGCAGCAAGCTCGTTGGCTTTTTTCGTCGCGGCGTAAAGGCTGACCGGGTGATCGACGTTGTCATGCTCGCTGAAAGGCATCTTCGTGTTCGCACCGTAGACGGAACTCGAGGAGGCCATGACGAGATGCGCGACGTCGTTGTGCCGGCAGCCCTCAAGAACGTTCTGCGTGCCGACGATGTTTGAATCGATGTAGGCATGCGGGTTTGTCATGCCGTAGCGAACGCCTGCTTGCGCCGCGAGGTGAATGACTTTGTCGAAGCGGTGAACCCGAAAGAGCTCCGCCATCGCCGCGCGCTCCGCGATGTCGAGATGCAGGTACGAAAAGCCTTTCCGGCCGCCGAGCTGCTCAAGCCGCGCTTTCTTCAGTGCCGGATCATAGTAGCTGTTGAGATTGTCGATGCCGACGACGTCATCGCCCCGATCGAGCAAACGCGCCGCCGTGTGGAAGCCGATGAAGCCCGCCACTCCGGTAACCAGAAATTTCATCGCGGCGATCCTCGTCCCGTCTCGGCCTGGCCGAATGCGCCGCTCGGTTTAGACGCTTCGCCCCTACTGTCAATCGCGATGGCCGCAACGGGTAAACGAATTGAATTTACCGCGAGTTGGTTGCTCCTGAGCCGCGCAGCGGACGTCCTCGAAAAAAACTTATCCCCGTTCTCTGGCGCGCCCGTATCCTCATACGTGGGAGCATCGAAGCGGACATCAGCCCGAACATGAACGACACGCCGAACCTAGCACTGCCTTATATCCTCGCCTCCCAGGCGCAGAAGCACGTTACCCACAACGAGGCGATCCGGGCGCTCGACTGCCTTGTGCAGCTTGGCGTCGAAAGCCGGACGCTGACCAGTCCACCCACGAGCCCTGCCGACGGCGATCGCTACATCGTTGCGACGGCGGCAACCGGCGCATGGACTGGCGCAGCTGGAAAGATCGCTGGCTTTCAAGACGGCGCGTGGATGTTCTACGACCCGCAGGAAGGCTGGATCGCGTGGGTTGCGGACCATCACGAACTGGTCGTCTATTCCGCTGGAGCGTGGGCGCCGTTCACGAGCGGCGGCGGCAGCGGCGGTGGTCTCACGTCTCCGGTTGCCAACAGCGATCTCGCCGACATGGCGAACGGCACGATCAAGGGCCGCAAGACTGCGGGCAGCGGCAAGCCTGAAGATTTGAGCGCTTCCGAGGCACGAGCGGTGCTCGGGCTAGGCTCGGCATCAACGCAGGCCTCCACCGATTTCGACGCGGCCGGCGCGGCGACCTCCGCTGTCGCGGCTCACGTCGCGGCATCCGATCCGCACACGCAATATCACACCAATGCGCGCGGCGACGCGCGCTATACACCGATCGCGCCGACGACCTTCGGCGTGAATGCGACGGCGGACGCGACGAACAGGTTTTCGCTGAAAGCCCTCGCGAGCTTGTTCGATAACGTCGGCAACGGGCATCAGCAGAAGATCAACAAGGCCGCCGCCGGTGACACTGCCTCGGTACTCTATCAGACCAATTATTCGGGCCGCGCCGAAATGGGTCTGACTGGCGATGATGATTTCCATTTCAAGGTCAGCGCGGACGGCTCGACGTGGTTCGAGGCATTGAAGATCGCGCGCGGCTCCGGAAAGGTCTCGTTCCCGTCATGGGGCGGCCCGCGCGAGGTTTTGGCTGCGAACCGCACCTATTACATTCGCACCGATGGTTCCGATAGCAACGATGGCCTGGCGAATGCTTCCGGTCGCGCCTTTCTCACCATCCAGAAAGCGCTGAACCTCGCCAAGACGATCGACCTCAACGGCTTCGTCATCACCGTCCAGATCGCCGACGGAACCTATACCGGCGCCAACAGCCTCGACACGCCGCTGCTCGGCGGCTCCGTCATCATCCAGGGCAACAGCACGACGCCCGCGAACGTCCTCATCTCGGTCACGTCGGCCGACGCCTTCAGCATCAATGGCGCGGGCATTAAAGCGACGATCAAGGATTTGAAAATCCAAACATCGTCCGGCGGCAATGGCATCTATGCCAAGAACGCGGCCGAAGTGAACTACGCGAACGTCGTCTTCGGCCCCTGCGCCGAGCGTCACGTCAGAGCGGACAGCAACGCGCACGTCCAGGCAACCGGCAACTACACGATCGCCGGCAACGCGCTGGATCATCTGCTCTCGTTCGGCGGAAACTACGAAGCAGCCGGCATCACGATCACGCTGTCGGGCGCGCCGGCGTTCTCGGGCCAAGGCTTCAATCTCGACTTCCTCGGACGAGCATCACTCTACGCCGTGTCGTTCTCGGGCAGCGCCACAGGCAAGCGCTACAACGTTTCCGCGAATAGCGTGCTGCAGAGCTTCGGCGCGGGCTCGGCGTCGACCTACTTTCCCGGCAACGCGAACGGCACGACATCGACGGGAGGCCAGCAGCTCTGAGCGGAATGCCGGAATCCGGCTCGCGGACGAAATCGCTTTTCGTCAAGGCCCGCAAAACTGTCGGATTGGCTTGAATGAAGACTGGTCGGAGCGAGAGGATTCGAACCTCCGACCCCTTGCTCCCGAAGCAAGTGCGCTACCAGGCTGCGCTACGCTCCGCCCGACCGTCGTCAGCCTGAAGTAGGCTTCTCTCGCCACCCTGTCTAGGGCACGAGAGAGGCGGGTTATAGCGACCCCGATCCGGTCCGGCAAGCACTTAGACTTGCCGACGTTTTCGGCCGGGATGCGCAGCGTAGCGGGACTTCGGGCTCGCAGGATATCGGATGAAGCGGCGAGGCAGGACGACAGCAGCGCGCTGCGGCGAACTGCGCCGCCTAAAACATAGTAGCTGCAATCAAGGCGTCTCGTAGAACAAGAAACGCGAGATTTTTCAATATATTGTCATCTCCGTCACACGAGCATTAGGAGCAGCGACTTCGGCCCGTTACACTGGCAATCCGTATTGTAACCGGCGGAACACGTGCGCCGAAGGAGCTTCTCTAAGCAGATCCACCTCCATTCGCTGAAGAGGGGAAGTCATGGGTCTTTACAATCGATACGTCGGGCCGCGCGTCGTGAGCTGCCTGTGCGCGATGCAGAACATCACCGAAGAACGCGCCAAGGTCGTGCCCCAGGCAACGGGCGTCGTGCTTGAGATTGGTATCGGCCCCGGTCTCAACCTGCCGCTTTACGATCCGGCGCGCGTGCAAAGCATTATCGGTGTCGACCCCGGTGCGGACTTCCTTCGCATCGGCACGGAGCGGCACGCAAACTCGCGCGTCCCGCTGCAAATCATCAAAGCGCCGGCCGAGGCGTTGCCGCTTTCGAATGCTTTGATCGACACGGCCGTCGTCACCTATACCCTGTGTTCGGTCGACGATCCCGCGCGCGTCCTCACCGAGTTGCGGCGCGTTCTGAAGCCGGACGGCCGCGTACTGTTTCTCGAGCACGGGCTCGCGCATGATGAAAAGGTCGCGGGCTGGCAGAACAGGCTCAATCCCGTTTGGAAGCGTCTCGCTGTCGGCTGCAACTTGAACCGGCCCGTCGCCTCGAGCTTTGAGCGCGCGGGCTTCCGGCTGCCTGAAGTCCATCACTATTATCTCGATGGTGCGCCCCGCTCCCTCGGATATCTTTGCCGGGGCGTGGCCGTCGCGGCGGCTTGACCATCGCGCAGCCCGATCAAAGGCAGCTGGTTTCGCAACTGCGCCGCTTATTCGAATGTGGAAATCGTTATGACGCCAGGACCGGATCAAGTCATAGCCTGCCCCAACTGCGGCGCGCTCGAACAGCATGGTACGCTAGTGGCGGGCAACACGGGCCGCCGCGTCAGCTGGAGCGACTTGAAGGTCGTTTCCCCTTTCTTGCGGCAGCCACCAAAGTTCGTAATTTGCCATGCCTGTCATAGCTGCTACTGGCTCGCCGATGCTCCCGGCGTGGGACTGATGCCGGGGCCTTTCAATGACCCGGCGGACTGGCCGAGGGTAAATCCGGCTTGGCGCATGGCACCCGTCGTGGCGGAACCGGAAGAAGCACAATACTACGCGTTCCTGTCCGCAGACCTACCCGATGATCGCGATCAACAGTTCCACCTTCGCATGCTAGCCTTCCAACGGCGCAATGATTCATTCAGGAGCGATTTGACAATTGACGACCCGAAGCCGGATCCCGTGACCGGGGAGGCAATCCTTTCCGGTGACGCGCATGCCAACGTCAGTTCTCTTCTGGGATTGATGGACCCAAATGACAGCCAACTCCTGTTCCTGAGCGCTGAGCTGCATCGAGCTCTCGGCGAGTTTGATATTGCCCGAGACCTCTTCCAGCGGACAACTGCCTTACCCGATCTGAAGGTCTGGGCCTCGAAGCTTGCGACGCTCAGCGAGAAACAGATCGCGACGGTTAGAAAATTAACATGAGAGCGCCGTATCTCCCTTCGAACGAACAAAGTCGATTTTGGAGATGTCGTACCGAGTGGCTTCTTCAGGGTCGGGTGCCGGCAACCGGGTGCAACATTGCGTTGCAAACGAAGCAAAAACTTGTGCCAGAAGTTAGGGTGGATTCTATACACGCCGTTGTGGGAGTAGCGCGGGAGAAGACTTGATTTGTTCCGGCGGTATGCGCGCTATGACCGCGCCTTTGTCGGCCTTGCTCTTACGGCCAAACGACGGTAAACGACCCGTCTCGCGTTGGGATGTAGCCAAGTGGTAAGGCAGCGGATTTTGATTCCGCCATTCGGAGGTTCGAACCCTCCCATCCCAGCCAAATGATATTTTAATTCATGGTCCGAGTTTTTGGTATACGGCCTTCCTGCAATTCATACACTCTGGGTCGGGAATGAACTCGGTCCGCTGGAGTTCCTTTGCATTGGGTCTTGGCTGCGCCAAGGACACGATGTCTGTGTTCATTCCTACAGCAACTTCCCGCTCCCTAAGGGAGCCGTTGCCCTTGATGCGTCTGCCCTCTGCCCAAAAGAGGCAGTGTTTCGGAACCGCAAAGGCAGCTTCGCCCCTTTTTCTGACGTTTACCGGGCGCTCATTCTCAAATCCTACCCTTGCATTTGGTTGGACGCGGACGTTTTCTTGCTCAAGCCCTTCGACTTTCTTGATCCCAACGTTCTGGTGAAAGAGGGCGATGACGAAAGCGCGAGATTCAATAACTCAGTGATGAGGCTTGCTTCGGATCATCCAATCTTGGACGAGATCCTCGATCGCTGGCGTCGACCTTGGAAGGCTGTGCCTTGGCAAAATCCCAGGAAGGCTTGGCCCGTCATTACGATGAGCCTTACCTCACTGGGACCCTATGCAAGGCACCTTCCTTGGGGGGCGTTAGGCGCCGATGCCATCGAACATTGTATTCGAAAGAACGGGTTTGACGGGACAGTTCTGGGGCAAGATCGCTCGCTGACGAGCTATAGGACGAACTTGTTTGCGCCGACTTCGAACCCGGATCAGTACCTCGGCCCAGAAATAGTCTACGTGCATCTCTATCGGTCGCAAGTGCGTGTCGATCTTTCAAGTCCGGCGCAGGGGAGCATTTATGCCCGACTATGGGACCTGCGATAAGGACTCTGCGCTTTCTGTCGGACTGATTGAGCGTCTTGACGCTTAGCCCGCCGCGCCGCCGCAAATCAGCTTCTGATACAACACCCGTGCGACGGAGTTGATGTCGTCGATGCTTGATGCGACGTCCCGCGCGAGACGGTCGATGTTGTCCTTGCGGTAGGCCGGATCATCGGAATTCTGATAGGCGGGGATCATGGCCCAGTTCGGCACTGTCTCCAGCGTCGCTTCGACATGGCCTTGGAATCCATACGCGCGCGGCCCATACCGAAACGCCTGCACCGCGCATGACGGCGAGCGCGCGAGAATTTCCGCCTCCTGCGGCAGCGCGACCACCTCGGCTCCGTGCCATTGCAGCGCCCGATAGGGATCGGGGAGAGCGCCGATGATCGCGTCATCTCGACCCGCGTCGGTCTTCGTATTCTCATAGACGCCGATCTCAGGCGTGTTCGCCAGCGCGACCTTGCCGCCGATCGCTTCGGCGAGCAGCTGATGCCCGAGGCAGATGCCGAGAAAGGGCCGCTGCAGGCGCAACACGAAATCGCGGATCGCCGCCTTCTCCGTTTTCAGCCACGGATACTCCGCCTCCTGCCAGACATCCTGCGGTCCACCCATCACGAGGAGAAAGTCGAACGCCTCCAGATCGGGCGGTGTGTCGCCGCGATCGAATTCCACCGTCGTCACGCGCACGCCGTCAGCGCGAAAAAGGTCGTTGAAGGAACCGGGATTCTCCGCCGCCGCGTGCTGGAAGACCAGAATGTTCAAAGTCGCATCTCGCTTCGAATTTCAATCCGCGGTGAACGGGGAGGAGTCGAGAAAACGATTGAGAACGTTTTCCGTAATCTGAGAGACGTTGTTCTGATAACCGTTGTGCGAAAGGCTTCCGGCCCAGGAAATCGATCCGACCGAAAAGACCGCGCCGTTGTTCGGCATCGTGAAGAACACCATGTCGGCGCGGGCATTGACATGTTCTTCAGCCCCCAATCCCGGCGCAGTCTCGAGGAATTCCTCCGGAACCATCAGATATGTGTTGGTGTGGTTCTCGGACTTGGCGAGAATGAGCGCGTTGGGCGGCGTGCCGAGTTCCCCGCCCGAGCGGTCCACCTCTAGGCCCGCAGCGCCTCCGCCGATCAATCCGAAATCGCCGATCTTCTCGTCGTCGACGTCTTCGAAGACAAATTGCGCCTCCGGCTTGTAGCTGTCGGGGAGACGCTTGTAGTAGCTCGAAATGTCGAACCCTTGAGCGGCGAAGCCGACGCCGACGAGGCCGTGCGGCGCACGGCCAAGTCGCGACCACAGCCCGCCCTGGCGGCGGTCGAAGCTTTGATAATATTCGCCGGGCGCCGCCGGCCATGCGCGAACACCGCTCTCCGTCCGGCGCAATTCGACGATGCCCGGAAACTCGGGATGGTACGCGATGCGCCAGTACCAGCCGTCGCCGCCGAGATACATGATGCGGCCGCCGCGCTGGCGGAATGCATCGAAGGCATCCCACATCTCCGTCGACCAGTACTCCGGGTGCGTGCCGGTGATGAGAACCTTATAGGGCGCGAGAATCTGATAGCCGCGATCGTGCAGCTCATCGTCCGTCAGAACGTCGTATTTGAAGTTCTTGGCTTCGAGCCAATCCGTGATGTGCGTATCGGCCGCGAACTGCCAGAGCTTCGATCCGCCAAAGCCGCCGAGCGTGCCTTGCCGCTTCGGCCGCATGTTGACGAGCGGCCGGAGCCGCGAGGAATAGCAGATGCCGCTGCCGTCGGAGTGGGCATCATAAAGTGAGCCGCCGTATTCGACGTGATCGTTGAGAAAGATCTCGTGCGGATTGATGACGTTGAGGATGTCATTCAGCAGCTCCGCGCCGCCGCCGTCCATTCCGAGCCGGTCGTTGCCGTAGGCCATGTAGCTCGCGATCGGCAGCAGCAACGCGATTTCGCTTTCCTCGTCGGGAGCAGGGCCGACCGTGAACCAGACATGCTCTTCATCGCCGCCGCCGCGCAGACGTGCCGCATAGATCCCGCTTTTGAGTTCGGCCGGAACGGTGAAGGCGAAATCGCTTTCCCAACCGGCGTCGTAGACATCATCGTCGTGGAAGTGGATCGCGCCCCACTGAGACGGATCTTCGTTGTAGTTCATGATCTCGCCGGTCCAGTTCCAGCCCGTCATCGCGCGGGTCGGAAAATTGACGACCTTGCCGTCGAGGCGATTGACGGAGAGATCGCAAGCGATCTGCGAGTCCATGCGTTTCGAGAAATCCCATCGCCCGACGATGTCGAAGGCGAGCCGCTGTGGCGTCTGGCCGATCAGCGCTTCGCAGTCGCCTTCGCCGAGCGCCCGCGAGGTGATAACGGGACCGTCGATCTTGCCGTTGTAATAAAAGTCGAGCCCTGAGGGTTTGTCTCCAGGCATGGCGGCGAACAGGAGCGCGGCACGATTGCTCCCCATGCGCACGCCTAAGCGTTGTTCCTTGGTCCCGCCGTCGGCAATGTCGGGAACGGCGAGCATCGGTATCTGGAAGATGCGCACCGTGCCAGAAGCAGCATCGTAGGCCGCGCCGACGCGATACCAGCGTTTCAATTGCAAAGGCGCGCCGACGCTGACGCGCTCGATCGCGCCATTCCCGCCGATGTCGATCGCGAGCGAGCCCGTTTCATCGATGATGAGCGCGAAGCCTGAATTGCTCGCCGCATCCCACTTCGAGATGAGCGCTTGCTTGCCCTTGAGCGGCGTCGTCGGCCAGATGAACGCCTGGACCGTAAAGCTATCGAGCGCGCGAAGCGGTCTTGCGTCGGACACTGAGACATAGGATCCGGCGTGGATGTGCTGCTTGCGGCCCTGATAGTCGGCGTTGATGTCCGATTGAAGTTCCTCTTCCTTATAGCCGGGCCCGTCGGGATTATCGTCGCCGCAGATGATGCGTACGAGATCGGCGCGATAGGTGATTTCGCTCTCGCAGCTCACCATGAATCTTATGGTATCGCCCGGACGCGCGTAGATGCGATCTGGATAGCCGGTGATCGTCAGCATCGCCTTAGATCTCCGCCTGTTGGGGAAGAACGAGCTCTTGGCCGGTCGCTTCCTTCCAGCGCCGCCGGAACACGTCTCGCTCGGCCTCTTTCAAGCACGAGTAAAATGTGTCGAGCCGCCGGAGCGGCTTGCCGCGCTCGCCGCTGAGCCGCGCGAGCTGCCATTTCTTGTGCGGCGTGACAGTGACGAGAACATACTTGTCGGTGAGCGGTTCACCTCGGAATACGTGCAGGATTCTTTGCAGGCCAGGACTGTGATGGCCAACTGGCTCTTTCATGAACTCGATCGCGAAAGCGAGATCCCGGATGGGATTGATCCGGTAAATTGATGGCGGCGGCATCGCGTATCGTGGCCCCCCAAACGGCTGTGCGGCGGTCGTGCGCCTGTCGTGACGCGTGACGCTCGCATCAAAAGACTATGAGCTTTCCAACCTGTTGACTTGACCGCGACGCTCTCGCTCTTGATCGCTGCCCGCGAGCTGCGGTCTCGATTGGTCGCAATTGATCTTTTTAAGCACGCTTCACGACACTTGACGCTGCGTGGTGCGTCTGGCTTTGAGTGCGCTTCACGTCTAGGCAAGCCAACGCAACGCTCCACTTCAAGAGAGACCCATGAAAAATCTGACGTTCCTCACCGGCGAAGCAACAGTTCTGGCCGCGGAAGGCCAATACACCGATGCCATGCCGGAAGTCGTGATCGGCACCGTCGACGGTCCGGTCGGACACGCCTTCGCTGGCATGATGGGCCAGTCTATGGGCCACACGCGCTTCTTCGTCATTCGCGATCTCAACCAGAAGGTCAAACCGGCCGCGATGATGACGTCGAAGGTGACGATCCCTAACAGCGCTTACATCGAGCTATTCGGCGGCGTTGTGCAGGGCGCGATCGGCGACGCCATCGTCGACTGCTTGAAGGATGGTGTCCTGCCGAAGGATAAGGCAGACGAGATCTGCATGATCATCACTGTTTGGCTCGATCCGCGCGTGGCCGATCACGCCGAGCTCGATAAGAAGGATCTCTATCGTTGCCAGTACGAAGCAACGAAGCTCGCCATCTCGCGCGCGATGAAGGGCGAGCCGACGGTCGACGAGTTGATCGCCAACCGCGACAAGATCAAGCATTACGCTCTGGCAGACGTCTTCCCTGAGTAACCCTCAAGAACTTCGGCGCTCCAGCGATCCGTTGGAGCGCCGCGCATTTGCGTGTCATTCGTAACTTCGACGGCAGGCGGCGGTGATGCGGCCATCTTTCTGGGTGTTCCAGAGGAGCGAAATGCTCCGGCAATCACGTGATCAAGCCAGCCGAGATATTTGGCCTCAAGCGCTTCGGTGATGACGGCTATCAGGATCACCGCGGCGAACGACGTGATCACGACTGTCGCCGCCCAGCTTCCGGACGTCGTCGATTGGCCCTGAATGATCAACCAGGATGTTAAGCTGACGAGCACCGGAAACTGCATGAAGTACACCGGAAACGAAATCCGTCCGACGAATAGCGAAATTCTGCTCCGCATAAGCGATAGCAGATCAATCGAACTGTAGCAGACCAAGACGACCACGGACGCAAGCAGAAGTCCCAAGCGCCCATCGTGCGACTGCGGCAAGGCGATGAGCGTATAAAGCCCAGCTACCACGAAAATCGTAGCGATCCGGTTCCAAGCGGGCCACCTGCCGGCAACCGCGAAAACGCCATCGGTCCTCAATCCGCCAAACACGGCTCCGACGAGAAACAAACCATATGGCGATCCCAAATAGAGGAGCGCGACGGCCGCAACGGCAATCCAAAGCGTGGGTCGACGAAGATCGCGGTAGATGATGCTCAACGAAAAGATCAGCATCGAGCCACCGAGTTCAATTCCCATGGGCCAAAGAAATGGATTGTAGGAGGTAGAAGGATGGTCGGTGGTGAAAACCCCGAGCGCTGAAAAACGCAGCATATCGGACAGCGAAGGCTCGAAGGAGAGAAACGCACCGAGCCAATCTTCCCGGCGCACGATGGCCGCTGCTTCATGATTGAACGTCATTTGAGACTGCATCAGCAGGTAGGTGGCAAGGCACGAAAACAGAATCGGGCCAAACAGCCGAAAATATCGTTTCAGCACCATTCGCGGGTTCAAACCATTCCGGCGCGCGTCGGTAAACCCGAGCGACAACGCATCGCCGGATAGAACGAAGAAGATGTAGACGGCGAGAGGTCCGTCGAGCAAAGGACGGAGAATGGGGGCTCTGAGGCCGGGATATATAACCCCGTACAACTCCCAAACGAGGTGAAAAAGCAAAACTCCGATCGAGGCCCAACCGCGAATGCCATCGATCTCGCTTTGTCTTGCGGTCGCGAAGGCGCGGGCTGGCTTAGCAGTGCTTGCAGTCGAGAACATCGACCCTACCCAACCGACGTTTGTCAGTAGGCAGAATATTCGACAACCGGTTGCAGCCAACTACGCCTTTAGATTGTGGTGAGTAAAACAGGTGAACCACGCCGACTAATCGGGAGCGGCGGGAGAAAGCAGCCGCGGCTCGTGGCCCTGGCGCGCAGAAAGTCGACAAACCTCCTAGGCGCTTCGCCCTTGCTTCCAATATTCGTACCGCACGCGCGCGACCTTATAGGCGTCCGGTATCGAAATCGCCCATATGAAAAGCCCGCCTGCCGAGCGGCCGACGAACGACTGCTCGGGCGTCGAGAAATGCCACGTCACGACCGCCAGAACGAGCGTGAAGAACGCGAACCGCAGGCCTCTCTCAGGTTCGCCTGCCGCTACGTGACCAGCGCCAGGAGCGATGACCGCCAGCGCCAGAACGAGGTAGGGATTGAGCGGCGGTCGGTTCACGGCGGCGGTCATGCGGCTTCGGCCTCTTCGATTTGATCGAGCGACGCGCTCAGCGTGTCGAGGTGGGTAAGCAGCCCCGCAAGGGCATCGGCATCGACGCCGGCGCGTTCGAAGCGGCACTGACGCAACAGATGTTCGCCACGCCCTCCCTCCGCCGCTTGCCAGACGAGGCGGAGGCCGCGCGCAGTCACGGCCGCTTCCTTCATGCGCGGGTCGCGGAAGATCGACTCCAGTGCGCGCGCGGACGCGTCGAGCACCTGCTGAGACGCAGAACTGCTACCTTTGGCCATCACCGCCATGCCAAGCCCGGTCGGCGGCTTGAGTATGAGGCGATGCGCGCTTGTCAGTGAGTAGAACTCGGCGCCAGTGGGACGCGCGAGAACTGAGAATTCAGGCTGTCGCGGTCGGGCTTCGAGGCGCGTGACTTTCAGCCAAAGCTGCGGCAGGCGGCGGACGGTCATGGAATCAGGAACGAGTTCGACGCGAACGAAACGACCGCGGTAGCGGCCTTCGAGGCGTGGAAAACCGTCGCTGCCCAACGTGATCTCAGCACCGGTCAGGAGCGGCACGCAGCGATCGAGCAGTGTCCGCCGCGCAGCGAGTGCTGATCTATGTTCGCGCATGGCGATGATTGCTGTGACGACGATGCCAACCAGGGCAATGACGACGGGAAGGGTCATTCGAAGTCACCTTGCTGAAGGGAAGGTGACGGCAGGTAAATACCCGCCGTCCCAATTACTTGCTCAGTAGCCGACCGGACGCGGCCACTGCATGGTAAATTGATCGCCACGGCGTACATACTGGTAGCGATGGAAGTGGAACCAGAGCGATGCAACGACGAAGAAGATGAGCATCGCGATGAGCTGCGTGCCGTATCCCAGGAACACCGCGAAGTAGGTCACGGAGCAAAGGAGCAGCAGCACGAGCGCCGGCAGGGGATGGAAGGGATGGATGTATCCCCGTTTGATCATCCCCAGCGGCCACTTCCTGCGGAACAGGATGACGTTAAGCGACATGTACGTATAGCCGAGCAGGCCCGACAGGATCGAGAACGTGATGACCTGATCGAGCGGTGCAAAGTACGCGAACACGAGCGCCACCGGCACAAGGAAGACGATGGAGCGGTACGGCGTGCGGTTTTTGGGGTGCACGGCGCCGAACCATGTCGGCAGATACCGGTCGCGTCCCATCGAGAACCAGGCGCGCGACGCGTCGTTGATGCAGCCGTTGGCCGACGCGAGCGTCGAGAACACTGTGCCGACGAACAGCAGAACCATCAGAGGCATCGAGTTCGTCAACCGTGCCGCGTCGAAGAGCGGCGTCACGGCTTGTCCGAGGTATTCCCACGGCATCAGGCCCGAGCACACATACCAGGTCATGGTCGCTGCGATGAGCAGCGTCATGATTCCAGTCATCGTGCCGAGTGGAAGCGAGCGTGCCGGAGAACGGACTTCTTCTGCCGCTTGGCAAGTCCCTTCGATACCGAGGTAGTACCAGAGCCCGAAGTGCAGCGATGCGATGACGCCGAGCCAGCCGTATGGGAGGCCGTTCAGCATTGCCTGATGGTTGAGCAACTCGTTCGACCAGGGCTTCACCGCCGCAAACAGAATGAGAATGGCGACAAAGGCGATGGCCGTCAGGATGAGGTTGACGGTCAGCGTCGCATAGACGCCACGGTAGTTCAGCCACGCGAGGAACATGATCGTCAGAACGATGAAGGGCTTGTCATGCACGTCGGCGAAGCCCGCCATGGTGCCGACAGTCTGCACGAGATAGCCGAGCGTGATCGCGTTGGCCGCTTCGAGCATCGTGTAGGCGAATACGAGGTACAGGCCGACGTTGAATGCCATCAGCGGCCCGACGATGTGTTTGGCTTGCGCGTACTGACCGCCGGCGGCGGCGACCGTCGAGGTGACCTCCGAGTCGATCATGGCCACGCAAGTATAGAGCAGGCCGGCAACCCAGCAGGCGATGAGCGCGGCGATCATGCCGCCTTTGCCGACTGCGAAGTTCCAACCCATGTACTCGCCGACAAGAACGATGCCGACGCCGAGAGCCCACACGTGGGCCGGTCCGAGAACGCGAAGCAGCGAGATTTTCTCGCCGTGAACGGCTGTTGTCTGGCTCATTTATGGCCCCCTTGATGCGGGGGATCGATGACCAGCGTGTCCTCGATATCGCCCTCTCGCGATGATGTCAGAAGCTCTTCGTCGTAGGTGCGATCAATCCTGATCATGTCGAAGAGCATGTAGAGGCCGAGGACCGCCGAGATCGCCCAAGCCGCATATTCCAGAATTTGGAAGCTGTTCATATTGCCTTACTTCCTTCCGAAGCGTTCTTCGATGACTTCGCGATATTCCGTGCGCGAGAATGCGAACAGCAGGGCGAAGTAACCGATGATCACAACAGCGGTGATGACGACTTCTGTAGGATTGAAGCTGTAGTCAAAGCGCGACGTGATGATCGATGCCGCGGTTTCTGGCGTGAAGCCGAGCTTCTCCCACTGCGCTTGCTGTACGGCGCTCTGTCCAAGGCCGGCCCAGGTCGATTTGTCGGCAACGGCGATATCAATTTTACCGCCGCCTGCGAGCTTCAGATAGAGCGGAGCAAACAGCGCCGCGATGACGAGGACGAGTAGGAATAGGCTGTCGATGAGCTGGCCGAAAGCGGATTGCTTCGGCGGCTCGTAATGCGAGTTGGCCACGGTCCACCTATGGATATGATTTTTTTACTGCTTCTTGAGGTCGAGATAATGCAAGTCGAGACCATAAATTTCGTCCCGCTCTTCACTGAGGTGAAAGAGCATCGCGAAGATCGCTGCGGTATTGAAAAGTATGACGAGCCCACCCGATATCATCAGAGCCCAGATGACCTCTGACGATCCGGCATAATCTTTCACTTCATAGAAAACGAAGGCGTAAAGCAGCCAAAGCACCACGATCGCGGCGAGCGACCACATGCGGTCGCCGGCAAACTTCGAGGCGATGCGTGGATCGGTATAAACTTTCTGCATCTTCTTCTCCCTTGATCGCCGCATTGAAGTGTCGGACTGGGGACAGGTGCGATGGGCTCTCGACGTGAGCACCCGACCGCAAATGCCTTTGCGCCCTCGCTCCCCGGGCACGGCGACTGGAACGTTGCTCCCTGCGACATAAGTGACGCAGGGAGCGGGTCGCTCGTCAATATTTTTTCGTCATGCGAAACAAAGATTCGTTGCTGCGCTGCGCAAGGCCAATCGTGGGCCAAGCCAACGATTTGCGTAAAATCCGCCATTCTTGGCTAGCTGCACTGCACCCGGCAATGTCACGCATCGCACGCGCGCCATCATTCAGCTCGTGATCGTCATTACCAGCGAGTTGCGCGAGAACGGCGGTTGCGGATTTGAGGAATCTTCCGCTAGCAACGCCGGATAGCCCGAAACTGCAGGCGGGATTCGCGGAGCGCCTTCGGCGGCATGACGACAGACATCGAAACAGTTGTCATCGGCGCAGGCGCTGTCGGCTTGGCGATTGCATCCGAACTTGCGCGCACACGCGCGGGCGTGATGGTCATCGAGCGCCATCACACCTTCGGAACAGAAACCTCATCACGCAATTCGGAAGTGATCCACGCCGGCATCTACTACCCGGAGGGATCGTTGCGTGCGGCTCTCTGCGTCGAAGGTCGCGAACGGCTCTATGCGTTCGCCGAAAAGTTCAACGTCCCCGTCAATCGTTGCGGCAAGCTCCTCGTCGCGACAGCGGATGCTGAACTCCCGCAACTTGAACGCATCGAAAAACGGGCTATTCGCAACGGCGTCGGCGATCTCGTGCGCTTGAGTTCCGAAGAGATCGCTCGAATCGAGCCCGATGTTCGTTGCGTCGCCGCAACCCTGTCGCCGTCGACCGGCGTCATAGATAGTCACGCGTTCATGGCCGCACTTGAAGCGCAATTGCTGAATGCCGGCGGCGAGATTGCCTACAACTCCGAACTTATCGCCGTCGCTGAGCTGCCGGGCGGCGGCTTCCGCCTCTCGATTGCGTCCGGAGGCGAGACCTCCGAATTGTTGTGCGCCCGTCTGGTCAACGCCGCAGGCCTCGCAGCCTCTCGCGTCGGCAATATGATCGGGAGTTCCAAGGAAGGTTATCGAGTCCCGTCTCTCCATCCGGCGAAGGGGCACTATTTCGCCCTCAGCGGCAAGGCGCCCTTCAGACGGCTAATCTATCCGATGCCTTCGTCGGATGCGCTGGGCGTGCATTTGACTTTGGATATGGGAGGCGCCGCGCGGTTCGGACCCGACATCCACTGGCAGTCCGACCTCGATTACGCGTTCGTCGACGCAGATGGCAGACGCAAGTCTTTCGCGCGCGAGATCAAACGCTATTGGCCCGCACTCCCCGAAGCGGCATTGATTCCGGCGTATACGGGCCTTCGTCCAAAGATCTATGCGGAGGGGACACCACCGGCCGATTTTGCCATCCATGGCGCGGCAGATCACGGCATCCCCGGCTTCATCGCCCTCTACGGCATTGAGAGTCCGGGCCTTACCGCGTCCTTGGCAATCGGCGCGCACGTCGCCCGCCTGATTGACGGGTAGGCAACACGTCCCTGGTCTCAATCAAAAAGCACACGAATTTTCTATCGCTTTTCCGAGAACACAAGCATGGTCGCGACGCTCATTCGCAAGCCCTGTTGTCGCGAAGGAATCCGGCTGCCCGATCCATGCAGATCATCGAACTCCCTTTTCCCGAACTGATTCTCTTCACGCCCAAACGCTTCTTTGATTCGCGCGGCTTCTTCACGGAGCTCTTCAACGCCGAGAAGCTCGCCAGCCTCGGGATCAAGGAAACGTTCGTGCAGGATAATTTTTCATTGTCCGAGCGCGCGGGCACCGTGCGGGGCTTTCACTTTCAAGCTCCTCCGTACGCGCAGGCGAAGCTTGTTCACGTCGGCCACGGCAGCATTCTCGACGTTGTCATTGACTTGAGGCGCTCGTCGCCGACTTACGGCCAACACGTCGCTGTGCAGATGTCCGCGGTAAACGGCCGTCAGCTCTATATTCCAGAGGGCTTCGCGCACGGCTTCTGTACGCTGGCACCCAACACCGAGGTCGTCTACAAAGTGTCGAGCTATTATGCGCCGGAGGCCGAGGGGGGCATCCGATGGTCCGATCCCGATTTGAAAATCGATTGGCCGGTAGGAAACGAAGACGCGATCGTATCGGAAAAGGACGCGAAACTCCCTTTGCTGAAAGATCTCGCGCCGGTTTTTTGATCGGAGCTGCTATTCGGGGGCCCGCATGAGAGTGATCGTCACCGGAGGAGCCGGGTTCATCGGCTCGGCATTGGTTCGGCATCTTGTCGGTGAGCGCGGTTGGGACGTTCTCAACATCGACAAATTGACCTACGCCTCCAACCTCAGTTCGCTGAAGCCCGTCGCCGACAAATCCAACTATCGTTTCCTCCAAGCTGATATTTGCGATGCCGATGCGATGCATCGCGCGTTTCTCGAGTTCCAGCCCGATGCAGTGATGCATCTTGCGGCCGAGAGCCACGTCGATCGCTCGATCTCGTCGTCCGCCGAGTTCATCAAGACGAATGTCCTGGGTACGCACGTTCTGCTCGAAGCAAGCAGGGCGTACTGGACCGTCCTGCCGCCTGAAGCGCGCGACGCGTTCCGTTTCCTTCATGTTTCGACCGACGAAGTTTATGGCAGTCTCGGCGAGGATGGCTTCTTCACCGAAGCGACGGCCTACGATCCGCGCTCTCCCTATTCGGCCAGCAAAGCGTCGTCCGATCATCTCGTCAGCGCCTGGCACGAGACGTACGGGTTGCCCGTGCTCGTTACGAACTGCTCGAACAACTACGGCCCTTATCATTTCCCCGAGAAGCTCATTCCGCTCGTGTTGCTCAACGCGATGGAACGCAAGCCGCTGCCCGTCTACGGTGACGGCCGCAATGTGCGCGACTGGCTATTCGTCGAGGATCACGTCAAGGCGCTGACGACAGTGCTCGAGCGCGGGCGTGTCGGAGAGACCTACAACGTCGGTGGCCGCGCGCCGATGGAGAACCTGACGGTCGTCGAGCGCATATGCGATCTTCTCGACGGCTTTCAGCCCGATGGTACGCCGCGCCGCAACCTGATCACCTTCGTTCCCGATCGCCCAGGGCATGATCGTCGCTATGCGATCGATCCGACCAAGATAGAAACGGAACTCGGCTGGCGCGCAGAGAAGACGTTCGATACCGGCCTCTCGACAACGGTCGAATGGTACTTGAATAATGCTTGGTGGTGGCGTCCGCTGCGCGAGAAGGTCTACTCCGGGGATCGGCTCGGATTGCTCGAAGCCGATTCAGCTTCCGGCAAGACACTCGTGGAGACGTCTGCGTGACGGCTGAGCGCGGGACAATTCTCATCATCGGTAGGAACGGTCAGCTCGCCCGGGCTCTTCATGATGTCTTCACCGCGTCCGCTCAGCAGTTCATCGCGCTCGGCCGCCCTGAGATTGACCTCTCCGATCCGCCGACCGCGAAAACGGCTATTATTGCTGCTCGGCCCGCCGTGGTTATCAACGCGGCGGCCTACACGGCTGTCGATCGCGCCGAGGACGACGCCGAAGCGGCCTTCGCGATAAATGAAGCCGGCGCAAAAGCTGCAGCAGAAGCTGCGGCTGAGATCGGCGCGTCGATTGTTCACGTTTCGACCGACTACGTTTTCGACGGCAAGAAGGACTCGCCCTACGTCGAGTCCGATCCGACCGCGCCATTGGGAGTTTACGGCAGCAGCAAACGTGCAGGCGAGCTGGCCGTTGCTGCAGCCAATCCCAAGCATTTGATCCTGCGCACTTCCTGGGTGTTCAGCCCCTATGGCGCCAACTTCGTCAAGACGATGTTGCGGCTGAACAGCGAGCGTTCTGAACTCAACGTCGTCGACGATCAGTTCGGCAATCCAACCTCGGCGCTCGATCTGGCACGCGCCATCGCTCGGATGCTTCCCAAGCTTCTCGACTCCTCGCCCGATAGTCAGGCGTTTGGGATATTCCACGTTGTCAACGCGGGCACGACCACCTGGCGCGGCTTCGCTGAGGCAATCATCGGCGCTGCCCATCGTCGTGGCGCACCCCGAGCAAACGTCCGCGCCAT
The DNA here is from genome assembly GCF_003987855.1 of Hyphomicrobium sp. Lineage (GTDB taxonomy): Bacteria > Pseudomonadota > Alphaproteobacteria > Rhizobiales > Hyphomicrobiaceae > Hyphomicrobium_B. The sequence goes on from NZ_RXIZ01000015.1 coordinate 248,119, forward strand.
CGGCACCAAGGATTATCCGACGAGAGCAAGCCGGCCCGGCTATTCCGCTCTCGCGACCGACAAGATCACCGGAGTCTTCGGCATTCACCTGCGACCGTGGCCCAATGCTTTATCGGAGTGCCTCGATCAGCTGATCGGGCCCACACGCGAAGATATGATCCAGCCGCAGGAGGCATTTGGCAGATCCACATGAGCGCATTGAAGGGCATCATCCTCGCGGGCGGCAGCGGTACGCGCCTATATCCGCTGACGCTTGCCATCTCGAAGCAGCTGCTTCCCGTCTACGACAAGCCGATGATCTACTATCCGCTCTCGACGCTGATGCTCGCGGGCATTCAGGATATTCTGATCATAACGACGCCGCACGATCAGCATCTGTTTCAATCTCTGCTCGGCTCCGGCGAACAGTTTGGCCTGAGATTGACGTACGCGGTCCAACCAAAGCCAGAAGGGCTCGCGCAGGCATTCGTCATTGGCCGCGACTTCATCGGCGATGACCGCTGCGCTCTCGTGCTCGGCGACAACATCTTCTACGGGCACGGTCTCTGGGAAATGCTCCGCAACGCCGCGAGCCGTGACGATGGTGCGACCATCTTCGCATACGAAGTCGCCGATCCCGGCCGTTACGGCGTCGTAAGTTTCGACGCGTCCGGCAAAGCGCAAGCGATCGTCGAAAAGCCCAAGGATCCGAAATCGCGCTGGGCTGTGACCGGCATCTATTTCTACGATCAGCGCGTCGTCGAACTCGCGTCAAAGGTAACGCCGTCCGCACGTGGCGAACTCGAGATCACCACGCTCAACGAGATGTACCTGTCGCTTGGCGCCATGCACGTTGAGAAGATGGGCAGAGGCTTCGCGTGGCTGGACACGGGCACGTTCGAGAGCCTCATGGATGCGGGCGACTACATCGCCACGATCGAGCGGCGGCAGGGGCTGAAGATCTCATGCCCCGAGGAGATCGCGCTACGCATGGGCTACGTAACGCCTGCGGAACTGAGGCCATGGCTTGAACAACTTGGCAAAGGGCCCTACGCCGATTACGTCAAGCGCGTGATCGACGAGCATTGAAGGTTGAGACCTTCGTGGATACCGCCGGCTCAATCAAAGTCACGACGATCATGACCGCGATGACGGATCAGGAGCGGGATTTCGTGCCGCTGGCGATCCAGTCCGTCCTGGATCAAACCGTTGCTTCCGACATTCTGATCTTTCTGCGGCATGGCAGCGAATGGGCAACAGACATCCAGACTGCCTTCCCTCAGGTCAAGATTGTGTTGATGCCGCTCACGCCGCTGGGGAAACTTCGCAACATCGGCGTAAAGATGGCTCGAACCGAGTGGATCGCCTTCCTCGATGGCGACGACGAATGGTCGTCAACAGATAAGCTCGCCGCACAGCTTTCTCATGCCGAAAGAACGAAGGCTCCAGTTATCGGTTGCGATCACGTGATGATCGATAGCTCCGGCCGCGCGTTTGCCTACGGTTTATGCAAGGAATACGCGCTTCCGTCGTCGTGGCTGGTGAAACGCGCGCTTCTTTTGGAGCAACCCTTCGACACCTCGCTCGGCAACAATGTCGAAGATTGGGTCTGGTTTAGAGATCAAAGCCGCCGCAAGAAAACGGCGCGGCTGCCTGTGGTCTATCTGCGATATCGCGTGAGATCAGGCTCGCTGTCCTCATGGGAAGTCCATAAGGCGCGCAAGGAGCGCCTCCGGCGTCTGTCACAACATCTTCCTGGCGTGCGCCCACTTACCTTATTTTCAAGCAGGATGATGCGTGGTCTGTATAAACGCGATAGCTATGTCTCGTAGGAAATGCCACGCGGGCGTGTTCCCCAAGTGTTACGCCTTATGGGGGAGTTTCTAGAGGCGTACCGAATTTGTGAACGTCGCGGTTGGTCACGGAAATCGTTATAAAATCTTGGATCATCACAAGATCCGGCCGCGTGGCGCGTTGATGCGAACGGCAGCAATTCAGGAGCTGTTATGCAGGATATCGGGGTGACGACATCAGAAAGGCCGAGTACCGCCTCCGTTCAATCCGTTCGGCCACCCCTTCTTTCCATCGTCGTTCCGACGTTTAACGAAACCGAAAACCTCCGCGAACTGGTTCGCCGCCTGGAAGAATTGCTGACGGGCTACGATTGGGAGGTCGTATTCGTTGATGACGACTCCACCGACGGTTCAACCTCAACGCTGTTCAGTTTGGCGCAATCCAATCCACGCGTCCGCTTCCTGCATCGCATCGGCCGGCGCGGACTTTCCTCCGCAGTTATCGAAGGCATCCTGTCGACCAGCGCGCCGTATGTGGCCGTGATGGACGCCGACCTTCAGCACGACGAGAATTGTTTGCTGCCAATGATCGAGGCGCTTCGGACGTCCGATTGCGATGTCGTCATCGGCTCGCGCTATCTGCTGGAAGGTGGCATCGATGGCTGGAACGCCACGCGGGCGACGATCAGCCAGTCGGCAACAAAGATTGCGCAAGTGCTCCTGCATGTCCGCTCGACCGACCCCATGAGCGGATTCTTCATGCTGCGAAGGGAGGCCTTCAATGGCTCGGTGCGCCGCCTTTCGGTGATGGGCTACAAAATTCTTCTCGACATCCTCGTCTCGGCACCAAAGCCGCTGAAGATTGTCGAGATACCTTACGTGTTCCGAAATCGCGTGCACGGGGAGAGCAAGCTCGATTCAGCGGTGGCATGGGAATACATCATGCTGCTGCTGGACAAGACCATCGGGCGCGCGATCCCGGTTCGCTTCGTCATGTTCATGGCGGTCGGCGGCCTCGGTGTCATCGCCCACATGTTGGTTCTCGCGATGCTCAATCGCGGTTTCGACGTGCCCTTCGTACAAAGTCAGCTGGTCGCCGCAATGGTCGCCATGACGGCCAACTTCTTCGCCAACAACGCCCTCACGTATCGCGACAAGCGCCTGAAGACTCCTCGCGAGCTGATCTTGGGTCTTCTGAGCTTCTACGCGGTGTGCTCACTCGGCGCGGTATCGAATGTTGGCATCGCGGCGGTGCTCTTTAACGAGCACTTCTCCTGGTGGCTCTCGGGCATCTCGGGAATCCTGGTGGGCGCGGTTTGGAACTACGCCGCCAGCTCGATCTTCACCTGGAGAAAGTGATGTTCGCAAATCAGGCCGCTCGGGAGCCGACCTTTTTTGCATCGATGGCACGAACGGTTCAGCGCAACGGCCTGAAGATTTCCGCAGTTCTATTTCTCGCAGCTCTCGTCTTCTTCGTGATTTTCGAATGGAGCGCTTTCGTTCGTGCCCATCTTTGGTTGGATGAATACTTTGCGCTGTGGGCAGGCGATCCGCGCTTGCCTTTTTCAAAAGTCTTCTACGAGCGCATGCTCCCTGACACGAATGCGCCCACTTACTTCGCGCTAATCTATCTTTCCCAGGTGCTGACGCCGAACGAGAAGGCGGCCATTCTCTGGCTCAACGGTATCGGCTGCGTAGCTTTCCTGGGCCTTCTGCTTTGGATCAGCTGGAAAAAGCGAAATCTCGAAATGGGATTTCTCGCCGCAACATTCTTCCTGATCACCGCACCAGCATTATCCTTCGCAATCGAAGGCCGCGTTTACTTCTTCTCGATGCTGCTGACACTGAATGCCGCGTTTCTGGTGGCTTCCTGCATCGATGAGCAGGAGGTCACGTCTCGCGATATCGTGCTCGCCGCCATTTTGGGCGCGCTGAGTTCGTGGCTGCATGTGTTCGCGGCCTTGTTTTGCGGCGCTCTTGGCGCTGCCATGATCGTGGTCGGTCTCTTCATCGCCAAGCGGAATGACTTCATCAAGTTCGGTTTCGTCATGGGCGGCAGCGCAGTCGTCTCGTTCGCTATCTGGATCGCGTTCGCCTACCCGATGTTTTCATCGACGGTTACGAAAGGCTTCTGGCTCGTTCTGGACCGCGAGTTGATCACGTCCACATTATGGGGGGTCAAGCAGTTCTCCGTCGGCTTTACCTGGGCCGCGCCGCTCGGCGCGTTGTTCGTCGCGATATCGCTTTTGCCTCGCGCCACGCGGGCTCTCGCGACCGCCGTCATCGTGACAGGCGCGATCTTCTTTGCCGTACCGTTCATCCTTTCCCTCCGCATCGTCATCCTGCAGGACCGCTATTTCCTCATCGGCATACCCGCCTTGATGATCCTCACTTTGTTTCTTCTGCGGGAGCATCTGGCGGCCGTGTTCGCCGAAAATGCTGGCCGTACAACCTATGCGGCAGCTGCTCTTGGCGGCGCGTTTCTGCTGGCGCCGATCGTCACCGGACCGCCGTCGGCTTGGTGGCATTTCGGTTCGCGATGGGACTGGCGCGGCATCGACGTCGTCGAACCTTTGATCAGCTCCTGCAAGGAAGGCAACGTACGCGTGCTGACGGGTGGCTCGCTCACGGCTCCAGATTACCCGGCGCGGCTGTCAGGGTTCGACTATTTGTTGAAGAACAGGTTGAGCTTTTCGGACGCCGACAAAGAGCCCACGCGCGATGTCGCCGACATTCAATGCCCGGTCTACGGTTGGGCAGAACACTATGTTCGCCACGGCGATCGCGACTGGGTTGTCAATGCCAACACGCAAGATGTCTTGAACGAGTTCCACCTCACCAACACGTCCAACGTCCCGCTTACCATCGAGCGTCATCCGGGCGGGCTCGTCCTGCGCCGCGCCGGTTCCTGAACGCCGCGCCAAACCGTCGTCGCTTTTTGGGACCCGATGGAATCTTCGCTTAACCCTTCGCATAATCTCGCCGATGGCGGGCGCCGCGGATAAACCCCGAATTTATCTCTAATACCGCTTGGTAGCCCCCAATTCTCGATGACGCTTAGCTCTTTCGATGGGCAGACAAAATATCGGCTTCGTGCAGATGTTTTGGAAGCCGAGCGCGGTCGGGGCGTGACGCGGCAAGCGCGTTGGTGGTGAATGAGAAAGATGCTGGCGACCGTGCGCGTCCCGGGTTCACAATTTGCGACGATCGTGATGCCAGCGCTCAATGAGGCTGGCTACATCGCCGAAGCTGTGGCGTCCCTGCTGCCGGACGAGAGCGCCATTGACTACGAGCTCCTCGTGCTCGATGGCGGCAGCAGCGATGGAACGCCCGAGATCGTGGCGAAGCTGTCGGCCGCGAATCCCCGCATCCGTCTCGTGCACAATCCGCGCCGCATTCAATCAGCCGCCGTGAACATAGCAGCAGAGACCTGTGATCCGCGCACCACCGTCCTGGTGCGTGCCGATTGCCACGCCGTCTACCCGCCTCGTTTCGTGGAAAAATGTGTCGAAACGCTCATTCGCGAGCAAAGTTCATCCGTTGTCGTATCAATGCGCGCCATCGGCCGGACGCCATTGCAGAACGCGATCGCGGCTACCCAGAACAGCCGTCTCGGAAACGGCGGATCGGCGCATCGCCGAGCCAGCCGGTCCGGCTTCGTCGATCACGGCCACCATGCCGCTTTCGATCTCGGCACCTTCCGTTCGCTCGGCGGCTACGACGAAAGCGCGCCTTACAACGAAGATGCCGAATTCGATGCTCGGTTGATTGGCGCGGGCGGCCGTATCTTTCTCGATGGCAACCTGAGCATCGACTACTATCCCCGATCCTCCCTTCCCGCGCTTGCCAGGCAGTATTTTCGCCACGGCTGGGGACGGGCAAACACCCTGCTGAAACACGGGATGCGGCCGAAGCTCCGTCAGATCCTCCCGGTGTTGCTGCTGTTGGGCTGCCTCGCCTCGATCTTCAGCTGGCCCCTGACAGGCTGGTTTTCTCTTCTTTTGCCTACCGCCTACGTCGTGGCCTGCGTTCTGTGGGGAGCGCTGCTCGCGGTCCGTCAGGGCGAGCCCAATCTCCTCTGGATGGGGCCGGCGGCGGTAACCATGCACATGAGCTGGGCCCTGGGCTTTCTCGATCGCGCCTGCCGAACGGGCGCCACGCGATTTCTCCGGCTCAGGAACAGGAGCGCCTGAGGTTGGCACGTGGTTTGCGTCAGTTTGGAGAAGGTCAGACCAGATGCTTCTAATACCAACCCTACGCCTTTCGTAGGGTCGAAACCGGAAGCCTATACCGATGGCTCCTGACCGTTTGGATCGCTAGGGAATATCCTGTGACATGCTAGAGTTAGATGCCCAGAGAAGGTTTGGCGAGCGCAAATTGCGCTTTACCGATTTTACGCCGTCTCACTCTCGATCGCAGGTTAGCCCCGTATTTGCGTCCCGATTTGGGACCGGCAGGGCAGGCTAAAATGGGACGAGATGAGAATTTGGGATCGAATGCGGAGAAAGTGAAGGCCATGAAACGTCGCTTCGGCTATTCGTCGTCATATGCGTTCCAGCGCGGGACGCGTACGGCACCAGGCCTCGTCTCCCGTCTCCGGGAGCGTCTGAATGTTTCTCGCCCGGGCCACGGTAGCCGCCGCAGCCTCTCCGTTACGGAATGGGCCGTCGTCGGTTTAATTCTGGCCGGATTGACCTTCCCGCTCGGTACCATCGTTTACGCTGACCCGCAGCCGGAAGCCGGTATCGTCCGCCCGAATGGCGCAGGCTCGAAGTCGTTGGCCGATTACCGCCTGAATGTCCGCGATCGCGTTCGCGTCCAGGTCTTCGAATGGCGCCCGTCGCGCGACGAAGTCTACAGCTGGACTGCGCTCAACCAAATCTACACGGTTGACCCCGCCGGTAAGATCTCGATGCCGCTCGTCGGCGTGATCCCGGCCGAGGGTTATACGACCGAAGAACTCGGCACCATCATCTCTCGTCAGCTGATGCGCCGTCTGAGCTTGGCCACCCAGCCCGACACCACGGTCGAAGTGACTGACTTCCGTCCGATCTACGTCACCGGCGCGGTTGAGAAGTCGGGTGAATATCCCTTTACCGCGGGCATGAACGTGCTGCAGGGCGTGAGCCTTGGCGGCGGCGTGTTCCGCAACTCGGCACTGAGCGGTCTGCGTCTTGAGCGCGAGTTCATCTCGACGGTCGGCACATACCAGGGCCTGGCGCAAGAGCGTGAACGTTTGTTGGCTCACAAGGCCCGCCTTGACGCTGAATTGAGCGGGTCGGACAGGATCGCATTCCCGGCAGATCTGTCGAACGTCAGCGCGCCCCAGGCCATCGAGTTCACCTCCTCGGTGATGTCGAAAGAGCAAAACGTGTTCGATCTCCGTCGCCGCGCCAACGAGACCCAGCTGATGGCTCTCGATCAGCTCCAGACGGCGCTCGAGCAGGAAGTTGCTACGCTCGACAAGCAGATCCAGTCTCAAGATAAGCAGATCGAGCTGATGCGCTCCGAGCTCTCGGGTTTGAAGCAGCTGAGCGATAAAGGTCTCGCGACGCAGCCGCGCCTCCTCGGACTCCAGCGCAATCTGGCTGAACTCGAGAGCGGCAAGCTGCGGATTGAAAGCGATCGCACGCGCGCTCAGCAGGAAGTCAGCCGCACCAAGATCTCGCGCATCGAGTATCAGAACAAGCGCGACAACGACGTAACGGTCGAGTTGCAGACCACGGAAGCACGGTTGCAGCAGATCTCCCAGGAGATCAACGTCAATCAGCGCTTGCTTGCCGAAACCAAGTCGCAAGCAGTGGCCTCGCCGCTCCGTCTCGTTTCGTCTACCGGCGGTTCGGCTGGCGAGCACGACGATACGCCTAAGATTCACTACGTCATTTCGCGTCAGACGCGCGGCGGTGTGGTTGAGATCGAAGCAAACGAGAACACGTTGCTGCAGCCCGGCGATACCGTCAAAGTCGATATGACGATGCCGGCCACCACCGATGGACAGGCGCTCGATGCAATGCTGCGTTCGCAGATGCCCCCGGCTGCGCAGCCGACCCCGATCGCGGATCCGGCTCCGACTCGCAGCCTCCCGGCTCCTGACCACGCCTCGCTCGAGCCCATCAAAGCCGAGCTTACTCAGCCCTGATTGTCCGCAAATGGACTGAATAAAACGCGGCGCTTCAACGAAGCGCCGCATTTTTTTTATAAAATCATCAGTAAGCCGAATTAATCGATCGCTAACGTTTTCGTCTTCAGTTCGGCGCGCAAGGCACTTGGCTCGCGACAGCCTGGGCCACCCCTTTTTTGTCAATGCCAGCTTCCGAAATGCCCGCTAAGAAGTTTGAAACGACGTTGGATTATCTTCGCTGCAATGCGGAGACCTCCGCCCGACAAGCGTGCCGCCTTCGCGCCAGATCAGGATCTTGAATGTGAGCGTTCGCAGGGGACTGGTGCTCTCGAGCATCGAGCGATATGGCGTCCTGGCGATGGGGCTGGCGACGACATTCGTCACGGCCCGCCTGCTGACACCTGCCGATTTTGGTGTCGCCATTGTCGGCCTCGCCATCTTCGGGATAATCGACATCTTCAAGGAGTTTGGTGGCGTCACCTATATCGTCCAGGTCGATGATGCCACGCCGCGCCGCGTCCAGACGGTCTTCACGTTCACCTTGCTGTTGGCGCTGCCGCTCTTCCTGATCCTGTTTCTGCTCTCAGGACCCATCGCGAACTTCTATGGCGTGCCCGGCCTGAAGCAGTATCTTCACGTCTCCGCTTGGTGCCTGCTGCTGAGCTCGTTTTCATCGCCGGTCTACGGTCTGCTCAGCCGCAACATGCAATTCGGCAAGCTGACGGTTCTCAGCCTGACCACGACGATCCTGAATTCGCTGTTGACGATCACGCTCGTGCTGAAGGGCTTCAGTTATATGTCCTTCGCCTGGGCGCAGCTGATTTCGAGCGTCGTCTATTTTGGCTTCTGCGTAGCCTGGGGCCCGAAGTTCCCGATCTATCGCATCGAGCTTACTGAGTGGCGGCGTGTTTTCGGCTACGGCATTTTCGACAGCTCCAGGGGCATTCTGAATCATCTTGGCGATTCTCTGCCGTTTCTCGCGTTCGGCAAGACGCTTGGAATCGAAGCGCTCGGCATCTACCAGCGCGCGCTGACAGTCAGCCGCTTGCCCGAACGAACGGCACTCGCCGGTCTCTTTCCCGTGCTGCAGCCGGCGTTTTCCAAGCACGCGCGAGAGGGGCAAAATCTCGGCCAAAGCTTCCTGATGAGCGTTGAATATGTGACGGCGATCCTCTGGCCGGCGCTTGTGTGCATCGCGCTCCTGGCGAAGCCACTCGTCGCCATTCTACTGGGATCGCAATGGACGCAGACGGTGCCGCTCGTCCAGATCATCGCCATCTCGCTAATCGTTCTCTTTCCCATCAATCTAGCGCGCCCGGTGCTCGTCGCCGTCGGTGCGGTTCGCGACACAGCTCTGATCGCCGTACTGACGGTGCCCATCGTCGTCACGATCCAGATCGCAGCCTCGATCTACGGGCTTGAAGCAGTGGCTTGGAGTTCTTTCTTGACCAATGCCTATGCCGCTGCGGTATCGATTTACTTCGTGCGTTGGCGGACTAAGTTCACGTGGCCGGGCTTTTTTCGCTCGATGCGAAAAAGCGCTATCGTTACCGCAATCAGCGCTCTTCCGGCGATTGCGGCCGTGATGATTGTCGGCTCGCCGGATTTGCTGACGATTCCTGAGGGCTTGGTGGCAGCCGTTCTTGCCGCCGGCGTATGGCTGATCGCAATTCATTGGACGGGGCATCCGATGAAAACTGAAATCGCTCGCATCATCTCGCACCTGACGCGCCGGACGCGCGGTTCCGAAATTTAAGAGAACCAGCAGCTACCATCTCCGAACATGACCAAAGATCGATCGACCGCAGTGGTGATTACGGCAAGAAACGCGGCAAAGACTGCCGCGCGTGCCGTATCATCGGCGCTCCGTCAGGACGTGGTCCGCGAGGTCGTGTTCATCGACGATGCTTCGACCGATTTCACTTCAGATGTCGCGGCCTCCGAGGATGATGGATCGGGTCGGCTGAAGATCATCCGCCTCAATGACAACGTCGGCCCTTCACGCGCTCGCAACATCGCCATCGCGGCGTCAGCCTCGCCGTTCATCTGCATCTTGGACGCGGACGACTACATGGCTCCGCGGCGCTTGGAATCCTTGTTCGAGGCTGCTGGTTCCGACAATTGGGACCTTGTCGCCGACGACCTTTATTTCGCCTCGGAAGAAGATCCGGCCGCGGTCTACGACCGCCTGCTGGAGGATGGAACGCAAACGCCCCTCAAGCTTGATCTCAATCGCTTCATCGCGGCCAATGTCCCGCGCAAGGATCGCTATCGACGCGAGTTCGGCTTCCTGAAGCCCATTATTAGGCGATCGTTCCTGGAAGCGCATCGCCTGCGTTACGACGAACGCCTGCGCCTCGGTGAGGATTTCGTTCTTTACATCGAGTGCCTTCTCCAGGGCGCCATGTTCCGGGTCGTAGCTGCGTGCGGTTATTTCGCGATCGAACGGCGCGATTCGCTGAGTTCCCTGCATCGCACGGATGATGTCGAAGCCCTCTCGGTCGCACTTGGAGAGCTGCACGAGAAAATGCCGACCCCGGCGACGCAAGCCGCCTTCCGTCAGGTGATGGACTTCACGAGAAACAACCTTGCCTTCCGAAAGATGCTCGATGCCAAGCGCCGAGACGGCCTCTATGGCTTCATACGTGAGGCCGCTAAGGCGCCAGCGAGCCTTCCCTTTGTTGCGCGCTCAATTCTCGACGCCAAGTCGAGCGCTGCCAGGAAAGCACTCTCCGACGTCTGGAAGACGCGCTAGCGCAGCCCGCCTAGTCCGTTTCTAACTTCCGTTGACGTAAGCGGCACGATAGGGCCGCGAAAGACGTGATCGAGCCGCTTTCGCCAACCGGATGCACGGTCGCTCGATCAAGTGCCAGAAGACGACGCCGGCAGCGAAGCTGACCGCAATCAGCACGACGACGAATGGCACCGTGGCCCAGAGTGGGATGTGTCCGATGAGGTGCGAAATGATCTCTGCCGTCGCCTGCATGACGGGGACATGAACCAGGTAGATCGAATACGATTTTGCGCCGAGTGACGCCGCTGAGCCGCTGAGAAGGCGCGGTATGATCGAGCCTTTCAACGCTCCGATGAGCATAGTCGCGCCAAAAACGAGAAAGCCTGCGTCCCGCGCCGCGTCTTCCGCCAGGATCCGCGTTCCAACGAAGACGCCGTAAGATGGGTCCCGGATCGTCGCGCAATAAAGCAGTCCCGCAAGCGCGAAGACAAATGCGGCATCGAAGACCCAAGACTTCTGCACGAATGCGCCGCGTGCCATCAGCCCACAAAGCAGGATGCCCATCACGAAATAAGCGCCATAGCGAAAGAACGTCCAGCGATAGCGAGCAAACTCGCCATAGACGTGGAGTACCCAGAGGGCGGCTAGAAAGAATGCGATGATCGCGAGCGCGGCTATGACGATCCGCCCCCCGGCGCTTGTGGGCCAAAACAGCAAGGCCATCAAGAACGGCACGACAAGGTAGAATTGCACCTCGACTTCCAACGACCATGCCGGCGGATTGAGCCGCGACGGCATGTCGAAGATGATACCGTGCACGAAGGCGAGGCTGGCAAAAAAGCTATCGGTCAACGGCACGCCCGACCCCGCAGCGAACGTTGCCGCTTTGGTCGGCGGTACGATGCTCACCGCGACGAGGCAGAGGAGCAGCGCGATCGCGTAGGGAGGAAAAATCCGGATGGCGCGGCCGAGGTAGAACGAGGAAAGGGATGGCGGCCGCTCCGAAAAGTAGGGAAGGGCGATGACGAAGCCGCTGATTATGAAGAACAGCACAACGCCAACTTCGCCGTGCGGCACCGATGCCAGAAGCGCTGCTTTCTGATCGCTTAGATTTTGCAGTGCGCCGAAACGCGTTGCCCGGACCGTCGCGTGCCAGACGGCCACCACGAGTATGGCGACAAGGCGCAGCCCATCTATGGGCTCGATCCTGTGGGTCCGCATTGAAGGTGGCACGTGCGTCTTGGGATCCATCGTCGGCGCAAAGATGTCACGAATGGCTGCCGTCGAAGGGCGCCGGATTATGTGCTCGGAAAAGATTAATAATCACCGCAGTATCCCGACAAGGGCGAAATCGACGAAGGGGTGTGTCACGATGCGTGCGAGTATCTCGATGTGTACAACAATGCAGATCGGATCAGAAGTTCACGGATGTTAACGATCGGGCGCTACTATCCATCGGTGCTTGATGGCATGCGTAGGAAGCAAGAGAACCAATAGCAGAGACGATGCCAGCCTTATCTCCGGTCCCTCACGAATATCGTGCCGCCGTTCCTCCTCGGGGCCTTGGCGGATACACGATTTCTAGCGAGCACTTGATCGCCGTATTCTACATCTTCTTCTTGATCAGCATCGCCCGGATCGGCATCAATTTCGTACCGGCCACCAACCAGATCTTCTGGATCATTGCTTACGCATGGGTCGCAATGGCGTTTGCGCGCCAGCCGAGCCTCTACCTGACACTCATTCGCAACAACGCTGTTTTCTTCCTCGGACCATTGTTCGCAACCTGCTCGGCCTTCTGGTCGGTGATGCCAGGGTTCACGGCATTTTCAGGTATTTCGATCGTTCTGGGCGTGATCGTCGGGTTCTATTTCTACGAGCGTCTCGGACTGAAGAAGATCATAATCCTGACGTTCTGCTTCAGCTTGTTCATACAGATCCTGTCTCCGATTGTTGCCCTGATGCTGCGCGAGGTGAACGTTGCCGGCGGTCTGGAGACGCGCGGTCTCTATCTTCACAAGAACAACTTCTCAATGCACGCCAATCTGCTCTTCCTTGGCGGCATGGTTCTCTTTGCATCCGGTTGGTACCGCCCGCTTGCCGCAATCGGCATTGTTGTGTCCCTGATCAACGTCGTCTTCTCCGGTTCGAGCACGGGCATCCTGATGACGTTTCTCATTACGGCGGTCCTCGCGTGCTGTTGGGCCGCGGTTGGAAACCGGCGGCAAAGCATGCTGATCTTCGGCATGGGGATCGTATCGGTCAGCGTCATCGTCGCAGCTATTGCGATCGCCGGCTTCGACCCCGTGGAATTCGTCCTGAACGAGCTTGGCAAGGATTCAACGCTCACCGGCCGTACGATCCTCTGGGATGCGGCCATTCGCTCGTTCAACGCGCGTCCCTGGCTTGGTGTTGGATACGCGGCTTTCTGGAACTCAGATCAGACCGAGGCTCCCTCGATTTGGATTTTGACGGGCCAGGCGCTGGTGTCGTTTCATAACAACTACCTCGACCGTCTCGTCGACGTCGGCATCATCGGCCTCGTTCTCTTCATGGCGGGCTACATACAAGTCTTCTATCGGTCGCTGCGCAATTTCGGCAAGGAACAGACGGTCATCGCCGCCTGGCCGGTGGCCTATCTCTCACTCGTCGCAGGCCTCTGCATGAGCGAGTATCCGATCTTCTGGAATACCGAATTCCAACTGCTGCTCAGCGTGATTGCAGCGGCCGTTGCAGGTGTGAAGGTCGATGGGGTAAACGATCGCATGCGGCGGAGCTAACGCGCGCTCCACCTCTGCAGTTAGTCATCGCCAGATCGCGCGGGCCCGCTAGTCCCGCGCTGCTCCGAATGATTTAGGCAAGGTTGGCGACAACGACGCCCAGGAGCGCGTGATCGCCGATGCGCATGCGTGACGCCACTTCTTCGAGAGAAGATACCTTTGTGCGCCACATTTCTCCTACAATCACCAAACCATCCGCAGCCCGCAGCGCCATATCGGCATTCGAGAACGGCGGCAGATGAACGAAGATGGTATCGTACTGCGCGCGCAAGCCGCTGATCACCTGCCGCAGCTTCTCCAGATGTTCGTTGCTCCAGAACTCGGGCTTCTCGCTGCTGCCGATCAGAAGCAGTGACAGCAACGGATCTTTTCCGAACGCCACAACCGCATTTTCCGGATTGATGCCTCCGGCGACGACATCCTTGAGATCGAAACTCAGCTGGGGTGCGTAAGCCGCCGTGAGATTGGCCCGTCCTGGTTCAGTCTCGATCAGCAGCGTCCTCTTCCCCGCGCGAGCGTTGAGAAGCGCGATGTTGCTGCACACGGCCGACGCATCGACGTCCCGGGAAATGCCCATGATGCCGATGACGTTGGTGCCCGATGCGTGTGCCGCGTCATTGATGGACGCTGCCGACTTGACGAGTTGTCGTGCCGCAAGCGAATGCGGTCGCCTCAGCACAAGGAAGGCGTCTTCAGTTCGCCTGCCATGTCGCCGGAAACCTCTGCCGATAATTGGCAGGCGCGCCATCCAGCTCGTGTTGTCAATTTCGCCGAGGAGCGGCGCCCCGATCTGCCTCATGAGTTGATTGGAGGACCGGACCGTTTCGTCGAACGCAGTCCTGATCAGAGAAATACCAAAGCCGAGGAGGCTCCCGAGGACAAGGGACCCGAGCAGCGTCAATCCACGCTTCGGGCTGCTTTGACGCTTCGGTGGCTCCGCGCGCGAGATGACGCGGGATGCAGTTCCGGGAAACGATTGCCGCTGAACCGTATCGGTGTAGGCCTGCAGATAGCTTTCGTAAATCTTGCGGTAGGTCAGAGCTCGCGAATCCAATTCTTCGAGGGTTGGCGCCTCCTGCGCTCCGGTCGACCGGCCGCTATCCTTGGCCTCAGGCTTGGCGGTCGTGGTATCGGGCGTCACCGGCGCCGTTGCGTCGGGTTTGGCCGGCCCATCCGGAGAGGTCACCGCTGCGTCGGGTTGATTGCTGGACTTCGGCAGGAAATCCAGTCCCAGGTCACGATTGCTGGGAGCCGGACGGTCGGCGAGCCGGTAGTCCCGCCGCGCCTTGAATTCCTGTACGTCGAGCGCCGCTTCGTTCATCAAGCGGCGGATTTCTTCGATCCGGGCCTCGAGCCACATGCCGCTGCGACGGGCAGCCGTCGCCCGGCCTTCGATTTTGTCCTGAACGTAGGCATCGCCCAAGGCATTCACGACTTCCGCAGCGCGCTTCGGGTCGATGTCCCGGTACGACAGTTCGAGCACGTAGGACAGCCCGACCCGTTTGACGCTGAGATCCCCCTGGATCTGGCTAACGAGGGCTTGCAGGCGCTTGTTCTCGTTGTCTGCTGTTTTGGCTGGGGGTGGGCCGAAAAATAGGCGCGACAGCCAGCTCTGTTCGGCGGGGGCGGAGGCACCGGCCGCCGGCTTGGCCGCAGAGACCGCACCGCCTCCTTCGGTTTCCAGGATCTTGGCGGCGCGCGAAACGATCTGTTCAGAATTGAGGAGCACGATTTCGCTCTCAATCTGCGGTGTATCAAGGCTGACCACGGCTTCCGGCGTCGTAATTGTCGGTGTCGCCTGCTGGTTCGTTTCGATCAGCAACTCGGCGACAGCGGTATAGCTGGGCGTGGCCGTTAAGACGTATAGCAATCCCAATATTGTACAGACAGCCGCCGTGCTTGCGATAAACGGCCAAAAATGTTTGAAAAACGAAACGACGTCGGAGAAGGAAAGCAGCTCGTCGTGGCGGCGAACGTCTTCTTCCTGGGTATTCATGGCCTGAACGTTGCGTAAATCGTCAAATTTCACCCGAGGAACTCCTGAACACCGAAATCTTGCCGCGAACGCATATGGCCAGATGCACTATGTATACCATGCTAACGCTAAAGGCTGTCGTGACGAATTGAATTCGGTCGTGTTTCGAATTAGTTTCAGCTCGCCGCAAAGAAAACAATTACAGTGCAAACTTAAATTCTAATTTAGCGATAAGTCGTCCCCACTCATGATTGAGCAAGAATTTTGCGGAAGTGGGACGAACAGCCCGGTGTGTTTCTTAAGTCCTGAAAGGTATGGGTTCTCGGCGCTGCAATCGATGAGAGGTCGGTGCGGTGGCGAACTGTTGGCTCTTCATACCTTGAGGGATCAGGATGCCGATCGATCAATCCGTTAAGCTGGGTGAAGGCGTAAAAATATTTCACCCGGATCAAGTCAATCTCTATGGGTGCACCATAGGCGCTGGCACGAGAATTGGATCGTTCGTCGAGATCCAAAAGAATGCCTTCGTCGGTGAGCGCTGCAAGATTTCCTCGCACAGCTTCATTTGCGAAGGCGTCGAAATAGAGGACGAAGTTTTCATCGGCCATGGCGTTATGTTTACCAATGACCTTTATCCGAGAGCGGCTAACGCCGACGGCAGCCCACAAAGCGAAGCGGATTGGACACTTGTAAAGACCTTCGTGAAGAAGGGTGCGAGCATCGGCAGCAATGCAACGATCTTAGCGGGGATAACGATCGGTTACGGGGCTTTGGTCGGCGCCGGCGCGGTCGTCACGAAGGATGTGCCCGATCGCGCTATCGTCGTTGGACAGGGAGCAAAGGTCATAGGGGAGCGGTAATAGAGATCGCGTTGTAGTAGACATTCGGAATTAAGTAGCGGGTAAACGTTTAAATGATCGGTATCGGCGTTGTCGGATATGGGTATTGGGGTCCCAATCTCGTCCGAAATTTTGCGGAGCTTTCCCGAGCGAAGCTCGTGGGTGTTTCGGATCTCGACAATAAGCGCTTGGGGCTCGTCTCCGCGCGTTATCCTGGCATCAAGACCACGACTGATTACCACGAATTGCTTCGTGACCCCGCGATCGATGCGATCGTGATCGCGACGCCGGTTTCTACGCACTTCCCGATTGCGATGGCGGCACTCAAGGCCGGTAAGCATGTTTGGCTTGCAAAGCCCATGACGGAAACGTCGCTTCAGGCCAAGCAGCTGGTTGAGGTCGCTACGAAGCGCAACCTCGTTCTGCTTGTCGATCACACATTCGTTTACACCGGGTCGATCCGCAAGGTTGCCGAGATCGTGCGATCGCCAGAGATGGGAAATCTCTTCTATTACGACTCGATCCGGGTGAACCTCGGACTCTTTCAGCGAGACGTGAACGTCATCTCCGATCTCGCAGCCCACGACTTTGCCATCCTCGATTACTTGCTCGACGAGAAGCCCATCGCGGTTACGGCAGCCGGTTCCAACCATTTCCCTGGTTCGCCCGAAAACCTTGCATACGTCACGCTATTCTATAATTCCGGCATGATCGCCCACGCGAATGTAAGCTGGTTGGCGCCCGTAAAAGTTCGTCAGATCTTGATCGGCGGCAGCAGCAAGATGATCACCTACAACGATCTCGAGCCCAGCGAGAAGGTCAAGATCTACGACAAGGGCGTGAGCTTCACGGACGATCCAGGGCAAATTCACGAAATGCGCGTAGGTTATCGCACGGGCGACATGTGGGCGCCGAAGCTCGATGGCAAGGAAGCGCTGAGCGTCGAGGGAGAGCACTTCCTCGACTGTATCGAAAAGCAGCAGCAGCCGATTTCAGATGGCCCTTCCGGCGAACGCGTCGTGTCCCTTATCGAGGCGGCGACGAGTTCCATGCGCGGCCGCGGCGAGACAATTTACATCCATCGGTAGGCTTAAATGATCCCCTTCGTAGACCTGAAGACGCAGTACCATTCCATTAAACCCGAGATCATGTCGGCGATCGAGGGTGTGCTCGAAAGCTGCCAATTCACGCTTGGCAAGGAAGTGGCGGCGCTGGAGAACGAATTCGCCGCCTTCTCCGGAAATACGATCGGATTGGGCGTGAATAGCGGTACGAGCGCCCTTCATCTGGCGCTGCTGGCTGCGGGTGTCGGCCCCGGCGATGAGGTCATCACCGTTCCTTTCACGTTCGTGGCCACCGTCTCGGCGATCCACTATGCCGGCGCCAAAACCGTGTTCGTTGACATCGATCCCAAGACCTACACGATGTCAGCCGAAGGCTTGGAAGCAGCGATTACGCCGCGAACCAAAGCTATCATTCCGGTTCATCTTTACGGTCAGCCGGCCGATATGGATCCGATCAACGCCATTGCGAAGAAGCATGGCCTTGTCGTCATTGAAGATGCAGCGCAGGCGCATGGTGCCGAATACAACGGCCGCCGCGTCGGTAGCCTTGGCGATCTTGCCTGCTTCAGCTTCTATCCGGGCAAGAACCTCGGCGCCTATGGCGAAGCTGGAATGGTTGTCACGGGGAACGCCGATTACGCGCGCACCGTTCGGATGCTGCGCGACTGGGGTGCCGAAAAGAAGTACCAGCACGAGCTCAAAGGCTTCAACTACCGGATGGAGGGCATCCAAGGCGCCATCCTTAGGGTTAAGCTTCGTTACCTCGAAGGTTGGACGGAAAACCGCCGTACGGCAGCGGCTCGCTATCGCGACCTGCTTCAAGGCAGCGCCTATACCGCCCCGCACGAGCGCAACGACGCCCGCCACGTCTATCACGTGTATGCGATCCGCTCGAAAAAGCGCGCTGCTCTGCAAAGTTGGATGGAGTCGAAGGGCGTGCAGACGGGGATTCATTATCCGACGCCGGTCCATCTTCTGCCCGCGTTCCAGGACCTTGGCTATTCCGCAGGCCAGTTCCCGCATTCGGAAGCGGCTGCGGCGGAAGTATTATCCTTGCCTATGTATCCGGAATTGACTGCCGAAGCTCAGCAAAAAGTCGTTGAGGCATTGCTCGCATTCCAGGAATAATAAGGGCGCAATAGGCGGGGACGGAGAGACAGTTATGTTGATCGATGGCGCGAATATTTTGGTGACCGGTGGATGCGGGCTTGTCGGCTCGACCACGATCGACCTTCTTCTGCAAGATCACAAGCCGGGCAAGATCGTCATTCTTGACAACCTTGATCGCGGGACGATCGGCAACGTTGAGAATGCGCTGCGCGATCCACGCGTCGAATTGGTCAAAGGCGACATCCGCGATGTTGCTACGGTCAATCGTGTGACCGAGGGTATGGACGCAGTCATTCACATGGCGACGCTGCGCATTACCGCCTGTGCAGAGCAGCCACGCGCGGCGCTCGAGGTGATGTGCGATGGATCGTTCAACGTGCTCGAAGCGGCGCAAGCCAAGGGTGTGAAGAAGTTTGTTACGGCGTCGTCCGCGTCGATCTACGGTTTGGCTGACATCTTCCCCACCAAGGAAGACCATCATCCCTATAACAACCGCACCTGGTATGGCGCGAGCAAGATCATGCTCGAGGGCCTGCTGCGCTCCTTCAACGACATGTACGGCCTGCCGTACGTTGCCCTGCGCTACTTCAATGTCTATGGCCCGCGCATGGATATCTACGGGAAATACACTGAAGTCCTGATCCGTTGGATGGAACGCATCGAGGCCGGACAGCCTCCGTTGATCTTCGGCGACGGCCTGCAGACGATGGACTTCATCTATATCGACGATGTCGCCCGCAGCAACATTCTCGCTTTGCAGTCGGACAAGTCCGATAACGTCTACAACGTCGCGAGTGGCGTCGAGACCTCGCTGAACGATTTGGCCTATGCGCTCCTTCGCGTCATGGGTTCAACCATGAAGCCCGAATACGGCCCTGAACGGAAGGTCAACCCGGTTTCGCGTCGGCTCGCCGACACGACGGCGGCTGAAAAGGACCTTGGCTTCCGTGCCGAAGTCGATCTCGATGAAGGACTTCGCCGCCTCGTTCATTGGTGGCAGATGAAGCGTAAGAGCGCAGCATGATCCCGATTATGCGGCCAGTGATGGATGAGCGGGAGGCGGACGCCGTTCGCCGCGTCATCCTTAGCGGCTGGACGACCCAGGGCCCAGAGGTCGCAGCGTTCGAGAAGGAATTCGCGGCATTCGTCGGGGCGCCCTACGCTTGCGCGGTGTCGAGTTGCACGACGGCGCTTCACTTGGCGCTGCTCGCGCTCGATGTTCGCGAAGGCGACGAAGTCATCACGGTGAGTCACACTTTCATAGCGACGGCAAATGCCATTCGCTATTGCGGGGCAACGCCTGTCTTCATCGACATCGAGGAGGGAGGGTTCAACATCGACCCCGAACTCATCGAAAGTGCGATCACTTCGAAGACGCGGGCTATTCTATGCGTCCATCAGATCGGCATGCCGTGTAATCTCGAGAAGATTATTGCGGTTGCCGCCGAGCACGGACTGCCGGTCATCGAAGATGCGGCCTGTGGCATCGGCAGCGAAATCAATTGGAAGGGAAATTGGGAGCGCATCGGCGCGCCGCACGGCGACATCGCATGCTTCTCTTTTCATCCGCGCAAGATCATGAACACTGGCGACGGTGGCATGCTAACGACCGCCAACCCCGAATGGGACGCGAAATTTCGTTTGCTTCGCCAACACGGCATGAGCGTGCCGGACACGGTCCGGCACGGCGCCGCCAAAGTCATCTTCGAAAGTTACCCGATCGTCGGATACAACTACCGCATGACCGACATCCAGGCAGCGATCGGACGCGAGCAGCTGAAGCGCGTACCCGAGGTTGTCGCGAGGCGGCGCAAAATCGCTGACCGTTACACGGCTCTTCTCGCAGGCAACGCCGGTATTGAGGCGCCCACCGAACCCTCTTACGCGCGCAGCAATTGGCAGAGCTATTGCGTGCGGCTTCCCAACAACGTCGATCAAAAAGCGGTGATGCAAGCCATGCTGGACGCCGGGATCGCCACGCGTCGCGGCATCATGTGCGCGCATCGCGAGGCGCCCTACGGTGGCAAGTCGGACGCAACGCTCGCCAGATCGGAATCTGCCCAGGACGAATGCATCATCCTGCCGCTTTACGCTCAGATGACCTCCGACGAACAGGACACCGTGGTCGAAACACTGAAGCAATCTTGCCTCGTGAACGCATGAGCCCGGCGCTCGACCAAGTTGAATCATCTATTCAGCTTGAGCGCTTTAGCGAGGCATTGGCTGCCCAACAATACGAGTAGGAGGGCGCTCTCATGCAACTTCTGACGCCTCAGGAACAGAATCCAATTCTGGTGAGCTACGACGAATATGACGCGCATGTTCGTCACGCCGAAAAGCTATTCAGCGAAGGGCGTCTCGCGGCTGCATCGTTGACTGCCGCGGTTGCCGCCAGCATCGCGGCGCATCGCCATTGTGGAATTTTCGCCAGCCCGCGCATCGAGAGGATCTTGATAGGAATAGGCGACGCGCTTTCAGGCCGCGATCACGCTGAGATCCCGGTAAGCCGTACAAAGCCAATCAAATCCGTTCTCCACATCGCAACGGAACTGGCGCCGGTTGGTGGCCTCACGCGCATGATCAGCCGATGGGTGAATGCCGACAAGAGCCGGAAGAACTCACTGGTTTTGACACAGCATCGCGGTCCGATACCCGATCATACCAAGGAAGCGTTCGCCAGGAGTGGTGGCCGCATTTACGAACTCAACCATTCGCCTGGCGGGAAGCTCGAGTGGGCGCTTGAACTGCGCCGTCTTGCAAAGCAGTTCGACGCTGTCGTCCTTCATTTTCATTGTGAGGATGTGATCCCGCTTATCGCCTTCTCGGATCCAAAGGCGATGCCGCCGATTATTCTACTAAACCATGCCGATCATCTTTTCTGGATCGGGCCTAGCATTAGCCAAGTCGTCATCAGCCTCCGCGAAGCGGCCGAAGACATCGCGATCAATCGGCGCGGAGTTGAGCCGCGGCGAAGCATCATAATGCCGACGATCGTCGATCCAACGGTTAGGGAAAAAACACGGGCTGAAGCCAAGCGCGCGCTTGGGATTGATCCAGACTGCGTGCTTATTCTCTCCGTTGCGCGCGGCGTCAAATACCGGAGCATCAACGGCATCACGTTTGCCGATCGGCATGCCAAGGTGCTCGCGGAAAACCCTAGGGCCAAGCTTTTGGTCATTGGTGTCGGCAATCCCGCGGATTGGGAGCCAGTAAAACGCGCCTATCCGGGTCAGCTGGAAACGCTTCCCGAGATCGAGTTGCCGAAAGCTTATTTCGAAGCCGCCGACATCTACGTCGACTCTTACCCGTTCGTTTCCTCGACGTCGATGATGGAGGCAGCCGGTTACGGTCTCCCGCTGCTGACAATATTTGATGCCCCGAGGGAAGCGCGAATATTCGGCATCAATCACGTTGGTCTCGATGGGACATCAATCGTAGCAACATCGCAAGCGGACTACGAAGAGAAGCTCTCGCGTTTGATACGTGACGAGCCCTATCGCCGGAGCGTAGCTGAAGCGTCCCACGAAGCGGTTGTCAGCCAGCACACACCGCCAGGTTGGCTCGCATTCCTGGAGCGCGTTTATGACCGGGTTCGCGATTTGCCACCGCCGGATCCGCGCACGTTCACCGAGCGGCAAGATCTCGAAACGCCATATCTGGGCGAGCCGGACCGTCGCCATCATAGCATCGTCGGCTCCAGCTTAAGCACCGATGCCATCACGCGGAGCTTCATGGGTATGGTGCCGGCGCGCGATCGCTACGCAGTATGGCGCAAGCTCAATGCCAACGGCTATTTCAAGGGCAAGAAGGCATTCCACAAATACGGGCCGCTACTGCTTCCCGAATGGTTGAAGCGCTCCATACTCGATAGAAGATAAAACGCGGAGCAACGTCCATCTGCAGCTTGCGCGTTTCAGGAGCTCGCAGGCGTTGTTGCGTTGGCAGTCTCACGCGGGACATCAACGCGGATGCCTCACGAATTTAGCTGTTGTTCTTTTCGGCAGCCGAGGCGCGCGAGCCGAGAAGACTCGTCAAGGCTGCATCACGCAAATCCGACGATCGGATGAAGCGTGACAACGCCACATGGGGCAAGGTTCGAAAAGCTCCCATGACTGCGTAGCGGGCACTTTCGTAGTCGCCGGCCTTGGAACGTTGTACCGCATTGGTGCAGAAGTAATCGAAGTACTGCCACACGGCGGCGGCATGCGCGCGATAGGCTCCGCGAATACCAAGACGATGGAACGGCGGCGTGCGAGGTAAAAGCACGTGACGGCGAAAAATGCGCTTGGTGTATTTTTGTCGAAGGAGCTGGAGACGATCGAACGTGCCGGGCGGTCTTTGTCGAAACAGGACGCACGGCGTAGGTATGAAGCCAACGCGACCGTTGCGGGCTATTCTTAATTGCCAATCCCAATCCGAGTCGCCAATGAGCGTCTCATCCATTAGGCCATACTTGGATATCGAATTGCCCCGAAAGACGCTTCCGCCAACCTGAGGAAAATAGCCTCTCAGCATCATATGGAACACATCACCGTCTGATGGCAAAGAGCTGGGCCAAGGTTCGCCAACGGCGCGTCGCTCGGTATCCGTGCTGACGATCTGTCCGAAAGCGGCCTCGTAATCGGGATGCGCGTCGAGAAAGGCGATATGGGGTCGGATGTGTTCAGGCAGCCAAAGATCGTCATCGTCGAGAAAAGCGACGAACTCGCCGGTCACGTGCCGCATCGCTAGGTTTCGCGCCGCGGCGCAGCCGTTCTTGTCCGTCTTCCAGTGCGAAGCGCCGAACTCGGCGGCAACCGCGGCTGTTTCCGGCGTCGAACCATTATCGCCGATTAGAATCTCGAACGTGAGATCCGGACCCTCCAGCGCGCGAATGCTTTGCAACGCTTCACGCAATAGCGCGGGCCGGTCACGCGTGCCGATAATTACCGAGACAGTGCGAGTCGCAGAATTCGTCATACCCATTCCTCCCAGCTGTCGTAGGCGCCCGAAAGCAAGGCGCTGAAGATTCGAGGGCTATCGAAGTGGGTGACGAACGTCCGTGGAACCGTATCGGGCGGCCGCGTCTCCTCGGCCTGCGCATAAATGATTTCGTATCCGGCCTCGCGCGCAACCGCAGCTGCCGCGGCCGTCCAGTTCATCGACTGGCCCAGTGGAATAGCGAAGGAGATCGGCTCGAATCCGAGCCGCTGCGCAAACATTGCGCGTGACCCGGCAAGCTCTTCCGCCAAATATCGCTCGTCGAGCGTTCCGAAATCGGGATGCGTACTGGAATGGCTACCGATCTCGACGCCGTTGGCTCGCAACGTTTCCACGTCTCGCCAGGAAATGATCGGCGACTGTGCTGAATGTTCATCCGTCCACTTGGTGACGACGAATAGGGTCCAGGGTATCTGATACTCCGCTAGAATGCGCGCAGCGTGTGTGAGGACGCTCTTCCTTCCGTCATCGAAGGTAATCGCCAGTTCTTTGTCCTGTCCGTGGCCGCGCGCGATCCGCTGCGGCTCGACGAAGCGATATCCTTTGGCAATCGCCAGCTCGATCTGGTCGCGGAATTGGCGCTCGCTGACGTCGTTCACGCCCATCTCGGGTTCGTCGATGGAATGATAGCAGAGAATTCGCCCGGTTAGCTTCTCACGCGACTTTCCAAACGTTGCCAATGCGTGGCGTTCCGCCCACATCCGAGCAGCGGCTACGTGCCGCCGCTCGATGCCCGCGGCTTTAACGAGTGTCTTAATCTGCTTTTGCATTCCCTCGGACCCAGGTCGTTCGCTACTGTGCGCTGTCAGGGGACTTCTATGCAAACAATGCGCCGGTCATCTAGAGGTACAGCGCCTTAATGAATAAGGATCGGACGGTTTGGCATTCCCGCCGCATTACAGGTAGCTGTCCAATAGAATAGATGTCTGTGCCAGTGCTATTACAGTCTACGCCGAGCCGAGGTTAATGTCGTCAGATCGGATTAAGGGCTTCGACGGGCTGCGGGCGATAGCATTCCTGCTGGTCTTCGTTAGCCACAAAATTCCGACTGGGGTTACGGATCGGCTGGGATCGGTGGCTGTATGGCTCTTCTTTGTTCTCAGCGGCTTTTTGATAACCCGCATATTGGGCCGCCAGCGCGAGGGCATTGAAGCCGCAAAGATCTCCCAATTTGCTGCTTTGTCGAACTTCTATCGAGGCCGCATCCTGCGGATCTTTCCGCCCTACTATGCCCTCTTGGTTGTCCTCGCGATCTTGGCCGCCTGCGGATTTTACCACCCCGTATCCTTGGGGATGCAACGCGCCGATTGGTTCTTCTATTCCAACATCTATATAGAGCGCCACGGATGGGAAGGTGATCTCGGTCACCTTTGGAGCTTGGCGGTCGAACAGCAATACTACGCGCTATTCGCTCCCATTGTGCTCTTCCTGCCAAGGCGATGGCTGCCCGGAATCTGCGCCGGGCTTCTCGCGGTTAGCGTTGGGGCCAACGGCTATTTTCTCGCCCAGGGGCGGCCGCAAACGACGTTCGACGTCAACTCCATCGTAAATATCGGATTGTTTGGTTTTGGGGGGTTGGCAGGAATTTTTGCCGGCCGGCCTCTTCCAAGAGCGTTGTTGAATGCGCCAGCTCTCATCCTGGTTTTCGGATTGATCCTCTTATTTCCCATTCTGACGCCAAATCCGTTGTTCATCGAAACGTGCCGGCCCGCGGTTGGCCTTCTCGCAGCTTGTCTGCTCGTTCAGATTTCGCAGACTCAGAACGGAATGGTCGTGCGCGCGCTGGATTTCGCGCCGTTCCGTTTACTCGGCGTCATAAGCTATGCGGCCTACCTCTTTCACCCGGTCATCCATTCCGAAGCCATTCTGAACTTTTTTGGCTTCAACGGGCATGTCCACTTGCGCGGGTCCTTTGTGATGGACCTAGCCATCACGGTGATCTTGGCCTCGTTGTCGTGGATCCTGCTCGAGAGACCCTTGATCCAGTTCGGGCGAGCTCGCCGAACGCGGCGTTCAAATGACGCTACCTCGCTCCCAAAAAGCTGATCGACCACCGATAGGGCTCATTCGTTGGCGGTAACTGCCACCGAGTTCCAGACCCATTTTACATCTTTTGGTTCGCTTGGCTTTTGCAGAGCAATATTTGATGATCAAACTGAGCCATAGGTCCGTACATTGTTAAGATATCTGTATGTTTTGCGGGGGTAGAGTCTGAATGTCCGTCATTTCGCCTCGCGACTTTTCCGCGGTTGCGCGCTCGAAGGGCGGTAGTGAGGCTGGGGTTCTGCCCCCCTCCCTGTTGGTTCCCTCCAAGGTTTATGCCGCGATCTCGGGAGATGCGGCGGACGCGGGTCAGGGCTTTCCCCAACGTCGCGTCCGGTGGGGGCGCCGGAGTTCTGCGGTTGGCCACCCTGTCGGCGGCCCGGCGAAGCGCGTTTTCGATATTGCCGTTGCCTCGGTCGCATTGGTGCTGCTGTCGCCTCTGCTCCTAGTCATCGCGAGCGCGATCAAACTGCTCACCGGCGGCGACGTGATATACCGTCATCGCCGTGTTGGGATGAATGGGCGCCTATTCAACTGCCTCAAGTTCCGCACGATGGTGCCGAATGGTGATGAGGTTCTTAGGTGGCACATCCAAAATGATCCGGCTGCGGCCGAGGAGTGGCGGATGACCCGCAAACTCGCCAACGATCCGCGCGTAACGCCGCTTGGCTATCTTCTTCGGAAGACCAGCCTCGATGAGCTGCCCCAGCTCTTTAATATCCTTCGCGGCGACATGAGCTGCGTTGGACCTCGCCCGATCGTCGCCGACGAACTGCACTTCTACGGTGAAAACGCCTCCTATTATATGAAAGCGCGGCCTGGCATTACCGGCCTTTGGCAGGTTAGCGGACGTAGCCTCCTCAGCTATCAGGAACGGGTGCAGTATGACGTTCGCTATGTTCGCGAATGGTCATTGCGCGCCGACATGGCAATTCTGGTACGCACGATCCCGGCGGTCCTCAAAACCGACCAAGCCGCTTAAGCTGGCTCTTTTTATTGTCCAAAAGACACGCAAAGCGATTCAATTAAAGAGAGATCGTGAATTGGTGTTGATCCCAGCCGGGATTTTGCACCTATATTGGTCAGTATGCGCCATATCCCGTTTTTAATGCCCAACTATGAAACAGGCGGGCAAGAACTTACAGTTGCGAATTTAGAAAATGCGCGCTCGGAGATGGTGCGTCTTGGTTAATTTTATAAATGGCCAATGTTTTCAGTTCGGTCGCATACAAAAGGCGTAGAACGACTGGATAGGAATTTTTCCTTTCGTCTCATATAGTTGATTGAGCCTTTCGGCGGAGGTTAACGAAGCGTTCCCGTCGAGCCGCCATCTAAATGCGCGTGTGGCATTAATTATGCAGCCACTATTTATTAAAAATGGAGACACGTTTTCGGGCCAATTATATCTAACATTGGTATAAAGGCGCTGTTGTCTACGAAACGTACCGTACTTCGTTAGAGTGAGTTTTGGAGTTTGTATCGTGCGTACCTCTTTTCGTGAGTCCGGCTCCACTCCTCCATTGGGTGCGAACAAGGCATTTCCCGCCGCAAATGCCGCCCCACTGGAAAAATCGTTTCCAGAATGTTCTCAATTGAAGCCGTCGCCCGTTTCCACGCTTATCGTGATCGAGCCGCGGTCATTCGTGCGCAGTTGCATTCTGTCCAGCCTTTCGAATGCAACGGAAATGAAAGGCATCGGGGCGGGAAGCGTCGAGGAATATCTCGAGCAGCTTTCGGAAGTTCGTCCTTCGGTCATTATCGTATGCGCGATGGACGGCAACGTCGCCGATGTTTCAACGCGTGTGGCGCGCCTGAAATCGTCAGGATTGGGCGTGCCGATCGTTGTCATGGCCGACGGCAACAACGTTGATCTCATCCTGGCGGCGTTGAGCAGCGAAGCGAATGGCTTCATTCCCGCGGATATTTCGCTTGAAATCGCGGCTCACGCCCTTCGCTTGGTCATGGCGGGCGGCAGCTATTTCCCCGTGAACAGTCTCATGGCGGCCCGGCCGGCCATGACGGCGGCTACGTCAGATGGGCCGCTTAAATCCAATCTCTTCACGCGTAGGCAGACCGCCGTTATCGATGCAATTCGTAAAGGTAAGGCGAATAAGATCATCGCCTACGAGTTGAACATGTGTGAAAGCACCGTGAAGGTTCACGTGCGCAATATCATGAAGAAACTTAACGCAAAGAATAGAACTGAGGTCGCTTATTTGGCGAGCGAAATGCTCGGCGACAGGGACAGCCACTAAAGCGCTGCTGCCGGGAACGACCTACCGACCTGCCGACTGGAGCCAGATCGTGATCGCATCCGTCTTATCGAGCACGGCCGAGGATGGGTGCGGGTATTTGCAACCCAAGCCAGCGGCGAAAATCTCGGTAGTGGTCGCGGCGTTCAATGTCGCTCCTTTCATTGCAGATGCGATCGCTTCCACTCTTTCGCAGAGCAATGTCTCGGAGGTCATCGTCGTTGACGACGCGTCCAATGATGGAACGCCGGAGATTGTCGCGAACATCGCAGCAGTCGAGTCCCGAGTTAAGTTGATCAAGCAGGCGCGCAACAGCGGACCAGGCGCGGCGCGTAACGTCGCGTTGAAACACGCTAGTGGCGACTGGGTCGCGATCCTCGATGGCGACGATCTTATGGCGCCGGAACGGCTGGCGGGGCTCATTCAATGTGCGGAAGCGACCGGCGCGGACATCATCGGTGATAACTTCGAGCGCATCACGGTCGATGGCAAATCGACTGGCGATTATCTTTTTCCGACAGCCGAAGTCCCGTTTCTATTCGAGGTCGACTCCGCGACCTTCATCGACGCCAACCAAGTGTTAGGCAAGAAGCGCTTCTCGCTTGGCGCCATTAAGGTGATGGTGCGGACGGACTTCATCGCGCGTCACGAGATTACTCATCCCGAGGACCTGCCGGTTGGCGAGGATTTTCAGTTCATCCTGAGCTGCCTTTTCGCCGGCGCCCGCTTCGTGGTCGTCTCGACGCCAAGCTATAAGTATCGTCTTCGCCCGGGATCTCAGTCTTGGCGTCTTACTGACGAGCACATGGCCAAACTTCACGTCGCGCACGCGGCGCTGTTGCGGGACGCCGAGCAGGCGGGATGTGCTCGCGCGTATGAGGCAGCGGTCGATTACGGCCGCACGCTGGATCGAACCACCGACTTCGTTCGTGCTGTGTCTCTCGCCAAAGAAGGCAAATGGGGAGAGGGCATCGCCTGGATCTCCGCCCACCCGCGCGCGCTGCCGCTCGTCATTCGTTACGGGAGCCAAGCGGTGCTCAACAGGCTGAAAGCAGCGATGCCTTTGGGCCGGAGCAGCCACCCATGACGCGCACCGCCATCGCAATTTGCACCTATCGCCGCCCCGACGGACTTGCGCGCGTTCTCAAATCGCTTGATTCCTTGACGTCGGACCCGGCAGCCGACCGGAACGTCGTCGTCATCGTTGTCGATAATGATCCCGCTGGGTCTGCCGCGAGCACGGTTGCGAAGTGGGATAAAAGCTTCCGCTTTCCATTGACCTACGTTTCCGAGCCGCGAAAGGGCTTGGCCAACGCGCGGAACGCCGCGCTCGCGAAAGCAAGGGCATCGAAGGCGGACAGACTGGCGTTCATCGACGATGACGAAATGGCGAGCCCGGGTTGGCTCGAAGCGCTCGACGACTCTATGGACCGCACCGCCGCCGCGATCATCGCAGGCCCAACCTATCCTCTGTTTCAGCGACCGCCGGACAGTTGGACGCCCATTCGCGGCTATGCCTACGTTCCGCTGCTTCGGCAGGGCGTCGCCCAGGACGCATCATCGGCGAATATCCTGATTGATCTGAAAAAGTTGGAGATCACCTTCGATCCGATCTTCAATGAAAGCGGCGGTGAGGATACGCACTTCGTTACCCGCGCCATGAATGCAGGCGAGCGCATCGGCTGGGCGCCCGCAGCGATCGTCTGGGATGCGATCCCCGTGACGAGAATGAAAACGAGTTGGCTCTTGCGCCGCTGGTTCCGCACCGGCGTCACGGAAGCCAAGATCGACGCGCTCAAATCCGGCGCCGCTGTCGGTCGCATCCGCAATGCCTGGAGCGGCCTGATACGGGTAGCCTATGGCAGCGTCCGCATCGCGTATGGCGCCGTCCGCGCTTTCCCCTCGGCCCCGTATCTGCTCGTGGCGAACTGCTATACGTTTTGCCGCGGTCTTGGCTATCTCGTGGGCGCGCTCGGCCGGTCTTTCGCCGAGTACTCGACCTCCCGCTATCGCTAGAGGCGGACGCGAGCGATGAGCGCATCAAATCCCGACGAACGCCTTCGAATAGCTTTCTTCGGACACGACTCCAATGAAAGCACGATACGCAAAAGAGTTGCCGCTTTCACGGCATTCGGCGCCGACGTCTTCGGGGTGATGTTTCACCGTACCCGTAAAGGCGTATCGAGCGCGCCGTCCTGGCCCAACGTCGATCTCGGCGAGACGGCCGACGGAAGTTATCTGCACCGCTTGATGATGGTCGGCCGCGCGCTTGGCAAAACACTGCGCGCGCGCAAGGAACTGGCCGAATCCGACATTATCTACGCACGCAATTTGGACATGCTTGGGCTGGCGGCGGTCTCGAAGTACTGCTTGGGCCTCTCCGCCCCAATCGTCTACGAAGCGCTCGACGTCCACCCCATCTTCACCAAAGGGGGAGCCAAGAGTTGGCTCGCGCGCTTCGTTGAGCGTGCGCTGCTGCGCACGACAAGCCTCCTGGTGGTTAGTTCACCAACATTCATCGCCAACTATTATGCGGCGAAGCAAGGATATGCCGGACCTTGGCACCTGTTGGAAAATAAGGTCTTTCGCGGCGGGCCAGGTGCAGCGAGCTCCGTCAGAGTCGCAACACGGTCATCCAAGGACGCCGAAAAACCATGGATCATCGGCTGGTTTGGCGTGCTCCGCTGCATGCGCAGTTTGGAACTACTGCGAGCTATTGCCACAAAGCTCGGAACAAAAGTCGTCATTCACATCCGAGGCACGGCGTCCGAACCGGACGGCATCACCGACGAGATGCTAAACCAAGTATGCAGTCGGACAGATAACATGCATTTCTTCGGCGCTTACGACAGCGCGCGGGAATTGGATCAAATTTACGGCGCCATTGATATTGCCTGGGCAGTAGACTTCAGCGCTCAGGGAGCCAATTCCGACTGGCTGATTCCCAATCGCATCTACGAAAGCGGGCTTTACGGCGTACCGGTTATTGCCCGTAAGGACACGACGACTGGCCAACGGGTCGAGGGGCTTGGAATGGGCTGGAGCTTCGCCGAGCCCTTTGGCACCAATGTCGAGACGTTCCTCTCTGAACTCGACGTCAAGGATTACGACGCTAAGCTTGAGCGTCTTCAGGCAACGCCGCCGGACGTCTTCGTCGATCTTAACGACACGATCGGGCTCCTCGGTGTTCTGCGCGGGATCGCAAACAGGGGAGCGCCGGATCGAAATGCCGAGGCGGTTCTCCGGTCGGGCTGAGTAGAGGGCTAGTAACAGCATGAACGCGAATGGACAGCTGTCCATCCTGGCGCCGACCCGCTATCCCTGGTCTTTCAATGGCCCGCGGAAGTCCAGGCACGTCATCAATCGCCGGTCGTTCATTCCCTTCAACAAGCTGACAAACAAGCTTGAGGGCATCACGATTTTGAATGCGCCTCCGTGGGAGCGGCGCGATCTGATCCATGCGTTCAACCGGATTCCCTTGAACTCCGGCCCATTCATCATCGGCTTTGAATCGCATCTGCCGCGCGGCTTTGGTCTCGAGACCACGGCCTACTTCAATTGGCTTCGTGGCATGCTGGCAGATAGTCGTTGCAAGCGGATCATCGCGATCTCGGAGCTGGCGCGCCGCACCTTCATCCATTTCCACCAGGGCCATAGCGCGTTCGAACGCTTGATATCCAAGCTTGAGGTCCGCTATCCCAATGTCGCGCTGCCGCCCCTTCGTCCTCTTGAGAACTCAGCTGAAAAAAACCTGCCGATTAGGATCTTCTTCGTCGGCAACCATTTCGCGCGCAAGGGTGGCTGCGTCGCCGTGCGTGTCGCTGAAATGGCCTTGCAAAAAGGCCTGCCGGTCGAAGTAACCATCGCCTCGACCCTGGAACTCGGTGCCGCTACCTGGACTGATCCGCTTCGGCCAGAGTTTTTCGATCCTTACTTGAAGCTTCTTGACCTTCCTAATGTCGTCTTCCATCGCGGGCTTGCGAACGATCGCGTTCACAAACTGCTGGCCGAATCCGATTTTCTGCTTCTCACCACGTTCTCCGATACCTTCGGCTATAGCGCGGTCGAAGCCCTAGCCAATGGAACGCCGGTAATTGGAACGCGCGGCGGTGCGTTGCCTGAGTTCCTCGATGGCGAAACGAATTCGATCCTTCTCGATCTCGAAACAGCCGAGCTTGGTGACTGGCGTTATTCGGCTTCCACGGAAAGAGATACACCCAAATTTGAGAAGCTCTTCGCCGACGAGGTCGAGCGGCTCGCCCGAGAAACCTATGCTGCGCTTGAGAAGATCGCCGCCGATAAAGGCACTCTACCTAGGCTGCGGGCCGGCGCGCGGCGGACCGCTGAAACAATTTTCAATCCAGATGCTGCGTCGGATTATTGGGATAGCCTCTATGAAGAGGTCGCCGCCAAGCGGCCCGCAGTATCGGCAACCTGAGTACACGTCCGAACTTTGCTATCAGTCCTTCTGACTGCAAAGGATCGATTCCGGAAACTGACAAGGTTCTCCGGCCTTCGTGTAGGCGACCCACTCATATCCGATCGACATCGGCAGCTTTGAGCTGTCGAAGGTGCCAAGCCAATCGGTCAGCGTCGACGTATTCCAGATCGTGAGATAGATCTTGCTCGGGTGCGTCGGGTAGGGCGCGCCGTCCTTCCGCACGACCTCTCTCAATAGCTTCCCGTTGACGAACCAGCGGAGTTTGTCGGGGAACCACTGGATCGCATAGGTATTCATCGTTTCGAACGCATTGGCCGGAATCTCGTTGAGAGAGTTGCCCTGTGCTTGTCCGTTGACGAAGTAATTGAGCTGGACCTTGTCGCTGTATCGGCCGAGAAATTCGAGGTCGATTTCATCGTGCGGCTGGTCCTGGGCAGGCGGACCGGAGTACGTGAAAACGCCGGAATCGATTCCCGCTCCCGCAGCGGGGCGCATGCGGAATTCGAAGGTGCCATACCCGAATGCTGCGAGTGACTGCACTTCGGCGCAAGTCTGCTTGCGGTCTTTGACTTGTCTGCCGAGAAGCATCAGCTGCAGGCCCGCGCTATCGATTGTGATGTTTTGTGCGGAAAACATGCACGCCTGATGGTCGCCATTCGCCCATCCGTCCGAAACGAACCAACGCGCACGGCTGAGATGAGAAAACCGATCGATGAAGGAAGAACCGATTTCGATTGCGGAGCCCGGCTGTGGGGCTAGCGAGCAGAGAAGCACCGTGAAAAGTAAACGGCGCATCGCGATCGCAATACGAGTTATGAACATTGAAGGCTCCTGGCCGGCCAAGTGCCAGAAAAATAGCTCAGTTGAGCAAACTTAGGATGGCAGATGCGCTTTAGAGGTTAATGAGTTCAGACGCATCTAGCCGCTCGCCGAAGCAACCTGGCGGCCGCCGGAAAACCTCGTCTTCAGTTTCTCTAGAAGCAGATAGATGACCGGAGTCGTGTAGAGCGTCAGAATTTGCGACACGACGAGACCACCGATGATGGTGATGCCCAACGGCCGCCGCAATTCTGAACCTGGCCCGATCGCAACTGCCAGTGGGATGGCGCCAAGCAACGCCGCCAGCGTCGTCATGAGGATCGGACGGAACCGCTGCAGACACGCATCGTAAATCGCATCTTCCGGCGCAAGACCCTGCTCCCGTTCCGCGTTGAGCGCGAAGTCGACCAGCATGATGCCGTTCTTTTTCACGATGCCGATGAGCAGAATGACGCCGATGAGCGCAATGACGGAGAGATCCATCCGTGCCATCTCGAGGGCAAGAAGGGCGCCCAATCCGGCAGACGGCAGCGTCGATATGATTGTGAGCGGATGAGCCAGGCTTTCGTAGAGAACGCCGAGCACGATGTAGATTGCAATGAGCGCGGCAATAATGAGGAGCACCTGCTGCCGCGCCTGCTCCAGGAACGCTTTCGCATCCCCCGCAGGCTCTCCCCGGATCGACTCTGGCATGTGCAGCTTCTGCAGCGCCGCGTCGATCGCGTTGAGCCCCGTCTCCATGCTGACACCGGGCTTTAGACTGTAGTTGATTGTGACTGCGGGGAACGGCCCCTGATGATTGACGACCAGTGGCGCGAGGCCCTCGCTCGTCGTGATCAGGCTCGAAAGCGGGATCTGCTGCTTGCGATCAATCGTTGGCACGTAGATGCGTGACAGATCTTTCGGCTGCACTTGCAGCTTCGGATCGACTTCGATCACGACCTTGTATTGATTGCGATCTCCGTAGATCGTCGAGAACTGCGTCTGCGAAAACGCATTGGCGAGCGCATTGTCTATGTCGACAATGGCGACCTTCAAGCGGGAAGCGACGTCACGATTGATGTTGACGTTGAGCTGAAGACCCCCGGCCTCGCGGTCGGAACTCACATCGACGACGCCGGGTATTGCGCGCACGGCGGCGAGAGCCTTGGGCACCCAAGCGTAGAGATCGTCGGCATTCAAGGACCACAGCGTATATTGGTAGTCGGCCTTTCCAGACCGAGCGCCTGAGCGAATATCTTTCGACGCCATCAGGCGCGTTTGCAATCCGACGATCTTGCCGAGCGGCTTTCTCAGCCGATCGATGACCTCCGAGGTCGGAACGTTGCCGCGCTTATCAAGCGGCTTCAGGCTGATGTACATCCGACCTTGATTTTGCGTCGGGTTCGGCCCGCCTGCACCCATCGTCGATCCGACATTGTCGATGGCCGGATCCGCCAATACGACGGCTAGCGCCTGGTCCTGCAGCGCCTTCATCTCTGCGAACGACACGTCGGCGTTGGCTTCCGTCGCGGCGATGATCAATCCGGTGTCGTCATCGGGCAGATAGCCCTTCGGCAGCACGGTAAAGAAGTGCACGGTGAGCGCGATGGTCGCGAGAAACACCGCAACCATGATCAACTGGTTGCGCAACGCGATGCGCAAAGTGAAGGCGTAGGCGCGAACGATGGAATTCATAATGCCTTCGAAGATCCGGTCCGCCAGATTGCGGTGCGCCTCCGCGCCTTCTTTTATGAAGTGAGCGCAGATCATTGGCGTAACCGTCAGCGAGACGACCGCCGATATGATGATCGCGAACGTCAGCGTCATAGCGAATTCATGCAGGATGCGCCCGACGATGCCCGTCATGAACAGAACAGGAATGAAGGCGGCAATCAGCGAGACCGAAATTGAAATGACGGTGAAGCCGATCTGGCGCGAGCCTTCGAGCGCCGCCTTGAACGGCTTCATGCCGTTTTCCAAGTTGCGGTAGACGTTCTCGATCATGACAATGGCGTCGTCGACAACGAATCCGACGGCCACCGCAAGCGCCATGAGCGTGAGATTGTTGATCGAATAACCTGCCGCCCACATGGCCGCACACGTGCCTGCCAGAGATAGTGGGACCGTTATTCCGGCGGCGATCGTCGGGGTTCCTCGCCGCAGGAATACGAATACCACCGACATCACGAGCAAGATGGTCAGCCCGAGCGTGAACTGCATATCATGCACCGACGCGCGGATCGTTGTCGTCCGGTCGGTGAGGATGGAAATATCGATACCTGCCGGAACCCACTCCCTGAGCTGAGGCAGCAGCGCCTTCACGCGATCGACGGTATCGATAACGTTGGCTTCTGGTGTCTTCGTAATGATCAGAAGCACGGCCGGAGCCATACCGAAGCGCGCTAGCGATCGCGCATTGCGCGTGCCTTTGATCACCTTTGCGACATCGCCGACCCTGACCACGTCGCCGTTGGGCATGTTCTTGACGACGATCTTCTCGTAGTCCTCCGGCTCGGTCATCTGAGAGTTGGATTGCAGGGCGATCGTCTGGTTCACCCCGTCGATCGAGCCGATCGACGAAAGGTCGTTCGCTGCTGCCACCGCATTCTTGACGTCGTCAAAGCTGACGCCCATCGAGGCGACGAGCGTCGGGTCGACCTGGATGCGCGTCGCCGGTTGGTCGGCTCCGCTGACGGTGACATCGGCCACGCCTTCGACCTGCGATATACGCTGCGCAATCGTCGTATCGGCAGTGTCGTAGATGTCGCTCGTCCTCATCGTCTTTGATGTCAGCGCTAGAATGAGGATAGGCGCCGCGGACGGATTCATCTTTCTATAGGTCGGCACCTGGGGCAGATCGCTAGGCAGATCAGCCGTCGCGGAATTGAGTGCCGCCTGGACATCTCGCGCGGCTCCGTCGATCTTGCGGCTGAGGTCAAACTGCAAAGCGATAGATGTCGAGCCGAGCGAGCTTGTCGAGGTCATTTCGCTGATGCCGGCGATCTCGCCGAGCCGGCGCTCCAAGGGAGATGCCACGCTGGATGCCATCGTGACCGGATCGGCGCCTGGGCGCGTCGCCATGATGCGAACGGTCGGGAAATCGATCGACGGCATACTCGCGACCGGCAGGAATACGTAGGCAACCGCGCCGATCAGAAATAATCCAATGGCGAGTAGCGCCGTCCCGATCGGCCTTTCGATGAAAATGCGCGAGACGTTCATGGCCTACTCCGCAGCTTCGCGATTTGCGGCGAGCGCTGACGTGTCAGCCGGTGTTTCCGTTATCGGATTGCCGTCCGCGTCGAGCTTGCGGTTGCCGCCAAGGCGCGCGCGCAGGCGTTCCATCGTTAGATAGATGACCGGCGTTGTGTAGAGCGTCAGCAATTGGCTGAGCAGAAGGCCGCCGACGATGGTGATGCCGAGCGGGTTCCGGAGCTCCGAACCCGTCCCACTTTCAAGCGCGAGCGGCAGAGCGCCGAACAGTGCAGCAAGTGTCGTCATTAGGATCGGCCGGAAGCGGAGAAGCGCGGCCTCCTTGATCGAATCCCTTGGCGAAAGACCGCGCTCCCGTTCGGCATCGAGTGCGAAGTCGATCATCATGATCGCATTCTTCTTCACGATGCCCATCAGCAGGATGATGCCGATCAGCGCGACGAAGGAAAGGTCGTTACCGGTAAGTTCAAGCGCGATCGCCGCGCCGATGCCGGCAGAAGGCAGCGTCGTTAAAATAGTGAAAGGATGGATGAGGCTCTCGTACAGCACGCCGAGCACGATGTAGATCGTGACGATCGCCGCGAAGATGAGCCAGGGCTGGTTGCTGAGCGATTTGGAAAACTCGGCCGCGTCACCATAGAACGTGCCGGTTACGGTCTGCGGCAGTCCGATGGATTTTTTCGCCTGATCGATGGCCGCGAGCGCGTCGCTGAGAGACGCGTTCGGTGCGAGATTGAAGCTGATCGTTATAGCCGGGAACTGATCCTGATGGCTGATCGCCAGCGGCGCGGTATCGAACTTGATCGATGCAACCGATGACAGCAGAACCGGAGTGCCGGCGGTCGTGGAAGCAACGTAGAGCCGGTTCAGCCGCGAAGGATCGCTCCGATACTGTTCGGCGGCTTCGAGCACCACACGATACTGGTTGGCTTGTTCATAGATGATCGAGACCTGCCGCTGTCCGAAGGCGTTGCTCAACGCATCGTTCACAGCCTGCATCGTGACGCCAAGCCGGCCGGCCGTCGTTCGATCGACTTCGATGCG
Source organism: Hyphomicrobium sp. (assembly GCF_003987855.1). GTDB lineage: Bacteria > Pseudomonadota > Alphaproteobacteria > Rhizobiales > Hyphomicrobiaceae > Hyphomicrobium_B. The sequence goes on from NZ_RXIZ01000015.1 coordinate 285,288, forward strand.
CGCGACGAGGCCGCCGTCGACTTCCTCAGACGCCACTTCGCGCAAGAACGGCGACGACTTCAGTGCGTCGGCCATCTTCTTTGACCATTCCGCGACCTCGTCCACGTCTGTGCTCGCAAGCGTGTACTGATATCGGGCGCGGCTTGACTGGGTCGAGATCTGAACGTCTTGCACGGGCTGGAAATAGACGATGGTGCCGGGAACGGCGCGAACCGCGTGCTTGAGGCGCTGGATCACCTCTGTGACGTTGTCTGTCCTTTGATCTTTTGGCTTGAGCAGGATCTTCAGGCTGCCGACGTTCTGCGTTGCATTGAGCTGGCCGATGCCGACGATGGAAGCGACGCCCGAAACATCTTGATCGTTGGAAACGATCGCGGCGACTTCCTTCTGCACGCGGGTCATCTCAGTATAGGATATCTGCGGTGAGCCTTCGACGACGGCGGTGATTGCTCCGGTATCTTGATCAGGGAGGAAGCCCTTCGGCATGATCACGTACAGCCAAATCGTGAGCACAACCGTCAGGACCGCGACCAGCAGCGTCGCGCCCTGATGCCGAAAGACGAACTCGAGAGATCGGTCGTAACCCTTGATCACCCGCTGCATGAACCGGCCGAATACGCCGGCGTTCTCGTCGTGGCCGCCGCGCAGAAGTCGCGAGCACATCATGGGCGTCAGCGTCAGCGACACGATCGCGGACACCACGACGGCAATCGTCAAAGTCAGCGCGAACTCGCGGAACATTCGTCCGACGAGGCCGGTCATGAAGAGGAGAGGGATGAAGACCGCGATGAGGGACAACGTCAGCGATATGACCGTGAACCCGATCTCGCGCGCGCCATCGAGCGCCGCTTTCATCGGCTTCTCGCCCTTCTCGATATGCCGGACCACGTTCTCGATCATCACGATGGCGTCGTCGACAACGAAGCCGGTACCGATCGTGAGTGCCATCAGCGACAGGTTATCGAGGCTGAAACCGCAGAAGTACATGACGCCGAACGTGGCGATCAGCGATACCGGAAGCGCCACGCCGGCAATGATCGTCGCACGCATGGAGCGCAGGAAGAGCAGCACCACCATGACGACGAGCCCGACGCTCAGTACGAGCGTGAATTGCACGTCATGCACGGATGCTTTGATCGTCCCGGTCCGGTCGCTCACGATCTGCAGGTTGACGCCGGCCGGAATTGATCTTTCGACGCGAGGAAGTTCGTTCTTGATGCGTTGAACGGTATCGATGACGTTAGCGCCCGGTTGGCGTTGAACGTCGACGATGACCGCCGGCTTGCCCTGATACCAGCCGCCGACCCGGGTGTTCTCAAGCCCATCGGTGACCTTCGCGACGTCGCGGATGCGCACGGGCGCATCGTTGCGGTACGTGATGATGACGTCTTCGTAGACCTTCGCCTGATCAACCTGATCGTTCGCGGCAATCGTGTAGGATTGCTTCGCCCCATCGAGAGAGCCCTTCGGACCCGAAACGTTCGCACTCGAAATCGCCGTGCTAAGGTCGGCCATGCTGAGCCCGTAGCTCGCAAGCCGGGAAACGTCGGCCTCGATCCGGACTGCGGGCTTGATGCCGCCCTCGATCGAGACGTGCCCAACACCGGAAATTGACGCGAGCCGCTGCGCCAGCAGCGTGTCGGCTAGATCGGACAGCGATCGCAGCGATTGCGTATCCGACGTCAGCGCCAGCGTTACGATCGGCGTATCCGCGGGGTTGACCTTCGAATAGGTGGGCGGATAGGGCAGGTTTTTCGGCAGGGTCGAACCGGCATCGTTGATCGCTGCCTGCACATCCTGGGCCGCCGCATCGATGTCACGATCGAGGTTGAACTGCAGCGTGATCCTGCTGAGGCCGAACGAGCTTGTCGACGACATCGAAGCAAGCGATTGAATCTGCCCGAACTGCCGTTCAAGCGACGCGGTGACAAGCGTCGCCATGGTCTCCGGGCTCGCGCCGGGTAGCTCCGTCGTCACTTCGACAGTCGGAAAATCGACCTGCGGCAACGACGATATCGGCAGGGCGAAGTAGCCAAGTAAGCCGCCGAGTATGGTCGCGATCGCAAGCAGGGATGTCGCGATCGGCCGTTCGATGAAAGGCCGTGAGACGCTCATGGCGTTGCGCCGCTATCCCGGTTCTGATGATGCTTGCCGTCTCCGCTTGTCGAACCCGTAACGAGGGCCGCTTCGGTTGAGGCTTGCGTCGCTTGCGCGTTCTCGTTGGCAGACGATGATTTCTTGCCGTCGCGGGGCCGTTTCTGCGCCGGTGTCGCGTCCGGTGATGTGCTCCCGTCGCTGATGGAAACCGTCGCGCCGTCCTTGAGGCGGCCAAACCCGCTCGTGACCACAGTTTGGCCGGACGTGACGCCATCGGCGATGACAGCATTCTTCTCGTCTTGGCGTGCGACCTTGACCGGCTGCATAGTCACTGTGTTGTTGCTGACGACATAGACATAGGTGCCGTCCGGGCCGCGTTGAACCGACTCGGCCGGCACCACCACGACGTTTTTCAACGTGTCGACGAGCAGACGCACATTGACGAACTGACCCGGCCAGAGCTGGCGCTTGTCATTCGGGAATTCGCCTTTGAGGCGAATGGTGCCCGTCTGCTGATCGACCTGATTGTCGATAACTTTGAGAGTCCCGACGTCGAGCTCGGTCTGGCTATCCGTTGAGAGCGCTTGCGCTGCGAGCGGCCCGGCGGCCATGGCTTTTGTCAGCGTAGGCAGATCCTGCTGCGGCAACGTGAAAACAACGCTGATCGGCTGCACTTGCGTGATAACGACGATCCCATTGGTATCGCCGTTGTGCACAAGGTTGCCTTCGTCTACGAGACGGATACCTGTTCTCCCGTCGAACGGAGCCAGAATGGTCGTGTAGCCGAGGATCGCTTGCGCGTTCTCGATCGCGGCGACATCCGATTTGACCTGGGCTTCCTGCTGTTTGATCAGGGCTACCTGCGTGTCGATCTGCTGCTGCGATATCGCGAGCGTTCCGACCTTCTGGAAGCGCTCGAGATCGTGCTTGGTGTTTGCAAGCAGAGCTTCGTCCAGAGCCTTTTTGGCGACCGCTTGATCGAGCTGCGCTTGGTAGGTCGCAGGATCGATCTTGGCGAGAAGGTCGCCCTTTTTTACGTCCTGACCTTCTTTGAAGTTGACGCTCAAAAGCCGACCATCGACCTGTGCCCGGATCGTAGCCGTGTTGAGAGCTTTAACAGAGCCGACGCCTTCCAGATAAACCGGGACGTCGCTCGTCATCGCAGGTTTGGCGGCGACGGAGACGGGCCCACCCGCGCCGTTCCGGCCCTGACGGTTCGCTGCGCCATCAGGGGCGCCGCTGTGCATCGTGTAGTAGACGCCGGCCGCTATCGCGCCGATCACGCCCAGTGTAGATGCCCACCGCAGTAGCGACATTGGTTCTCTTTTCAGCTTTCATCGAACTCGAGATGCCTCAGCAACGCAAGGCAAGCCTGAGCTCGTTCCCATACACCCGCAGACACAAACGCGCCGGTCCGAAAAATCCGTTGCCTTCGAGTGCGGACACCATTGTGACATCCGTACGGATCCGGAACCGAAGTGGCTTAAACATGCCGAGGCCGCATTCGAGTTCCGGCGCGAGAAGCGTAACGGGAATAGGACGATCTCTATCTCCGGGAGTATATATTAAGTGATACACGTTCAGGTAGTTTGTGGGTATGAGAAAACCTAGGGTTTTTAGTGTCTTGGCATCGGATCATTAACGCCTAGCTCCTAGTGTCCGACAGCGCGCGTGCACACCGAGGCGATAACAGTGGAATTGAGTGGTCGGCCCAGCTGCTGGAGCTGGACGAGCGTACATAAAGAACAGCTTGCAAGCATAGCCCGCGCTACCCCAACGGCGATGACCGGCTATGCGATCAACGTCGTGCTCGCTGCATTGGCTTTTCGGCAACTCGTCCCGACCGCCCATCTCTTGATGTGGACTCTCGGTTCGCTGGCCGTATGCGGCTACGTCGGCCTGCGCTCGCTGTACCGCCTACGCGCCACCCAGAAGAAGACTAGCGTAAGCCCCCCGCTTCGCCCAGCCCGAAGGCTATTGCTCTTCAGCGCCTTGCTCGCGCTCCCTTGGAGCGTGCTCGGGGGACTGTGGGTAGGTTCTGTCGGCGACAGCGAGATCGTTCTGGTTGCCCTCGTGGTCGGCATGGCGGCGAGCGGCAGCGTTCTTCTCGCGCCCGTCCCGGTCGCAGCGATCCTTTACGCTACGACCATGCTTGTGCCGATGAGCATCAAGTGCATGTTCATCAGCTACGGCAATCACATCGTGCTCGGTGCACTGGGCATCAGCTATCTATTTTTCCTCGCGGGCCTCATAGCATCCAGCGCGCGGATCTTCGCAGAGCGCTTGGAAGCCGTCGAACGGCTTAAGCATTCCGTCACTGCGCTCGTTTCCGCGCGCGAAGCGACAGAGCGTGCGGCAATGACGGACGGCCTGACGGGTGTTGCCAATCGCCGCGCTCTAATGGAGCGTCTCGATGCTCTCGGCCGCGACAAGACCCGTTCGACGGAATTTGGCGTCTTCTACATTGACCTTGACCGCTTCAAAGGCGTCAACGACGCGCTGGGCCATGCCGCTGGTGACGCGCTCCTGCAGATGGCGGCGTCCCGCGTTGGCGGCATAGTCCGCGAGGAGGATCTTGTCGCCCGTCTCGGGGGCGACGAATTTGTGGTCGTGGCAAGCGATATCCACGGTCGCGCCACCGCGACTGCATTGGCCGAGCGCCTCGTATCGAGCTTAAGTGAGCCGTTCCAGATCGAAGGCCAGCGAGTGCAGATCGGCGCTTCTATCGGTGTCGCGATTGCAAGCGAGTCCAATGCCGGCGGTGACCTGCTTTTGAAGCATGCCGATCTCGCGATGTACGCCAGCAAATCGTCCGGCAAAAACGCGCACTGCATCTTTGAAGCCGACATGCTGCGTTCCGCCGAGGAGCGCCAGGGCATCGAACACGGTCTGCGCACCGCACTCGCAAGGAATGAGCTGGAGCTCTTTTACCAGCCGATTTTTAGCCTTATTGATGAGCGCGTCACCGGCGTCGAGTGCCTCATCCGCTGGCGCCATCCGCTTCGCGGCCTGCTGTCGCCCGCGCATTTCCTCAGCATCGCCGATGACATGGGCATGGCGAACGAGATCGGCGCTTGGGTGATTGAACAGGCCTGCGCGCAAGCCGCCAATTGGCCTCGCGATATCGTTGTCGGCATCAATTTGTCTCCGCTTCAGATTGCGTCCGACGACGTCGCTCAGCGGGTGGAGAACGCGCTTAAATCGGCCAATATCGGCGCTAACCGCCTGGAAATCGAGATCACGGAAACGAGCTTGCTCCAGAATGATCCGCTCACCCTCGATCAGCTTCGGCGATTGAAGGAGATCGGAGTGTCGATCGCGCTCGACGATTTCGGGACGGGTTACTCCTCGCTGAGCTACCTCGTCAGCTTTCCGCTTGATCGCATCAAGATCGACCGGCTTTTCATCAGTCAGCTCGGAAGTTCACGCCAAAGCGATCTCATCGTGCGATCGATTTCGCAGCTCGCGAGAAACCTCAACTGCACTGTGGTGGCTGAAGGCATCGAGACCCCCGAGCAGCTCCAGCGGCTACGCTCCCTGCACGTCGGTTACGGGCAGGGATACCTGCTCGGCATGCCGCTACCTGCCCGGGGCGCGACTGAATTAATCCAGTCCACGAAGAACAACGTAGCCAAAACTGCTTAGCGCTTCCCAGGCAATGCTCAGCCCGTCGCTTTAGGCACAAACTTCAGCGCCACGCCGTTCATGCAATAGCGCAAACCGGTTGGCTTCGGGCCATCCTCGAACACGTGCCCGAGATGACCGCCGCAACGGCGGCAATGAACTTCCGTTCGCGTCATGAAGTAGCTGTTGTCGGCGGACGTTGAAACGGCATTGTCGAGCGGCTTCCAGAAGCTCGGCCAGCCGGTGCCGCTGTGATATTTGGTCTCCGATGGAAAGAGCGCGAGCGCGCAGCCCGCGCAGAGATAAGTGCCCGCCGCGTCATTGGCATCGAGCGGCGAAGTCCCAGCCGGCTCCGTGCCCTGTTTTCTCAGCACGTTGTACTGCGCGGGGGTGAGTTCCGCCTTCCACTCTGCGTCTGTCTTTGTGATCTCGAATTTTTCACTGCTGGAGTCTTCTGCCGCAAAACCGCTTGCCGACTTCAGCGCCGCTAGTCCGCCTGCCAGCGCGATGCCGAGCCTCGAGAAATCGCGTCGTGAATACATTGCCGTTACCCTGATTGGCCGTTTCCTTATCGGCGCCCTAAACGCCGTATGCCGGAGAGTACGTTCGCTCTCTCGTTTTCGTTTCAGCCGTTGACCGGCCGTCTCAGCACAGATCGGCAATTTCGATCCGTTTCTCAACCACAATTTCCGTGGGGGAGAGCTGGCAGCGATAGCAGAGCATTTCGACACCGGCATCTGCTGCGAGCCGAAACGCGGCTGCGTAAGCAGGGTCGATGTCACTGGAAAGTTTGAACTTCTCGGCGTCGCTGCGCTGCACAAGAAACACCATCGCGGCCCGATGCCCTTCGGCTGTCATGGAGGCAAGTTCACGCAGGTGCTTGGCTCCGCGTTCCGTCTTGCTATCGGGAAACTCCGCAAGTCCATTGGACCGCATGAGGTGGACGTTCTTCACTTCAACGTAGCAGTCGCGCCCATCCCTCGTATTGCCGGAAAGAAGTAGATCGACGCGGCTGTTGACGCCGTATTTCACCTCGCGCCGCAAGCCACCGTAGCCCTCGAGTTCAGAAATGACGCCCTCCCGGATGGCCTCCTCAACAAGCGCATTCGGTCGTCCGGAATTGATGCCGACAAGATGGGGGCCTTTGCCGAGGTCGTCCTCGATCAGTTCCCAGGTAAAACGATATTTCCGGGTTGGGCTGTCGCTTTCAGAGAGCCACACTTTCGAACCTGGAGTCGTCAGCCCAAGCATGGAACCGGTGTTCGGGCAGCTGGCGGTAATCGTAACGCCGCCCGCCGTGGTCACATCGGCAAGGAAACGCTTGTAGCGTTGAATGAGAATGCCGGGCGTCAGGGGATTTGCGAACTTCATGGCCTCGCCATATCGGCGTTGCGGCATGTACGGCAACTATTTTCGTGCGGCATTCAAGGATGCTAAGACCGCGCGAACAAAAAACATGGGTGAGCAGGACCGTGACTGAAGAACGGATCGTGACGGCAGCGCTGCTCGTCATCGGCGACGAGATCCTCTCGGGGCGTACGAAGGATCAAAACATCGGCTTCATCGCTGAGCACCTGACAAATATCGGCATCCGCTTGAAGGAAGTGAGGGTTGTCCCCGACATCGAAGACGATATTGCCGATGCCGTGAACGCTCTTCGGCGGCGCTACACCTATGTCTTCACAACGGGCGGCATCGGTCCAACGCACGACGACATTACAGCCGATAGCATCGGCAAGGCTTTTTCAGCGAGAGTAGGCGTCGATCCGCGCGCCGAGAAGATCCTAAGGGATTACTATGCGGAAAAAGGGCTCGAACTTACCGGCGCTCGGCTCAGGATGGCTCGCATTCCCGAAGGCGCAGAACTTGTCGATAATCCGGTCTCCGCCGCGCCCGGCTTCCGCCTCGAAAACGTTATCGTCATGGCAGGCATTCCCAGCATTATGCAGGCTATGCTCGCAGCCGTGACCCCATCGCTTGCAACCGGTTCGAAACTGCTCTCGCTCGCGATTAGCATCGATCGCGCAGAGAGCGAGATCGCTGCCGCCTTCTCTGCTCATCAGAAGCTCTATCCCGATGTTACGATGGGCAGCTACCCGTTCATGCGCGACGGTCGCTATGCGGTGGAACTCGTCTTGCGCTGCGCTGACCAGGCGCGCCTCGATGAAGCCGCGGCTACGCTCAAGCGTGCGCTCGGCGTCTGACCTCAAAGATCAGTGCGACTTCGACGACGCGCAGTAGGGCGACCATGACGTGTAGGCTTCTCGCTTGCCGCAAATTTGCGGGTCGAAGTCCTCGGGGCAGTCGCAGCTTTTGACCTTGATGAGCTTCACCGGCATCTGCAATGGAGCGCTTCTTTGTGGCGCGACGGCAGGCTGCTGGATTGGCGCGGCCACGGCGACCTTCTTCTCCTCGGGCTGCTTCTTTATGGAAACTGGGCGGTGTGAGGACAGTCTTTCGACCGGCGGATCGCAGACGCAGCCAGCCAATGCAGGCGTCACGCCCAGAACAACAAGACACCCCAAACGCAAAACTGAAACCAACGGAACCCCCGTACGCTTCCGACCGGGAAGGAAGAGGCGCATGCGTCCTATTTCCTGGCAAATTAACATTTCCAGTCGCGTGCGATCCGCGCGGCGAGTGGTACGCGCAAGCATCAGTACGCGGAAGTTCTCCCTGCGGAAATCATGCAGAAAGTAAGGCAGCTCAGCAAAGCAACATAATGAAATAACTTGTGATTATTTGATCCTTGTAAGGGCAATTCGGCGGATTGTCCTGGGTACCCTCCCAAATTATGGTGCCAGCGTTATCGTTTTCATTTTGTTCCATGCGTGGAACTGACGGAGGCACTCGGTGCGTTGGCCCGCGCCGATCAACGGGAGAAATGGATGTTTTCGAGTGGTCGTGCGTACGCGCAATTGCGCGAGGGAATAAGAGATCTGGGTGGGATCGCAGTACTTGCGTTGGCATATCTGGTACTGGCATTCGGGCCGGCAGACGCCAAAACTCCAGGAAAAACTTACTGCTTCAACGGCACCTGCCACCGGGTTCTAAGCATCCCGGAAATGGTAGCCATCGTCGGTCACGACGAGGTTTTCCAAGCTTCTTACTATGATGATTGCCGACGCGATCGCCTCAATCCCTGCGGCTTGACCTCCTCGGGTGAAGCATTTCGGCCGAACGAAGCCGATAGCGCCGCAAGCCCGATCTATCCCGACGGCACGATCCTCCTCGTTCGCAATCCGGACAACGGCAGCACCGCCGTCGTCCGCGTCAACAATGCGGGCCCATACTGGCGCCAGCGCAAGCTTGACGTTTCCCGTGCAGCCGCCGTGAAACTTGGATTTGCGGGCGAAGGAGTTGCGAACCTCGAAGTCCGCGTGATGTCGGCGCCTTCGATCGTCGACGCGACGTACAAGCGCAATCGGCGCTATGCGCCGGTGCCGGGTCCTATTGGGACCTTCGCATCGCTGGATCAAGCGCAGGGTGGCATGATGATCGCTATGGCGTTGGATGCCATGTCGACTTCGGTGTTCGCTCCAGTGGCGGGTAAAATGTTAACCGCGGTGAAAACGATGACACCCGCACTCGCCAACGTGTTGCGCACCGACGCCACGCGCATCGCTTCGGCCGGCAACACGCTGCCGCAGGGAATTCCTGCGGAAATCGTGAACTCCGTATCGGTCAACGAAGCGCCGAAAGCAGCGACAGTCGCCACCATCGTTCGGCCCAGCCGGACTGCAAAACCGGCAGTCGCGCACACAGTAAGGAAGCCTATACTTCGGTCGACGCGGGTCGCCACATCGCGGTATCGCCCGCGCTGGGCTGCTGCAACTTCTCGCCGTCAGTTCAGCGGCGCGCGGTCCATCTCATCGAGGTCGACGAGAAGAGGCTTCGCGGCGACCGTATCGTCTTCGACGAAGAGTTCGTACTGGATGTCGAGGGCGTCCAGGAAAGCCGCGGCCATGTCGAGGAGAGGGCCGAGGGCCATGCGTTTGGCGACGAGGAAGCTGTCGTCGATCGTCAGGTCCGAAGCGCTGCGAATGGCGGCCGCGTCCGGAGCGATAAGTCCGCGGCTGCGAACGTAGGCGACGAGATCGTCGCCGGTGTCGAAATCGGTGCTTCGGGCGTCGCCGCTTTCTTCCACCGCATCGAGCAGGATCGCAGTGCCGGAGGCAAAGAGCGTGCCGACGGCGCGGAAGCGATCGTCGTACTCGGCGAGGGCGAGGGCATGGCCCCGTGCCTTCAGTACTCGCGCAATGAGCATCAGCTCGAGACTGCGGATTTCATCGGCGATCTTGCGCTGGCGGCCGGCGAATTCGACCGGATCGGTCGGCTTCTCCGCAAGCGCCCGCCACTGGATGCCGCGGGAGATAATGTCCTCACCCGCGGCGAGCGCTGCATCGAGATGATCGGCGAGCATATAGACCGACAAGGGTGCCGCTGCCTGATGGTTCATCTCTGACTCCGCCCGTATTCTCAATTGCTTGCGATGCGAGCGAAGTGACCTGATTCGCGGCGGCCGAACCAGCAGCTTGCGGATCGACCACCCATTTGGTGAGGAACGAGGATAAGATGTGGAGAGATTTTCGCGCGTCCCCCTCCGAGCGCTCAAATCTTCCCGAAACAACGCGCTTTTCAAATTCGTTGAAGAATCGCTCTTTGATGTCTGACGCTGCCCTGGAGACCGGGCTTTGACGCATTCCCCGGCACATGTTGCCGCCAGGACATGCCTCTAGCAGCCGGCCATCACACGGAGGACATAGCCAACACGCGGGACGGCCGCGGGCTGGCGCCGATGATCCTGCACCGGACCGGCGTCGACGCTAAGACCACTGCATCGGCTGTTCTGATCCCGATCCGCCGCGAGGGACCTCTCTCCGGAGGCACCTTCGGCATGAGCACCTTCAAGCCCTTGTCGGTCGCGGGGAGGGTTGGACTGCGCAACGTCTTCGGCATAGGCACGACGCGGCGCTCGCGCGAATCCCGAAGACGAATATCGAGTTTGACAGCTTCACGGCCAATCCTGCGGGCGAGGAGACGGATGGATCTCGTGGCCTCGATCGGCTGCGGCATCTCATTCGATACAGCGCTTTCGGCGCTCTCCTTTCGCGGCGTGACTTCATCGGGGATGCTCGACGACCGCGCCAAATCCGCAAAGATATTATCGGTGGGCGCCGCTGCGACCTGTTCTGGTTCCCGCATGCGCTCCTTCGGCGGTGTCGCGGTCGTTCGCGGCGGTAGCGTCGCCTCGACACTCGGCTTTGGCCTCGGCGGCAACGTAGCGGCAATACTCGGCGCAAGCGCCATCCGGACAGCCTCGCCAGCAATGCGGGCGGACATCACCGCGCTTGCTGCCAGCGGCATAGGCGGCGGCGCAATGAACCGTGGAGCCGCGGGGCTGGCAGAGAGAAGAGGGGCGGGCGGATCAGTTGCCACCTCGCGAACACTTTTCCCCTCGGCAGGTGCCGTGACGGTCGGCTCGGCGGCGGCTGGCACTATTGGGAGGTCGGCGACGGTCCGGTCCACGGCCGCGCTTTGAAGCGGAGCCGCTGGCGCAGTCGCGGCCGGCGCGTCGCTCTCCCGCCTCGGAGGCTGTCGCCGTGCAAGGCGGCCGATCCAGGCAAAAAAACGATAGGTGAGCGCGAATCCGATGACGAACAGTAAAGTCCAGGCGAGAACTTCCGGCGGCACGATACCCCTCCCAAGCGCGCAGCGACGCGGCACGCGAGCTTGTCAGAACAAACCGGCGCGTCAATCATCCACTAGAGCAATTCTGTAGGCGGAACTTATCGGCATCACGACGAACGGGCGGTCAATCAAAAAGGCGCGAGCCCCAGCCCGCGCCTTTCTCATCGTTCGGTTCGCGCCTCAGCTGCCTTGGCAGTCGGATGCCTAGAACACTTTGGCGAAGGCGACGTAGAGACCGCCTGCGAGAAGTATCGACACCGGCAGTGTCAGCACCCACGCCATGAGCAGGTTGCGGATTGTCGCCCACTGAAGGCCCGAACCGTTCGCCGCCATGGTTCCCGCTACGCCGGACGAAAGCACGTGGGTCGTCGAGACCGGGAGACCGTAAGCGTCGGCGGCTCCGATCGTCGCCATGGCGACGACTTCAGCGGAAGCACCCTGCGCGTAGGTAAGGTGTGTCTTGCCGATCTTCTCGCCGACCGTAACCACGATCCGCTTCCAGCCAACCATCGTTCCAAGCCCGAGTGCGATCGCCACCGCCACTTTGACCCACAGCGGGATGAAGCGCGTCGCCTTATCGAGCGAGCCTTTGAAGGCGGTGATCGATTTGACCTCGTCGGGCTTCAAGTTGTTGGCCTTGTCCTTGAGCAGGAAGCGAAGCGCTTCCGAGGCAAGGTACATGTCGTTTCGAACGTTCGAGACGGCCGACGCGGGAACCTTATCGAGCGTGCCGTAGCTATCGACCTGCTGAGAGATGTCGCGAACGAGAACCGAAAGGCTTGGATACGTGCCCTCACTGATCGTGCGGCTCGAGATGTAGCTCTCGACCGCCGGGCGCGGGTTGCCGATCACGTTGTAGCCTGACGCCTGCTTGTCGATGACCGAGGCAGCGGCGGCAGCGTTTGCCTTGAACTCGACGATCTGCGACGGCGCCGGCGCGCGGTTCAGAGCGTAGGCCATCGGCACGGTACCGATGAGGATCAGCATGATGAGACCCATGCCTTTCTGGCCATCGTTCGAGCCATGCGCGAAAGACACGCCCGTGCACGTCAGGATGAGGAGGCCACGGATCCACCACGGCGGAGCCTGATTGCCTTCCGGCTCCTTGTAGAGCGCGGGATTGCGAATGATGAATTTGAGGATGACGAGCAGCAGGGCGGCGAAGAAGAAGCCGACGAGCGGCGAAATCAGCAGCGACATACCGATTTCCTGGGCCTTGCCCCAATCGACGCCCGACGTCCCGTTGCCGCCGTGAAGCAGCGAGTTGGCGACGCCGACGCCGATGATCGAGCCGATCAACGTGTGGGACGAAGAGGAAGGAAGCCCGAGCCACCACGTTCCGAGGTTCCAGATGATGGCCGCGATCAACAGCGCGAACACCATGGCGAAGCCGGCGCTCGAGCCGACCTGCAGGATCAGTTCAACCGGCAGCAGCGAGATGATGCCGAACGCGACTGCGCCGGTCGACAACAGCACGCCGAGGAAGTTGAAGAAGCCGGACCAGAGAACCGCGACGTTGGCGGGCATCGAGTGCGTATAGATGACGGTCGCGACGGCGTTGGCGGTATCATGGAAGCCGTTGACGAACTCAAAGCCGAGGGCGATGAGCAGAGCGACACCGAGAAGCAGGAATGGCAGCCAGGTTGTGACAGGCACGCCGGCTGCTTGAATATCTTGGTAGAGACTGTAGGCGGTGAAGAAGAGACCGCCAGCCAGGAGGCTCAGAAAAATCAGAACCGTAATCGGGCTCGTACCGTGATCGAGATTGGGCCTGCTGCTTGGCGAGCCCGCACCGCTGGGCACCGCACCACTCAACGCCACGTCTGACATTGTTTCCCTCGCCTCCTGATTTTAGATTTTCGGGAGGACGTAACGCTGCGCATATTGCAGTGTTATGACATCAAGGTGCGTCGCAAAACCTTATATTTAAAGGCGATTTGCGCGGCGGACTTCAATGTTCGGAGGCATGGCGCGCCTCGATCTTCTCCCAATAGCAATATTCGGCCTTCGACCGCATTTTGCAGCGACGAACGAGATGGTCCTCCGTGTCGGCCGCTGCGGACACAATACTACCCGACGCAGCCGCACGTGCGTCGCCAGCCGGCATGAGCCCAAGTGCCATCCCAAGCGCGATCATCGCCGCCGCCACGCTCCGGCGTTCTGATCGGAGTGACTTAGTCCTGTATGTCGGCATGTCGATTTCCCCTCGTTTCAATAAAGTATAATATAACAAAATGATGAGGGAAACAAGGCGCGCTTGTCACTAGGAACGAGTTCTTCGCCACCAATCCTCGCCTTTAAAGTTGCAACGAAGAAATCCTTCGGAGCATTTGAAGTCTTCTTCTTTCTCTTTTGCGGAACGTCCGCCTAGCGTCGCTCCCGCAGCCCGAGACCGGCTGCGGCTATTCTTGGGAAGAGAAGACGATGAAGATTGCAGGATTGATTTTGCTTGGAGCGTTTGCTCTGAGCGCGGCCGCCCCGGTGCAAGCCGCCACTCAATTGCCGAAGCTGCACGCCAAGGGCGCTGCGACGCTTACCGCAACGGATGATGCGAAGGCCAAGAAGAAGGTTTCGCATAAGGCGCACAAGCAGAAGGTGGCGCAGGATCACAAGCCGAAGAAAGTGAAGAAGGCGAAAAAGAGCTGACGGATCGCGTGCTGATCGGGGGGTCGATTCAGCCACGCGTCCACGCACCGCCGAGAGCACTCCGTACGCGCATCTCCGGAGCCGCTCTCGGCGGGTTAGTTTTTTATGAGTGCAGCGTCGCGTCTTCTTCGACGAGTCTCACGCTGGATACCCGAACGCACATCGCGCGCGCTCACGCATCCGAGGATGACGCGCTTTTTGAACAATCACTCTGACTTGCGTGGCGAGGCAGTATCGCGACGGGATCGAGAGGAGGTTCCGAGAACGCCTTTTCGCAAAGAAAATCTACCCATTCATGAGGTGTAAAATACAAGGTGTCGCGCCCCCCACGGATGACTATGCCCCGAAATGTCATTTTCCTAGTATGGGAATTGACGCCATAGACCGGTGCTCCGCTGAAACCGTCAAAGTCTCCTTTGCACCGAGGCCGCATTACTCGACTTTCCGACATGCAAAGTGAGGGAAGACCGCCATCGGTACCTCGAACTCCCCATGTCATAACCTGGCTTGTGCCTATGCCTTCACACTCCTCATCACCATAGATTTCCGTCAGCCCACTTGGGAAACCGATTGCACATAACTGTTCCCCTCTTTGCATAACGCAATCTGCTGTCGAGGCATCGTAAAAAATCGGCGCAGTTATTAAATTTTGATATGCCCACGGCAATTCTAGCGCCACCAAGTCGGCTTCTTCAGATCCATGGTATGCGGACGGGAATGATACTATTCGGCCACCCGAAAACAATCGGCGCTCGTCAGAGGTCAACTTAATAGCGATTTGGCCGGGGTCGAAGCCATTGATGAGCTGATGTCTTGTTAGGATGCAAAACCGACGGCCGCAAAACTGGTAGAGAAAACCAGTGCCCGCATTTGCAATCGGCCAATTTTCGACGCCAGTCGCGAAATGTATTGAAACGGCCGTCTGCCGGACGCGGCAGAAGGTCTCCTCCAAAGGAAGAAAGAGACCATTAAACGCTATATATCGAGAACCGATCAGCATCACTTCAGTTCAAGGCGGGACTGCCGGTAACGGCAGCCCCGAAGCATTTTTCATGACGCATCAACTGCACCCGCTCGTCGATCCGCACGTATCGCACTTCAAACAAGTGCCGTTGCGCACCATCGTGAAGTTGTAGCATTCGGTGCAGGCGACGCCTTCGTAGCCGCGAAGTTTCGCCTCCGAGATGCGTTGCTTGAAGAGCTCCGACTTCGTCAGCACAGGCGCCGTGGCGACGTGCATCTCCTCGCTCACTGCTGCAAGCGCGTTGGCGCCGTGCGTCAGCGTCGAGTCGACGTACCTGGCCGTAACGTCAAAGCTTGCGTTGCTCTGCACCGCAGCCGCACCAAGTGACGATGGCTTGCCCGACGTCGTGCTCGTCATCCGGCTCGCGAGCCGAACAACGGGAGCGCCACGGACGAGGCCTTTCGACACCATCTTCGTCACGCTCTCCGGCAGGTCGAACGCCAGCTGTTCGTCCGTTTCGTCGTCGCTTGACCCAAGGCCCGTCTCGCCGACGATTTCCCGCGGATCGACGTGGGCGAGGTCGTGACGGCCGAGATACGACACCGCCAGCTCACGGAAGATGTAGTCGAGGATCGACGTCGCGTTCTTGATCGTCTCGTTACCCTGCACCAGACCGGCCGGCTCGAAGCGCGTGAAGGTGAACGCCTCCACATATTCTTCCAGCGGCACGCCGTACTGCAGGCCAAGCGAGATCGCGATGGCGAAGTTGTTCATCAATGACCGGAAGGCAGCGCCTTCCTTGTGCATGTCGATGAAGATCTCGCCGACGCGGCCGTCGTCGTATTCGCCCGTGCGCAGATACACCTTGTGGCCGCCCACGGAGGCTTTCTGCGTGTAACCCTTGCGCCGGCCCGGCAGCTTGTCGCGGCCCTGCGCTTTCTCACGTTCGACGTACACGACGCGCTCGACGATCTTTTCGACGATCTTCTCCGTGATCGTCGCCGTCCGCGCGGCGAGCGGCTGGCTCATCAGCGTCTCTGCCGCCTCCAGCGCCTCATCATCATCGCTGCCCAGGATCTGGCTGTTGAGCGGCTGCGACAGTTTCGAGCCGTCGCGGTAGAGCGCGTTGGCTTTCAGCGCGAGCTTCCACGACAGCATGTAGGACTGTTTGCAGTCCTCAACCGTCGCATCGTTCGGCATGTTGATCGTCTTCGAGATCGCACCCGAAATGAACGGCTGCGAAGCTGCCATCATGCGGATGTGGCTCTCGACCGAAAGGTACCGCTTACCCTTCTTGCCGCACGGGTTGGCGCAGTCGAACACCGGCAGATGCTCGGACTTCAGATGCGGCGCGCCTTCGAGTGTCATGGCTCCGCAGACGTGCTCGTTCGCGGCGTCGACATCCTTCCTGGAGAAACCCAGGTGGGCGAAGATATCGAACGAGGGATCGGCGAGCTTGTCAGCGGGGACGCCGAGCTTGCCCGTCATGAAGTCGTCGCCAATCGTCCAGCGGTTGAAGACGAACTTGATGTCGAAGGCCGTTGCGAGACCTTTCTCGATCTTGGCGAGAACGTCGTCGCTGAAACCCTTCGCCTTCAGCGTTGCCGTGTTGATGGCGGGCGCCTGGGCGAGCGAACCGTGGCCGACGGCGTACGCTTCGATCTCGGCAATCTCGCTCTCACGATACCCGAGTGCGCGGAGCGCTTCCGGCACCGACTGGTTGATGATCTTGAAGTAGCCGCCGCCCGCAAGCTTCTTGAACTTCACGAGAGCGAAATCGGGCTCGATGCCGGTCGTATCGCAGTCCATGACGAGACCGATCGTGCCGGTCGGCGCCACGACGGTAGCCTGCGCATTGCGGTACCCATGCTCTTGCCCAAGTTCGAGCGCGCGATCCCAGGCACGCTTGGCGGCTTCGCCAAGGCGAGGATCCGTCAGCGCGTCATGATCGAGCGGCACGGGAGCAGTGGCGAGCTTCTCGTAGAACTCCGCTTCACCATGCGCAGCGCGACGATGATTGCGCATCACGCGCAGCATGTCCTGAGCGTTCGGCGCGTACCCCGGGAACGTGCCAAGTTCGGCCGCCATCTCCGCGCTCGTGGCGTAGGAGACGCCCGTCATGATGGCGGAGATCGCACCGCAGATCGCCCGGCCTTCTTCCGAGTCGTAGGGAATGCCCGCCGACATCAGCAATCCGCCGATGTTTGCAAAGCCGAGGCCGAGCGTCCGATAGCGGTAGCTGAGCTCTGCGATCTGCCGCGACGGGAATTGGGCCATCAGCACCGAAATCTCGAGCACGATCGTCCAGAGCCGGCAGCCGTGCTCATAGGACTCGATGTCGAAAGACTTGTCGTCGCGACGGAACCGCAGCAGGTTCAGCGAGGCGAGGTTGCAGGCCGTGTCGTCGAGGAACATGTATTCCGAGCAAGGATTCGACGCGCGGATCGGTCCCGACTGCGGACAGGTGTGCCAGTCGTTGATCGTCGTGTGGAACTGGATTCCCGGATCGGCCGAAGCCCATGCGGCAAAGCCGATCTGCTCCCAGAGATCCTGCGCACGGATCGTCTTCGTCACCTTGTTGCCGAGGCGCGAGAGCAGCTTCCACTCTTTGTCTTCGACGACGGCGTTCAGGAAGTCGTCGGTGACGCGCACCGAGTTGTTGGAGTTCTGGCCGGCGACCGTCAGGTAAGCTTCGCTGTCCCAGTCGGTGTCATAGGTGTCGAACTCGATGTCCTTGTAGCCCTGTTTGGCGAACTGGACGACGCGCAGTATGTAGTTCTGGGGAACGCCATCGCGCTTGGCTTCACGGATCGCGATCTTCAGCTTCGGGTTCTTCGTCGGCTCGAAGCAGGCATCGCCCTCTGCTTCGCAGTTGACGCAGGCCTTCATCACGGCCTTGAGGCGCTTCTGGCAGATCTTCGAGCCGGTGACGAGCGCGGCGACCTTCTGCTCTTCGCGCACCTTCCAGCCGATGTATTCTTCGATGTCCGGATGATCGACGTCGACGACGACCATTTTTGCCGCGCGCCGTGTCGTGCCACCCGACTTGATCGCGCCCGCCGCCCGGTCGCCGATCTTGAGGAAGCTCATGAGGCCGGAGGAACGCCCCCCGCCCGACAGCTTTTCATTGGCGCCGCGAAGAGACGAGAAATTCGATCCTGTGCCTGAGCCGTACTTGAAGAGGCGCGCCTCGCGCACCCACAGATCCATGATGCCGCCCTCGTTGACGAGGTCGTCGGCAACCGACTGAATGAAGCAGGCGTGCGGCTGCGGATGCTCGTAGGCTGAGGTCGACTGGACGAGTTCGCCCGTCTGATAGTCGACATAAAGGTGGCCCTGGCCGGGGCCGTCGATGCCGTAAGCCCAATGCAGACCAGTGTTGAACCATTGTGGCGAGTTGGGCGCTGCCATCTGCATCGCCAGCATGTAGCGCAGTTCGTCGAAGAAGGTTTGCGCGTCTTCCTCGGAAGAGAAGTAGCCGCCCTTCCAGCCCCAATAGGTCCACGTGCCGGCGAGGCGATCGAATACTTGGCGCGCATCGGATTCGCCGCCGAAACGCTCGCCCTCCGGCAGCTCGGCAAGGGCGGCCTCATCCGGGGCGGAGCGCCAGAGCCAAGAGGGAACCTGCGTCTCTTCGCAACGCTTCAGACGCCGTGCGACGCCCGCTTTACGAAAGTATTTCTGCGCCAGAATGTCCGCTGCAACTTGGCTGAACTGCTCGGGGACATCGAAGCCGTCTAACCTGAATACGACCGAACCATCGGGGTTCTTGATCTCGGACGTGGCGCGCCGGAAGGGGATCGAAGCATAGGGAGAAAGTCCGGCTTTCGTGAACCGCCGCGTGATCTTCATGTAAAAGTGCCCCCGAATTGCGGGGCGTACGTAAGCGAAACGAGACCGGACGCCGTATGTTTGTCGCCGCGCACCGGCCACTGAGGCCGACGCGTTTGGCGGGATGACTTAGGCCGCATGACCCCTACCGACGAAAACGACCGAAACGGCAGTTTCGTCGGCTTCATGCCGACCTGAGTGTGTGATCGCGACGTGGATCAAAAGACGCGTGTCTTAGGAGTGTCGCAACAAGGACGACGCTAGAGATTCGCCGAGAGTCGGACAAGGGAAAATAAATAGATGTTGGGGTGGCACCCGCAACCGACACTAGATGTAGTAGTGTGGGCAACTTTTTGAGGAAGCCCGATTTACGCCGGATTTGCTTGGGTTTCAGCAGGCTCGCCTCGGAGGGCGTTTTGTGGACGCTGCTGTATGGCAGGGTTTCAGCGCCGTTCCGGCCCAACTCTAGTGCGATTCCACACTGCTGTTGTTGCGCGCCTGCATCGCCTCATTGGCGTCTAGACATCAGTGCCGCAGTGCAGCTAATTCGTGGACTGTTTGCGGCGGAAAAGGATGCTCGGTAATGAGCTTGTTCAGCGAGATCTTCAGCTGGTGGGGTGGAAACACCTGGGGAACGCGCTTCTTCACGTGGCGGAAGGGCAAGTTCGTCGGCGAGGACCAGTTCGGGAACCGCTATTACATCCAGAAAAGCGGCGCTGGCCCGCTCGGTGTTCCCGCGCGCTGGGTGACCTATCCCAAGATCTCGGAAGCTAGTCAGGTGCCCCCGGAGTGGCATGGCTGGCTCCATTATACGGTGGACACGCCACCGACCGAAGAGCGGTACATCCCCCGGCCTTGGCAAAAGCCGCATCAGATGAACATGACCGGCACATCGCGCGCTTATCGCCCCAAGGGGTCGATTCTCGGCGCGGGCGAGCGCGCGAAGTCATCCAGCGACTATAAGGCGTGGAAGCCGAATTAAGCGGTATCGGTGTTCCTCGGGGATTGCGCCCGCATGTCAAAAGGCTACTGGATCATCCATGTGACGATTTCGGACCCTGACGGCTACGCCGCGTATCTTGCTCAGGACAAAATCGCGTTCGACAAGTTCGGCGCGAAATTTTTGGTCCGCGGCGGCGAGTTCGTCGCTCCGGAAGCCCCGTCGAAGTTGCGCCATATCGTTATTGAATTCGAAAGCTACGAGAAGGCTGTCGCGTGCTACCGTTCTCCAGAATATCAACGGGCGGTCGAGTTGCGCCAAGGCGCTTCGCAGTCGGAAATCGTAATCGTGCGCGGAGTCGATTGATTTCGTTCCTGGGAAGTGCGCCCGCGCTCGGCTTTGCCGTCTTTTTTGGCGCAGCCATTTTGTCGATCCCCGCGCGCGCCGATCGCATCGAAAATCAGGTCGCCGTGTTCTCCGCCCTCGACAAGGTGACGGCGCACATTTCTAAGGTCGAAATACCGCTCAACACCACGGCGACGTTCGGGGCGCTGAAGATCACGCCGCGCGCGTGCTACTCGCGCCCACCAACCGATGAGCCCAAGACGACGACATTCGTTGAAATCGACGAGACGCAGCTTGATGGCTCGGAAAAGCGCATCTTCACGGGCTGGATGTTCGCGGAAAGCCCAGGCATCTACGGTCTCGAACATCCGACCTACGATGTCTGGCTGACGCATTGCGATAAGCCGAGCCGGACGATCGCAGAAGATAATCCAAACGGCAGTACGGTCCCGCCGTCGGACAATCCAGGCCAGGCCGACGCTGCGGGCGCCCCTGCAAACGGACCGCCGCCTGCTGACCAGATTCCCGCAGACCAGGACTTCCGCCGCCGCGTCCGGCGATAGGTTTTTCTCTCTGCTGGCGTTAGTCTGCCAGCAGCTTGGCGACTTTCGGCGCGAAGTACGTGAGCACGCCGGATGCGCCCGCGCGTTTGAAGGCCAGAAGGCTCTCGATCATGGTCTTGTCCGGGTCGAGCCAGCCACGTTCGAAGGCGCCAGCGAGCATCGCGTATTCTCCCGACACCTGATACGCGAACGTCGGTACGCCGAATTCACTCGATACGCGCTGGACGATGTCGAGGTACGGCATCCCGGGCTTCACCATGATCATATCGGCGCCCTCGTCGAGATCGAGCGCAACCTCACGCAGCGCCTCATCCGTGTTGGCAGGGTCCATCTGATACGTGCGCTTATCGCCCTTGAGCAGGCCAGTCGAACCCACGGCATCGCGGAAAGGCCCGTAGAACGCACTCGCATACTTTGCGGCATACGACATAATCTGCGTGTTCTTGTATCCGGACGCTTCCAGCGCAGAGCGAATGACGCCGATACGCCCGTCCATCATGTCGGAGGGCGCAAGCACATCTGCCCCAGCTTCGGCCTGCACGAGCGATTGTCTGACGAGCGCCGCCGTCGTCTCATCGTTCGCGATCTCGCCGCCGATGATGAGGCCGTCGTGGCCGTGGCTCGTATAAGGATCAAGCGCCACGTCAAGGATCACGCCAATGTCGAGCTTCGCCGCCTTGATGGCGCGCGTGGCCCGGCAGACGAGATTGTCTGGGTTGAATGCTTCATTGGCGCCTTCGCTCCGCTTCTTTGGATCGGTGAAGGGAAATAAGGCCAGTGCCGGAATGCCGAGACGCTCCGCTTCCTTCGCCGCCTCGACAATGAGGTCGACGCTCAAGCGTTCGACGCCCGGCATCGAGGTCACGGGAACGCGCTGGGCTTCGCCATCAACGACGAACATCGGCCAGATGAGATCGCTCGGCGAGACATGATGTTCGGCAACGAGGCGACGCGACCATGGGCTACGGCGGTTTCGGCGCATGCGAATGGCGGGAAATCCGCCGGACAGCGGTTCCGCTGTTGTGTCATTTTTTGCGGCCGGGGGGCGCGTGCGAGACGACATGCGAAAAGGTCCTGCAAAACTCAGTTGGTTCAAGAACAAAGGTTTAGGCCCGACAAATGGGCATGGCCGGGACTTGAGCGCAAGTCGCCAAGTGCAGAGCAGTTATCTGGTTCGGTTGCCAAGGAAGGCGCCGCTCCGTCCGGCGGTCGCTGCCTTAGTCACAGATCTTGGTGAACTTCCGCTCGGCCATATCGACATGGAAGTGATTGCGGTGGGCAGCGTTCGCTTCGGGTCCAAGCGTGGTGCCGAATATCCTGCAGGCAGCCTTGTGCGCTTCGTGTAGGAACGCCTGCATTTTCGGATCAGGATTGTCGATCGATGGCGTGGGGCGGGTGGGCGAATCTCGCTGCAAAGCCGGCCCGCCGAGCCGGTTGGCGTCGTTGATGGGCGATGCAGTCGCGATGACCTCCGCTCTGGGCAGGCCATCGACGATGGTAGAGCGAGCGAGACCAGCCGCGGCCGCCCCGGCCGTTGATGGCACCATCGAGGGCAGCGCGCCCGGAACCGGATTGCCCGTCACTCCGGCTTGCGCCGTTTTGCTCGCGGCAGCTTCGGCAGCCTGTTTACGTTCTGCGGCTTCCGCCAGGATCTCGCGCTGGGGCTTGCCCCACTCGTCCAGCACCTCTGCTGTCTTTGCGGAAGCCGTGATGAAGCCGCCAATGTCGAGCGCGTTCGCGAGCGCGTGTTGGCTCAGCTTGGCTCCCTTCATGCCATAGACGTTGCGGCAGTCGTACGAGCTCATGGTCTCGATGCGGATGACCTGCGACTTGAGCAGCTTGCGCGCCAGCGGCTGAACATCCTGCTCAAACCAGGTGACGAGCGGCTCAATCAGATCGCAGCGCACGATCGCGGGCGGCGACAACGCGACTTCAGGATTCCGTCCGATGCTGATCAACTCGACCGGACCCGGCGCCCCGCACGCACCTTCGCGGATAGGCTCGTGCGGCAGCGCCACGGCGTGAACGCGCTGAAGGACGACGGCGCAGCGCGCGCGGGCGTCCGCAATCTCCGCGGGCGTCCAAGCCGAGGCGGCTTTCGTCGGATTGGGAGCGCTCTGTGGGGGTTTAGCCTCAGGAGTTGCTGCCGCGGGGGCCGCATCGGGCTTGACGGCCGGTTCCGTGGCTTGCGCGGTGGGAGCCGGGTGCTTTTTTTGTGCACCGTAGGTGTCGGGCGACACGAAGCAGACGAGAACAGCGCCGAGCGCCATTGCGGCCGTCGCTTTTCGCCGACGTGCATGGTTGGCGAACTTGCCGTCGCTCCGTGACGCAATCATTGTTTCGGTAGTCCTCGTCAATCGCGGATGTGCCGGAGCGTCCGATGCAACAGTGGAGTGATGCCTATCCGCCTGACCCCCAAGCGACTATGCCGCCCGCATCTTTGCAGAGTTCGCGCGCCAGGCCAAGGCGATGGCGTTGCAGCTCTGTTACAAGGCCCGAAAGAAACATCTGTGAGCGCCGAACGCGCTCAATCGACGCAAAATCTAGCGATCCGGATCGAAAGGGGGCATAGCATCTCGTGAGTCGAAGCATTGCCCATAGCAATCGAGTTTCTCGTGAACGAACATAACATCGATCTGAGCGCCGCGCCGCCCGTATCGCCATCGAAGATCATCGCTGCCCAGTCACAGGCGCTGCAGACGTTTACTCTCGACCGCCCCGATTCGCTCAATGCGCTCGACAATGAAATGTGCAGGACACTGAGCGCAGCGATTCCACGTATCGCGCGTAACCCAGATATCTACATCGTGGCTCTCTTATCCAGCAGCCCCAAGGCATTCTGCGCCGGTGGGGACGTGCTCGCGCTATCCGCCGCCGCCAAAGCCGATATCGAAGTTGCGAAGGGCTATCTCAGAGACGAGTATTCGCTGAACTGGCTGCTTGAATGTTTTTCCAAACCTACGGTCTCATTCATCGATGGCTTTTGCATGGGTTCGGGCGCGGGGCTATCGGCTTTCAATACGCACCGCATCGCAGGTGAAAAGTTCAAATGGGCGATGCCCGAAACGAAGATCGGTCTTTTTCCCGATGTCGGAGTTGCGCGCGTATTGGCGAAGATGCCCTGGCCTATTGGGCTCTATCTCGGATTGACGGGGCGTGCGATTGGGCGCGCCGACGCGCAATGGCTGGGCCTCGTCACTCATTGTATCTCATCAAACCACTACCCCAGCATTCTCTCTCAGCTGAAGGACGCTGTGCCGGTTGATCCCCTGCTTGATGGATTGAATGAGGTGCAAGAGCCGGGAGAATTGCAGAAGGAGCGAATGCAAATCCTGGATCATTTCTCCGAGCCGACCCTCGATGGGATCTTCCGATCGCTCGAGCGCGCCGACGTGAAGGGTTCAGAATGGGCGACGAAGACGCTGGCAGGCCTGCGGAACTGCTCTCCGATTTCCTTGGAGATCACGCTCCGTCACATCAAGGCAGCACTCGGCTTCGACATCCGGCAAACCTTGATCGAAGATTATCGCCTCGCCGTACGATGCCTCGAGAATCACGATTTCCACGAGGGTGTGCGCGCTCTGCTCCGAGACAAGGACGGCAAGCCAACGTGGATGCCTGGTCGATACGAAGACATCGTGCCCGATATCCTCGACAGCTATTTCGCGCCTCTCCCTGAAGGAGATTTGGAGTTGCCGCTTCGCACAGAAATGCAGGCCGCCCGTGTCTAAGGATTCAAAGTAAAGCTTGTAAAAATTCGCATTCGATTTTAATAAAATACTTACCAAGACGCCCGCTTGTTCAGAAAATAGCTTAAAATTCCCTTTATAACCACCCCCGATACTATTCTTTTACTATATCTATTTAGGCGAAATTCAACCCTCCAGATTATTGTTTTGTCAAAACCCGGGGCAAACCGGGGTAGCGTCAAACAGTGTATGAGGCAGGGTTATGAGTTTAGCGTATGATATCGGGCGCCATCACGCGCCAGTCCACGAAGAAGGCTTTCGTGGAGAATATCTCCAGGCGCTCCGGTTGATCGAGCGTCTCCACCGGCTTCTTCTCGACGTCATCAAGGATGAATTCGACCGTCGCGGCGGTGCCGAACTCAACAGCGTGCAGGCTTTGCTCCTGTACAACATTGGCGAAAGCGAGCTAACGGCCGGCGAACTCAAGACGCGTGGCTACTATCTCGGCTCTAACGTCTCCTACAATCTCAAGAAGCTCGTTGATATGGGCTACATCCACTACAAGCGCTCCGATACCGATCGCCGGTCGGTCCGGGTGAGCTTGACGGACAAGGGTCTCGAAGCCCGCGACGTCGTCAGCAAGCTCTATCTCCGTCAGTTGGGTTCGGTGCAGACCGTTGGCGAAGTGTCCAGCGAAGACGTGAAGAACCTCAATAAGGCATTGGTGCGTCTCGAACGTTTCTGGTCTGACCAGATCCGCTATCGCCTCTGATAAGGACCTTCGCGCTACCTCCGTTTGCCATGCTGTTGTCCCGCAGCATGAAGGGCCACTCTGCGAAAGCGGGTGGTCCTTTTCGTTTCCGTCAATTCAGATAAAGTGACGCAAACAGAAACATGCGGTCGCAAACGGCTCGGGGGAGACGAAGGTGCGCGCGGCGCGATTGATATTGGGAACTGGCACGCGCTCGGTAAGGCGACTGGCATCGCTCGCCTGCGGCCTGGCAGCTATTTGCGGGCCGATCTGGGTCAGCCCAAACGGCGCCGCCGCCCAAAGCTTCGGCTGGTTGAACTTTGGCTCGCCAAGCAACGATACCCCCTCGTACTCGACCAATCCCACCGACCCCGATTTTGTGCGTGAGTGGGAAGCCAATCCGCCAAAAGGCTTCGCAACGCTGGCCAAGGCCAACATCGAAGCAACCAAGATGGCTGTCCGGCAGTATCTGATGATCGTCAGCCAGGGCGGCTGGCCTCAACTCCCGGTCCCACCGAATAAAACGCCGCGCGACAGCCTCATGCAGTTTGGCACGACCGACCCGGCGGTTGCGCTGTTGCGGGCCCGCCTGACCGCCTCCGGTGATCTTCGGGGAGGCAATGCCTCATCGAATTATTTCGATGGCGACGTCGATAAGGCTCTGAAACGGTTCCAGGCGGCGAACGGTTTGACGCCGACCGGGATCGCCGACAAACGCACGATCTTGGCCCTCAATGTTCCCGCCGACGTGCGTCTAAAGCAGCTCAAGGTCAATCTCACGCGCCTGCAGGAAGCGGTGCCCACCGCCTCGCAGAAGTACGTGCTGGTCAACATTCCCGCGGCTCAGATCGAGGCCGTCCAGAATGGCGCGATCGTCGCAAGGTATGCGGGCGTCGTTGGCAAGGCCGAGAGGCCCACACCGCTGCTGCATACCCCTATCACTGATCTGAGCTTCAACCCGACATGGCGCCTGCCGCCGACGGTCATCTCCGAAGATCTCATCCCTCGCGGCCGTGAGATGCAGAAGAAGGGCCAAAACGTCCTTCTTAAGTTCGGCATTGACGCTTATGACGGCACCGGCCGCAAGGTCGACCCAGAGAAGATCAATTGGGACAAGGTCTCGCCGGGGACATACCGCTATAGCCAAAAGCCCGGAAAGGAAAATCCGCTGGGCTTTCTGAAAATCAATTTCGACAGCGCTCATTCGGTCTACATGCACGACACGCCGTCGGACCGGATCTTCGGGCGCAACTTCCGCTCGGAGAGTTCGGGCTGCATTCGCGTTCACAACATCGAAAACTTGGCCGCATGGCTGCTTGCGGGCCAGAACGGGTGGGACAGCGACCGGGTGGCTGAAATGAAGGAAAACGGCCGCCCCTTGGATGTCCGATTGAAAAAGCCGGTTCAGCTGCTCTTCGTCTACATCAGCGCTTGGGCCACGGCGGACGGAGTGGTCCAGTTCCGCCGCGACATCTACCAGCGGGATGGGGTGGGTGAGATCGCTGCCTCTTACTAGACCCACAATTCTCCCACATACTTTGGTATTGTTTGATCCGCCTCAAGATCGAGAGCTGGATCGCAAGGTAAAGGACTAGGATCGGTTGGGAGATTTTGGGTGCGATGCGGGAGCAGAAAGTGCTTGAGCATGACCGAAATTTCATGCAACTGCGCGACGAAACGGCACTGGTCCTTTGTTATTCACGGGTCCATAACGGCCAAAAATGAACGTCGTGCTTAAGGGAGCGGAAACGGGAATGAATTACGAGCAGAAGCTCTCCGATGCCCTAAATACCGTAAGGCAAGAAGGGCGTTATCGGGTTTTCGCTGACGTGAAGCGCCGCCGGGGCGCTTTTCCCAAGGCCGATGTGATCAAGGGCGAGGCCGCCAAGCCCATCACGGTCTGGTGCTCGAACGACTATCTCGGCATGGGCCAGCACCCGAAGGTGCTCGCCGCCATGCATGAAGCCATCGACCTCGTCGGTGCCGGGTCCGGCGGAACGCGAAACATTGCCGGCACGACTCATTACCACGTGGAGCTTGAGCGCGAACTGGCCGACCTTCATGGCAAGGAATCGGCGCTTGTTTTCACCTCCGCCTTCGTTGCCAACGAAGCCGCTCTCTCGACGCTTGCAACGCTCTTTCCTGGCTGCATCATTTTCTCCGACGAGAAAAATCACGCGTCGATGATTGCCGGCATTCGCAATGGCCGCGGCCCGAAGCAGATCTTCCTGCACAACGACCTTGCCGATCTTGAAGCCAAACTGAAAGCGGTGCCGCGCGACGCCCCGAAAATCATCGCATTCGAGAGCGTCTATTCGATGGACGGGCACGTCGCTCCGATTGGCGCCGTCTGTGATCTCGCAAAGAAATACAACGCGTTGACCTATCTCGACGAAGTTCACGCTGTCGGCCTCTACGGCCCGCGCGGTGGCGGCGTCGCCGAGCGCGACGGGGTCATGGACCGCGTCGACATCATCAACGGCACCTTGGCGAAGGGTTTCGGCGTCATGGGCGGCTACATCGCCGCTTCGAAGACGCTGTGTGATGCCATTCGCTCGTACGCACCAGGCTTCATCTTCACGACGTCGTTGGCGCCTGCCATCGCCGCGGGCGCGGTCGCTTCGATCCGGCACCTGAAGGCGAGCAGCATCGAGCGTGAGCAGCATCAGGAACGTGCCCGCACGCTAAAGCGCAAGCTCGCGGCAGCCGACCTGCCCGTGATCCCGGGCCCGAGCCACATCGTCCCGGTCCTTGTCGCCGACCCGGTCCGCTGCAAGGCGCTGACTGACGTGCTGCTCGATCGCTACGGCATCTACGTTCAGCCGATCAATTATCCGACCGTGCCCCGCGGGACGGAGCGTCTCAGGCTCACGCCTTCGCCACAGCACGCGGACGCCGATATGGATCATCTCGTCGGCGCCCTGTCTGAACTCTGGTCACAGTGCCCGCTGGCCCTCATGGAAAGCCTCGCGGAAGCCGCTGAGTAACCCCCCGCGAAAGAGTAGGTCCTGACTGCCCCTTTGAGCGCAAAGCGCCATCCCGCGTTCATATTACGCGGGCCGGTGGGGTGTTGAGCGCTGGCGTCCGAGCCCGTACTATGGTTGAACCCCGCGTCCGGCCGGGCTTGCTCATTCATCCCCGCCAGCGCTACAAAAACATTTCGAAAATTAGAGGAAAGCTCATGTCGACTGCACCGGCCGCCGCAAATTCGCAGACGTCGCGCTTCTTCAAGGCGCACCTGTCGGAGACGGACCCAGAAGTCTTCGCCGCCATCCAAAAGGAATTCGGTCGCCAGCAGCACGAAATCGAACTCATCGCTTCCGAGAACATCGTCTCGCAGGCTGTGCTCGATGCTGCGGGATCAGTTCTGACAAACAAGTATGCCGAAGGCTACCCGGGCAAGCGCTATTACGGCGGCTGCCAGTTTGTCGACATTGCCGAGGAACTGGCGATCGATCGCGCCAAGAAGCTCTTCAATTGCGGCTTCGCTAACGTTCAGCCGAATTCGGGCTCTCAGGCCAACCAAGGCGTCTTCACTGCGCTGGCCAAGCCGGGCGACACGATTCTCGGTCTTTCTCTCGCAGCCGGCGGGCACTTGACCCACGGCGCCCCGGTCAATCAGTCGGGCAAGTGGTTCAACGCCGTCCACTATATGGTGAAGCCCGATACGCACCTCATCGACATGGACGAGGTGAAGAAGCTCGCGCATGAACATAAGCCGCGCATCATCATTGCCGGTGGCTCCGCCTACCCGCGCAAGATCGATTTTGCTGCTTTCCGCGCGATCGCCGATGAAGTCGGCGCGACTTTCCTTGTCGACATGGCGCACTTCGCCGGTCTCGTTGCGGCCGGCCTCATCCCGAGCCCGTTCCCGCACGCCCACGTGGTCACGACGACCACGCACAAGACGCTTCGCGGTCCCCGCGGCGGCATGATCCTGACCAACGACGAAGATATCGCCAAGAAGGTCAACTCGGCGATCTTCCCCGGCATTCAGGGCGGTCCGCTGATGCACGTGATCGCTGCGAAGGCCGTCGCCTTCGGCGAAGCCCTTCGTCCGGACTACAAGGTCTACATCAAGAACGTAATGGACAACGCCAAGGCCCTTGGCGAGGTCATGGTGCAGAACGGCTTCGCGCTGGTCTCGGGCGGCACCGATACCCACCTCATCCTCGTTGACCTTCGCCCGAAAAAGGTCACCGGCAACAAGGCGGAAAAGTCACTCGGCCGCGCGCACATCACCTGCAACAAGAACGGCATCCCGTTCGACCCAGAGAAGCCGATGGTGACGTCGGGCATCCGCCTCGGTTCGCCGGCTGGTACGACGCGCGGCTTCGGCGTCGCCGAATTCCAGGAGATCGGCCGCCTCATCTCGGAAGTTCTCGACGGCCTCTCGAAGAACGGCGAAGAGGGCAACGGTGCAGTCGAAGAAGCCGTGAAGGCGAAGGCGACAGCGCTCTGCGATCGGTTCCCCATCTACGCTTGAGCCAAGTCTGAATTTGGTAATGCGAGAGCGCCGGTCGTCCCGGCGCTCTTTTTGTTTCATGATCAATCAATGCCCGCTTGCGACGGCCGCAAACGCCGAAGTCTGCTCCGCCACCCAGTGCTCGATTCCTGCATCATCGGACGCGGCGGCGAAAATGGCGTATGTAAGGATGAAGCTCGCGAACATGGCTGCGAGAAGGTATGGAAACGTTTTCATCGTGAGGCTTTCTCATTGTTGAAAACTTCGCGGCTGAGCCGCGCAAGCATGTGTGTTGCGCGCCGGAATCTGGCTTGTGGTTAAGAAGAAATCTGTCTCTCCGGAAACAAGGCTGTCAGCGCCTGCGGGAGTGGCGGGCCAAGGGGAGGAATCGAGGAATGCGCTGTCCCTTCTGCGGGAGCGAGGATAGCCAAGTGAAAGACAGCCGGCCGTCCGACGAAAACTCGGCGATCCGGCGTCGGCGCGTCTGTTCCGACTGCGGCGGCAGGTTCACCACGTTCGAGCGCGTGCAGCTCAGAGAGTTGACCGTGGTTAAGCGCTCCGGCCGTAAGGTTCTGTTCGATCGCGACAAGCTGTCGAAGTCTATTTCGGTCGCTATGCGTAAGCGCCCGATCGAGCCGGAGCGGATCGACCGCTTAGTCTCCGGCCTGGTTCGTCAGCTCGAAAGCTCTGGCGAAACGGAGATCACGTCCGCCGAAATTGGTGAACTCGTTATGGCGGCCTTGCGCGAACTGGATCCTGTCGCCTATGTACGCTTCGCGTCCGTCTATCGCGACTTCCGCGACGCTGCGGACTTCCATTCCGTGCTCAGAGAGCTGGCGAGCGACACCCGCGATCCGCTTGATCTCACCGAGCGCTTCGGTTCCTCCGTCGTCGACGAGATCGCGAGCGAGAAAAAGCACTAGCTCTATGGCGAGTCCGAGTCATGCGTTTGACGCCGAAATGATGGCGATCGCGCTTCGCATGGCCGAGCGCGGCCTCGGCGCGACGGCTCCCAATCCAAGCGTTGGCGCCGTCATTGCACATAACGCAACGGGAGAGGTGATTGCGCGATCCACCACCGCGGCGGGTGGCCGTCCCCACGCCGAAACGCAAGCGATCGCTGTCGCCGGTGAGCGTGCACGAGGTGCCACAATCTATGTCACGCTCGAGCCATGTTCTCACTATGGCCGAACGGGTCCGTGCGCCGATGCCATCATCGCTGCCGGGTTGAAGCGGGCGGTCGTTGCAATTGAGGATCCCGACCCCCGAGTCGCCGGCCGCGGATTGGATCGGCTGCGCGATGCTGGACTTGAAGTCATCCGCGGGGTCGGAGCCTCCGAAGCCCGCTGGATCACGCGCGGTCACATCGTTCGCGTCACCGAACGCCGCCCGCTCATAACGCTCAAGCTCGCGCTAAACGCAACTGGCGACATCGCGCGGGGATCCGGATCCGCACCGGTGTGGGTGACAGGCGAGCGTTCGCGCGCCCACGGTATGCTCTTGCGCAAGGAATTTGATGCCATCCTTGTGGGTAGCGCCACGGTCCGCGACGACGATCCCGAGCTTACGTGCCGTCTTCCGGGACTTTTAGATCGCTCCCCCGTGCGCGTCGTTCTTTCGCGATCTCTCGATCTACCGGTCGATGCAAAACTTTTCAAAAGCGCGCACGTCGTTCCAGTCTGGCTTATGACCTCAGCCGACAGCAATACGGACGTTCGGCGTGCGATCGCGGAGGGCGGCACCGAGATTATCGACGTCGGAGTCGTCGCCAATACGCTCTGGCTGCCTGCCGCCATGGAAGCGCTCGTAGCGCGCGGCATCACCCGGCTTCTGGTCGAAGGAGGACCGGCAATATGGCGCGGTTTCGCCGAGGCGTCTTTTGCGGATGAGATCGTGCTCTATATGGCTGGAACCCCCTCTGACGATGATGCTGCCAAGGCTGTCGAGCGATGGGTGGGAAATCTCGGCATGACCGCTTTCGAGCGGCGGCCAATCGGAACGGATACGATGTGGCGATATCGCCGCCTCCCGGACAAGGAAGGACGTTGATCGGATGTTTACCGGATTGATCACCGACGTCGGCGAGGTGGTGGATCGCTCTGCCGGCGGTTTCAAGCTCAAGACTGCTTACCGTTTGACGCCTGAGGAAACGGGTCTCTCCATCTGCTGCGATGGCGTCTGCCTAACCGCGACGGAGATCAGGCCACTCGCGACGGGGACCGAATTCAGCGTCGATGTTTCAAATGAAACGCTTGCCAAAAGCACGTTGGGCAGCTGGCATCCGGGTCGCCGCGTCAATTTGGAACGGTCCCTGCGCGTTGGCGACGAACTTGGCGGGCATATCGTCTCGGGTCACGTCGACGGCGTCGCTAAGATAATCTCGATCACCCCGGATGGCGAAAGCCGGCGCTTTCTTTTCGAAGCGCCGGAGCATCTTTCCCGCTATATAGCTCCTAAAGGTTCGGTCGCCCTTGACGGAACCTCGCTGACCGTCAACGAGGTTGCGGAATCCCGCTTTGGGGTCAATCTCATTCCGCATAGCTTGACGGTGACGACCTGGGGAGCGAAAACCCCCGGCGATCTGGTCAATCTGGAAGTGGACGTTTTCGCGCGCTACGTCGCGCGACTGATGGAGTTTCGCCCCTGATGTCGGGCCCCTCAAATCTGCCGGCCGCGCAAAGCGGTAGCGTGCTCTCGCCGATCGAAGAGATCATCGAGGAGATGGAGAATGGCCGTATCGTCATTCTCGTCGACGCCGAGGATCGCGAGAACGAAGGCGATCTCATCATTCCGGCGCAAATGGCGACGCCCGATGTTATCAACTTCATGGCAAAGCACGGTCGCGGCCTGATTTGCCTGTCGTTGACACAAGCGCGCGCCGCCGAACTCAACCTCGACTACATGGTTCGCCACAACGGTTCGCGGAACCGCACGGCCTTCACGGCTTCGATCGAAGCGCGGGAGGGCATTTCGACGGGCATATCGGCATTCGACCGCGCACGGACGATCGCGACCGCCGTCAATCCGACGAAGGGCGCTGACGATATCGTGTCGCCCGGGCATGTATTTCCGTTGATCGCGCGCGAAGGCGGCGTGCTGGTTCGTGCCGGACATACCGAGGCGTCGATCGATCTCGCCAAGCTCGCGGGCCTCAACCCCGCGGCGGTCATTTGCGAGGTGATGAACGAAGACGGCAAGATGGCCCGAATGGCGGACCTCGCTCTCTTCGCAAAGACGCACGGTCTCAAGATCGGCTCGATCGAAGACTTGATCGCCTATCGTCTTAAAAATGAGCGCATCGTAAAGCGCGTGGCGCAGACGCCGGTGCAAACGATTGCCGGCGATTTCAATCTTTTCGTGTATGATACCACGGTAGAGCCGGGCGAGCACCTTGCGCTCGTCAAAGGCGATCTTTCGCGCGGTGGTCCGGTTCTCGTCCGCGTGCATGCTGTGAACGTTCTGTCCGACGTGGTCGGCGTGGATGGCCACGGAGTTGGCACGATTGTCGAGCAGTCGATGCGCGCCGTCGAAGCAGATGGCCGCGGTGTAGTGGTTCTCATCCGCGATCTGCGGCCGAAATCGGTATCAGAATGGGTGTCCCGTCACACCGCGCCCGGTGCGATTGTCGAGCCCAGCAAAGAACGGCGCCAAGTCGAAATCGGTATCGGTTCGCAGATTCTCGCTGACCTCGGCGTCAAGGACATGGTGCTTTTGACGAGTTCGCCACAACACGTGTACGTGGGCCTCGAAGCGTTCGGGCTGCGTGTCACCGGAACCCGGAAGATCGAGTAGTCCGAACCATGGTCCAGAAAACACCAGCAGCGCCGCACGATGAGACAGGCGCACCACAACTCCGTGCGCACGTGCTATTCATCGAGGCGCGGTTCTATGAAGATATCGCCGACCTCCTGGTCGAAGGCGCGATCAACGAATGCGTCAAGCGCGGGGTGACGTTCGAGCGCGTCTCCGTTCCCGGCGCATTGGAAATTCCGCAAGTGCTGGCCGCCGCAGCCGAAGCCCGCGCTGCAGGTCGTGCAACGTTCGACGGCGCCGTAGCGATGGGATGCGTCATTCGCGGCGAAACGGGTCACTACGACATCGTTTGCAATAACGCCAATCATTGGCTGATGGACGTCGCGATGCGCCAGAACATACCCGTCGGCAACGCGATCCTGACCGTCGATACCCGCGCTCAGGCGCTCGCCCGTGCCGAAGGCGGTATCAACGGCAAAGGCGGCGACGCCGCGCGCGCCTGTCTTCGTCTCATCGAGACAAAGCGCGCCTTCTGGGGTGTGCCGGCATGACCGCCAGCAAGAAACCACGGACGGGCGAAATCACCTCGCGCACGGCTGCGCGGATCGCCGCGGTTCAGGCGCTCTACCAGATGGACATGGCCGGTACCGACGTGAATGACGTCATTGCCGAGTTCATCGAGCAGCACTTCGAAGGCGACAACCGCGATGAAACGCTGGCAACGGCCGATCGCGTCTTCTTCGCCGATATCCTGCGGGCTGTGGTGCGCCGCCAGCGAGAAATCGACCCGATGATCGATGAGCAGTTGGCAGAAGGCTGGCGACTCGTTCGCGTCGATTCCATCCTGCGGGCAATTCTTCGCGCCGGCGTCGCCGAAATCCTCGACCGCAGCGATGTTCCTGCGCGTGTGGCGATCAGCGAATATGTGAATGTCGCCCATGTCTTCTTCGATGAAGAGGAGCCGCGCGTCGTCAACGGGGTCCTCGATAAGCTCGCCCGACGCATCCGTGGCCACGAATTTGTTTCCAAGCGCGTGACGCCAACCTGACCAAGCGTCTCGAATGGAGCGTTGGACCAAGCATGCCGACGACTCCAGACCCGTCCGAGACTGACCGGATCGGCACCGAAACCGAACTCATCCAGGATTATCTCGCGCCACTGACGAACGGCGATCCAGGCGCATTTGACCTGCGCGACGACGCTGCGCTTTTGGCCCCCGCCCCCGGACAAGATCTCGTCTTCACCAGCGATCCGATCATCGCTGGCGTCCATTTCTTGCCGACCGAGAGCCCCGCGGACATCGCTTGGAAGGCGCTCGCCGTTAATGTCTCGGATCTCGCTGCGAAAGGCGCGCGGCCGATCTCCTACGTGCTTAATTTGGCGTTTCCGGAATCGCCACGTCGAGCGTGGATGGCGGCCTTCTCTGCCGGGTTGAAAGCAGCGCAAGAGAGCTTCGGGTGTCACCTCATTGGCGGCGATACGGATGTGACGCCTGGACCACTCTCGATCGGAGTGACGATCATCGGTAGCCTTCCGTCGGGAAGCTACGTCCCTCGCCAGGGTGCGCGCAAAGGTGATCATGTCTTCGTCACGGGCACCATTGGTGATGCCGCGCTTGGACTCAAAATCCGCCTGGCTCAATCTGGATTCGATGGGTTGGATGCGGAGCAACGGGACTATCTCGTCGGCCGCTATCTTCGTCCCAGTCCTCGGCTAGCGTTAGGGGATACGCTGCGGGCCCATGCGTCTGCCGCCCTCGATGTTTCGGACGGTTTGCTCAAAGATCTGAAGCGTCTCGCAGGTCCACTCGGCGTGTTGCTGAGTTTTGATCGGGTCCCTCTCTCGGACGCCGCTGCCGCGGCCATCGCCAGCGATCCAAGCCTTTTTGAGCGCATCCTGTGCGGGGGCGACGATTACGAGTTACTGATCGCCGTGCCACCTGCTTTGATCGGCCATTTTCGGCGCGGGGCTGCATCTGCGGGGGTGGCGGTCACCGATCTCGGAATCCTGGAGGAAAACATCCCAGTGCATGTGCTCGCGTCGGATGGAACCCCAATGGACGTTAGCCTGTTCGGCTATGACCATTTCTCGCGATAGCTCGGCGCCCGGTTTGCAACATTGGGGCTGGTGTTTGCAGGGGATCGCAACGGAAAAGGATCAGTCCATCGTCACTGTTTGGCCATATGCGTGATGACAGTAAGTGGCTGAAAAGGCACGCCGCTGCCCACATGCGGTGCGATGCGGTAACGTTTGAAGCCCTGTTCCTATATATGGCAGGCGAGTGCGCGTAATTTCCGAGAGGGCCAAGCAGGCGGGATGAGGGATCAGATTTCGACAACGCGGTCTGGAACATCGCTATCCAGGATTGCCGCGCTCGCACTGTTCGTTGCGATTTTCCAGATGCTCCCGCAGTTCGCGCCACAGAGCCGGGCCCAAAGTCTTTGGGATGCGTTGCAGAACTCCTATGGCTCGGGTACCGCCACCAACTCTGCGCCCATCGAGCGCAAACCGGACCAGCTCGACGATCTTCGCCCCGATTCCACGCCATGGCGCAGCGATGTGATGCTGAACGCCTTATCGGCAGCGATCGAGCGGTACCAGAAGATCGTTGATGCCGGCGGATGGCCGCTCGTTCCGCAAGGCCGCATGATGCGCGAAGGCGACGAAGACGAACGCGTGCCGATCCTCAGGAAGCGCCTGAGGATCACTGGCGACTTGTCGGCGAAGAGCTCCTATTACGACTCCCAAACGTTCGATTCCGAGTTGACGGAAGCTGTGAAGCACTTCCAGCGGCGCAATGGCCTACGTGAAACGGGGCGGATCGAACGTTCGGTCTATCCAGTGCTGAACTTCACCGCTGCGCAGCGACTTGCGCAGCTGAAGCTCAACTATGATCGCCTCAAAGGCATGATGCAGAACGTCGAGGAACGGTATGTGCTCGTCAACGTCCCGGCATTTCAGGTCGAGGCGGTCGACAAGTTCGAGGTGCAGCTGCGTTTTCGCGTGATCGTCGGCCGTCCCGAGCGGCAAACGCCGGAAGTCGTGGCCATGATCCGCAACATCAACTTCTATCCATATTGGCGCGTGCCGGAGAGTGTCGCGACGTTGGACCTCATTCCGCGTCTGAGGAAAGAACCGGGGTACCTCGCCGACGAAGGAATCCGTGTTTACACCGCGAGCGGGCAGGAACTAGATCCCAAGGTCGTCGATTGGTCGTCGCCTCAAGCCACCACCTACCGCTTCAAGCAGGACCCGGGCGGCAAGAACGCGCTCGGTCTGGTGCGCTTGGATATGTCGAACCAGTACGGCGTCTACATGCACGACACGCCGATGAAGAACCTGTTTGACCAGCGCAGTCGTCCGTTCAGCGCGGGCTGTGTGCGCGTCCAGAATGTCTTCGATCTCGCCGACTGGATTGCGCATTACGAACCCGGCTGGGAGCAGCCCGGCCGCGTGCGCCAGCAGCTCGCGACCGGCCAGCCGATGGAATTGAAGCTGACGCGCCCGGTGCCGGTTCACTTCGTCTACATCACCGCTTGGGCTGAGCCCTCGACGGGCGAGGTTCAGTTCCGCCAGGACATCTACGGCCGCGACGGATCGGCGTTGCAGGGTGGCTACGAGCGGGATCAGGATGATGCGCCGCCTGCCGCGTCCGCTGCAGCACTGGCTCCCTGACGGCGCATCTGCGCTTCGAAGGGGACGCGCTATTTGAGCAGGCTCGAAGCTGGCAACGACCGGCTCGCAACCTCACGTAGGACGAAACTCGAATGCAGGCGTGAGACGCCGGGCAGGCGTGATAGCTGCTCCTTGTGAATACGTTCGAAGTCAGCGAGATCGCGGGCGAGCACCGTGATGAGGTAGTCGTCCTGGCCCGACATCATGTAGCAAGAGAGGATAGACGGTGCTGCCGCGGCCGCCTTTTCGAACGCGGCCAGCAACTCCTCGTTCTGGCTCTCCAGGCTGATCTGGACGATGGCCATCATCGTCAGCCCTAGGGCCTTGCGGTTGATCCGCGCTTGATAGCCGTCGATCACGCCCGCCTGCTCGAGCGCTCGAATCCGCCGCGCAATTGCCGTGGGCGACAGCGGGACCCGCTCCGCGAGATCGACCTGGCTTTGACGGCCATCAATAAGCAACGCGGCGAGGATGGCCTTATCCAGCGCGTCGAGAGATACTTCCGCCATTTTTCTGCGCCAAATTGAAATATAGCAAAGATAATCTGCGAAAAGGCGGTGATTTGCAACCTAATTTGCCGAGTAACTCAGCCGCCCCTGTGACAACCTACACCGTAGAAGATCGGAGCTGCTTTACAGGAGCGGATCATGCGCATCGGTGTTCCCACGGAAATTAAGAGTGACGAATTCCGCGTCGGCCTGGTCCCAGGCTCGGTGCGCGAGTTGGCTGCGCGCGGCCATGAGGTGATCGTTCAGTCCGGGGCGGGCGCAGGCATCTTCGCTGATGACGCCGCGTACGAGAAAGCTGGCGCTCGCATCGTCAAGACCGCCGAAGACGTCTTCGGCGAAGCCCAGATGATCGTGAAGGTGAAGGAACCGCAGCAGGTCGAATGGAAGCGGCTGAAATCGGATCAGATCCTTTTCACCTATCTTCATCTCGCTCCGGATGCACCGCAGGCCATCGGCTTGATGGAGTCTGGCGTCGCGGCAATTGCCTACGAAACCGTGACCGATGCGAATGGCGGCTTGCCGCTCCTTGCGCCAATGAGCGAAGTCGCCGGGCGTCTTTCGATTGAAGCCGCTGCCGTAGCGCTGCGCCGCCCAACCGGCGGCCGCGGCGTCCTAATGGGCGGCGTTCCGGGCGTGAGGCCCGCAAAGGTTGTTGTACTCGGCGGCGGGGTCGTCGGTACGCATGCAGCACGGATGGCGGCCGGTCTCGGCGCCGAGGTCTCGATCATCGATCGGTCGCTTCCGCGTCTGCGCCAGCTCGACGAGCTGTTCGAAGGCCGAGTTCGCACGCTCGCCTCCACGATGGATACGATCGAGAACGAGGTTCTTGCGGCAGACGTCGTCGTTGGTGCGGTGCTGGTTGCCGGGGCGAGCGCACCCAAGCTCGTCACGCGCGCAATGTTGAAGGACATGAAGAAGGGAGCTGTGCTCGTCGACGTGTCGATCGATCAGGGCGGCTGCTTCGAAACGTCGAAGCCCACGACGCACGCGCATCCGACCTTCGAAGTCGATGGCGTCATTCACTACTGCGTAGCGAACATGCCCGGCGCTGTCCCTGTCACGTCGGCGCAAGCACTCAATAACGCAACGCTGCCATTCGTCCTGAAGCTTGCGGATAAGGGTCTTGCAGCCTTCGATCGCGATCCCCATCTCGCAGCAGGCTTGAACGTAAAGGGCGGTCGCATCACTCACGCCGCCGTCGCAGCGTCGCTCGGATTTGATAGCCTCGAAGGCAGCAAAAACGCGCGCATCGCCGCCGAGTGAAGTCTACGAACCCCCGTGCCGCTGGATCCCTCACCGGCGGCCATCCAGCCGGTCGCTCTAAGTCCCCCCGGAGCGACCGGCTTTCTTATTTTAAATGCGTGATAAGCGTTCGTGTTCTAGCGCCGGCGATGGCGGCGGATCGCCTTCGAAATGACGCGAAGCCGATGCAACCTCGCTTCAACGAATCATCAGCAATCATGATCGTTTTCGGGTAAGCGACGGATTGAATCCGTCGACCGCGTTTCGCGGATAGGCACACCGTTTCTGTGGGAACGTACGATGACGAAATCGAAAAAATTCATTGCTTCGACACTTGTCGCAGCGACGCTCACCGCAACCTTTGCGGCAACCGAGCAAGCGGCAGCGACACCATTCAGCGCCAGCGTTCCGGTCGTCTCTCATAATGCCGGACCCGCAACCCAGGTTGGCTGGCGGCATGGTGGATGGGGTTGGGGTCCGGGCGCGCTCGTCGGCGGCATTATCGGAGGCGCTATCATCGCGGCGGCCATTTCCGAGCACCGCGCCGCCCCGCGCGATATGGATCGCTGCGCGCGCGACTTCCCGGACTTCAGCTATCGCACCGGCACGTATATCGACGGCCGCGGTGTCGAGCGGGTCTGCCCCTATCTTCGCTAGACGTCGAGTAACTAGATAATCGAACGGCGCCGGATCGTGAGATCCAGGCGCCGTTTTTGCGATCATCCCAAGCATAGCCGATCTAAGGGCGGCCAATCCCTCTGCCTGCGCTGCTACTTCAGGCTGGGGAAGTTGAATTCCGCGCCCTTGCGAATGCCGGCGGGCCACCTTGCCGTTACCGTCTTCAAACGCGTGTAGAAGTGCACGCCCTCCGGCCCGTAGATGGCATGGTCGCCGAATATCGATCGCTTCCATCCGCCGAACGAATGGTAGGCGACGGGAACAGGAAGCGGCACGTTGATGCCAACCATGCCGACCTCGATCCTATCGGCAAAGGCGCGCGCGGTATCGCCGTCGCGCGTGAAGATTGCGGTACCGTTGCCGTACTCGTGCGTGTTGATGAGATCGGCGGCCTCGTCGTAGTTTTTCGCGCGAACGACCGAGAGCACCGGCCCAAAGATTTCTTCGCGATAGATCGTCATGTCCCGCGTGACGTGATCGAACAGCGTGCCGCCGAGGAAATACCCATTCTCGTAGCCCTGGAGCGTTAGCCCGCGACCATCGACGACAATCTTCGCGCCTTCCGCGACACCCTTGTCGATCAATGCTGTGATCTTTCGCTTCGCATCGGCGGTTACGACCGGACCCATCTCGGACTCTGGGTCCGTCGCCGGGCCAACCTTAAGCGAGCGAACGCGCGGCGCGAGTGCCTCGACAAGCTTGTCGGCAGTCTTATCGCCTACCGGCACCGCGACGGAGATCGCCATGCAGCGTTCACCGGCGGAGCCATAGCCGGCTCCCATCAATGCATCGACCGCCTGATCCATGTCGGCATCCGGCATGACGATCATGTGATTCTTCGCGCCGCCGAGCGCCTGCACGCGCTTTCCGTTCGCCGAACCGCGAGCGTAGATATATTGCGCGACGGGCGTCGATCCCACGAAGGACACGGCAGAGATATCGGGATGGTCGAGAATGGCGTCGACGATCGTTTTGTCGCCGTGGACGATGTTGAAAACGCCGGCTGGAAGACCCGCCTGCTGAAACAGTTCCCAGATCAGCATCGGCGCCGACGGATCGCGCTCGGAAGGCTTCAGAATGAAGGTATTTCCGCATGCGATGGCGACGGGAAACATCCACATCGGCACCATGGCCGGGAAGTTGAACGGTGTGATGCCTGCCACGACACCGAGCGGCTGTCTGTCCGACCAGCTGTCGATATCCGGACCGACATTGCGGCTGAACTCGCCCTTGAGAAGGTGCGGAATTCCGCAGGCGAAATCGACGACATCGATGCCGCGCGCCAGTTCCCCAAGCGCGTCGGCGTGTGTCTTGCCATGTTCGCGCGAGATTGCACGCGCGATTTCGTCGGCGTTCTTCTCCAGCAGTTCTTTGAACTTGAAGAGTGGCCGCACCCGCTTCATCGGGGGCGTCGTGCCCCATGAAAGGGCAGCCTTCTTTGCAGCCGCGACCGCGGCATTGAGGTCCTCGACGCTGGAGAGCGGCAGCCGAGCTACCTCCTCGCCCGTCGCCGGATTGAAGACAGCCTGCGTGCGCGCGGCATGAACCGCAGCGCGGCGGCCGTCAATGGCGTTTTCGATCATGTGCATTGGAAGGTGTCTCTCATTTCGATCGCGTTTCCCTCTCTGCTCTGAAGAGGGTCTGGGTGAGGGATGCGTTCATTCGGCCAAACAGCTCCCTCGCCGGGTCAGGCGCACCTATTTCTCCCCAGGGGGAGGAGGGCGGATTTCAACTCGCCGTCTTCAGCACTTTGGTGAAGGTGTCGAACAGCTCGTCAATCTGCGCCTTAGAGATGATGAGCGGCGGCGAGAGCGCAATGATGTCGCCCGTCTGGCGAACGAGGATGCCATCCTCGAACGCCTTGACGAAGCGCTCATAGGCACGCTTTCCTGGTTGCGCCGGATCCGGGTTGAACTCGATGGCTCCGATAAGCCCGATGTTGCGCACATCGATGACGTGGGGCAGGTCCTTCAAGGCATGAACGCGCTCTTCCCAATAGGGAGCAAGCTCGGTAGCCCGCGTCAGCAGACCTTCTTCCGCGTAGGTGTCGAGTGTTCCGATAGCCGCCGCGGCCGCAACGGGATGTCCCGAGTACGTGTAGCCGTGGAAGAAATCGATCATCCACTCCGGTCCGTTCATGAACGCGTCGTGGATGTGGGATTTCACGAACACGGCGCCCATCGGAATGGTGCCGTTGGTGACCCCCTTGGCTGTGGTGATGATGTCGGGTGAAATCCCAAAGTAGTCGGAACCGAACGGCATGCCGAGACGGCCGAAGGCCGTGATGACTTCGTCTGCGATCAGCAGGATGTCGTGCTTCTTGGCGATCGCTTGCAGGCGCTTCAAATAGCCCTTCGGCGGGATGAGCACGCCCGTGGAGCAAGCGACGGGCTCGACGATAACCGCGGCGATCGTCGAAGCGTCATGCAGCGCGACGAGGCGTTCTAGGTCGTCGGCCAGCTCAGCGCCATGCTCAGGCTCGCCGCGCGTGAAGGCGTTCTTGGAAAGATCGTGCGTATGGCGGATATGGTCAACGCCGGCGACTAGAGCCCCGAACATCTTTCGGTTCGGAGCGATGCCGCCAACCGACATGCCGCCGAAGTTGACGCCGTGGTACCCCCGCTCGCGTCCGATCAAACGGACCTTCGTAGCGTTCCCCTTCGCGCGGTGATACGCCAGCGCCATTTTGAGCGCCGTCTCAACCGACTCAGAACCTGAGTTGGTGAAAAACACGTGGTTGAACCCTTCAGGCGCAATCGCCGTCAAGCGGCTTGCGGCTTCGAAGGCGCGCGTATGACCCATCTGGAACGTGCCGGCGAAATCGAGCGTCTCGACCTGCTGCTTGATTGCCTCTGCGATTTTGGGACGGCAGTGACCAGCGTTGACGCACCAAAGTCCCGACGTGCCATCGAGCACCTTGCGACCATCATTCGTGACGTAATGCATGTCCTTGGCGCCGACGAAGAGCCGAGGGTTGGCCTTGAACTGCTTGTTTGCGGTAAACGGCATCCAAAAGGATGCAAGGTCATTGGGTTTGATCTGTACGTTCATTGGGCTGGTCCCTTCGAGCCGTCCCGGACTGGCCGGGACCAATGATTAAGCTGCCTTCGCGACGGCGTCCGTCAGTGCTGCTTCGAAAACATCCATGCCTTCACGAACGAGGTCATCGCTCGCTGTCAGGGGCACCAGGAAACGGATGACGTTGCCATAGGTGCCGCAAGACAGCAGAATGAGGCCGCGGTCGCTTGCAGATTTGAGAAGCGCGGCGGTCAGTTCCGGAGCGGGTTCGCCGCTGGCCTTGTCTTTCACCAGCTCGACCGCGCACATGGCGCCCAGACCGCGCACATCCCCGATACAATTGAGGTTCGAATTGTTCTGAAGCGCCGAGCAGCGATCCATGATGATTTTGCCGATGGCGTTGGCGCGATCGCACAGTTTCTCTTCCGCGATCACGTCGAGAACGGCGTGCGCGGACGCACAGGCGAGGGGATTGCCCGCGTACGTGCCACCTAGCCCGCCCGGGTTCGAGGCATCCATTACATCGGCTCGTCCGACGATCGCCGACAAAGGCAGACCGCCAGCCAAGCCTTTCGCCATCGTGACCACGTCGGCCTTCACGCCGTAGTGCTCCATCGCGAACATTTTGCCTGTGCGTGCGAATCCGGTCTGGATCTCGTCGGCGATGAGCAGAATTCCATGATCGTCGCAAAGGCTGCGCAGCGCGACCATGAAGTCCTTCGGCACGATGTTGAAGCCGCCTTCGCCCTGCACCGGCTCAATGATGATCCCGGCAATACTTGAAGGATCTGCCGTATGCTTGAAGAGCGACTTCAGGCTCTTGATGCTCTGCTCGCTGCTTCCTCCGTGATAGAGGTTCGGGAATTCGACATTGTAGACGTCGGCAGGGAAGGGGCCGTAGCCCTTCTTGTAG
The DNA here is from genome assembly GCF_003987855.1 of Hyphomicrobium sp. Taxonomy (GTDB): domain Bacteria; phylum Pseudomonadota; class Alphaproteobacteria; order Rhizobiales; family Hyphomicrobiaceae; genus Hyphomicrobium_B. The sequence continues at coordinate 328,682 of NZ_RXIZ01000015.1, forward strand.
GGCACGACCTTACCCGTCAGGGCCATGCCCATGAGGGTGCGTCCGTGAAAGCCGCCCGCGAACGAAATGATGCCGGATCGTCCTGTGAACGCGCGGGCCACCTTGACCGCGTTCTCGACGGCTTCAGCACCCGTGGACGCCAGCATCGTCTTGGCCGGTCCGGGCACGGGGGCGACAGCGTTAAGTCTCTCGGCGAGGCTTACGTAGTTCTCATAAGGGGTCACCTGGAAGCAGACGTGGCTGAATGATTTCAGCTGATCTTCCACCGCCTTTACCAGCCGCGGATGCTGGTGCCCGGTATTGACGACGGCGATGCCAGCGCCGAAGTCGATGTAGCGCTTTCCGTCCTCACTCCAGATTTCGGCGTTCTTCGCGGTTTTGGCGAAGATTTGAGTCACGTTGCCAACGCCCCTCGGAACGGCGGCGACGCGGCGGGCCTGGAGCTCGGCTGAGGTAGCCATGGGAATCCTTCGTGGTTCGAATGCGAGGATCGAAGCGCGTCGGCGGAGCAATAATTCAAATGCTCCGCCGAAACTTGACTGCTAGGCGTTGATGCCGCCAAGGCAGATCATTTTTGTTTCGAGATATTCGTTAAGGCCTTCGTCGGCGCCCTCGCGGCCGAGGCCGGACTGCTTGATGCCTCCGAAGGGCGCAACCTCATTCGAGAACACGCCCTCGTTTACGCCGACCATGCCAGCTTCCAGCGCTTCCGCCACGCGCCAGGCGCGCGAGACATTCTGACTGAATAGGTAGGCGGCGAGACCGAACGGTGTGCTGTTGGCGATGCGGATCGCATCGGCCTCCGTTTCAAATCGAATGAGGGACGCGACCGGACCGAAGATCTCCTCATTGGCGATCGTCATTTCGGTCGTGACACCGGTGACGACTGTCGGCTGGAAGAAAAGCGGCCCATGGCTGTCGGGCTGGCCACCCATTTCGACCTTTGCTCCTCCCGAAACGGCCCCCGCCAGCAGCGTCTTCACCTTGTCGATGGCTTCGGCGTTGATCAGCGGTCCGATCGTGGACTTCGCATCGCGACCGGGCGCAACCACGAGCTTGCCTGCTTCTTCTTTCAGGGCCGCAACGAACTTGTCGAAAATCCCCGCCTGAACGAGAATTCGATTGGCGCAAACGCATGTCTGCCCTGCATTGCGAAATTTCGACGCCATCGTTCCGGCGACCGCCTGCTTCAGGTCGGCGTCGTCGAAAATGATGAGCGGCGCATTACCGCCGAGTTCGAGCGTCAGCTTCTTGATCGTGTCGGCGCACTGCCGATAGAGAATCCGGCCGACTTCCGTCGAGCCGGTGAACGTCAGCTTCCGCACGCGGTCATCGGCCGTCAGCACCTTGCCGATGCCAGGACCATCGAGCGTCGTAATCACGTTGAAAACGCCGGGCGGCACGCCAGCATCCTGTGCCAGCTTCGCGAGCGCGAGCGCGCAGAGAGGCGTCTCTTCCGATGGCTTCACGACGATCGTACAGCCGGCAGCAAGCGCACAACCAACCTTGCGGGTGATCATCGCGATTGGGAAGTTCCACGGCGTGATTGCCGCGCAGACGCCGATCGGTTGCTTGATCGTTAGATAACGACGCGAAGCGATCGTCGTCGGAATCGTATGGCCGTAAGCGCGCTTTCCTTCTTCCGCGAACCACTCGATGAACGAGGCGCCGTAACCAACCTCGCCGCGAGATTCCGTCAGCGGCTTGCCCTGTTCGGCCGTCATGAGCTGGGCGAGAGGTTCGGTCTCAGCAACGATGAGTTCGAACCACTTCCGCAGGATCTGCGCGCGTTCTTTGGCCGGCTTAGCCGCCCATGCGGGAAAGGCCTTATGCGCCGCATCGATGGCGCGCTTGGCGTCCTCAGGCGTCAGATCCGGAACATCGACAAGCTTTTCGCCCGTCGCCGGATCGAGAACAGGAAAGGTCTTTTTCGAAGTCACCCATTCGCCGTCGATGAAGGCGGCTGAGGGAAAGGGAGTTGATGGCTTGACGTTCATTTCACTGTCTCCGGGGGGCGTCAGAGTGTGATTGAGACCGACTTTAAGTCGGCATACTTATGTAGTGCGTGCAGCGAGCGATCGCGACCGAAGCCGGACTGCTTGAAGCCGCCGAACGGCATCGTGATGTCGCAGCTGTCCCAGCCGTTGATCCAGACGAGCCCGGCACGGATCTCGCGGGCGGCGCGGTGGGCGAGGGTAATGTCTTTCGTCCAAAGTCCCGCCGCTAGACCGTAGTTGCTGTCATTGGCGATACGGATGGCGTCATCCGCTTCCTTGAAGCGCGTAATCGCCAGCACCGGCCCAAAGACTTCCTCTCGCGCCAGCGTGTTCTCGGGCGTCACGCTATCGAAGACGGTGGGCTCAACGTAAAAGCCGCCACTCTCCGCGCGCGTGCGGTTGCCGCCGAGTGCCAATGAACCGCCCTCGCGTTTCGCTGTCTCGATATAGCGTAGCGCAGTCTTCATCTGTTCTTCGCTGACCATAGCGCCCGATGTCGTCGTCGGCTCGAGTGGATCGCCGGCAACGATTTTTCGGGCAACCGTTATGAGCCGATTGGTGAAATCATCGGCTATCGCGTCTTGTACGAGGAGACGAGATCCGGCAGTGCATACCTGCCCTGAATTATAAAATATCCCCCACGCCGCTTCCGTCGCGGCGCGATCGAGATCCGGGCAGTCCGCGAATACGATGTGTGGGGACTTTCCGCCGAGCTCAAGGCTGACGCGCTTCAAGTTGCTCTGTCCCGAATACTGCATGAGCAGCTTTCCGACGGCCCCCGAGCCGGTGAAAGCGATCATGTCGACATCATTGTGCAGCGCGAGCGCCTTGCCGGCCTCTGCGCCGAACCCCGGGACGACGTTCAGAACCCCGGCCGGCAGACCGGCTTCGAGAGCCAATTCACCAAGTTTGAGGGCCGTGAGCGGTGATTGTTCCGCCGGCTTCAGCACGACGGAATTACCCATCGCCAAGGCCGGAGCAACCTTCCACATCGCCATGTGCAGCGGGAAATTCCACGGTACGATTGCGCCGATGACACCTAGCGGATCGTGAAGCACGAATGAGAAGCGATCCGGAGCCTCCGGCGCAACCTCGCCGTAAATCTTGTCGAGCGCTTCGGCGTAATACCGAAGCGTCCGAATTGCGTTCGGAACATCGCCACCGAGCGCATTGGAAATAGGTTTGCCGACATCAAGGCTTTCCAGAACCGCTAACGTTTCGATGTCGCGTTCCATCAGCTCGGCGAGCTTGAAAAGGATGCGCTTTTTCTCGCGATAGTGCAGCTTGCGCCACGCCCCGTCCTCGAACGCGCGACGCGCGCTTTTCACGGCGAGGTCGACGTCCTCCGGTCCGCACTGCGCGACATGATTGAGCACGCGCCCGTTGCGCGGGGTGACATTGGCAAAAGTTTTTCCCGAGACGCTGCCGACCAATTTGCCGTCGATCACCGCCTCGCCCGGAAGCTTGATTGATCCGGCGACGGCTTCAAAGTGGGCGAGCGATGTCATGATGGTGAAATCCTATGCAACCTGAGCGTACCACTCGTAATCGAGCGAGGTAACGATGCGTTCGAAGCTGATCCGCTCCGTTTCCTTCAAGCGATAGTAGATGTCCTGGAAGGTTGCGCCGAAAGCGTCGCGCACAATGTCCGAGGAACGGAATCGGCTGAGCGCGTTGACCCACGACGTCGGCAATGTGGGCCCGTCGAGCTCTTCGGCGTTGCCTTCCGCATGTTGGCCCGGATCGATACGGTTGATGAGCCCGTGCCGCACTCCACCCAAGATCGCTGCGATAACGAGGAACGGGTTGGCATCGGCACCCGAGACGCGATGCTCGATACGTGTGGCTGGTCCTGAGCAGCACGGCACGCGCAGCGCTACGGTCCGATTGTTGAATCCCCAATGCGCCGCCATCGGCACATAGGATTCCGGTACATAGCGGCGATACGCGTTCGCCGATTGCGCCCAAACGGCCATGAAATCCGGCATGGATGCCTGCAGGCCGCCAATGGCGTGCCGGAACATGGGCGCCATCGGATCGCCCGCAAAGAGATTGTTTCCTTGCGGATCGATGAGGCTCACGTGAATGTGCATGCCCGAACCGGTCCAATCATGGTGCGGCTTTGCCATGAATGTCGCTTCGAGATCGTGGGCGCGGGCTGCGGCCTTCACAGCGCGCTTCAGCAGGACGCCATCGAGCGCTGCCGTCATAGCTTCGCTGTGCTTTAGGTTGATCTCGAACTGACCGGGCCCCGATTCCTGCATCACGGCGTCGACAGGGAGGCCCTGCGCATCGGCAATGCGATAGACATCGTCGATGAAGGGGCCGAGCGAATCCATCTCCTCGAAACCGAACGTCATTGGACGTTCCGGATCAGCAGACAGCCCAGGCGGCGTCACCAGACTGAAATTTCCGTCCGGCATCCGTCGTGTGACATAAAATTCAAGTTCGACGGCGACGATCGGCTTCTGGCCCGCTTGTGCGAGACGATCGACCTGTGTCGCGAGCACCGCCCGCGGATCCATATCGCAGGCATCGACCGGAACCATCACGCCTTGCGCGTGCGTTCGGTTGCCGACGGGCACGGGCCTTAATGTGCCGGAGAGCACTCGGAACGGAATATCGTGGTCGCCAGTCTCCCAGAGACGTCCTGTCTCTGCGATAGAGTTTCCGCGCGGATCGAGAACGTAGACAGATGCTGGGAGCAAAAGTCCATTCTTCGCCGCGCCAAGAAGGTCACCCCTGCGCATCCGCTTTCCACGCGGCATGCCGTTCATATCGAACAGCAGGATGTCGATCCATGAAACGGTTGGATTGGCGTCGAGGAATTCAGAGGCTTCTTCAACTGTCAGAAAATTATCGGTCATGCGGCCTGGCCTTTTGCGATCATACCTCTTGCGGCGTCACCGAAGCGGCGGAACAGCGCCAGGGATGCTGGGTTGGAACGGAGCTGCCACTCGGGATGCCACTGCACGCCAAGTGAGAACGGATTGCCGGCGGCGACGCGGGCGGCTTCGACCAAGCCGTCCTCCGCGAACGCCTCGGCGACGAGAGGTTTGGCGAGATCTCGTATCCCCTGCCCATGAAGGGAATTGACGATGATCCGATCCTGGCCGAGCCATGTCTTGAGTTCTCCGGTCAGCGTGACCGGATGGCGCGGCGCAAACATCACGTCGAAATCGGTGACCTTCGGCTCGCGATGGTCGGCGAAGCCCTCGACGGTATGAACGGCCTGATGGAGCGAGCCGCCAAGCGCGACGTTGAGTTCCTGAAAGCCCCGGCAGATAGCCATGATCGGAACCTTGCGCTCCACCGCCGCGCGGATGAGCGGCAGTGTCACGGCATCGCGATCGCGGTCGATCGCCTCAGGCAAAACCGGCTCCTCCAGCCCATAGTTTTCAGGATGGACGTTGGAGATAGCGCCTGTCAGCAAGATGCCCGACGCGATGGCGAGCACCGACCCGATATCGGAAAGTCCCTTCCCGACAGGAAGAAGGAGCGGCTGACATTCGCTGCCCTCGGCTACGGCGGCGCAGTACTTCCGCCCCACCGTATCCGAGATCAAGCCGCTGACGGTTTCCGTGCTGCAAGGAATTACGACGACTGGCCGGCTCATGCAGCCATCTCTCCTTGAACGGCCGAAAGCGTCATATCGAGCGCCTTTTGAATCACGCGTCCTGCCTCTTCGAACTGTTCTTCCGTCCAGATCAACGGCGGTGCGCACACCATCGTGTCGTAGACGGCACGCATGATGAAGCCTTCGCGGAAGAAGTGATCGCGGCAGATGAGGCCCACTCGGCCGGGGTTGTCGAAGCGGCGGCGTGTTCTCCTATCGGCGACGAGTTCGATGGCGCCCAGCATGCCAATCGTGCGGACTTCGCCGACGAGCGGATGATCCTTGAAGCGCGCAAAGAGCTTCGCAAGCGCCGGTCCGGTGGTCTCTTTGACCTTCGGCACGAGCCGCTCGCGCTCCATGATCTCCAAGTTTTTCAGAGCCACTGCGCACGCCACCGGATGGCCCGAGAACGTGTATCCGTGGTTGAAGTCATCGTCCTTCGCCATCAGCGCTTCAACGATCTTGTCGTCGACGAGCACGCCGGATAGCGGGATATATCCTGACGTCGCTGCCTTGGCGAATGTGATTAGATTTGGCCGGATTCCGTAGAATTCCGAAGCAAACCACGTGCCCACGCGGCCGAAACCGGTGATGACTTCATCAGCGAGCAGCAGGATGCCGTACTTGTCGACGATGCGCTGAACTTCGGGCCAGTAAGTGGAGGGCGCGATCTTGACGCCACCTGCGCCCTGTACGGGTTCACCAGCGAATGCCGCGACGTTTTCGGGGCCGCAACGTAGAATTTCTTCTTCGATCGCGCGCGCGGCGCGAAGGCCGAATGCCTCGGGCGTCTCGCCGGGGAATGAGTCCCCGTACCAGTAGGGGTCCATCACATGACGGAAACCTTCGTACACGGGATAGCTATGCTGATGGACATGGCTCATGCCGCCCATTGATCCCGCAGCGATCGTCGAGCCATGATACGCGTTCTTGCGGCTGATGATGATGCGCCGCTTGGGCTCGCCTTTTAGCGTCCAGTAATGCCGAATGAGGCGGATTGCCGTGTCGTTGGATTCCGAGCCGGATGAGCCGAAAAATACCTGATTGAGATTTGCTGGAGCTATCTCGGCGAGCTTGCGTGCCAGCGCTACCACCGGCGGATGCGTCGTCTTGAAGAACGTATTGTAAAACGGCAGTTCGACCATCTGATCGTAGGCGGCTTGCGCCAGCTCTTTGTTGCCGTAGCCGATATTTGTCGTCCAAAGGCCCGCCATCCCGTCAAGGATTCGATGACCCTCGCTATCGATGACGTACGGACCTTCGCCTTTGACGATCACGCGAACGCTTCCGCTGCCGCGGAGCGATTGATGATCCGAAAACGGATGAAGATGGTGCTGTGCGTCGAGCTGCTGAATCTGCTTGGTAGGGATACGGTTGGACACGGGAAAGCCTCCAGCGAAAAAGGTAAAATTGGACGGGCCATCAGCCCGGACTTGAAAGGCTAGGAGGGTTAGTGCGGCGTGTAGCCGATGCGTGCACAGAGCTTCATAAGCTCGCGTTTTGGATGCGGGATGCTGTGCATGGCACGCGACGCCCTATGGCAGTGAGGAAAATCACTGCCTCGGTAATAGGCCGGATCCTCGATATCTACCAGCGCCATAACGGCATAATCCTCGCGGCGTTGTTCTCACCGGTAGTCCGGACCAAACACAAATATGATCGGGCATGGCTTGCATCTTGAAGCTTTAGCAGTCTAAACTCTACACCGTAGAAGTCAAGAGGCGGCGGGCTAATGTCGGCAGAACCTAAATCTCGAGCACGACGCGGCGTCGATCGGCTGGACATACTGGATGCTGCTTTCAATTTGTTCGACGAAGTCGGAGAGATCTCCTTCTCGATCCGCAAATTGGCTGCAACCATCGGAGTAGATCCGATGACGATCCTGCACCACTTCGGTTCGAAGGATGAACTGCTGCGCGCTGTTGCCGATTACGCATTGCGGAGTGTCGAAATGCCCTCCGCCACCAAGAATTGGCGCGCCGACTTGAAAGCAGTCGCCAACGCATACCGACTGCTCGCGCACCGGCACCCGCGCGTCTTTCCTCTGCATTTTCGCTATAACGCGACCGGTCCTGCCGATCATATCTCCAGTGAGATCGTCTACTGCGCCTTGCGGCGTGCTGGCCTGCCGGACGCATCTGCTGCGGGTCTCGGCCTTGCCTTCTATGCGTTCGTATTGGGCTTTGCGCTTGCAGAAGCCGAAGGACTTCTAAAGGCGATCGGTCCGGCCGAAGAGGCCGAACTCAATAATCTCGATCCGAAGATGTATCACGCCACCCAGGATCTCATCCCGGCTCTGAAGAACCTCGATCCGAACGCGGTCTTCAACGACTCGATCGAAGTCTTCATTTCGGGCGTCGCCGATCTCGCCAAGCTCAAGCCGCGTCTCGTCCCCATCCCGGAGTGCGCCGCGAAGTGCGCTTAAAAGGGTGACTTCTTAAGAAGCGAGACTCGGCAGCACGAATTGACGCTTATGCGCCGCTGACCTTATGGTGCAAGCGAGCGGTAACCTCTGGAGGCGAGCCATGTATCGGGTGCACGCGGGCGGTACGACGTACACGTTCTCTTCCTTGAAGGAGCTTCTGGCAAAGGCGACACCACCACGTTCCGGCGATGTGCTCGCTGGAGTGGCCGCTAAATCCGCCGCCGAGAACGTCGCCGCCAAGATGGCGCTTGCCGATGTGCCACTGAAGCAATTCCTGAATGAGGCGATCATTCCTTACGAACAGGACGACGTCACGCGCCTCATTATCGATAGCCACGATGCGACGGCCTTCGCGCCGGTTTCGCATATGACTGTCGGCGAGTTCCGCGACTGGCTGCTCTCTGAAAAGGCAACGCCGCAAAAGGTGTCGGCTCTCGCGCCGGGACTGACGCCGGAGATGATTGCTGCTGTCTCCAAGATCATGCGGAACCAGGATCTCGTGCTGGGAGCGAAAAAGGCGCACGTAATCACCAAATTCCGAGACACTATTGGCTTGCCGGGGCACATGTCCGCGCGTCTCCAGCCCAATCATCCGACCGACGACAAGAAGGGCATCGCAGCCTCCATGGTTGACGGCCTGATGTACGGATGTGGCGATGCCGTCATCGGCATCAATCCGGCCAGCGACAACATCGGGGCTATCACAGACCTGCTGGTGATGATGGACGACGTGATCCGCCGTTTCGAGATTCCGACGCAAAGCTGCGTGCTCACCCACGTCACCACAACCATCGATGCGATCGCAAAAGGCGCACCTGTCGACCTTGTTTTCCAGTCGATCGGCGGAACTGAAGGGGTCAATTCCTCCTTCGGCGTCACGCTTGCCCATCTCAAGGAGGGCCGCGATGCGGCCCTAAGTCTGAAGCGCGGCACCGTCGGCGATAACTGCATGTACTTCGAAACCGGACAGGGCTCCGCCCTATCCGCTGACGCGCATCATGGGTGCGATCAGCAGACGCTCGAGACTCGCGCCTATGCCGTCGCGCGACAGTTCAAGCCACTGCTGGTAAATACCGTCGTCGGTTTCATCGGCCCGGAGTATCTCTACAACGGCAAGGAAATCATTCGCGCGGGCCTTGAAGACCATTTCTGCGGCAAGCTCCTCGGGCTGCCGATGGGTTGCGATATCTGCTACACCAACCATGCCGAGGCCGACCAGGACGACATGGACATTTTGCTGATGATGCTGGGCGCCGCCGGCGTCAATTTCATCATGGGCATTCCCGGCGCAGACGACATCATGCTGAATTATCAGTCGACGTCATTCCACGACGCGCTCTATGTGCGTGAAGCGCTGGGCCTCAAACGCGCCCCGGAATTTGATGCGTGGCTGACGAAAATTGGGGTGACCGATGCCAGTGGGCACCTTGCGCCTCATCGCCCGGGCAATCCGCTCCTCTCTCACGCGCAAGCATTGGCCGCATAAGATGACAGCTGACCCCTGGGCCAACCTGAAGCAATTCACGGACGCGCGCATCGGCCTCGGCCGGTCCGGTTCGGCGATGCCTACGCACGAAGTGCTGAACTTCGCGCTCTCTCACGCGATGGCGCGCGATGCGGTGACCACGCCGATCGATTGGAATCCAATCGAGAAGGGGCTTGCCGATCTCGGCCTTGCGACGCTCCGAATCTCAAGCGCGACCAGCGATCGTTCGGAGTATCTTCGCCGTCCCGATCTTGGGCGCAAGCTGTCAGATCATTCTCGCGAAGCGCTGATGCGCGCAGCCGAGATGGAAAGCGGCCGCCCCGATCTGGTCGTTCTCGTTGGAGACGGCCTGTCGTCGATGGCGGTGGCGGCAAATACGATCCCTTATCTCGCCGCTCTACTCCCCCATGTCACGAAGTCGGGCTGGAAGCTCTCGCCCATCCTTCTTGCCGACGACGCGCGCGTTGCGCTGGGAGATGAGTCAGGAGAAATCCTTGGCAGCAAGGCGGTACTCGTCTTGATCGGCGAGCGGCCGGGATTGTCGTCACCCGACAGTCTCGGCGTCTACATCACTTTCTCGCCGCGTGTGGGCTTGAAGGATGCTGACCGGAACTGCATTTCCAACGTCCGTCAGCGTGGCCTCTCCTATGAAGAAGCCGCATTCAAGACGTCCTGGCTATTGCGCGAGGCCTTCCGTCGTGGATTGTCTGGGGTCAATCTGAAGGACGAGTCCCAGTTCTTGATAGAAGGCCATAAGGGCTCCGAGCTGATCGGATAGCTAAGCCACGAGCTATAAGCGGTCGTCTTACCGCGGATCCTCGAACGCGCGCGCAGCGCAACGCGTTCGAGAAGGCGGGAAATCAAACCGCCGTAAAGCAGTTATCGACGAAGATCGACGCCCCGTTGACGAAGCTCGCTTCGTCGCTCGCGAGGAAGAGGGCGGCGTTCGCTACTTCTTCAGGTTTGCAAAGACGGCCCTGCTGCACAGCGAGCGCTGCCTCTGACGCATCGACGCCCAGCTTCTGCAACTCGGCCACTTCGCGCAGTCCGTGCGGCGTTGCGACGAAACCCGGCGCGACGGCATTGCAGCGAATACCCTTGTCGCGATATTCGACCGCGATCGACCGGGCAAACATGTGGCACGCAGCTTTGGACGTATTGTAAGCGGTTTCAAGCGGGGTTGCCGCGATTGCCGAGATTGACGATGTGCACACGATCGATCCGCCGCCCATCTCGATCATGCCCGGCAGCACCGCTTTCGTCATGAGGAACATGCTCGTGACATTGATTCCCATCAGCCATTCCCATTCCTTCAGTGTCATCTCGAGGAAAGGTTTGATGATGATCGTGCCAGCGTGATTGAACAGCACGTTGGCCTGTCCGAGAGCCGAAGTCACCTTCTTGACTGCGTCGTTGACCTGTCCCTCATCGGCGACGTCTGCCGCAACGAACACGGCCTTACCGCCTTTCGCGTTGATCTCATCAACGACGGCCTGCCCTTCTTTCTCGCGACGGTCGATCACGCCGACCGCGGCGCCCTCGGCAGCAAACAGAAGCGAGGAAGCGCCTCCCATGCCCGTGGACCCACCTGAGATGATCGCAATTTTTCCCTTGAGCCGGTTAGCCATCTTGAACTTCTCCCTGTGTCGGCCGTCAGGGTGGACATGTAACAGAAACGGGCCGGATCATTTGATCCGGCCCGTACGATTTCTTGACATCTGCCGTCGCGGCGAGGGCTACTGGAGCGGTTTGGCGCGGGCAACGAGGTCATTGAGCGGCTCGAGCCGATAGAGCGCGGCCTCACTGTTGTCCTGCAGCAAGTAGATGTATCCGTCGGCGCCAACGGCGACATCTCGAATGCGCCCGATCTTATGATGGAGGTATCGCTCCTCCTTAACCACGCGCCCCGAATCCATGCGGAGGCGAATGAGGCACTCACCCGCAAGACCGCCGACGAGAAAATCGCCCCGCCAATCGTCGGGCATGATGTTTCCGTAGTAAGAAACAAGGTTCGCCGTCGCCAAGGACGGAACCCAGTAGTAGATGGGATCAACGAGACCTGGCGCCGACGTGCGATCGGAGATGATCGTACCGTCGTAGTTGGTGCCATAGGTTACGAGAGGCCAGCCGTAGTTGGCGCCGGCCTTGACGAGATTGAGTTCGTCGCCGCCCTTGGGTCCTTGTTCGATCGACCAAAGCTGTCCATCGCCGACGTTGCCGATCAAACCCTGCGGATTGCGATGACCGTAGCTGTAGATCTCGGGCAGCGCATCACTGCGGCCGACAAAAGGATTGTCGTCGGGTATTGAACCGTCGGTATTGATGCGAATGATTTTGCCGCCGTCATCCAGAAGGTTCTGGGCGCGCTCCATCTGAAACCGATCGCCAATCGTCAAATAGAGCATCCGATCAGGACCAAAGGCGATCCGCCCCCCGATTTGATCAAGGCCAGGCGCCGCCGGCCGGCTTTCGAAGATTACTCGCTTGTCGATAAGTTCGTTGCCCTGGAGGACGGCGCTCGAAATACGAATCGTGCCGGCCTCCGGCGTACCGTGCATGTAACTGAGGAAGATTCGATGATTGCGTGAGAAGTCGGGGTCGACCAGGACATCGAGCAATCCGGAATGACTGCAGCAAAGCACCGTCGGCACACCCCGAATGGCCGCCGGCACCAATTGATCGCCTTCGACGATTCGCAGGCGGCCCGGCCGCTCGGTCACCAGGATCCGCCCGTCTGGCAGGAAAGCCATCGACCATGGGCTTTCAAGCTTGTCGGCGATTTTGCGCGGTTCGTATGGGAAATCGCTGTCTGGTATGTCACGAGGATCTTCGGGCGAGCCAAGAGAGTCGATGTGGGGCTCTTCTGATCCGACCTCGGCTCGGGCCGCTTCGGGCGTTCCAATGAGCATGGCGGCGAACAACGCAGTTATAAAACCCGATTGAATTCCAAGACGCCTGCTCAGGGCCGATATCTGAATTTCCAATTCGCCCCATTCCCTCAACTGACGGCAATTGCCTGATTTGTGATAGTTTTAAGACTATGCAGAAACTTGGCGCGAGCAAGCCTAAAAAGTGAACGTTCAGTCACCCGCTTGGCTTAGGCGAGCTCACGTATCCTCTGCAAACGGCGACGGGCGAAAAAACCGGCGGCAGACCGAAAAGTTTCTGCGCGTGGAATGGATTATGTGGAGTACTATGCCGCACGATTTGCAGCCCGCGAGCCCAAGAAGCCACTGCCTATAAGATCGGCACTATCGGTTAACGCGGATGGCGGAGCCTCCTTTGGATGAGCCTCGGAAGGACACGGCAACCGATCGCCCTCGTGCTGGCAGCCTCGGTTCTCGCCGCTTGTGTGGCTCTTCGGATTGTCGATCCAGAGCCGGTGGCTCGCCTTCGTTTGTCTGTTTTTGACTCCTTCAACCGAATGGCGCCGCGTGCCGCCGATCCTTCGTTTCCGGTACGAATTATCGCGATCGACGAAGCTGGCCTCGCCTCAGTGGGCCAGTGGCCATGGCCTCGAACACGCCTCGCGGAGATCGTAAGCAAACTCGCTGCGGCCGGCGTCGCCTCCATAACGTTCGATATGGTCTTGGCCGAGGCCGACCGGCTTTCCCCCGATGAACTCGCACGCTCGCTGGCGACAGACCTGCAACGCGGTCCGCTGCTTGAGGAACTGAAGCAGCTACCCGCAAACGATGCTGTGCTCGCAAAGGCGATCGCTCGGGCACCGGTGGTGCTCGGTATTGCAGGCAACTCGAGTTCCGGCCGTGCTATTTCTGCTTATCCAGGATCCATTGCCTTTGCCGGCGACAATCCCTCGGTGTTCGTTCATGCATTCCCCGGCGGCGTGGAAACGCTACCGCTTTTGACCCAAGCGGCACATGGCATTGGAGCCGTGAATTGGTTGCCTTCGAGCGATCAAATCGTCCGCCGAATTCCGCTTCTCGTCTCGATCCGCGGCATACTCTACCCCTCGCTTGCGCTCGAAGCATTTCGAGTGGGGACCCGACAGTCGACGATATTTGTAAAATCCTCGGGCGCGAGTGGCCTCACCGCCTTCGGCCAAAAAACAGGAATAGAAACTCTCCGTGTCGGTGACACCATCTTTCCGACCGATGGACGCGGCGAGCTCTGGCTCAAGTTCGCGCCGGAGGATGCGCGACGCACCATTTCGGCGTTGAGCGTGCTCAACGGCACTTTCAACACCGCCGACTTGAAGGGCCGGCACGTCATCATTGGCGCGACCGCCACCGGGCTTCTCGACCTGAGAGCAACGCCGCTTGAGGCTGCGGTTCCCGGCGTCGAAATCCACGCGCAGGCGCTGGAGCAAATTCTCTCTGGCGATCATCTTGTTCGCCCTGCGTACGCCACCGGCGCCGAGATTGCATTCCTGGTTCTCGCCGGTGGCTTGGTCGCGTGGCTCGCCGGCCGGTCCGGCGCGCTCGTTGCGGCGGCAGTAGGCATTGGGGCTATCGCGACGATCGTCACCCTGTCTTGGCTTGCCTACCGTCAATACGGTTTATTGCTGGATCCTATCTATCCTTCCTTGGCGATCGCGGCGCTGTACCTGACGGTGTCGCTGACCAGCTATTTGAAGTCGGAATTTCAGCGCGCGCAGATCCGCTCGGCTTTCGGGCACTACCTCGCCGCGCCTCTGGTGGAGGAGCTTGCGCGCAGCGGAGATAAACTGAAGCTGGGCGGCGAAACGCGCGAAGTTACTCTGCTGTTCGCCGACGTTCGCGGATTTTCGAAAATATCGGAGGGCATGCGTGCGGATGAACTGATCCGCTTCGTCAATCGCCTCTTCACACCGCTGACCGAAGAGATCCTCAAGCACAGAGGAACGATCGACAAGTTCATGGGGGACGCCGTCATGGCGTTCTGGAACGCGCCCGTTGCTGATCCTGCGCATGCTCTTAACGCCTGCAACGCCGCACTCGGTATGCTGGACGCACTCGGCCGGCTAAACGCGGAGCTTGAAAAAGACGCATCTGCGGGGGGCAAGCCGTTTTCGCCAATTCGCATCGGCATCGGCTTGAATACTGGCGAATGCGTCGTGGGCAATGTCGGCTCCCCGCAGCGGTTTGATTATTCGGTGCTCGGCGACGTCGTCAACGTTGCGGCACGCTTCGAGGAAGCGACGAAAGCTTACGCGGTAAGCATTATCGTCGGAGAGCGTACGGCGGCGGAGGCTCCGCAACTTGCTATGCTCGAGCTTGGCGCAGTGACGCCGCGCGGCAAAGATCGTCCCGAGATGGTGTTTGCATTACTCGGTGACGAAGCCTTCGCCAACACCGAAAGCTTCCGGCGCTGGGAAGCCGCGCACGCCGGCTTCCTAATCGCCATCTCCGAAGGCAATGCCGATGCGATCGAGCGAATGCTCAGCGATTGTCTGCAGTTCTGTTCACCCGGCATGGCCGACTATTATCGCGAGACAGCCGCAAAAGTGTCAGCAACCGCTTGAATGGTCAACGACCTCGATTGCCCCCATCGCCATATCCGCCTCGGTGACCGCCGAACCCGCCCATACCGGCGCCGATGGCAATGCCGATGCCGGTCATGCAACCCGGGCAATCATCGCCATAACCGCCATCCCCCTTCGGCCTGCGCGTCGCGATCTTCTTTTTCGGTGGCGTCTTTTGCGGCGCCTGAGCCTTCCTCGTTTTCACGGGCGGGCCGGGAATGATCTGCGGGTGCGGATTGATGCATTTCTGCGCGGGCTCGTCAGCAAGATTGGCTTCGATGATCTGCGAGCGCGTCAACTGCGGATTGGGATCGATCGTCGGCGAGTTTATTACGAACGGAAATGCCGTATCGAAACCAACCGCATTGTTGTCGGGAAGCTTCGCCCAGTTGAACGGGCCCGTGACCGTGCCATCGGCAGCAATGTGCATCATCTGACCGGGGCGGTCGAGAACGCGGCACACATTCCTCTTTCCTGTGGCCTCGATCGCGCCTTCGTGCAGTAACACCCAGACGGACTTATCCGGCAGCACGTAAGTATCGAAGATTGTGCCGCGCACGGTGATCGAGGCGTTCGGCGTGTTGATGACGTAGGTGGGCTTGCTTGCGACGCCGGTAATGAACCGGAACGCGCCTTTCGCCATCTCCATGACGATTGAGCCTGTCTTCTTGTCGCTGTCGTAGACGAATTTGTCGAGTACGAGGCGAGAGCCCGGTCCGAGCGCGAGCTTGGTGTCATCATCGAGCTTGAACTCGCCTTGCGCGTCGGTGTTGACTTCGATGATCTCATCTTGACGGACGTTGTCTCCGCGCGAGAGCCGGCGCTCTTCCTTTGCGAAGTCCGCCATGACGATGTTGGTGATAACCACTGCATCGCCGATCCGGTCACCGGATGCCGCGAACGCAGGTCCGTACAAATTGGCCGCCATGGTGGCGGACAACGCAAACGCTAAAGGTGTCAATGAAGATCGCAGCATCTCACGGCTCCCGGCCTCGGAGTCTCAGACACGTCATGGCACCATATCACAGGCGCGCCTCTCCTTGCTCATTTAGAGAGAAAAACGCGCCCCGAGGCTGTCACCTCGGTGACAGCCGCATGTTAAATGTGTTTGAAAAGTTTTGAACGTCGCTCAGCTGACCTGGAACGGCATGCGGAATTTCAGAACAGGCGTGCGCCGTTAGGCACTTTTAGGTCTGGCGTAAACAGTACGACCTCGCCGGCGGCGTCAGGGAAGCCAAGCGTAAGTACTTCCGACATGAACTTGCCGATCTGACGCGGCGGAAAATTCACCACAGCCGCGACCTGTCGACCAACGAGTTCTTCGCACGTGTAATGTCGTGTGATCTGCGCGCTTGACTGTTTGACGCCGACGCCGTCGCCGAAATCAATCGTGAGTTTGAACGCCGGTTTACGCGCTTCAGGGTAAGGTTCCGCGGCCAGGATGGTGCCGATGCGGATATCGACCATCAGGAACTGGTCAAAAGTGATGGCTGGAGCGGCCGAAGCATTCGGATCGTGTGTAAGATGCACTTTAGTTCCTCAATCCGATTTGCCGCCGAGCTTGCCAGTCAAGAACTGCGCCTCGCCATTGCCGAAAGACCAATCCGCGTCCGTATTCGTGACGAAGTTCACCATCACGTCGCTCGGAGAGATCCCGCACTTTTCGAACAGGGCTTTTGTAAGAAGCTTGTAGAACACCGTCTTCTCTTCCGTTGTTCGCGGGCGTGTCGTCACTTGCACGAGGACCACGTTGTTGGTGCGCGGAATTCCAAGACCGGTGTCTTCGATACGAACACGGCTCGGCTCATGCTCGTGCACGATTTGATAGCGGTCACGAACCGGCACCTTGAACGCTTCGAGCATGGCGTCGTGCGCGGCATCGAGTAGAGCCGCGAGTTCATCGTCGGTGCGCCCTTTGATGAGGTCAAATCTTAGAAACGGCATCGTCGATCCTTGCTTGAATTACTTTGAGACGTCGACGATCACGCGACCGCGAATCTTTCCATCGATCAGATCGCGCGCGGCATCGATGGCATCCGAAAGCGGGATGGTGCGGGTCATGCCATCGACCTTGTTGAAATCGATTTCGCTTGCCAGTCGCTTCCACGCTTCGGTCCGATCGGCCAGTGAGCGGTAGACGGAATTGATGCCGACGAGAATAACGCCGCGCAGAATAAAGGGGGCGACGCTCGCCGGAAAGTCCAATCCCTGTGCCAAACCGCATGCGGTGACGACGCCGTCGTCCTTCATCTGGGCGCAGACATTAGCGAGCGTATGACTACCAACGCTATCCACCGCGCCAGCCCATCGTGCCTTCTGCAAGGGCCGCCCCGCTTCTGAGAGTTCTTTGCGCTCGATGATCGTCTTGGCGCCGAGGCCCTTTAGGTAATCTGCTTCTTCCGGCCTGCCGGTGGATGCGGCGACGTCGTAGCCCAAACGCGATAGAAGAAGCACGGCAATGCCGCCGACACCGCCTCCCGCGCCGGTGACGATCACTTCGCCCTTATCGGGAGTGACGCCCTGCTTTTCCAGCGCCATCACGCAAAGCATGGCCGTATAGCCTGCTGTGCCGAGCGCCATAGCGTGTGCAGCGCTCATCCCCTTCGGAAGCGGTATCAGCCAGTCGCCTTTGACGCGTGCATACTCGGCCAAGCCACCCCAATGATCTTCTCCGACGCCGAAGCCATTGAGGATGACGTGGTCGCCAACCTTGAAACGTGGGTTTGAGCTCTCTTCGACAACGCCCGCAAAGTCGATCCCCGGAACCATGGGATAGGATCGCACGACCGGCACTTTGCCCGTAAAGGCAAGACCATCTTTGTAATTGAGCGTGGAATGGCTCACGCGAACAGTGACATCGCCTTCGGGTAGATCCGACTTTTCTAGCTTTGCTAGTCGCGGTCCTGACCGCTCGCTGCTTCTTTCAAGGAGAATGGCTCTGAACATCTTGCGTCTCCTAGGCGGCTGCGCTTGTCGGCGCGTTTACCCTCAGGAGGTACGCGATGCAACACACAGCCGAAATAAAAACGCGGCCGGATTGGCTCCCCGGCCGCGTTTGCATGCGTGCTATGTGCGAACTTACATGCGGACGCGCTCTTTCTTCGGGTCGTAGAACGGGAATGGCACGACCGTCGCCTTGAAACGCTTTTGCATGCCGTCGAGACGGCCGATTTCAAGGGCGGTCCCATTCTCCGCGTGGACTGCTTCCACCCGTGCAAATGCAAGAGTCTTCTTGAGCAGCGGCGAACGCATGGCGCTCGTGACGATGCCGACCTGCGCGCGCCCGATGTAAACGGGATCGCCATGCGACGGCTTTTCGTTGCCTTCGATTTCGAGACCAACGAGCTTCCTCAGCGGGTGCGCGCGCCGGTTCTCGATAGCAGCCTTGCCGATATAGTCCTCTTCCTTCTTGGAAGGCACCGTGAAGCTGATTCCGGCCTCAAGGGGGTCGGTCGTTGAATCGAAGTCATGACCGCCGAATACGAGCCCCGCTTCGATGCGAACCATATCCAGCGCATCGAAGCCGAAAGGTTGGATCTTGAAAGGTGCTCCCGCCGTCATGATCGCATCCCAAACGGCAGGCGCATCCTTGGGATGGCAGAAGACCTCATAGCCAAGCTCGCCCGTGTAACCCGTCCGCGAAACCATCACCGGTATCCCCGAAACCCCGCCGATGCGTCCGACCGTGAAGCGGAAGACGCCCAGTTCCTGCATTGTCGGACGACCCGGAGGTGTCTCGACGATGGAGGCGAGGATCTCGCGGGACTTCGGCCCCTGAACAGCAACGTTGTTGATCTCCGACGTCGCTGTCTTGAGATGAACGTTGAAGTTTGTCTTGGCGAGTTGCTCCTTCAGCCAGATCAGGCTCGCGTCATCGCCCCCGATCCAACGGAAGTTGTTTTCTCCCAATCGGAAGAGCGTCCCGTCATCGACCATGCCGCCGTGCTCATAGCACATCGGCGTATAGTAGATCTGCCCGACCGACAGCTTGCGCACGTCGCGCGTGATGATGCCGTTGAGGAACTGTTCGGCATCTGGCCCGAGCACTTCCATCTTGCGCAGAGGCGAAAGGTCCATGATGACTGCGCGTTCGCGGCAGGCCCAGTATTCCTCGATGGCGCCCGCGTTGGCGTAGCAATGAGGAACCCAGAAACCGCGATAGTCGCCGAAGTTGCGGGTGAGGGCTGACGTGCGCGGGTGAAATCCCGATTCTCTTGTCAGCTGCATTGGTGCATCCGGTGCCATTCTGTATCCGATCGAGCGCTTAAACGGGGTGTCTTTGGGGTAAACCCGAACGTGTATCTCCGTGAGGTTCCAGCCGTTCGACGCATCGATGTCGGCCGGGCAGGAAGAGGTGCCGCAAACGAGATCCGTCAAGGCACGCATCATCACGTAGTCGCCTGGACGCGACCACGGTTCGTCGGACCAGATGTTGTTGTGGCAGTCGACGTTCGTGTTGAAGAAGAAGTTGATCGCGGGCCAGCCTTTGTAGCTGCCTATCGGATAGTCCTTCAGCGCATTGTTGAAGTTGTCCGAGCAGTTCGGATGACCGAAGTAGCCCATATCCTCGTAATAGCGGGTCGTGCATGCGAGATTGAACGTGTCGTGCCGGCCAACCGTATCCTGCACCACTTCCACCAACGCATTGCGGTCGCGGTCGAAGAACTTGGAGAACAGACCGGGCTTCGGATAAGCCATGCCCGTCATCGTTCGCGTGGTCGTGGCGTCAAGTCCAAGGACGTTGCCCTTGTCGAGTTCCTTGCGATTGAATGCCAGGAAATCCGAGCATTGCCGGCCCTGAATGTCGATGATCTGAATGTATTCTCCCTCATGCACCTCGAAGCTCTCCGCGCTCGCGATATTGATGCGAATGTCGAGACGGGGCTCCGCGATCGGATCGGGGAGTTTCGCTTCGTTGAGAAGCTTGGGATTTGCGCGCTGAATGAAGACCAGAACATCCGTAGCGGGGGTTTGGTCCCATACAACCATCGGCTCCGCGGGCGCGCCGAGCACGAGCAGGACTGACTTTTCCGCCTGCAGCGACACGAGGTCTCCAGGAACCGAATCTGCACCCAGAACTGTCGCAGCCTTGACGCGGCCGAGGTCGAGGCCGCGACGAAAGAGACCGAAGCGAACGCGCTGCGCGTCCTCACTGTCGGCATCGAGCGCCTTCTGTATCCCTGTCGGCTTGCCCTTGCCTTTGAGACCGATCGCGCCGAGGTCACTTTTGCCGCCAGGCGCAAAAGCAACGATCTCGACGGTCTGTCCACCTTCCAGCGGACTGATCTCCATCCAATCGCCTTTGTCGAGTTCGTACACGGCCGTGCCGCCGCCCTTCAGGACGTAACGCTCGACGCCAGGCAGAAGGGAAGATTGACCCGGAACGAAGAGTTTCGGCCGTGCGGGGGACGTCAGAACATTGTCGCTCATGGTGTCCTCGTCTCGCTGAAAGCAATCGAGGGGCTGACCGCACCTGTGCGGTCAGCCCACGATCGATCGTTGCTTCTCGTTTTCGCCTACTCGGCGGCGACCTTCGCGCCCGGCTGATTGAGGAACGCTTCCATCGAGTCATCGAGCGCCCGCATCCACGGCGTATGGTGGACAGGCGCCAGCGTGCCCGTCAGCACCGATTTGTGCGAGCGGTCGCGGTAGGTGAGGATGTCCTCCATCTTGTGGTGCTCCCACTCCTTGAACATCTTCGCGACGGCGTCGACATCAAGGCGCGGATAGTCGGTCGGAGCGAGCAGATCGCGCATATATTCGGTCTGGAAGTCGATTGCGCCTTCCGCATCCGGAATGGCTTCTTCCATGACGGTCCACTTGTGAATGTCTTCCATCATGGCGGCCTTCGACGGCAGCTTGATGCGCCCGAGCACGACGTCGCGGGCATACCATGCTTGCGCATCGAACATGTTGAAGGTGTAGAACTGATCCTGCATGCCGATGTACATCAGCTTCGGATTATCGATCCAGAAGATGCCTTTGTAGAGGTTCGGCGGATAGAGGCGGTTGCGCGACTTGAGGCGCAACGAGTCCTCCATGAACGGGTGATGATGCAGATAGCCCGTGCACAGGATGATGGCATCGACGTCCTTCGATGTGCCGTCCTGGAAGAACGCGGTCTTGCCTTCAACGCGTTCGAGCAGCGGGCGCTCATCCATCCGCGCCGGCCATTTGAAGCCCATCGGCCGCGTGCGGTAAGAGAACGTGACCGACTTGGCGCCGTACTTGTAGCACTGGATGCCGATGTCTTCCGACGAGTAGCTGGCGCCGACGCAGAGAACGTCCTTTCCGGCGAACTCGTCAGCCGACCGGAAGTCGTGCGAGTGCAGTGTGCGGCCGAGGAACTTGGTGAGGCCGGGGAACTCCGGGATATTCGGCGTTGAGAAGTGGCCGCTGCCAGCGAAGACATAATCGAATTCTGACGAGGAAATCGTATCCGTCACAAGATCTTTGACGGAGACCGTAAATTTCTCCGTCGTTTCATCGTAGCTCACCCACCGAACCGTGTGGTTGAGCTTGATGTAGTGCAGGATGCCACTGCGCTCGATGCGGCCCTTGATGTAGTCGTGCAGCACGGCGCGCGGAGGGAACGATGGGATGGGCCGTCCAAAGTGCTCTTCGAAAGAATAGTCGGCGAATTCGAGCGCTTCCTTCGGTCCGTTAGACCAGAGGTATCGGTACATGGACGCGTGAACGGGCTCGCCGTACTCGTCCGTTCCGGTGCGCCACGTATAATTCCAGATGCCGCCGCAATCCTTCTGGCGCTCATAACAGACCATTTCAGGAATCTCGGCGCCTTTTTTGCGCGCGCTTTCGAACGCGCGCAAAACCGCCATGCCGCTCGGGCCTGCACCAATGATCGCTATCCGTTGTGCCATCTCTTGTCCTTCCGACAATGATTTATGTTCTGATCTTGAGAGTGAAGTATGGGATCAAGCCGCCTCGCGGGGATGCGTGCGCAGACGAAGCGGATCGTAGAAGGGCATCCTCACGACCGTGGCAGGGAAATCGCCCTTGTCGTGCACAACGAGTTCGGTGCCGAGCTTCGTGAAAGCCGGATCGACCTGCGCCATCGCCAACGATTTCATCAGGTATTTGCTGTAGGTCGTGCTGGTCACGACGCCGACTTCCTTGCCATTCGCGGTGATTTTTGCTCCCGGCTCAATCGCGCGGTCAGTATCGACCTCCAGGCCGGTGACGAAGGAACGCTCCTTGCCCTTCTTCTCCGCCAGCGCCTTCTTGCCGATGAAATCAGGCTTCGACAAATCGACGGTCCAGTCGGCGCGAACCTCCCACGGCGTCGTGTCTTTGTGCGGCATCTCGTAGGGGAAGAACAGAAGGCCGCCTTCGACACGAACGATGTCGAGACAGGCCCATGAAACGGGAATGAGCCCCTTGTCCTTGCCAGCCTCAAGAATGGAATCCCACATCTTGTGCGCGTCGGCGGCCTTGCAGAAGACTTCATAGCCGCGCTCGGCAGAATAGCCGCCGCGCGCGAGGCGAATCGGCGTTCCGAAAAGCGTCGTCGGCTCATGTTTGAAATAGCCGAGGCCGGCGAGGTTCATCGGCGTATGCGGCGCCAGAATGTCGAGTGATGCAGGTCCCTGCAGCGCCAAGATGTGGACGTCGTCGTCCTTCTCGACCTTCACATCGTATTTCGGCGCGAGGCTGAAGATAACCTCTTCGAGCGTGCCGGCGCCGTGCGAAAGCCGGAACTCTGTCGGGCTGTCGATGTAGACGAGTACGTCGTCGATCAGACCACCGTTTTCGTTGACGATGTTCGAGATGTGGGAGTCGCCCGGCTTCGCTTTCGAGATGTCCGAGGTCAACATGTAGTTCAAAAGCTTCTGCGCATCGGGACCCGAAACGTTGATGATCTGAAGAGACGAGACATCGAACAGTCCGGCGCGATTGCGCACGGCTTCGGTCTCGAAATAGGGATCCGTTTTATAGGTCTGCGGCAGTGGCATGTTGTTCCACGAGACCGAGTCGAGATCGGCGCCGTTGGCCCGGTGGCGATCATTCAGAATTGATTGCCGGGGCAGGTGGGCTAGCGACATTGGGCATTACCTCTTGCTGTTTTTCTGAACTGGTTGTGGGGTGGATGCTCTGAGTTGACCGCGATCAATCCGGTCCATTGCCTGGCGTAGTCGGTGCGCCGTCGTCATATTTCTCGAGCCAATCGATCGCGGTTTGGCGATAGCGGCTGAGACCCTTGTAATCGACGAGCTCCTGCGGCAACGACTTGAGCACACGCGGCAGTCGGCGACCCCATTTGGGCACGGTGACGATTTGCTCGAGGCTCATGAGATATCCGCGGATCGAGAACAGGATCGCGTTGGAGCGCGGCAGGCGGAAAAGGCCCTGCATTTCGACGCGCAGATGCACCTTTTTGCCAACATTCTCGGGTGTGACCGTGGTGCGGTCCGTACCCCACTTCGGATAGTTTTCAGGTGAGGTGTCGAGACGAGGATTTATAGTCATCGTCCAGTTGAGCCGACGAACCGGTTTACCGATCTGCAGGTTGAGAAGAAACTTCAAAGCTCTCTCGAAAACGCCAGCTTCATGGGCAAGCGGAACCGGAGCGTGCCATTCGAAGAAGTTCATCCCCACGTCGAAGTCGAGCGACCAGTCTGCTTGCGAGGTGATGATGCCTGCGTCCATCCACAATTGATTGTCGCGTTGGTCTTGGATCGAAAAGTCGCCCTGAACCTGGCGGCCGATGTACTCCATCGGCTCATACGGCAGAGAGTTCACCTCGCCGAAGACGAACTTCTGGTCGATCTTGAGAGGCTTGTTGATCCAGTGCCAGTGCGCACCGTCGCGATGGAGCGTGAAATGATCGGGATAATCACGCGCCAGCGCAACCATCACGAGCTCGAGCATGTCCCACTGCGCCGTCATCATATGCGGCAGAGCCTGGCAGCGACCGGGATCGTCCTGCAATACCATAGCGCGGTCGCGCATTTCCGAGACGTAGTGTTCGTCGATGTCAAACGGGAACTCTAAAACCGAACCCTTCGGACCCGGCGTATGCGGCTCGATGTTGACCGAGTATCGGTACTGATCTTCGATGAAGGGGAAGGGGAATCTACGGATCGTCGCCGGGCTATTCGTGTAGGTGAAATCGTCCCGGAACGTCTCGTCCTTGAAAATCAGCGCCACGGCTGGGTCTCCTCAAGATGCGAATTATAAGATGTTGTCAGAGGTCGAGGGTTATCGACCCGGTTTGAATGCGCGACATGCAGATCATGATCTTCTTTCCGCTGACGCGTTCGGCTTCGGATAGAAAATGGTCATTGTGCTCGATGTAGCCGTCACACGCGATCACACCGGTCTCGCATTGACCGCAAGCGCCGCCGCGGCATAGGAAAGGCGCGTCAACGCCATTCTCCTCAAGAGCTTCGAGAATGCTCTGATGACCTTTGACCATGATTTCACGCCCGGTCTTGGCGAGCTTGACGATAAACGGAGTTCCCGACGGCGGCGCGGAGAACTGCTCGTAATGGACGTTTTCATCAGGCCAGCCGAGAAGCTCTGCAGTCTGTAGTGCCCAATCGATCATTGGCTTGGGACCACAAACGTACATGTGCGAGCCAAGCCGCTGTTCGCCGAGGATCGTCTGGAGCGGGATCATCTGACCCTGATCCTGACGATAGATATTCACGCGAGAGCCATAGCGCGACTGGAGATATTTGCAGTAAGCGCCTTCCTCGAGCGAACGAACTCCGTAATGCAGCTCGAAATCCGAACGAAGCGAGTCAAGATCATTCATCATCGACATGAACGGCGTGATGCCGATGCCGCCCGCGAGCAGCACATGCTTCTTTGCAAGCTTCGCCGGCGGAAAGAGATTGAGGGGCTCACTGATCTCGAGCTCCGTGCCGACAGCCACGTTTTCGTGCATGAACTGCGAACCGCCGCGGGAATCCTTGCCGCAATGCAGGACGCTGATCTGATAGCTCGATGTATCCGTCGGCGATCCCATGAGCGAATAGGGGTTGCGCATCATCCGATCGCCGGAATGCATGACGACTGAAATGTGCGAGCCGCCGGAAAATTCCGAAAGCGGCGCGTTATCGATATCGACGAAGCGAAAGCGCTTAATCCGGGCAGCGACCTGCTCAACCTCGGCAACGCGAACGCGGCGAAGAAGTGAACCGCTCATTGATAGATAGCCTCCGTCGGTGGCACGTCGCCAGGGATTTCGGCGTCGATGCAGACGCCCTGGAATGCCGCCAAGCGGCGCGAGTAGTGATCGCGGACGAAGAGGGTCAGCCCGCAATGCGTGCAGGTCACCGGGTTGGTCGTGACATTTTCGATGAAGCCCTTGCAGTGCACGCATTGGACGCGGCGCATCAGCGAGCCGCGATGCTCAGTGCGGATCGACAAGTGATCGATGCCATAATCGGCGGCGGCCTGAACGACAGAGCCGATGAGCGGCTCGGTTCCGGCTGCGTAAAGGCGGAGGCCCATAGGGGCGTCGTTGAGCACTTCACGCAAGCGGCCGATACCGGAGGAAAGGGTCGGCAGGAACTCACAAGCGGCCGGCGCGAGCTCTTTCTTTAATGTTTCCATCTCGGAAGTGCTCAGCGTATCGGCGACGAAAACCGTCGAGCGCTTTGCAAATGGCGGCTCGGCGCGAGCGAAGAGTTCGGAGACAGCAGCGGCTCCGCCCTTGTCGCACACGATGAGATTGATCCGGGCGTTTAGGTCGGGACTAAGGCCAGGATAGACCGGCCGGCTTTTGATCGTGATAGGCGTCATCAAGTGCTCCTCGATCCGAACGGCTCCCAACGGGGAAGCCCGCGGAAAACTCTGGAAGACCGGAGCGGCACGAGGGTCGCTCCGGTCCTTAGTTCGTTTAAGCAGGCAACTGGAAGAACCAGTTGGATGCGAGAACGACGAGCAGGCCAGCGACGAGCACGATGTAGGGCAGCGCGCCAGCTTTCTTTTTCTTGAAATCCGCTTCGTGCAACCCGAGGTCTTCCAGCATGTGAGCAGGAAACACGCCCTTATCCTGCACGTAATGGCGGAAGCAGAAAACCGGGATGATCAACGCGGCGGTAAACAAACCGGCCCAGAGAGCCGACGGGTTCCACACCTTGGCGCCCGCGCCCATGAACACGGCGTTCACGAAAGCGAAGATCGCACCGAGCCCGAGCACCCAAGACGGAGCACGCCACGGACGCGGCACATCGGCATTGTCGATGCGATGCAACCAACCGGAGTTGAGGTTCAAGAAGTTGAAAATGATGTAGCCGCAGTTCGAGACGGCGAGGATGAAGAAGAAGCTCGTGGCGTCGGCGCAGGCAATCGCCAGCACCGCCAGATTGATCACGAGGTCTGTCCACATCGCATGAGTGGGCGCGCCGTGTTCGTTCACGTGGCTGAGGTAGCGCGGCAGCCAGCCGTCACGAGACCCCTGGTAGAGCGTGCGTGACGATCCCGCCATTGCCGTCATGAGGCAGAGCATAAGAGCGAGGATCATCAGCATGACGAGGAGGTTCGTGACTAAAGCACTTCCGTGCCCGACCATGTTGGCCATCGCCGCAGCGACGCCCGAGCCATCGACAATCGACGGTTCCAACATGCCCTGCAAGCCCAGCACGCCTTGGAACGTGAACGGCACGAGGGTGAAGAGCACGAGGCAGAGGAGACCGGAGTAGAAAATCGCCTTGAACGTATCGGTGCCCGGATCACGGAACTCGCTCGTGTAGCAAACGGCCGTCTCGAAGCCGTAGGTCGACCAAGCCGCGATGAACATAGCACCGAGGATCAGCGTCCAGCCGGCGATATTCCAAGATCCCATGTCGGGCGCATAAGCGGCTTTCAAAGGTTCAAGCGGCGTGAAGTTCGACCAGTTGATCTGTCCGGTCAGGATTGGAACGACGCCGACGATCAACATCGGCACGATCACCGCCAGACCGATATACTTCTGCACGTTGGCCGTACCGAGAATACCGCGGTGCTGAATGGCAAAGGTGATCAGCATGAGGACCGCGCCAATGAAGAATGCGGCATTGAAGGAAAACGACACGGGGCCGAGCGTGCCGTGAAGCGCGGTCCAATTGCGGATTGCTGGCGTGAGCGCCGAGACTGCATCTGTCGACAGGAGAGCCGACATCGCGTCGGCGGCCGTCTTACCTTGGTTTGCAGCCAACCATTCGGCGATACGCGGAGAGTCGGCCGGGATCGAGGAGGCATGGGCGCTGATCCAGGCCGCGACTTGCGGGGCATCGGCAGGCGGGATCGGAGCGAGAGCGTTCAGGATGTAAGCGGCGGCGATAGAGCAGCCGAGCGAGAGCACTGGCGACCAAGCAAACCAGTTACACCACACCGAAAGTGGCGCGATCAGTTTTGAGTAGCGAACCCAAGCCGCCGCCCCATAGACCGAAGCGCCGCCCGACTTGTTCGGAAAGAGACCCGCGATCTCGGCGTAGGTGAAGGACTGAATGAAGCCCATGATCATCGAGATGAACCAGACAAGGAAGGCAACTTTGCCCGCCACGCCTGCGATGCCGCCGATCGAAAAGAGGACGAGAGCAGGGACGCCACTTGCGACCCAGAAAGCACCCTTCCAATCGATCGCCCGGACCAGTTGACCGGACGAGGCACCAGGCCCGTCCGCAGTTATCGTTCCAATATCTGTGGCCATGTTCTCTCCCGAAGAGCCTGTTCGGTGACAAAGATTCGAGCAACTTCCGAGCTTCAACCGCCTCTAAATTGCGAAGCGATCAAAGTCGAAAGAGCCGGCGAAGTACCGTCGGGCTCCGCCCCGGGCTTTGTGCAACCGAATGAAATTGCGCCAAAAACCAATTCGGACCAGATATTACCGCAGTCGCCCAACGCGGCCCATGTTAGGGAACGGTCAATTACCTTCAAGTCAAAAAAATCACCAGAAAGAAACCTGATTTGATTATTTCGCAGGCACAAAATCGCTATTTTATTGGGATCACTGAGCTTTAGCACACATCACGCATGTGCGAGACTACATTGGCCCGAATTGGTCTAATCTGGTTGCTTCTTGGTTCGAAACGCGCAATTTTGATTTCGGGAATGGAGTCGGCGAATGAATTCGGAAAATTGCGCGCTATTCGAATTCGCTGACAAAACAGCGGATTGGACCAAATCAACTCTTTGCGGCTTCGAACATTTAGCCGGCCTTAGATTCTCTGATGCGGCACGTCGTTGGCTGGCCGCAGAAAACATTCTGATCCGCACGACGGCGTTCGATCCTGTTGGCGCCGCCAGCAAGTCGAACGCTGCCGCAGCATGCTTGCTGCTGGGACACTATCAAGCGGCTATGCGATTTTTCGATGCGGCCGAGGACGAGTGGCGGCGCACGACTGATGCGCTCGCGACACTCGATGTGCCTATGGCTGGCGCAAGTTCCTCGTTTCATTTTCATCTGGCAGCGACAGTTCCCGGTCCGTTGATCGCCGCTCGACGAGAGCGATACGTCCAGCTCGCCGAAACGGCCCTCGCCATCGTTAGGTTCAACCGGCTTTTTATAACGGGCCATCTGGAAACATCACGCTCTCTTCCGGATAGCGCGCGCGGTCTGACGCTGTTGCTCTCCGATGCCTTCGGGCCGGCTTCACCCGAAGTGCGCCTGCTCTCCGCGTCGGCGGCGGTGAATGATCTATCGGTGATCGGTGAGATCTATGCCGCCAAAATTGCCGATATCGCAGGTCGTCCCGCCACTCTGCTTACGGCCTTATCGCCGGAGTGTGAGCAGTTGGAGCGCGCCACCTTGATGACAGCGCTCCTCGCCGTACCCATCTTCGCACGGCCGCACCAATCGGCGGATGCCGCCTCCAACCGCATTTCACATCACGAGACGAGCCAGAACGATGTCCGACACGTACGACTTTGAAGCCCCGCCTTGGATTGACGACGTTTCCCGCCATCCCATGGTGACGTCACGGGTGAAGGAAATTGCGACGAGTCTTTTCTCGCGTGTGGCATCAGGAGAGTTTCCGTTTGGCACGCGCATTCCCGCTGAGCGGGAGCTGGCGGAGACATTCGGAGACAGCCGCGCCTCCATCCGACAGGCGCTCGAGTTCCTTTCAGTCTACGGAATCGTCTCTCGCCGGCCTGGCAGCGGCACTTTCGTATCCTACCGGAAGAAGGCGCGATCATCGGCGCCCGGGGCGCAGCAGTCGGCGGCCTTTTTAAGTGGAGATCAACTTGCTGAAACCGCGTCGCCGTTTGCGATGAACATAGCCGGTTCGATCCTGGCGCCCGAGATGACGCGACTAGCTACGATCTACATGTCGACGCGCGATATCAGCGATCTTCACGCGCAGCTCGTTCGCATCGAAGCGATCGTGACCGAGTCGGATGTATTCGCCGAGCTTGAAGAAGAGTTCATGATGACGATCGCGCGTGGTACACACAATTCGCTCATTGCCGCGATGTATGGAATTCTGCACGGGGTTCGAACTCATCCCCAGTGGGCAGCAGCGCGGCGTCAGGCACTGACACCGGCGAAGATCAAGAGCATTCAGCTGCTGTTTCGCTCGCTTTACGATACCATCGAGAGGCGAAACGTGGAGACCGCCGTCGAGATTATAAAACTCTACATGGCGAATGCCCATGAAGAGATGATCTACGAATCCTGAGCCGTCAGCCGCTCGACAGGCTCTGCGGAGGCAGCAAGATGTTCGCGCTGGTCCCACATCAAATTCAGAGAGCGTAGGTGCTTGATGAGAATGGCCCGGTGTTTGCTCCACCAATCGGCGATCGAACCGAACTCTTGGATACGCGCGCGCCCGTTCACGATGGCGACGACGGGCCAATCGCCGACAAGGGCGTTATCAATGCCGAAGAGTTCCTTCCCCCACCACCGCGCTTCCCCGAACGCATGCGGCCCGACACCGCCGACCTTCATGGCCGCAAGAACGGAGAAGGGCTCGAACGTACGCGCGCGCTGAACGGCTGATTTCCAAAGCTCGAGCGTCGACGCGTATTCCCATGACACCGCGCTCCACGTCCCTGGAAAGCGCCGGCAGAACTCGTCGTAGAAGGCATGAGGATCTTCGAAGTTGATATGCCCCTCGTTGAGGCGCGGGTCGTCGAAATCGGGAAATTGGAAGACGAAGCCTTCCATGAATTCCGGGCTCGTGCGCCGGATCAGTTCTGGATAGTTGTCGCAAGTGCACGACAGAAGCCGGCCCTTATAGCCTCGCTTGAACGCTTCGATAGTCAACGCGTGCACGAACGGTTCATACGCCGTGTCCCAGCAGAGCACATCTGGATTTCCAGCCATCATTTCATCGACGATAGGGCCGAAATCGGTTGTCTCCGGTTCGAATAGTCGCTCAGCTAAAAGTTCGATGCCTGCTGCCTCGAAGGCCGCTCTGTAGGTCGCAATCGACGGCAAGCCGAGGAGGTCGCGTTGCGCGCAAAGAGCGGCCGTCTTGATGCTGGGATCGGAGCGCTTAAGCCACTCGACGCCCGTTACGTTATAGATCGGGTGCACTTCACTGGGCGCGACAAGCGTTGGCGAGTCCGGTGAGAGATCGCTCGGAAGCAGTGTCGCGGCGAGCATGCGGTGCTGTTTGAAAATTCTTCGCACATCACTCGTGATATCGTTGCCGCCGATCATGAGGACGAGCTTCACGCCCGCATCGACGATCAGAGACTTCGCACCTTGCAACGCCCGCTCCGGCTCATACATGGTGTCATACTGGACGAGTTCGAGCATGTACCGTCGCCCGCCGACCTTCAGGCCGCCGCTCGCGTTGATGCGCTCTATCCAGATAAGGCTGCCATTCAGCCCAGGCACGGCCCAAGCTTTGAGAGGACCGGTGAGAGGTGCGAGAAAACCAATTTTCAGTACGGTCGAAGAGCCGAGCCCGAAATCTCGCATCGCCACTGAAAGAGCCGACTGAACCGCACTTTTTGGTCTAACGGCCATGGCCTCGTCTAACCGGACTTTAAAATTGCGTCCGCGCCTGACTGAACATCGGAGCACCTACGCGCGGTTGGAAGTCGCGACGGTTTACTGGCACGAAACAGCGATACGCTAGATCGCGGGGAGCGTCTTGTCGATAGGTGCAAGAGCGACCAAGAGCGTCAAGCGCCTAAAAACGCTCTTAGCGCGTTGCTCCGGTCGTGGCGATCGATGAGGTCTCCAGAGGCGCAGATAACGGCGCAGAATGCCCCGCTGCAACCTCCACTTCAGAACCGCGAACGCGCGTCAGGAACCGGTCGAGACTAGGGCCCCAAATATCCCAACCCTGCCGATCATCGGCAACCGTGTGGCCATCGTTTCCGTATGCCGGGAGAATGTGCTCCTCAACATTGGCGCCACCAGCACTCCAGGCGACGGCGAGTTTCTGCGCGAGCGTGGGTCCGAAATAACTGTCGTTTTGAGCGTAGAACCAAATCGTTGGCTCACGAGCCTTGTCGCCGTAACGACGCGCCGCCTTCAAAAGATCGGCCTCACCGCAAATTGCATTCGCCTGGCCATAAGCGTGGCCACCGCGGCCGCCGGCGAAATTCACAATGGCCTGCACCTGCGGAAGATTGCGTGCTGCGACGGCAAGGGATGCCCACCCCCCGGTCGAGATTCCCGCCACGATCGCCCCCTTGGAGGCGATGAACGGCTGAGCGGTCATGTAGTTGACGGTTGCAGTGATGTCGTCGGCGGCGATATTGCCGGAATCGTAGTGATCCGGATTGGCGCATGTGCCGATCGCTTCCGAGAGTGTTCCGCCTGTCGCGCCATGCCCACGCCGTTGTGGCAGCACCACGGCGTAGCCGCGTTCTACGAACCACCGAGACAGCCAGTAGTAGACGGGCATCGACACCGCCAGTCGCGTCGATTCATCCGTCCCATGGTTGATCACGACCAGCGGAAATTTCTTGTTTGGCTCGCGAGGATCGGCATCGGGCCTGAAAACTGTCGCGCGTAAAAACCGTCCAGGTTCCCCACTCGGGAGGATCCAGAGTTGTTCGCGCATACGCGGACCTTCTGGCCCGAAACCGCCATACGGCGCGTCGGCAGCCCGCACATTCGACGAGAGTGAGATAAACGCTGCGAAGGCAGCAACCAGAGCGAAGCCAAACTTGCCCGAGTGTCGTGTGCCCGCCATGCCGATGCGAGACACGAACATTCCCCTTAAGAAAACCATCCAAAGTTCCCCGTGCCGCGTAATTTCGCGTCGCAGCATTGGAAGGCCCTACAAGGCGCACGTCAAGTGCCTGACGATCGATCTCCCCGATTACGCTGATGCATTGAGAATGCACGGAAATCCGACCGAGGACGTGGGAGGCACGCTGATGAAATGTCTTGGAATTTCCGTATTTGGTAACACCGCGTGCAAGACGCCCGGTAGAAAAAATTGCGCCGGAGCGTGACGCTCCGGCGACACTTACGTGACGGGCTCAGCCGTGATCACCACCAGCACAAACCGATGCAGTATCCGTACGCACGGCGATACGCGGAGTACGGCCGGGCATAGGAATTGTAATAGTAGTGGCGGCGATAGGGATGGTACCCGGAGTCGTCGTAATAGCCCTCGCGCGAGTAGTGCTCACGCCAGTACTGCTGACGCCAGTGGCGCTGACGCCAGTAGCGGTGCCGCCAATAGCGATGACGCCAGTAATGGCGATGCCGCCAGCCTCGCGTATAGCCGCAGCGGCGATAGCCGTCCTGCCACCAGCAGCGATACCGGGTTTTTTCGACGAGGTTCGACTGGTCACCCTTGAGCGCCAGAATGCTGCTGGTCAGCGCAGCGGCGCGCGCCCCTGGCGAGTAGATCCCAAATCCTATGCTCATCGCGCAGCAGAGCGCGATGAGCGAAAGCCATTTTCTCATGCGTTGTCCCCTTTTCGGTGGTCCCCGTCCCGGCAGAGCACGTTCTCCCTTCTCCGACCGGGCACCGCGATACTGCATTGGGGGCATGTCAGTACAACCCCAATGTGCGCGATTGCACGGTATCGGTCGCGCTTGCGGTGCGAGGTGTTGCAAGTTCGTGTCACCTTGCCCATCCGGGCGCGCGCGATCACGGATGCTCGGACAGCGTAAGGACGCGGCCTAGTTGCCGAAAATCTCTCGCTGACGCGCTTCGAGCTCTTGCCGGTAACGCCGCAGCGCGAACGCTTCCGTGATGTAACCGAGCGCGTGCTTCGAAACTTCGCCGTCGACGATAATCAACCGCTCGGTTTCGCGCTGTTCGAACAGATGCACGAGCTTGTCGAAGCGCGTCGATGCCACCACCCAATCGTTTCGATGCTCGAGGGATGCCTTCCAATATTCCAGAGTGGCGTCGGGCGGGACATCCAGTAGTTCCGAATGCAAGCCAGCGACGTCGAGCAAGCCCTCGTAAGCGCCTCTTTCATCGGTGACCGCAACAAACTTTGTAGAGCCGACTGGAAAGCGTGTGCGAAAGTCGGCGAGCTTCGTGGAGAAGGTAACCGCGTTG
The DNA here is from genome assembly GCF_003987855.1 of Hyphomicrobium sp. Classification (GTDB taxonomy): domain Bacteria; phylum Pseudomonadota; class Alphaproteobacteria; order Rhizobiales; family Hyphomicrobiaceae; genus Hyphomicrobium_B. The sequence goes on from NZ_RXIZ01000015.1 coordinate 362,110, forward strand.
AGGTCGCGCCGCATCAGATCGCTCGCGGTCGTTTGGCGAACCCAGCCGACGTCCTCGCCTCCCAGAATGGCTTCGCCACGGAGGTGAAATCGCCACGTCGCGAAGGAATAGCCGAATACTTGCCTCACCGTCAGCGTGGCCGCGAGAACACCAAGCAGGACGGGCTCGACAACCATCAGATCCCCGCTGACCTCGATTGCGAGCAGAGCCATCGCCATCGGCGCGCCTACGACGGCGGCGCCGAAGCTCGCCATGCCCACGAGGCTTATCATCGCGACGTCGGGAGACGCGACGTATCCAGCTGAGACGCCGATAGTGCCAGCGATCGCACCCGTTGTGGCGCCGAGAAAAAGCGATGTCGAGAACAGGCCGCCGCGAAAGCCTGCGCCTAGCGACAGCGCAGATGCCACAATTTTTCCAACGAGCACGATCGCGAGCATCGGCAACGGCCAGCCGTTGCGCAGGAGAAGCGCCATTGCGTCGTGGCCGGAACCGAGCAGGTGAGGGACGAAGGAGGCAATCACCCCTACGAGCAATCCGCCGATGATCGGACGAAAGACGTCGCCAACTCCGCTTTGCCGGAAGAGCCTTTCGATCCAGGTTACACCCCGCATCAAACCAACAGAGAGGAGACCGCACGCCACTCCGAGCACCAACGCGAGGATGGCGTACCCGTCGCTGCCATACCCGTTCGATGCGAGGGTTATGTGGTAGGAGTGCCCAACCAACAGCCGCGCCGCAAGCTGCCCAGCTACAGCGGCCGCGACGACGGGCGATAGAGTGGCAACGGTGTAGCTGCCGACGATCAACTCGAAACCGTAAGCTGCACCGGCGAACGGGGCCGCAAAAGCCCCGGCGATCCCGCCAGCAGCGCCGGCTCCAACAAGCATTCGAACGTCATGGCGTCGGCGATTTAGAAGCTGCCCAACCTTAGACCCGACAGCGCCTGCCGCTTGAGTAAAGCCGCCTTCGATTCCGAGCGACAACCCGAACCCACTGGACAGTAGCGATTGGAGAGCAACGAACGCGCTGTCACGCATGGACATGCGGCCGCCGTAGAGCGCGTTGGCCTCAATGGGATCGACAATGACGTGCCTGAGCCGCGATTGATGGATGTATGTGAGCCCGACGAGAACGCCGCCTAGGGCGACGGTGAAAACCGCCAGGGGAAATGGAACGGCGATAACGGAGCTGAGCCGCTCTCCCGGAGCAAGTCGGAAGAGGACCGAATGCGCCGTCTCCGCCACCAAGATCATTAGCGAAGCAATCGTGCCGCTCGCCGCGCCGACACAGGCGGCCGCCAGGACCAAAACGAAGGGATTGTCGCGAAGAACCTTGCGCATCGAGCTTCGGTAAAGTCGAACTGCCGCGATGTTCCATCGCCGCGGCTTGAGCTTCCGACCGAAAATCATGATTGCTGATGCACTTGCATGAAGGCGGCTGAGGGATTGTTGGCTCCGATTACCACGGAGCGCCGGCCTCTGCCATGAAAGAGGATGCGTTAGCCGCTATAGGCAACTCGGCCCGAACGAAGCGAATGGGGCTGACGATTCGTCTATGCGGACCGTGGTCTAAAGACTTGATAAAATTTCCGATTTTAAGATCTCGTCCGCGCGAGCACGACGTTGTCAAAGTTGCGCTGCGTCAGGAATGTGGCCGAGCAGCGGTTTATTAATCGAAATGCGCTGTTATGCCGTCAGCGCATGACGCGCATCCGACAGCCAGATCTAATGGCACAGCCTTCGGCCAGGTTGCATTCATGCGTCTTCGCTCATGTTGTTCCCGCATTCGCGATTTGCTCTCCGTTCAGCGCAACGATCAGAACCTCCTCCTGGCACAATATTCGGCGGTCTCCAAACAGGTGCCGCTTCTTTATCTGGTCCTGCTCGCGAACACTTGGGTACTGGCCCACACCTTCTCGAATCTGGCCCCCGTCGAACTGGCCTTCTACGTCCCGGCGGGGTTGACGGCCATTTGTCTTTATCGGCTCGTTAAGTGGAAAGGCTCGCTGAAACGAGTCCCCACAGCCGCTGTCGCATTCAAACAGCTCAGCCGGACGAACAGGCTTTCCCTCCTGCTGGCGCTGGGATTTTCCAGTTGGGCCGTCGCTCTCTATCCCTATGGTGACGTCGCCGCGCAAGCGCATGTCGCGTTCTACATGGCGATCACATCCGTCGCCTGCATTTTCTGCTTGATGTATCTGCGCTCCGCCGCGCTAACAGTCGCAATCGTCGTCAACGCCGTCTTCATCGTCTTTTTCGGCCTGTCCGCTCAGCCGACCTTCGTTGCAATCGCGCTCAACATGTTCATCGTGACCCTTGCGATGATCATCGTTCTCACTGTCAATCATAGACAGCTGGTTCAACTCGTGACAGCGCGCGACAACGCACAGGCGCTGATAGGCGAAAACTTTAAGCTCGCCAATCTTGATCCGCTGACGGGTCTCCCTAACCGACGGCAGTTTTTCGCGCATCTCGATCGCGAATTCGAGCACGCGAAAAGGGAAGGTCATAGGCTCGCGGTAGGGGTCATGGACCTCGACGGCTTCAAGCCCGTGAACGATCTCTACGGCCACGCAGTGGGCGACGCTCTCCTGATTGAGGTTGGACGGCGGCTGCGCGAAGCATGTGGTCTCAAGCTTCATCTGGCGCGGATCGGCGGCGACGAATTTGCGGTCGTCGGCGTCAATTTCGGCAGCGAGCAGGAGCTGCTCGCTGCGGGTAATAGTATGTGCGAGGCTCTGCGCGTGCCGTTCTTTCTGCACGACGCCACCGTTCACATTTCCGGCTCGATAGGTTTTGCGATTTGGCCGGACCATGCTTCCACCGCGATGGCGCTATTCGAGAGAGCCGATTACGCGCTCTTTCGAAGCAAGCGCGATGAGCGCGGCGAAGCGACATTGTTTTCCGCTAAGGACAGCGCGCGCATTCATCGCGATGTCGAAATCGAGCAGGCGTTGCATTCCGCTGATCTTGAGCGCGAACTGTCGGTCGCCTTCCAGCCGATCATCGAGATCAGCACAGGCAAGACGATCGCTTTTGAGGCGCTTGCACGATGGGAAAGCCCCGTCCTCGGCGAGCTTGCGCCAGGGCTCTTCATTCCAGTCGCCGAACGCGCGGGAATTATCAGCAAGCTCACATGCGTCCTGATGGATAAGGCGGTACATGCCGCCGTCCAATGGCCTGAGCATGTCCGGCTTTCATTCAATCTCTCTGCCTATGACATCGGCGCGACCGCCAGCGTCGTGCGCCTCGTATCGACGGTGCTGAAGAGCGGCTTCAACCCGTCGCGCATCGACTTCGAGATCACCGAGACAGCGATCATGAAGGACGTCAAAGAGGCGCGCGAGACGATCGAGATCCTACAATCGCTTGGATGCGGAATATCGCTTGATGACTTCGGCACCGGATACTCGAGCCTTACGCAACTTCATTCGTTGCCGCTGACGAAGATCAAGATTGATCGCAGCTTCGTCGCCGACCTTCATCAGAAGCCGGCCGGCCATAAGATCGTCAAATCGCTGCTGGCGCTTAGCCGCGATATGGGACTGGGCTGCATCGTCGAGGGCGTTGAAACAGACGCGGAACTCGATGAACTCAGGGCGCTGGGATGCACGAACGTGCAAGGCTATCGAATTTCACCGCCGCTTTCGGAGGAGGAGGCCTTGGCGTTTGTCATCAAGGACCGTCCCACGACGGCCGCTCGTCGAAAAGCAGAACGGCCGCAGGCTATGATTGCCTGACGTGTTCTCAATACAATGTAGAAGCTCGTCTCATTGGCTCCGCGGGTAGGGCTCGAACCTACGACCATCCGATTAACAGTCGGACGCTCTACCACTGAGCTACCGCGGACCACCGGCTAAACCGGGAAAGCGCCCCGCATAGCAGAAGGTTTCTGCGCTGGCGAGGCCAAAAACTGAAATTCTTTAGCGTGTCCAAGGCGCCCGATGGCGACATGTGGAAGCACGCTTGGAGGCCACGCCCGGAATTGAACCGGGGTACGCGGATTTGCAGTCCGCTGCGTCACCACTCCGCCACGTGGCCTCTCGTTTCGTGTTCGCTCGAACGTTCTCGCGCACTGCGGCGTGCACGGACCCGGAGCACCCAAATGGGCTCCGCAATTGCCGAAAGGCCGGTCGACCGAACCGGCCGTCTAACATAGACCCATAACGTCTTACAAGCCCAAGCAGCCGGAGTAGGAAAGCCGTGGCGGGACTGCGGCGGCTTTCCTGTCGCGCGCCGACATCGCACCGCGTATAGAGAGTCGCCCTGGGGAATTTTCGCTGCGGGAGGCGAGCGATGGCGGACACCGTTTTGCAACGCAAGAACATGGTCGAAAGCCAAATTCGGCCAAGCGACGTCACGGACCGGCGGATCACCGCTGCGATGACTTCCATTCCCCGTGAAGCCTTCTTGCCGAAGCAACTTGCCAGCATCGCGTACAGCGACGAAAGCCTGACCTTGGGGCCCGGTCGAGAGGTGCTGTCACCACGCGTTCTGGCCAAACTCATCCAACTGGCGGCGTTCGAGGCCACGGATTCGGTGCTCGTCGTCAGTGCTGCCGGCTACGCCGCGGCCGTGGTCGCAGAGATGGTTGGCAAGGTGACCGCGCTCCTTCCGGACCAGGAAAGCGCGACGATTGCCGGCTCTGGTTTCGCCGCCTCGGCGCTATCCAACGCCGTGGCCGTAACGGGGCCGTCGGAGGCCGGCTGGGCAGCGCAAGCGCCATACGATGTCATATTGATCGAAGGCGGCGTCGAACAGATCCCGGACACCCTCAAATCGCAGGTCCGCGAGAACGGCCGCATCGTTGCGATCGCGACGAACGACAAAATCGGGCGGGCGGTCGAACTGCATAAACGGGGCGACGTCTTCGCGAGGCGTGAAGGTTTCCAGGCGGCTGCGAAAACAGTCTCAGGGTTTACTGAAACCAAACCGGCGTTTGTATTCTAAACTCGCCGTTTATGTGGTGCACGGTGAGCACAGCGCTCACTCTTTCTTCTAGCTCTGTGAGTACTTGCGCTGGAATTTCGTGCGCGCAGGGCTTTGAAAGGAAGCGGAAAAGTGCACTTTGCTTCTAGCCCTCGAAGAAAGGGCGACGCCCACTGGCGTGACGCAAATACCGCCCTAAGTTACGCGATGGCTTAACGCAGTTGAAACCCGTTAGTTGGCGTGCATCGAATCGGCTAGAGGGTAAGAAGGGGGTCTGCTCGCTCTTTTTGGGGGTGCGAGTAGAATACAGGTGAATTCCATTGGCTCAGACGACAATCAAAATTTCGTCCTGCCTCGCTGCGACTATCGTTGGGCGTCGCGCGCTGGCCGCAGTCGTCGCAATCGCGGTCGGATCGGCTGTGTCGGTTGGTGCCGAAGCTGAAACGCTGCTCGATACGCTTGCTGCAACCTATCAATATAGCCCGACGCTTGATGCGGCCCGTGCCCAGCAGAGAGCCGTCGATGAAAACGTAGCCCGAGCGAACTCTGGATACCGGCCGAACGCGCAATTCGGAGCTAATGTGGGGCGGCAGCGCGTCGGTACATTTACGAACAACGCCTCCGGGCACACGGTGAACTCGCCGCGTGGATACTCATTTGACATCACGCAGCCTTTGTTCACGGGCTTTCAGGTGACAAACGCGGTAAACTCAGCCGAAGCGAGCGATCGCGCGGGGCGCGAAACGCTTCGCAGCACGGAACAGCAGGTTCTGCTTGATGCAGTGACCGCGTATGGCGACGTCACGCGCGATCAAGCAATCGTCAAATTGAACGAAAACAACCTGAAATTTCTTGATGCCGAACTTAAGGCGCAGCGAGATCGTTTCGCAGTTGGCGAGGTCACGAAGACTGACGTCGCGCAGTCGGAAGCACGCCGCGCACTTGGACAGTCGGACCTTGATCAGGCGCGCGCCAATCTCAAGTCGAGCCGTGCCATTTTCGAGCAGGTTGTCGGCCATCCGCCTTCCAACTTGGTCGAGGCCAATCCGAATACGCGCCTCGTGCCGCGCTCACTCGAAGACGCGGTCGCGATTGGAACGAAAGAGAATCCAATAGTGGTGAACGCGCTCTACTCAGAGCAGGCGGCGCGCTACAACGTCGATCAAATCCGTGGCCAGTTGCTGCCGCAGGCGCAACTTCAGGGAAATTACTCGGATCAGTACGACCCATCCGAAGGCATTGATCGCGGCACAACGGCATCCATCGTTGCCAGCGTTACGGTGCCCCTTTACGCAAACGGCGGCGAGGTATTTGCGCAGGTGCGGCAGGCGAAGCACCAGCACGTTGCTGCTCTCCAGCAAATCGAGGTTCAGCGCGCCGCTGCTCAGTCCCAGGTCGTCCAGGCTTGGTCACAGCTCGTCGGCTTCAAGGCTCAGGCTGAGTCCGACAAGGCGTCGATCGTCGCGAACACCACCGCTTTGAACGGTGTGCGTGAAGAAGAGCGCGTCGGACAGCGTACCGTTCTCGACGTGTTAAACGCCCAGCAGGAACTCCTGCAGTCGCAGGTCAATCTTGAGACGACGAAGCGCAATATACTTGTCGCGTCTTACACGTTGGTCTCGGCCATCGGCCGCCTGAGCGTCTCTGAGGTAGGTGCTGCAACTGCCGTCTATGACCCGCAGGTCCATTACCAGCAGGTTCGTAACAAGTGGTGGGGCATCGACATCACGCATGGCGACGGCCGCCAGGAGCACATGGATGTGACTCCGGTTAAGTGACCGGGGGAGGGCGATGGCGCTCCCAAACTGTTTTTTGCCTTCTTTTCAATTGAAGCGTCCTCCCGCCGCCTTGAGAGCGCCGCTCTCCGGGGATAACTATGGCGGTGAATGTTGCGGATTTTCCGCAACCTGCCACCATGCAGGTGTCCAAAAAAACACGTTTTGAGTCGCTTTGGTTTGGCGTAGCAAGTTTGGTGCAGCAGATCGCGTACGCCCCGTGTTGTGGCGGCTCAGTTGCGAAAAGGTAGGGTATGTCGAGACTTGAATCCAACGCTGAGCCAAGCATGGAGGAGATCCTCGCTTCGATCCGTAAGATCATCGCTGAGGATTCTTCCGGCTTGAGATCGCCCTCGCCTGTTGCACGACCCGGCACGCCCTACACGCCCGCTGCCAGACCAACCCCGTCGACCGTTCCTTCCGCGGCTCCCACGCCGCAGCGCGGGTTCATGTCCCGCGAGGCTTTTCTGAAGTCCTCGCAGCCTGTCGATCCCGAACCGACGCAGGACACCTATGACCCATTGAATTCCGCCCGCCCCGCTCGATCCGAGTTAGCGTCCCCGGCTGGGGCCTCGCCGGCGAGGACCCGCCACGACGCGGGCTCGTTTGAACGCGAGCAGCGCGACACGCTCCGCCCTCGCGACGAATTCAAATCCAAGGATGCGCCGCCTTCGAAGGAGCCTCATCATCCGGCTGTTTCGAAGGATCACGCGCATCCGCTTCGGCAGGAAACGTCTGGGCTGAGGAATGCCGAGGGCAGCCCAGCGACGAACACCCAAACAGAAGATGCGTCCATTGAAACGGTCGAAGTGGTCGCCGTCGAGGACGTGTTGCCGGCCATCAAGAATGCTACTCCTGCAGTTCTGAAGCCGGCGCCCGTGGCGGCTGCGACGTCGCCTGCGGCTTCCGATGCGGCACGCATCGAAGCTCAATTGTCGGAATTGCTCAGCGAGGATTTGAGCGCGCTTCGCCAGAGCCGAACGCAGCCTTCCGAAACGGTCATCGTACCGAGCCAGTCAAAAGATGAAGCCCAAAAGGCCGGTGCCGAACTGCAAAAGACGGACGCCCCATCTTCGGAGAGCAGCGATCCCTTTGCATTCGATTTAGGTCCTTCGCCCTTCGCGCCGAAGCCCGAGACGGTGGCGCCGGCCCCGATAGCCTCGGCCGCTCCGGCGCCGCAGCCCGCTTCCGCGTTTCAATCCTCCGAACCAAAGATCGAGACGCCTGCGCCGCTTGCTCCTAGCGCGCCATCATCTTCCTCGATCCCGTCCGTGTCGACGTTTGAGCAATCGCGCTCGGCGGCACGCCCGAGCTTTGGTGACTCCATCTACGCGGCCGAAGCTCGCTTCGGCGAGAAGAGCGGTGCGTCCCGCGAGAGCAATCCGCTCTCGAATGGCTTCCCATTTGCCGATCTCAGCGGGCCTTTTTCATCGCCCACCGATCAGCCCGCCAAGCCCTCGCCGTCGGTCGCGGCTGAGCCTGAGACGCCCACACATCGATCGCGCACCCCATTCGTCGTGCCAAGCGTATCCGCCACTCTTGGACCATCTCGCAAGCTCGAACCTCTCTCGAACGCGTTCCAGCCTGCTCCGCCCCCGCCACCGCGCGCGCTCGAGACTTTCGCGCCGTTGCCAGAGAACGCGCCGGAGCCAAAGCCCATCGCTCCGCCAATCTCCTCGATGTTCAACCCGGATCCAGCCTCCCGGGCCGAGCCGGCTTCGCACACCACGCTGCCGGCCACGAGAAGCGAAAATCCACTCGATCGCCCGATGGAAGACGCAATGGCGGATCTTCTTCGTCCGCTGTTGAAAACGTGGCTTGCCGAAAATATGCCCAAAATCGTTGAGCGCGCGCTTCGCCGCGAAATGACCGAGCGGCTGCTGCCAGGGCAGAAGAACTCGCAGGAATAGTCCCTTGATCGCACGCCAGAACTCTAACTTCGAAATGTCTGCCATTTCGAAGCGAGGACGCCTGCGTCCACATGCTTCTGCATCAACAACAATTTTTTGTTGCGCGTTGCTTTCGCCACACGGTTGCCGCGACTGAGACCTAGCGTTGCCTTCAGCGGGGGGCCGCATCTATCGACAGCGTGAAAGATACGCCGCCCGTCACGTCACTGGGTTTGGCTGCACGCGCCGAGGCGAGTGCCTCCTGATCCAGCAACGACGAACCGGAGGGGCACAACGGGGGCTGCCGACGCGGTTCTGCGATTTGAAGTTTGTACGCAGAAGAGGATGCGTCATGACAACGATGAACGGAGCAAAACACGACGTTGAGGACATTCTCGCATCGATCCGCACCAGTATTGCAGATCGTGCGCCAATGTTTGAAAGCGAGAGGCGTGACGTTCGTATCGCCACGCTGCGCGGCCGGAGCTCGATTGCGGAAGAAGCGGCTGATTTCGACCTGCCAGCCATTTTCAAAGCCTCGGCGCAACCGGCACCCGGAAGGCCAAATTTACTCGGGAGGCTAAGTGAAGCTTTGGCATCAGGTTCACCACAAGAGCGCGAGCGGTCGCGCACTGTCATTCCATTCGAGCCTGCGCATGGTCGTATGCTTGAACCACCGCCCGTCGCACGCGACGTGAAGTCCGCGACCGAGAAAGCGGAAAACGAACACGACACCGCCCTCGCCGAGAGGATCGCTGCTCAAAATGACGCGTTGAAGCGCAACATGCCGACTTTCTTCGATACGCGCATGAGCCGAATGAGCGGCATGTCGCAACCGCCAGCCCCCGAACCTGTAGCTCCAGCAGCGCCGCCGCCGGCACCTTCGGCCGCCGCTGGGCCTCAGCCGCCGCGCCTGCCAGGACTTCAGCCGCTCCATGGCGATGGGGGCGATGTCGAGGATGCCGCAGCTCAGCTCTTGCGGCCGATCCTGCGGCAATGGCTCTCCGAGAATATGCCTAAAATCGTCGAGAAGGCGCTTCTGACGGAAACAGGCGGAAGCGGTTTGGGCGGCCCCATTCGCCGCTGAAGACCGCATCGTGAAGCATTGCCAGAATTGAGGGGAGCGAAGGTTGACAGCTGCCGAAGGTCGGCCTTACGACCGAGGTCCGAAAACACGGCCTTGCAGCTGAAAAGCGACGCTCCCTCCAATGCTTGAAAAGACATTTCGACCGGCCGACATCGAGCCGCGTATCAATTCCGAATGGGAGAAGGCGAACGCCTTCAAGGCCGGGCGGTCGGCATCGGGCGGAAAGAACGCCGCATATTCGATCGTCATACCGCCGCCCAACGTTACGGGCTCGCTCCATATGGGGCACGCTCTCAACAACACCCTTCAAGACATCCTCGTTCGCTTCGAGCGCATGCGCGGCCGGGATACGCTTTGGCAGCCAGGCACCGATCACGCTGGCATCGCCACGCAAATGGTGGTCGAGCGCCAACTTGCCGCGAACAAAGAACCGTCGCGCCGCGAATTGGGCCGCGATGAATTTCTGAAGCGCGTGTGGACGTGGAAGGAAGAATCCGGCGGCACCATCATCACGCAATTGAAACGCCTCGGCGCATCCTGTGACTGGAGCCGCGAGCGGTTCACCATGGACGAAGGCCTGTCGAAGGCCGTCGTGAAGGTCTTTGTGCAGCTCTACAACGAGGGCCTCATCTACAAGGATAAGCGCCTCGTCAACTGGGACCCCAAATTCCAGACCGCGATTTCCGATCTTGAAGTCGTGCAGGTCGAAGCGCGTGGAAAATTCTCGTGGTCGAAAGACAGCGGCGAGCCGTTTGACGCGGCAGCGCTGGCGAAGGTGCTCGCAAAAGATCCGAGCGGGCACATGTACCACTTCCGGTATCCGCTCACGCAGAAGGTGCCCGGCTACGACAAGGATTACATCGTCGTCGCAACTACGCGCCCGGAGACGATGCTCGGCGATAGCGGCGTTGCGGTTCACCCTGAAGACGAGCGCTATGCTGCGCTGATCAAAGCGGGCGCCAAGGTAAAGCTGCCGCTCGTCGGTCGCGAGATCCCGATCGTTGCCGACGAATACTCGGACCCCGAGAAGGGGACCGGCGCGGTGAAGATTACGCCCGCGCACGACTTCAACGACTTTGAAGTCGGCAAGCGCCACAACCTCGCGCAGATCAACATTCTCGATGCCTTCGGCAAGATCAACGACGAGGCACCCGAGGCCTATCGCGGGCAAGATCGCTTCGATGCCCGTAAGAAAATCGTGTCTGACTTCGATGCGCTGGGTCTGCTTGAAAAGGTCGAACCGACCGGTCACACCGTCCCGCACGGCGACCGCTCCGGCGTCGTCATCGAGCCCTGGCTGACCGACCAATGGTACGTCAACGCGGGTGAGCTTGCGAAGAACGCCGTCGCTGCTGTCGAGAACGGCAAGACTGTTTTTGTGCCGAAGAATTGGGAAAAGACCTACTTCGAATGGATGCGCAACATTCAGCCGTGGTGCATCTCGCGCCAGCTCTGGTGGGGCCATCAGATCCCGGCGTGGTATGGGCCCGACGGCAATTTCTTCGTTGCTGCAACAGAGGACGAAGCGCGAACGCTCGCGCAAAAGCACTACGGCAACGATGTCGTGCTTACGCGCGACCCGGACGTGCTCGACACCTGGTTCTCGTCCGCGCTCTGGCCGTTCTCGACGCTTGGCTGGCCAGAGGAAACTCCGGAACTCGACCGCTATTATCCGACGAGCGTTCTGGTCACCGGCTTCGACATCATCTTCTTCTGGGTCGCCCGCATGATGATGATGGGCCTTCACTTCATGAAGGAAGTGCCCTTCAAGGACGTCTACATCCACGCCCTCGTCCGTGACGAGAAGGGGCAGAAGATGTCGAAGTCGAAGGGCAACGTCATGGACCCGCTCGTTCTCATCGACGAGTTCGGCGCGGATGCGCTGCGCTTCACCTTGGCTGCCATGGCGGCCCAAGGCCGCGACATCAAGCTCGCGAAGTCCCGCGTTGAAGGCTATCGCAACTTCGCAACCAAGCTTTGGAATGCATCACGCTTTGCTGAAATGAACGAATGCGTGCGCCAGCGCGACTTCGACCCAAAGACTGCGTCGCAGACCGTCAACAAATGGATCATCGGCGAAACCGAGTTGACCGCAAAGGCGGTCACGGCCTCGCTCGAAGCCTACAAGTTCAACGAAGCGGCGGGCGCGATCTACGACTTCGTCTGGGGTCAATTCTGCGACTGGTATCTCGAGCTGATCAAGCCGGTGCTGGCCGGCGATGAAGACGACGCCAAGTCGGAAACCCGCGCCGTCACTGCCTGGACGCTCGATCAGATCCTGAAGATGCTGCATCCGTTCATGCCCTTCATCACCGAAGAGCTATGGACGCACATGGTCGAGCACGGCGTGAAGCGTGACACGCTCCTGTGCTTGAGCCGATGGCCGACACTCGATGGGCTCGTCGAGGTGGATGCCGTCAACGAAGTGAACTGGCTCGTCAACCTAGTTTCTGAGATCCGTTCGGTGCGCACCGAGATGAGCGTTCCGGCAGGCGCCAAAATTCCGCTCGTCATTGTCGCCGCCGACGAGGTCACGCGCGAGCGCGTCCGCCGCAACGACGAAACTTTGAAGCGCTTAGCTCGCGTTGACGAAATCGATTTCGAAGACGCGGCCCCGAAAGGCGCAGCTTTGATTGTCGCGGGGGAAACGACTGCCGCGCTGCCCCTGGCGGGCATCATCGACATGGATGCCGAACGCCGGCGGCTGGCGAAGGCCATCGAAGGCGCGGAAGGCGACCTCGCCAAGATGGACGCCAAGCTCTCCAACCCGCAGTTCATGGAACGCGCGAAGGAGGAAGCCATTGAGGAGGCGCAGGAGCGCAAGGCCGAACTCGAAGCTGACATCAAGCGCTTCTCGGCCGCGCTGAAACGCTTGAGCGACGCGGCCTAGTCCGTCAGCTACATGCTCGTCAGTTTCTGTACGGCGGATTTTGCGGTCGTCAGGAACTTGACGCGCAGCGCGGTAAGCTTCCATCCGCTGGGACGAAGTTCGAGCTTGCCGAGGTACAAGCGCGACGCGTCATACTTGTCCTCCATGTCGATCTCGAAGCTGGTGAGGCTGGTGAACTCCGCGCGTTGCACGCGCGACCATGCTTTCGAAATCCGTTGGTTCAACGGCAGCTTGCTCGCATCGTCGTCCTCGCTCGAGACGTATGTGCGGTAGGTTTTGCGTAACGTGAAAAGCTGCGGCAGGCCCGTAGGCGTCACATATTTGTCGACCAAGCTCTCGACCATGCCCTGGCCCCAGTACGTCTTAAAACGAACCCACAGGCCTTGGCTGGCCTTCGGATCAGCCTCCGCATCGGGCAGGTTCAAAGCGATTTGGGCGATCGAGGGCTTCAGCGTTTCTCGCACGCTGTTCCATTCAATCGCTGTGGCCAGATAATCTGCATTGCCGTTGCGCACCGCTTCGCGAATGCTCCACGCCGTTACGAACGGCGAGCCGATGTAGGCCGCGGCGGACAGAAGCAAAACCACAGCAATGGAAGCAAACAGTTTCATCGGACAACCGGCTCGATAGGCATACCATTGCCTTCTCGCATGCGATTCCGGCCAACATCGGGCCAGCCACCAAGTCAGCCCACAGCTCTTACGACTTATCTTTGTCCAGGGCACGTGTGGTCTTGCAAATCGTTTTAAAGGCTTCCCAAGCCTTCGCATCGAGGGCAGGGGTGGCCGTGTAGGGCGACTGCACACGAACGAGCTTAGCGCGTTCGGCGGGCAGCGGATGCGTTCTGAGCCAGGAGAAAGCAGCCGGCGATACGCCCCCGTCTTCCGCTTCGGTCTTCGCGACACGGGTGAAGAAATCTCCGAGCCCCTTAGGCGAGATCGCTGCGGCTTTAAGGATCTCCAACGCATGGAGATCCGCTTCGTGCTCGGCGCTACGGGAATAGCCGAGTTGGGCGAGCATCAGGCCGACATTAGCGAGGCTTCCTCCAGCGGTGCCTCCGAGCATGATTTCGAGCGCTGCGCCGAGACCGACGCCTCGGATGATCGCGGCTTCGGGATGCATCTCGATGCCGTGTCCCATCTCATGCGCGAGGACACCAGCAACCTCGTCCGGCCCCTCCGATTTATCTATGAGCCCTTTCGTTAGTACGATCTGTCCGCCCGGTACCGCGAACGCATTCATGAGCGACCAATCATACACATGAATTTCGAAGGTGGTCCCAGTGGCGCCCTTCGAAAGCCGTCCGCCCAATGTCGTCAGCACCGCGAGTCCGGCTGGATCGACGCATTCCTTGTAGCCCTCAGTCATCGATTCGCGCGCGGCATTGCCCAGCCGTTCGCGCCAACTCATGGGAAGGGATTTCGCAACCCACTTTGCAGGACTCCAGCTTAGGATCGCGCTTGCGGCAATCACGCCAGCGAACACTGCAAACAGTAAAATCCACAGAGTTCGACGTCGTTGTTGACGAGCGCGCTGGGATAGATGCGGAGCACGCACACTGAGGTCCGCTGCGAAGGGAGCTCCCTGCACGAACAGCGACGCTCCTGGCTCATCCCGCGATGACAAGAGAACGTCGATCGCATTAGCGCGAATCGGCTCGTCCGCCCGAAGACCTGCATAGTGCCACAGGCGGCGTGGCTTGCCGTGGGCGAGGTCGAACTCAACCCCGGTCAGGGCCAAGGTCGCGGTGCCGTCGATCGCGGCCTGTCCACGCCCGGGCGTGAAGCGGCAGTAGGCTTTTTCAGCGGGGAGATTGGAATGGCTGACGGAGGACATCGGTGTCTTTGAAGCTGGCTGCGGCGATCAGCCATGTAAGCACGGCAAATGCTGAAAGAAATGTCTCCGCCATGACAAACTGGAGCCCTTGTCTCGTCGCAGTGCTGGCTCCATATCCCCGCTCCGCTCGAGCGAAATGGAAAGCCGTTTTGGGGCCCGGCATTAAGCTTACGCCGCCGCCCACATCGAAAATGTTGCCGTTAAGCAACTTCCCGAAAACGGCGCGCCACTTTCGAGCCACATTGACCGCGCACCTGCTGAAACTTGGACCCGGCTATGCAGCGTCACTTTTTTCAGCGCTGAGCACTTCCGCCGAGGGCCTGTGACTGGCATCCCTGCATCATCCGCTCTCTCGGGTGAAAACAAACAAGGGCAGGATGCCCAACGAGGAAATGAATGGACGCCAAGACGTTCGATAAATCGAAACTGCCGAGCCGCCATGTGACGGAGGGTCCGTCACGCGCGCCGCACCGATCCTACTACTATGCGATGGGCCTGAAGGAAGAGGACATTCATCGTCCCTTCGTAGGCGTCGCATCCTGCTGGAACGAAGCTGCTCCTTGCAACATCTCGCTGATGCGCCAGGCGCAGGCCGTCAAAACCGGCGTGAGCGAGGCCGGCGGCACTCCCCGCGAATTCTGCACCATCACCGTCACCGACGGGATCGCGATGGGCCATCAGGGCATGAAGTCGAGCCTGGCGTCGCGCGAAGTCATCGCCGACTCCATCGAACTTACCATGCGCGGCCACAGCTACGACGCGCTCGTCGGCGTCGCCGGTTGCGACAAGAGCTTGCCGGGCATGATGATGGCCATGCTCCGCCTCAACGTGCCGAGCGTTTTCATCTACGGCGGATCGATCCTTCCCGGTCATTACAAGGGCCGCGATGTGACGGTCGTCGACGTGTTCGAGGGCGTCGGTATGCACTCGGCAGGCAAAATGTCCGATGCCGATTTGCACGAACTAGAGTGCGTCGCGTGTCCGTCGGCGGGCTCATGCGGTGGCCAATTCACCGCCAATACGATGGCGTGCGTGTCGGAAGCGATCGGCCTTGCGCTTCCCGGTTCTGCTGGTGCGCCGGCTCCCTACGAAAGCCGCGACCATCTTGCCATCGAAAGCGGCAAGGCCGTCATGCGTCTCATCGCCGACGGAATTCGTCCGCGCGACATCTGCACGCGCAAAGCATTCGAAAACGCTGCGATCATCGTGGCGGCGACTGGCGGCTCGACGAATGGCGCGCTGCATCTGCCTGCGATGGCGAACGAGGTCGGTATCGATTTTGACCTCTTCGATGTGGCCGAGATCTTCAAGAGAACGCCGTACATCGCGGACCTCAAGCCAGGCGGTAAGTATGTCGCCAAGGACGTCTACGATATCGGCGGCGTGCCTCAGATCTTGAAAGCGCTTCTCGAAGGCGGTGTTTTGCACGGCGACTGTCTAACCGTGACCGGCAAGACACTCGCGCAAAATCTCGAGAGCGTGAAGTTCAACACCGACCAGAAAGTCGTATTTCCGGTTTCCAATCCGATTTCGAAGACGGGCGGAGTCGTGGGCCTCAAAGGCTCGCTTGCACCCGATGGCGCGATTGTGAAGGTTGCCGGCCTGAAAACGTTGAAATTCCGCGGTACGGCCTTGTGCTTCGACCGCGAGGAAGATGCGTTCCAGGCGGTCGAGGACCGGAAGTACAAGGACGGTGACGTGATCATCATCCGCTATGAAGGGCCGAAGGGTGGCCCCGGCATGCGCGAGATGCTGTCGACGACCGCCGCGCTTTACGGCCAGGGTTCGGGCGACAAAGTCGCGCTCATCACCGACGGTCGGTTCTCTGGCGGCACGCGCGGGCTTTGCATCGGTCACGTCGGCCCGGAAGCTGCCGTAGGCGGACCGATCGCTCTCATCAAAGATGGCGACATCATCACCATCGACGCAGAGGCTGGGACGATCGACCTCGAAGTAAGCGAGGAAGAACTGGAAAAGCGGCGCAAGGTCTGGAAGGCGCCGAGCAATATGTATCAGTCAGGGGCGCTGAGGAAATTTGCGGACCAAGTGGGACCGGCGAGGTACGGGGCCGTAACCCATGCGGGAGGAAAGGCGGAAGTTCACTGCTATGCGGACATTTAGGCTTGCTCTTGTAGGCAGCGTGGCGTCCATCTTGATGCTCGGATCAGCGGCGGCGGGAGACGTAGTCTTCCGCTCGCCCGACGATGCGATGAGGCAAGGCATCTCGGCGTTCAACGGCGGGTACTACGAACTGGCGCTGCCCGCGTTCGAATCGCTTGAGGCGTCAAAGCCCCAGGTCGCGCGCTACTACATGGCTCGCATCTATGCCGATAACGAAGGCGCCTACACGGACCACGGCAAGGCCTACAAGCTCTACAAGGCATTGGCGGACGAACTCCAGGACATCGATCCGGACGATGATGCGCTAGCACCAATCGCTGCGAAGTCTCTGACTGCGGTTTCCATGTACCTTCGCAATGGCATTCCCGATGCTGGTGTGCGTCCAGATGTCGAAGTCGCTAACCGTGATCTGCAGCGCGCTGCGCTCACATTCAATGATGAGGACGCGCAGTTCGAACTCGCGAAGGTTTATCTTCGCGGCGAAGGCCCCGATATTTCGGTTGCCGGTTTCGACGATCCCGCCAGCAAGATTGAGAATGGCCGCCACTGGCTATCCCGGCTCTCGCAGGCCGGCCATCCTGGGGCTCAGGCTTTCCTCGCCGATTTGATGTGGCGTGGGAAGTTCGTGCAGAAGAACCAGACAGCCGCCCTCAATCTTATCGACGTCGCGGTCGCAAATGCGCCGCCCAGCGAACGTGTGTGGATCGAGGACATTTATCAGAACATCTTCTGCAACGCGGGCGAGGGCGTGCGTCAGCAGGCGACCGGCCGGGTCGCGGAATGGCATAATCGCTATGGCCGCAGTCCTTCCTCGCGCAACGATAAAGACGGTCTGGACAATCTGACGGTCGAACCGGTGCGGACGTGCGCGAACGGCGAACTCGTTCGCCCGATGAGCGCCGAAGCCAAGACGATCCCGCCAGTTCAGATCATCAGTTCGCCGCCTCCGCAGCCGGGTCAACGCAGTGCGCTCATCCCTGCCGGCGCAGCGGCAATGCCGCCCGTCGGACCGCCGTCGCCGGTGGTCGGACTGACGCCGAACGGCGCAACGGCGCGATAGCAGCCGCTCTTGATTGGCCGATCGTTGGCCTATGTCCCCGTCAAGCCGCTAGCTTGATCCAGACGGGCACATGATCGGAGGGCTTTTCTTGCGCTCGCGTGTCCCGATCGATGCCCGAGGACCGTAGTAGATCGGTCGCCTGGCTCGACAGCAGGAGATGATCTATTCGGATGCCGTCATCCTTTTGGAACGCACCCGCCTGATAATCCCAGAACGTGTAGACGCCTGGCCCCGGATGGCACGCGCGCGTCGCATCGGTAAAACCGAGATTGACGAGAGCGCGCCACGCCGCGCGGCTTTCCGGCTGATACAGCGCGTCATTCACCCAAGCCTGAGGCCGCTTCGCATCTTCCGGATCGGGAATGACGTTGAAATCTCCCGCGAGAACGAGGGGCATTTCGTTTGCGAGCAGGGATTTCGCGCGCATCTGCATGCGAGCCATCCACGCGAGCTTGTAAGTGAATTTTTCGGTTCCGATCGGGTTGCCGTTCGGTAGATACAGTGAGACGACGCGGATCATATTCGATCCGAGCGCGACCGACGCTTCGATCCATCGGGCGTGCTGGTCGGCGTCATCGCCTGGCAGACCACGGCTCACGTCTTCCAGCGGCGTCTTCGAAAGAATTGCGACGCCGTTGAACCCCTTTTGCCCGTTGGTGACGACGTTATAGCCGATGTCTTGGAACGCCTGCGTCGGGAACCCATCGTCCACCGACTTGATCTCCTGCAAGCAGACGACGTCCGGCGCGCGGTTGCGCAGATACGTCAGGGCAGCTTCAAGCCGCGCTTTGACGCCATTGATGTTCCAGGTGGCGATGATCATGGCACAACCCTGTGCCACCACTTCCCGCGCAAATCAAATCCGGAAAGCGAGATCAGATGGAGAAGCTGGTTCCGCACCCGCAAGACGCTGTGGCGACGGGATTATTGATCTTGAATGTGGCTCCGATCAGGTCGTCGACAAAATCGATCTCGGCGCCTTCCATGTACTGTTGGGAAACGGGATCAATCACGACCGTGGCCCCATTGCGCGTGATCACCAAATCGTCGGCCGCCTGCGCTCCAACCAGATCGAACTTATACTGAAAGCCGGAGCACCCGCCGCCCTCGACCGACACGCGAAGTACGGGCGCATTCGCCTCCTCGGCGGTGATCTCCGCGATGCGCGTCGCGGCGCGTTCGGTGACGGTGATGGTCATTGGGGTGCTATGTTTCAACGGTTGAAAGCACGACATTATCCAAGAAAGCTGGCATCTGCCGCAACCAAAAGATAGGAAAGCGGCACACGAAGTCAAATGCTTAAGATCGCGGCGGATGGCGGTTGAGGTGAAAACGGCTCCCGAGCCCTTGAACTATGGGCAGTCCCTGCAACCGGGAGAGCGTGCGCCAGCTTGCTATGCCGCCAGCGCCATTGCATCCCGAGGACGGTTTTTTCGCGAATCGGAGTGCCCGACCCGCAGTCCCTTTCAGCGCGATCGAGATCGTATCCTGCATGCGTCGGCTTTCAGACGGCTGACGTACAAAACCCAGGTTTTTCTCCCGCATGAAGGCGATCACTTTCGGACGCGTCTGACGCATTCGCTCGAGGTCGCACAGATTGCGCGCACGGTGGCCCGACAACTCCGACTGGATGAAGACCTTGGCGAGACGATCGCCTTGGCACACGACCTTGGTCACTCTCCGTTCGGTCACGCCGGAGAGCGGGCGCTCGATGAGGCGATGAAAGCTTTCGGCGGCTTCGACCACAACGCCCAATCGATCCGCGTGGTCACCAGGCTTGAGCGCAAATACCTAGCCTTCGATGGCTTGAATCTCACGTGGGAGACCCTCGAAGGTTTGGCAAAGCACAATGGGCCGGTGCTGAACAAGAATAGTGCTGTCGCCAAAGTTTTACGTCATATCGAGGCCTGGTCAGCTCTGGACCTGTCCCAGTGGCCGTCGGCCGAAGCGCAGGTGGCGAGCTTGGCCGATGACGTCGCCTATCTCTCTCACGACGTCGATGATGGTTTGAGGGCCGGCTTGATCTCATTCGACATGTTGTTCGACGTGCCGCTTGCCGGTCCAATTGCCAAAGAGGTATCGGCCATTGCGAGTGGAGCCGAACCAGGCCGCGCGATTTACGAAGTCACTCGTCGAATGATCACGGCAATGGTCAGCGACATCGTCCAGGAAAGCCGCCGCCGACTATCGGCCCTCGCACCTAGCGACGCGGACGATATCCGCCATGCCGGCCGCGCCACGGTTTCGTTTTCCGATGGATTGTCCGCCGACCTGCTGCAGTTGAAGCGGTTCCTCTTCAAGGCCGTTTACCACAACCGCCGCGTTCTCGACGTCATGGAAAAGGCAGAACAGGTGGTTCGCGACCTGTTCGCGAAATATCAGGCGGATCCCGCCACGCTCCCGGCTGGCTGGCGCGATGCGCTTCAGGGTCTGGACGAACGACACCGGGCGCGGCTCGCCTGCGATTTTCTTGCCGGTCAAACGGACCGCTATGCGCTCTCGGAGCACCGACGCCTGTTTGACGTAACGCCGGAACTGGGCTAGCGCGAAGCCCCGTTTCCGCCCTAGTGGCTCCCGGAGCATGGTCAGGCGCGAATGCTATCTCTGGGTCGCAACCTGTTCACCTGCGTAAGTCGCCAGCGCAAATCCTAAGGACGTCCATGAATCTCTTTGCCGAAGTTGCAGCTCGCGTTACGGCCGCGCTCGAAGCTCTGAAGACCGAAGGCCGCTTGCCTGCCGATCTGGTCCTACCGTCTTTCGACGCCGAGCCGCCGCGAGATGTCGGTCATGGCGACGTTGCGATCAATGCTGCATTGGTGCTTGCGAAACCCGCGAAGATGAAGCCGCGCGACATCGCCGAGGCGCTGAAAGCGAAGCTCGAAACGGCGGCTGACGTCGAACGAGTCGACGTGGCCGGTCCAGGCTTCCTCAACATCACGTTCAAGCCGCAAGTCTGGCAAACGCTCGTCCGGACGATTCTGCAGGAGGGGCCGCGATTTGGCGCGGGTTCGATTGGCAAAGGCGAGAAGCTGAACGTCGAATACGTGTCGGCTAATCCGACCGGCCCGATGCATGTGGGGCACTGCCGCGGCGCAGTTTTCGGAGACGCGCTCGCCAATCTTCTTGTCTTCGCCGGGTATGAGGTCACCCGCGAATACTACATCAACGACGCCGGCGGCCAGGTGAACGTGCTCGCGCGCTCGGCCTTTCTCCGATATCGCGAAGCGCTTGGTGAGGATATCGGCGCAATTCCCGAAGGCCTTTATCCGGGTGAGTACCTGAAGCCGGTCGGGGCAGCCCTCGCCGCGGAGCACGGCGCATCGCTACGCGAAATTCCTGAAGAGCGCTGGCTACCGGTCGTTCGTCAATTCGCGATCTCCAAGATGCTGGAAATGATCAAGGACGACCTTGCCGCCCTGAATATCACCCACGAAGTGTTTTTCTCTGAAGCGTCGTTGACCTCGGGTGGCCAGGACAAAGTCAAGACCGCCATCGACGCGTTGCGCCAGAAGGGCCTGATTTACGAAGGCAAGCTCGAAAAGCCGAAGGGCCATGACGACGCCGAGTGGGAAGACCGTCTGCAAACGCTGTTCAAGTCGACGAGCTTTGGTGATGACGAAGATCGCGCGTTGCAGAAGTCGGACGGCAGCTACACCTACTTCGCCGGCGACGTCGCCTACCATTATGACAAGCTTCAGCGTGGCTTCCGCCATCTCATCAACGTCTTCGGCGCCGACCACGTCGGCTACATCCCTCGTATGAAGGCGGCCGTTGCCGCGCTTTCCGGCGGCGAGGCCGATCTCGACATCAAGGTGGTTCAGCTTGTGCGCCTGTTCAAAGCAGGTGAGCCATACAAGATGTCCAAGCGGGCGGGAACATTCGTCACGTTGCGCGACGTCGTCGATGAGGTCGGACGCGACCCAGTCCGCTATATGATGCTCTACCGGAAGAACCAGGAAACTTTGGACTTTGACTTCGCCAAGGTCACGGAGCAGTCCAAGGACAATCCGGTCTTCTATGTTCAGTACGCCCATGCTCGCGCAGCAAGCGTCATGCGCAACGCCACCGAGCAGATCGCCGGATTGAACTTATCCGTTGAAGCGCTTCAGGCCGCGGACCTCACGCTTCTAGCCGATACCGGCGAGATCGACCTCATTAAGCGATTGGCGGCTTTCCCGAAATTGGTCGAGGGTGCCGCGTCCGCGCACGAGCCACATCGCATCGCCTTTTACCTTTACGACCTCGCGAGCGCTCTCCACACCCAGTGGACACGTGGCAACGATTCGCCACATTTGCGATTTATTCAGGCAAATGACGGGGTTGCGACTTCAGCCAGACTGGCGCTGATTGCCGCGACAAAGACGGTGATAAAATCGGGGCTTGAGATCCTCGGCGTCGAGGCGCCCGACGTGATGCGCTAAAGTCTCGACTCGACGATTAGGCGCAACCACTACTTGCGCCCCATTCTAAGGGGGTTTCCGCGATGTCCTCGCAGAACGCATTCCCGGGCAGACAGCCTGCTCGCTCCGCAACGCCAACGGGTAATGCGTCTCAGCCGTCCTGGGTCAATCCTCAGGCACAGGCGCCAACGGGACGTCCGCAGCAGCAGAATACCTGGCCGCCGCAGCAGCCTGTGCAGGGATATCCGAATTTCCAGGACCCAGCGGGAGCAGGTGGGCGTGCCGCCGACCCGCAGCAGGCATCTTACGGCCAGTGGAGCGACCAGCAGGCTGGCCAGCGCGGCAGCTACGGTGGCTATCCGCAGTCGGGAACTAGCCAGCCTGACCCGTATGCTCCCCAATTTGAGCCCTACGTGCCGCCGTCTCGCCCGAACTATACGCAGCCTCAACAGCAATCGCCGGGGTTCGCTCAGCCTCAGGCTCCGGCCTTTGGGGGGCAGCAGGGCCAGCATCCGGCGCAGCAATGGCCTGGGCGAAACGATCAGCGCGGCTACGAGCCGGCCGGCTATGGCGCTCAAGGATTTGGGACTCAGCAGGCCGCTCCGGCCGGAGCCACCTTCGGCCAGCAGCAGTACCATGACACTGAGCTGAGTTCGAACGATTGGGCTGGGCCGCACGACAATTTCGGCGATCACTACCAGCAGCACGGTGACCCGCACCTGGGTTTTGGACAGCCCGAGGGCGGCGAACTCGAACCCGTCTACAATGACGAAGACGTCGAGTACGAGGACGAGGAAGATGCGCCGCGCGGGCGCCGCCCTCTAATGATCGTAGCCGCCCTGATCGGCGCGATCGTCATCGGCGGGGGCATGGCTTACGGTTACAAGAAGTTTTCCGGTGGTGGTTCTCCAACGGGCGAACCGCCGGTGGTGAAAAGCGATGATTTCGCCGCCCGCACGAAGCCCGCGGATGCCGGTGGCAAGCAGTTTCCCTATTCCGACACCAAGATCATGGGTCGATTAGGTGACGGCACGTCCTCGGCGTCAGCAGAGGACGCGAACGCGCCTCCGCAGCCATCCTCGCCTGACAACTCGGGCGACTCTTCGAACACATCGACCGACGACGGAGGCGCTCGCAAGGTTTCCACGCTGGTCGTAGGACGCGACGGCACGATCATGCCGCCCGCAACGCCAACTCAGGATCAGGCTCCAGTGCAGCAGCCGCAGTCGGGCGGCACGGGCGTGCCGGGCACGTCCCTGGTTGATGTCTTCGGTCAGCAGCAGGGCGGGGGCGGCGCACCTGCCTCCCATGACAGTCAGCCGGTCATGCCGAAACCTCTGAACGCAGAGGAAGCACCGGCGAAGAAGGTAAAG
>NZ_RXIZ01000015.1:385521-444955 GCF_003987855.1 Hyphomicrobium sp.
GGCTTCGACGGGAACCGGGGGCGCTGGTTTTGTCGCGGTGCTGGCCTCAGTTCCGCATTCAGCCTCGAGCCGAATCGACGCTCTGAAGCGGTTCGCCGATATGCAGCAGAAATATTCGACAGCGCTTGCCGGCAAGACTCCCGACATCGCGTCCGCGAATCTATCGAAGGGCACCTACGATCGCCTCATCGTTG
Organism: Hyphomicrobium sp.; assembly: GCF_003987855.1. GTDB lineage: Bacteria > Pseudomonadota > Alphaproteobacteria > Rhizobiales > Hyphomicrobiaceae > Hyphomicrobium_B. The sequence goes on from NZ_RXIZ01000015.1 coordinate 385,716, forward strand.
GGCCTCCGGGTTCCCGCGAAGAAGCGAGCAACGTTTGCTCTCAGCTCAAGTCGGCCGGGTACAGCGGTTGCTGGGTGACATCGTACTGACAGACCCGAATTTCATGTAGATTCCGGCCGGCGCCTTCTCGCGCCGGCCGTTCGCGTTTGTCCACCTCAGGTGAGAGATGGAGCACCATGACAGCTAGTTTGATTACCGGTCTCTCCGGTGTGACGTTGACCGACGACGAACGCCGGTTCTACCGCGACGCGCGGCCGGCAGGTTTGATCCTGTTCCGTCGCAACATTTTCGATCGTGCCCAGTTTGCCAGGCTCGTCGAGGAGACCCAATCTGCTGTCGGGCGGGATGACTTCCTCGTCCTGATCGATCAGGAGGGCGGACGCGTCCAACGTTTGAGGCCGCCCGTCGCTCGGGCCCTGCCTCCCGCTGCGGCGTATGCCGACCTTTACGATGAGGATCCGGATGAGGCAAAGGAAGCGGCGTTCGCAGTTGCCCGTTTAACCGCGGACGAACTTCGCGCTTACGGTATCAATATGAACTGCGCGCCCGTCGCCGATCTACCGGTTGAGGGTGCCCACGAGATTATCAGCGATAGAGCCTACGGCCGGTCCGTTTCGCAGGTTGTCGCGCTCGCTCGAGCCGTCGCCGAGGGCTATCTCGCCGGCGGTGTCGTGCCCGTTGTCAAGCATATTCCTGGACATGGCCGCGCGACGGCAGACAGCCATCTTGCCTTGCCTGTCGTAGACACGCCGCACGAGATCTTATCGGCGAGCGATTTCGCTCCGTTCAAATCTCTCGCCGGGTTGCCTGCGGCCATGACGGCCCACGTCGTCTATTCCAGCATCGATCCTGACAATCCGGCGAGTACCTCCGCGGTCGTCACGCGCAATGTCATTCGTGGCGAGATTGGCTTCGACAATCTCCTGATGAGTGACGACCTCAGCATGCAAGCGCTCACTGGGCCGATGCGTGCGCGGGCCGAGGCCGTCATTGCCGCAGGGTCCGATTTGGCCCTCCATTGCAACGGTGAAATCGACGAAATGCGGGCAGCCGCTGAAGGCGTTCCAACGCTCGCAGGTAGATCTCTGGAGAGGTTCTCAGACGCATGTGCTTGCATCGCCCGCCGGGACCCCTACGATAAAGAGCGGGCGCTACAACTTCTGGCCGGCGTACTGGGCCAGCAGACTCCCACCGTCTGAATCAGTGTAGTGTCCCCCAATTCTTGATCGCCGCGCCACCGCCAGAAACCGGACAAATGGAAGAGACGGCAACCCAGAGCGCAGACGAAGCTTCCGACTGGAACGCGAGCTTTGAGAATGCTCCGGCTGGCGAGGACGGCTTCGTTGTCGATATCGAAGGGTTCGAAGGTCCCTTGGACCTTCTTCTCGCTCTTGCCCGCACTCAAAAAGTCGACATCGCCAGGATCTCCATCCAGGCGCTGGTTGAACAGTATCTCGGTTTCATTGCCGAAGCGCAGCGGCTGAAACTCGAAATTGCGGCCGATTACCTCGTCATGGCCGCATGGCTGGCCTACCTGAAATCGCGTCTTCTGCTTCCCAAGGAAAAGGACAACGTAGAAACCGCGTCGGCGGAAGAAATGGCGCAGAAGTTGTCGTTTCGTCTGCTGCGCTTGGAGGCGATGCGCAATCAAGCTGCAGTCCTGATGACTCGGCGCCGCCTCGATCAGGATGTCTTTGCCCGCGGACTTCCCGAACATATCAAGGTCACCCGCGATACCACCTATACGGCGAGTGTCTACGATTTGCTGAAGGCCTATGCGGACCAGCGAAGGCGGACGGTACGCGTTATCCATGTCGTAAAAGCCCGGCGGGTCTGGTCGATCAAGGAGGCTCGCCAGCGGCTCGAGCGGCTCGTCGGCGCTTCCGAAGGAAACTGGGCGCAGCTCGATCTCTTTCTCGAGCAGTATCTGCCGAAGAATGAGGAAGAGCGCACGGCGCTCGCGAGTTCGTTCGGCGCCACGCTCGAAATGGCGCGCGAAGGGTTAATTGAGCTCCGCCAGGACGCTCCATTCTCGCCGATCTACATGCGCAAGCGCGAAGAGGGAGCCGAATGGCAAAAGATCGGTTAGTCGCGCCGAAAACATCGTTATAAGGGGGCCCATAGATATGGTTCCGCCGAGACTGACATTGGTATCGGACAACACGCGCGAGAAGAAAGAAGCGGCCGCGAACATCGAAGAGGCGGCGGCAGGTGATGAGGAAATTCCTTCGGCATTGCTCGATCCGGAGAAGCCGGCTGCGCGCCACCCGCACGCGCCACGGGAGAAGCTCCGGCGTATCGAAGCCATGCTTTTCGCAGCCGCTGAGCCGCTCGATGTGAAGGCGTTCGCGCGCGCTCTAGACGCGAACGATGATGTCAACGCGCTGCTTTTGGAACTGCAGGCCGAGTATCGCGATCGCGGCGTCAATCTCGTACGCGTTGCTGGCCGGTGGCAGCTTCGTACCGCCGACGATCTCTCATTTCTGCTCGAACGTCAGCAGAAGGAGGAACGTAAGCTCTCGAAGGCGGCTCTCGAGACGCTATCGATCATCGCCTATCACCAGCCTGTGACGCGTGCCGAGATCGAAGAGATCCGGGGAGTGAGCACTTCACCCGGCACACTCGACGTCCTTATGGAGACAGGCTGGATACGTCCCCGGGGACGACGTCGCGCGCCTGGCCGTCCACTGACATATGGAACGACCGAAGACTTCCTCATCCATTTCGGCATGGACAGCATCAAGGATTTGCCCGGGCTTGCTGATCTCAAGGCCCAGGGTCTTCTCGACGCAAATCTCCCGCCGGGATTCACTGTCCCATCTCCGACCGATGTGGCCGCACTGATGCCGGATGAACTCCCGCTAACGGATGAGGGCGACGAGGAGGAGCAGGAACAGCTTGCGCTCGATGAAGAAGCCGCCTCCGAAGATGAGGACGAGGCCACAACCTCCGAGCATCCAGTTGATGAGGCCTAGGCCTCTGGCGGAAGGTTACAATTCCTTAATTTAGCTGGCGCTCCTGAAACGATCGGGCGAAACCGAGCGAAACCAACCTTGCAGCCTAGGTCGACGACCGGGCCGCAGGGCTTTGCCACAACATCGCGAACCTTGCCGCGCTCTGGCGGTTCTGCGATAAAGCCCTAAATACGAAGAGCGCCAGCCCCTACAACGCCTGGCTGCCGCTGAGAGGTTTCAACATGGGTCTTAGTGCGCAACACATTCTGTTGCTCTTGGTCATCGCTCTGCTGCTATTCGGCCGCGGCAAGATTTCCGAGTTGATGGGCGACGTCGCCAAAGGCATCAAGAGTTTCAAGAAGGGCATGGCCGAAGACGACGAGCCTAAGCCGATGCCGCGTACGATCGAGAATGAAGCCGCCAATCCTGACCGCTCGAAGGTCGGCTGACCGCTTCAGAGCTCGCCACGCATAGCTGATCTCGACAGGGTTCCTCGATGTTTGACATCAGCTGGAGCGAGCTTCTGATCCTCGGGATCGTGACGCTCGTTTTCGTCGGACCGAAGGAGTTGCCGGTCTTCTTGCGTACGCTCGGGCGCTACGCCGGAATGGCGCGCCGTCACGCCAACGAGTTCAAAGCCCAATTTGACGCCGCGATGCGAGAGGCTGAACTCGACTCCATGCGCAAGGAGGTCGAGCAGATGCAAAGCTCGATCAACGCAGAGGTGATGAAGGCAAAGACCTCGCTCAACGATGCTGCATCAGCTTCGAGAGTTGATGCCGCCATGCCGCCGCCGCCAGCTGCCGCTTCGGCCACACTGCCCACTCCGCCCCTTCCAACGCCCGCATCTGAGATGGCCGGCTCCATGCCAGCATCCTCCGCGAATAAGACGGAGTCCTGAACAGATGCAGGAGCGCTTGCCGACGACGATTGGCTCGGACACCGAGCCGATGCGCGAGGGCCAAGATGAGATCGACGCCAGTAAGGCCCCGCTTCTCGATCATCTGATCGAACTGCGCGAGCGGCTGATCTGGGCACTTGGCGCGTTCGTCCTCATGTTCTTCATTTGCTTTTCGGTCGCGGGTCACATCTACAACGTGCTGGTTTGGCCGTACATGTGGGCATCCGGCAGCGACCATGTGAAGCTCATCGCCACGCATTTTCTCGAGCAGATCATGACGCAGGTTAAGCTCGCGATGTTCGGCGCAGCTTTTCTGTCGTTTCCCGTGGTCGCCACGCAGGTCTACAAATTCGTAGCTCCAGGCCTCTACAAGAATGAGCGTCGCGCATTCCTTCCGTACTTGATCGCTACGCCCGTGCTTTTCGTGATCGGCGCGATGATGGTGTATTTCGTCGCTATGCCGGTGCTGATCCGCTTTTCGATCGGGTTGACGCAGACATCCGGCGGCGCCGGCGTGCCCGAGATCGAATTGCTTCCCAAGGTCTCCGAATATCTGTCGCTGATCATGACGCTGATCTTCGGCTTCGGCATCGTGTTTCAGCTGCCCGTCATCCTTACGCTTCTGGCGCGAACCGGCATCGTGACGTCGCAAGCGCTCGCGAAGGGACGGCGATACGCCATCGTCGGAATCTTCGTGGCAGCGGCGCTGCTGACGCCCCCGGATGCCTTGAGCATGTGCATCATGGCGCTGCCGACGGTCGGTCTATACGAGATCTCCATCCTCGCCGTCCGTCTCGTTGAGCGCCAGCAGGCCAAGGCCAGCGAAAAAGCATAGATGACGTCGCGAGCGCCGGTCGCGCATTCGCGCATCCTCGAAATTTTCGCGTAACGCAGCAGGCGGAGAGTACGTATGTACTTGAGCGAGCGCATTGTTACGTCTGTTCGATGCGCTCGCGACTTTCTGTCGGATCTCCGAAGTCTCCGGTGGCGCGTGGACGCCGTCGGTTGTCAGTCGCTTTCACTTTCGTCCAATCGCGCAGAAGACGCGAGAGACGCTCCAGAAAAATAAGAAAGGTCACCGTCCGGTCGCGGAGGCATTGCCGCCGCGGTGAAGTCGGACTGCGATCTCGGCTGTGAGCTCACGGACGTAGCTGACGCGACCCCCAACTCTTACGAAGGATCAATTTCATGACGAAGTTTCTCAAAATCGCTGTCACTGCTGCTGCCTTTGCGCTGGGCGTCGCGCCCTTAGCGGGCGTATCTGCTTCTGAAGGCGACCACGCGTCATGCCAGTCGAGCCAGTTCACGCAGCATGGCGTCTGGGACTGTCGTTAGTCCCGAAATTTGGATGGTACCGGCATTCCGGTGCCATCCAATCCGCCTGGACTGGACCGGATCTGTAGCATCGTATAGGACGGCCTCACTGTTTCGACTGTGAGAGGCCCCCGTGTTCGATATCAAGTGGATCAGAGACAACGCTCAGACCTTCGATGACGGTCTGCGGCGGCGCGGTCTCGAACCGCAGGCAGATCGCATTATCGCTCTCGATGAGAAGCGTCGCGCGCTGCTCACCTCCCTTCAGGAAGCGCAGTCGCAGCGCAATGCTGCCTCGAAGGATATCGGCAAAGCCAAGGCCGCCAAGGACGATACAACGGCGACGCGACTTATGACCGAGGTCGCCGCGCTCAAGCAGACGATCGCGACAGGCGAAGAAGAAGAGCGTCGCCTTGATGCCGAAATTCGTGACGTTCTTTCCGTTATTCCCAATACGCCGCGTACCGACGTTCCTTTCGGCAAGGACGAGACAGGCAACGTCGAAGTTCGCAAAATCGGCACGCCTGCAACGTTCGGCTTTGCGCCAAAACAGCATTTCGAAATCGGCGAAGCTCTCGGCCTGATGGACTTCGAAGCCGCGCAGAAGATCTCTGGCGCCCGCTTCGTCGTTTTGAAAGGCGCGCTTGCACGGTTAGAGCGGGCGATTGCGAGCTTCATGCTTGATCTTCACACGGGCGAATTTGGCTATACCGAAGTCAATCCACCGTTGCTGGTCAAAGACCCAGCAGCCTACGGCACCGGCAACTTGCCTAAGTTTGCCGAGGATCTCTTCAAGACGACGAACGACTTTTGGCTCATTCCCACGGCTGAAATTTCGCTGACCAACCTCGTTCGCGACCAGATCATCGACGAAGCGCAATTGCCGATGCGCATGACGGCATGGACGCCATGCTTCCGCTCGGAAGCCGGCGCGGCTGGACGCGATACGCGTGGCATGATTCGGCAGCACCAGTTCTCTAAGGTCGAGCTCGTTTCCGTCGTCACGCCTGAGATGGCGCTTGAGGAACACGAGCGCATGACGTCCTGCGCCGAAGAAGTCCTGAAGCGCCTTGGTCTGCCCTTCCGCACAATGCTTCTGTGCACGGGCGACATGGGCTTTGCTTCGCAGAAAACCTACGACATCGAAGTCTGGCTACCCGGTCAAAATACCTATCGCGAGATTTCCTCTTGTTCGGTCTGCGGCGAGTTCCAGGCACGCCGCATGGACGCGCGCTATCGCCCGAAGGACGGCGGCAAGCCCATCTACGTCAATACGCTCAACGGCTCCGGCCTGGCTGTCGGCCGCACCCTCGTTGCCGTGCTCGAAAACTATCAGCAGGCGGACGGAAGTGTCGTCGTTCCTGAGGCGCTGCGTCCCTACATGGGCGGATTGGCGCAAATACAAAAGGTCTAAAGCCTGCATGCGGCGAAACTCAATTGCGGTTTTTCGATCCGCATGAATCAGAAAGGCGAGATTGTCGGCTAATTATGCGCATTCTCATCACCAACGACGACGGCATCAATGCACGCGGGCTCGAAGTCCTAAAGGCGATCGCGCTCGGAATTTCTCCTGACGTGTGGACTGTTGCGCCGGAGACGAACCAGTCCGGCACCTCGCATTCGATGACGCTTCATACACCGCTGCGTTTGCGTAAGCTCGACGATCGAAGCTTTGCAATAGCCGGCACGCCCACCGATTGCGTAATCATGGCCGTCCGCCACATCCTGAGGGACCAGCCGCCCGATCTCGTTCTATCTGGCGTCAACCATGGGTCCAACCTTGCCGAGGATATAACCTATTCAGGCACGGTCGCCGCTGCGATGGAAGGAGCACTCCTTGGCATTCCGGCAATCGCTCTATCGCTCATGATGAGTTTCGAGGAGGGTGGGCGGCGCGCGATTTGGGACACGCCACTCGCGCACGCGCCCTCGCTGATCAAGAAGCTGCTCGATGCGAAATGGGATCCGAAGACGCTCATCAACATCAATTTCCCGGATGCAACACCGGATGCAATCAAGGGCGTAGCCGTAACGGCCCAAGGCGTTCGCGACCAGGCGATGCTCGATATCGATAGCCGCACCGATCCGTGGGGTACGCCGTACTTTTGGTTTGGTTTTGAGCGACGGAAATCGACGCTCGTGCCTGGAACTGATTTGGCCGCGATTGCAGAAGGCAAGATTTCCGTAACGCCTTTGAGCGTCGATCTCACCTATCGCGCCGCCTTGGACCAACTGGCTCACCGGCTCGGCTGATCATCCGACGACGGACATCTTCTCGGCGTTGGAGAAAAAGCCGCCGGAAAGACGAAATCCCTCCGCGAAGTGAGCGCAATTTTCATCTAATCGAACAAAACCGGCGAGATGCTCACTGCATCGCGGCGGGTCACGATCTCTCCTCACAACGCTATTCGCTCTCTGGGCAAGAGTGGACGGCGTATCGAATGAACGACAACTCGGGGCATCGAAATGAAATCGCGCAGCGGTGTTTACCGCCTGTTAACCTGTTAAAGGTTAATGGATGGTGCGAGTAGAGGTGCGTACCATGATGAGTTGTTTTGGCGTTAGCCATTGCGGGCGCTTGAGCCTCAAGTCCGCGACAGGCTTTTTCCTTTTTATCGCAGGTGTTTCGCTTGCGGGCTGCAGCGCTGATGTCACGCGCTTTGACAGCACATCCTTTAATTTCGATGATGGACCGGTTACCGGGAGCAATCCGATCCCGCCGGAACCCGTACACACGAGTTCACTAAGCGATAACCAAGCTGTGGACTCAGCGACCCCGCGTGGTCCGTATGGGGCTGGCGCGAAATCGGTTCAGGTCGCTGCGTTGTCCGACCCGGCGACCGACCGTCCAGCGTACGCTCCGCCGCCTCAGCAACCCGCCTATCAGGCGAAGCCATTTGGCAAAGCCAAGCGGGAACCTGGCTACACGGCTGAAGCCCCCAAGGAACATCCGGCGCAGTTCTCCCGCGGCGAGATGATCGAAGTAAAGCCGGGTGACACCATCTATGGGCTGTCCCGTCGTCATCGCGTCTCGCTTGCTGGGTTGATGAGCGTCAACAATCTCAGCAACCCCAATCTCAAGCCGGGACAGAAGCTTTACCTGCCGACAGAAAACGCTCCTGCCGTTGCCTCGAAATCGAGCGCAGCTGCCGCGAGCGCGGCGGTCGAATCCGCGCGGCCGGCTCCGATTCCGCTCGCACAGGCGAGCCCGGACGTCGCTGCTCGATATAGTGCGAGCTATACGGTGAAGCCTGGAGACTCGCTCTACGGCATCGCGCGCACATACAAAGCAAAGTTCTCTGAGCTGCAGCAGGTGAACGGCATCACCGATCCGCGCCGCGTAAAGCCGGGAATGACACTGCGCGTGCCTGGTGGAGCCGCGGGCGACACCTCGAACGTCGCCAACGCCGCGCCCGCGGTTTCTTCGCCGCCATCCGTAGCATCTGCTCAACCCGCATTGCCGCCGGCCGCGACCGCAGAAGCGACTTCGGAGCCTCCACGCTTGGGCGACGCGACGACGATGCAGCCGACTATCATCAATGGCGAGAAGCGCGTCGCATCGCTTTCCGACAAGGCAACCGATGCATCCCCGGTGGTGCCACCGGTGCAGCCGTCTGCGCCACAGCGCAAGCCTGACGTGGCCGAACAGAAGGTTGCAATTGCTGCTCCGCCGCCGTCATCGGCACCAGCTGCGGCTTCGGCCACCGGCGACAGCGTGAAACTGCGGTGGCCAACAAGCGGTAAGGTCATCGCTGGCTTCGGCAGCCGTACGGACGGAACGCACAACGACGGTATCAACCTTCAGGTGCCGCTCGGAACCGAGGTTCACGCTGCGGAATCCGGTGTGGTTGCGTACGCTGGAAACGAGCTCAAGGGCTATGGCAACCTCGTCCTGCTTCGTCACGACAATGGCTGGGTGACGGCTTACGCTCATAACGACGAGCTTCTGGTGAAGCGGGGCGATAAAGTCCGTCGCGGGCAGGTCATCGCCAAGGCAGGCAAGACCGGCTCCGTCGATCAGCCGCAGGTCCACTTTGAATTGCGTCAAGGCTCACGGCCGGTAGATCCGATACCGTACCTTGAAAAGCTTTGACGTAACGATCTAGCGCGGGGGCAACGCGCTGGCACAGAGGGAAGACTAGGGGGCCGGGTCCCAAGATCCGGCTCCCTTTATTGATGCGCTACGCACCTGCGATGCGGAGCGTGCCGCCAGTCAGATCGAAGTTCTTTTCCGCCCGGCGAGGTCTTGCACGTACTGCCACGCCACCCGCCCTGACCGCGCCCCCCGGGTCGTTGACCACTCCAGCGCGTCGCGTTCCAGTTCAATGTCATCGATCTTGATGCCGAAGTGCTCGACGTAGGCGCGAACCATCGCCAGATAGTCGTCTTGGCTGGCGTTATGAAATCCGAGCCACAGGCCAAAGCGATCAGACAACGAGACTTTCTCTTCCGTCGCTTCGCCAGGGTTGATCGCCGTCGCCCGCTCGTTATCGATCATATCGCGCGGCATCAGATGCCGCCGATTGGACGTCGCGTAAAAAATCACGTTCTGAGGTCGGCCCTCGATGCCGCCGTCGAGCACGGCCTTGAGGGATTTGTAACTCGTATCGTCATGATCGAATGAAAGATCGTCGCTGAAGACGATGAAGCGCAAAGGCGCCGCAGCCTTCAACAGAGACAGGCACCGCGGCAGCGACGCGATGTCTTCCCGGTGAATTTCAACGAGCTTCAACCCGCCGCTACCAGCGAGCGCATCCGCATGCGCCGCCTTCACGAGGCTCGACTTTCCCATGCCTCGGGCCCCCCAGAGGAGGGCATTGTTCGCCGGCAGCCCCTCTGCGAACCGGCGCGTGTTGTCGAGAAGAATTCCCGCGGTCCGGTCAATGCCCTTCAGGAGCTTGAGCGGCACGCGGCTGACCTCCGGAACTGGTTCGAAGCTGCCATTCTCCGCGTGCCAAATGAAGGCGTCGGCCGCGCCGAAATCAGCTTTGCGAAGCGGAGGTGGGCTTAGGCGCTCGAGAGCGTCTGCTATCCGCTCGAGCAGCGGACGGTAGGGATCGGCGTCACTCATCGTGATTTCCAGGAGGTGATTGCGCCCGGCAAGCTATCTGCCGGGAAAACCGTGTTTAATCGCTCGCGAACGTTGTGCCAACGGCCTTAAACAGGCCTTTGCGAGGTTGCAAAAGAGCCTCGGACCACTATAGTCCGCCCAAATTTGAGGGGCTCTTTCCCCCCGGCCCATTGGGTTTCGGGGCGGCAGTGCTTATTCCAATCGCACCCAGAGGACGTTTCCTGCCAATGTTTACGACTCCCGCCTTCGCACAGGCCGCTGCAGCCCCGAGTGTCATGGACCCGCTCGGCGGTCTGCTGATTCCGATGCTCCTGATGCTGGCGATCTTCTATTTCCTGCTGATACGTCCTCAGTCGCAGCGTGCCAAGGAACTTCGCGCCCGGGTCAACGCCGTCCGCCGCGGTGATACGGTCGTCACATCTGGTGGTATGGTCGGCAAAGTGACGAAGGCGGTCGACAACAGCGACGAGATCGAAGTCGAACTCGCAGAAAACTTTAAGGTACGCATCATCAAGAGCACCCTCCTGGAAGTGCGTGCCAAGGGCGAACCTGTCAAAGACGCAACGTGATTGAAGTCGTCCCGCGTGCCAAACACAAGATGCGCCTGATGTGCACGGCTTGACCCGCACATCTCCTAAATGCACGAGACCTACTTCCAATGCTGCAGTTCACTCGCACCAAAGTCTTCCTGATCCTGCTTACGTGCTTCGCGGGATTTATGGTGGCGCTCCCCAACTTGTTCTCCAAGGAAACCGTCGCTTCATGGCCATGGTTCCTGCCGCACAAGCAGTTGACGCTCGGCCTCGACCTTCAAGGCGGCGCCCACTTGCTGCTCGCCATGGATCAGGAAGAGATCAAGAAGGACTGGCTGAACAATTTGCGCGACGAGTCCCGTAAGGTTTTGCGGGAAGCGAAGATCGGATTTACCGGCGTCGGCATTCAAGGCTCACAGCTTGTTATCAAGCTCGCTAAGCCCGACGAGCGCGCACAGGCAATCAAGGAACTTCACAAGATCCGCCAGACAATCGGCACTGCCGTGCTGGGTTCCGGCGGCTATGATTTGGATGTCAGCGAAGGCAACGATCCGGGCACTGTGATCGTGAAGCCTTCGGAAGCTGGCTTGCGCGCCCGCATTGCGAATGCCGCTGCGGCATCGATCGAGACGATCAACCGCCGCGTCAACAATCTAGGGACCTCTGAATCGACGATTGTGCGCCAAGGCACCGATCGGATTCTGATCCAGTTTCCTGGCCTGAAGGATACGAAGGACCTCAAGGCGCTCATCGGCGAGACGGCCAAACTGACCTTCCACGAGGTCAATACCTCGACGTCTGCCGAAGATGCCAAGCAAGGCGGTATTCCGACGGGCTTCAAGATCTATCCCAGCGATAAGGAAGAGGGCGGCCCGAGCGAATATCTACTGCGCGAGCAGCCGGTCGTTCAGGGCGAAGATCTTGCCGACGCTCAGCCAGGCTTCGATAGCCGAACCAACGAGCCGGTGATCAATTTCCGCTTCAACCAAGTCGGTGCGCGCAAGTTCGCAAACTTCACCAAAGACAACGTCGGCAAGCCCTTCGCCATCGTGCTCGACGACAAAGTCTTGTCCGCGCCGGTCATTCGCGAACCGATCCTTGGCGGCTCCGGTCAGATTTCCGGCAACTTCACCGTCGAGAGCACGAACAAGCTCGCGGTTCAGCTGAGATCGGGCTCGCTCCCCACCAAACTCACGATCGTCGAAGAACGCACCGTCGGCCCGTCCCTCGGCGCCGACTCCATTGCCGACGGCAAGCTCGCGGGTATGATCGGCGGCATTGCCGTGGTCTGTCTCACGATCTTGGCCTACGGCACGTTCGGCATTTTCGCCTGCGTCGGCCTCGTGGTGCACTTGGTGTTGACGGTTGCGCTGATGACGCTCATCGGCTCGACCCTAACCTTGCCCGGCATCGCCGGTCTTGTCCTCGGCGTTGCCATGGCCGTTGACGCCAACGTTTTGATCTATGAGCGCATCCGTGAAGAGCTACGAGCCGGCAGAACGCCGGTTGCTGCAATCGACACCGGGTTCCAGCGCGCATTCATCACGATCGCCGACAGTCAGCTGACGACGCTCGCTTGCGCGGTCATCATGTTCTGGCTCGGGTCCGGTCCCATCCGCGGCTTCGCCGTGACGCTGACAATCGGCATTCTGACTTCGATCTTCGCCTCGGTGACGGTCGTGCGAATGCTCATATGGTTCTGGCTCAAGGCTCAGCCGAAGGGCCGCATTCAGACCGTGCCGGTCTAGGAGACGCTCCCGTGTTCATGAAACTCCTTCCTGTTTTCAAGGGCGTCGACTTCTTCCCGCACGACCTGCGTCTACCCTTTATGAAGTACAAGGGTCCCGCACTTGCGGCTTCCATCGTCGCCATGCTGATCTCGCTTGGCCTCTGCATCACCCTTGGTCTCAACTACGGCGTCGACTTCAAGGGCGGTTCGCTCGTCGAATTGAAGACCAAATCCGGCAACGCCGACATCAGCGGCCTTCGCGAGAAGCTCAACGGCCTGGGGCTTGGCAACGTTCAGATCCAGGAGTTTGGCAGTCCCGATGACGTGCTCGTCCGCCTTGAGGAACAGCCCGGCGGTGAGGCAGCACAGCAGGAAGGATTGAAGAAGGTGACCGCCGCCACGGAAGCCGACTACGTGCAGCGGCGTGTCGAGGTCGTGGGACCGGCAGTATCCAGCGAATTGCGCATGACGGGCTTCATCGCCGTTGCGGCAGGTATTCTCGCGATCGTCGCCTACGTATGGTTCCGATTTGAATGGCAGTTCGCTGTCGGCGCGGTCGTCGCGTTGACGCACGATGTTCTCGTCACCGCTGGCATCTTCTCGCTCTTCCGGATCGAATTTGACCTCTCGACGGTCGCAGCGCTTCTGACGATTCTCGGCTACTCGGTGAACGATACTGTCGTCGTGTCCGACCGTATTCGTGAGAACCTGCGCAAGTACAAGAAGATGGAGCTCAACGAGCTTCTCAATTTATCGATCAACGAAACGCTGTCGCGCACCATCTTGACCGGCTTGACAGCCGTTGCCGTGCTCGTTTCGCTTTATATCTTCGGCGGCGAAGTGATCAGAAGCTTCAACCTCGCGATGCTGCTTGGCGTCGTGATCGGCACCTATTCGTCGATCTTCATTGCAGCGCCGCTGCTTGGCTATCTCGGCGTCAAGCGCGATTGGAGCGAAGCCGCGGCCAAGATGCTGGGTTCAGCCGGTGCCAAGACCACGAAGGCAAAAGTTTAGAAAGACCGGGGCGGCGCCGCGATGACGAGCGACGTCGCCCGATATCCCTACGAGACGCCGGTGACGGCTTACGGCAACGGCGGCTTCCGCTTTGCCGAAATGAGCCACCGCGGTTCAATCCTGTGCTTGCCGTCGGGCATCTACGCATGGCCAGTGACCAGCGTAGAATCGCTCTCGAATCCCGATATCGGCTTTCTCCTCGACCGTGTAGAAGCACCGATCACGGTGTTGCTCGGCACAGGCGAGAAGCAAATTTGGCCTGAGCCGGAAGTCTACGCTCTCTTCGCGAACGCTGGCATTGGCCTGGAACCCATGTCGACCGGCGCAGCCGCGCGCACTTACAACATTCTGATCGCCGAAAAGCGCCCAATCGCAGCCGCGTTGATCGCGGTGCCCTGAAACGCGATGGCACCAGTTGTGGGAAGCGACGCTTGAGCGACAGCAGCATACCACCGATCGATTTCGAGGCAGTCCGCGCGAGCGCACGCGCCAACGCTTTGGGTCGTTTCTACGCGGCGCTATTCGCTCCCGCGGAAGCTCGCGACGATCTGATCGCGCTTGCTGCCTTTACGGGCGAGATCGAGCGTATTTCCCGCCAGGTGCACGAAGCCGCGCTCGGCGAAATCAGGGTTGCATGGTGGCGCGATGCGTTCCTGAGCAGGGGAGAGAGCGGTCGTTCCGGCAATCCAGTTCTGGATGCCTTTGCGGAGGTGATCCGGCGGCGGGATCTGCCGCTCGGATTCATCGAGGACTACCTGGAGGCCCATGCGCGCGCCCTCTATGGCGAACCGCCCGCAAATGACAATGATCTTTTCGCGAGCATGCGGATCATCGACGGCACGCCGTTGCGGTTCGCCGCACGTATTCTTGGTGCCGAGCTGGACGATGAAATTGTGGACTTGGCCGCGCGCGCCGTAGGTTCCGCGAGGATCGGCTTGGAGTTGCCCTACGCCTTGATGCACGGGCGCGCCCTGCTTCCAACGGCAAGGGCTCCGAACCCTTACACGGATGAACCTCTGGCGGACTGGAGGCCGCAAATCGGCTGGCTCGTGGCAGAGGGCCGCCGGGCGATGGTCGACGTGCGGCGTCATCTCACGGGCAAACCACGGATATTTACGACCGCTTTGTTGCCGCTTGCCCTCGTCGAGCCCCATTTCCGCGCTTTGGAACATACTCGGCACGAGCCGGCGCGCGACATTGTAGAGATCGCGCCTATTGCTCAGTTGTGGCGTATTGCACGCGCGCATTGGTCAGGTCGCATCTGACGACCAGGCGAAGAGGGCAGATGGCAACTAAACTTAGACGTAAGCTGCGGGACTTCGCAGCGTGGTTCGTCCTTCCTCTGGCTTGCGCGGCTTTCGTACTGTCGCTGTCGCAAGCGGCAGAGGCCTTGCCTGTAATTACCTGGCGTCTCGAAAACCCATTCCGCTTCTTTATCGATCCGCACGACACCAACGTTCATCGTGAGACCTACAGGTCATTGGGCGCGCGCGACCGCGCCACACCGGTGATCTCTGCGGAGCACGCGCTTCAAAGCAATGATCGTGACGGTTGGGCCGCGTCTATGGTCCAGAAGACGTGCTGGAAGAATAACAGGTTCAAATGCGATGCCTACGACGACTACATCAATCCGTCTCGCCATGCGGTCATCGCCAAGATCTCAGGCATAGACGCGGCTTCCACGCTGTCGTGTAGTTGGTATTCCGCGCCGCGCGGGGATGCCAAAAATCCCCGGGGCGATGCGATCACCCAGCCCTGTAGTGAATCCGTCCGCTTCGTCGTGCCCTATCCGGGTGGCGCGCTGATCACCGTCGAAATCGGCGGTCGGCAGATTGCCAAATCCGAGATCAAGGTCCGCGATATCCTCATCGCGGGAATGGGCGATAGCTTTGCTTCGGGCGAGGGGAATCCGGACGTTCCGGTCCGCTTTTCGCGAGAGCGTACGACCGACTACAGCACGATGGGGATATACGGCACGTTAACCGGATATCCGGCGCGCATCGGCCCCTGGCGCGATCTCGGCGACAAATCCTTCATCAAGGAAAACGCCCGCTGGCTCGATCAAGCCTGCCACAGGTCGCTCTATTCGGAGCAATTGCGCACAGCGTTGCAGTTGGCGGTTGAGGACCCCCATCGCGCGGTGACGTACGTTGGCGTTTCCTGTGCCGGCGCGGAGATAACCGAAGGACTATTCCTTCGCTACAAGGGCAACGAATGGGTGCCGAACCCGCCACGGCTTTCACAGCTATCAGCGGTTGCCGAAGCTCAGTGCGGAAAGAACGAAACCGAAGCCGTCGGCCTTCCCGACTCCTACTATCAGAACGGTGCTGTGCCCGAGCTTCGCGACATCGTCATGCGGAAGTGCCCGCAGGACGACGCGCGCAAGATTGATCTGGTCCTCTTGTCGATCGGAGGTAACGACATCGGTTTTTCGCGTCTGGTCGCGAATACGGTGCTCTCCAATGAATCGCTGCTCCGGAAGCTCGGCGGCTGGCTCGGCGAGGTTCACAGCGATGCCGAGTCGACAGCCGCGCTCGATAAGCTGGCTCCGCGCTACAAGGCTCTTAATCGCGCGATCCACGCACTGCTTTATATTCCTTGGAACGAGAGCGATCGCATTTTGCTCGTCGCCTATCCAGGTCTGGCGCTGCAGGGCGATGGCAGCCAGATGTGCGGAAGCGGCAACGCCGGCATGGACGTCTTTCCGGACTTCCAGCTGGACCGCACGAAATTGAAGCTCGGAACCTGGTTTGCTGACAAGCTCAATCGGCAGATGCGTGAAAGCTCTGACGAGTTCGGCTGGACTTTCGTCGAGACACACCGTCGCTCGTTCATTGGCCGCAGCATCTGCGCGGGATTGAGCGTCGAAGGTGTGAGCGATGTTGACGACCTTCGCCTTCCCCGCAAGATCGATGGGATGTGGACGCCCTACAATCCGGGTGATTACCAGCCTTACGCTGCCCGTCAGCGTTGGTTCCGAACACCCAACGACGCCTTCTTGACGGGCAACTTTCATGTCGCCGCCGGTCTATTGACGAAGATCTTGCCCTTCGAGCCTTTCGCGCCGTTTCAGTTGGTGCTCGCCTCAACCTACTCTGGCGCTTTCCATCCCACTGCAGAAGGTCAGGCAGCGATCGCAGACGCCGTTGTTGAAAAGGCACGCGCCGTCCTGGCGAAGTACGGGCAAGGACCCGACGCCGATCCAACCGGCTACACGGTTCCAGCACCCGGCGATGTCCCGCCAGTCGCCGAGCCCAATGTCGACATTCCCGATGTGAAATCTGTCTTGTCGAAATCGCAGGGCGGCGGCGCGCCTGCGCCGATCACTGGCACAATCCCGGCGAAATCTGCCGAGCCAGACGATGACAGTGATGTTGGCGAGCCCGACCCTGACGATAAGCCCACCACGATCGAAACGATTGGCGTGACATCAGGAGCGCCTGGAACAGATCCAGCGCCGACGACAACCGCACCATCGCCGCCGACACCGCCGGTCCAGGCGGCGGTGGATCCGGCAGTCCCGCCTGCCGCAGTGCCTGCGGGGAACACGCTGATCCTCCAGCGATCGGCATTGCCGCCCGTCGCAGAGCCGCAAGGATCCACGAAGGGGCCGGCCGTATCGCAATCGCCCGTGGCGATTGAATCCGTGGCGCCTCCCGCGCCTGCAAGCCCAGCTCCCACGCCGAGCACTGCACCTGCTGCGAGCGATGACTTCGCTCCAAAGCCGTTCGCTCCTGCCGCAAGTGGTCAATAGATTTCGCTAGGCGGATTGTTTGAGGTCCGCCGCGTTTCCAAGCCATCGCTCGAGATCGGCGATCGCACGACGGGACATCATCCGCTTCTTTTCGCGTCCGCGCTCAGGACCTTTGAGCTTCTGCCCATTTCCATCGTGCGTTGGATTGGCTTTTAGATCCGGAAGCAGCCCATAGTTGATGTTCATCGGCTGGAACGATCGCGCTGACCCGCGCTCTCCATCGTCCGCGAGGATGTGCCCTCCAGTGATGTGATTCAGAAGAGCGCCGAGCGCAGTGGTTGGTGGAGGCGACGAACTCTCCAACCTCCTCGCGTCTGCGGCCGCGAACCGCCCCGCGAGGAGTCCGATCGCAGCGCTCTCGATGTAGCCTTCCACACCGGTGATCTGACCCGCGAAGCGAAGGCGCGGCATTGCTTTAAGCCGCAGCGATCCGTCCAGCAGCTTGGGCGAATTGAGATACGTGTTGCGATGAAGTCCGCCGAGCCGCGCAAACTCCGCATTCTCCAGCCCCGGAATCATTCTGAAGATGCGCACCTGCTCCGCGTGTTTCAGCTTCGTCTGGAATCCTACCATGTTCCAGAGAGTGGCCAACGCGTTATCCTGTCGGAGCTGCACGACGGCATAGGGCCAGCGCCCGGTGCGTGGATCATCAAGGCCGACCGGCTTCATTGGTCCATACCGCAGAGTATCGCGTCCGCGTTCGGCCATCACTTCCACTGGCAAGCAGCCATCGAAATAGGGCGTAGAAGCTTCCCATTCTTTGAAGCTCGTCTTTTCGCCCGCAAGCAGCGCGTCGACGAATGCTTCATACTCCGCTTTCGACATCGGACAGTTGAGATAGTCGGCACCGGTTCCCGCCGGTCCGGCTTTGTCGTAGCGCGATTGAAACCAGGCAATCGATGTATCGATGGAGTCGCGGTGGATGACCGGAGCGATCGCATCGAAGAATGCGAGAGAGTTCTCGCCCGTCAACCTGGCTAGCGCTGCGCTCAGATCTGGTGAAGTGAGAGGCCCCGTCGCGATGACGACGTTCTTCCAATCCTCTGGCGGCAATCCGCCGATCTCGCCACGCTCAATCGTCACGAGCGGGTTCTCCGCCAGACGAGCTGTTACCTCCGCCGAGAAGGCATCCCGATCGACAGCAAGCGCGCCACCTGCTGGAAGTTTGTGCTTGTCAGCCGCTGCCATGATGAGGGAGCCCGCGCGCCGGAGTTCCTCGTGCAGCAGCCCAACGGCATTGTTCTCCCAATCATCCGAGCGAAAAGAGTTCGAGCAGACGAGTTCTGCAAAACCGTCCGTTTTGTGCGCTTCGGTGCTCTTTACAGGCCGCATCTCGTGCAGCACCACTGGCGTGCCTGTTGACGCGATCTGATGCGCGGCTTCAGAGCCCGCAAGCCCGGCGCCGACGACGTGAACAGCAGTGTTATGATCGCTAGGCAAGGCGACTCTTTGCATTGTAATTTGTTGAAGGGCCCGCATAAGCGTGCCGGGCCTCCGCATTCTTAAGCGGGGATGCGCCTCAAAGCAAATTCCGGGCGTCAGCCGACGATGTAATCGTAAACCAGCTTGGCATTAAGCGCGACAATAGTGACCGCGATAACGACCGCCATTGCCGTAAGCCAGCGCGGGGCGACAAGCTCGCCGAGCTTGCCTCGGCTCGCCGTGAATTGCACCAGCGGGACGACAGCGAACGGCAACTGCAAGCTCAGAACCACTTGTGTCAGGATGAGAAGCTTGCCGGTTTCGGCTTCGCCGTAAAGCAGGGTAACGCCGGCCGCGGGTAGAAGCGCGACGGAGCGTGTGATGAGCCGCCGAAGCCAGGGGGCCAAGCGAATGTGCAGGAAGCCTTCCATCACCGTTTGCCCGGCGAGCGTAGCGGTTACGGTCGAGTTCAACCCGCAGCAAAGAAGGGCAATGCCGAACAGCGTAGGCGCGATGGCCGATCCCAGCAGCGGATGCAGCAGCGACTGCGCTTCGCCGAGTTCCACGACCTCTGTCTTGCCCGCCGTGTGAAAGGCTGCCGCAGCGAGGATCAGGATCGAAGCATTGATCAACAGCGCGAGCGAAAGCGCCGCGGTCGAGTCGATCGTCGCAAACTTGAGAGCCTCGCGCTTTTGTTGCGTCGAGGTGCCGTAGTCGCGCGTCTGGACGATCGCGGAATGAAGGTAAAGATTGTGCGGCATTACCGTGGCGCCGATAATGCCGAGCGCCAAATAGAGCATCTCGGGATTTTTGAGAATTTCCGTGGTCGGCGCAAAACCGCGGATGACGGCGCCCCATTCCGGATCAACCATCGCGATCTGCACGGCAAAGCAGATGGCGATGACACCGAGCATGGTGATGATGAAAGCCTCGAGATAGCGAAATCCCAACTTCTGCAGCAGCAAAACAATGAAGACATCAAGTGCCGTCAGCAGAACGCCGATCTCGAGCGGAATTCCAAATAGCAAGTTGAGACCTATCGCCGTGCCGATAACCTCCGCTACGTCGGTTGCGATGATCGCGATTTCGGCGAAGAGCCAAAGCGGAAAAGCCGCCCATTGCGGATAGGCGTCCCGGCACGCCTGCGCGAGATCTCGTCCCGATCCGATGGCGAGGCGCGCACAAAGCGACTGCAGTACGATCGCCATGATGTTCGAAAGCAGGGCAACGAACAGGAGCGCGTATCCGAACTTCGATCCGCCTGCGATCGAGGTCGCCCAGTTTCCCGGATCCATGTAGCCGACAGCCACCATGTAGCCGGGACCGAAGAAGGCGGCGAGACGCCGCCAGCTGTTGCCCTGGCCGGGCACGCGAACGCTGCGGAAAACGTCGGCAAGGGACGGATCCTTCGCCGGACGCCGCCATCCCCCGTCTGCCGGGGTTTCGGTGATGTCCGACTGGGTCCTAAGTCGAGCTTCCACGGAGGATTTTTGCCTTGTCGCAAATGACAATCATTTGCAACTAGAGTGGGGAAGTTCTGGTCTGGCGTCAAGAACCCTGAGGCTAACCAAGCTGTGACAAATTCAAAGATCTTAGCGAATTTGGGGATAATCACCGTTAGCTACAGTAATCCATCGGCATCGACGTTCCGGCCGGTACTGGTCAAACGAAGGATGCGCGCTTTATTCGAGCCGACGGAGCCGCAGTGAAGGTCGACATGTGGTCGCTTTATAAAAAACGTCTGTTACGTGACTTGGATCGCTGGCAGTCCAATGGCTGGGTAAGCGAGCAGGGTCGCGTTGCCATCGCCGACGAAATCTTGAGCAGCGGCCGCAGCCTGAATTTGGCTTCCGCGCTCGGCATCCTCGCAAGCGTGCTATTCGGGTTCGCTGCAATCTCATTTGTAGCGGCGCATTGGGATGACATGCCAAGGCTCGCCCGTCTGCTGCTTCTGCTGACATGCGTTTGGGCCGGTTACGGCGCGGCGGGGTGGCTTGAAAGGCGCGGACATTCGATGCTCGCCGACGCTGCCGTCCTTTTTTCGTCCGGGATGTTTGGCGCCAGCATCATGCTCGTCAGCCAGATGTATCACATCGCCGGGGATCCAGCGGACGGCGTTCTTCTTTGGTGGATAGGCACTTTCGTCGCCGGAGCTACTTTGCGCTCCAACCCGACGCTCGCGCTGACACTCATCCTCGTTTGTACTTGGTCGTTCCTCAAGACCTCAACAAGCAGTTACGTCCATTGGCCGTTTCTCATCGGCTGGGGATTGGTGACCGTTGCGTTCGCATGGCAGCGTTGGTGGCCCGGCCTGCATCTTTCTGCTCTTGCGCTGAGCCTTTTCATTATCTCACTGGGATATCAGTTGGGATCCGGACATTCACACGATCTCGTCGCGGTCATCGGCGTTCTCGCTGCCGTTGGCGCCGTAGCAGTCGAAAAATTCCGCCCCGATCTTGACCACGTTGCTGCGCCGCTTTTCGCTTACGCTGTGGCCGTCGCTTTCGAAGGGCTATTCGTCCTCCAGTTTTTCGAGAACCCAGTTTCCGGACGTCTCATCATTCTCGCGGTTGTTACCCTGGTGCTGCTGGTTGCCGTCATCGCTTACGCGATGTCCGCGGGAAATCGTGGGGCGTTATGGATCGCCTATATCGCCTTCTCCATCGAGGTTCTCGCGCTCTATGGCGTCACCGTCGGCTCGATTTTGGGTACGTCCGTCTTCTTCCTGATTGCGGCTCTGATCGTTGCGGCGCTCTCTTATGCGGCGCTGCAGCTTGCGCGCCGTAGCTCGAATGGAGGGCTGCCCGCATGATCGTCGATCGCAAATGGCTGTGGCCTCTGCTCGGAGGCGTGGCGCTTCTCCAGTCGGCTGCCCTTTTCGATATGATTTATGAGCGACATCGCCTCCTGAAGACGGGCCGCGAAATCACGCTCGCGGTCCGCCCGCTCGATCCGCGCGATATTTTTCGCGGCGATTACGTCACGCTCGGTTACGACGTCAGCACCATCACGAAGCCCGACGCGGAGATGGACCAGGAATACAAAGACGTCGCGGTGGATGGAAACGTCTACGTCACGCTGTCTCCGAAGCCCGAGGGTGGCTGGACGGCTTCTCACGTCGGACGTGTCTATCCAGCCCACATCGATCCCGGCGAAATCGTGCTGAAGGGGCGCGTCCTCACGTCCTGGAAATCGGAAAATCCGGCTTCCACAACCTTATCGGTCCGTTACGGCATAGAGCAGTACTTTGTTCCGGAAGGCACGGGGCGCGCTTTGGAAGCCAAGGTCCGCGACCATAAAATCGAAGCCATCGTTGCTGTAAGCTCCGATGGCACCTCCGCTCTTAAGGGCCTTGTTGTCGACGGCGAGCGGCACGAAGACCCACCGCTGCTTTGAGGCTTCTTGCGCGGACGGCCACCTGCTATGAGGCGGGCCGAATTCCATCCGCAGACAGGAGACCTCACGTGACCATCACTCGTTACGAAACATCGCCGATCTATTCCAAGGTCACCGAGGCCAACGGCTTCGTTTTTACCGCTGGCGTCATCCCTGCCGATCTGTCGAAGGACGTGGAAGGCCAGACCGCAGAGGTGCTCGCCGAGATTGATCGCCTCCTGGCGCTCGCCGGCACCACCAAGTCCAAGATCGTGCAAGCGACGGTATGGCTGAGCGATATTCGCAGCCGCGAAGGCATGAACAAAGCCTGGAGCGCTTGGCTCGGCGGCGAGGGTGCACCGGCACGCGCTTGCGTGGAAGCCAAGGTGATCGATCCCCGCATGCTTGTGGAAATTTCGGTCGTCGCCGTCAAATGATCTGCGGAAAGCTCCGGGACGGCTTCGAAAGACGCAGGTGCTTTGCGCCCTGGCAAAGAAGCTGTGCCCGGATTGCCTCTCCCGCGGAATTTCTTTGTCTCGATCTCGACAAAGTTGCCTCCCGCACCACTGAATCTGCGAAATAGCCGGACGGGGAACTGACCCTTTGGTTGGCTTCGGAGAGGGAAAAATGAATCGCTTCGATTGGATGAAGCCGGCGCTTGTCGCGGCTGCACTGTTTTCCTGTGCTGCCCCCGCGCTTGCGGATGAGACGGGCGTTGCCGCGATCCACGCGCAGCAACGCGAGCGCGGAAACAAGGTCTGCTTCGACGATCACTATCACTACGGTTCGAGCAACGGTCAGGCCTCGAAGAAGGCAGCGCTCGCATCCGCGATCAAGTCGTGGTCCGACTTCACTGATTTCGAATACGGTTCGGACTGGGCCCACTGGAGCCTAGCATCGAGCAAGTCAGTGAGCTGCTCGGGCGCCGGTGGCAGCTGGGGTTGCGATCTCAACGCCCGGCCGTGCCGCAAGGGCCGATAAGTAATCGCGCTTCCTATTCGTAAAGGGCTGTCGAAAGACGGCCCTTTTTTCATTGTGCACGTATCAGCGGCCGCCGAACACGCCTCCGAGAACACGGCGCAAGAGCGACACGATCCAGCGCACCAGGAACAGCCTGATCATCGTGCCGATCACACCGCTGTTGGATCCGAGTAGGTTTCCGAGGATCGAGCGGATGATGTTTTCCAGCGAGCCCCCATCTGGGCCCGGCACGCGTTCACCGCCACGGCGGACAATGTCCGGCAGCCGGCTGTATGGATTGTCGTCCTGATCTGGCTCAGGCGACGGATAGCGATTGCGCCGCCCTAGGCCGGGTATGTTGTCGCCAGGAATCGGCAGGGGGCTACCGCCGTCGCTTGGACCGCCGGGGCGCTGAGGAGGCGAGTACGTCGACGGTTCGTCTGGAGCGCTATCGTTTCTCGATCCAGCTGGTGGGAAAATGTCCCCCGGCATAGGCAGCGGGCTTCCGCCGGCGCCTGCAAATCCGGGAATGCTGCTCGCTACTTTTGCGATCGCCGGGCCAGACTGGCGCTGCAACTCTCCGATAAGCAAGTTGGCGACGACCGGTAGCATTTTTTGGACCGTATCGACGTCTAGCCCAGTCTGAGACGCCGTTCGCGCGGCTATTCCGCGACTCAGGTGTTTGCTGCCGATCAGGACATCGAGGATTTGATCGCCGTCAGCCGAGACGGTAGGCGATGTGAGAACCGTTGGATCCGCAAGCGCTTGTTGAGCGCCAGGAGACGTGACAAGCGAAACGACGTCCGCGACGCCCCCTCGGGAGAGCATCGCGCGCTGAATTCGCACGCTCAACTCGTCCGCTAACGACGCGACGGCCGCTTGGGTCTGCGTTGCGTCTGTACCAAACGCCTTCGCGATCTGCGTGACCAGTTCACGCCCTTTTGCACTGCGCAAACTGTCTTGGATTGTGACCATCGGATTTGCTCGTCCATCGTTTTCGCCGCTTAACTAACACGGCTCCTGACTGGAGACAGCAGCTTATGCTTGGCGCGAGAGTAGCGAGACAGGACTGCTATTCATCGCCGGTTCACGACGCCAGGACTTAAGTCGCAAAAGGCGGGGACGAGACTTCAAGGTGCATGCAGCTCGTGCCACGGTGTTGGTGACACGAGGTTGAAACTCAGCCGGACGTGTCCGGCCAACAAGCGTGCGAGGGCGAGCGCCCTCGGTGGAGAGACCAATGCGAAAGCTCGTAATGTGTTTGTCCGTTCTCGCCGGACTTCTTTTCGCGGGAACACTCCCGGCATCTGCAAACGCGGCCGCAGGATTGACTGCGGTGAAAGTCGACAACTCCTCCAATGTCGTATCCAAAGCCTACTACCGTCACGGCCGCTGGGGCTACGGCGGTTGGCGGCGGCACGGCTGGCACCGCGGTTGGGGTTGGCGCCGTCGCTGGTGGGGTCCTAGCTTCTACTACGGCGGCTGGGGCTGGCCTTATTACTACGGATACGGCTATTACCCTCGGTATTACTATGGCGGCTATTACGGCGGTCCGTATTATTATGGGCATCGTCGCTGGTACGGCCGAGGCTGGGGCTATCGCCGCTGGGGCCACCGAGCCTACTGGGGTGGCCACCGGGGATGGGGCTATCGTGGCGGCTGGCGTCACGGCGGTCACTGGCGCCGCTAACGCATCCGCCGATACGTAATTCAATTAGATGAACGGCCCGAGCGATTATCCGCCCCGGCCGTCTCTTTTCGCTTTGGACGGCGTGTCGCGCGAGTTGCAACACTGCGACACTTTTGGCATGGTCCGCCCGCACTTAAGCCGGAACGGCAGAAGTCGAGAAAAGCCGGGGTGATAGCTGTTACCGCAGCACCAGTACGCACCGGTAATGCAGGTCCGATCCAAACGGACTCGATAGGAAGCGTGCCAAAAGGGACCACATATGACCAACATTCTTTGGGGGATTATCGCCTGCGGGGCGCTTGCTATCCTCTATGCGTTCATTACTGCGAACGCAGTCCTCAGTGCCGACCAAGGCACCGCCCGCATGCAGGAGATTGCGGCGGCGGTCCGTGAAGGCGCGCAGGCCTACCTGAGCAGGCAATATCGCACCATTGCCATCGTGGGCGCGGTGATCTTCGTCATCGCTTGGCTGCTGCTTGGACCGCTTCAGGCGATAGGCTTCCTGATCGGCGCGGTCCTCTCTGGGCTCGCAGGCTTCATTGGCATGAACGTATCCGTCAGGGCGAACGTGCGGACCGCGCAGGCGGCCACCGTTTCGCTGGCCAAGGGCCTCGACATCGCATTCAAGGCCGGTGCCATCACCGGCCTTCTCGTCGCTGGCTTGGCGCTGCTCGGCGTCGCTGTCTACTACACGGTTCTGACGGTCGGCCTCGGCAAGGACCCTGGCGGACGCGAGGTGGTCGACGCACTCGTTTCGCTCGGCTTTGGAGCGTCGCTGATTTCGATCTTCGCTCGTCTCGGCGGCGGCATCTTCACCAAAGGCGCTGACGTCGGCGGCGATCTCGTCGGCAAAGTTGAAGCTGGCATTCCAGAAGACGATCCGCGCAATCCGGCGACGATCGCTGATAACGTCGGCGACAACGTCGGCGACTGCGCAGGCATGGCGGCGGACCTCTTTGAAACGTACGCGGTCACGGTCGTCGCCACCATGGTGCTTGCTGCGATCTTCTTCGCCGGCCAGCCCAACCTGGCCGCGATCATCCTCTATCCGCTCGCAATTTGCGCTGCTTGCATCGTTACGTCGATCATCGGCACGTACTTCGTGAAGCTCGGCACCAACGGCTCGATCATGGGCGCTCTTTATCGCGGCGTCATTGCATCGGCCGTACTGTCGGTCGTCGGGCTCTACGGCGCGACCCAATACGTTCTTGGCGGCTTTGGTGAAGTCGGCACGGCGGCGGGTCAGACGATCACCGGCATGAACCTGTTCTTGTGCGGTATCGTCGGCCTAGTGCTAACGGGGCTCATCGTCTGGATTACCGAGTATTACACCGGCATCGGCTATCGCCCTGTACGTTCGATCAGCCAGGCGTCGGTCACCGGTCACGGTACCAACGTGATCCAGGGCCTCGCCGTATCTCTCGAAGCCTGTGCATTGCCGACGATTGCCATCGTCGCTGCCATCATCGCCACGTATCAGCTTGGCGGTCTCTTTGGCACCGCGATCGCAACGACGACGATGCTTGGTCTCGCCGGCATGATCGTGGCGCTCGACGCCTTCGGGCCTGTTACGGATAATGCTGGCGGCATCGCGGAAATGGCAGGCCTGCCGAAAGAAGTCCGCCGTTCCACCGACGCCCTCGATGCGGTCGGCAACACCACCAAGGCCGTGACCAAGGGCTATGCCATCGGCTCGGCCGGGCTCGGTGCGCTAGTGCTTTTTGCCGCCTACAACTATGACCTTCATCATTTCATCGATGAGGCGAATAAGGCGGGCGCCACCGGCTACCAATTCTTCAAGGGCGTGCAAGTCAACTTCGGCCTTGAGAACCCCTATGTCGTGGCCGGCCTCCTTCTCGGCGGCCTGATCCCCTATCTCTTCGGGGGTCTGGCGATGACGGCCGTGGGCCGCGCAGGCGGCGCTATCGTTGAAGAGGTGCGCCGTCAGTTCAAGGCCAAGCCGGGCATCATGAAGGGCACGGAAAAGCCCGACTATGCCGCTGCGGTGGATCTGCTGACGCGCGCAGCGATCAAGGAAATGATCGTGCCGTCGCTGCTTCCGGTGCTCTCGCCTATCGCACTGTTCTTCGTCGTCAACGCCATCGCTGGCAAAGGCGCCGCGTTCTCGGCCGTCGGCGCCATGCTGCTCGGCGTGATCGTCACCGGCATCTTTGTCGCCATCTCGATGACCTCGGGCGGCGGCGCCTGGGACAACGCGAAGAAGAGCTTCGAAGATGGTTTTGTCGACAAGGACGGCGTGCGGCACATGAAGGGATCGGAGGCCCATAAGGCTTCCGTCACCGGTGATACGGTCGGCGATCCCTATAAGGACACTGCAGGGCCCGCCGTGAACCCCGCGATCAAGATCACGAACATCGTGGCGCTGCTGCTTCTCGCTGTTCTCGCCCACATGTCCTGATCAGAACACAAATAAGAAAAAGGCTCCGCAAGTTGCGGAGCCTTTTTTTATTCTGCCGGGCGCGACGGTTATAGTTCGTCAGCCGCCCATTTAGCCAACCAGCTTCGGATCTTCGCTATCGTGCACGTGGCCGATGGCGGCCAGCAGCCTCTTGTCCAATAGCTCGGGCTTCAATAGCACCTTCTGCGAGTGCACGTCCTTCACCGCCGAAAGCGGAATGACGAACTCACCTGCGTTCTCGACGTAGAGCACGAGTGATGTCGGCGTGACGTCGCGGATGGCGCCGATGCCGTCTTTGCCGTCGGCGAGAAAAGCCATGAAGCCTTCTTCGATTTTCTGGGTCATTGAATACCTGGGCATCTGTTGAAGCGGGGGGAACTATCGGCCGAACGTGTGCCAACCGAAAATTGTTCAACTGCAGCATCGAGAATAGGCGGCTGCGGCGTGAACTTTCTATAGCAGTAGCAGACGAAGAGAACGAGCTTCGCTCTGGTCTGGCGAACGATTAACCGTTTCCAAAGAGCTGTTGCTTGCCGAGGTTGCGGAACAAGGCTTTGAGGACACCTTCATCCTTGCCGCCCGGTGCAGGCGTCGTGCGGCTGATGAAGTCGAATACCTTGCCGTCTTTCAGGCCATAATTGGCGATGCTGTCGACCGTACCGCCTTGATTGAAGTAGACGGCGACCACTTGCCGATCCTGCTCGCTCGGCAGGAAAAACGCCTTTTGCGTGTCCGTGCTCGAGATATAATAATATGCGCGCCCGTCGCCGATGACGGCCGTGGTTGCGGGCGTCCCGAGCGCGGTCCGCACTTGATCTTGGCTCATTCCCGGTTGGATGGCCTGAAGGTCCGTCTCTCGGAACTGCTGGCCATGCTTCGTGATCGTTGCTGCGCCACATCCCGCCAGAACGGCAGTACACGCGACTGCGCTGAGCATCACAGCGGTCGCCCGAAACCGGAGATTGATCCCGTTCTTTTTCATTCGAACTTTCATTTCGCGGGAATCGCCTCGCCTTTCCGTCACGGTTGTTTAGATTGTGAGCGGAACGCCAGCAACTGCGCGCCCCCGTGGCCGCAAGGCATGATCCCCAGACATTTGTTGGTTTCGCGCCGCAAACCCAGGACCCCGAGATGTTGCAATGGCTGAGAAAGCGGGCGGAAGCCGGCCGCAGAGCAGAAGAGCTTTATGGCAGCGTCGTGGCCATGGCGCGGCAGCCCGCTTTTTACAGTGTTCTAGGCGTTCCGGACACACCGGTCGGCCGCTTCGAACTGATCGTTCTTCACCTCTATCTTGCCCTTGAAGCGCTTCACGGACCGAATG
This sequence comes from Hyphomicrobium sp., assembly GCF_003987855.1. GTDB lineage: Bacteria > Pseudomonadota > Alphaproteobacteria > Rhizobiales > Hyphomicrobiaceae > Hyphomicrobium_B. The sequence continues at coordinate 414,173 of NZ_RXIZ01000015.1, forward strand.
CGGACGACATCAGACAGCGTGCGATCGAAACGTTCGTAACCGACATGGACGACTGCATGCGCGAAATGGGCGTTGGTGATCTTTCTGTGCCCAAGAAGGTTAAGCGCGCAGCGGCGGCCTTTTACGAGCGGGCGACCATCTATCAGCGCGATCTCGCAACCGATAAATCCATTCTTGCCTCGAGCCTGGGACAATACATCTTAGGCAGTGGCGAAGCCCACAAGGATGCTGCCCGCATCTTGGCTCTCTATGTAAAAGATGCGTCGGCCGCTCTGACGGAAAAGGATTTTGTCGCGTGGGCGCAAAGCGAAACGGGGCGGACGCTCTTAGGTAATTGCCTTTCGAACTCTAGGATGACGGTGACGTGACGAACGTTTTGGATTGGACGGAAAAAACGACGGAAATACCAGCTGGGGGCCTCAGTCGGACGCGCACCGCGACAAACGACGAGACGAAGGCGGTTGCCCAAACGCTGAACATCTTGAATGTTTCGGCGCTTTCGGTTCAATACCGCATCGTTTCCATTTCCGGCGCTGCGTATCGCCTTTCCGGGTCGCTCAATGCGGACGTTGAACAGGCGTGCGTCGTGTCGCTCGAGCCTGTTGCCGGGAAAGTCGATGCCGCGTTCGACGTCGAGTTCTGGCCCGACCTTTCAAATGAGGAAAGCGACGAAGAAGCGGGAGTACTCGATGGCTCGGACGTCGAACCTCTCGAGCATGGGACCATCCCCGTGGGACGCATCGCATTCGAGACACTCTCGGCGTCCCTTGACCCCTACCCGCGACGTGAGGGAGCCGAATTCACGTGGCAGGACAAGGCTGATGAAACGGCGGCGCCCAATCCGTTCGCGGCATTGGCCAAGCTCAAGGACCAGAGCTGAATTCCGCCCTGTCCCGGCCGACCACCTGTTTATAGCCTCGAGTTTCTTTCTTTCGGCCGCCGTATGGGGATGAAAAGCCAAGCTAAAGTAATGGGGTGTGAGTGGTTCTGTCACGAGGCGCGATTTCGCCTTGTGGGCGGGCTCCAAAAGGCTATGGTCTCGCCGAATTTTCGGGGACAGACAGGGCCGTAACCCGAGTCGGCGCGCGTCAGGCGCCAAAACACGGATTCGCGGCAATCGACAAGAATGGCAAGCCCAAAGACGATTGCACTCGACGCAATGGGCGGCGATCACGGCCCCGAGGTCGTGATCCCAGGGGCAGCTCTATCACTTGAGCGCCAACCCGCGTTGAACTTCATCATGTACGGTCAGCAGGCGCGCATCGATGCGGCGCTGGCGCAGCATCCGGCCTTGCGCGCAAAGAGCCGTGTCGTCCACACCGACCTCGTCATTGCAATGGAAGAGAAACCGAGCCAGGCGCTCCGCCGCGGTAAGGGCTCGAGCATGTGGCTTCCGCTCGAAGCGGTCAAATCGGGTGAAGCCGATGCCGCGGTTTCAGCTGGCAACACTGGCGCCCTGATGGCGATCGCAAAGCTCGTCTTGCGTCCGATGGCCGGCATCGAGCGCCCGGCCATCGCCGCTCTCTGGCCGACGATCAACTCGGAATGCATCGTTCTTGATGTCGGCGCAAACATTGGCGCCACCGCCAGTCAGCTTGCTGACTTCTCTCTCATGGGCGCGGCAATGGCGCGGGCCGTGTTTCACATTGAAAAGCCATCAGTCGGCCTCTTGAACGTCGGCACCGAAGAAATGAAGGGCAACGAGGACGTAAAGGCGGCGCACGCGCTCCTGAAGTCGATCGATGTCTTGCCTCTCGAGTACAAGGGGTTCGTCGAGGGTGACCAGATCGGTCAGGGTGCCGTAGACGTCGTCGTGGTCGAGGGCTTTGCCGGCAATATCGCTCTCAAAACCGCCGAGGGTACGGCAAAGCAGATCAGCAGCTATCTTCGCGCGGCCATGACCAGCTCTTTCATGAGCAAAGTCGGGGCTTTGCTGGCGCAGGGCGGGTTCCGGGTGCTTAAGGAGAAAATGGACCCCCGCCGCGTCAACGGCGGCACATTCCTGGGCCTCAATGGAATTGCGGTGAAGAGCCACGGAGGCACCGACGCCTTTGGATTTGCGAGCGCCGTCGATCTTGCCTACGAAATGGCCGATTCCGGCTTGATTGCGCGCCTGACGGCCGATATCGACGGCTTCCATCATAGGCTTTCGGCCAACGCTGGCGGCGGTACCGGCCGCGACGCAACCGGAAGCTTGCTCGGAAAGGCATAGATTTGGCAGTTCTCCGCTCTGTTATTCGCGGCGTCGGCGCGCATCTTCCCAAGCGCATAGTGACGAACGATGATCTCGCAAAAATCGTAGACACGAGCGACGCTTGGATCCGCGAACGCTCCGGCATTGTTCGGCGCCATATCTCCGATGAGAAGGAACTGACGTCGGAGCTTGGCGCCGCCGCAGCCAAGCAGGCCTTGATCCGTGCCGGTATCGATCCCGTCGACATCGACCTGATCGTTTGCGCCACCTCGACTCCCGATCGTACGTTTCCCGCGACCGCGGTCAGAATCCAGTCGATGCTGGGGGTGACCAAGGGCGCCGCCTTTGATCTTCAAGCGGTATGCTCCGGCTTCGTTTTTGCGCTTGCGACGGCGGATAATTTCCTCAAAGCCGGCCAGTCGAAACGGGCGCTTGTCATCGGCGCCGAGACGTTTTCGCGGATTCTCGACTGGTCCGATCGCTCGACGTGCGTTCTGTTCGGGGACGGAGCGGGTGCGGTCGTGCTCGAGGCTCAGCCCCAACGCGGAGGTCGCGAGGATCGCGGCATCATCTCGACCCTCATCAGATCGGACGGGCGCTTCGAAGACCTGCTTTACGTCGACGGCGGCCCCGGGTCGACGAAGACGGTCGGGCACCTGCGGATGAATGGCCGGGAAGTTTTCCGGCACGCAGTGCAGAAAATTTCCGGGGTCATCGAAGAGACCCTCGTCGAAACGGGTTACACGCCTGAAGAGATTGATCTTTTCATTCCACATCAGGCCAACAAGCGCATTCTCGACGGTATCGCCAAAAAGCTTGGCGTTGCGCCTGAAAAGATCGTCATGACCCTCGACAAGCACGGCAACACGTCGGCCGCATCCATCCCCCTCGCGCTCAATGACGCGTTTGAGGCCCACAGGGTGAAAGAAGGCAGTTTGATCCTCATGGAAGCCATGGGCGGCGGCTTCACTTGGGGCGCCGTATTGGCCCGATGGTAACCAATTTGGTGCACTGCAGCGTAGAAAATCGTTCTTTTTCAGTCAGTTGGTAGCCCGTCCCGTTGACCCCGCGACCAACCGCCGCTACCATCCCCGGTCGGAATGTAGCTCGGCCGGGAGGTGAAGATGGTGGGCAAGACATTGACGCGAGCTGATCTTGCGGAAGCCGTCGTGGAGAAAGTCGGGTTGCCGCGCAACGAGAGCCAGGATCTGGTCGAACGCGTGCTGGACGAGATCTCCGGGAGCTTGGCTGGCGGAGACGCAGTAAAACTCTCCTCCTTTGGTTCTTTCGGCATTCGCCAGAAAGGTCAGCGGATCGGCCGTAACCCCAAGACCGGGGAAGAAGTGCCGATCACGCCGCGCCGCGTGCTGGTCTTCCGGCCGTCCAACATCATGAAGGACAGGATCAACAAAGGTCACACAAAGCGCTGATGTAGCCTGTTGCAAAGTGCGGGAAACTAAGCGTTCAATTCGCTTGGTTTCATGAGCACGAGGGGGCAAGCCATGAACAAGTCGGCGGAAGCATTTCGTACGATCGGTGAAGTGGCGGACGAGCTTCAGATCCCGAAACACGTGCTCCGTTTCTGGGAGGGACGTTTTCCCCAGATCCGGCCAATGAAGCGTGGCGGCGGACGGCGTTATTATCGCCCAGAGGATATGGAACTCCTGCGCGGTATCCGTACGCTGCTCCATGCGGAGGGCTATACCATCCGCGGCGTGCAAAAGATCTTGCGCGAGCATGGCGTCGACCAGGTTAAAGCCGCTGCCCATCGATCCGCTCCAGCCCAGGCAGCGCCCGCTGCCACCCCTGCCGCCCGCAAAAGAGGCCGGAAACCTCTCGCAAAAGCACCGGTCGCCGCAGAGTTGGAAGTTGCAACGCTTAAGGAGCCGGCGGCGCTCGCCAAGACGGGACTTAAAACCGCGATCCGGGAATTAGAAATAGCTGCTGCTATACTCCGCGGTCAGCCCATCAATCCCGCCGTCGGTACCGACGATCTCAAGAAACCTCGTGCCAGCCGCACCTGATTCACAGGCCGACCCCAGCCGCCCGAGCGTCGACAGACGGACGATGGCGCTCGAAATCGTCATGGTCGATCTTGTTGCCGCTCACGCCGCACTCGCCGCGGAGGAGCAAAATCGCCCCCGCCTCTCGGAGGAAGATGAGCGGCGCGCGGTCACTATTTCAGATGAACATCAACGGCAGAATTGGCGCGCATCCCGCATCGCTCTCCGTGTGGTGTTGGAAAGGGTTGGCGGCCAAAGTCTAAGACGCGTGCCAATTCGCGCAGAAGAGGGCGGCCGCCCGGTGCTCGCAGAAGGCGGGCCCCAGTTCAGCATTTCCCACACTGAGGGCTTTGCCCTTATCGCGGTCGCCGATAGCGTGGTGGGCGTCGACCTCGAAGCCGTAACGCGCAAGCTGAAGATGTCGGCCGACCGGCGGCAGCGGATCGTGAGCGCCGCCGCCAGATTTCACGACGCGCCCCGGCTTTCTGCGAGTATAGACGCGGACGTTCTCACGGCTTGGGTCCGGCTAGAAGCAGTCGCAAAAGCCCGCGGATCTGGCATCGGACGGCTTCTGACGGAGCATGGGGTCGTCGGTGGATCGCCAAGTCCGGTCCCCGTCTTCTCAAATGCAGAATTCGACCTCAGAAGTCTGGACGTCGGCCCCGCCCACGTCGCTGCGATTGCCGCGCGCGAGCTTCCCGAGCGCCCAGAGGTTATCCAGTTCCCAACCAAGAACATTGAGGCGTTCTTGGGCGCCAAAAACATTTAAGGCCGCCCAACGGTCAAATGGGCGGCCTAGATTATGACGCAAGATGAGCGACGAACTCAAGGCGCGTAGCCGAATAGCTTTGGCCAGTAATTGCTTACGGTCTCCTGCTTGCGGCGATGGTATTTATTGCGCGCCTTCGTCGGATGGTCTGCCGCGGCGACGACCTTAGCTTTGCCGGCGTCTCCCGAGGCACTAGCTTTGATAACGGGAGGCGGCATCTCGAAGGCCGTTGCCGTATCGTCCTTTACCGCGCGCAGAATATTCGACTCGTTGGGCTTCCAGCGGTAGCCAAGGCTGAAGTCGATCGGCGTTGCACGTCCCTTGCCGAATACTTCATTGAGCTTCGACTGATACTGCCCGGCGAAAAGGCCGATCGGACCGACATAACGGCCGTAGGGATGAAGCTGCCACCCCTGAGCAAAGAAGCGGACTGGAATGCCCGAGTCGTCTTCCAACAGCGATGCGCTGTGCTTCAGCAGGTAATCCCGAACAGTCGAGAAGTTGTCCTGATGCATGAGATAGGACGCGCTCTTGACGAAGCTGTCGCCTTTTCCGAGCGTATCGCAGAAGGTCAAGAAGCCGCTGTTCTTGATGCCGCCATCGGACAAATCGGTGCTGAAGTAATAAAGCGTCTTCTTTTTTCCAACGGCGGCGTCGCCGAAGGTGATCTTCACGCCCTTGCCCGTCGGATTGGCAATCTGCTCCTCAACAGGGTGCAGCGTTCCATCGCTCTGCAGATCAAACAGCTCGGCGTCGTAAATTGTCTTTCCCGACCGCGCGAGGAAAGTCATGAGCACGGGCAACGTTCCGTTGAGCTTCGCCCGGCTAAAATCGACGCGCATGAATTTCGTCTGGAAGAAGCTGTAGCTCAGAACCGAACTCAGCGAGGAGCGAAGATCGCGCAGTGCTCCTGCCGTTTCTCCGCGCGAAAGCTTCCGAAGATCCGGAATCTGGCCCGGAGGCTCAAGGCCCGCCATCACGTACGTCGTTGCCGACGGGAAGAAAGCGTCCGCGTAAAGAAAGTCGGGTCCGCTGAAGAAATAGAATAGCACCGGCTGGGGATTGGTGAAATCCTTCGAGACGAGCGCGTTGATTTTGGTGAGCTGGCGCCTCTCCAAACCACTCCAAGCATCGTCGAAGCTCTGGGCGTATTGCTTCCAATAGGCATCACCTGTGGCCGCGCTGAGAGGCGAACCGGCTGACGGCTGCATGCCTGCAATGAAGCGCGCTGTATCGTTAAGGCTCGCTCGCGGCTCAGCTTGAACGGAAAGAGGCGCGATGAATGCGGCGAGCGCCGCGAAGGCGATCGCCGATGTGACGCGGAATCTAGCCATGTTGGGTCCTATTGAGGTCCTTGCCATCTATCGGGCGCCGTTGCGAATAGGCATAAACGGCCAAACCCGTCAGCATGATGGCGAGACCAGCTAATGACTGAAGCGGACGCTCTACAATGAGGTGGTACATCATGAACGCGGTCACGCCGAGGAAGACAAATGGCGTGAGAGGATAACCCCAGGTACGATAGGGGCGGGGCAGGTTGGGTTCTTTCCAGCGCAATACGATGACGCCAAGGACAGCCAGGAATGAGCAGAGCGTCAGGCTGAATTGAATCGTATCAAGTACCGCTTCAAAGCTTTGCGTCGTCAGCAGCAAGCTGACGATGATGAGCTGGAGCAGGATGGCGGCAGTGGGCACGCCATTCTTGTTGGTGACCGAGAGCGCGCGAAAGACAGCGTGGTCTTTACCCATCGCCATTGTCACGCGCGGGCCGATCCAAGCCATAGCGCTGATCGACGAAACGAGCCCGATGCAAATCAGTGCGCCAACAATCGTGCCACCGACTTCGCCGAAGATATGCTTGCCGGCAACCATGGCAACGTCGAGCTGACCTGCCATCGCCGAGATCGGCGTGGTGTATAGAAACACGGCATTGAGCGCGACGTAGCAGCTGATCACGATCAGCGTGGCGGCGATGATAGAACGAGGCAGACTGACAGCAGGTTCGCGGATTTCGCCGGCGATATAGGTCGCCGCGTTCCAGCCCGAATAGGCGTACATCACGAACACGAGACTGACGGCGAACGGAGCGCTCGCGATATAGCTCATATCGACAGACGTTGGCACGAACGACACGGGCTCCGGCACGCCGTAGGCAATACCTGCGATGATCAGCGCGAGGATCAACGCCCCTTTGATCAGCGTAGAGATGTTTTGAAATTTGCTCGAGTGCTTGATGCCGCTGAGATGAATGGCTGTCACGCACCAGACGACCACGAGGCCCAGCAGAAGAGGCGATGCGCCGGGAACGACGCCTTTGAAGTACTCCCCGAACGCCATCGCTGCGAGCGCGATAGGGGCGGAAAATCCCAGCGTCGCCGATATCCAACCAGCCAAAAATCCGACGGCAGGATGATAGATGCGAGACAGAAAGTTATATTCGCCACCCGAGCGCGGAAAGGCCGCTGCCAATTCGGCATAGGCCAAGGCGCCGCAAAGCGCGGCGATACCACCGACGATCCACAGCATCAACACGGTGAAAGGCGAGGGGATGCTCGCGACCTGAAAGCCGAGGCTCGTGAACACACCAATGCCTATCATGTCCGCGACCGCAAGCGCGGTCGCTGTCATGGTCGATACGGTGCGGACGTCTAATCCGGGATTTACGGACGACGTAGCGCTGATGCTAGCTGCAGTTGTCATGAGATCGCTGAACCGTGACCAACTCGCGAACACTATTGACTCGGGTGGATTCCAACAACTGCCAGCCGGACATGTTAAAATCGCGTTGCCAAAATGCATCTAACCGATGCGCGCTAAACACTTTTTGTGCAGACGACTCTATGTGCCAAATCGTCTGCAGGCTCCGTGAGGAGTGATTGCCTCACGAATTGAACAATTTTGAGCCTTATCATGCATACTTTCGTTCAGAATATGCGGCACTGCGCCTATTCTATCCTGAGGGTAAACGCGATTCTCATGGCCACCGTTCTGAACTGCGGAGTGTCGTAAGACATGGCGCTGCCGGCATTGAATTGCGCACGGCGACGATTTCTTGCGCGCGCGCTGGGTGCGGGCGTGGCTCTCGCGTTCGGCCTCTCGCGCGCCGAGAGCAAGCAGCGTCAGATCGTACCATCGAAGACGCAGGTCCAGTCACGAAGCCATCCTCTCAAGGCCGACAAAACGGCGCTCGTCCACTTCGATACGGCGCCATTCCCTTATCACGGTACGATGCCCAACTCAGACGCGCCGTTTCTCAACGTCAACGAGAACGGCCGCAAGGGGCACAGCACCGGCTCGCGAGTGTACTGGGAAGATGAAACGTACAACGACAATCGCGTTCTTCTTCACATTCCGAAAGGCTTCGACATTCGCCGTCCGGCATTGATGCTGGTTTTCTTTCACGGGCATGGGGCAACATTGGAACGTGATGTCCTCGCCCGGCAGAAAGTGCCAGCGCAGATATCAGCATCGAACGCGAATGTCGTTCTCGTGGCACCGCAGCTCGCGGTCGATGCCCGCGATTCGAGCGCAGGGAAGTTTTGGCAAGCCGGCGCATTCGGTCGTTTTGTAGGTGAGGCGGGTCAGCAGCTTGCGCGCCTGCACGGCGATAAGAAATCACTTCGCACTTTCGCCAGCATGCCGATCGTGATCGTCGCGTATAGTGGCGGCTATGTCGCTGCGGCGTCCGCAATCGAGCGAGGCGGACTGAAGAAAAGAGTCCGCGGGGTCGTGCTGCTTGATTCTCTCTACGGCGATCTCGACAAGTTCGCCCACTGGATCGAGGCCGATCCGTCCGCGTTCTTCGTCAGCGTCTATCTCGGATCGACGAAAAACCAGAATGCGCAGCTTGAAGACATTTTGGCCGCCCACGACGTGGACGTCAGCCCGCAGATCAACACACGCCTCGCCGCCGGCGGCGTGGCCGTCGTCCCGGGAGGCGACGTCCGTCACCGCGATCTTGTCACCCACGCCTGGGTCGATTATCCGATAATCGACCTATTGCAGCGTTTACCGGAATACCGCCGCTGATCTCCACTTATGGCGTGCCTTTAACGGCGTGCGCCCATTAGGGGCTGAAGCCCCTTATCGTCCTTGACGTGCGAGGACGTTCCAGGTACCCAACCCCTGACCGGGACGGCCACAGTTCTGCAATCCGAAATTGCAGGCGCCGTCGACTTTTCCAAATCGGAGCGTAGCGCAGCCTGGTTAGCGCACCAGTCTGGGGGACTGGGGGTCGGAGGTTCAAATCCTCTCGCTCCGACCATTCTTTCAAAGACTTATTTGTTTCTGCCCCGCTTGCATAAGTATCCAACATTCACATGGCATTCACCGAACGCTATCGTGCAGGGTTCCGCTATTGAGAATCGAGATGCGTCCTCATTTTTAGGACGGGGGAGTTCGCGTGCTCGGCTTGGATAAGCGCCTCCTCACGGAGCGCGACATTTGCACGAAGTTCATCCTGCCCGCCGTCAAGCGCGCGGGCTGGGACGAGATGTTGCAGGTGCGCGAGGAGGTTTATTTCACCAAAGGCCGGATCATCGTTCGCGGCAAGCTGGTGACGCGCGGCAAGGCCAAGAAGGCCGACTTCGTTCTGTACTACAAGCCGAATATCCCGATCGCGCTGATCGAGGCCAAGGACAACAATCATTCGGTCGGCGACGGGATGCAGCAGGGCCTAGACTACGCCGAGACCCTGGATATCCCCTTCGTGTTTTCCTCGAATGGCGACGGCTTCGTGTTCCACGACCGCACCGGCCAAAGCGCCACGATCGAAACCAATCTCGGGCTCGACACCTTCCCTTCGCCCGTCGATCTGTGGGCGCGTTATCGCGCCTGGAAGGGCCTCGACGCTGAAGCCGAACAGATCGTGCTTCAGGACTATTTCGACGACGGCAGCGGCAAGGCCCCGCGCTATTATCAGGTGAACGCCGTCAACGCGGCGATCGAGGCCATCGCCAAGGGGCGCGACCGGGTTTTGCTGGTGATGGCGACCGGCACGGGCAAGACCTACACGGCGTTTCAGATCATCTGGCGCTTGTGGAGGGCGGGCCGCAAGAAGCGCATCCTGTTCCTCGCCGATCGCAACGTGCTGATCGACCAGACGATGGTCAACGATTTCCGCCCCTTCGGCGCGGCGATGGCGAAGCTATCGACCAACGCCAAGACGATCGAACGGCAGGACGGAACCAAGGTCGATCTGACGCTGGCGCTCGACACCAAGCGGCGCATCGACACCGCCTTTGAAATCTATCTCGGGCTCTATCAGGCGATTACCGGGCCAGAGGATCGCCAGAAGCTCTACCGCGAGTTCTCGCCCGGCTTCTTCGACCTGATCGTAATCGACGAGTGCCATCGCGGCAGCGCCGCCGAGGATTCGGCCTGGCGGGAGATTCTCGAATATTTCTCCAGCGCCACGCAGATCGGCCTCACCGCCACGCCGAAGGAAACTGAATACGTTTCCAACACCGATTACTTCGGCGCGCCCGTGTTCACCTATTCGCTGAAGCAGGGCATCAGCGACGGCTTCCTCGCGCCCTACAAGGTCATCAAGGTTCATATCGACCGCGACGTTGAAGGCTATCGCCCCGAGAAGGGCCAGCGCGACCGCGACGGCGAGGAAGTCGAAGACCGCATTTACAACACCAAGGACTTCGACCGGACCCTTGTGCTCGATGACCGCACGAAGCTCACGGCGAAGAAGGTCACGGAGTTCCTGAAGGAAAGCGGTGACCGCTTCCAGAAGACCATCGTTTTCTGCGTCGATGAGGAACACGCAGCGCGGATGCGGCAGGCGCTCATCAACGAGAACGCCGATCTGGTCGCGGAGAACGCTCGCTACGTCATGCGCATCACCGGCAGCGACAAGGAAGGCCAGGATCAGCTTGGCAACTTCATCGACCCGGAATCGAAATATCCCGTGCTGGTGACAACCTCGCGGCTGCTTTCAACCGGCGTTGATGCGCAGACCTGCCGCCTGATCGTGCTCGACCGGCATGTGGGCTCGATGACCGAGTTCAAGCAGATCGTCGGGCGCGGCACCCGCGTTCACGAGGACACCAAGAAGTTCTATTTCACATTGATCGACTTTCGCGGCGCGACCGCGCATTTCGCCGACCCGGATTTCGACGGCGATCCGGCGCAGATTTACGTGCCCGGCGAAGACGATCCGATCACGCCGCCCGATGATGCGCCGCAAGGCGAGGACACGCCGCCCAAACCCGGCGCGGATGAAACCGTGGTCGATCAGCCGGGCTTGCCGATCCCGCCCGGTGGGCCGATCCGCAAGGTCTATGTCGATGGCGTCGGCGCGCGGATCGTCGCCGAGCGCGTGGAGTATCTCGACGCGAACGGCAAGCTCGTCACCGAATCCTTGCGCGATTTCACCAAGACGGCGCTGAAGAAGCGCTTCGCCAGCCTCGACGATTTCCTCAAGCGCTGGAAGTCCACCGAACGCAAGCAGGCGATCATCGAGGAACTGGAAGCCGAGGGCTTGGCGCTCGACGCCATCGGGCAGGAATTGGCCAAGAACCTCGATCCTTTCGATCTGATCTGCCACGTCGCTTTCGACAGACAACCGCTCACCCGCCGCGAGCGCGCCGAAAACGTCAAGAAGCGCGACGTCTTCACGAAGTATGGGCCGCAAGCCCGCGCTGTGCTCGACGCGCTTCTGGAGAAATATCGCGACGAGGGCGTGCTCAATCTCGACGATTCCAATGTGCTGAAGATCGAACCCTTCAGCGGCATGGGCAGCGTCGTTCAACTCATCAAAGCGTTTGGCGGCAAGGAGGGCTTCGAGCAAGCCGTCCACGAATTGCAGGACGCGCTCTATCAGGAAACCGCTTGAAGCCATGGCCGTCCGCACCCTCGTCAAATCCATCCAGGACATCATGCGCCAGGATTCCGGCGTCGATGGTGATGCGCAGCGCATCAGCCAATTGTGCTGGATGTTCTTCCTCAAGATCATCGACGATCAGGATCAGGAGCTTGAACTCACCCGTAGCGGCTACGCCTCGCCGATCCCGGCGAAGTTCCAGTGGCGGAACTGGGCGGCCGACCCGGAAGGCATCACCGGCGAGGCGCTGCTCGCCTTCGTCAACGGCGAACTGTTTCCGGCGCTGAAGGGCCTCCAACTCACCGGCAAGCCCGGCGACCGCCGCAAGATCGTGCGCGACGTGTTCGAGGACGCTTACAACTACATGAAATCCGGCCAGTTGATGCGGCAGGTGCTCAATAAGATCAACGGCGTCGATTTCAACACCTTGGCCGACCGGCAGCATTTCGGCGAGATTTACGAGCAATTGCTCAACGATCTGCAATCGGCAGGCAATGCGGGCGAGTATTACACGCCCCGTGCCGTCACTGCCTTCATGGTGGACCGGATCGACCCGCACCCAGGCGAAACCCTGTTCGATCCCGCCTGCGGCACGGGCGGCTTTCTCACCTGCGCCATCCGCCACATGGAGAAGACGCATATCCGAACGCCGAAGCAGCGCGAGGCCATGCAGGCGGGCTTGCGCGCGGTGGAGAAAAAGCCGCTGCCTCACATGCTCTGCGTCACCAACATGCTGCTGCATGGCGTGGAGGATGCGGGCTTCGTGCGCCACGACAACACGCTGGCCCGCCCGCTCATCTCATGGGGCAAGGATGAGCGTGTCGATATCGTGCTTACCAACCCGCCCTTCGGCGGCAAGGAGGAGGACGGCATCGAGAACAACTTCCCCACCTTTCGCACCAAGGAAACGGCGGATTTGTTCCTCGCCCTCATCGTGCGGCTGTTGAAGGAGGGCGGGCGCGCCGCCGTGGTGCTGCCCGATGGCACTTTGTTCGGCGAGGGCGTCAAGACGCGGCTGAAGGAACATTTGATGGAGGCGTGCAACCTTCACACTATCGTTCGCCTGCCGAACTCCGTGTTCAAGCCCTATGCCTCGATCGGCACCAACCTCTTGTTCTTCGAGAAGGGTGCACCGACCAAGGACATCTGGTTCTACGAGCACCGCGTCCCGCAAGGCCAGAAAGCCTATTCGATGACCAAGCCGATCCGGCTGGAGCATTTTCAGGGCTGCATGGACTGGTGGGGCGGCAAGGATCGGAAGGGCCGCGAGGAAGGCCCGCAGGCGTGGCGCGTCACCGTCGAGGAGATCAAGGCGCGCGGCTACAATCTCGACATCAAGAACCCGCACGCCGTGGCGGACGATCACGGCGACCCGGAAACGCTGCTGGCGGACCTCGCCCGCGCCGAGGCTGAGACGGCGGGCTTGCGTGACCAGTTGAAGGCCATTCTGGCGGAAGCGCTGGCCCGATGAACGCGGATCGCTTGCTGCAACACTATGAGCGGATCGCCGATGCACCCGACGCGATTGCCCGCCTGCGCCGCTTCATTCTCGATCTGGCCGTGCGCGGCAAGCTCGTGCCGCAAGACCCGAGCGACGAACCGGCCTCGGAACTGCTGAAGCGGATCGCGAAGGAGAAAGCGCTGCTGGTGAAAGAGGGAGGGTTTAGTTCACTTGAAGGCAGTGTTGAACTCACGAAAGCTGAACCCTTTGCAATACCCGCATCTTGGGCTTGGTGCCTTCTGGACGACATTGCGGGAATTGCTCGTGGGGGATCGCCCCGTCCGATCAAATCCTTTTTGACCGAAGACCCGAGGGGAATCCCGTGGATCAAAATCGGAGATTCGACTCGAGGCACTATCTACATCGACACCACGGAAGAACGCATCAAGCCCGAAGGTCTCAGCCGCAGTAGGTTGGTTGTACCTGGTGACTTGCTGCTCTCAAACTCGATGAGTTTCGGATATCCTTACATTACCAATATTAGCGGTTGTATTCACGACGGCTGGCTCGTCATCCGCACACCAGAAAACCACATCAGCAAACTCTATATCCACAGAATGTTTTTGTCTGAATATGCAAAGCAGGCCTTCTCGATTGCCGCTGCTGGCGCTGTTGTCCAGAATTTGAATGCGGACAAGGTCCGGCGACTTCAGGTTCCCCTCCCACCGCTCGCCGAGCAACGCCGCATCGTCGCCAAGGTCGATGAATTGATGGACTTGTGCGACCGGCTGGAGGCGGCGCGAGCGGGCCGCGAGAGGTCACGCGACCGGCTGGCGGCTGCGAGCCTCGCCCGCCTCAACGCGCCCGATCCCGAAACTTTTCAAGACGACGCCCGCTTCGCCCTCGACGCGCTATCCGCCCTCACCACGCGCCCCGACCAGATCAAGCGCCTGCGCCAGAGCATCCTCAACCTCGCCGTGCGCGGCAAGCTCGAGCCGCAGGACGCGAATGACGAGCCGGCCTCGGAACTGCTGAAGCGGATCGCGAAGGAGAAGGCGCGGCTGGTGAAGGCGGGCGAGATCAAGAAGGAAAAGCCGCTTGATCCGATTATGAACCAACCATTCGACCTGCCACTAAAATGGTCATGGGTTCGCCTCGATTCACTCTCGCGGTTAATCACCAAAGGGTCATCGCCGAAATGGCAAGGCGTGAATTATGTGAACGCTGACGAAGGCATTCTTTTCATTACAAGTGAAAATGTGGGCAACCAAGAGCTAAGAAAACTCGATGAACTGAAATACGTCGAAAGCCGCTTCCGCGACATTGAACCTAGGTCGATGTTGAGGCGAGGCGATATCCTCATGAATTTGGTCGGCGCTTCAATCGGGCGCACCGCCATCTTTGACTTGGATAAAGAGGCAAACATAAACCAAGCTGTAGCACTTGTCCGCCTCGTCGAAATTTCAGATGGCCCGTTGGTGCAGTATCTCCTGCAGTATTTCAATTCGCCGACGGCCATCGACTTTATGCTTGGTTCTCGCGTCATCACCGCGCAACCGAACATGAGCCTTACGGATGCGAGAGAGTTTCCAATCCCCCTTCCGCCGCTCGCCGAACAACACCGCATCGTCGCCAAGGTCGATGCGCTGATGGCGCTCTGCGACCGGCTGGAGGCGAGCCTCGACCAGACCGCCGCCATCCGCCGCCGCCTGCTCGACGCGCTGCTCGCCGAGGCACTCGCGCCAACGAAGGATCTCTTGCTGCGAGCTGCCGAGTGAAGCCAGGAAAATCCTCGACATTCGCTTTAGTAAACGAGTGACATCAAGCGCAGCGACCCGTCTTCGCAACGCTAGCGGCAAAGCACTACGCAACGACCGGCGGCTATTCGCGTTCCCTGGCGTTTGGCAGCGGTGCAACGGCCCGGTGAAAAAGGACGGCCTGAACGTCAACTGGACGCCTATTCATTCGTGACGACCGCGCTGAACACGCTAACCGACAGCATCAATCACGAGAGGATGCCGGTGTTTCCGGCCGAAGAAGGCGAATGCGAAACATGGCCGTCGAGATCACCGGCTGCCCGGAGGCGCATCGTGCGAAGCGGGTTCGAGAAGAAAGACCTTCTCGCGGCTTAGTATGTACGTAGCGACACGGCCGCTATTGGCGGACTCTACCTCCCGACGCGTACTAAGATACGCATAAGATGCCGCCGACCTCGGGCCAAGATTTAGGCCAAGCCCCTCGCACTCGAGCGGTAACGGCAGGATGAGATTCAGGTCGAGATTCTAACGCAGCGGGAAAGGGCCGAAAGCAAGATTCGAACAAGGTATTCCGGTTGTTGTCACTCACCCGCCGTCGGATCGGTTCAAGGTCCCTTGGTAATCCGCTTGACGCTCGCCGGACTGTAAATTCCTGCCGGATCAACGTCGCGCCGGAACTACCCGAACCGGCTGATAATCATCGTCGTCTTATTCTTCAGGACGTCAAGGCAAGGCATCTCCATTGTCATCGAGTGCCGAGAAAGCGAAGTCGGAATTGTTTGGGTCGGTGTCAAACGAGACTTCCACAACCAGCGTTTTCTTATTCCCATCGTGTTCGAGGTCCCACTCGAACCATGTGCCTTTGACTTGTGGCAGCTTTTCCAATTCTTGACGAATTATCGGAGACGTGGCCATCGGCACTCCCCCTCAAAGCTTAGCTCTCAAGTGCTCTATAAACCGAAGTTCGGCCGATGCCGAGCGCGCGAGCGATATCCGTCGGCCGTCGCTTGTCCGCGTGCATCTGCCGAACTTTGGCGGTGATTGCCGGATCGAGGGGCTTCCGACCTTTATACTTGCCGTCCGCTTTCGCCTTGCTGATGCCCTCGCGCTGGCGCTCCAACATCAATTCTCGTTCAAATTGCGCAATCGCGCCGACCACATTGACCATCAGTCGGCCCTGGGCGTTGCCGGTGTCGAGTTGCAACGAGAGAATCTTCAGCGTCGCCCCGGCTTCCTCGATCCGGGCCGAGATGGTGACGAGGTCGGCGACTGAACGCGCCAGTCGGTCGAGCTTTGTCACAATCAGCACGTCGCCTGTTCGTAGGATGCCGAGGAGCCGTTCCAGCTCCGACCGGTCGCCAACGCTCGATACCTGCTCCTTGAAGACCTTTTCGGCCCCGGCGGCTTCGAGGTCGCGAAGCTGTGCCTCATAACCTGCTTTCTGTTCGACGGTGCTCGTGCGGGCATATCCAAATTGCATTGCCAGCCTCTTATCTGTTCCAATAGGATGCGAGGTGGACATATTCGTTCCATAATATAAGCATCGGAATTCAAAGGAGCGATATTATTTTGTTCCGCTGGGCCAGGCCCTAAAAGAACACACTGAGCTCCTATCTGAAACGACCCTTGAGGCTCGTCATGCACGGTCTACATTGACGCGCAGCTTCCTGGATTTTTGCCATAGCTCTTCCTTGGCGATCATCGTTTGCTCGAGCGCGATAAGATCGACTGGAACGGCCCAGCTCCCCGTTCCGGCGTATTCCTCTATGGCGCGCAACGTGCGCAATTCATCGCTGTTGGCCATCCACTCTTCGGGCCGTATGAAGTTTCCCCCGTACCATACGTTCGTGCGAAGCAAGGCCACCGCATCGAAGATATTGCGAATAGGTCGAGCAAGTAGCTTCTCCTTCGCCGCCCTGTACTGATCACCAGCTTCTGATTGCGCCTTGATCTCAGAGGCGGTAGGATGTTCATCGATTTGCGACAGGCGGACGCGTTCTGCCGCGATCCATGCCTCCTCACAGGCTAAGTACTCCGAAGACATTCCGGACGAATTGGCATGTGACGGTAGGGAGGGCGCAACGACCGTAAGGCCAGCAGCTATGACGAAAGCTCGCCGGTTTAAGGGTACAGTGTTCATAATCGCTCCGGTTAGGTGAGAGCGAGGAAATTTCGCCCCCTATAATAGGTGGGAGAAATGCAATGCACCGCTGTACTCACGTCCCGATGACGACGGTATAATAATCGAAGACTCTGCAATGGCACTCACCTTGACCCCCCATTAAAAGCCTTGGCGAAGCTATAGACCGTGACCGACCGTGAGCCGATTTTCGTACGGCGGCGCAGAGCCTTATTCTTGAGAACCCTTCCCATCGCAGTCCAAGATTGCGGGGTCCACCCATTCACCGCGACGAGATTTGCATAAAATTTCTCTAGATCCTCTTTGGGTATCCAACGACGCTTAAGTTCGGGATGGCGCGTGGCAGCCTCCGAGAGGGCCCATATCAGCACAGCGACGTGCTCATCAGCAGGAGACGGGGTGTTAGCCTGCGGGTAAAGACGGGCAAGCTTCACGGGCCTTCGGCGGCGACTGCTCGATCGTCCGGCAGACTGCGGCGCATCTGCCCACTTGGAGGGCATGGTGAGCGGCTGCGGTTCGGGTGCAGGGTCTGCGTGCACGGTTGTGCGCCCTTCTTTGGCAAACCTTTTGAACCAAACCATTCTGTTCACCATCGGCTTCGCTTCGAGCTTCACCAGTCGTTACATTCGTTGCTTTCGTTACTCGTGCCTCAAAAAGGTAACGATAGTCACGGACGTAACGAGGTCTCGCAGTCCGGATGAATGTACTCGCCCCTGCCGACCTTTGTGACCTCTCCTGCTTGGACCATGGCGCTCAAACGGTTTCTCACTACTGGCTCGCTCAGTCCGGCTCGATCGGCAATCACTGACGGTCCAAGGCTGCCAGCCGCTTCCTTAAGGGTGGCAAGAATTTTCCGCCTGGTATCCGATCGGTGGAGTTCATCAGCGTCGCCGACAATGCGCCATCGGCACAAGGCCTTGTCGAACTGCACCGCATGTTCCGTTTCTTCGACATCGCGACCACGGACGTATAGGCTCGCACCAGCTGTTTTTCTTGAAAGAATAATTGGGGTGTCTACGCAACCCGCAATGCCGAGCGTACCGCTGATCGTGTCAATCGGATCCTCCGCTTCACCTTTTCGCTGGTGGTGCAGAACGAGGATCGCGATACCGCGATCGTTCGCCAGTCGATGAATCGCCGTCAATGCTTGGTAGTCGGCGGCATATCCTTCTTTATTCGTGACCTGGCGCACGCTGGCGAGCGTGTCCAGGATAACGAGGCGCGGCGATTGAGAACTCTCTATCCAATCCTTGATGTCGCGTACCCCACCCTTATCCAGCCGCTCCCACTTCGTGGTGAGCGTTAGACAGTGCGGCCAAGGCAAGTTCGGCCCTAGAAGCTTCGTCATTCGATTTTTGAGGCGCCGCTCGTTGTCTTCGAGCGCGCAGTAGAGAACATCCCCTTGTTCCGGGACAATCTCACCAAGACAGGGCGTACCCCCTGCCACCGCTGCGGCAAGCTCCAGTGCCAGCCAACTTTTCCCAAGCTTTGGCCTGCCCGCCAGCATGGAGAGACCCTCGGGAACTACGCCAGGAATTATGTATCGAATCGGCGGATGGTCCTTACGCTGAAGTTCGCTTGCCA
This sequence comes from Hyphomicrobium sp., assembly GCF_003987855.1. Lineage (GTDB taxonomy): Bacteria > Pseudomonadota > Alphaproteobacteria > Rhizobiales > Hyphomicrobiaceae > Hyphomicrobium_B. Next base: position 432,893 of record NZ_RXIZ01000015.1, read on the forward strand.
AGAAAGCGTGATCCCGCCAGGAGGGCTGTTTCAAACGTCCCCACGTATCATCCGCAGTGCGGAGAATGTCGTGACCGCGAGCGAGGGCTTCGTTCACATCCTTTATATCATTCGACATTTACAATCACTCCGGGAACCACGATCGCCGCATCGCTTCCGGATGCGCGCCATCGCGCAGCACAGGCTCGAGCGGCGTCGAGCCCGGCTCTGTCCCGGTCGGCAAAAATGGTCAGGCAGGATATGGCTCGCAACACTGGGAAGCGGAAAAGAGCGCCAGCACTTGTCGCTGACCAAACCGGCTGCCACCCTGAGATGAGCAACGCAAGGCCGTCTTCTACGCCTTCGCAAATACCAAGCGCGTCGCTTACGTCTTCGTCTGGTGAGAGACGAACGACTCCTTGACCTCCCAGCATCTTGCGCCCAAGCTTGCGAGCGTTGCCGTCGAGGAAAGTTCGGTGAATGCCCCGCGGAATAGAAGTGACAGGATCGGTCATAAGCGCAAGCATCGCAGACTCAACGGGATCCCATCCGAGCACATGTCCCACGTCGAGACGGTCGATTTTCAGCCCGCGGCTGGCAAGATAGATTTCGGCTTTTGTCCCGAGCACAGGTTTGCGCCGGTCCCATATAGCAAGTGCAATACGCGCAAGCCGTATGCGTTCTCCGGCGTTGCTGTGATTAACAGGAAACGAGGGTGTCCGTTGATGGCTGCGCTGCGAAAGCGTTGACATAAGATCCCGCCCAATTTCGATGGCGCGCTGAAACTTGACACCGTGGACGCGCATAATCAGGTCGATCAGATCCCCGCCTGTCCCGGCCTCGTGATCGAACCACAAGCCACGTTTCGGCCCAGCGACTGCAATGGCGAGCGAACCGCGACGACCGTAACGGAATTCGTTGCGCGAAACAGACGTTGGAGAGCCCAATAACTGGCTGAGAATTCCTGCTACGTCGGAGGCAAGTATCGTCGATAGGTCCTGCATGGCTACTCCGCGCTGAGACGACACAAGGGGGGACCGTCGCGGAAAGCTTAGCTCCGCGCCAATTGCATTCAGGAGAAGTAGAGAGGACTACTCGCTCGGTTCCGAAGTAGAAGCCATGGCTCGGGAACGCTGCGCATGTCCCCACTTCTTAAGCGCCGCGCCTTGGTAGGTTATCCGACGACCGAAGCCCCGAAAAAAAGGCGGCCCGTTACCCATGACGCGAAGTTTCTTCAACGTCGCTGGTGCAACTTTGATACCGCACTGATGCCAAAGGTACTCGGACGCGGATGCTTGGTCGAAAAATTCCGGTTGGTCACGAGCGACAGGTGTTGCATTGCCGGGTAGACTTTTGAAATCTTCGCTCATCATCAAGGATCACATCGGTTAGAAGTGGCCCTAGGGTGAACTGAGGTTCGCCAGGTGTATCCCCCCCACGATCGAATTTTTTCTAGAAATTCGGACGGCCGCTTCCAACGGCCCGGCAATAGGACGAACTGCCGCCAGCATGTGCAGTACTAAGCGCCCGGTCGAGCCCGATGTGTCGAGCCCATCGGAGACCGTCTTGAACTTGATCGGCGAAAGTTTCACCCCATGACGCGCATCACGCGCGAGTCGTCTCGCCCAAATCTCGTTTTTGAGCGATATCTGATTCCGTGCGTTAGAAGGCGGGGGAGCAACCGTGACCTATGCGTTGTTTCTCATTGTCTTGGCCACAGCGGCATTGGTCTGCGGGGCGTTACGGCTCATCGGCGTCAATCTCAGCTTCGAACGCGTGTTCAGGCTCCTCGCCGAAGGCCTGTTTTGGCTGCCAGTCGCCGTTATGAGCGTAGCTGTCTGCACAGCCATCGTGGTTGTCGTCACCATAGCGGCCGTGGCGTTGTTTCCACGGCTTCCGGATGCCGCTATCTGGAATTCTCTTCCAGCTTGGGCGTGGTTCGCTGTCGGCGACGCCATAGTTTTGGGATTGCTTTGCTGGCGCGAGTGGCGGCCGAAATGACCTCGCCGTGGCGGGTGCCATGGTTCTTAAGGTGCAAGTTGATTGCCGCGAAGTAGCTTTCCAGAGGAAAACTAATGGCCCCTGCGGCAAGGTCATGCGACACCGCGAGCCTCCGTAGGCGCGCTTTGCTCGGCCGGAAGCCGATATTCCAGCCCGGAATTTCGTCCCATGATGAAGCATGATACCGCTTAGCGTACATCGGCCACAGGTCCCGCTGGCCCGGCCCGGCAAAACTCAACCGTTCCCACGTTATGAAACCTTTACGCATGAACGCGTCGAAGAGAAGAAGGCTGAAGCCCACTCCCGTCACGTCCTCGCGGCTTTCCAAATCCTGATCCAACCTAGACTTGGTCTCATTCAGGTGTGCTTCATCGCCGTCCATTTCGCCATCTCCTACGCATTACTAAGGCGTTTGTGGCGGGGGATTCATTGACGGTCGACTGTCATATGCAACGGTGGCGGGCATCACATTGCATAACGATAGATGTCGAACTTGAACAAGCCTGCGTCCCTTCGTAGCCTTGTCGCGGGGATCGGGAACGGCGGCACCTAGGGGAGCTGACCGTTGAGAATATATCTGGACGAGAGCGACGCGCCGCATCCGGCAGATCGTGAAGCCGCAGAGCGCATCATCACTGAGATCATCACGAACGATGTCATCACGCAGGGCAGCTTCTGCCTCGAAGGCTATTCTGCCGCCCGTAGGATCGCGCAGGCATTGACGGCGGCTCGGCGCGACGAACGGCGGGTTGGTTTCGCCACGCCCTTTCGGATGCGAAGGACGAAGCCGGCGCCCGGCTCACCTGTGGTGATGGCGAAGATGCCCGATCTTCGGCCGCTCTATCACTGGATCACGGTCGATGGCGTTAGGCTGCAAAGCTATCGCGCGGGATTGCACAGCACGCCGATGATTTCGGACGACGGCATGATCGCGATCCGGGAAGCGGATGGGAAATGGGTAGCGGCGGTCAACGGTGTCGAGGTAATCGGATGTGGACTCATCTGCCGGTTCACTACGGCAGAAGAGGCCGTTCGAGAGGCTTTGCAGAGAATTAAAAGAATCGCTTCACCGAGCGGGAGAACGAAATGGCCGATTTATGGGGAGTGGTCATCGGCGGTTTGCTGGCCATAACGGGCAGCGCAGCTACCCAGTGGTACGCTCACAAGGCAAAGGCCGACGAAGATCGGCGGCGACTGAGAGAGCAAAAACTCGAAGAGATGATCAGCTTAGTCTACGAGCACGCACATTGGATCGATGCTATGCGGCAAAGAATTGTGCTCGATGCTAAGTCATCGGAGGAGACCGTATCTCCCATGTCCAAACTCACGGCCATCGCCGCCATATACTTTCCGCAGTTTCTCGAGCCGATACGGGTTATGGAGCGAGCCGCGTTGGCCTACCGAGGCTGGATGATCGGTAAGGGTCGTGAGCGGTTGGCGGGTAGGACCGATCAGCTTTCAGAAGGGTTCAATAGTGTTTACGAAGGTTATCTCAAGGCGCAGCAGACGCTGTTGAAGCAGCTCACCGCCGCTGCGAGCAGTGAATTTGGCGTTAGGAACAACCAACCACAAACTGTTCCCAGCGATCCCGATTCGCCTCCCGCCAGCTCACCGTCTTCGTCTTAAGCCAAGCGCGCGTCGGCCCGGGTCTATAGGGCGCGTCGCGTTTCTTCGAAACGATACCTTCAAGCCCCATGCGCTCGCACGTGGCCAAAAGCTTCATAGGATCGTCAAACGCGCCAGAACACTGAATGTGCTCGCTGACCGTGGCCGTGATCAAGTCGGCAAGGCGCGCGCGCCGTTCGTAGAGCGGCAACGGCAGCAGCCGGACGCCATCCAGTGCCAGAAGATCGAACGCCCATAGGCAGAGCGGCGCGTCGGTTTTGCGGTAGGCCATGAGGGTTTTGAAGCAGGGCATGCCGTCAGGCCCGCAGGCCACCAGCTCACAGTCGAGGATGGCCCTGCGCGCCGGTATTTGGTCCAGCACCGGACGTAGAGCGCGGAAGCGCTTGGTGAGGTCAGAGCCGCCCTTGCTGAAGATCGTAGCTTCGCCGTCGTCGAGGTGGATTTGTGCCCGCCAGCCGTCAAATTTGACCTCGTGCGACCACTCCGGCCCGGTGGGCGGGGTCTTCGTGAGGGTCGGAGCCATTGGGCGAATGAAGGGAATACGCTTAAGCATGGCGGTCGTGTAGATGGCGAGACATTTAGCATTTAGCAAGCTTCAACCTTTCCTAACCGCTTGGGTTTTGCTACATAGGGGCATGGGGCAGGTCCGGCGGAAAGGAAATCTCAGGATTGTGATCTGGTCGAACGACCACCGACCCAGTCACGTCCATGTGATCAAAGGCAAAGGTAAGGGTGAACTGAGCGCCAGTTTCTTGCTCCGCTGCCCGAACGGCCCTCCCGAATTGCGGGAAGCAGATCACGGCGTAACAGTAAAGATGATCAACCGCTGGCTGGCCTTCGTAGTGAAGAATTTAGAGAAGGCATGCGCGGATTGGAGTGCGATACATGGCGATTTCTGAAAAAGAATTGGCTAAAGCCAAGGAACGCGGCGCCGATGTTCGAGCCAAGGGATACGCGCTGGCGGCCAAATATGACCGTAATGCTCGTGCGATCGCGATCAAATTGGATTCGGGAACCTTGCTCACTGTCCCGATTGAGATAGTGCGTGGTCTTCGCGGCGCATCGGCCACAAAGATCGCCGACGTGGAGGTTATCGCGTCCGGCTTAGGTTTGCACTGGCCGCAGCTCGATCTTGACTTGTACGTCCCGAGCTTGTTGGCCGGAAAGGTCAACCCGCAGAGTTTTGCCGCAGCGACTCTTGGGGCAGCAGGCGGAAGGTCAACCTCCGAGGCGAAGGCTGCCGCCGCACGCGAGAACGGCAAGCGTGGCGGTCGGCCAAAAATTCTAACGGTGGACACTAAACCCCACCGGGAAGAGGCCAGAGTCGCACGCCGCGCTCGGCGTGGCTAGCGCGGCGAACTCGTCCAGCTAATGCCGGGAACCTCGTTCCTATCGAACGCCTTGACCATTAATTCGAGCTGTTGCTTCGTGATGGTTACCGATTTCGGTGGCAGCAAGTCCTTGATCACATCATCGACGCACTCAGGCGGCTGCCATTCGATCCTGCCAAACTTGCCGCCGCGCTTGATCCGCTGGATCGCCGCAAGGGTTTCCGTCCTCGTGACCGCCGCGCAAAACAGGCAGTTCGGCTCGATTAGCTCCGAGCAAAGGATGAAGCCGGATGCGCTTTTGTGGATCATGAACAATTTCATGACTTGTAGCTGCTCAACGCGCTCGGCCGCGTCTTCCGGCAATTGAATGAAGGCCGAGCACTCTTCGTTCGGGCAGAAGACGATGAAGCGGGGCATAATGTCGGTGCCGTCCTGCTTCACCTGACGCGAGATTTCGAATTCCTTGATCGGTGCACGTCGCGCCAGCAGCTCATTGAGATTGGTTAGAAGACTATCCCGATGCGCAACATGCAAAGCGTGCAGCTCCTCGAACTTAACGAGCAGGTCCTCAGCGCTAGCCGTGGGGAGGCCTTTAACCGACATTTCGGTGATGGCGCGGAGCTGCGCGGCGATTAGCAGGTCCCCCGTGAACACAATCTCATCAGCTTCTTCGAGCCTCGCTCGGAGGGTTTGCTCATTCATGGCGAACTCCCGATGTGTTGAAGCCGGGCGGGACACCGGTCCTGAATGTCTGCGCGCCCCGAAATCGACCAGAGTGCAGTGATCAAAGAAAAGGAGGTCGAGAAGCTTCTTTTAGAAAGACCCTATTGCGCTCGGCAAAGCTCCCGAGAGCTCCTATTGATACCGGCCGAAGAGGCAGAGGGATGCACGGGTCTTGTAAAAGGGCCCAACTCCATCGGACGAATGGAGCCCATATAAGTTCATCATGCGCACTGTTCTCTGACTTTTCGGCGGAGATTTTGCCCCCTTTTGTTGAGAATACCCAGGCAAGGCCTGATAAGCAGCGGTAGAGTTCGGGTAGCTTTTCAGTGCCTCCCGAACGACCGAATTCCTCTGCGATCGTAGTCGATGCGGTAGAGGCAGCAATGGATAGCTCGACTAGCATTTCCGGTTCGACCTGTTCCGCGCTTAGAGCGCGATAGCAGGTGTCCGGAAGCCCAGCCAACCGAAGTCGGCGAAGCACATCATCTCTGTGATTGCAGCTTGAGAAGACGGAATGGACAACTCCTGGATTGGCGGCTCTCTCGATTACACCCAGCGTCCTGCACACGTCCTTATGCGACGCCCATTCCTCCCTCGAGGTGTTACGAAGCAAATAGTCAGCGAAGATCTCTTCGATATTTGCCCGGTCGGTTTCATCGAAGGTCGGCCTGCGCGCTGCCCTCGTGGCGTCCAACCAAGTAGCTTCTTGTAGGCTCGGTCGCTCGAACTCGTACCTCGCAATAAATGATCTTGGAATTTTTGCCACGACCTAAGCTTTATCCCCGCCGCGGGGCGGGGAGGTGATCGCTAGCAACGGAGCGATCTCTGCCCCAATCGTCTCGGCTGTTGCGCGAACCGGCGAGGGCGCCAAGTGCGCGTACCGCTCTGTCGTCATGGAAGATCGGTGCCCGAGGACCCCGCCTATCAGAGGAATACTTGCTCCTGCAGAGACTGCCACGCTCGCTGCCGTGTGACGTAGATCATGCGGCCGAGCATGAGCAATTTTGGCCTCCTTCAATATGCGCTTCCAGCACTTGGCGATATTGATTAACGGGCTCGCTGCTCTCGCTCCGCAGAAAACGTAGGGGTTACCGTTGATTTGCGGAAGGGCTTGAAGAATTCGTATTACCGCGAGCGAGATCGGCACTTCTCTCCGACCCACTTTTGAATCCTCGAGCAAAATCACTCCTCGATCGAGATCGACCTGACGCCATCTTAGAGTCCTCAACTCGTCTCGGCGCAGGGCTGTTAGCAAAAGGCATCGAAAAAATGCGCCCTGCCAGACGGAGATGTTTTCGGTTTGCTCGCAACTCTGAATAGCCGCGCCTAGAGCAGACATTTCGGGGCGTGACAGATAGCGCCTACGAGGCTCCTCCTTATACTTCTTCAAACCACTGACCGGGTTGAGCCGGTCAGGACGATACCCGGAGCGTATTGCCCAGGAAAAAAACGCCGACAGGCAAGAGGTCGATCGATTGGCGGTCGGCGGAGTATCTCGCATCGAGTGTTGCAGCCTCTCGACATCGCTGTGTGCAGTATCACGCACCTTGAGGTGTCCAATTGCCGGATTGATGTGAGAATTGAAGTTGCGGCGGTACTCAGTAAGCGTACGCGGCTTCAGCTTCGTCGCGCCATATAGGTCAAGGAAATCCTTGGACAGACGCGAAATGGTCGGTGCCTCGGTTAGCTCCTGTTTATCCCGTTTTTTTACTTCGGCTGGATTGGTGCCGTCGGCGATCATGCCGACTAACTTTTTCGCAATCTTTCGCGCCTGCTCGGGGGTAAGCGCTCCGTATCGCCCGATAGTGTAGGTGACGAGTCTTGCCGCACGGCCGCCCATGCGATAGCGCAGCTGGAAGACCTTTCTCCCAGTCGGCGTGATCTTGAGCGTAAAACCTGGCAGTTCGGTATCGAATATAAAGATGGGTTTCCCAGCCGTAGCGACCGCGCCGTCCACCGCAGATTTGACGATTTTTTTTCTCATCTAGGTCGTGAATGCCAGAGGGGAAACTAGCATTCACGATAGCGCAACTTCGCGCCCCGCGCTTCCCCCGGCAGCATCACAAATTATTCATTCCTATTGGTCTTTTGGAGACATTCACCGGTTAGAACCGTGGAGCACCTCCCAGTACACAGTCTGGGGGACTGGGGGTCGGAGGTTCAAATCCTCTCGCTCCGACCATTCTTTCAAGCAAAACGGCGTAGCTACCACCTAGCTACCGCGTTCCTGACATTTCGATGGTCGCCGCGAAGACTTGCGAGGGTAAGAAACGTGCGCCGAAAGATCATCGAAATGCGTGGCTGCTTTTGACACCGTTCGAGTGACCGACTTGGCATCTCCTGCCGACCAATCGCCACGACGCTCTGACGCACAACCGGCTTCACCGCTGTGTCGAAAGTCCGTTGTTCGCAGACGGCTCTGACAGTCTTCTCTCCATCGGGATGAATTGTCTCATCCACTGCAACACCGCTCGCCCTCATTGTCGGCAGGCGACATCTTCCTCGTTGACAACAAAACCGGCTGAGAGCATTCCCCTCTCCAAGCGGTACGAAGTGCCGTCCAAAACCGAAAGATTTAACGACCATGCCTAGCGACAGTAGCAGCCGATTGCCATTGCCATCGCCGGTCCTCGCGTGATCGTTTAACCGACGCTCACCTTGGCCCGCCGATGGCGGCCACCGAGGTGAGACATGATCTTCCATCCTAAGCCTGACGCCCACGCCGCCGGAATGCGTCCCGGCGCGGCGGCATTCCTCCCCAATCGCTACGACGTCTTCGCCTTCGCCATCCTTTTCGGTGTCTTCATCGCCGCTGCGCATGGCGCCCACGTCATGGAACGGCCGTTGGCGGCGCTTGATTTCACGCCGGTCTCGTTGGAACCGGTCAATCTGATTCCCTATGCGCTTCTCTCTACCCTGCGAATGTTCGCGGCCATCATCGCCTCGCTGGTGTTCACCTTCGTGGTCGCGACCCTGGCCGCCAAGAGCCGGAAGGCCGAGCTTGTCATCATTCCGGCGCTCGACATCCTGCAATCGGTGCCCGTGCTGGGCTTCCTGAGCTTCACCGTCACAGCCTTCATGGGGCTGTTCCCCGGCAATGAGTTGGGGGCGGAGATGGCGGCAATCTTCGCCATCTTTACCAGCCAGGCCTGGAACATGACCTTCGCGTTCTACCAGGCCCTTCGCACGGTGCCGAAGGACATGCAGGAGGTAGCGCGGCATTTCCGGCTGTCCGGCTGGATGCGTTTCTGGCGCATCGAGGCGCCATTCGCCACGCCAGGCCTCGTCTGGAACACCATGATGTCCATGTCCGGCGGCTGGTTCTTCGTGGTGGCGTCGGAGGCGATCACCGTGGGCAATACCAAGGTGACCTTGCCCGGAATCGGCTCATACCTCGCGCTCGCCATCGAAAAGCAGGACCTTGTGGCGGTGGCCTGGGCGATCGTCGCCATGGGCGTTGTCATCCTCATTTACGACCAGTTGGTATTTCGCCCGATCGTCGCCTGGGCCGACAAGTTCCGCGTCGAGTTGACCGCCAAGGGCGAGAAGCCGACCTCGTGGGTCTACGATGTTTTCCGCCACAGCGGGGCGCTGCGCTTTTTGGGCCGCCTCTTTTCACTGTGGTCGGATTGGTGGGCGCGGACGCTTCTCACGGCGACACGGCGCGTGCCGCCGGTCAACGGGGCAAGCGGCGCGTGGGCCGATGGGCTATGGATTGCGTGCGTGGCCGCAGGCGCGGCGTGGGGCGCTTGGACCATTGTCGCGTTCGTGCGCGAGCATCTTACTGTTTCGGACGTTGGAACGGCCTTCTGGCTAGGCAGCATCACTTTTGCGCGCGTGGCGGTCTTAATCGCGCTCGCCAGTCTGATCTGGGTGCCGGTGGGCGTGTGGATCGGCCTGCGGCCGGCCGTGGCCGAGCGCGTGCAGCCCCTGGCGCAGTTCCTCGCCGCGTTTCCCGCCAACGTGATGTTCCCGTTCTTCGTCGTGGTGATCGCGGGGTATCACCTCGACCCCAACATCTGGCTGTCGCCGCTGATGATCCTTGGCACGCAGTGGTACATCCTGTTCAACGTCATCGCGGGCGCAAGCGCCTTCCCCAACGACCTGCTCGAAGCGACCACCATCATGAAGGTCTCGCGCTGGCAATGGTGGCGGGATGTTATGCTGCCGGGCATCTTTCCCTATTACATCACGGGCGCGTTGACCGCTGCTGGCGGCTCATGGAACGCCTCGATCGTCGCAGAGGTGGTGAGCTGGGGGAATACCCGCATCGAGGCCACGGGGCTCGGCGCCTACATCGCCAAGGCGACCGAAGCCGGGGACATGCCGCGCATCGTGCTCGGCATCTCGGTGATGTCGCTGTTCGTCATCGCCTTCAACCGGCTGCTGTGGCGTCGCCTTTACACCTTCGCCGAACAACGCCTGCGCCTGGAATAGGAGAGTCCGATGGAAACCCTCGCCAAAAAACCCACCAGCCTGTCCACGGACACGCTACTCACCGTCGACCATGTGACCCACACCTACAGCAACGATACCGAACATCCGATCCTCAAGGACGTGAACCTGGCACTCAAGGAAAACGAGATTGTCTCTCTGCTCGGCCGTTCGGGGTCCGGTAAGTCCACGCTGCTCAGGGTCATCGCCGGACTCACGTTACCCACCGAAGGCCATGCTGTGATCGGAGGCAAGACCGTGGACGGCCCCGCCGACGGCGTGGCGATGGTGTTCCAGAGCTTCGCGCTGCTGCCGTGGCTCACGGTGCTTGCCAATGTCGAGCTGGGCCTCGAGGCGCAGGGCGTTCCGCCGGAAGACCGCCGCCGCCGCGCCTTGGCCGCCATCGACCTTATCGGTTTGGACGGCTTCGAGAACGCTTACCCCAAGGAAATCTCCGGCGGCATGCGCCAGCGGGTCGGTTTCGCGCGTGCTCTCGTGACCCATCCCAAGTTGCTGCTGATGGATGAGCCGTTCTCGGCGCTGGACGTGCTCACCGCCGAGACGCTGCGCACGGACCTCCTGGATCTCTGGGTGGAAGGGCGCTTGCCGATTCGCGCCATCCTGTTGGTGACCCACAACATCGAAGAGGCCGTGCTGATGTCCGACCGGATCCTGCTGCTGTCCTCCAACCCCGGCACCATCGCGGCGGAGTTCAAGGTGACGCTGCCGCATCCGCGCAACCGCTTCGACCCGACCTTCCGCGCGCTGGTGGACGACATCTACAAGCGGATGACCGCCCGCACCGACGCAGCGAAGCCTGGAACGTTTCCCGGACTCGGGATTGGCATGGTCTTGCCGCGCGTTTCCTCCAATGCCCTGGCGGGCCTTGCCGAGGCGCTGATCTCGCCGCCCTACAACGGCCGCGCCGACCTGCCGGTGCTGGCCAACGGACTCAATATCGAAGCCGACCAGTTGTTGCGACTTGCGGAAATGCTTCAATTACTGCGCTTCGCCGAACTTGCCGAGGGCGACATCAAGCTCACCGACGCCGGGCGTCGCTTTGCGGGGCTCGGCGTCGATGACCGCAAGGCGCTGTTCCGCCAGCACCTCATCACGCATGTGCCGATCATCGCTCACATCCGGCGGGTGCTGGACGAACGGCCGACTCACCGCGCCCCCGCATCGCGCTTCCAGGACGAACTGGAGGATTACATGGATGAGGATTCGGCGATGAGCACGCTCAAGGCCATTGTCTCCCTGGCGCGCTATGGGGAGGTGTTTGACTTCGACAAGGAAACCAATGCCTTCAGCTTAGATAATCCGGTCTAAATCACCTGCGAATTCTCTAACCAACCGAAATCTTGATGTCGGTATGATGCTCGACGTCCGGCACCCGAATTTTCGGTGAGGGGAAGGGGGCTTGTATCTGTCTCTTCATGGTGATCAACCAGTGTAAACAGTCGCATCAACTACATCATGATTTTGGGTATTAAGGGTCATCCTGGGAGACTGGGGGTCGGAGGTTCATCCTCTCGCTCCAACCAATTTTTTTATGGACGGGCGATGAAGTTCTTACCTCTGATTGCGGCATTTGCGGCATTTGCGGCATTTGCGGCATTTGTCGGCATGGCGCCAGCCGAAGCCTCCGTACCGATATCGAAATCCACCTCGGCGACGACGACCTATCACAAGATTGAGGTTGGCGGGGTCGGCGTTTTCTATCGTGAGGCAGGGCCGCCGAATGCACCGGTCATCGTGCTGTTGCACGGCTTTCCGACCTCATCTCGGATGTTCGAAACGCTAATCCCGCTTTTGGCGCCCTCGTACCACATCATCGCCCCGGACTATCCGGGGTTCGGGCAGAGCGACTCGCCTCCACCATCGCAATATCAGTACAGCTTCGAGAAGATAGCCAACACGATCGATGCTTTGCTCACTCAGCTTAAGATTGATCGCTATTCCCTGTACC
>NZ_RXIZ01000015.1:445005-482049 GCF_003987855.1 Hyphomicrobium sp.
AGCGGATTGCCAGTTACTGGAAGGAGCCGAAATCATTCCCGGACGTACCTGAGACATTCATGTCGCCTGCGGCTGTAAAGCTCCGGCATGTCGGTGGAAGCGAGCATCCGGATCGCTATGATCCAAGCGTCTGGAACGACGAGATCAAGTTTCTGGCTCAGCCTGGACAACGTGAGATCCAGGAAGCACTTCTCTACGATTACCGAAACAACGTGGCTACGTACCCGGCCTGGCAAGAATGGCTCCGCGTCCACCAGCCAAAAATGTTGGTGGTCTGGGGCCGCAACGACAGCTCTTTCATCGTCCCCGGCGCAATGGCTTTTCAGCGCGACGTGCCCGCGGCCGACATACACATTCTCGATGCCGGACACTTCGCCCTGGATGAAAAGGTCGATGAGATCGCCGGTCTCATCACGGCGTTCATGCAGAAGATCGCCCATTAGACCGAAAACAAATCGGGGCAGTGCGCTCAGGAGAGCGACAACTGCCCCGACATCAACCAACAGCGCGGTTCAAAAAAGGAAACGCGTTAGCCCGCCTTTTTCAGTCCTAGCCGCCAATTCGGCCTGACATAGTGGCAGGTGTAGCCCGCCGGATATTTCTCGAGATAGTCTTGGTGCTCGGGCTCCGCTTCCCAGAATGCTCCTGCCGGTGCAACTTCTGTGACGACTTTGCCAGGCCAAAGACCTGAGGCATTGACCTCAGCGATCGTCTCTTCCGCAACGCGCTTTTGCTCTGGGCTCGTGTAGTAGATCGCGGAGCGATAGCTGAGGCCCCTGTCGTTGCCCTGGCGATTGAGCGTCGTCGGGTCATGGATCTGGAAAAAGAATTCCAGGATGTCTCGGTAGCTCACCTTCGCCGGGTCGAACACGATCTCGATCGCTTCCGCATGCGTGCCGTGATTCCGATACGTGGCGTTCGGAACATCACCGCCTGTATAGCCCACACGCGTCGAGATCACGCCTTCATACTTGCGAATAAGATCCTGCATTCCCCAGAAGCAGCCACCGGCCAGGACCGCACGTTCTTGTGTCATCGAACATCCTCCACCTGGTCTAAATAGGCACCATATCCTTCGGCTTCCATGTCGTCGCGGTGAACGAAACGAAGCGAAGCCGAATTGATGCAGTAACGCAGCCCGCCGCGATCCCGTGGACCATCCGGAAAGACATGGCCGAGGTGACTGTCGCCGTGAGTCGACCTGACCTCCGTGCGCACCATTCCGAGCGATGTGTCTTGCAACTCGCTGACGTTGGCAGGAGCAATCGGCTTCGTAAAACTCGGCCAGCCGCAGCCCGACTCAAATTTGTCGGAAGAAGCGAACAAGGGTTCGCCGGACACGATGTCGACGTAGATCCCCGGCTCCTTGTTGTTGAGGTATTTGCCCGTGCCGGGCCGCTCTGTCCCATTCTGTTGGGTGACGCGATACTGCTCGGGAGTGAGCTGGGCGATCGCATCTGGGTTCTTTTTATAATGCTCCATTGTTTACCTCTCATGGGAACCGGTCAGACATCGCTTCCGGAACCGCGTTCGCCTCCCTATACGGCCCAGCCAAGCTCACTGTTACATAATTGCTTCTACCGGGCCCGCAAACGGCCTATGGCTTTTGTCATAACGGGTGACGCCGCCCTGCGGCGACAATGTCTCGACCTGTGGACAAAAAACGAAAAAACCCACGAATTATCTTGAATGTGCTCTACGACAGAATAAAGCGTTAGGGGCATGTTTCCGAATTTATTACAGATCCGTCTACGTGTGGATAAGCCATCAGTTAAAGCTTCCGCGGATTCAAAATATTGACCTATGTTTTTCTCGGCGCTCCGTAAGTCAGTCGGGCGCAGGACTGAGGGCTTACGTTGGTAAACTTGCGCACGCGGTGGATTTGACGTGTCAACAATTGTTCACGAACCGGCGCTAGCCACTAGCTGTAATGGGCGTAAAGCGCGGTGACGTTGAATGATACTCGCATGGTATTTTCGATGAGCCCATTGCCGATCTCCTGCTTTATCATTGCGAAGAATGAGGCCGACCGTATCGCTCGCACCATCAACTCCGTCCGGCACTGGGTGGACGAAGTCGTGGTCGTGGACAGCGAGAGCACCGACGACACGGTGCGTATCGCTGTCGAGGCGGGAGCCCGAGTTATTTCTCAGCCATGGCTCGGTTTCGGCGGACAGAAGCGGTTTGCTGAAGACCAGTGCCGGAACGACTGGGTCTTAAACCTCGATGCGGACGAGGTTGTTACTCCCCAGCTCAAAGACGAAATCGTAGCCCTGTTCGCCGCTGGAACCCCGTCCAAGGTGGCCTACGGATTCCCAGTTGACCTCGTTTATCCGGGCGATGAACGGCCGCGCCGCTGGGCGCGGGACCATTGGTACGTGCGGCTGTACGATCGCCGGGCTGTTCGTTTCAGAAACTCACCGGCGCACGACACGGTCACCACCGGCGAACATCCCATCGGCGAGTTGCAATCCCCCGTTTTCCACTATTCATACCGCTCCTACGACGATCTGAAAGCCAAGCTTTCTGGGCGGATGCCTTTATATGCCGCCCACTCTGCCAAGTACTTTCGAGTGGCGTTGCTGGCACGCATGGCGATCGAATTTCCTGTAAATTTCTTCAAGTATTACATCGGACGTCGTCATTGCACCGGAGGCCTGAAGGGACTGCGATACGCCTGGATTTCGGCCTCGTATCGCTACCTTAAGGTAGCGCACATGTGGCGATCGCGAAATTCGAGGGTGGGCCCGGTGGCGCCGACCTCACAGGATGAGGAAGGGCCTGTTGATCGGCCCGCAATTTCACGCGATCCGGTGGCCTCGCCAATGGATTTTTCGGCATACGTTAGCGTGCAGCCGGCAGCTGAGATGTATCCGGAGCGGGTCTAGTTCCGCACAGCTTCCGGTAGCGAAGAATTCGTTGAGTTGACTTTCGTGTCGGCGCAACTCAACGTGATGCGGTCAGCTGCGTATTGCGAGCGACGGGGGATCTGCTGAAAAGCTGAAGAGACTTATGCAGAACGCAACAACGATCGAGCTGTTGAAGCGGCTGTTCCGTGAGAATGGCCGCGAATACGCGCCGCAGTACACGCTCGCGATCATTTGCATGTTGGCTGTCGCGGGCGCGACCTCATTGAGCGCCTACGTCCTCAAAGGCGTTATCGACACGATCTTCGTGCACCAGGATCGCGCGGCGCTGATCGGCATCACGATTCTTATCGTCGCGATTTTCGTTGCTAAGGGTTTCGCGGCTTACTTTTCCGAGATCATCGTTGGCAATATCGGTAACCGCCTAGTCGCGCAGACCCAGAAGCAAATGTTCGAGCATATGCTCAAGGTCGACATGAGCTTCTATCAGAAACACCCATCCAGCGATCTTGTGACGAAGATGTCGTACAACGCCAACGCGGTGCGCGACATGCTCACTTTGGTGTCTCTGAACGTAGGACGTGATCTCTTCACGATCATCGGGCTCGTATGCACAATGATCGTTTTAGATCCGATCCTGTCAGCGATCGCTTTGATCGGTGGCCCCATTGCCGCGATGTCGTCGCGCAAGATGGTGGCTCGCATCAAGAAAGCCACGCGCAGCGAGGTTCATTCTCTGAGCGGCATCATCCGCATCACCCGTGAAGTCAGCCAAGGCGCTCAGGTCGTCAAATCATTTCAGCTCGAGAAGACGATGCGTTCGCGCATGTTTGAGGCGATCGAGGCTGTCCAGCGGCTGTCCAACAAAATGCTGAAGATACAAGCCGGCGTTAATCCGCTCATGGAGGCGATCGGAGGATGCGCGGTTGCGGCTGTGATCTTCTACGCCGGTTGGCGCAACCTTTATCATGGCGAAAGCCCCGGACAGTTCTTCGCTTTCGTCACTGCGCTCTTGATGTGCGGAGACCCGGGGCGCCGGCTGTCTCGCGTCCAGCTTCAGCTTGCGACAGCTGCTGTCGGCGTCCGAATGATGTACGAAATCCTGGATACGCCCGCCAACGAGGACGAGCCCCCGGGCCGGCCGGAACTGGAAGTGCACGGCGGCGCGATTGCATTCCGCGACGTATCCTTCCGGTATACCCAGAACAAGCCCGTCATCGAGAATCTCAATCTGCAAGTTCCCGCAGGCAAAGTAACCGCGCTCGTCGGCCATTCGGGCGGAGGCAAGACGACGATCTTTGCCCTTCTTCAGCGATTGCGCGTGCCGGATTCCGGGCTGATCGAAATTGACGGCCAATCGATTGCAGACGTCTCGCTCAAATCCTTGCGCGGGAATATCTCTGTGGTCGGGCAGGACGCATTTCTGTTTGAGGGCTCGATCATCGATAACATCCGGGCGGGTTCTGAGGACGCCACGGAGCAGATGTGCATCGACGCCGCCAAGGCTGCCAGCGCCCATGACTTCATCATGTCGTTGCCGCGGGGGTATGAGAGCCAGGTCGGAGAGCTCGGCGCGCAAGTCTCTGGTGGTCAGCGTCAGCGCATAGCGCTTGCTCGCGCATTCCTCAAGAATGCTCCGATCATTCTCCTCGACGAACCGACGTCCGCGCTCGACAGTGAGACCGAAGACAGCATCCAGCGCGAGCTGCGTCGTCTCACACAGGGCAAAACGTCTCTCGTTATCGCCCACCGGCTCTCGACAATTCTCCACGCCGACTTGATTCACGTGATCGAAGCCGGCCATGTCATCGAGAGTGGCACGCACGAGCAGCTCATGAGTGCCGGCGGCGCTTACAGCCGCTTGTTCAAGCTCCAGTTCGCGAAGTTCCTCGAGACTAAGTCGCCGGATGATCAGGCTGCCTGAGCACGTCAGTCCTTCACGCGCGATAGTTTCTGAAGCCATTCCAGTACGTCTGCGGGGCCGTGGAACGACGCCTCTTCGTGGGAGAAATGTTCTCCCGCCACTTTCAGGCCAAAGCCACCAAGCTCTTCGGCCGCGTTGAACGCTGCGATATCGGCAATGTCGTCCCCGATCATCACCGGAGTGCGGTTGGCGAACGGCGGCATTGACGCCAGCGTGCGCAGCGCTCGGCCTTTCGAAAAACCGACCGGCAGGACTTCAACGACCTTTCTGCCGCCGAAAATCGTGAACTGCTCCGGATACTTCATGACAAGCTTTTCGAGCATCATCATCAGCGCGGTGTGCTGCTCCGGCGCGAGCCGGTAGTGCAGAGCGATGCCGTTCCCTTTATCTTCGAAAACAATGCCGGGCAGATCGATGACGATCTTTCGAATGTCATCCTGCAAAGCCTGATCGAGGCTAGGTGCCAAACTCTCGATTGCGCCGTCCGATGATATCCGCATCTGCGCGCCGTGAACGCCCGCAGCGACGAACCGGGCCGGATGAAGCAGCTCGTCGGCCTCCTTCAATGGGCGCCCGGTGATGATGGCCACCGCGCCTGAAAGACGTTGGGATAAAGCATCCAGAAGATGGGGCAGGATCGGAGGGATGCGTACCGTCGAGGGCGTCAGCGCTACGTCGAGAAGGGTGCCGTCAATATCGAGATAGAGAGCGACGGGAAGATCGGCGGCGAAGAGCCGTTCGACATCGTTCCGCAACGCGTCCGACCGGTCCTGAACCGACAGATCATGATGGGACCCCGAAGCGCTTCTGCGCGCCTGCTGCATTCCGACGTTCCTTCTATCAAATCGAGAGGCTGAAGAGCGCTGGCTCGCTCGTCTGCTCGATCTCCCTCTCTAAGGCCGGGCGGGTCAACAGCCCGGATTGCGTGTCGATGTATTGCACAACGCTTGCTGCGTTAATGGTTGCGGCGCTCAGTGCCCTCGCCGGGTCGTCGGTATCAGCAAGATAACATGCGAACGTTGCTGAAAACGCGTCGCCCGCACCAGTCGTTGCGGCTGCGACGACATGCTGCGCCGCACGATAATGAAGCCGAGAACTGCGCGCTATGAAGGCGCCATTTGCCCCGTCCGTTAACACGACAACGTCGATTCCCAGCGTGCGTAAGGAGCCGAGAAACTTCATCAGCGTCATCTCGTATCCGCCGCTTCGAAGGCCCCTTTTGGCAAGCGGCGGGATTGCTGCCTCATCGGCAGCAACGAGCGGGGCTCCTCCATCGCCGAAGTGTTGAAGAATATAAGGCATGAGAGCCTGTGCTTCCGCGCGATTTACGCACAGAATGTCGATCGCCTGGATGTTCTGCCAAAAGTCGTCCGAGCGTGCAGTCAGCTGGCGAATGCCGGGATTAACGGCAAGCATCGCCCCGGCAGTCTTCGCGCGCTGAACCGCAAGCGGATAGTTGTCAGCCGACTCATTGCTGAGATTGGCGATGTACACGAGCTGCCGGCCAGAAAAAGCTTCGGGGGGGAAATCGTCCGGCCGTAGCCGAGTGTTCGCGCCACGATAAGTGAAGACGGCGGCATTACGGTCATGTGAGGAGATGATAACCGACGCACCGGTAGGCTCTTGATCATCGGCTGAGAGCCACGAAACATCTACGCCTTCAAGTCGTAGTCGGTTGCGAATGGTCTCCGCCTTGTCGTCCTGCCCTGTCTTGCCGATGATCGCCGTGTGATGGCCGAGGCGCGCTGCGGCTACGGCGGCATTCAAAGCTCCCCCGCCGCAGCTCGATGCGATCTGCTCAGCTTCCGTCTTCTGGCCTTCTTCCAGAA
Source organism: Hyphomicrobium sp. (assembly GCF_003987855.1). Classification (GTDB taxonomy): domain Bacteria; phylum Pseudomonadota; class Alphaproteobacteria; order Rhizobiales; family Hyphomicrobiaceae; genus Hyphomicrobium_B. The sequence continues at coordinate 451,626 of NZ_RXIZ01000015.1, forward strand.
GAAGAAACGAACTCTCGGCGTTGCGCATCTTGATCTGTTCGATCTTGTCGCTTTCGATCGTAACGATCGTATCAACCATTGCGCCGCCAATGGTGAGAACGTTCATCGCACCTCCGTGCGTGCTCCGCTCATCTCGCTAGCCTCCCGGAACCACTGGTCCATGTCAGGACGCCACAGCCGCGCGCCTCCCGAGATGCCGACAGACGGCGGCACGACGCTCGCCCAACGCGGCAGACTGAATGTCATCCGGCGGGAATTGCCACCGCCAACATAGATGTGATCGACATTGGTCAAGGCGTAGACAGACGATAGCACCTGCTTGGCCCGTTCGTTCCATGCTTCAAGACCGAGCGCAAGAAAGGCTGCCTGGCCGATGAACTGATCGTAGTTGCACTCTTCGGTCGCCTTGTGTTGGCCAAGTTCCAATCCGAAGAACGCCGAACCATTGACGAAGAGCGCGCACCCCATTCCGGTGCCGAAGGTTAGCACGCATTCGCGGCCTGGGCCTTTCGCAATGCCGAGACCGTAGACGATAGCATCGTTCAAAACGCGCACGGGCGCACCTAGGCGGTCGCTCAAGTTGCGCTCAAGATCGAATTCCAACCATTGCGGCGTCCCGAGATTGGGCGCGGTCATGACGTGGTTCCGACCGATGACGCCGGGAAAACCGACCGAGACGCGCCCGAACGCGGGAAGCGTCTTCACCACGTCCACAACCAGATCGACAATGACCTGTGGCGTGGAAGGTTTCGGCGTCTGCGTCGTGATGAAGTCCGAGATGAGGCTCCCGGCCTCATCGACGGTCGCAGCTTTGATCAGCGTCCCGCCGATATCCACGCAAAGAATATTGGGGTTCGCGCTCATGTCTTCCAATGCCAAAATGCGTGCCTGCGGCAGGCCTGCCCGCATCATGTTCCCACATTTGCCGCTGCCCGGCTATGAGTGGAGTTTTTTTTAACGCTAGCCTGCAATCGCTCCAGAGCTTTGGCCATATCTGATGATTTCGAAAAGCGCCCCGCTCTCCGTTGTCCCGCCTTCGCCAATTCCGAGAAAAAGCTCCGGCTCCAAGCGTTGGAGTCGCTCTTGCGAACGTTTCGCAAAAGCTTCTCGTGGCGCGCACACCGCTCATCTCGCGGCATTTCCAACGCGATGCGGATACCCTGCACGATATCAGCGATATCGTAAGGGTTGACGAGCACGCAATCGGGCAGCTGATCCGCTGCTCCCGCGAATTTCGACATCACGAGGACACCCGGATCCTTTGGATCTTGTGATGCGATATATTCCTTGGCCACAAGGTTCATGCCATCCTTGAGGGGCGTCACCAATCCTACGCGGGACGTGCGATAGATGTCGCGCAGTTCGCTGCGCGGGATCGTGCGGTGAATGTAGTTGATTGGCACCCAATCCAACTCGCCGTAGCGGCCATTGATCGACCCTGCAAGAGATTCGAGCTCAGCTTTGATGTCGGCGTAGGCTTCCACGCTTTCCCGCGTCGGCGGCGCGAATTGGGAGAGCACGATGCGGCGGCGGTACTCCGGATATTCCTCCAGGAACTTGCCGTAAGCCCGGAATTTCTGCGGCAGACCTTTCGTGTAATCGAGGCGGTCGATGCCTATGATCTGGTGAAGGTCTCCCGTTTCTGTCGGAGGCAGCGCCTCTGCTTCGCCCGGACCGAATGCGAAATCGTTGGGATCGATTCCCACAGGGAAGCAGCCGATATCGAGTTCAGCCTCGAATACGCGGATGCGCCCTGACGGAAGTAGCCTGCCAGCGACGCTCTGCTGGAGGAAATCAATCAGATTGCGGACGTCGGACTGCGTTTGCAGACCGATAAGATCATAGGCGCCAAGCGCGCGCGCAATTTCCTTGTTCTCGGGGATGGCGAGCATGGCCTGCGCCGGACCAATTGGGATATGCAGAAAAAACCCGATCGGGTTCTCGACGCCCAGCTTTCGCAACTCGAGAGCCATGGGCACGAGATGATAATCATGCACCCAGATGACGTCGTCGGGCTGGAGGAGGGGCGCCAAGTGTCGCGCGAACCGCTGGTTCACCGCGACATAGCTCGAATAGTACCCAGCCTCGAACTGAGCGAGGTCGAGCCGGTTGTGAAAAACCGGCCATAGCACCGAGTTTGAATAACCGAGATAGTAGTCGTTGTAGTCGGGTTCCGTGAGAGGCTCAGTGACCGTCGTGTGACCGCCGACCGTTATCGATTTCGGTTCGGGGCTTCCGCTTTCTTCGATCTGCCCGTCCCACCCAAACCAGAACCCGCTATGTTGTTCCAGGGTGTTATAGATCGCGACGCCGACCCCGCCGGCTTGTTGCGCAGCGTTGAAGTCGATGACGCGGTTTGAGACCATGACGAGCCTGGCCAAGAGTGCTCCTTCCGCTTGACGCGATACAGTTGGTAAACGCCAAGTCCCCACGAGGCATTGCCAGGAATAAACCCCCGAGATTGCAGGGGGTTCCCAAAACCAGGATCGTAGGTTAAGTCCGGCGCGTCAAAAGCCCCTTACGCGGTTAACGCGTGCCAACGCCGCACCTTGGAAATCCTGGCGGCCTCGCGTGAATCGCAAACCCGTGCTATCGGAAGCAGCGCAATATCGGGGGCGCGGCGCGGGCAACCGTGCCTTCCAGCTGGAATTTCTAATGGGAGCCGCGATCCGTTCGTGCCGCGATTGGTTCGGCTTGTCGATAATCTGATCGAACGCGAATTTCCGCGACTAAGGCGAAGGCCCCAATTCGCCTACCCGTTGGGGCTCGTGATATTCGCCGTCGCCGCTGGAGCGCGACTATGGGCATCAGACTGGCTCGAGGATAATACGCCGTTCCTTACCTTTTTCGTTGCCATCCTGTTGACGGCTCTCGTCGCCGGTACAGGTCCCGGCCTCCTGGTTATTCTGTGCTCCCTGGTGTTCAGCTGGTACTTCTACTTTCCAGCGGTGGGTTGGTTGCCTCTGAGCAAGCCGGCGATTGCAGCGCTGAGTGGTTTCGCGATTCTGTCGCTGTTGATTGTCGCCGTGGTCTATCTGCTCAATCGCAAGGTCGAGAGCCTGATAGATGAACGCGGTCGCAGCGAAGGACTTCTACAAGATAGCGCTCTCGGCGAGTTGCAATTGGAGCAGCTGAACATCGAGCTTCGCCATCGGCTCAAGAACACATTTGCGGTTATCGGTGGTCTCATCAGCCAGTCGGCGCGGTATACCCGTGACGTCGACCAGTTCGCGACGGTGTTAGCCGGGCGGCTATCGGCCATGGGCAACGCCATGGATTTGATCGCCATGCGCAGCTTCATGGGCGCGTCCCTGAATGAACTGATATCCGAGACGTTGAAGCCTCTTGTCCCGCCCGGCCGCGACCGCTTCCATATGCAGGGACCAGAAACGATCATCCCCGGCGATGTCGCCAGTGCATTGGCGCTCACTCTGCACGAGCTTGGCACGAACGCGATAAAGTACGGTGCCTGGTCGGACGCACGCGGCAAGGTCAGCGTAACTTGGACGTTGACCCGTCTCGAAAACGACGACAACCGCTTTGAGCTGTTGTGGAGCGAACGCGGTGGTCCCCCGGTGTCTCAACCGGAACGGCGCGGGCTTGGAACGACGTTGATCGACAGCGGCTTTCCGACCGCGCAGGTGGAGAGACAGTTCGAGAAGGACGGCGTCCAGTGTCTGCTCGTCGCCGTCTTGAAGCAGGCCACCACGCGCCGAACGCGCGGCCGTGCCGCATCGTCGAACCGCTGAGAGCAGTGGCTCGCTTATCGGCCGTACGCCGCCGCCATAAGTCGGGCCGCCGCTTGCTCATCGACGTGATAGGCGGCTCCTGACGTTGTCCACGCGTCTTCCCATTTCCGCGAAAGCGTCATCGCCGAATTGATAAGTCCGGCCATCGAATAGGTTTGCGGCAGGTTCCCCCAAAGTTCTCCCGTCGCTGGATGCAAGTCTTCGCTCAACATGCCAAACGAGTTGCGATGCTTCAGAAGCTCGACGAAGAGCTCGCGAGCTTCACCGGCCCGGCCGATCGAGGCGAGCGCATCGATGTACCAGAACTGACAGGCCAGAAACGAAGATTCCGGTAGTCCGAAATCGTCCTCGGCCGCGTAGCGCAGCATCAAGCCATTACGCATGAGCTCGCGCCCGATCGTCGTGCACGTCTTGACGAAACGCGGATCACTCGGGGGAATGAAACCGAGATCGGCGAGCAAGAGCACGCTGGCGTCAAGTTCCTGATGGTCGAATGCTCCCGTGAAGGCGCCACGTTTCTCGTTCCACGCCCGCGCCAGGATTTCCGCGCGGATTTTCTCTGCAGCTGAATTCCAGTGCGCGGCACGCTCCTGAAGCCCGAGGAGTTGGGCTATCCGCGCAAGCCGATCGCAGGCGACCCAGCACATGGTCGCCGAATGCGTGTGGATGCGCTGCCGTCCACGATATTCCCAAATCCCGGCGTCAGGCTCGAGATAAAGATTTTGCGCCTGCTCTCCGAGCGCCTCGAGTTCGCGGAAGAGGCTGACGTCGCCCATCCGAGGCAAGCGTTGATCGATGAACATGTGCGTGGCACCCAGAATGACGCTGCCATAAGCGTCATGCTGGAGTTGATCCGAGGCAAGGTTGCCGAGCCGAACAGGCCCCATGCCTCGATAGCCTTGCAGATCCGGCGCCACCTGCTCGGCGGTCGTATCGTTGTGCACGATCCCATAGAGCGGCTTCAGCGGGCCCTTGCCGTCGGCAACGATCGTCGTGATGTAGTCGAGATAGTTCTCCATCGATTGGGTTGCGCCCAACCGATTCAGCGCACGAATGACGAAGTAAGCGTCACGCAGCCAGCAGAAACGATAATCCCACGTTCGCGGTGTATTCGGTGCTTCGGGAATAGAGGTCGTGAGCGCCGCGGTAATGGCGCCCGTTTCTTCAAAGGTGCAAAGCTTGAGCAGGATGGCCGCACGTATGATCTCGGGTTGCCACTCATAGCTGACAGCGAGTCCACGCACCCAGCTGACCCAGAAATCCCGCGTGCGTTCCAGAAACTCCCGCGAGAGCGCGTCCATCGAGCTATCGATCGGTTCATCTGAACCGATGACGAGGGTCGCCGCGTGCGTCAGCGCGAAGGGCGTTTCGTGAACGATGTAGGAGACGGGCACATCGGTCGTCACGCGCACGGCGCTGGCTCCGCACAGATAGCGAATGTGATTGGAGCCGTGCGATGCGATGGGTGCAACCTGCCCATAGCTGTGGGTTGGGCGCATGCGGATCGTGACGCGCGGCAGACCTCTGAGCGGCTCGATCCGGCGCATCAGTTGCGTTGGATGGAAAGAGCGATCGAAACGCCAGAACCTTGGCGCGAAATCCGTGACCTTCACGGCCGCGCCGCTATCCGAAACAAGAATTGTTTCGAGAATGCATGTGTTGCGAATGTAGGACGAGGTCGCCGAAACTTGCCCGTCGAGCACGACGTCGCAGAATCCTTTTTCTTCATCTCCCGCCAGAAGCCGGCAGAACACTGGATCGCCGTCGAGCCGCGGATAGCACCACCAGACGATGCGCGCGCCTTTATCGATGAGCGCGGCGACGCGTCCGTTGCCGATGGCCGCCACGTCGAGCGAGGAACGATACGGATTGTCGATCATTTCTGTCCCCGAGAATGAAGGTCACGAATGCCGCGTAATCCATAGCGGCTGCTGAAGCTTTCTTGCAGGGTGCAACAGGCCGCAGAAAGCCGCCCGCTCACCAGAAAACTGGCGATTGGAAGCGATGCCTTAGGCAACCTGATTTGAAGCGTCGCTCGCCTGATGATCTATCGCGCGATATGCGAGCGTTTTGACGAGGTCCTTCACGTCCGCGGGATTATAAGGCTTTTTCAGATGCGGATACTCGCGTAGGCGAGGCGGCAGAAACACCAGGTCGCTGTAGCCGGTCGTAAATGCGAATGGGATCATTCGACGGTCGAGGATCTCGGCAATAGGCGCACTGTTGTCTGCGCCGAGATTGATGTCGATGAGCGCGATATCGAAGTTGGATTCTGCTGCCGCCCGCAGGCCTTCGGTCAGCTGCGCAAACGGCCCAACGATCGTGTGTCCTTCCGCCTCAAGGTCGAGCTTCAATTGCATGGCGATGAGCGCTTCATCTTCTATGAGGAGGATCCTGCAAGCGGTTGCGGAGGGCATGTTGGCCGCCGCGATAGCACCCGCCCGAGGCAGGATCGCGATATGCCGCGTCCCCACCAGCTGCGTTCGCGACGATAGATCGCCTTGGAAGTCGAACCGGAAGCCTTCCGGCGCGAAATCCATCTGCGCGACACCGCCGCATTCCGATGCCGCGCTGCGGATAACGGCCAATCCGAAACCTCGACGCTCAGGGAGCGCACACCGAGGCCCGCCGCGCTCTTGCCAGGAGAATGAAATCTTTTCGCCATCGACTGTCGCGACCCGCGACCAGCTGACGTTGACCGTTCCGCCCGAGCTCGACAACGCCCCGTGCTTCACGGCATTCGTGACGAGCTCATGCAACACGAGGGCCATCGATTGTCCGAACTTCGACGTCAATCGAATGCGATCGCCCTCGATGACGATGTCGTTGCTGCTGCGGGACCGGAATGGCGCAAGGGCGCCTTGGACGAGTTCGTGCAGATCGACGCCGGTCCAGCTGCTTTGACGTAGCAGGTCGTGAGCGGACGACATCGCGTGAATGCGCCCGTCAAGCGCGGACGCGAACGATTCCACCGATACGGCATTCGTGCTCGATAGCCGCGCGATCGCCGCAACATTGGCCAGAATGTTCTTCACCCTGTGATCGAGCTCAGCCATCAATAACTGCTGATGGCTTTCGGCCGATTTGCGCTCCGTAATATCGAGGATGGTCCCGAGTACGCGATGCGCAGCCGCGCTGCTCGTCTTCAGTGCACGGCCACGAGCGAGAATCCATGAGATCCCGCGCGCGCTCGTCACCCGAAACTCGAGTTCGGCGATCGTCTCGCCGTAGTTGACGTTGCGCACGTAATTGAGAACCATTTCACGGTCTTCGTCGTGAACGATCTCCAGGAAGGCGGTGGACGTCATCCGTTCCGGAACATTGCGATGGAAAACGTCCGAGATGTTTGCAGACCATTGCAGCGTCTGTGTCTCGGGATCGTACTCGAAGGTTGCTAGCTTGGCGGCCTCGCTTGCAAGACGCAGGCGTTCTTCGCTTTCCTGCAATGCCGCGTGTGAAGCTTCAAGCTGCTCAGCGCGCTGGTGCACCCGTTCCTCGAGTTCAGCGTTCAAAGCATCGAGTTCGCGGCTCTTCCTGTAGAGTTCGACGAAAATCTGAACCTTCGCCTTCAAGATTTCGGGGACGACGGGCACAGACACGTAATCGACCGCGCCAGTCCGATAGCCTTTAAGCAAGTCTTCCGTCTCGAGTCGCACAGCCGAGATGAAGATCACCGCGGTCTTTTCGTGCCGCGGGTGATTGCGGATCATGGCCGCAAGCTCGAACCCGTCGAGATCCGGCATGCAGACGTCCATCAAAATGACGGCGATGTCCGTCTTGAGGAGAGCCGTTAGGGCTTCCTCAGCGGTTGTCGCTTTGATGAGAGTCGCGTCAAGTCCATCAAGAATCGCTTCGTAGGTCAGCAATTTTCCTGGCTGATCATCGACTAGAAGGATATTGACCGGCTCGATAGAGACAGGTGCGCTCGGCATGTTTCCCCTCGTCAGCGATGCAGCCACATGCGCAACGCCGACAACAGCTGCTCGGTATCAACCGGCTTCGCAAGATAATCGGAAGCACCCGCTTCAAGGCACTTCTCTCGGTCGCCTTTCATCGCCTTGGCCGTGAGTGCGATGATCGGCAATCGCTGATTCTTCTCGCTACTTCGAATCTTTTGCATCGTCTGATAGCCATCCATCTCGGGCATCATGATGTCCATGAGAACGATGGAAACATCGGTCGTGCTCAGAGTCTCGATGGCTTCCAGCCCGGTGGTGGCGGTCAAGACCTCCATACCCCGGCGTTCCAGGAGACTGCTCAGCGCGAAGATGTTGCGCGCGTCATCATCAACCAGAAGAACCTTCCGCCCGACGAGATAATCGTCTGTGTCATGCAGTCGCGACAGCAGCTCTTGCTTCTGCGCCGGCAAGTCGGTCACCACACGATGCAGGAAGAGTGCCGTTTCGTCGAGGAGCCGCTCCGGAGATTCTACCCCTTTCACGACGACCGTTCGCGCATATTGGCGGATTTGCAGGTTCTCGTCGCTCGATAGCTCGCGGCCCGTGAACACGATAACGGGAATGTCCCGCATGACCTCCTGACGGCTCATATGTTCGAGGACCTCGAAACCCGACATGTCCGGCAGCTTGAGATCGAGCACGACGCAATCGATGCTGTCGTTCTTCAGAATTTCGATGGCTGTCGCCCCGTCGGGCGCCGTGAGGATCTCGACGTCGCCGTCTTCGATCAAGGTCGAAATGCTGAGCCGTTCCGCCGGATCATCCTCGACGATGAGAAGCCGCTTCGTCGCCGATGCCGAGAATGCCCCGATCTTTCGCAGCGCATTTTTGAGCTGATCCGCCTGCAGTGGCTTCGTCAGGAAGGAATAAGCGCCGCGGGCGAGCCCGTGATGCCGGTCATCATCCAGCGTCAGAACCTGAACCGGAATGTGTCGCGTCAGGGGATTGTGCTTCAGCTGGCTGAGGACGGACCAGCCGAGGACGTCCGGCAGGTGGATGTCGAGGGAGATGGCCGTTGGATTGTAGTCCGTCGCCAACACCATCGCTTCGACACCACGATGACACACGATGCCCTTGAACCCGACCTCGTGCGCCGCGTCGAGAAGGATGCGCGCGAAATTCGCGTCATCTTCGACGATGAGCAAGACTTGGTCGCCGGCGACGATACTATCGCGATCATCCTCGATCGCCGCAGAGAGCAGGCCCGCATGGGGAAGCGCGGCCGACGGCGCCGGACTGGGCTCCGGCTTCGTGCGCACCTCGCTCGCGAGCGACGCATACCGCAGCGGAAGAAAGAGCGTGAAAATGCTGCCGACGCCTGGCTCGCTCGTCAGCTGGATTTCTCCGCCGAGGAGGTGAGCCAGCTCGCGGCTGATCGCTAGCCCCAGTCCAGTACCGCCGTATTTCCGGCTCGTGCTGGCGTCGGCCTGTTGGAAAGCTTCGAAAATAAGCTTCTGTTTGTCTGCCGGAATGCCGATGCCGGAGTCCTGAACCTCGAATGCCACGACGGTCGGCGCCGTTGATAGGATCGGATGGTCGGAGTTCCACTTCGCGAGAGCGGCTTTCACCGTCAAGCGCACATGACCCTCGCGCGTGAACTTGAAGGCGTTGGAAAGCAGGTTCTTCAACACCTGCTGAAGGCGCTTGGAGTCTGTGAAGATCGTTTTGCCCAGATCGGCGTCGAACGTCACCTGGAAGTCGAGTCCGCGCCGCTCGGCTTCGTGCCGGAACGGTCGCGCAACCGCTTCGATCAGGCCGCCGAAAGCGACTTCCTCCGCATCGACCGACACGGTTCCGGATTCGATTTTCGAAAGATCGAGAATGTCGCTGATCAGATTCAGGAGGTCGGTGCCGGCGCCGTGAATCGTGCGCGCGAATTCCACCTGCTTTTCGGTGAGATTGCGATCTGGATTATCGCTCAGCTGCTGCCCGAGAATGAGGATGCTGTTGAGCGGGGTCCGAAGCTCGTGAGACATGTTCGCGAGGAACTCGGATTTGTATCGTGAAGTAAGGGCCAGCTCCGCGGCCTTCTCTTCGACGGCACGGCGAGCCTGATCGATTTCCTCGTTCTTGCGTTCGACTTCCACGTTTCGTTCGGCGAGCTGCTGCGCTTTCTGCGCCAACTCTTCGTTGGTCTTCTGCATCGCCTTCTGCTGGTCCTGCAACTCGGCAGCGAGCTGCTGCGATTGCATGAGAAGGCTTTCCGTTTGCATGGTCGCTTCGATACTGGTGAGAACGACGCCGATCGACACCGAGAGCTGCTCGAGGAACGTCAACTGAGCAGGTTCGAAGTTCTGCAGCGAGCTAAGCGATATGACGGCCTTGATTCGGTCTTCGAACGTAATCGGATGGACGATAACGCTGCGCGGCGGCGATTTGAAAACGACAGCGTCGATCGCCCCTGCGGGCTGTGGAATATCTGTCAGAACGCGCGCCTGCTTTTCGATCGCGCATTGACCGATGAGGCTGGATCCCAGCTCCATGCGCTCCGGATAGCGGACGGACGTATCCTCCGCGAATGTCGCCAGAAGTTTGAGTTCGCTGTTGGCGGCATCATATTGATAGATGACGCCCTGGTGCGCATTGATGAGCGGAACAAGCTCTGAAAGCAACTTTCGCGAAACGGTCACCACGTCGCGCTGCCCCTGAAGCATGCTTGTGAACCGCGCCAGGTTCGTCTTCAGCCAGTCCTGTTCGGTGTTGAGCTGCGTCGTGAGACGCAGGTTGCCGATCATGGTGTTGATGTAGTCTTTGAGTTCCGCGACCTCGCCGCGTGCCTCGACCTGAATGGTTCGAGAGAGGTCGCCACGGGCAACCGCCGTCGTCACTTCGGCGATCGCGCGCACCTGCGTGGTGAGGTTCGCGGCGAGAAGGTTGACGTTACCGGTGAGGTCTTTCCAAGTGCCTGCAGTGCCGGGCACGTTGGCCTGACCGCCGAGACGCCCTTCGACGCCCACTTCGCGCGCCACCGTGGTCACCTGATCGGCGAAGAGGGCGAGCGTCTCGGTCATGTCGTTGATTGTTTCGGCCAGCGCCGCGACTTCGCCCTTGGATTTCACTGTGAGCTTCGGCTTCAAATCGCCGTTGGCGACGGCCGTCACGACCTTGACGATGCCGCGAACCTGCTCGGTCAGATTGGCCGCCATGACGTTCACGGTGTCGGTCAAATCTTTCCACGTACCAGCGACACCGGGGACGGCGGCCTGGCCGCCGAGGCGTCCCTCGGTGCCGACTTCGCGCGCGACACGTGTGACCTCGGACGCGAAGGCGTTGAGCTGATCGACCATCGTGTTGATGGTGTTCTTCAGTTCGAGGATTTCGCCTTTGACGTCGACGGTGATCTTGCGCGAAAGGTCGCCGCGGGCGACCGCCGTCGTCACTTCGGCGATGTTGCGCACCTGAGTGGTCAGGTTGGCGGCAAGCAGGTTGACGTTGTCGGTCAAGTCTTTCCATGTGCCGCCGACACCGGGAACAACCGCCTGGCCGCCGAGGCGTCCTTCGGTGCCGACTTCGCGTGCGACGCGCGTCACCTCGGCTGCGAACGAGCGCAGCTGTTCTACCATCGTGTTCAGTGTCTCTTTGAGCAGCAGGATTTCGCCGCGCACGTCGACGGTAATCTTTTTCGAAAGGTCGCCACTCGCGATCGCGGTCGCGACCTCGGCGATGTTGCGCACCTGAGCCGTCAGGTTGCCAGCCATGAAGTTGACGTTGTCCGTCAAATCCTTCCAGGTCCCGGCGACCCCGGACACTTGCGCCTGACCGCCGAGCTTGCCTTCCGTGCCGACTTCGCGCGCCACGCGCGTCACTTCCGAAGCGAAGGCGTTGAGCTGATCGACCATCGTGTTGATGGTGTTCTTCAGCTCGAGAATTTCGCCTTTGACGTCTACGGTGATCTTGCGCGAAAGGTCGCCGCGGGCAACCGCCGTCGTCACTTCGGCGATGTTACGAACCTGGCCGGTCAAGTTGCCGGCCATCGAGTTCACGTTATCGGTGAGATCCTTCCAAGTACCGGCAACACCTGAGACCTGCGCCTGTCCACCGAGCTTGCCCTCGGTGCCGACTTCGCGCGCGACGCGCGTCACTTCCGAAGCGAAGGCGTTGAGCTGATCGACCATCGTATTGATGGTGTTCTTGAGTTCTAAAATCTCGCCTTTGACGTCGACGTCGATCTTCTTCGATAGGTCGCCGCGCGCGATCGCCGTCGACACGTCGGCAATGTTGCGAACCTGCGTAGTGAGGTTCGACGCCATCGAGTTCACGCTGTCCGTCAGGTCCTTCCAAGTGCCGGCAACGCCCGAGACCTGCGCCTGACCGCCGAGCTTGCCTTCGGTGCCGACCTCGCGCGCGACGCGCGTGACCTCGCCCGCAAACGCATTGAGCTGATCGACCATGGTATTAATGGTCTCTTTCAGCTGCAGAATTTCGCCCGAGACGTTGACGGTGATCTTCTTCGACAGGTCGCCGCGCGCGATGGCGGTCGCCACTTCGGCGATGTTGCGCACCTGACCAGTCAGGTTGCCGGCCATCGAGTTGACGTTGTCGGTCAAGTCTTTCCACGTACCCGCGACGCCGGGCACTGCCGCCTGACCGCCGAGGCGTCCTTCGGTGCCGACTTCGCGCGCGACGCGTGTCACCTCGGACGCGAATGCGTTGAGCTGATCGACCATCGTGTTGATGGTGTTTTTGAGCTCGAGAATTTCGCCTTTGACGTCGACGGTAATCTTGCGCGAAAGGTCACCGCGGGCGACGGCGGTCGTCACTTCCGCGATGTTTCGAACCTGCGTCGTGAGGTTGGCGGCAAGCAGGTTGACGTTGTCGGTCAAGTCTTTCCATGTGCCGCCGACGCCCGGCACGACCGCCTGACCGCCAAGCCGGCCTTCGGTACCGACTTCGCGCGCGACGCGCGTCACCTCGGCTGCGAATGAGCGCAGCTGTTCGACCATCGTGTTGATGGCTTCCTTCAACTGCAAGATCTCGCCGCGCACGTCGACGGTGATCTTCTTGGAGAGGTCGCCGTTGGCGACCGCAATCGTCACTTCGGCGATGTTGCGAACCTGCGCCGTAAGATTCGACGCCATCGAGTTGACACTCTCTGTGAGGTCCTTCCATACGCCGGTCACTTCGCGAATTTGGGCCTGACCGCCGAGTTTGCCTTCGGTGCCGACTTCGCGCGCGACACGCGTGACTTCGGAGGTGAAAACCGAAAGCTGCTTGATCATCGTGTTGACGATCGTCGCCGATCGCAAGAACTCGCCCTTGAGGGGGCGTCCGCCGACGTCGAGTCGCATTGGCTGTAGAAGATTGCCCTGCGCCACGGCCTCGATCGTACGCGTCACCTCGGTCGTCGGTTGAAGAAGGTCGTCGATGAGGCCGTTGACGGACTGCTCCATCTCGCCCCAGGCACCGAGCGTCAGCCCAAGACGCACCCGCTGGTTGGTCAGTCCCTCTCTGCCGACCGCATGGCCGACATGTTGAAGCTGATTAGCCATACGCTGATTTGTGACGATGATATCGTTGACCGTATCGGCGATCTTACCGGCAAGGCCATCCCAGTCGCCGCGCATGCGCACGGTGAAGTCGCCGGCCTTAACGGCCTGCAGCGTCTGAAGCATCTCGACGAGAACGCCGCCCGGCCCCGATGGGTATCGCTCGGACTCGTTGGCGCTGATCTGCTCCGACATACTAGGCTCCCCACGAGTCTTGTTTAACCTCGCTCAACGTTCGCCGGCGCAACTTTGTTCCCAGAAAAATTGGCGGCGGCTCTCCGAGCACCAGCCAAGGCTGCTCGATACCATCGAAACATTATTCATCGAACCGTGGCGGGACGTGGAGCGGATGGCGAAGCGTCCTCACCCAGCCGGAACATGGTGGCCAAAGCTGGGCCGGACTGGAGAGTAGGGCAGATGCCGTCAGGGCCCCGACGAGCTTTTCGGGGCTTCTTCGGGCTCCCGATGTCCGTCATCAACAGGCTGACCTGTCATTTCTTCCAGCAGTTTGCTGCGCGCGCGATTAACCCGGCTCTTCATGGTGCCGACGGCGCACCCGCAAACACGCGCCGCATCCTCATAGGAAAATCCCTCGGCTGTAATCAGCAAAAGGGCCTCGCGGTGATCTGCAGAAAGGCGCATCAAAGCCCTTTGCATATCTTCGAACTCAAGATGTGTAAGCTGTGCGGGAGGTACGCTGGCGTTCATCGCCGCGGTGTCCTCATCCAGCTCTTCGCGCTGGGACTTCCGATAATACGTGAAGTACGTGTTTCGCAGGATCGTGAACAGCCAAGCCTTGAGATTCGAATCTGGGACAAACGATTCCTTGTGCGTCCACGCCTTGAGCAATGTCTCTTGCACAAGGTCATTCGAGAGCTGTCCATCCCCGCTTAGCGAGTGAGCGAAAGCTCTAAGATTTGGGATCGCTTCGATCAACGCGTCCCCGAAGCTCTTCGGCTGCGTCACTCCGGGCGCTCCTTGGCTTCAAGTTTTCGAACAAGTTCGAGGAGGTCGTCAGGTACCGGCTCCTGAGCGAGGGTTTCGTACATCGCTCGCATTCGCTGGCCGATCAGCTGCGCTGCGAAACCCGGAAGCTGGGGAACTGGAGCTTTGATCGCCTCGGGCTCAGGCTGCCTTTCAGGCAACTCGCCGTCCGCTCGCTTGCAATCCTCGGACGTGTCGAGGCGATGCTGCATGACCGACCTTATGTACCTTTTGAGAAGAGTGTGGCGGCCCCGTTTGCGACAAACTCCTGTAAGAATGTTCGAGGTGGGGGCTCATCTGCGAACTCGGCGAGTGAGAATTCGTTCCACTGGGGAACCATCTCTTCCACTCCAGCGTTTCTGTTCCGGTACAGATTGGCCATTGCAGAGTGCGCGCGCTGTACGCGCGCGCCGATCAGGGACGATTGACTCGTCCTGGCTGGCTTGGGAGGTTCAAAGCTATGTCGATTGCGCAAACCATTCGGGTGCATTTGCCGTATCTGCGTCGCTTCGCGCGCACATTGACCGGCTCGCAGCAGATCGGCGATGCTTACGTTGCTACCCTTCTCGAAAGCTTGGTTTCGACGCCCTCGGATTTCCCGAGCAACATGCCGCCGCGCATGGCGCTTTATCACGAATTTCTGAGGGTCTGGAAATCAGTTCGACTCGAGGGCGACCACCGTGATGAAGGCCCAAATTCCATGGCCGTCGCGCAGAGTCGGATTAACTCGATCAGCTCTTTACCGCGTCAGGCTTTCCTGCTGGTTGCCGTGGAGGGATTCACGTCCACCGAGACGGCGGGAATTCTGGAGGTCGGCGAAGACGAGGTTGAGAAGCTACTCGAAATCGCAGGTCAGGAGATCGCGCATCAAGTAGCGACGAACGTCCTCATCATCGAGGACGAACTTCTGATTGCGATGGATCTCGAAACGATCGTGACGAGCCTCGGTCACGTCGTACAAGAGGTGGCCACTACGAAGACCGAGGCACTCGCGGCGGTGAAACGCAAAAAGCCGGGTCTCATTCTCGCGGACGTCAAGCTTGCGGACGGCAGTAGCGGTTTGGAAGCCGCCAAGGAGATCGTCGCCGACGGCGAAGTCCCGATCATATTCATCACCGCTTATCCCGAGAAGGTCCTGACTGGTGAGCGCCCAGAGCCAACCTTCCTCATCTCAAAGCCTTTCCAGCGCGACACCGTAATGGCGATCATCAGCCAAGCGCTGTTTTTCGACACCAAGGCCCATCCGAGAACGGCCGCCGCTTGATCCGACGAACCGTTGCTTGACCGAGCAGCCTGGGCGGGAAAACTTCTTGCTGTAATATAGTAACGCGCTTGTGAAGTCGTCCCCGGCGGCTTTTCACGTAAGAGCGTTCAACGGAAAAAATGGGAGTAAGCGCATGAAATTTACGAAGGGCCTGGGTGTTATCGGAGCTCTGGCCGGGGTGATGCTAACGGCTGTTGCGGCCAATGCTGCAAGCCTCGCGGTCGGCAAAAAGCTGGAACTTAAGGTCGACCCGAAGAAAATGAATGATGAGCGCACACGGCTGTGGGCGCAGTTTGGCGGCTGGTGCGCAATCAAGGATTGGCATCCGGCAGTCGCGAATTGCGAGGAAAGCACCGAAGGCGACGCGAAGGTCCGCGTTCTCACGTTGAAGAACGGCGGCAAGATCAAGGAAAAGCTTCTCGACGTGAAGCCTAATTTCTATCGTTACGAGATCTTGGAAAGCCCGTTGCCGGTAAAAAATTATCAGGCGCAGTTCGCGCTGACGCCGGACGATGACGATGAGGACGAGATCAACTTCGCCTGGTCGGCCGTATTCGACGCCGCCGATGGCAAATCTGACAAAGAAGCCAAGGAAGTGATCACGGGCATTTTCAAAGCGGGCCTGGATAACATCAAGGCGACTGCCGGAACGAAGCACGACGATGACGACAAGAAATAACGTGTCATCGCGATAAGAACACCAAGGCGCCGGCAGAACCGGCGCCTTTTTTTGTTTGACGACTTCCTCAAGCCCGCAGTGTCTCGATGGCGAGCCGAATGAGATCCGCGGTCCGGTCGACCCCTAGCTTGACCTTCATCTGCGTGCAGATGTTGGCGACGGTCTTATAAGCGATGCCGAGGCTTTCCGAGATTGCCGTCATGCTCTTGCCTTGCCCCAGCATGCGCAGGATCTCGACTTCCCGAATCGATAGCGATTGAAGCGGATCATCGGAGGAGATCTGACTGACGGCGATGCGTGACGCGAGATCGCGGTCGATGTACTGCTCGCCTGCGCTGACTTTGCGGATGGCGGCGATGAGCTCCTCAACCGGCGCGCTCTTGCTGACGTAGCCACGCGCCCCGCCGCGCAACGCGCGAACGGCATAAATCGGCTCGTGGTGCATGCTGAAGACGACGACGCGTGCGTTGCTGTCCGCCGCTAGAATTCGGCGGAGAACTTCGAGACCTCCGGCTCCCTCGAGATTGAGGTCGAGCACCACGACGTTGGGCCGTTGGCGGTCGTAGACCTCAAGCGCATCGTCGATGCCGGAAGTCTCTAGAACCTCGGCTTCGAAATGCGCGACGAAGAGCTTGCGAAGTCCTTCGCGAACGACGCCATGATCATCAACTAAAAGAATTTTCATGCTGCACTCGATGTTAGCGGTCCCGCATTGTCTTTAGTGTTTCTCGCCGGTGGCAGCGGAATTTCCACAATCAGCATGACGCCTTTTCCCCCTTCACGATCTGCAATGCGCATCCGCCCGTTAAGCGATGTCACGCGTTCTTTCATACCGGTGAGTCCAAAACCGTTAGGGTCCTTCGTGGCGATGCCGGCGCCATCGTCCGACACGGTGACCCGCAGGATGCCATCCGCCGTCTGGCGCGCCGCTAGTCCGATTGCGGAGGGCCGTCCATGGCGCACGGCGTTGCTCGCGCCCTCTTGAAGAATCCGGAAGGCGACTTCCTCAATTCCGATTGGAAAGCGCGCATCCTCGATGTCCATCGTGAACACGATGTTCGGCCGTCGTGCCTTCCAGAATGCGACGAGATGCTCGACCGCAATGACAAGGCCCTGATCGATGAGAAGCGTTGGCCTTAGACGGCTTAGAATGGCGCGCAAATGCACTTGCATGTGCTGAACGGATTGCCTGATGGCTTTGCTGCGTTCGAGCACGTCCTCGGAGGCGTTACTTGCAACGAGAAGAGGGATGGCTTGCGCATCGACGTCGACGGCAAACAGGAACGGTCCGATTTCATCATGGAGGTCTCGCGAGATCTCCGAACGCTCTTCTTCCTGTACCGTCGAAAGCTGCTCGTTAAGACGCTGGTTTTGTCCTTCCGCGCTCTCGAGCTGCGCCGCCATTCGGTTGAAGGATTGATAGATGAGCTTCAGGTCTTCCGGTCCCGTCTCGGCGACATGGGCGGTATAATCGCCTTCACCGACGCGTTTGAGCGCAATGGAAAGCTGTTCCAGGGGGCGCAACGCCCAGCCGAGCGTCGCGTAGATAAGCGCAAGTACGATAGCGCAGAAGCTCACGATGATCAGAAACTTGAGCTTCAGGTCCTCCCACACTTCGCCGATCTCATTGTGGGAGTCGGCGGAAATTTCGAGCGTGCCGAATTTCTTCAGCCCCGCAGGAAGATCGAAGGTACGTGAACGCGGCTCCCCGGAAAGAAGCCAATAAAGCCATTGCGGCGGCGGATCTGTTGGCCGCTCGAGAGCCGAAGAGCTGATGACCTTTTTATCCGGCGACAGCAGGCGGGCGATGACGTGACGGTCACCATCGAATGAAGCGACGATTCTTTGCACCTGAGCGCTCGTGTCCGTGCCGGACGTTACCGATAGTAACGCGTCGGATACCGCGCTCGCCGCGACCTCGATCGCCGACGACATTTCCAAATCGACCTTGCGAAGTCCGTACCAGTAATTCAGCGCGCTGCCGCCGATCAGGCATAGTCCAAGCACGAGCGCGACGAGCGCCAGCAGGCGGCGCCTCAAAGGCATTTTGATCTGATGTCGACCAATCTGTAACATTGTAACTTATTGGCTTACGCGCGTTTTTTCGTCAAGCGAAGCAAGTCGGTTCTCGCGGCGCGAATGGCAAAGAACCTGCATGTGGCTGGCTCGACGAAGGTCAGCAGGATTGCATCTCTCCACGACACCACATTTCCGAGCTTATGCAGCTCATTTCAACCGCCGATCTCTGCTTGAGATGATCGATTACAGGAATTCCGCGCCCCACAGCGCCGGGAATTTTTCCCGAGTCGAACTCGAACTTCCATCCGACCACTGAGCGGTGCCGGACTGGTTCTCCGTCTGCGATGCTCGAACGGCGCGCTCAACCTTCGAAATGTGAGGTGCGTCGAATTTTTCGGATTCGATTAAGCAATTGCTAACTTCAACGAACGCTTACTCGATGGGTCTCTGAAACCTTGTAGAGCATCAGTATGCTTTCGCGTGCGCCGGTCCCGTCCGAGTTTTGCAAAAAGCCCACAGCCGCCGGCGCGCCGCCGATCGTGAATGGGCTGGAAGTCGCTCTGTGCGCGATCGGGCTTGGCGCGGCAACGTTCGCAATTCTGTCGTTGCTGCGGCCAGAACTTCATGATGCGGCAGGATTGGCGTTTAAACTCGAGATCTCGCTGATCGCGGCAATAGCTGCTGCAATTTTGGGTCTTGGATGGGTCATCCTGCGCGCCAGACATAATCGGCTTCCGGTCACGAAGAAGAGACAAAAAGCACCCGCTCTCTCCACCGATGCGCCAAGTGCCGCGCGCACGGCGGACATTCTGGTGGAACTACCAATTTCTACGGGCGGTCAGTCTGGGGAATCCGAGAAAGCTTCCATTGCTCGTCCGACACTGGAAGATGAGATTTTCGCCAAAGCCGACGCTCGAACGAGCGACGCTATTCCTCCGCCTCCCTGCTATTCCGAAATCGACGCTCTGGCGAGCCGCATCAAGGCGCATCGCCCCTCGGGCGGAGGTCAGCGCACCATCGTAACCGGAGAGACGGAAGACGTGCCGCCGTTTTCTCTGGCACTCGAACTTGCCAAAGCGCTGGGCGATGCCGGCGCGCAGACAATCATCGTTGACTGGAGCCCGCGCGGGAACGGGTTTGGCCGCAGCGCCGGTCTCGACATGAGCCGCGGATGGAATGATCTGATTACCGGCAAGGCGGCGTTCAGCGATATCATTCAGCGACTGCCGGGGACACGCGCGCACGTCATTCCGAGCGGGGAAGCGATCTCCGGAGAAGGAGATCGGCTCGACGCGGATCTGTTGAACGTGACCTTCGACGCTCTCGACGAGGCTTACGATTTCATCATCGTGACCGGACGCCATCAGGAAGCGCGCATCCTTTTCGAATGCATCGAAGGCCGCTTCGATGCCGGCGTGCTCGCCGCAGCGCTCCGCGAGAGCGACATACCTTTGGATCCTGCTGGACGGTTCCTCGGTTTCGATGTCGCCGAGATCGATATCCTACGCTACAAGCGTCCAGAACCGGTATCATCCCAAATGTCGGGACGCATCGCGCTTGCCACGCGAACGCGCGAAGCCGCCGCTCAGAGCGCCTGAGAGTTGACCATCAGCGGTCTGGACGCTGCATCCAGCTGATGAGCCAGCCAGCCGGCAAAGCCCACAGAAGTCCTGCCACGACGTAATATCCAAGTTCGGCAAACTTGCTGACGTTGCGCACCTGAAGTACCACTGCGACGGCTACCGCCAGAATGGCGTAAAGGCCAACGAACAAAAGCAAGGCGACCGTTCCGATAAGCTTTCGCTTGCGCTGCGTCATGTGCTGACAGGGCCCGAATGATTAACGTTTGGCGCGCCGCATGGGCGCATTGTTCGTCTCCGTTGATGGAGTATCACACCCTACAGAAAGCGGCTTGAGGATTTGCCCCGCCGATGACGATGATGCAACTTGCCGATAACCGCCAAGCAATGGCCGCCGAGGAACGCGACGGCGGCCGCCGCGCCGTTTCCGTTTGGCTGTGGATCGTCGCCGCTCTGGTTTTTGCCATGGTGGTCGTGGGGGGCGCGACGCGCCTGACCGAAAGCGGGCTGTCGATCACCGAATGGCAGCCGTTGCTTGGCGCGATCCCGCCGCTCAACGAAGCCGACTGGATGTCGGCCTTCGACAAATACAAGCAGATCCCGCAGTATCACGCTCTGAACCAGGGCATGACGCTCGATGAGTTCAAATTCATCTATTATTGGGAATGGAGCCACCGGCTTCTTGGCCGGGCCATCGGCGTCGTTTTCGCTCTGCCGTTTTTGTACTTCTGGTGGACGCGCAAACTGAAGCGCGGCACCGGAATGAAGTTTCTCGGCATCCTCGCGCTGGGTGGCCTGCAAGGATTCATCGGCTGGTACATGGTGAGTTCTGGCCTGAGCGAGCGCATCGAGGTGAGCCAATACAGGCTCGCTCTCCACCTCACGACCGCCTTCATGATCCTTGGATTGCTTGTCTGGGCAGCGCTCGAAGAGTGGCCCGGAGTGCCGCGTGTGACGGGTGAGGTGGCGACGCCAGTGATCAGGCGTATGGCGCCCTTGATCGTCACCGCAGTCTTGGTCCAGGTCGTGCTCGGCGCATTCGTTGCTGGGCTTCGTGCAGGCTACATCTACAACACGTGGCCATCCATGAACGGCCAGTTCGTTCCCAGCGACTATTGGCTCAAACCCGCCTATCTGAGCTTCTTCGAGAGCCACGCGGCGACGCAGTTCAATCATCGGATGATGGCCTACTTCGTCGCCTTCCTGAGCTTTCTGCAAATTTGGCTGACGAGCCGCTCGCCTGTGGACGATCGCATTCGTCTCACCGCTCAGTGGCTCGGCGCGGCGGTCGTCATGCAGATCGCGCTCGGCATCTTCACGCTTTTGTCTCATGTCCGGCTGGATCTCGGACTCATGCATCAAGGGGGGGGCGCAGTGGTGTTCGTGCTGGCGGTCGTCCATCTCCACGCCACCCGCCGAGCCGGAATAGTGCCGCGCGATTTCTACGCTAGCCGAGGCCGAGCATCAGCTTGATGTTCTGCACGGCGGCTCCGGCAGCGCCCTTGCCAAGATTATCAAGGCGCGCGACCAGGACAGCCTGATTGAGCGCGCTTTTGCCGAACACAAAAAGCTCTAGCTTATCGGTCCCGTTGAGAGCCTCCGCTTCAAGCCGGCTCACGCGCGCGGAAGAATCGGCGGCCACGCTGACGAACTCGCTGCCGCGATAGTGTTCGTCAAGAACGAGCTCGATATCACGCAGGCATGGCCTGCCCGGGAGCGTGTCCAGGTGCAGCGGGACGGAGACAAGCATCCCCTGCCGGAAGTTGCCGACGCTTGGCACGAAGATCGGCCGTCGCGACAGACCCGAATAGGTTTGCAGCTCCGGCACGTGCTTGTGCTCTAGTCCCAGCCCGTAGAGCTCGAACGAAGGCGCATGTCCCGCCTCATAAGCTTCGATCATCGTCCGCCCGCCACCGGAATAGCCGGAGACGGCATTGACGGTGATCGGATGGTCGGGCTCGATGATGCCCGCATCGACGAGCGGCCTAAGCAGCGCAATGCCGCCGGTCGGATAGCAGCCTGGATTGGCGACGCGCCGCGCCGACCGAATGATGTCGGCATGGCCACGGCTCATTTCGGCAAAGCCGTAGACCCAGCCATCCGCAACGCGGTGCGCCGTCGAAGCATCGACGATCTTTGGCGCGTCGGGGCCGAGTTCGTCGGCAAGCGCTACCGTCTCGCGAGCCGCGTCGTCCGGCAAGCAAAGCACGACGAGTTCGACATCGCGCAGCATCTCAGCCCGTGCGGTGCGATCCTTCCGCTTCGTCGGATCGATGCTTCTGACCTCGATCCCTTCGACGCCGGCCAGCCGCTCGCGGATTTCGAGGCCGGTCGTCCCGGCCTCGCCATCGATGAATACCCGAGCGAGCCTTGTCTTCGTCGCCGTCGTCATTTGAACCACATCCCGATCCGATGCTTGATGCCTTCCCAGATCGTCTCCGAGCAGCCGATGCCATAGTTCGCGCAGGCAATCCTATGGCTGTCGCGGTAGATCATATCGATCGCAACATAAAGGATGATGGCAAGTCCGACCCATGCGATCCACGGATAGCGGGCCAGCAGCTTCGCTATGTATGTCGAGGCAACCGCCATCAGCACGATCGCGATCGCAAGGCCGATGATCAGGACCAGAGTGGATTCGCCGGCCGCGCCCGCCACCGCCAGCACGTTGTCGAGCGACATCGAAAGGTCGGCAAGGATGATCGTCCAAAGCGCCGCCCAGAAGCTCGACGGGTGAGGGTGCGGATCTGCGGAAGCAAGGTTCTTCTCAACCTCGTGGATCGAATGCGTTTCCGCCTCCACGATCTGCTTGTACATCTTCCAGCATACGAACAGGAGCAGGATGCCGCCGGCAAACGTCAGGCCGATCACCTGAAGCATCTGCTGGGCGACGCCGGAGAAAACGATCCGCAGCACCACAGCCCCGAGAATGCCCCAGAAGATCACCTTCGCGCGCATCGACTTCTCGACCCGCGAGGCTGCCATGCCAACGACGATCGCGTTGTCGCCCGCGAGTGTCAGGTCGATCATGAGGATGTTGAAGAGGGGAACGGCGTGCGTTCGCCACCAATGGGGCGAGAGGAGATAACCAATGTCAGTTATGAGAACCGTCCAAAGTTCATGAATTCCGTTCAGCACTACGTCCATCGTCTCTCCGAACCCCCCGGTTCTCTCAAACCGCCGGAAATGGCGGAAAATCCATGGCTATGTGGCATTGGTGTGCCCCTGCGACAACCCTTGGGGCGCAGAAAAGCAAACAGCCCGCCGAGGTGGCGGGCTGTGCTTTCGTATCGCGTGGTCGCTGCGACTAGCGCTTCGAGAACTGGAAGGACTTGCGAGCTTTGACCTTGCCGTACTTTTTGCGTTCGACGACGCGGCTGTCACGGGTGAGGAAGCCCTGCTTCTTCAGTACGCCGCGCAGCTCCGGCTCATAGTAGGTCAGAGCCTTCGAAATGCCGTGACGAACGGCGCCCGCCTGGCCCGAAAGCCCGCCGCCAGCAACTGAAATACGGATGTCGTATTGCGTTGCGCGGTTTGCGAGATCGAGCGGCTGCTGCAGGAGCATCTGCAGCACGGGACGCGCGAAGTAGGCCTTGTAGTCCTTCTCATTGACCGTGATGGTGCCCTTGCCGGGCTTGAGCCACACACGGGCAACAGCGTTCTTGCGCTTGCCGGTGGCGTAAGCGCGGCCAAGTTTATCGAGCTTCTGCGTGCGAACGGGCGCCGCTTCCGGCTCTGAGCCCTTGACGGCCGCGAGATCGGCGAGGGTCTTTGTTTCGGTAACCATGGATCTTAGACCCTCACGTTCTTGCGGTTGAGCTTCGCGATATCGAGCTTTTCCGGATTCTGGGCTTCATGCGGATGCGCGGCACCCTTGTAGACGCGCAGATTGCGCATCAGCTGCCGATGGAGCGGGCCGCGTGCGAGCATGCGCTCGACGGCCTTCTCGACGATCCGTTCGGGATGCTTGCTATCGAAGATTTGGCGCGGGGTGCGCTCCTTGATGCCGCCGGGATAGCCGGTGTGCTTGTAGTAGACTTTGTCTTCGCGCTTCGCGCCGGTGAAGACGACCTTCTCGGCATTGATGACGACGATGTTGTCACCGCAATCGACATGCGGCGTGTAGATCGGTTTGTGCTTGCCCTTGAGGCGCGTCGCGATGAGAGCGGCGAGGCGGCCGACAACGAGCCCTTCGGCGTCGATGAGGACCCACTTCTTCTCCACAGTGGCCGGCTTGGCGACATAGGTAGACATTATATTGAAGCTCCTTGGCGGACGGCTGCGCGTCCTGCGACGGCGCGCGGCGTTCCGAGAAGCGGCGTAGATACGCGAACTCGTGAAGAATTTGCAAGTTATTTCTGAGGATCAGTATATTAGCCAATAAAAACAATATAATAAGTAAGAAGGTAAAATATTACCGCAATGTGGTATCATGATACCAGATAGAGTTAGAGGATTGTCGGCTTGACAAACCCACTAGCTTTTGCAACTTTTAGCTGTCCTAAAATTCGTCTGGAGGGATCAGCGCTTGCGCTTTTTGGCAGCGGTTTTTGCGGCTGGCGGCGGAGCCTTCGCGATGGCGCTCAGCACCCGGTCGAAGACCTCTGGTCGGTCGTCTGTTTCCAGCTCGCGCGCTTTGTCGATGAACTTCTGTTTCTGCGTGCGCGTGTCGGGCTGTGTGTCTTTGGGTTTGGCCATAACGCAAGATTAGCTGATTTGCTGGCGTGCCGCGAGGTGCGTCATGGTTGAGATCAAAAATCTTGAAGTCTTCGACATTTCGACCTTGTTGGAAAAAATCGCCACTCGCCTAGATAAAGCGCAGTACAGACGAGAAACAATGAGCCCAGAAGAAGCCTTCGGTGATGCTCTCGCAGAGGTAGCCGATGCCATAAGGGACGTGGCGCGCGAGTATCAGGGGTCCATCAGTAGAATAATGCCATCGGCAAGGTAGAAATTGTTGAATCGATTATTTTGCATGAATACCGAGCTTTTTCCTGTAACCCGCGCAAATTTGGACAGGCCTCGGATTGCTTCATGCGAGTCCGGAATCAATTCAAGATAGCTTGCGTCGATGCCTGGGAAATCTTGCTTATTTTGCGAAATAGCTTCTGACACCTTTCTATAGAAAGTGCGCTGGTCGGTAAAATTTTTGGGTCCCACGATCCAAAGTTTCCAGGTTTCAACGTCACTGTTGTGGACCCACATAGCCGCCCGCGCCTTGAAACCTTTAGCCTCAAGTAAGTCGATGAGCTTGTGGCCCGCCGTTACCAGTACGTTTGTATCCACGGGAATACCCCTGACGCGCTGTCATTAACTGCAGCCAAGAGAAGTTGGGCCGATGTCGGGTCCACCACCTCGTAGCGCTTTTCTGGCGACCATTGAGCGGCAATACCCCAGTTTTGCGCAAAGTCTGCATCAGATGCTTCTTTAGTTCTTTTTTCTTCGCTTAGGCCAGCAAGACCGATGAGGCTGGGCAGAACATGAGTGTGCATGTCGTTGATGAATTTCTTGTCGGGTATTACCTCGGCCGACATTTGCTTGGCCACGCAAGCCTTCAGCCCGATCTCAACAGCAAATCCACCGAGGTAGTAAGCGTTAGACCACCGCCGATGTGCAAGCAAAAGCAACGCGTCATCTAGCTTTGCTTTTGCTATCAACTTGAGATGATCCCGCCTGTAAAACGGCATTATCGCCTCTTAGGTGGGGTTGATTTTGTCAGACGGTCGGTACGTCAGTCGCTTGCCCTTAGCACCTACAATCGCCTTAATTGCCCGAGCCTTGTCGTCAACGCCGCGCGCAATGCGGTTTGAATACCGGAAATCAAATTCCGCCAAGTAACGATGCAGATGCTTCTCGCTGCAATGCTGATAGACGCCCTTCATTCCACGCTTGAAGATCGAGAAGTAGCCTTCAATCGTGTTCGTGTGAATTTCACCGCGACCGTACTGGCCAGCTGAGTGATTGACGAAGGCGTGTAGGAACTCTTTGTCTAGGTTCCGATAGTAGCCAGCGTCATCTGTGACGATCTTCGCTTCGGCCGCGAGGTTCGCGCGAATGATCGGCAGGATGTTATCCTGATTGGCCTCGTTGATGTGGAAGCTTCGGGCTTCGCCTTCGCGGCTAACAAGCGTCAGCACGGCGTTACGATGAGCGTAGCCACGACGGACATCTTTCTTGCCGCCCTTGTAGCCAACGAACGTCTCATCAATTTCAACGATTGTTCCCCCGCCGCCCATCGGGGAGAAAGCACCCGAACGCATAGCTTCCCGGATACGATGCGACATGAACCACGCCGCTTCGTATGTGATCTCCAACGTCCGATGAAGCTGATGGCTAGAGATGCCCTTCTTTGAAGAGCACATCAGGTGCATCGCCTGAAACCACTTGGTCAGGGGGATGTGGCTGTCTTCGAAGATCGTGCCCATGCGAACGGTGAACTGCTTGCGGCAATGACCGCACTTCTTCAGCCCAAGACGCTCAACGCCGTTCGGGTGCTTTTTGCTCGGCTTGGAGCGGACGCCGCTCAACTTATAGATGCGCTCTTTGCCGCCGCAGTGGGGGCAAACCGGACCATCAGCCCAGATTAGCGACTCCAGCTTTTCGAAAGCCTTCGCTTCATCGTGAAAATGAGGCTCGCTGAGTGCCGACATGACAAAATTCCCTCTCAATCTGAGAAGGAATATAGGGCCTTAGACACGGGTTTGTCAAGCCGATAATCGTCTAGAGTTAGGTCTTCCGCTTCGTTCATTGGCGGTGCAGGGACACTGCGCTAAGACGGCTTTGATTTTCTCGCGCCACATACCGGGGCCAACATGCGAGAGAGTAGAGTGGAACGTTATTCACGGGCCTGGAGTGGGCGTAATAGGTCCGGGGCAGCAAACACCATAGGGCGCGTAAGCGATTTGGAGGAACATGATGTCGGTCACTTCGACCAAGGCGGCGATGCGCTTGATCATCGGAGGTTTGAGTGTTTTCGGCGCCGTCACGTTTGCGAGTGCCGATGATGCGCCTCCGCCGGCTAAGGCTCCTGCCGCTCAGGGCGAGGCTGCGCCCGCCGCCAACGCATCCGCAGCGGAGGACGTGAAGCAGATCAAGCTCACGGACGATCAAGTCACACATTTCATCGCTGCACAGTCTGACCTGGCGGCGATTGCGAGCAAGATTCAAGCCGCCGGCGACAAGCCCGACCCCGCACTCCAGTCCGAACTTGAAACCATCGCCAAGAAGCACGGCTTTAACACCTTTGCCGAACTCGACGATGTCGCCGCCAACATCTCGATCGTTATGGCGGGCCTCGATTCCGGCACTGGCAACTTCGTGGATCCCGTCGATGCGCTTAAAAAGGAGCGCGAGGAAGTTCAAAAGGACACCAGCATCCCCGAAGCTGACAAGAAGCAGCTCCTTGATGAACTCAATGAAGCGATCGGCACGACCCCGCGTCTTCAATTCAAAGAGAACGTCGACGTCGTGAAGGCGCATCGCGCGGAAATCGAGAAGGCGCTGCAATAGCTGGCAAGTTTGCGGGGCCCAGTCATGCAGGATTTATCGCCCGTTTCGGAATTGGTTTCATCTGAAACGCTGGGTCCCGGCATCGTCCGTCTGACGCTTAATCGGCCGCAAGCTCGCAACGCGTTGTCCCTGGCCCTCATCAGCGATCTTCATGAAAAGATCGAACGCTTTGGCGGCGATGCAAACGTCGCGTCGATCATCCTCAGCGCGGCCGGAAGTGTCTATTCTTCCGGTCACGATTTGAAAGAACTGACCGCGCATCGCGGCGACGCCGACGGTGGTGAAGCGTTCTTTCGCGAAACGATGGCCGCTTGCTCCGCGATGATGCAAGCGATCATAGCCTGTCCCAAGCCTGTTATTGCGGCCGTCGAAGGTCGTGCGACCGCTGCGGGGTGTCAGCTCGTTGCGACCTGCGATCTGGCGGTGACAGCCGACACAGCCGACTTCGCCACGCCTGGAGTGAACATCGGGCTCTTCTGTTCGACGCCGATGGTCGCGCTCTCCCGCAACGTTTCCCGCAAGCGCGCGATGGAAATGCTTCTGCTCGGCGAGGCGTTGTCCGCGGCGGACGCACAGAGCTATGGCCTCGTCAATAGGGTGGTGCCAGCCGGTAAAGTGATGGACGAGGCGCTGGGTATGGCGAAGATCATCGCCGAAAAATCAAAAGCGACGATCACCATTGGCAAGGCCGCATTCTATCGGCAGGCCGAGTTGCCGCTTGCTGAAGCTTATGATTATGCCAGCGAAGTGATGGTGAAAAACATGATGGCCGCCGACGCCGAAGAAGGCATCTGTGCGTTCATTGAGAAGCGTCGCCCCGATTGGAAAGACCGCTGACGTGGAACCGCGCATCTCCTTCATCACGCTCGGAGTGGCGGAGATCGCCAAAGCTCGAGCCTTCTACGAGGCGCTCGGACTGAAGGCCTCGTCGGCCAGCAACGACAGTGTTGCTTTTTTCAGCGTCGGCGGCATCGTCCTCTCGCTTTTCGGACGCGATGCACTTGCCGCTGATGCTGGTGTGCAGCCCGGCGAAACGAGCTTCGCGGGCGTGACGCTTGCACACAATGTAAATTCGGAGTCTGAAGTCGACGAAGTGCTGAGGGAAGCCGTCGCCGCGGGAGCGAAGTTGCTGAAGAAGGGGCAGCCGACGTTTTGGGGCGGCTATGCTGGCTATTTCGCCGACCCGGACGGCCACCTCTGGGAGGTCGCCTTCAATCCCTTCATGCCGCTCGATGCGGAAGGCCGTGTCACACTGCCGGAGCCAACGGAATGAGCATTGATGGCGTGACCGACAGCGAAATCCAATCCATCCTCACGCGCTTGAAGACGTTTGCCGTTATCGGCGCGTCGCCTAAGCCCGAGAGGCCGAGTTACGGCGTTATGGCTTTCCTCATCGCCCGAGGTTTCACGGTAAAGCCGGTCAACCCTGGGATCGCCGGAAAAACCATTCTCGACCAGTTGGTCTACGCTAGCCTCGCGGACGTGCCGCCGCCAGTGGACGTGGTCGATGTCTTCCGGGCATCCGATGCCGTCCCGGAAATAGTCCGTGAAGCGATCGCCCACAAAGACCGGCTCGGGATCAAAGTCATTTGGATGCAACTCGGCGTCATCAATGAGGACGCGGCCTCCGAAGCGAGGGCGGCCGGACTTACGGTCGTTATGGACCGCTGCCCCAAGATCGAGTTCGCCCGGCTCATGCGGGGCTGATCAGATAGGTGACTTTTCGCGGATTCGCCAAAAGCCTCCCCCGCGTCATCCTGACGTCCTAAATCTTGCCAACGGAAATGCCCATTTAATCGCGTTAGCGGATTTCGTTGAACCTCGCTGTTACCTGGGGAACATTCAGAAGACGGTCGAGGTAGGAGACTTTGCGTTCCCCAAGTAAATGGGGCATATGCCTCTACAGATCCCCGGAGCGATTAACCGATGAAGTCGGGTGCCTTGACGTCTGTGAAACTGCCAGCCGATTGGTCGGTCGAGACCATTCTTCCCATCGATTTCCAGGGCAAGGAACTGATGCTGGAAGCGCACGCCTATCAAGGCGAGAGCGAAGAAGAGCAGATCCTGGTGCTCATCCATCGCGAGCCGGGTGCGGTGAACGGCTCCGCGCCGACGCCGGTCGTGCGCGTCCACTCCGGCTGCGTTACCGGCGACATCTTTCACTCTCTCCGCTGCGACTGCTATCAGCAACTCCAGGCGGCGCTGAAGATCATCACTGAGGTTCCGTACGGTGCGATCGTCTATGTGCCGTATCACGAGGGCCGCGGCATTGGTCTCTTCAAGAAGATTCAGGCCTATGCGCTCCAGGATCAGGGCTTCGACACGGTCGAGGCCAACATCGAGGTCGGTGCGCCGATCGACAGCCGAGACTATGCCTTGACCGCGCGCGTCCTCCGCGACCTTGGCATGCAAGAGATCAAGCTGCTGTCGAACAATCCGGCGAAAGAGCAGGCGCTGAAGCAGAACGGCGTCCGTGTCGCGGAGCGTCTGCCGCTCGTCTCGGCTCCGAACAAGTTCAACCAGCGCTATCTGGAAACCAAGCGCGCGCGCATGGCGCACAAGCTCTAACTGTTTGGCGGGGTCGACACTCCGAAGGTCGCGAAGCGAAGGCGGTACAGCCGAGGATCAGGCCACCGGTTCGCGGGGCTTCTCGGTTGTCTTCGGCACGGTAAATCCACCTTCCGCGACCAGACGAGAGAAGAGGCCGCCGCGTTCCTCGAGCTCGGTAAACTGCCCGTGTTCGACAATCTTTCCCTGTTCAAGCACGAAGATCTGGTCGGCGTCCGCAACCGTGGACAGTCGGTGCGCAATAACGAACGTCGTGCGTCCCGCGCGCAGCGTATCGAGCGCGCGCTTGATCTTGGCTTCCGTTTCAGAATCGAGCGCGCTCGTCGCTTCGTCGAGGATCAGGATCGGCGCATCCTTTAATATAGCCCGCGCGATCGCGATGCGCTGGCGCTCGCCCCCTGAAAGCGCAAGCCCGCGCTCGCCGATCAGGAAGTCATACCCGCCCGGCTTGCGCATGATGAAGTCGTGCGCTTCCGCGAGCCTGCTCGCGTGCTCGACCTCAGCATCCGTCGCGCCAGGTTTGCCGATCCGGATATTCTCGCCGATCGAACGATTGAAAAGTCCCGCATCCTGAAACACGACCGCGATGTTGTTGCGAAGCGACTCGATCGTCACGTTCGCGATATC
>NZ_RXIZ01000015.1:482099-500401 GCF_003987855.1 Hyphomicrobium sp.
TTGACGCCCTCGAATGAAACCGCCCCATTGACGGCCTCCAGCGGCTTAGCCCCGGGAGCATCGGGCGACGCGCCGGCTTCATCCATCAGATTGAACAGCGCGGTGATCGTCGGCGCCTGCTGATCGATACGCACCGCAAACCCCGATAGCTGATCGAGCTTAGAGATGAGCAGGGTGGCGAACGCCACGAAGCTTACGATCTGGCCGACGGTCAACTCACCGCGTCCGACAAGAATGGCGCCGGCAGTGAAGATCACCACCATCGTCAGCGTTGCCGCGGACCGCTGCATAACGGTCAGAACGCCCCACCAAGTCAGCACCGGATACTGCGCGGTGAGAAGATCGCTTGCCAGCCCGCGCAACGCGTCGGCTTCGGCTTTGAGACGGCCATAGCTTTGCACCACAGTGACGTTGCCGACGACATCGACGACGCGGCTAGAAAGCGCCGTCTCATGCGCCTCCACCGCCGCCTGGCCAGTCGCCGTCCGTTTGACGACGAACACGTGCATCAGCGTATAGGCACCCGCGAGCGCCGTCAGGATCGTTGCCATGCGCACGTCCATCGCAAATGCCGTTGGCACGAGAAGGATGATGCCGAAGACAACCGCGAGCTGCTCGCGCATGACGCCGAGCCAGAGCCAGAACAGCGCGTTCATTCCCGAGAGGATCGTACGAATGGTCGCTCCCGAACCGCGCGCGGCGTGCGAACTTTGCGGCAGCGAAATCGTTTTCTCGAAGATGCTTGCGAGATGCGCGAGCTTCTGCCGATGCGCCAAGCGATCCGCATTAATGCCCACGACAACACCTGCGACGATGCCGAACAGCCCCAGCAGCGCCCAAAGACCGATATATACGAACGCGCTCTCGCCTTTGCTCAAGGCGTCGACCACGCGTCCAAACAGGATGGGCTCGGCAAGCTGCGTAACGGCAATGACGATGCCGGCCGCAGCCAGGCCGATTGCGAGATATTTCTCGCCAGCCAGCAGGGCGAGGGATCGCATGTAAATGGCGAAGAGGCCGAGCGGCGGCTTGGAAGTCATGTTGTGATGCTAACGAGCGAAGAGGGTGGGAGAGGGGAAGGTTGCCTTATGGAATTGCGCAGCATGCGACGCAACGCTCGGGTCATATATCACGCAGTGAGCCCATGACACCGGAGAAAGTCGATTTCGCGGCGGTATTCCAACCGATCATGAACGCGCCTGCAGACAGGCCATTCGTGCTTGCCCAGCTTGGCCAGTCGTTGGACGGGCGGATCGCCACTGCATCAGGCGAGTCGCGCTGGATCAACGGGCCGAGCGCGCTCGATCATCTCCACCGTCTTCGGGCGAGCGTCGATGCCGTCGTGGTGGGCATAGGGACCGTGCTTGCCGACGATCCGCGGCTGACGGTCCGCCGCGTCGCCGGCG
The DNA here is from genome assembly GCF_003987855.1 of Hyphomicrobium sp. Taxonomy (GTDB): domain Bacteria; phylum Pseudomonadota; class Alphaproteobacteria; order Rhizobiales; family Hyphomicrobiaceae; genus Hyphomicrobium_B. Next base: position 483,506 of record NZ_RXIZ01000015.1, read on the forward strand.
CTGAGCCCGTCCGCGTCATCATCGATCCCCGCGGTCGGCTTCCCTCATCCGCCCGATGTCTCACCACTGGTAACCAGCCGTGCCTGATCGTCACCAATCGGGAGCGCGACCCGCCCGAAGGCGCCGAACTAATGTTGGTAAAGGGAGAAGGCGAGCGCCTAGCGCCGTCCGATATCGTCGGCGCTCTCTTCGCACGCGGTCTAAAGAGAATTTTGGTCGAGGGCGGCGCCTCCACTGTCTCGGATTTCATCGGCTCTGGAGCAGTCGATCGCCTACATCTCCTCGTCGCCCCGATGATCCTGGGATCAGGGATCCCCGGATTGACGCTGTCGCCGATCGGCAACCTTGACCAGGCATTACGCCCGGAAACCCGCGTACACATTCTTGACGGCGGAGACGTGCTGTTTGATTGTGATCTGAGGCATGAGCGGCGAGGCTAGAGCCATGGCGCAAGATCCGAAATACGATCTCCCGACGTACACGCCGACGGCGCGTGGCCTGCACTGGCTGGTCGCCCTTTTGATATTCGTTCAGTTGCCGGTAGGGTTCTACATGTCCTACCGCGGCAACGACATGCCCTCCGTCGACGCGAATGGCAAGCCGACGGTCGGGGTCTGGGATGCGCTGACCAACTTCCTTTATAGCTCTCACAAGCTGATCGGCTTGACGGTGCTGGCGCTGGTCCTGCTCCGTCTCATCTATCGGCTGACGCGTGGCGCGCCGCGCTCCGATCCAAGCGTGCCTCCGCCACTTACGGGCCTCAGCCATCTTGTGCACTGGGCGCTCTATCTGTTGCTCATCGCGGTTCCCGTGCTTGGCTATCTGGCCATCTCGTACGGCGACTACCTCGACGTCTTCAACTTCCGTTTGCCGATGCTGACGGTGAAGAACGAGGACATGTCGAAGGAGATCTTCGAGTGGCATGAGACCGGCGCGATCCTGATCATCGGCTTCGTGGCGCTCCACATCGTCGCGGCGATCTATCACCGCTTCATTCGCAAAGACCGTGTGGTCGAGCGGATGATCCCGAAGCGGGTGGCGTGATCACTGCTACTGTCACGCGGGCGCGGCAAATACATCGGTATGCCCGATGAACGCTGCGCTGCGCGGAACCTTCACCCAAGTCACGATCGACTTCTCGTCAAGCCGGCCTTCATCCGTAGCCGCCACGGCGTAACCGCGCAGGAGTTCCTCGATCAGCATCCGATCCGAGCGTTCGAGCAGCCAGGGGCTTTCGCCTTCGAGAGCCACGTAGCCGTTGATCCGAAACTGGTCGACGAGATGCGAGGCCGCGAGCGGGCCAGCCGCCGGTCCGAAACCCTTGTCGCGCATTTGATGCCGCTGGAAGGACGCCGCTATTTGGTTGTCGGCTGGCCGATGGGGCGTCCATCGTTGCAACCCATTGTAAGTCAGAGTGGCGTAGAAAACGGCCTTCGTCGCTACGACGGTCTTCGCAAGTTCGCGGATGAAGCTTTCCGAGGTCAGGTCGAAGAACGCCGACGCGGTGACAAGCTGTACGCCAGGATCAACGAGCGCGTTGGTCTCCCGCGCAAGATCGGCCGAGCGGAAGAGGACACGAATTTCACGCGAACCCTTCCGCAGTTCGAGTGCCTCGCCATCGACCGAATTGCTGTCGGCCCAGCGGGCGAGCTTTGTTCGCGCCACATCGAGGAGCGTCAGGTCGCGATCGACGAGCGTCCAGGTCTGGCGCGTCGGCAGGAGTTGAGCCGTGGCGCGAAGATTGGCTCCGGTTCCCGCCCCAAGATCGAGAACGTTCACTTCGTCTCGCAAGGTCAACCGCGCTTGCAACGCGCTGGCGACATCCGAATTGCGCGCACGCGCATCGGCGGCCTCACGGAGATCGAGCCATTCGGCCGAAAAATCGTTCACGGCTTCAGTCCTAGAATGACCGCTGCAAACCGCCGTGCCGTCTCATGCCACGTCGGAAGGGTTCGCCCGGCTTCCCAAGCAGCATCCGCCAAGCGATCCCGAAGCTTCTTGTCCGTAAGCGCGCGTTGTAAAGCGGCCGTTAGTTCCGAAACATTGCCCGCCTCGACGTGAAGCGCAGCGGCTTCTCCCGCCGTATCGGCTGCAGCGCCGCCGGCCGCGAGAACGATGGGCAAACCCCGCGACATCGCCTCAGCCAAGACCATGCCGTACCCCTCAAAAAGCGAAGCCGATACGAATAGATCGGCACTCTCATAAAAGCGATCGAGCGTCGCCGGCACGACCTTGCCCGCGAGCGTCACGCGATCTTCAAGGCCATGCGCGCGAATGGCGGCTTGCACGGTTTCTACAGCCTGTGGATGCCGGTCGAGCGCGCCGGCGATCGTCAAACGCCAATCGATCTCTTTCAGCGGCGCCAAAGCTTCGATCAGCACGTCGTAGCCCTTGCGCGGAAGAACCGCGCCGACAGCCAGTATTTGCAGCGGCGCACCTGTGCCGGTCGCGCGCTGAGCCGGATCGGTGCCTGGTTCCGCAACCGTGATCTTGTCCGGCAGTACCGCCATGTGCTGGGTCACTATGCGCTTCGTCGCGCGACTGGTCACGATGATGTGGTTGGCGCGTTTTAACGCCCGCTCTTCGCTTTCCTTTAGTTCCACCTTGCGCCCGTGAGGCAGACCCGTCTCGAGGAAAAGCGGATGATGGACAAGCCCGATGACGCGGCCTTTCAGGCCATCGACGATGTCGTCGGGGAAAGCGCCAAACGCCAAACCATCAATGACGAGCACCGACCCGGGCTTTCGCGCGCATAGGAGGCGGCGCGTCTCTTCGAGGTCTTCGTCAGTCGGATTGGGAAATGAAGCAGGAAGCGCCAGCACAGTGACCGGGACGCCAAAATCGGGCAGCAGCTCCACGACGCGGCGATCGTAGGCGTACCCACCCGTCGCGGCCTTCAGATCACCGGGAATGGCGAATATCGCTTCAGCCACCGATTTCACCTTCATAGCTCGCGCGCGCCAGATCCGTTTCCGACAGCGTCACGCGAATGCGCGATAACGTCTTGCCCTCTTCGCCGAGCGCGCCAGACCTCGCCGCCTCGGCGATCGCGTCGAAGATGTGCTTGCAGAGGAATTCCGTCGTAGTGAGCTTGCCCTTGAATTGCGGCAGAGCGTCGAGATTCTGATAGGCGAGCGGCTTCAATGAATTTCCAAGAACGTCGAGCGCCGCGCCAATGTCGACAACGACGTTCTGCTTCGTCAGCTCCTTACGAAAGAAAGCAACATCAACGACGAAGGTCGCGCCGTGCATGTTCTGCGCCGGCCCGAAGAACGGGTCTGGCAGCGAATGGGCGATCATGATGCGGCTGCGTACTTCGACTGAGAACATACTACGTTTTCACCTGATGAGATTAATAGCGAATGACCGGAGGCAGCGCCGACGACGACCAGATGCGCGGTAGTTCCGCGGGCAAGTCTTCGAAAGCAACCTCGTTTTCGATGAGCGCGTCCAGGCGGTCGTCGTCGAGAAGGCTAATCGCCCGGGCTAGACGCCCGGCGTGCGTCACTTGCCCGCGATGGCTCGGCGCGACTTGGCCGACCTGAGAAGAGAGAAGCTTTAGCCGGCGGCTATGAAAGGATCCGCCGAGTTTCACGGTGACCGGCTTGGCCCCATACCAGCTCATTTCCACGACCGTGCCTTCGAAAGCGCAGGCCTCGATCGCCGCCTCCAGGCCGCCGCTCGTCGCGCTCGCATGAAAAACGATCCGGTTGTCGCCGGGAATCTCGGATGGCGTCACAAATCGGAGGCCCAGGGCCTCCGCGACCGCCGCCCGCTCCGGATTGACGTCGAAGATGGCGACATCCTTTCCGGCAATGCGCCGCGCGAGATAGGCCGTCAGCAAGCCGACGATGCCGGCTCCCACGATCAACACGCGGTCGCCGAGCGTGGTGCCCGCGTCCCAATGGGCATTGAGTGCGGTTTCCATATTGCCGGCTAGAACGCCTCGCCGCGAAGGAACAGAATCCGGAAGGACCGCGAGCATTGCCTCAGGCGCGTGAAAATGATCCTGATGCGGATGCAACACAAAGACGCGCTTGCCGGCTAACGCCTCCGATCCTGTTGTCACGATACCTGTCGCCGAATAGCCGTATTTCACCGGGAATGAGAATGCTCCAGCCTGCAGCGGTGCGCGCATGCGAGCCCACTCGCTCTCGGGAACGTCTCCGAGAGCAACGAGGCGCTCCGTGCCACGGCTAATGGCAGAGTATTCCGCCGCGATGCGCGCTTGCCCCGGCGGGGGCAGCGTCAATCGTTCACTCCGGATTTCGGCAACGCCGGGCTTAACGTACCACAGGGCCCGCGCCATCACGATCTGGCCCTGACTGCGGCGCGTCGGCTTGGAATTGGACTCGAGTGAGCTCTGCGGGTCATTCATTGCGAAGGATTGGTCCGTAATGACGATCGGTGCCGAGCGCGAGGTAACACCGAATGCGGATGCAGCGATATTCGAGCCCCAGAGCCTTACGACTCCCGCGGGGCTAGACGCAAGAGCGACGCTTGCACGGCGCCGCCGCATCGCACTGACGTTGAACGTCGGCACTTGGTTCCTTCTTGTCGCCATCGCGGCCCTGACGTTAGCTCAGGGCGGCTTGACCGTGCTGTCTGCAGCGATGGTGCTCTGCTTCGCCTTAGGCGCTCCATGGCCAATTCTGGGCTTCTGGAACGCAGCAATCGGCCTCTGGCAACTGCACGGCGGCGCCTGGCGCGCGAAACCCGCCAACGCCGCGCTCCTTGCGGCGGGAAAAATACCCACGCCGCTTACGGTTAACACGGCCGTGCTGATGACGTTGCGCAACGAAGACCCCGCCCGCGCGCTTCTGAGGCTGAAGATCATCAAAGAGAGCCTCGATCGGACGGCGGATGGCGCGCGGTTCTCTTATTTCGTTTTGAGCGACAGCGATCAGCCCGATATCGTCGCCAAGGAAGAGTCTTTGGTGGCGGCTTGGCGCGCCGATGATTCCGACCGTGAACGGATCGTCTATCGCCGCCGTCCGAGTAACACGGCCTTCAAGGCTGGCAACATCCGCGACTTCGCCGAGCGCTGGGGATCTCAGTACGAGGTCATGCTCCCGCTGGACGCTGACAGCTTAATGACCGGTGAAGCGATCGTCGGGCTTGTGCGCATCATGCAGCACTATCCTCGTATCGGCATCCTCCAGAGCCTCGTCGTCGGCACGCCTTCCTCATCGGCCTTTGCTCGCATTTTTCAATTCGGCATGCGGCTCGGGATGCGGACCTACACGATGGGCCAGGCCTGGTGGGTCGGCGATTGCGGCCCGTTCTGGGGACACAACGCGCTCCTCAGGATCAAGCCCTATGTCGATCATTGCAGGCTCGAGGATTTGATCGGCGGCACTCAGATCCTGTCGCACGATCAGGTGGAAGCCGTGCTGATGCGCAAGGCGGGTTATGAGGTCCGCGTCCTGCCGGTCGAGACGGGCTCCTACGAGGACAATCCGCCGGACCTCCTGGAGTTCATGAGCCGTGACAACCGCTGGTGCCAAGGAAACCTGCAGTACCTTCGTCTTGTTGGATTGCCTGGGCTGAAGCCGGTCAGCCGCTTCCAGCTTTTCTGGGCCATTTTGATGTTTATCGGCGTCCCTGCCTGGACCCTTTTTGCGGGCCTTCTTCCGCTCATGCTCGTGCACGCTCAAAATTTGCCCGATTTCAGTTGGTACACGGCGGAAGTGCTCTACGTGGTCGTTCTGTTGATGCACCTGGCGCCCAAGCTCGCGGGTGTAGCCGATGCGGTTCTCACGCCGGGGGAGGTCAACCGCTTCGGCGGCCCGGCGAGGTTCTCGTTGAGCGCCGTCATCGAGATTGTCTTTTCGCTTCTGGTAGGCTCGATCACCACGGTTCGCACCTCGATCTTCATGATGGCATTGCTCGTGAAAAGGCCGATCTCCTGGAACAGTCAGAAGCGCGATGGAAAAGGGCTTTCATGGCCTGCAGCAACCGCAGCGCTATGGCCTCAGCTGCTGTTCGGACTATCACTGTGCGCGGCGCTCTTCGCCATTTCGCCCGTCGCACTGCTTTGGAGTTTGCCGCTCACCGCCGGCTATGTGCTCGCCGTGCCTTTCGCCGTTGTGACGGCAAGCCCGGCTGTCGGCCGCTTTCTCCGTCGTCGCGGGATCTGCGGCATTCCGGAAGATTTTGCGCCTTCTCCAGAAATTCGCGCGATCGAAGTGGGACATTGACGTGATGTCGTCCCCAGCCTTGCAGGGTGTCATCAGATCATTGCGGATCTATCACGGTCCCCATGCGCCGCGCGATGCAATGGACCAGCTCTACCGCCTGTTCGTGGAGCCGGGCGCTCTCGTCTTCGACATCGGCGCTCATGTCGGTGATCGCATATCATCGTTTCGCAGGCTCGGTGCGCGCGTGATCGCGGTAGAGCCCCAGCCGCTCCTCTTCTCGGCACTCAACCACATCCACGGCCGCGATCCGCTTGTCGAACTTCTCGATCGCGCGGTTGGGTCGGACGCTGGCGTGCGCGAGCTGTTCGTCAACACCACTAATCCGACGGTTTCGACCCTGTCCGAAGAGTTCGTGAATCAGGCGAGAGGCGCGAGGGGATGGGAAGACCAAATCTGGGATGGTCGCGTCCCGATCGAAATCGTCACGCTCGATGGCTTGATTGCGCGCTACGGAACGCCTTCCTTCATCAAGATCGACGTTGAGGGCTACGAGGATGCGGCGTTGCGTGGGCTATCGCAGCCGGTCAAAGCGCTGTCATTCGAATTTACGACAATCGCCCGCTATGTCGCGATGGCATGCTTCGACCGCCTGTCGGCTCTCGGGCGATATCGCTACAACCTTGCGCTCGGAGAAAGCCAGAAGCTTCTCTTCGACGTATGGATGTCGGATGAGGAAATGGCGGGCCACTTGAGCAATCTTCCGCACGAGGCAAATTCGGGCGACGTTTACGCGACGCTCGCCCTTGATTGAGCATGAAATTCGAAATGGAGCATTGAATGCCGACGTTCTCACTTCGCGCGCTTCTTTTGGCGGTTTCGCTCATCCTTCCGCTGGCGGTCGCGCAGGCGGCGTCACTCGATGGCCTGGCCGTCGACGTCGAAAATCAGAGCGAGCCGGTGTTGTGCGCCGAGAAGGACAACGTCGCCGTCGCGTTTTCTAACAAGAACGTTCGCTCATTCCGCATCGAGGCCGCGCATCCGGTTTATTTGTCTCCGGTGATGCGCGCCAATATCGAGCCCGATTGGACGGCTTGCGACATGTCGCAAGATCCGATTTTCAAAGCAGCGGTTCCTCCCAAGAAGATCACGCTCGTTGGCCAGCCGGAGCTGTGGCTGGTCGGTTATACTTATCCATCGTTCTGGCGCCCCGCGACCGCAACGGTGCGCATCGGCGACAAGGTCTACAACGACATTCACATGCTGCAGGTGTGGGTTCTCAAGGAGGGCCGCGCCGACGAGGTGCTCGTGCTCTACCCGCAGGACGGATATTGGCGGCCGCGTCCGATGACGCCCGCGAATATGGAAGTGACCGCGTATGGCTCGTCGTTCCTGATCGGCCCGATCGAGAAAGAGGGTCGTCCACTCGTCAAGATAAAGGAAGCCGCTTTTGATCCAGACGCCCGTCAGTTCACGCTGTCATTCGAAAGGGGCGGCTCGGCGACAGTGAAAATAGCGACCGTAGATCCCAACCGCATCGCGCTCGACGTCGCTTTCGATCATGGCATCGACGGTGGCCCGTTTGCCATGCTGCGTTCGATGTACGTCACGGAATTCAACAACGATACAGCACGTATTGCCGTGCGCGAGCAGGGCGCGAAGGGCTGGCGCGAAGACAACGTCATGAAGTTCGATCACGCCAACGCCACGGATATCTGGATCGGCAGGCTGTCGCCATCCCAGCACAACACGACGTCGCCTGACGTCGTGTTCAACAGCTTCTCCGATGGCCCGACGCCGAAGCGGCCGAAAAGCGAGATCCCCTCCGAGGTCTCGACCAAACCGATCAAGTAGCCTCGCTCACCACGCGAGTTCGATCATGGCTCCGAGCGCGGGCGGCGCGCCGGGGCCGAACAGGTCCGCGAGCTTTGTCGCCGACAGGTCGATGCCGTCGACCGTCTCGTGGCGGTGGATTCCCGACGCAATGAAAAGTGCATCGCAGCCGAAGTTTTCCGCCCCCTTGATGTCAGTCCGCAAAGCATCGCCGATAACGAGGACTTTGCTTTTCGCAATGTTCTTCGTGCGGAGCGCTTCGGCTTTGTGATGCGCCGTTTCATAGGCGCTGAGATAGGGCTTGCCCGCCCAGTAGACGTCGCCGCCCATATGTTCGTAGAGGTCGGCAATGGCCCCGGCGCAGTAATAAAGCGTTCCGCCCACATCGACGACGAGATCGGGATTGGCACAGACAAAGCACAATTTTTTCCGGAGCGCTTCGTCGAGAAGCGGGCGATAGTCTTCAGGCGTTTCGCGGCGATCATCGTTGAGGCCGGTGCAGACGATGGCCTCGGCGTCCGCCAGCTCGACGGATCGTCCCGGAAGCGCGGAAAATAGCGCGCGATCGCGGTCTTGCGGACCGATACAGTAGATGCGCTCGTAGTTCCTCTCGGCTAGATGCGTGAGCGCGATGTCGCCGGACGATACGATGTCGTCCCAAGCGCCCCTAGGGACGTGCCTGAAATCGAGCATGTCCATGACGCGCTGCTTGGGCACCGGCGCGTTCGACACCAGAATGACCGTCCCGCCTTGGCCGCGAAACTTCTCCAGCGCCCGGCACGCCGCTTCGAACGCTGTGACACCGTTGTGAATGACACCCCAGACATCGCAGAACACGGCATCGTAGCGAGACAGCAGCGGTCCGGCGTGTTCCAAGATGGGCGGGACCTTGGAGCCGTTGTGGTTGGCGGATGTGGGCAAATCGGATCCTGATGCGTTCGAGCTGTGTCGCTGGCGACGTGAGGTCGCCGCGATGTGACGAGGGTCAGTTACAGGTGGGGTCTAGCGCAAGCAAGAACATCGACGCAGGTCCTCTGTGCGCTGAGGGATCGCTTCCGTTGTCGAAACGCGACGGGAGTCGCGATAACGTAGCTTGAAGATCGTAGAATCGCCGGAGCAATAAGAGGGACGCCCATGCTTGTGGTCACGACGAACGACATTCAAGGATATCGCATTGTTCGGCACCTGGGGCTCGTTCGCGGCTTGACCGTGCGCTCGCGCAGCGTGGTCGGAAACCTCGGCGCTGCGATCCAGATCTTTTTCGGCGGGAATATCTCCGTCTATACGAAGCTCGCCGAACATGCCCGCCAAGAAGCTTTCGATTTGCTCGTCGAGCATGCGCACAGCATGGGCGCCAACGCCGTCGTCGCGATGCGCTATGACGCCAACGAGATCGCTGCCGCTGTCACGGAGGTCCTCGCATACGGCTCAGCCGTGGTCGTCGAGCCCGTCTCGGGCAGCGAAACCGGCGGCGGCAGCGGGCCATGGGCGGGCGCCGGCGCCGGTCGATAGAAAAAAGGCGCGTCCGGGGCTGACAAGCCCTCAAAGTTCGGTTAAGGGTGCACGCCCCGAAAGAGGCTGCTCGACGGCAGGCGCATGCCTGCGTCTGGACTAGGGGTGTAGCTCAATTGGTAGAGCGTCGGTCTCCAAAACCGAAGGTCGGGGGTTCGAGACCCTCCGCCCCTGCCAGCCTCGTGACGGTTTGATCTGCCGACCGGCCCGGAACCCCCGTGGTCGGATGCGGCATGTTGTCGCTTATGCGCTCGGAAAGCAGTTTTATGGCGAAGTTCAATCCCATAACCTTTATGCAAGAGGTTCGGCAGGAAGTTGCGAAGGTAACTTGGCCGACTTGGAAAGAGGTGTGGATCACGACTTTGATGGTAATCATCATGGTCGCGCTCGCCTCTGTTTTCTTTTTGCTCGTTGATCAGGCGCTCAGCCACGTCGTGCGTTTGATCCTTGGGGTGGGCACCTGAATTCGGCTGGCATGAGTGGTTTAAGTTTCGCGCCAGAGGGCCTTTGAGAATGGTTGTCGCGCAAGAACGCGAAGAAAAAGCACCGATCGCCGGTACGCGCTGGTACATCGTGCACGCCTACACGAATTTTGAGCGCAAGGTCGCTGACGCCATTCGCGAGCGTGCGAAGGCTGGCGGCCTTGATGATTTGTTCGAAGAAATTGTCGTGCCGACTGAAGAGGTCGTCGAGATCAAGCGTGGCCGCAAGATCCCGACCGAGCGCAAATTTCTGCCGGGCTACGTGCTCGTGAAGATGAAGATGACGGACGCGGCGTTCGTGATGATCAAGAACACGCCGAAGGTCACGGGTTTCCTCGGCGCGGACAACAAGCCGATGCCGATCCCGGAAGCCGAGGCGATGCGTATCCTCAATCAGGTCAAGGAAGGCGTCGAGCGGCCGAAGCCGACGATCACCTTCGAGATCGGCGAGAACGTCAAGGTCGCCGATGGGCCGTTCGCCTCGTTCACGGGCGTCGTCGAGGAAGTCGACGAGGAGCGTTCGCGGGTCAAGGTCGCAGTGTCGATCTTCGGCCGTCCGACGCCGGTCGAACTGGAATTTACGCAGGTTGAGAAGGTGCCTGCCTGACGGCGCAACGAGGCGCCTTGGGCAACAAGGAATTCCGGCGGCATGCTGCCGGAGCCCGCATCGGGATTTCGGTTTTGATGCGGTGACGTGCGGGAGGAGTGGCAACTCTTTCGAGAGCCCATTCCGCTGAACCGCTAACCCGGAGCGTCACGCCATTTCGGCATGATGCTCTAACATCGAAGGGGAACTATGGCGAAGAAAGTCGACGGCTTTATCAACTTACAAGTACCGGCTGGAGCGGCCAATCCGTCGCCACCAATCGGTCCCGCGCTAGGCCAGCGCGGCGTCAACATCATGGAATTCTGCAAGTCCTTCAACGCGAAAACGAAGGACCTGGAGCAGGGTACACCGATTCCCGTGAAGATCACGGTCTACTCCGACCGTTCCTTCACGTTCGAGATGCGTCAGCCCCCGGCGACGTACCTCATCAAGAAGGCTGCTGGCCTTCGTCCGACGGGCAAAGGCGGCCAGGGCTCGAAGGAGCCGGGGCGCATCGTTGCTGGTCAGGTCACGATCGCGCAGCTCAAGGAGATCGCGAAGGGCAAGCTCAAGGACATGAACACCGACGACATCGATGCCGCCGCACGCACGCTTGCGGGCAGCGCACGTTCGATGGGCCTCAAGGTGGTGGAGTAGTCCGATGGCAAAAGCTCAAATCAGCGCTGAGAAGATCAAGGAAACGCGCGAAGCCGGCGGCAAGCGCATGCTCGTCGTCAAGCAGGGCCTGCCCGCGGGCAAAGCCTATGGCGTCGACGAGGCCGTGAAGATCATCAAGGAACGCGCCAAGGCGAAGTTCGACGAAACGGTCGAGATCGCGATGAACCTGGGCGTCGATCCCAAGCACGCCGACCAGATGGTCCGCGGCGTTTGCAACCTGCCGAACGGCTCGGGCCGCACGGCGCGCGTTGCGGTGTTCGCTCGCGGCGCCAAGGCGGAAGAGGCGAAGGCTGCCGGAGCTGACATCGTCGGCGCCGAGGACCTCGTCGAAATCGTCTCGAAAGGCACGATCAATTTCGATCGCTGCATCGCGACGCCCGACATGATGGGCCTCGTCGGCCGCCTCGGTAAGGTGCTGGGCCCGCGCGGCCTGATGCCGAACCCGCGCGTCGGCACGGTGACGATGGACGTCACAGGCGCCGTCAAGGGCGCGAAGGGCGGCTCGGTTGAGTTCCGCGTCGAGAAGGCGGGCATCGTTCACGCCGGCGTCGGCAAGGCGAGCTTCAGCCAGGAAGCCTTGGTGCAGAACATCAAGGCATTCGTCGACGCTGTGGTGAAGGCGAAGCCGACGGGCTCGAAGGGCACGTACCTCAAGAAGGTTTCGCTGTCCTCGACGATGGGACCGGGCTTGAAGCTCGACACCGCATCGGTCGCGCCGGGGCCGGTCGCCTAAGTTTCACGAATTCCGGGGCAACCCGGGAAACCCTGGACCGGGGCGTCGCCGCTTCGGTCCGGCACTGTCCGAGATTGTGGGTGCCGATCCGGCTCGCCGGTGACGCCTAAGTCTCTCAATAGCTGAGAGCCCGCATGAGACAGAAGACGGCCGGATTAGAGGCGATTGCCTCAACTTCGGTTTGAACCTTCTGGGTCAGCACCGTGCCGCTCCACTACGCGGTCCACGGGAACGAGGACAGACTAGCGTCGCCTGATCCCTCGCGGAGACGGCGGCAAAGGTGCAACCCGCGGGGCTTCGCAAATGAAGCTTCGCAGCAAGGAGACGAGACGTGGATAGAGCCGCGAAACGTGAGCTCATCGATAGCCTCCACACCACGCTGAAAAGCACGGGTGTGGTCGTTGTCGCCCACAACACCGGCATGGTGGCCGCTCAATCCGCAGATTTCCGCAAGCGAGTTAAAGAAGCTGGCGGATCTGTGAAGGTGGCCAAGAACAAGCTGGCGCAACTCGCGCTCAAGGACACCGACGCCGAGAAGCTTTCTGAGCTTTTGACGGGCCCGACCATTCTGGCCTTCTCGAAAGATCCGATCGCAGCGGCGAAGGCGACCGTCACGTATGCCAAGGGCAACGACAAGCTCGTGATCCTCGGCGGCGCGATGGGAAAGACCATCCTTGACGCGAAAGGCGTGCAGGCTCTTGCCGAACTGCCGTCGCTTGATGAACTGCGCGCCAAGCTCATTGGCCTCCTCAACGCTCCGGCGACGAAGATCGCCCGGACCGTCAAGGAGCCCGGTGCCAAGCTGGCTCGCGTCATTCAGGCCAAGGCTTCGAAGGAAGAGGCTGCCTAAGCCGCGGAAGTTGTGGGGCTTTGAGCCCTCGAACGCTAACGCAGCACGGCCCCAAGGGGGTGCTGCAATTCAACCACTAGGTTCAAATCAGAAGGACACTATATATGTCGAAGATCGAAAAAATCGTTGAAGACTTGTCGGCACTCACGGTGCTCGAAGCTGCTGAGCTCGCCAAGCTGCTCGAAGAGAAGTGGGGCGTCTCGGCTGCCGCTGCGGTTGCCGTTGCTGCGCCTGCTGGCGGTGGCGCAGCCGCTGCTCCGGTCGAAGAGCAGACGGAATTCACCGTCATCCTCAAATCGGGCGGCGACAAGAAGATTAACGTCATCAAGGAAGTTCGCGCCATCACCGGTCTCGGACTGAAGGAAGCCAAGGACCTCGTCGAGGCCGGCGGCAAGACCGTGAAGGAAGGCGTCTCGAAGGACGAAGCCCAGAAGCTCAAGAAGCAGCTTGAGGATCAGGGCGCGGCTGTCGAGATCAAGTAATTGGATGTTCGGCACTGGCTGGGTCGCTCCCGGCCGGTGCCGACGCCTGTGCATACGTCGTCGCGGCTGGCGATTGAAATACCGCACATTGCGGCCGGCTCCCGGAAGGGGGGCTCAATGTGCAGACAAACGGTTTTCCGGAGGGTCCTGGGGTTCTCGAACCTCGAAAAAGGACCCTCCGGTGAACCGTTTCAAGAGGTCCCGGTTACCCAGGGACCCTGAGCGCGTCGCATTTGGATCGCGGGCCTCGCCCGCAAACGAGAGCACGAAGGGACCGATATGGCTCAAACCCTCACCAGCCGCAAACGCCTCCGGAAGCAGTTTGGTTCGATCGGAGAAGTCGCGGAGATGCCGAACCTCATCGAGGTTCAGAAAGCATCTTACGATGACTTCTTGATGGTCAAGGAGCCCCCGGGTGGTAGGCCCGACGACTTCGGCCTGCAGTCGGTATTCAAAGGCGTTTTCCCAATCTCCGATTTCGCCGGCAAATCGACGCTGGAATTCGTCAGCTACGAATTCGAGCCGCCGAAGTTCGACACCGATGAGTGCATGCAGCGCGATATGACCTACGCGGCGCCGCTCAAGGTGAAGCTGCGTCTGATCGTGTTCGATGTGAACGAAGAGACGGGCTCGAAGTCGATCAAGGACGTCAAGGAGCAGGACGTCTACATGGGCGACATGCCGCTCATGACCTCGAACGGCACCTTCATCATCAACGGCACCGAACGCGTCATCGTCTCGCAGATGCATCGCTCGCCGGGTGTCTTCTTCGACCACGATCGCGGTAAGACGCACTCGTCGGGCAAGCTGTTGTTCGCAGCTCGCATCATTCCGTACCGTGGTTCCTGGCTCGATTTCGAATTCGACGCCAAGGACATCGTCTATGTCCGTATCGACCGTCGCCGCAAGCTGCCGGTGACGACGATGCTCTATGCCTTGGGTCTGGATGACGAAGAGATCCTCGCGCATTTCTACAAGCACATCGCGATCAAGGAATCCAAGCGCGGCTGGAAAATGCCGTATCTTCCGGAGAAGTTCCGCGGCGTCACCCCGCAGTCCGACATCGCCGATGCCAAGACAGGCGAAGTGATCGCACGCGCAGCCGAGAAGATCACGGCTCGCCGCTCGCGTGAAATCGCCGAGAGCGGCGTCAAGGAGATCTTGATCTCTGCTGAAGATCTCGCCGGCCGCTTCATTGCCGAAGACATCGTTGATCTCGACACGGGCAAGATCTTCGCCGAAGCCGGCGACGAACTTGATGCGAACCTGCTCGCCGAGTTGAAGGAGCAGAAGGTCAAGGAATTCCACATCCTCGACATCGACTACGTCAACACCGGCGCGTTCATTCGCAACACGCTCAACATCGACAAGAACGCCAATCAGCAGGAAGCGCTGATGGACATCTACCGGGTCATGCGCCCGGGCGAGCCGCCGACCATCGAAGCGGCGACCGCGCTGTTCAACGGCCTCTTCTTCGACCCCGAGCGCTTCGATCTCTCGGCCGTTGGTCGCGTGAAGATGAATATGCGCCTCGAACTCGATGCGCCCGACACGATGCGCGTTCTCCGCCGCGAAGACATCCTCGCGGTCGTGAAGACGCTTGTCGATCTGCGCGACGGCAAGGGCGAAATCGACGACATCGACCACTTGGGCAACCGCCGCGTTCGTTCCGTCGGCGAGCTGATGGAAAATCAGTATCGCGTCGGCCTGCTGCGCATGGAGCGCGCCATCAAGGAGCGTATGTCGTCGGTCGACATCGACACGGTGATGCCGCAGGACTTGATCAACGCCAAGCCGGCGGCGGCAGCCGTGCGCGAGTTCTTCGGCTCCTCGCAGCTCTCGCAGTTCATGGACCAGACGAACCCGCTCTCGGAAATCACGCATAAGCGCCGCTTGTCCGCTCTCGGACCGGGCGGCCTCACGCGCGAGCGCGCGGGCTTCGAAGTCCGCGACGTGCATCCGACGCACTATGGCCGAATCTGTCCGATCGAGACGCCTGAAGGCCCGAACATCGGTCTCATCAACTCGCTCGCGACCTTCGCCCGCGTGAACAAGTACGGCTTCATCGAAAGCCCGTATCGTAAGGTCATCAATGCCCGCGTTACGGACGAGGTTGCGTATCTTTCCGCCATGGAAGAGATGCGCCACCACGTTGCGCAGGCGAACGCCGCCATCGACGCCAAGGGCAAGCTGACGGAAGATCTCGTCACCGTTCGCTACCAGGGCGACGTGATGCTCGTTCCGACGGACAAGGTCGATTACATCGACGTGTCGCCGAAGCAGCTCGTGTCCGTCGCGGCCGCGCTCATCCCGTTCCTCGAGAACGACGACGCCAACCGCGCCCTCATGGGCTCGAACATGCAGCGGCAGGCCGTGCCGCTGATCAAGGCGGAAGCGCCGCTCGTCGGCACCGGCATGGAAGAGCGCGTTGCGCAGGACTCAGGTGCTGCCATCGCGGCACGCCGTACGGGCATCGTCGACCAGGTCGATGCAACCCGTATCGTTATCCGCGCCACGGAAGAGCAGGACCCTTCGAAGCCGGGCGTCGACATCTATCGTCTGCGCAAGTTCCAGCGTTCGAACCAGAACACCTGCATCAACCAGCGGCCGCTGATCAACGTCGGCGACCACGTCAAGGCGGGCGACATCATCGCCGACGGTCCCTCGACCGAGCTCGGCGAGCTGGCGCTCGGCAAGAACGTGCTCGTCGCGTTCATGCCGTGGATGGGCTACAACTTCGAAGACTCGATCCTGATGAACGAGCGCGTCGTCTCTGAAGACGTGTTCACTTCGATCCACATCGAAGAATTCGAAGTCATGGCTCGCGACACGAAGCTCGGGCCAGAGGAAATCACGCGCGACATCCCGAACGTTTCGGAAGAAGCGCTGAAGAACCTCGACGAAGCCGGCATCGTCTACATCGGCGCCGAAGTGCATCCTGGCGACATTCTCGTCGGCAAGATCACGCCGAAGGGCGAAAGCCCGATGACGCCGGAAGAGAAGCTTCTGCGCGCCATTTTCGGTGAAAAGGCCTCCGACGTCCGCGATACCTCGCTGCGTCTGCCGCCCGGCGTCGCCGGAACGATCGTCGAAGTTCGCGTCTTCAATCGTCATGGCGTCGAAAAGGACGAGCGTGCGATGGCGATCGAGCGCGAGGAGATCGAACGCCTCGCCAAGGACCGCGACGACGAATTGCAGATCCTCGACCGCAACGTCTATGCGCGTTTGAAAGACGCGCTGATGGGCAAGGAAGTTGCCAAGGGTCCGAAGAACGCGCGTAAAGGCACGGTCATCGACAACGCGATCCTGGACGACATCCCGCGCAGCCAGTGGTGGGAAATCGGCCTCGCGAACGAGAAGGCGCAGGCGGAAGTCGAAGCCATCCAGAAGCAGTACGAAGACGCCAAGAAGGGCCTCGGCTTGCGGTTTGCCGACAAGGTCGACAAGCTGCAGCGCGGTGACGAACTGCCGCCAGGCGTGATGAAGATGGTCAAGGTCTTCGTCGCGGTGAAGCGCAAGATCCAGCCGGGCGACAAGATGGCCGGCCGTCACGGCAACAAGGGTGTCGTGTCGATGATCGTTCCGTCGGAAGACATGCCGTTC
>NZ_RXIZ01000015.1:500451-563744 GCF_003987855.1 Hyphomicrobium sp.
CAAGCCCTCGCTGAAAGACGAAGATCTCGTCGGGGTTGCTGAAAACCTGCGTACGGGCGTGCCGATTGCGACACCGGTGTTCGATGGTGCTCGTGAAAAGGACATCGTCGAAATGCTGCAGCTTGCCGGCTTCGATACGTCGGGTCAGGTGACACTGTTCGATGGCCGCACGGGCGAGCCGTTCGATCGCAAGGTCACTGTCGGCTACAAGTACGTGCTGAAGCTGCACCACCTTGTCGACGACAAGATCCATGCGCGCTCGATTGGTCCCTACTCGCTCGTCACGCAGCAGCCGCTGGGTGGCAAGGCGCAGTTCGGCGGCCAGCGTTTCGGCGAAATGGAGGTCTGGGCGCTCGAAGCGTACGGCGCCGCCTACACGCTGCAGGAAATGCTGACGGTCAAGTCGGACGACGTTGCTGGCCGCACCAAGGTCTACGAAGCGATCGTCCGTGGCGACGACGCGTTCGAAGCCGGCGTGCCAGAGAGCTTCAACGTGCTCGTGAAGGAAATGCGTGCGTTGGGCCTCAACGTCGAACTCGTCAACAGCGAGCTGCCGCAAATCGAAGCCGAAAACGATCAGCCGGAAACGCCGGAAGCGCCTCAAGCGCAGCTTCCGCCTGCGGCTGAATAAGAAACAGCAAGACGATCTCCGCCGCCCGGGAACGGCGGAGATCGGCAATCACGACCACTAGATTTCCACGGGCACGGTCGCCCCAACCGCGCCCCCGAGGAGACACCTGATGAACGAAATTACCAACATCTTTAAATCGCAGGCTCCCGCTCCGGTATTCGATCAGATCCGGATCTCGATCGCCTCGCCCGAGGACATCCTGTCCTGGTCGTACGGTGAGATCAAAAAGCCCGAAACAATCAACTACCGCACGTTCAAGCCGGAGCGTGACGGTCTGTTCTGCGCGCGCATCTTCGGACCGATCAAGGACTACGAATGCTTGTGCGGCAAGTACAAGCGCATGAAGTACAAGGGCCTGATCTGCGAAAAGTGCGGCGTCGAGGTGACGCTCGCGAAGGTTCGTCGTGAGCGCATGGGCCATATCGAGCTCGCTGCGCCCGTTGCCCACATCTGGTTCCTGAAGTCGCTGCCCTCGCGCATCGGTCTCTTGATGGACATGGCGCTGAAGGATCTGGAGCGCGTCCTCTATTTCGAGAACTACATCGTCATCGAGCCGGGCACGACGCCGTTCGCCGAACGCCAGCTGCTGACGGAAGAGCAGTATAACCAGGCCATCGACGAATATGGCGCGGACACCTTCACCGCCGGCATCGGCGCGGAGGCGATCCGTGAGCTGCTGTCGGCTATGGATCTGCCGAAGATCGCCGCCGATCTCCGCCAGGAGATTGCCGAAGCGACCACCGAGCTGAAGCCGAAGAAGCTCGGCAAGCGCCTGAAGGTCATCGAAGCCTTCATGGAATCGGGCAACCGTCCGGAGTGGATGATCCTCACTCAGGTTCCGGTCATTCCGCCGGAGCTGCGTCCGCTCGTTCCGCTCGACGGCGGCCGTTTCGCGACGTCCG
This sequence comes from Hyphomicrobium sp., assembly GCF_003987855.1. Classification (GTDB taxonomy): domain Bacteria; phylum Pseudomonadota; class Alphaproteobacteria; order Rhizobiales; family Hyphomicrobiaceae; genus Hyphomicrobium_B. The sequence continues at coordinate 501,985 of NZ_RXIZ01000015.1, forward strand.
ACCTCAACGATCTCTATCGTCGCGTCATCAACCGTAACAACCGTCTGAAGCGGCTGATGGAGCTGCGCGCCCCGGACATCATCATCCGCAACGAGAAGCGCATGCTTCAGGAAGCGGTTGATGCCCTGTTCGACAACGGCCGTCGCGGCCGCGTCATCACCGGCGCCAACAAGCGTCCGCTGAAGTCGCTCGCCGACATGCTGAAGGGCAAGCAGGGTCGCTTCCGTCAGAACCTGCTTGGAAAGCGCGTCGACTACTCGGGCCGTTCTGTGATCGTCGTCGGTCCGGAACTCAAGCTGCATCAGTGCGGCTTGCCGAAGAAGATGGCGCTCGAGCTGTTCAAGCCGTTCATCTACGCGCGTCTCCAGACGCTCGGCCAGGCCGCGACCGTGAAGCAGGCGAAGAAGCTCGTCGAGAAGGAGAAGCCCGAAGTTTGGGACGTCCTCGACGAGGTCATTCGCGAGCATCCAGTGATGCTGAACCGCGCGCCGACGCTGCACCGTCTCGGCATTCAGGCGTTCGAACCGCAACTGATCGAGGGTAAGGCGATCCAGCTTCACCCGCTGGTCTGTGCTGCCTTCAACGCTGACTTCGACGGCGACCAGATGGCCGTGCACGTCCCGCTGTCGCTCGAAGCGCAGCTGGAAGCGCGCGTGCTGATGATGTCGACGAACAACATCCTGCATCCCGCGAGCGGCCAGCCGATCATCGTGCCCTCGCAGGACATCGTGCTGGGTCTCTACTACCTGTCGATGATGCGCGACGGCGAGCCCGGCGAAGGCATGATGTTCGGCTCGATCAACGAGGTGCTCCACGCCCTTGAATCGAAGACCGTGTCGCTGCACGCCAAGGTCAAGGGTCGCTACATGGCGACCAACGAGAACGGCGAGAAGGTCGCCGAGATCCACGAGACGACGCCAGGCCGTCTGCTTCTGGCTGAGCATCTGCCGAAGCAGCCGGGCATGAAGTTCGCCATGGCGAACCAGCTGCTGACGAAGAAGAACATCTCCGGCCTGATCGATGCGGTCTATCGCAACTGCGGTCAGAAGGAGACCGTGATCTTCTGCGACCGCATCATGTCGCTCGGCTTCCACCACGCCTTCAAGGCGGGCATCTCGTTCGGCAAGGACGACATGCTCATCCCGGAGACGAAGGAAAAGATCGTCGAGAAGACCAACGCCGAAGTTCGCGACTTCGAACAGCAGTATCAGGACGGCCTGATCACCCAGCTCGAGAAGTACAACAAGGTCGTTGACGCGTGGTCGCGCTGCACGGACCAGATCGCCAAGGAAATGATGGACCGCATCTCAGCGGTTCAGAAGGACAGCGTGACGGGACGTGATCGGCCGATCAACTCGGTCTACATGATGAGCCACTCGGGTGCGCGCGGTTCGCCGGCGCAGATGAAGCAGCTCGCCGGTATGCGCGGCCTCATGACGAAGCCCTCGGGCGAAATCATCGAGACGCCGATCATCTCCAACTTCAAGGAAGGTCTGTCGGTTCTCGAGTACTTCAACTCGACGCACGGCGCCCGTAAGGGTCTCGCCGACACCGCCTTGAAGACGGCGAACTCGGGCTACCTCACGCGTCGTCTGGTCGACGTCGCCCAGGACGCCATCATCTCCGAGATCGATTGCGGCACCGACGCGGGCATCAACGTGCAGGCGGTGGTCGACGCCGGTCAGGTGATCGTGTCGCTTGCGGCGCGCTCGCTCGGCCGTACCGCGGCGGAAGACATCAAGCATCCGACGACGGGCGAGATCATCGTGGCCAACGGCGAGCTCATCGAAGAAAAGCACGCCGACGCGATCACCAAGGCCGAGTTGCAGGAAGTCCGCATCCGATCGGTGCTGACCTGCGAGACGGTCAACGGCGTTTGCGCCAAGTGCTACGGTCGCGACCTTGCTCGCGGTACGCCGGTCAACATCGGTGAAGCTGTCGGCGTCATCGCCGCACAGTCGATCGGTGAGCCGGGCACGCAGCTCACGATGCGTACCTTCCACATCGGCGGCACGGCCAACTTGGTCGACTCGTCCTTCATCGAGTCGAACTTCAACGGTACCGTGAAGCTGAAGAACCGTGCGATCGCCAAGGACTCCAAAGGCCAGAACGTCGCGACGAGCCGCATCATGTCGGTCATCATCGTCGACCAGTCCGGCAAGGAACTGGCGTCCCACAAGATCAGCTATGGTTCGCGCATCTTCGTTGATGAAGGCGATACCGTGAAGCGCGGCACCAAGATCGCGCAGTGGGATCCCTATACCCGTCCCATCCTGTCGGAAGCCGACGGCGTCGTCGATTTCGAAGATCTGATCGACGGCTCTTCCGTCCGCGAGCAAACGGACGAAATGAAGGGTACGTCGAACCGGGTCATCATCGACTGGCGTACGTCGCCGAAGGGCTCAGAGCTCAAGCCGGCGATCGTGATCAAGGATTCGAAAGGCAAGCCGATCAAGGTCGCGCGCGGCGGTGACGCTCGCTACCTGTTGTCGGTGGAAGCCGTTCTGTCGGTCGATCGCGGTACGGAAGTTAAGGCGGGCGACGTTCTTGCTCGTATTCCGACGGCGGCGGCGAAGTCGGGCGACATCACCGGCGGTCTGCCGCGCGTTGCGGAACTCTTCGAGGCCCGCCGTCCCAAGGATCATGCGATCCTTGCGGAGGTCTCCGGCACCGTCGAGTTCGGCAAGGACTACAAGAACAAGCAGCGCATCCACATCAAGCCGGATGACGAGACGTTGGAGTCGGTCGAATACTTGATTCCGCGTGGCAAGAGCCTCGCCGTCCAGCACGGTGATCGCGTCGAGCGCGGTGATTTCGTGTACGACGGCAACCCGGCGCCGCACGACATCCTGGCGATCAAGGGCGTCGAGGAACTGGCGAACTACCTGATCAACGAGATCCAGGACGTCTACCGTCTGCAGGGCGTGACCATCAACGACAAGCACATCGAGGTGATCGTTCGCCAGATGCTGCAGAAGGTCGAGGTCACGGATGCCGGCGAGACCGAATTGATCAAGGGCGAGCAGCTCGATCGCATCGAGTTCGAAGAGGTTAACGCCGCAGCCCAGAAGGCTGGAAAGCGTGCGGCTTCTGCGAACCCGGTTCTGCTCGGCATCACGAAGGCTTCGCTGCAGACGCGTTCCTTCATCTCCGCCGCGTCCTTCCAGGAGACGACGCGCGTGCTCACGGACGCTGCCGTCAACGGCAAGTCCGACACGCTCGATGGTCTCAAGGAGAACGTCATCGTCGGCCGTCTCATCCCGGCCGGCACCGGCGGCATGTTGCGTCAGCTCCGCAAGGTCGCGACGCAGCGTGACGATCTCATCGCCAAGGAAAAGGCGAAGACGTCGAACCTGCCGTCGCCGGAAGGCGCTTCGGGTCCGGCGGCCCGTCGCCGCCGCCGTCCGGCGGAAGAGGCTGCCGAGTAATCTTCGGCTGTCCTTCAGTACCTGACACTTGCAAGCGGTCGTCTCATCCCGAGGCGGCCGCTTCATCTTTAAATGCCCATTACACTTCCTATTTAACGGCAGCGTACCTTCATATTTTGGCCGTTCACGGCTTCGGCTTGCGTCTCGCACGAGAGCCGACAACACGTCGCAGCTTCCGTTTGCCCTTTTCGCGGTCGTTCAGCGAAAATAATTTCGCAAGCCGGCGGCGCGCCTGTTGACCAATATGGCGGGTGTGTATATAGCTCCGCCCACTCTCACGGGTTGGTGGTAGGCCGCGCGGCGCTCTGAGCGCCAATTTTGGGCCTAAACGCTCCCGTCCATAAAGCAGAGCATATCGACGGGCCAAGATCTGTCACCCTATCGGGCGGCACGATCCTCTGGTTTTTTCTTGCTAGGGGCGGACTTCGCGCACCTGGCATGTTTGCTTGGCGCATTTCCGCTGTCGGAGATGTGTCCCGAAGTCAGGATTGGGCGAATGCCGACGATACAACAGTTGATCCGGAAGCCCCGGGTAAAGCCAACTTACCGCGAGAAATCGCGCCACATGGAAGCGTGCCCGCAGAAGCGTGGCGTCTGCACGCGCGTCTACACGACGACGCCGAAGAAGCCGAACTCCGCTCTGCGTAAGGTCGCCAAGATCAGGCTGACCAACGGGTTCGAAGTCATTGGCTACATTCCGGGCGAAGGCCACAACCTTCAGGAACACTCCGTGGTCCTGATCCGTGGCGGCCGCGTCAAGGACCTTCCCGGCGTTCGCTATCACATCATTCGCGGTGTGCTCGATACGCAGGGCGTCTCGGCGCGTCGTCAGCGGCGTTCGAAATACGGTGCGAAGCGTCCGAAGTAATCGGCCGCATTTGGGCCGGAAAATCTGGCCCATGAGATCTAAAGAGAATTCGAAGCGAAGGGCCAGTCAGGATGTCTCGTCGTCACGCGGCGCAAAAGCGGGAAGTGATCCCGGATCCGAAATTCCACGACGTCGTCGTCACCAAGTTCATGAACGCGGTGATGGAGCACGGCAAGAAGTCGGTCGCCGAACGTATGGTCTATGGCGCGTTCGAGAAGATGGAGCAGCGGGGCAAGGCGAACCCGATCGATCTTTTCCGTCAGGCGCTCGACAACGTAATGCCCTCGGTTGAGGTTCGTTCCCGTCGCGTCGGCGGCGCCACCTATCAGGTGCCCGTCGAAGTTCGCAACGAGCGTCGCCAGGCTTTGGCGATCCGTTGGCTGATCGCAGCCGCTCGCGCGCGCAACGAGTCGACGCTCATCGATAAGCTTTCGGGCGAATTGCTCGACGCCGCAAACAACCGCGGCACTGCAGTCAAGAAGCGGGAAGACACGCATAAGATGGCGGAAGCCAACCGCGCCTTCTCTCACTACCGCTGGTAGGAAAAGTTACAAGGATTTCGAGGCACACATGGCCCGACAGTACCCGATCGAGGACTACCGCAACTTCGGCATCATGGCTCACATTGATGCCGGAAAAACGACGACGACCGAGCGGATCCTCTATTACACCGGCAAGTCCTACAAGATCGGCGAAGTCCATGACGGCGCCGCGACGATGGACTTCATGGATCAGGAAGCCGAGCGCGGCATCACGATCACGTCGGCCGCGACGACCTGTTTCTGGACGGGTCGCGACGGCAAGAAGCGTCGCCTTAACATCATCGACACGCCAGGTCACGTCGACTTCACCATCGAAGTCGAGCGTTCGCTGCGCGTGCTTGACGGCGCTGTTTGCGTTCTTGACTCCAACCAGGGTGTCGAGCCCCAGACCGAAACCGTCTGGCGTCAGGGCGACAAGTACAACGTTCCGCGCATTATCTTCGCCAACAAGATGGATAAGACCGGCGCCGACTTTTACATGTGCGTCGACGACATCAAGTCCAAGCTTGGCGCGCGCCCCGTCCCGATGCAGATCCCCATCGGTGCCGAAGCAAACTTCCAGGGCGTGGTCGACCTCGTGAAGATGAGGGCGATCACCTGGGACGGCGACGGCAAGGACGCCAAGATGATCGAAAGCGAGATCCCTGCGGATCTCGTCGACAAGGCCAACGAATATCGCGCCGCGATGATCGAAGCCGCGGTCGAGATGGATGATGTTGCTCTCGAAGCGTTCCTCGAAGGCAAGGAGCCGGACGAGGACACGCTGCGCAAGCTGATCCGCAAGGCGACCGTGAAGGGCGCTTTCTACCCGATGTTCTGCGGCTCGGCCTTCAAGAACAAGGGTGTGCAGCTTCTCCTCGACGCGGTCGTCGACTTTCTTCCGTCGCCTGTCGATCGTGAAGCCTACAAGGGCATCGATCCCAAGACGGGCGAAGACCTGCTCCGCAAGCCGTCCGACAGCGAGCCGCTCGCCATGATCGCCTTCAAGATCATGAGCTTCGAGCACGTCGGGTCGATCACGTTCTGCCGCATCTACTCGGGCAAGCTCGAGCAGGGCATGGCGCTTGCGAACACGACGCGCGACAAGAAAGAGCGCGCCGGCCGCATGTACCTCATGCACGCTGCCGATCGCGAAGAAATCAAGGAAGCCTTCGCCGGCGACATCGTCGCTCTGCAGGGCATGAAGGATACGCGCACGGGCGAAACGCTCTGCGATCCTTCGAAGCCGGTCATTCTCGAGAAGATGGACTTCCCCGAGCCCGTCATCGAAATGAAGGTCGAGCCCAAGACGAAGGCCGATCAGGAAAAGATGGCGATCGCCCTCAACACGCTGGCGCTCGAGGACCCCTCGTTCCGCGTTTCGGTTCATCCGGAATCGGGCGAGACGATCCTGAAGGGCATGGGCGAGCTTCATCTCGACATCAAGGTCGATATCTTGAAGCGCACCTACGGCGTCGAAGCGACGACGGGCGCACCGCAGGTCGCCTATCGCGAAACGCTCGCTCGTCCGACGGACATCGACTACACGCACAAGAAGCAGACGGGCGGCACGGGCCAGTTCGCTCGCGTCAAGCTGAAGCTCGAACCGAACGAAGTCGGCAAGGGCAACGAGTTCAGCACCTCGATCGTCGGCGGTACGGTTCCGAAGGAATACATCCCCGGCGTCGAAAAGGGCGTCAAGTCGGTGTGGGATAACGGCATGCTCATCGGCTTCCCGATGGTCGACATGAAGGTCAACCTTTATGACGGCGCCTTCCACGAAGTGGACTCGTCCGCGATCGCCTTCGAAATCGCGACGCGCGCCGCGATGAAGGAAGGCTGCGAAAAGGCCGGCGTCAAGATCCTCGAGCCCGTGATGGACGTCGAGGTTGTGTCGCCGGGTGAATTCGTCGGCGGCATCATTGGCGACATCAACTCGCGGCGCGGCCAGATCCGCACGCAGGAGATGCGCGGCAACGCGACGGTCATCCGCGCATACGTGCCGCTGGCCAACATGTTCGGCTACATCAATACGCTGCGCTCGATGTCGACGGGTCGCGCTCAGTACACGATGCAGTTCGCACACTATGCGGACGTGCCGCGCAACGTGGCGGATGAGGTCAAGGCCAAATACGCCTAAACGGAAAGTTGGGTTCGCCGGCGAGAGTATCCGCCCGGTGCACTCGAAAGAAACGAAGCTGGAATACCCGGATCGTAAGAGCTGGGACCCGTAGTAGGACTAAGGAGAGCCAACGATGGCGAAGGCAAAATTCGAGCGGAACAAGCCGCATTGCAACGTCGGTACGATCGGACACGTCGACCACGGCAAGACAACGCTGACCGCAGCCTTGACGAAGGTATCAGCCGACCGCGGCTGGACGGCAACCTCGATCGCATACGACGAAGTTGCAAAGGCTTCTGAGAGCCAGGGCCGTCGCGACCCGACGAAGATTCTGACGATCGCCACCTCGCACGTCGAGTACGCGACGCCGAACCGCCACTATGCGCACGTCGACTGCCCCGGCCACGCCGACTACGTCAAGAACATGATCACCGGCGCTGCTCAGATGGACGGCGCGATCCTCGTCGTGTCGGCCGTTGACGGCCCGATGCCCCAGACGCGCGAGCACATCCTTCTCGCTCGCCAGGTCGGCGTGCCGAAGATCGTCGTGTTCCTGAACAAGTGCGACATCGTCGAGGACGAAGAGCTCCTGGACCTCGTCGAGATGGAAGTCCGCGAGCTTCTCTCCAAGTACAACTTCCCCGGCGACGACACCCCGGTCATCCGCGGCGCAGCTGTCAAAGCCCTCAACGGTGAGAAGGGCCCCCTCGCTGACGAAGCGATCATCAAGCTGTACGAAGCGATGGACGAGTTCATTCCGATCCCGGAGCGTCCGAAGGATCAGCCGTTCCTGATGCCGATCGAAGACGTGTTCTCGATCTCGGGTCGCGGCACCGTCGTCACGGGCCGTATCGAACGTGGCGTCATCAAGGTCGGCGAAGAAGTCGAGATCGTTGGTCTTCGCGATACGCAGAAGTCGGTCGTCACCGGCGTCGAAATGTTCCGCAAGCTGCTCGACTCGGGCGAGGCTGGCGACAACGTCGGCTGCCTCCTGCGCGGTATCGACAAGGAAGCCGTTGAGCGTGGCCAGGTTCTCTGCAAGCCGGGCTCCGTGAAGCCGCACAAGAAGTTCGCTGCCGAGGCATACATCCTCAACAAGGAAGAGGGTGGCCGCCACACGCCGTTCTTCACGAACTATCGTCCGCAGTTCTATTTCCGTACGACCGACGTGACGGGCACCGTTAAACTCGCCGAAGGCACGGAAATGGTCATGCCGGGCGACAACGTTTCCGTCACCGTCGAACTCGTCCAGCCGATCGCCATGGAAGAGAAGGTCCGCTTCGCAATTCGCGAAGGTGGCCGTACGGTCGGCGCCGGCGTCGTCACCAAGATCCTCGAGTAGGCAGGTATTTCCGGGGAAGCGTCCCGAAGGCACGCTTCCCCAAATCTTTTTCTACGAGAGAAGTGAAAGCACAAAGCCATGCACGGCCAAAACATCCGCATCCGGCTCAAGGCGTTCGATCATCGCATTCTCGATGCATCGACCCGCGAGATCGTGAACACGGCGAAGCGTACCGGTGCTGAAGTTCGCGGTCCCATCCCGCTGCCGACGCGCATCGAACGCTTTACGGTCAACCGTTCGCCGCACATCGACAAGAAGAGCCGCGAGCAATTCGAGATGCGGACCCACAAGCGTTTGCTCGATATCGTCGATCCGACGCCGCAGACGGTCGACGCATTGATGAAGCTCGACCTCGCTGCAGGCGTAGACGTCGAGATCAAGCTCTAAACAAGAACTTCCGGGCCCTCTGGCGGAAACGCGAATGGCCCTAACGATAGGAAGGAATGCAGATGCGTTCCGGAGTGATAGCACAGAAGATCGGTATGACCCGGATCTTCACCGACGCGGGCGAACACATCCCCGTCACGGTGCTGCGTCTTGAGAACCTCCAGGTTCTCTCGCACCGCACCGAGGAGAAGAACGGCTATACCGCCATCCAGGTCGGCGGCGGCGCGAGGAAACCCTCGCGTCTGACGAAGTCCGAGCGCGGAACCTTTGCGAAGGCTGAGGTCGAACCGAAGCGCAAGATCGCAGAGTTTCGTGTCAGTCCTGAGAACCTCATCGACGTTGGCGCCGAGATCACGGCCGACCATTTCGTCCCGGGTCAGTTCGTCGACGTGACGGGCACCACCCAGGGTAAGGGCTTCCAGGGTGCCATGAAACGCTGGAACTTCGGCGGTCTGCGGGCGACCCACGGCGTCTCGGTCACGCACCGCGCCCACGGTTCGACTGGTCAGCGCCAGGATCCGGGCAAGGTCTTCAAAGGCAAGAAGATGGCCGGCCATCTCGGCGACGAGCGCGTCACGACGCAGAACCTCGTCGTAGCCAAGATCGACAAGGAACGCGGTCTCGTCATGGTCCGGGGTGCTGTCCCTGGTTCAAAGGGTGGCTGGGTTGTCGTTCGCGACGCCGTCAAGAAGGCCGCGCATGCGGATGCTCCGAAGCCCGGCGCATTCAAGGCACGCGGCGAAGCGAAGAAGGAAGGCGCGTGATGAAAGCCGAAGTCACCAGCCTCGATGCCGGCAAATCCGGCGATATCGAGCTTGCGGACGAGATCTTCGGGCTCGAGGTCCGCAACGATCTCATCCACCGTATGGTGCGCTATCAGACCCTGAAGCGCATGGCCGGCACGCATCACGCTCAGGACCGCTCGGAAGTCGCGGTCACGGGCAAGAAGATGTACAAGCAGAAGGGTACTGGCGGCGCTCGTCACGGCGATAAGTCTGCTCCGCAGTTCCGCGGCGGCGGCAAAGCCTTCGGTCCCAAGCCCCGCTCGCATGCGATCGATCTGCCCAAGAAGGTCCGCGCCCTCGCGCTCCGTCACGCGCTCTCCTCGAAGGCGAAAGCCGGCGAGATCATCGTGATCGACAAGGCGACCTCGGAAGGCAAGACCGGTGCTCTCAGGGCTCAGTTCGCCAAGCTGTCGCTCGACAACGCGCTCATCATCGATGGCGCGGAACTCGAGGTGAACTTCGCGCGCGCCGCTCGCAATATTCCGAACATCGACGTCCTTCCGGTTCAGGGCATCAACGTCTACGACATCCTCCGTCGTAAGAAGCTGGTTCTGACGCGGGCCGCCGTCGCTGCGCTCGAGGAGCGATTCAAATGAGCATCAAACGCTCCGCATACGACGTCATAGTTTCGCCGGTTATCACGGAAAAGGCGACGCTCGCCTCCGAGGCCAATCAGGTGATCTTCAAGGTCAAGCCTGACGCGACGAAGACTGAAATCAAGTCGGCGGTCGAAGGCCTGTTCAAGGTGAAGGTCAAGGCCGTCAACACCATCGTCCGCAAGGGCAAGCAAAAGGCGTTCAAGGGCGTGAAAGCCGTCTTGAGCGACACGAAGAGGGCGGTCGTTACCCTCGAGGAAGGCCATTCCATCGACGTGACGACAGGGCTCTGAGGATAGATCATGGCGCTTAGGACATATAACCCAACTTCGCCCGGCCGCCGTCACCTGATCCAGGTTGACCGCTCCGCGCTCTGGAAGGGCAAGCCCGTCAAGACGCTTGTCGAGGGCAAGACGAAGACCGGTGGTCGCAACAGCGACGGCCGCATCACGTCGCGCCACATCGGCGGCGGCGCGAAGCAGGCGTATCGCAAGATCGACTTCCGTCGCCGGAAGTTCGATGCTCCCGCGAGCGTCGAGCGCCTGGAATACGATCCCAACCGTACGGCCTTCATTGCTCTCATCAAGTACGAGGACGGCACGCAGGCCTACATCCTGGCGCCGCAGCGCCTCGGCGTCGGCGACACCGTCGTCGCGGGTGCCAAGGTCGACGTGAAGCCGGGCAACGCCATGCCGCTGTCGGCGATGCCGATCGGCACGATCGTGCACAACGTCGAGATGAAGCCGGGCAAGGGCGGTCAGGTCGCACGTTCGGCCGGTTCGTTCGTCCAGCTCGTTGGCCGTGACTCCGGTTACGCCGTGCTGAAGCTGAACTCGGGCGAAACGCGCAAGGTCAGCTCCGAATGCATGGCGACCGTCGGCGCGGTTTCGAACCCCGATCACATGAACACTGTCGTCGGCAAGGCTGGCCGCACGCGCATGCTGGGCCGCCGTCCGACGGTTCGCTCGATCGCGATGAACCCGGTCGATCACCCCAACGGTGGTCGTACGAAGGGCGGTAAGCACTGGGCGACGCCGTGGGGCAAGCCGACCAAGGGCTTCAAGACCCGCAAGAACAAGACGACCACGAAATATATCGTCCGCTCGCGCCAGAAGGCGAAGAAGTAGCGGCGAACTGAAGGAGATTCGACTTTGACACGTTCAGTTTGGAAAGGTCCGTTCGTCGACGGCTACCTCCTCAAGAAGGCGGAGAAGTCGCGTTCGTCCGGCCGCAACGAGGTGATCAAGATCTGGAGCCGCCGCTCCACGATCCTGCCTCAGTTCGTCGGGCTGACCTTCGGCGTTCACAACGGCCAGAAGCACGTTCCCGTCGCCGTGACGGAAGACATGATCGGCCACAAGTTCGGTGAATTCGCTCCGACCCGCATTTTCCACGGACACGGCGGCGACAAGAAAGCGGTGAAGAGATAATGGGCAAGCCAAGTCATCAGCGCCGCCTCGCTGACACCGAGGCTCAAGCGGTCGTCAAATCGCTGCGCGTCTCTCCGCAGAAGCTGAACCTCGTCGCTGGCCTCATCCGCGGCAAGAAGGTCGAGCAGGCGCTCGCTGAACTCGAATTCAGCGAGAAGCGCATCGCCGGTGACGTCCGCAAGTGCGTGATGAGCGCCGTCGCGAACGCCGAGAACAACCATGCTCTCGACGTCAACGACCTCATCGTCGCCGAAGCTTACGTCGGCAAGAACCTGGTCATGAAGCGCTTCCACGCTCGTGGCCGCGGTCGCGGCGCGCCGATCATGAAGCCGTTCTCGCAGCTCACCGTCGTCGTCCGTCAGGTCGAAGAAGAAAAGACCGAGAAGAAAGCCGCAAAGAAGCCCGCGCCGAAGAAGGCCGCGGCTAAGGAGGCCAAGTAATATGGGTCAGAAAGTCAATCCCGTCGGCCTCCGCGTTGGCATCAACCGGACCTGGGACAGCCGCTGGTTCGCCGCTCGCGGTGAATACGGCAAGCTGCTTCACGAGGACCGCGCCATCCGCGCTCACATCATGAAAGAGCAGCGCGAAGCCGGCATCTCGAAGGTCGTCATCGAGCGTCCGCACAAGAAGTGCCGCGTCACCGTCATGACGGCGCGTCCCGGCATCCTGATCGGCAAGAAGGGCGAGAAGATCGAGCGCCTGCGCGCCGACCTGGCGAAGCTGACGAGCTCGGAAGTTCATTTGAACATCCTCGAGATCCGCAAGCCAGAAATCGACGCGACGCTCATCGCAGAAGGCATCGCCCAGCAGCTCGAACGCCGCGTTGCTTTCCGCCGCGCGATGAAGCGCGCTGTTCAGTCCGCTCTTCGCCTCGGCGCCGTTGGCATTCGTATCAACGTTGCAGGCCGCCTTGGCGGTGCTGAAATCGCGCGCACCGAGTGGTACCGCGAAGGCCGCGTGCCGCTGCACACGCTCCGCGCCGATATCGACTTCGGCTACGGCGTTGCGCGCACCGCCTATGGCATCATCGGCATCAAGGTTTGGGTCTTCAAGGGCGAGATCATCGAGCACGATCCGATGGCCTCCGACAAGAAGCTCACGGAAATGCAAGAGAGCGGCGCTCCGCGCCCGCGTCGTGACGATGGCGACCGTCAGGATCGCCGTGATCGTCGTCCCGGCCGCGGCGGTCGCGGTGGCGGCGGCGGACGTGGCGGTGCTGGCGGCGGTGGCAATGCGCCGGCGGCGTCCGACGCCGGCTCGTCGACGCCCGAAGCGTAAGGAATTCAGAGGCACATCATGCTGCAACCGAAACGGACGAAGTTCCGCAAACAGTTCAAGGGCCGCATTCACGGCGCCGCCAAGTCGGGCACCACGCTCGCTTACGGCGAAGTCGGTCTGAAGGCCATGGAGCCCGAGCGCCTGACGGCTCGTCAGATCGAAGCCGCTCGTCGCGCCATCGCTCGTCACACGAAGCGTGCCGGCCGCATGTGGCTGCGCATCTTCCCCGACGTGCCGGTGTCGAAGAAGCCGGCCGAAGTCCGCATGGGCTCCGGCAAGGGTTCGCCTGAACTCTGGGTGGCGCGCGTCAAGCCCGGCCGCATCATCTTTGAACTCGGCGGCTTGAATCAGCAGGTCGCCAAGGAAGCGCTGGCACTCGGCGCGGCGAAGCTGCCGATCAAGTGCCGCGTGATCACGCGAATTGAATAGGAGTTGAGGATAGTCATGGCCGACGATTTCAAGGGCATGTCGCTCGATCAGCTCGACGACCAGCTGGCGAAGCTCAAGAAGGAGCAGTTCAACCTGCGCTTCCAGCGAGCTTCCGGTCAGCTTGAGAACACCGCGCGCATCCGGACGGTCCGCCGTGACATTGCGCGCATCAAGACCGCTGCCAGTGCCCGGCGCGGTGGCAGCGTCAAAAAAGGCGCGTAAGGGAGAACGAGATTATGCCGAAGCGCGTGCTGCAGGGCGTCGTGGTATCCGACAAGAACGACAAGACCATCGTCGTTCAGGTTGAGCGTCGCTACACCCATCCGCTGCTGAAGAAGACGGTGCGTCGTACGAAGAAGTACCACGCCCATGATGAGAAGAATTCGTTCAAGGTTGGCGACCAGGTTTCGATCGAAGAGACCCGGCCGATCTCCAAGAACAAACGTTGGATTGCCGTCGCGAATTGAGGCATAAGCCTCAGCTCGCACAAGCGATCGGACGCTAACGAGAGCGCCTTTCAGGCCGTCGGAGAGTTGGGAATTGCCCCAAGACCCCGCGAGCCGGTTTGGCAAATGATCAGATGGGTTTCGAGAGTACGCCTCTTGAAGCCGTGAGAGAAGGAACGACGCGATGATCCAGATGGAGAGCAATCTCGACGTCGCCGACAATTCGGGCGCGCGCCGCGTTCAGTGCATCAAGGTGCTGGGCGGCTCGAAGCGCAAGTACGCGACAGTGGGTGACACCATCGTCGTCTCCGTCAAGGAGGCTATCCCGAAGGGCCGCGTCAAGAAGGGCCAGGTGATGAAAGCCGTCATCGTTCGCGTTGCGAAGGGTATTCGCCGCGCCGATGGTTCGCTGATCCGCTTCGACCGCAATGCCGCTGTGTTGATCAACGCCAACGGCGAACCCGTTGGCACCCGCATCTTCGGACCCGTGACGCGTGAGCTTCGCGCCAAGAACCATATGAAGATCGTATCGCTTGCGCCGGAGGTCCTTTGATGTCCGCATTTAAGATCAAGAAGGGCGACAAGGTCGTCGTCCTCGCCGGCCGCGATAAAGGCAAGAGCGGGGAAGTGATCGAGGTTCGCCCGAAAGAGAACCGCGCCCTCGTCCGTGGCGTCAACATGGTGCGTCGCCATCAGCGCCAGTCGGCGAACCAGGAAGGCGGCATCATTTCCAAGGAAGGTCCGATCGACCTTTCCAACATCGCCCTTGAGGATCCCAAGGACGGCAAGCCGACCCGCGTCGGTTTCAAGATCCTTGCCGACGGCAAGAAGGTCCGAATCGCGAAGCGCTCGGGCGAGCAGATCCCGGAGAAGAACTAGGCCATGGCTAAGGAAGAAAAAAAGGCTGCTAAGCCGGCTGGCGGCGCTCCCCAAGGTGGAGCCGCGAAGGGCGGCGAGAAGAAAGCGAAGGCTGCGAAGGCGGCTTCGTCCGAGCCGCGCGCACCCGCTGCGCCGCGTCCCGCTGACTACAAGCCGCGTCTGAAGGCCCATTACGAGAAGGTTGTCCGCAACGCTCTGAAAGAGAAGTTCGGCTACTCGAACGTGATGCAGATCCCCAAGATCGAGAAGATCGTGATCAACATGGGCGTCGGCGAAGCGGTCAACGATCGCAAGAAAGTCGACAACGCCGCTGCGGATCTCGCACTCATCTCCGGCCAGAAGCCCATCGTGACGCGCGCTCGCAAGGCCATCGCGACCTACAAGGTTCGTGAAGGCATGGCGATCGGCGCCAAGGTGACGCTCCGTGGCGACCGCATGTACGAATTCCTCGACCGTTTCGTCACGATCGCGCTGCCGCGCGTGAAGGACTTCCGGGGTCTGAACCCGAAGAGCTTTGACGGTCGCGGCAACTATGCGACCGGTCTTAAGGAGCACCTCGTGTTCCCCGAGATCGACTACGACAAGGTCGACAACGTATTGGGCCTCGACGTGATCGTTTGCACGTCGGCCAAGACCGATGACGAAGCCCGTGAATTGCTCAAGGGCTTTAACTTCCCGTTCCGTAGCTAGAGGACCTCGGCATCAAAGCCGAAAGGCCTTTGGAGGAGAAGAAATGGCAAAGACCAGTTCGATTGAGAAGAACAACCGCCGCCGCAAGATGGCAGCCGAGCAGGCACCGAAGCGCAAGCGCTTGAAGCTGCTCGCCAAGGACAAGACGAAGACGCCGGAAGAGCGCTTCGCCGCCCGTCTGAAGCTCGCCGAGATGCCGCGCAACGGTTCCAAGGTTCGCGTTCGCAATCGCTGCGAAATCACCGGCCGCCCCCGCGGCAACTACCGCAAGCTCAGGATGTGCCGCAACCAGCTCCGCGAGCTGGCGAGCCAGGGACGTATCCCCGGCATGGTCAAGTCGAGCTGGTAAGAGGATTCATCGATGTCCGTGAATGATCCAATCGGCGATATGCTGACCCGTATCCGGAACGCCCAGATGCGCCGCCGGCCGAAGGTCTCCACCCCTGCTTCCAATCTCCGCGCGCGCGTCCTCGACGTTCTCGCCGAGGAAGGCTACATCCGTGGCTACAGCCGGGTCGAATTGAAGGGCGAGCTTCCGCAGTTCGAAATCGAGCTCAAGTACTACAATGGCCAGCCGGCCATCCGCGAGATTGAGCGCATTTCGAAGCCTGGCCGCCGCGTCTACTCGCCGGTGAAAGGCATCCCGACGGTCGCCAATGGTTTGGGCGTCGCCATCCTGTCCACGCCCAAGGGCGTCATGTCGGACACGAGGGCTCGCGAAGCCAACGTCGGCGGCGAAGTCATCTGCAACGTATTCTAAGGCTGAGGCTCCGGCCTCGGCGAAACAAGGTTTGAAGAAGCCATGTCGCGCATCGGTAAGAAACCTGTTCCGGTCCCGTCGAACGTAACGGCGACGATCACCGGTCAGACCGTCAAGATGAAGGGACCCAAGGGCGAACTCGTCTTTACGGTTCCCGACGCATTGAAGGTCGAGCGGACGGATGAAGGCATCGACGTCAGCCTTCTCGAAGACACCAAGCTTGCGCGCTCGAAGTGGGGCATGTCGCGGACGCAGATCGCGAACCTCATCAAGGGCGTGACCGACGGTTACAGCCAGGATCTTGAAATTCACGGCGTCGGCTTCAAGGCGGCGATGAAGGGCAAGGACACCTTGACCCTCTCGGTCGGCTACAGCCACGACGTTGTGCTGAAGATTCCGGCCGGCGTCGACGTCAAGGTCGGCGGCGCGAAGCAGGAATTGGTGTCGGTGTCCGGCATCGACAAGCAGGCGGTCGGCCAGGTGGCTTCCGTCATCCGCGCTTCTCGCAAGCCTGAGCCCTATCAGGGCAAGGGCGTGCGTTACAAGGGTGAATACATCCTCCGCAAGGAAGGCAAGAAGAAGTAGGATCGGCAGCGATGGCCAACATCAATCAAAAGCTTGCGAACCGCCGTGCGCGCGTTCGCCGTGCCGTCAAGGCAGCCGCCAACGGCCGCCCTCGGCTTTCCGTTCACCGCTCGTCGGAGAACATCTACGCGCAGGTGATCGACGATGCTAAGGGCGTGACGCTCGCGGCCGCGTCGACGCTTGAAAAGGACGTCAAAGGCTCGGTCAAGACCGGCGCCGACAAGGCAGCAGCCGCTGCGGTCGGCAAGCTCGTCGCTGAGCGCGCACTAAAGGCTGGCGTCACCGAGGTCGTCTTTGATCGCGGCAGCTTCCTGTTTCATGGGCGCGTCAAGGCGCTCGCCGATGCCGCCCGCGAAGGCGGTCTGAAGTTTTAAGAGATACTCGAGAGGAAACTAGATCGTGGCACGTGGACCCCAGAGAGAGCGTGGCAAAGACCGCGAGGAACGCGATAGCGAGTTTTCGGATAAGCTCGTGCACATCAATCGCGTTGCGAAGGTCGTCAAGGGCGGTAAGCGCTTCGGCTTCGCTGCACTCGTCGTCGTCGGCGACCTGAAGGGTCGCGTCGGCTTCGGTCACGGCAAGGCGCGCGAAGTGCCGGAAGCGATCCGCAAGGCGACCGAAGGCGCCAAGCGCAACCTGCTTCGCGTTCCGCTTCGCGATGCCCGTACGCTGCATCACGACAGCGTCGGCCGTCACGGCTCGGGCAAGGTGATCCTCCGTTCGGCTCCGGCCGGTACCGGCATCATCGCGGGCGGTGCAATGCGCGCCGTATTCGAGATGGTTGGCGTCCACGACATCGTCGCCAAGTCGATGGGCTCGACGAACCCCTACAACGTCGTCCGCGCGACGTTCGACGCGCTGAAGGCACAGGAAAATCCGCGTGGCGTCGCCGCGCGCCGGAACAAGAAGGTATCCGACATCGTGGCGCGCCGCCGCGACGGCTCGTCGGTTGCGGAAGCTGGCGCCGACGTCTGATAGGAAATAACGGAGCGGCCGTTGCAAGGCTGCCGCTTCAAAAAAGGATCTGAGGTTACGACATGGCAAAGAAGACGATCACGCTGAAGCAGGTGCGCAGCCCCAATCGGCGCCCCGAGCGCCAGGCGGAAACGCTGATCGGCCTCGGGCTCAACAAGCTCGGTCGCACCTCGACGCTTGAAGATACCCCGGCCGTTCGCGGCATGCTGAAGAAGGTTCAGCATCTCGTGCAGGTCGAAGAAGGAAAATAACCCCGCTCGGCGGCCGGCTCCCGGAATGGGAGTCGCCGGGCGCAGCATAGAAGGATCTGAGTCCCATGCGGCTCAATGGCATTAAAGACAACCCCGGCGCCAAGAAGACGCGCGTCCGCATCGGCCGCGGTATCGGTTCGGGCCTCGGCAAGATGGGCGGCCGCGGCGGCAAGGGCCAGACGGCTCGTACCGGCGTCGCGATCGGTGGCTTCGAAGGCGGTCAGATGCCACTGCATCGCCGTTTGCCGAAGCGCGGCTTCAACAAGTGGCGCCCGCAGGACTTCAACGAGATCAACGTCGGTTCGCTGCAGCAGGCGATCGAAGACAAGCGTCTCGACGGCTCCAAGCCAGTCGATCTCGCGACCCTGATCGAAGCCGGCATCGTACGTCGGCCGAAGCATGGTCTGCGGCTCTTGGGCGACGGCGAGATCAAGGCTAAGATCTCCATCACGGTGAACCATGCGTCTGCAAAGGCGAAGGAAGCCATCGAGAAGGCCGGCGGCAAGATCACGCTAATCGAACCCAAGGTCATCGCCGCGGACGAAGAGAAGCGTAAGAAGTCCGAGGCGAAGAAGGCAGCCAAGGGCAAGAAGCCCGGCGCCGCGAAATCGGAAGAATAAACTGCGCGCACGGCCGGGCGGGGGACTGCTGGCCGAGCGTCGAAGGCTGGAAGGCGCTGGAAACGACACCTTCCGGACCCAAGTTGCGGTTTGCCTGTTGGGCAGATCGCGACGGCTAGGAGAAGACACCAATGGTTTCCGCTGCCGAGCAGCTTGCTTCGAACCTGAACTTCAGCGCCTTCGCGAAGGCGGAGGATTTGAAGCGGCGCCTGTGGTTCACGCTTGGCGCGTTGATCGTCTTCCGTCTGGGCACGTTCATCCCGTTGCCCGGCATCAATCCGGCCGCGTTCGCCGAGACGTTCAAGTCTCAGGCCGGCGGCATCCTTGGCATGTTCAACATGTTCTCGGGCGGAGCGCTGCAGCGCCTCGCGATCTTCTCGTTGAACATCATGCCCTACATCTCGGCGTCGATCATCATGCAGTTGATGAGTTCGATTTCGCCGAAGCTCGAAGCCCTGAAGAAAGAGGGCGAGGCGGGCCGCAAGCAAATCAACCAGTACACCCGTTACCTGACGGTCGTGCTCGCTGCACTCCAGGCTTACGGCATTGCGGTTGGTCTTGAGGGCTCGCGCAACGCTGCGGGCGCCGTCGTTCTCGACCCCGGCATCTTTTTCCGCGCCACAACCGTGATCACGCTGGTCGGCGGCACCGTCTTCCTGATGTGGCTGGGCGAGCAGATCACGCAGCGCGGCGTCGGTAACGGCACGTCGCTTATCATTTTCGCCGGTATCGTGGCTGGACTTCCCGGCGCGCTCGTACAACTTTTCGAGTTGTCGCGCACCGGTTCGATCTCGCCGGGCATCTTAGTGTTTTTCTTGGCGCTTGCTCTTGCCGTCGTCGCCGCCATCGTCTTCTTCGAACGCGCGCAGAGGCGATTGCTGGTCCAATATCCAAAGCGACAGGTCGGCAATAAGATGTTCCAGGGCGAGGCTTCGCACTTGCCGCTGAAGCTCAACTCATCGGGCGTCATCCCGCCAATCTTTGCGTCTTCGCTGCTGCTGCTTCCGATCACGGTCGCGCAGTTCACGGCGGGACAGGGGCCCGAGTGGCTCAACGAAGCCGTCGCCGCGCTTGGCTCGGGCCAGCCGCTGCACATGCTCGTCTACGCGCTGCTGATCCTGTTCTTCGCGTTCTTCTACACCGCGGTCGTGATCAACCCGAAGGAAACCGCCGACAACCTGCGTAAGTACGGTGGCTTCCTGCCCGGCATCCGTCCCGGCGAAAAGACCGCCGAATACATCGACTACGTCCTGACCCGCATCACCGTTGTCGGCGCTCTCTATCTGGCTGCAGTCTGCGTTCTCCCCGAGATCCTGACGTCCTACGCCGGCATCCCGCTCTACTTCGGCGGCACCTCGCTGCTGATCGCGGTCAGCGTCACGATGGACACGGTCGCTCAAGTCCAGAGCCACCTCATTGCCCAGCAGTATGAAGGTCTCATCAAGAAGGCCAAGCTACGGGGAGCGCGTCGATGATCCTGATGCTTCTCGGCCCTCCCGGGGCTGGAAAGGGCACGCAGTCCCAGCTCATTTCCGAGAAGCTCGGGCTGCCCCAACTCTCGACCGGCGACATGCTTCGCGCCGCCGTTAAGGCAGGCACCCCGGTCGGCCTCAAGGCCAAGAAGATCATGGCCGAGGGCGGCCTCGTCAGCGACGAGATCGTGATCGGCATCATCGCCGACCGCATTTCCGAGCCGGACTGCGCCAAGGGCTTCATCCTCGACGGCTTTCCGCGCACGCTGGCCCAGGCCGATGCACTCGATGGCCTGCTGGCCTCCAAGAACCGGCACATCGATTGCGTCATCGAGCTGAAGGTTGACGACACCAAACTGGTCGAGCGCATCGAGACCCGCGCCCGCGAAACACTGGCGGCTGGCGGCACGGTCCGCGCGGACGACAACGCCGAAGCGCTGAAGACGCGTCTCATCGCCTACTATCGTGAGACGGCTCCGCTCATTGGTTACTATTATGCTCACAAGCTCTTAAAGACGGTCGACGGTATGGCGCCGATTCAAGAGGTGAGCAGGCAGATTGGCGCAGTTTTGAATCAATTCCAGGATGCTTGACATCGTAAAAAGCACGCATTGACGGAAAAGAAGACCCGAGGTAGAACACGCAACTTTCTTCTAGGGCTCAACTTGATCCGACCAGGGCTTGAAACCCCGGGTTTCGCGGTCGTTGCGCCTATTGGCACTTGAGAATACGACAAGAACGGCATCGTTAATTCGACACGAGATTTAAAGGCAGGAGACTGAAGTGGCCCGCATCGCAGGCGTCAACATTCCGACAGGCAAGCGCGTTGAAATCGCGCTCCGCTATATTCATGGCATCGGCCCCAAGTTCGCGAAAGAAATTTGCGAGAAGTGCAGCATCCCTGCGGAGCGCCGGGTCAGCCAGTTGACCGATGCCGAGGTTCTGCAGATCCGCGAAACGATCGACCGCGACTATACGGTCGAAGGCGATCTTCGCCGCGAAGTCCAGACCAACATCAAGCGCTTGATGGACCTCGGCTGCTACCGTGGCCTCCGTCACCGCAAGGGCCTCCCGGTCCGCGGTCAGCGTACGCACACGAACGCCCGCACTCGCAAGGGCAAGGCTGTTCCGATCGCCGGCAAGAAGAAGGCGACGAAGTAGTTCGTCATTTGAATTCTGCGCGCCGGTTTGGATCCCTGGTCTTCGGCGCGCGCAACGTTTTTTAGCCTCTGCTTGAAAGAGGCATGGAGCAACGACGGTAATGGCCAAGGAAGCAGCAGCAGCTCGCGGCAAAGTCAAGAAGCGCGAGAAGAAGAACATCACGTCGGGCGTCGCGCACGTCAACGCGTCGTTCAACAACACGATGATCACGATCACCGACGCGCAGGGCAACACCATTGCCTGGTCTTCGTCGGGCACGAAGGGCTTCAAGGGCTCGCGCAAGTCGACGCCGTACGCGGCGCAGATCGCCGCCGAAGACGCCGGCAAGAAGGCTCAGGAGCACGGCATGAAGGTGCTCGAGGTTGAGGTTTGCGGTCCGGGCTCGGGTCGTGAATCCGCTCTCCGGGCCCTGCAGGCCGTCGGCTTCCAGATCACCTCGATCCGCGATGTCACGCCGATCCCGCACAACGGTTGCCGCCCGCGCAAGCGCCGTCGCGTCTAAGAAGTTTCTGCAAGCGCGCCGCTCGTCAGGCGCGCTGCAACGGATGTACCGCATAAGAGATTCCGCGGCCCGCTCCCCCGTCCGCGCAAACTAAACGAGGTATCTCGTGAACGTTCTCCAGAAGAACTGGCAAGACCTGATCAAGCCGTCGAAGCTTGAGATTCAGACTGGCCGCGATCGTTCGCGCATCGCGACCGTCGTCGCTGAGCCGCTCGAGCGTGGCTTCGGCATGACGCTCGGCAACGCGCTCCGCCGCGTTCTGCTGTCGTCGCTTCAAGGCGCCGCCATCAAGACCGTGCAGATCGATGGCGTGCTGCATGAATTCTCCTCCGTTCCCGGCGTCCGCGAGGACGTGACGAACATCATCCTCAACATCAAGGAAATCGCGCTCCGCATCCATTCGGAAGGCGTGAAGCGCATGGTGCTGAAGAAGGAAGGCGCCGGCCCCGTGACCGCGGGCGACATCGAAATGTCTTCCGAAGTCGAAGTCCTGAACCCTGACCACGTGATCTGCCACCTCGACCAGGGTGCATCGATCCGCATGGAGTTCACGGCCGACATCGGCAAGGGCTACGTCGCCTCCGACCGCAACCGTCCGGAAGACGCGCCCATCGGCCTGATCCCGGTCGACAGCCTCTACTCGCCGGTCAAGAAGGTCTCCTACAAGGTCGAGAATACGCGCGAAGGCCAAATCCTCGACTACGATAAGCTGACGATGGTCGTCGAGACGGACGGCTCGGTCCGCCCCGAGGATGCCGTAGCTCTTGCAGCCCGTATCCTCCAGGATCAGCTCGCAGTCTTCATCAACTTCGAAGAGCCGAAGAAGGCACAGGAAGAGCAGCGCCATCCGGAGCTGGCTTTCAACGCCGCGCTCTTGAAGAAGGTCGACGAACTCGAGCTGTCGGTCCGTTCTGCGAACTGCTTGAAGAACGACAACATCGTCTACATCGGCGACCTGATCCAGAAGACGGAAGCCGAGATGCTGCGTACGCCGAACTTCGGCCGCAAGTCGCTCAACGAGATCAAGGAAGTTCTCGCCACGATGGGTCTCCATCTCGGCATGGAAGTTCCGAACTGGCCGCCGGATAACATCGACGAACTGGCGAAGCGTTTCGAAGACCAATACTGAGAATTCCGGTTGGCCCGCGAACTCGCGGGCCGGCCGAATATCCGGATAGCTCTGAGAGCACCGGGTTCTATGGGCGAAGGTGAGGCCACAGAAACTCCCGCGCCCGAACCGGACGGCAGTGTGCCGCCGGTCAATCTCACAATGTAAGGATGAAGACCAATGCGTCACAAGAAGCTCGGCCGCCGCTTTGGCCGCCACGTAGGCCACCGCCAGGCAATGTTTTCCAACATGGCCGCCGCCCTCATCAAGCACGAGCAGATCATCACCACGCTGCCGAAGGCGAAGGACCTGAAGCGCGTCGTCGACAAGTACATCACGCTCGCAAAGCGCGGCGACCTGAACTCACGCCGTCTCGCCATCGCCCGTCTTCGCGACGAGGACATGGTCAAGAAGCTCTTCGACGTGCTTGGCCCGCGTTACAAGGACCGCAACGGCGGTTACACGCGCGTTCTGAAGGCCGGTTTCCGTTACGGCGATGCCTCGCCGCGCGCAGTCATCGAACTCGTCGATCGCGACGAGAGCGTGAAGGGTGCCGAGGACAAGGCTCGCCACGAAGCCATGCTCGCCGAGCAGGCTCAGGGCTAAGAAATTTCAGCTGCTGAAGCATCGCGCTTCTGAGGCACCGCAATGACGACGTGGCCGGGCAAACCCCGGCCATTCGCGTTTATGCAGCTGCTCCTGCCGGCCGGGCCATCATCCGCACAATGAAACGAAAGCCCCGGCGTCGCGGGAACGCCGGGGCCTTGCTTTGAGGGCGGTGCGACGCGATCGTTTGCAGAAGCGGGATTTAATCCTGCAAGCGATGCACGTCGTGGACAATGATGCCCTCTTCAGCGCTGGGCAGCTCGAGCCAGTGTCGTTGCTTCAGGCTCCGCTTGGTGTCCTCATATCCGCTCTGCCAATGCTCGTGCATCGACGTCGCCGAGAACTCGTAATCCTTTGCGTGACCTTCGTACGACTTCTGCTGATAGATGAGCTGCATGATCGTGAATTGTGGAAGATTGCTGAGCTCGTCCTTGAGCTTGCGTTCTTCGTGCGTGAGATCGGCTTCGGGTATCCGGCACAGCGCCGCGTAGAGCTGCGTTTTGCGCGTATGTAGCCGGCGGTAAACATCGGTGTTGTAGCGTGTGCGCGACGAATACATGATGTCCTTATGCCGCCCGAGTACGTCGCCCATGTCTCGCGGCAGCGCACCCCTCGAGGAAAAAAGATCGACCTGGAAGACGAGCGAATTCACTCGATCTTCCTGGTCGAGAAGGTGCTGCAAAGGCGTGTTTGAGACGATGCCGCCGTCCCAGTAATAGTCGGTGCCGATCTTGACCATCGGAAACGCGGGAGGCAGCGCGCCGCTTGCCATCACGTGCTCGGGTCCGATCTCTTCGTCGCGATTGTCGAAGTAGATGAAATTGCCGGTGAGCACGTTCACCGCGCCGACGGAGAAGCGCTTCACTCGCTGATTGATGAGCGAGAAGTCGACGAGATCCAACAGCGTCTCGCGAAGTGGCTCGCAATCATAGAAGCTCGTTGCAGTGGCTGCTCCCGCCGGGCTGAACCACGCGTTCGCCTTATGCGGTTTGAAGAAGCCAGGTTGGCCTTGGCTCATCGTCATCATCGCGCTCGTCATGTTGCGAAGCTGACGGTAGATGTCTCCGTCGGGTGTATAGGCCCAGACGCGGCGGTCAGTGATCCGCCGCCAGAATTCTTTGAGCTTAGCGGTGCGTTGTCCGGGCTTGTTGCCGGCGATGATCGCCGCGTTAATGCCGCCGATGGAAACGCCGGTCACCCAATCGGGCTCGATGCCGGCTTCCGATAAAGCTTGGTAGACACCAGCCTGATACGCGCCGAGCGCGCCGCCGCCCTGGAAGATAAGGGCGATGCGTCCGCATCCGCGCGGCCGCCATGCATGTTCTTCGCCGGGCTGCCTCGAAAAGTCGGGCACGGTAGGCCTGTCGGCGACTTTCGCGTCCATCGGCATTCCTCCCTCAGCAGGCGCCGGACTCTAAGTCGCGCGGTATTGCACGCGTATGACGTTGCCAAATTTTGCAGCCCAGCCGGATATTTCGACCGCGCAAAGACCGTTCAATTCACGCCTGTCACAGACATGAAACCGAAATGCGTCAAGCCCGCACCGGCAATGGCTCGATTTCGCTCGCCATCGGGAGGGGTTTATGACGGTCAAACGAAATGCGCTGATCACGGGTTCGACGAGCGGAATTGGTCTTGGTATTGCACGTGGCCTTGCCGCGATTGGCCATAACATCATGCTCAATGGCTTCGCGGATCGTGAAGAAATCGAGCATTTGAAAGCCGAAATCTCATCCACCTATGGCGTCAGGGTCGGCTACACCAATGCCGACGTCAGCAATCCCGAAGCAATTGCGGGCGCCGTAGAGCAGACGAAAGCCGATATCGGCGAGATCGACATCCTCGTCAATAACGCGGGCATTCAGTTCGTCTCTCCGATCGAGGAATTCCCGATCGAGAAATGGAACGCCATTATCGCGATCGATCTCGCGTCAGCGTTTCATTTCATTCGCCTCGCGCTGCCCGGCATGAAACAGCGTGGCTTTGGCCGCATCATCAACGTTGCGTCCGCGCACGCGCTGGTCGCCTCTCCATTCAAAGCGGCATACGTCTCGGCGAAGCACGGCATCGCCGGTCTGACCAAGACGGTGGCGCTGGAAGCCGCCGAGCACGGCATCACCGTCAATGCCATCTGCCCCGGTTACGTTCTGACGCCGCTTGTCGAAAAGCAAATTCCCGATCAGGCGCACGCCCGCGGTATCTCGGAAGAAGCGGTCGTTCGCGATGTGCTTCTGGCGGCGCAGCCGACGAAGCGCTTCATCAAAGTGGAGGAGGTCGCAGCCCTCGCGGCATTCCTCGCCGACGAACAAACGACCTCGATCACCGGCGCGATCATCCCGATCGATGGCGGTTGGACGGCCCACTGAAGCAGCAGCGCTAAGCCAACCACGCCGAGCGAACGGGAGAACTGACATGCGCGCCGAAGACATCCGATCCTTGCCCTCGATGCCGCTGGCGGGCCCAAGCTATCCGGCCGGGCCGTACCGCTTCGTCAATCGCGAGTACATGATCATCTCTTACGAAACCGATCGCGAGATCATCCGCGAGCAATTACCCGAACCGCTGGAGCCGGTCGACACGCCCATCGTGCACTATGAATGGATCTCGATGCCGGATTCATCGGGCTTCGGCAGCTACACGGAATCCGGCCTGGTGATCCCTTGCCGCTACCAGGGCGAAGACATGAACTTCGTCGCGCAGATGTATCTCGACGACGACCCGCCGATTGTCGCCGGCCGGGAAATATGGGGCTTTCCAAAAAAGTACGCACATCCCAAGCTTGAGGTCGTGAAGGATACGCTCACCGGCACGCTCGAATACGCCGGCCAACTCGTCGCCATGGGGACGATGGGCTATAAGCATCTATCGATGGCCGGGAACGGGGCGGCGACGACCGCCATCCTGTCGAAGACCCAGGTAAACCTCAAGGTGATCCCCGGCGTCGATGGCAAGCTCGAGATCTGTCAGCTGGTTGCCTACAATCTGACTGAAATAACGATCAAGGGTTCTTGGATGGGGCCGGGACGGCTTCATCTCGTCCCGCACGTCAACGCTCCCGTCGCCGATCTGCCGGTGCGGAAAATCGTCGGCGCGCGGCATTTTATTGCCGATCTGACGTTGCCATTCGGCCGCCTTCTGCACGACTATCTGAAATAGGTGGAGCGCTTGGGGCGCACCGCAAGAACAATTGGTGCGCCCGCATGTCATCCGAACCTCAAGTCGTCGTAACCGGCGCAAGCGGCTTTCTGGCGAAATACATTATCGCGGAGTTTCTACGTCGCGGCCACTCGGTGCGCGGCACGCTGCGAAGCATGGGCAAGGCTGACGCAGTACGCAGCGCCGTCAATCGCCTCGGTGCCGATCCCGGCAGGCTCTCGTTCGCCGTCGCCGATCTCACCACGGATGCCGGTTGGGATGATGCTGTCGCCGCAGCCAGCGTCGTCGTACACACGGCTTCGCCCTTTCCCATCTCACAGCCCGACGACGCAGAGATCCTGATTTCTCCAGCGCGCGACGGTACTCTGCGTGTATTGCGAGCAGCGACGAAAGCGAGCGTGGCACGTGTCGTTCTGACATCCTCGACGGTCGCGATCTTCTATCCGAGCGGAAGGCCGAAGGAGCACATCTATTCCGAGGAGGATTTCACGGATGAGACCCGCCCTGACCTGACGGCCTATTTCAAATCGAAGACGATTGCGGAGAAAGCGGCGTGGGACTTCACGGAATCCACGCCCGGCGCTCCTAAGATGGTCGCGATCAACCCGAGCTTTGTGCAGGGGCCGGCCGTCGATAGCGATCTCTCCACCTCGCACGAACTTTATCGGGTATTGGCGAAGGGCACCTATCCGGCCGCGCCGAGCATAATGTTTCCGGTGACCGACGTTCGCGATGTTGCCGTGGCGCACGTCGAAGCGGCTTTCCGGCCGGGGATCGGCGGCCAGCGTTATCTCGTCGGGGAGGGTCAGCTGACGCTTTTTGGACTTGGACGCATCTTGGCGCGCGAGTGCCCGGACTTGGCGTCGAAAGTCCCGAAATTCGAGCTCCCCGACTTTGCCGTGCGCTTAGCCGCCACCTTCGACAGGAAGTTGCAGACGGTTTTGCCGGAACTCGGACAGAAGAAGGCCTATTCCAACGCCAAAGTGAAGACGGACCTTGGACTTACGCTTCGGGGCGCGGATGAAGCGGCCACCGCTGCTGTCCGATCATTACGAGACCTTAGGTTGATCTGACCGCACGTCTGAACATATTTCTCGGGCCGGATTCGCCTCGAACAGGCGGCCGCGCGGGTGTTTGGGTGTGTCGCGAGATTTCAATTCGAAGAGCTGATCGATGACAATGAAAAAGTGGTTCCTCGTCTGTGCAGCTATCGCAATCGGCGCCGCCGTGGCGCCCAAGGTGTTCGCGCCGACCGAAGAATCCTTCGCGCAGGAAAAGATCGTCCCGCCATCGCGCGAGGCTGTACAGTATTCGTACGCGCCGATCGTGAAGAAGGCCGCGCCCGCTGTCGTCAACGTGTATGTGCGCAGCCGTGTGCAGACGTTCGACTCGCCCTTTGCGAATGACCCGTTCTTTCGCCAGTTCTTCGGTCGCGCATTCGGCCGGCCCTCCGAACGCGTGATGAGTTCTCTGGGTTCAGGTGTCATCGTCAATCGTGAAGGTCTTGTCGTCACCAATACGCACGTCATCAAGGGCGGCAGCGATGCTGCCATTCGGGTGGCGCTGGCTGACAAGCGCGAATACGACGCGAAGGTCATCGCCCAGGACGACAAAGCCGACATCGCCGTCCTGAAGATCGAGGGCGGCGACGGCAACTTCCCGTATCTGGGTTTCGATGACTCGGATTCTCTCGAAGTCGGCGATCAGGTGCTGGCGATCGGCAACCCGTTCGGCGTCGGCCAGACGGTGACGAGTGGCATCGTGTCGGCGCTGTCTCGCACGGAAGTGGGCCAATCCGAAAATCAGGTTTTCATTCAGACGGATGCTGCGATCAATCCTGGTAATTCCGGCGGTGCGCTCGTCGACATGTCGGGCCGTCTCGTCGGCATCAACACAATGATTTACTCCCAATCCGGCGGGTCGGTCGGCATCGGCTTCGCCATTCCCTCGAACCTCGTGCGCGTTTACGCCGACAGCGCTGCATCCGGGCGGAAGGTCGAGAAGCCGTGGCTCGGCGCGAAGCTCGAAGCCATGTCGCGTGAGATCGCGGAAGGCCTCGGTCTCAACCGGGTCGCTGGTGCGGTCGTGACGCGCCTCTACGATAAGGGACCGGCTGCCACTGCGGGTCTCCAAGCGGGTGACGTCATCACGCACGTCGATGGTGTCGAGGTCGTCGACGCCCGCGCAGTCTACTATCGGCTGACGACGAAGGGCATCGGCCAGACCGCGCGCCTCAGCGTCATTCGGAATGGCAAAGCCGCTGAAATCGAACTGCCGCTCGTCGTCGCGCCCAAGCCCGGGAAAAACGACGCCAAGAATCTTTCGGGCAACCACCCGCTCGACGGCGCCCGGATATCGAACATCCTTCCTTCGATTGCCGACGAGTTTGAACTCGATGAGGTCGGAGGTGTCGTGGTGACCTCGGTCCGAGACGGGTCGACGGCGCAGCAATTCGGTTTCCAGCCGGGCGACATCATCGTTGCGATCGGCGGAACGAAAATCGCGACGGTCGATGAAGCCGAGCACGCGCTTTCCGATCGTCAGCGCGTCTGGCAGATTTCTGTCAAACGCGGCAACCGCGTGCTTCAATTGCAGGTGCCGGGCTGATCGTTAACCTCGTTTTTTGCGACCATCGGGCTCGATGGCCGCGCGCTCGCCGAGAAGCTGACAAATTCGTGGCAGAGGTTGCCCTGCGGCAAGCTTGCCGGGTTTGGTGATGCGTAACGGAGTAAGCTCGATGGCCGACAATCGTGGGGTGTTGATCATCGGCGAAGACGCCGTTCTCAAAGGCGAAGTGAAAAACGGCAACCGCATCGAGATTGGGGGCTACGTCGAAGGCGGCGTGAGGGCATCGGATGTCATCGTCCACGAAGGCGGCAAGCTTTTTGGTACCCTCAATTCGGAAAACGCCGAAATCCGCGGCACGATCCAAGGAGACGTGCGTGTCCAGCAGCTGATCCAGATCAAGAGGACCGGCCAGGCCTCCGGCAAAATCAAATATGGTCGCCTGTCGATGGAGGAGGGAGGCGAACTCACCGCTCACGTCCGCAACATACCGCCGACGCTTGCGGGCGATCTCGACTTGACGGTGCCGAAAGCCGGCGTTGTGCGCATCACGACGGCCGACCTCAATGCACTTGATCCGGATGACAAGCCGGAAAACCTCACCTTCCATATCTCCAACGCTTCGGGAGGCTATGTGGCGCTCTCCAGCGATCCTGCCCGGCCCGTGGACGCTTTCTCGCAGGCCAACCTCGAAAGCGGCATCGTGTACTTCGCCCACGACGGCTCGAACGCTGATACGGCGCGCTTCGACGTGGAGGTGAGCGACATCTCCGGCGCCACGTCCGGCGCGCCACAGACCGTAAACGTCGCTGTCCGGGGCTGATGGAGCGTAATTGCTGGACGCGATACGTTGTTCTCTCGGGCTGTTCCGGCGGCGGGAAGTCGACGCTCCTGGCGGAGCTTGGTCGGCGCGGTCACAACACCGTAGACGAGCCGGGGCGGCGGATTGTTCGCGTCGAAACCGAAACGGGCGGAACTGCACTTCCGTGGGTCGATATGGCGGCATTCGCCCGGCGCGCAATAGCCGTGTCTATCGAAGATCGTAAGGCGGCGGCGGATTTCCCCGGCTGGGTTTTCTTCGATCGCGGTCTGGTCGATGCGGCAGTCGCGTTGGAGCGCGCGCTTGGAGAGTCCGTCGTCGAGCGACTTGGGCGATTACACCCTTACAACCGAACTGTATTTCTGGCTCCTCCGTGGCCGGAAATTTACGCGGCGGATGCGGAGCGTAGGCATGCCCTCGCCGAGGCGATTGCCGAGTACAGTTGGCTCAAGAGCTCGTATCCTCGCCTAGGATATGACGTTATTGAACTTCCCCGCATCAGCGTCGAAAAGCGAGCAGATCTCGTTCTGTTTGAATTGGCAAAGCGTTTTCGGTGACAAATCCGAACAGCATGCTGACAGACGTGTAGGTCGGCGATCGCTCTTCCTGGACGAGCACTAACCATTTGGACGGAAGAGACACTGGGCTTATATAACGCCCGCATGACCAACCTCTTCGAAGCCGCCGGATTGGAGAAAAGCGCGCCGCGGCCGCTTGCCGACCGGTTACGCCCCAAATCCTTGTCCGAGGTCGTCGGCCAGGAACACATTGTCGGGCCGGAAGGTACGCTGACGCGCATGCTCAAGAGCGGGCGCGTGCCGAGCCTCATCTTCTGGGGCCCGCCGGGCTCCGGCAAGACGACTATCGCGAGACTTCTGGCCGGCGAGACGAACCTCATGTTCGAGCAGCTCTCGGCGATTTTCTCCGGCGTCGCCGAACTGCGCAAAGCCTTCGATCGCGCCAAGATCATGCGCGAGCAGGGCAAAGGCACGCTGCTGTTCATCGACGAGATCCATCGCTTCA
Source organism: Hyphomicrobium sp. (assembly GCF_003987855.1). Lineage (GTDB taxonomy): Bacteria > Pseudomonadota > Alphaproteobacteria > Rhizobiales > Hyphomicrobiaceae > Hyphomicrobium_B. The sequence continues at coordinate 532,790 of NZ_RXIZ01000015.1, forward strand.
ATCGCTCGCAGCAAGACAGCTTCCTGCCCTACATGGAAGACGGCACGATCACTCTTGTCGGTGCCACGACCGAGAACCCGTCCTTCGAACTCAACGCCGCTGTGCTGTCGCGGGCGAGCGTGCTGGTCCTGAACCGGCTCACGGACGAGAACCTCGAGACCATTCTCGAGCGCGCGGAGAAGGAAGTCGGCCGTCCGCTGCCGCTTGATGATGATGCACGCGACGCCTTGAAAGGCATGGCCGACGGCGACGGCCGTTCGATCCTCAACCTCGTCGAGGATGTGTTTGCGGCGGTTCCGGCAAAGGGAAAGGGCAAGCCTCTCAACCGCGAAGCCCTCGTCAAACTCGTGCAGCGTCGCGCGCCCCTATACGACAAGTCGCGCGAAGGCCATTACAACCTGATCTCCGCGCTGCATAAGGCCGTCCGCGGCTCCGATCCGGACGCAGCGCTCTATTACTTCTGCCGCATGCTCGACGGCGGCGAGGATCGCCTGTTTCTTGCACGCCGCATCGTGCGGATGGCCGTCGAAGACATCGGCCTCGCCGATCCGCAAGCGCTCGTCGTTGCCAACGCCGCCAAGGACGCCTACGACTTTCTCGGCAGCCCGGAAGGTGAGCTTGCGTTGGCGGAGGCGGTGATCTACGTCGCGACCGCGCCGAAGTCGAACGCCAATTACGTCGCCTACAAAGCCGCGATGCGCGCCGCGAAGGAGCACGGCTCTCTGGCGCCGCCCAAGACGATCCTCAACGCGCCGACGAAGCTGATGGAAGAGGAAGGCTACGGCTCGGAGTATCTCTACGATCACGATCAGCCGGATGCATTCTCGGGCCAGAACTACTTTCCCGATGCGTTCAAGAAGCGCCCGCAATACTACGACCCGCCCGAACGCGGTTTTGAGCGCGAGATCCGCAAGCGGCTCGATTATTGGGCCAAGCTTCGCGCCGAGCGGCAGGGGAAATAATCGTCTGCCGACCTTCTGTTATACCTTTTCGTAAGTCTCACGCGATCTGTTTTCCGCTAGAAGGGCTAGGACCTAAGCCACATCGAGGAGCGTCAGATGGCAGAGCAAACGACGGAACCCAACCCGCAATCGCCGCAGCCGCTTCTCCACGCCATCGCCATCGCCGATCTTCGCCCCACGCAAATGACGGTGGGCATGCGCGAAGTTGAACGCAAGCGCGCGGATTGGAAAAAGCTCGCATCGAACAAGACGGGCACCTTCCTTGGCCGTCACATGATACCTGTCGTGCGAGGTCCAAAGAGCCGCTACTACGTCATCGATCATCACCACCTTGCGCGCGCCCTTCACGACGAGGGTGTCGAGCAGATACTGATCTCGCCTGTCGCCGATCTGCGCGCGTTGGGCAAAGACGAATTCTGGCGCTTCATGGACAATCGTGGCTGGATGCATCCGTTCGACAGCAATGGCGAACGCCAGACCCGCAGCGAGCTTCCAAAATCGGTCGCCGATCTGCAGGATGATCCGTACCGCAGCCTTGCGGGCGAACTGCGCTACGCCGGCGGATACGCCAAGGACGCGACGCCGTTCAGCGAATTCCTTTGGGCCGACGCCCTGCGCGTGCGCGTCGATGCGAAAGCGGCAAAGGGCGATCCCGAGACTGCGCTGACGCAGGCTTTGCAATTCGCGAAAAGTCCCGACGCGTCGTATCTTCCCGGCTGGTGCGGACCGCATCCGCGTTCGTAGAAGAGATGGGAATTCTGAAATGTCCATGGTCGAGCAGCACGTGGTGGAACGCGTCGGCTGGCTGCGCGCAGCGGTGCTCGGCGCCAATGACGGCATTCTGTCGACGGCGAGCCTGATCGCTGGCGTCGCCTCGGCCAACGGCTCTCAGCAGTCAATCCTTATCGCGGGCGTCGCTGGCCTCGTTGCCGGCTCGCTGTCGATGGCAGCAGGCGAATACGTATCGGTGAGTTCACAACGCGATGCCGAGAACGCCGATCTCGATCGCGAACGCAAGGAGCTCGCGACCCAGCCCGAGTTCGAGCTTCAGGAGCTTGCGGACATCTACGTGAAGCGCGGCGTCGAGCCCTCGCTTGCGCGGCAGGTCGCCAAGCAGCTGATGGCGCGGGATGCGCTCGGCGTGCATGCGCGCGAAGAGTTAGGCATTTCCGAACTGACGACCGCACGCCCGATTACCGCCGCGCTCGCCTCTGCCGCGTCGTTCGCGGTTGGCGCTGCCGTTCCGGTGCTGGTGGCTCTGTTCTCGCCGGAGGGTCGGGCGACGATACTGGTTACCGCCGCCTCGCTTATCTGTCTGGCGATATTGGGGGCGGTGGGCGCGCAGGCCGGCGGCGCCAACGTCTGGCGCGCGACGATGCGCGTGACCTTCTGGGGGGCGTTGGCAATGGCGATCACCGCATTGATCGGCCACCTCTCCGGCCAGACGGTTTAGCGGCCGTTTGCCATACGCACTTCCTTGCCGGGACTATCGGAGCTATACGGACTGCATCCGTACTGGATTTCTCGTATGATTTGCGCATTGCGCCGGTGGCCGAACGTTTTCGCGGCTGCCCGATGTTGGACTATGTAATGACCACCACGACTTCCAAGGTTGAAACCCTCCGCGTCGCCGATGGCGAGGCCGATATGCGCCTCGATCGCTGGTTCCGCGTGCATTTTCCGGAGGTCGGGTACACCTACCTTCAGAAGCTCCTGCGCTCGGGCCAGGTGCGCGTCGATTCCAAGCGCGCGCAGGCGAATGATCGCTTGAACGCTGGCGCCGAGATCCGGGTGCCGGCAATTGTGCGCCAGCCGAAGAAATCAGGCACCGGTTTGCAGGCTCCTCCCGGCGTGTCCAAGGGTGATCGCGACGCCATCGAGAAAATGATCCTGTTCGAGGACGAGCACGTGCTCGTCTTGAACAAGCCGTTCGGTCTCGCCGTGCAAGGCGGGACAGGAACGAAGAAGCACATCGACGGCATGCTCGAGGGCATGGCGGACCGGTTCGGCGGCGAGCGTCCGCGCCTCGTCCATCGTCTCGATCGTGATACGACGGGCGTGCTGCTCGTCGCCAAGACGCGCGATGCGGCGGCAAAGCTCGGCCGCACGTTCCAGACGCGGTCTGCTGCCAAAACATATTGGGCGCTCGTCAAGGGTGTGCCAAAGCCTCCGCAAGGCAAGGTCGAAGCAGCGCTGGTGAAGGCTTCCGGCCCGGACGGCGACCGCGTTCGCAAAGCCAAGCCTGGCGAGCAGGACGTCGCCATGCACGCGACGACGCATTATTCGGTGGTAGACCGCGCCGCTCACAAGGTGGCGTGGGTCTCGTTGAAGCCTGTAACCGGGCGTCAGCACCAGCTGCGCGCGCACATGCATCTCATCGGTCATCCGATCGTCGGCGACAACAAGTACGAGGGCGACGTCAACATGCCCGCCGAGAACATGGACAAGAAGCTGCATCTGCACGCCCGCCGTCTCGTCATTCCGCATCCCAAAGGCGGCAAGACGATCGATGTTACGGCGCCCTTGCCGGATCACATGCGGCGGAGCTGGGAGCTGTTGGGCTTCGACGAAGAGAAGTTCGAATAGGAAGAAGCCACCTTGATGATCGAGGAAATCGTCAGGTTCATTCTGTCAAATTTCACCCTGACGTTCCTCGTGATCGGTCTGCTGTTCTCGCTGGTCGCGATCGCACGCGCGCTAAAGCCGGTGACGGCCGCGATGGTCGTCGAGAAGCTGATCTCCTGGCACGTCTTCTGGGCCATCGGCGTCTGCTTCTTCTACAATTTTGTGATGCATTCGATTTTCGGCAAGACGGCGGCTGCATTCATCGGCTGGCCCGACAGTCCGTTTCAATTCGAGGTCGGAACGGCGAGCCTCGGCTTTTCGGTGGTCGGCTTTTTGGCGGCGTTTCGCAGCTTCGATCTTCGGCTCGCGGCGATTGTTGGTCCGGCGATCTTCACTTTAGGAGCCGCGGTGGGGCACATCTATCAGATGATGACCGCCCATGATTTCGCACCCGGCAATGCCGGCGTAATTTTCTATCTCGATATTCTGATCCCACTGTTCGGATTCCTTCTGCTCTGGCTGGCGCATCGCTACAGCCTGAAAGGAGAGCCGTGATGCTGGAACTGCGGCCGACGTGCGAAAACTGCAATCGCCCCTTGCCCCCAGATTCGAGCGAGGCTCGCATCTGCTCCTACGAATGCACGTTTTGTGCGCAATGCGTTGATGAGGTTCTGAAGAATGTTTGCCCCAATTGCGGAGGCGGGTTCGCGCTGAGGCCGGTGCGTCCATCGGTAAACTGGAACGGCGACAACTACCTGGGCAAGGACCCTGCAAGCACGGTCATCAAGCATCGCCCTGTCGACGCCGCGAAGCATGCGGAATTCTTAGCCAAAATCATGGGAATACCGCCGGAGCGCCGCTGACATTGCGCACTGTCGCAGGCATCGCTAAATACCCCTCATGAAACTCGTAGTGTTTGATTGCGACGGCACGATCGTCGACAGCCAGGCCGGCATCGTGCTTTCGATGGTGCATGCATTCACGTCGCTGCAGATGACGCCGCCGACCCGGGAAGCCACGCTTTCCGTCGTCGGCCTGTCGCTTCCTGAGGCCTTCGCGGTACTGGCTCCCGACGTCGAAAAGGCGACCCGCGCCGAACTTGCAGAACGATACAAGTCGGCCTTCCGGGAGCTGAAACACGACCCGGCCGAAACGGAAATTTTGTTCCCCCAGGCGAAAGAGATCATCGCCCAGCTGGCTGCGCGCGACGATCATCTGCTCGGCATCGCGACCGGCAAGTCCCGCCGCGGTATCGATCGGTTGTTCGATCGTGAAGGCTGGCACGGCAGCTTCGCGACCATTCAGACGGCCGACGACCACCCCTCGAAGCCTCATCCCTCCATGCTCCATCGGGCCATGCTCGAAACCGATACCGCGCCGGAAGTTGCGGTGATGATCGGCGACACGACCTACGATATGGCAATGGCGCGTTCGGCAGGGATAGCGGCAATTGGCGTCGCCTGGGGTTATCACACAGTCGCGGATCTAATGGGGGCCGGTGCGCATATTATAGTCGAGCGCTTCACGGACCTGCCGCAAGCGATCGAAGATGTCTTCGCAATCGAAAGCCGAGCCGCATGACGGGTGAGAACGAAAGCGACAAGCCTGCCTCGGACGAATGGGGACCTCGCCCTACCGGCGGCCCGGGGAAGACATTGACCGACAGCCTTGCGAAGCCGCTTCCGCGCCGCTTCTACAAAGAGGTAAGCATCGGCGACAGCGCGCCTTTCCACGTCCTGCTCGACGGCCGTCAGATCAAGACTCCCAAGAAACGCGCGCTTGCCCTCCCCACGAAGGCTCTCGCTGAGGCGATTGCCGAAGAGTGGCGTGCGCAGGCGGAGGTGATCAATCCGGCTCATATGCCGCTTACCCGCTTTGCCAACACCGCCATCGATGCGGTCGTGGAAACGCTCGATGCGGTGGCTGACGATATTGCCGCCTACGCTGGTAGCGATCTCATTTGCTACCGTGCGGAAGCCCCTGAAAAGTTGGTCGAACTTCAGGCCGAGCATTGGGACCCGATCGTCGCGTGGGCGAATGAGACCCTCAATGCGCACTTCAGGGTCGGTTTCGGCATCGTGCACGTTGCCCAGCCGGGCGAGGCGATCGCGTCCTTCGCGCATGCGCTGCTGCCGCACGAGGCCATGCGCCTGACGGCCATGCATGTCCTCACCACGTTGACGGGTTCCGCGCTGATTGCACTCGCCGTCGATAGACAGTGGCTCAGTCCAGACGTGGCGTGGGCCGCCGCGCACGTCGACGAGGATTACCAGATCGCCCATTGGGGTGAGGATTTCGAAGCCGCCGCACGGCGTCGCGGCCGTCGCACCGAGTTCGATGCCGCCGTGAAGTTTCTCGCTTTGATCGAGAAGCCTACGTAGGAATTCGCCGGCGCAGAGGTACGAGGCGGCTCGCGAGCACCTTGTCGATCCGCCGCGCATCGAGGTCGACCACCTCGAACCGCCATCCGCTGATGTCGATATGTTCTCCCGTTTTCGGAAGATGCTGCAGGCCTGCGAGCACGAAGCCCGCCACCGTCTCGTAAGAGCGGTTCTCGGGGATCGTGATGCCGATCTTCTCGGCCATTTCATCGACCGGCATAGCGCCGGACAAGAGCCAAGAGCCGTCGTCGCGCTCGACAGCGTGAGGTTCTAGCCCCTCCGCATCGGATTTGAACACGCCAGCGATCGCCTCGAGAATGTCGGCGGGCGTCACCAGCCCTTCGAAGTCCCCGTATTCGTTGTGAATTAGGGCCATCGGCACTTCGGCGTCGCGCAGTACCGATAAGACATCGAGCGCGGCCGCGGTCTCCGGGATCATTGGCGCCCGGCGAACGAACGGCTTGATGTCCAACGCCTCGCCCTTCAGCACACTCGATAACAGCTCGCGCGTTTGCACCACGCCGACCAGCTTGTCGGCTGAGCCTTCGCCAACAGGCAGGCGCGAATGAGGCGTCGAAATCAAGCGCTCGCGAATGACTTCGGCCGGAGCGGTCACGTCGATCCAAACGACGTCGGTGCGCGGCGTCATGATCCCGACGACGGCGCGATCCGCCAGACGCATGACGCCGGAAATGAGTTCCCCTTCGCCGCTTTCGAGAACGCCCGCGGTTTCAGCTTCGGCGATGAGGGTCTTGATCTCCTCGTCCGTGACCTTGCTCGCGTTCTCCTGCGAAAGCCCGAGCAACCGGAACACCAGGTTGGTCGAGGCTTCGAGCAGCCAAACGAGTGGGCTCGCGGCAGTTGCGAAAGCCGTCATGATCGGTGCGACCACGCAGGCGATCGTCTCGGCATTTCGGAGCGCCAGCGTCTTGGGTACCAATTCGCCGATGATGACCGAGAGATAAGTGATGACCGCAACGACGATGCCGAAGCCGAGCGGGTCGGCGACCTGAGGACTGAACCCCAGGCCTTGCAGATGGCCGGAGGCGTCCTCGCCGAAGGTCTCGCCGGAATAGGCGCCGTTGATAGTGCCGATGAGCGTGATGCCGATCTGAACAGCTGAAAGGAAACGACCGGGCTGTGCGGAAAGGGCGAGCGCGCTGCTGGCACCGGCTCTGCCAGCGGCAGCCATTGTCTTGAGCCGCGGCCGGCGCGCGGACACGACTGCCAGCTCGGAAAGCGCAAAAAGGCCGTTGAGCAGAATGAGAGCCAGGACGATAAGGACTTCGGTCACGACATTCGCGGCCGACGGATCGCGTCCTAGCCACTCCAAGTTATTGAGATTCCAATGCTAGGGGTTCGCCATGATCAAATCAAGGCCGTCGCCGGCCTCGCAAAATCGAGGCTTTCCTTAGTTAAGGGGCGTTCAGTCTGGAATCTGGTCCCTGATGTATCGACCTTGCACTCTTCGCAGCAAATAGCAGAGCCCTCCCGCTTGCTCTCACTTGCCCTGCCGCTGACTATCAAGAACACTTTCGAAGTGATTCGAGGTCGATGACCAATGCTCAACGCGCCGCGCATTCCTGAGCTAGCGCAACGCGACCGGTTCGTGCGCCGGGCGGTTGCCGAAGGGCGCGTGCTGACGCTGGCGGACGAGGAGAATGCCTCGGTACCGTCTCAGAAAGTCGCCGGTCGCACGGTCCAGCTCTTCTGGTCGAGCCCGATCGAGGCTGGCCGCTGGGCGGAGGCGCTGGCAGGCAACCGAGAGCTGCAGGATCTCTCGCTCGAGGTCTTTGCGACCGACCTCCTGCCGGGCATCGCGACCGCCAAGGGCTTCGTTGGCACCGATTGGGTGTCCGATCCGATCGAAGCCGAGATTGACCCCCGTGACCTTCTGATCCGGCTGAAAACCGAAGCAATCCCTCATTATGCAAACGCCGCCCGCGAGCGCCGCGAAGTTTACCTTGTCGGCAATGCCGAAGGTCCGATGCTGACGCCGGGCAGCCAGAAGCCGCGCACGCCGGAGCGGCTGCATGTGTTTGCCACGCGCGCCGACGCCGAAGCGCACATGAAGAAGATCTCTGGTAAACGCGTGATCGTCGATCCGCTGCCCAATTTCATCGGGGCGACCTTGCCCTGGGCAGCCGCGGGGAAGTACCCCGTTATGATCGAGCCGATCCGTGGCGCAGGCTTCCTCGAGGTGAAGCCCCCTGAGCTGACCACCCGGCTCACCGAAGACGCAGCCGAAGGCGTAATAAAAACCGCCTGATTCCCGGCATTTGAAAGCGGTTAAGGGTCCGGTTCCGCTTTGCGACAACTCACCGTTTGCGCCGTATGGGAGCCATGCTAGAGAGCCCTTCCGGCAGATTTCGCCCGAGCCAGGCAAGGGGTTCCATGAAAGACATTATCGATGAGCTTGAAAAGCGCCGCGACAATGCCCGTCTCGGTGGCGGACGTGCCCGCATTGACGCCCAGCATGCCAAGGGCAAGCTGACGGCGCGCGAGCGCATCGAGCTCTTGATGGATGATGGCTCGTTCGAAGAATTCGATATGTACGTCGAGCACCGCTGCACCGACTTCGGCATGGAGAAGACGAAGGTTCCGGGCGACGGTGTCGTCACGGGCTGGGGCACGATCAACGGCCGCGTCGTCTACGTCTTCGCCAAAGACTTCACGGTGATGGGCGGCTCGCTTTCGGAGACGCACGCAAAGAAGATCACCAAGATCCAGGACATGGCGCTGAAGAACCGCGCCCCCATCATCGGCCTGTTCGACGCCGGTGGTGCCCGCATCCAGGAAGGCGTGGACGCGCTCGGCGGCTATGGCGAAGTCTTCACGCGCAACGTGCTGGCCTCCGGCGTCATCCCGCAGATCTCGGTCATCATGGGACCGTGCGCGGGCGGCGACGTCTACTCGCCTGCCATGACCGACTTCATCTTCATGGTGAAAGACACGAGCTACATGTTCGTGACCGGACCTGACGTGGTGAAGACGGTGACGAACGAGACAGTGACCGCCGAAGAGCTAGGCGGCGCCAAGGTTCACACCACAAAATCTTCGATTGCGGACAAGGCCTACGAGAACGATCTCGAGTCGCTCCTGCAGATGCGCCGTCTGATGGATTTTCTGCCCTCGAGCAATCAGGCCGGCGTGCCGATCATCCCGACCAACGACAGTCCGGAGCGCATCGATCACTCGCTAGATACGCTCATTCCGGACAATCCGAACAAGCCATACGACATCAAGGAGCTGATCCTCAAAGTCGTCGATGAAGCGGATTTCTTTGAAATTCAAGAAGCCTTCGCCAAGAACATCGTGACGGGCTTTGCTCGCATGGAAGGTTCTACCGTCGGGATCATCGCCAATCAGCCGATGGTGCTTGCAGGCGTGCTCGACAGCGACGCGTCGCGCAAGGCGGCCCGCTTCGTTCGCTTCTGCGATTGCTTCGACATTCCGCTCGTGACCTTCGTTGACGTTCCGGGCTTCCTGCCTGGTACGGCGCAGGAATACGGCGGCCTAATCAAGCACGGCGCGAAGCTGCTGTTCGCCTATGCCGAGGCCACGGTGCCGAAGGTTACGGTCATCACGCGCAAGGCCTATGGCGGCGCCTACGACGTGATGAGTTCCAAGCACATTCGCGGTGACGTCAACTACGCATGGCCCACCGCCGAGATCGCAGTGATGGGCGCCAAAGGCGCGGCGGAGATCCTTTATCGGTCGGAGCTGTCGGATCCCGTAAAGATCCAGGCACGCATTGACGAGTACAAGAAGCGCTTTGCCAATCCCTTCGTCGCCGCCGAACGCGGCTATATCGATGAGGTCATCACGCCCTCCGCGACGCGTAAGCGGCTATGCCGCGCACTAAATATGCTGCGCAACAAGACGCTCGAAAATCCCTGGAAGAAGCACGACAATATTCCGCTTTAAGCGGAGTAAACGGCGGCAGGGTCCAAACCTAGCCGCCGTGTGATGCGTAATGTGGCGCCGAGTCTAAACCTCGGCGCGGCTCTCAGAAGCCGATCCAAACGCCGCGGCGCCAATAACCGCGTCCTTCATGTTCGCGCCAGCGATAATGCTCGGCCTCGCGCCAACGCCAGTTGTCGGGATGCACGACGACGCCGAAGCCGGGATCGTAATTGTACCGGTGCCGGACGTGCCAGCAATCGCCTTCGCCGTTGCATACGATATCGGCGGAGGCCGTCGTCGCAGTGAACCCGAGCATGGTTGCTCCGAGTAGCGCAGCCGTCGTGACAAATTTCATCGGGCTTTCCTCCTTGTTGCTTACGGCGGCAGGAAAACAAGCTCGCGGCGGGATAGTTTCCCAACGCGATTCTCTTTGACCGATTTGTAAGAAAGCGAAGCTTGGCCTCGTGGCGAATTGCTCGCCACTTAGAAAACGTCACGCTCAACGCGATGAGTACACGCCATTCGCCCTGCGGACATGGCGCAAAACCCTTTTGAGCACGCTCGCCATGAGTTGGTTCGCGCGCTCGTTGAGCGCCAGCTCGTTTGTCTCGGTCACCGACTTGCCGCGGTTATGCGCGCGCCGGTAGCCGAGCCGTTCGGGAAGCGATCCTTCGAGAGCCTCGAAGCCGGTCGTGTCGAGATAGTGCCGCGCCCACCGTTCTTCCTTCGGATCCAATATCCGGCAGAGGGCAACGAACAGCCTGTCTTTGGGAATGCCGATCTGCTCGAGCTCGTAGAGCAGGAGGGTCACAGGGTGGAGATCGTCCGAACTCGTGCCGGTTGGCAGGATGATGAGGTCCGACGCGCGCGCGACTTCGAAAGTCTCAGGCGAGAGATGACCGGGCGTATCGACCACGACGAGATCGAAGTCTTCAGCCTGCGCAAGCGCATCGCGTACGGACGAAAATGCCTGGGCATCGACCGGGTGTTTGGCGCGCATGGACGCCCGCGTCGTGGACCAGCGGACCGACGTCTGCTGGCCGATGTCGAGATCGACAAGCCTCACCCGCAGGTCGCCCTGGGTTGCTACAACCGATATGGCTCTCGCCAGCGTGCTTTTCCCGACGCCGCCTTTTTGGCCAATAACGGATAGAACGACGGGCATAGTGAACCAATGCGGGCAACGAAGATGATCAACGCTGGTCACACGCTACCGCTCGGAAGCGGGGCGGCCAAGTGGTTTGATCCGCCCGCGGTGCGCTCTGAGCGTTAATCTTCGCGCAGGGGCGAGAATATCGAGACCCCGCCGACGCGCCGCCCTCGGGAGCCGGCCGGCATTGCCAAATGAGCTGGTGTGGCAACTGGGCCGTTTCGCGATGCAGAATAATCGCAGCGCCTACCAACACACGGAACCGAAGGACTCCTGACCGCGTTTGGTCCGCAACGACATATGAGGATGGAGGACCACATGGGTGGTAATCTCATTTATTACGCGATCGTCTTTCTTATCGTTGCGATCGTAGCTGCAGCACTTGGTTTTGGTGGCGTTGCCGGTACGGCCATCTCAGGCGCCCACCTGTTGTTGATGGTCGCTGTTGTGTTCATCGTTGTCGGACTTCTGGCTGGCGTACTCCGACGCGGTGTCTAAAAATCTTGGCGCAAGCCAAGATGGCGGCTCCCTCAAAAGGGTCGCGCAAGCCCCGGCGCTCAGCCACGCCGGGGTTTTGTTTTGCCTGCACGGCATCAATCCGGAACGGGAAGCGCGTAGCCCGCGTCGTTCTTGAAGTTCCGCCGCTCTGCGGGGACGAAGAGAGCGCGCATCGCCATCACCACGCCAGCCAACACGGGAAGCTGCATCTTCCGTTGCAAACGCTCGGCTTGCTCACCCAAGTAGAGCATCTTCTCGCAAGACCAGCGATGCTGGCGGAAGAACTCAGTCCAATCCGCCGGCTGAAATAGGAACGGCGCATTCTCGGTTTTCTTTGACATCGTCCGGTGACGAAACTTCAACAGCTCCGACGAGAAATAATCGACGATCCAGAACGCCGCGTGATCAAGGACGCGAAGGTCGTCAGCGAGCGTTCCCACTTGGTCGTTGGTGAGATATGGGATGACGCCCTCCGTCAGGACCAGCATCTTTCCTGATTTCGCATTGGCGTCGGCAAGGAGCGCGCGCCGCTCTGCGTCGTTTGCAAGATCGCACTTCACGCGTGTCAACTGAAACCGCGGCGTCTCCTTCGCCAACAGCCGTTCCTTGTATTCGATCATTGCCGGGTAATCCGCTTCGATCCACTGCAACGTCGAAGGCAGGTCCATGCGATAGGCGCGCGTATCGAGTCCGGCGCCGAGATTGAGGACGGTATCGACGCCGCGCGCGAGACAACCCCGGATGAGGTCGTCGATGAGACGCGTACGGACCGAAATGACCCACGCCGTGATGAACGGCCGCGGCATCGACTCCGCAATCCGCCGCCCGCGTTCTCCCGCAAGAACGGCTGCGAGTGGATCCTCGAACAAAGGCGACTTCTGCTTGCCCTCTACGCCGCGATAATGCGCAACCCAGAATGCGGTATCCGACACGTTCTCGATCGTAACGTTCGTCACGAAACAAACTCCCGCGAGTGATTGGATGTGAAAAGACCTAAAGCAGCGATTGCGTCACCCCCGCGACGCCGCTCACACGTAGATCATCTTTACGCTCATGCCGCCATCGATGATGATGTTCTGCCCCGTAACAAAGCCCGCGTCGTCAGCAAGGAACAGGCACGCGCGCGCAATGTCGTCCGGTACGCCCACGCGCCCAACGGGATGCTGGGACTTGTCGGCGTCGGAGTGGTGCGGCGCCTTCGCGCGGCCGGAAAACTGCCAGTCGCTGGTCTCGATCCAGCCCGGACTGATCGAATTGACCCGGATACCCGTGCCACCAAGGCTGATCGCCATACCGTGTGTCAGCGCGACGATGGCGCCCTTGGAGGCGCTGTAGGCTTCGGTATCGGCCTCCGACATGAATGCCCGGGTCGACGCGATATTGACGATAGCGCCGCCTTGGTGTCGCTTGATCATCTCGCGCGCGACGGCTTGCGAGCAAAGAAACGTGCCCCGCACGTTCACCGCTTGAACGTGATCGAAGTCTTCGACCTTCAGGTCCAAGAACGGCGCGTTCGCATTGATGCCCGCGTTGTTGACAAGCACGCTCGGGCAGCCAAGCTCGTCGACCGTGCGTGCAATCCATCTTTGCACGTCGTCTGGCCGGGAGACGTCGACGTGATCATAAAGCGCCCTGCCGCCGAGCTTCTGAATATGCGTCAGCGCTTCGTCTCCGGCATCGCGCACGGTATCGGCAATCGACACCGCATATCCGGCCTCCGCAAAGGCATAGGCGATCCCCCTGCCGATACCCTGCGCCCCGCCTGTCACAGCAACGATCTTTTCCGTCATGACGATGTCCCGATAAGCGTGTGATGGCGGCGGAAACCACCGGCGCGCGAACGCCTGTCGTAGCCGCGCCATCTAAACGCCGCAACCTCCGACGATAGCCATGCCAGCACCTGCGGCAGGTCGCAGCGCAGGCGCCGGGGAGGGAAAGAATGGCGCAACCCGTCGCAGTCGTTTTCGTGCATGGCATCCACACGTTCGCACCCGGCTATCACGCCCGGATGCAGGATGCGATCGAAGCCAGGCTGCCGAAGCGGGTTCGCGATCTTGTCACCTTCCGCTCCGTTTTCTGGGCTGAACGCGTCCGTCAGCGCCAGAAGGAATACCTCGATGCGGTTTCCGAGAAGCGCCTCTTTCCGGTGACGGCGTATCGCAGCCTGGTCGTGCAGGGGCTGGGCGATGCGGCCGCCTACCAGAAGACCAAAAGCTTCCGCAATTCCTGCTACTACGAAATTCAGTCCGACGTGCGCGCGGTTCTCGAAAGTCTCGACTCGGACAACCTTCCGAACCGCCCGCTGATCTTCGTTGGTCATTCGCTGGGCTGCCACATCATCTCGTCCTTCATCTGGGACGTGAATACGATCAAAAGCTGGGACGAGGCGCGTTTGGCGCTGGAAGGCGAGGAGATCCGCGAGTTCTCCGACTACTTACGAAACGGTTCAGCCTTTCGCCGTCTCGATACGCTCGCAGGGCTCGTGATGATGGGCTCCAACATGCCGCTTTTCACATTCACGTTCGGCCCGAGCCGCATCATGCCGATCACCTCATCGCGAGACCCGGGCACGCCGCCGGCATTTCCTGGCAGAAACCTTGATCTCGGCATGCGCGCCCGCGCCCGATGGCTAAACTATTACAGTCGCAACGATCTGCTCGGCTATCCCTTGAAGCCGCTGAACGAGGCCTACGCCAACGAGGCGCTGCTCGACGATATCGAGGTCGCCTCGGAAGGCTGGCTCATGCGCGGCGTTGGACGTTTGTCGCAGCCGCTCGCCGCCTATCGCGCGCACACCGGATATTGGAACAACCGGCGCGTCATTCGCGGCACGGCTGATCTGATCTCTTCTCTTGCCTCGGTTGGGGAGCCGGCCGTGAAGCGGCGCTTTTCGTTCCGCCGGCAGCGGGAGGATGCAGCCGTCCCGGCATGATCAATCATCTCGCCGCGTCAGGGTGGCCGGAATGCCGTACTTTGGCGGCATCGTGATTTGAGGCATGATGTCGATCACAGCATCGGCGTTGAGCGTGAACCGATACTTCTGACCGACCGTCGCAAGAACAATCACGGCTTCCATCAGCGCGAAATGCACGCCGATGCAAAGCCGTTGCCCGCCCCCAAACGGATAATAGGCAAACTTCGGAAGGCGCGTCGCGAGACCGTCGAGCCATCGCTCGGGCAGGAAGCGCTCCGGCTCCGGAAAATACTTCGGATCGCGGTGGCTGACCCATTGGCTCATCAGCACCGTATAGCCTTTCTTGACGACGTAGCCGCCAAGTTCCAGATCTTCCGTCGCCTCGCGGCCGATGACGTACACCGGCGGATAAAGACGCATCGATTCGTTGATGACCGCGCTCGTGTAGGGAAGAGACGCGATGTCGCTTGCCTGCGCCGCGCGGCCGCCGAGAACACGCCGCCACTCCTCGACAAGCTTTGCCTCCACCTGCGGGTTTTGCGACAGCAGATACCAGCTCCACGTGAGAGAGAGCGCCGTCGTTTCATGACCCGCGAGGTACAGCGTCATGGCTTCATCGCGCAGCTGCTGCGAACTCATGCGCGTGCCGTCTTCATGCTGAGCAGCGATCATCGTCGACAGCAGGTCATTTCCGAGCGGCTGCCTTTTCTTTTCCGCAATGAATCCGTCGACCACGGCGTTCAGCCGGTCGAGTGAGCGCCGCAGTTGGTAATTCGCCGGTGTGGGCAGCCAAAGCGGCCATTGCACGGCTATGTCGAGCCGGTGAGTGAGGAGTTCGATCGCCTTGCGCAAGCTCTCGTCGATACGCGCGCGATCGCCATGATCATCCAGGCCGAAGAGCGTCTTCAGCGCGATGGCGCTCGTCAGCGAGCTGAACTCGAATTCGATGTCGACGGAACGGCCGGGCGTCCACCTCTCGAGCATGGCTTCGGTCAGCTCGGACATGATCGGCGCGTACGACAGCACCTGCGCCTTCAAGAAAGCCGGCTGCAAAAGGCGGCGCTGGGCAAGCCAGAAATCGCCTTCGCTTGTGACGAGTCCGTTGCCGAGGAGCGGCTTGAAGGTGCGCGCGCCGAAGTGCTTGATGTAGCTTCGCGCATCTGTGACGAGAACCTGCTGGATCAGCTCAGGATCGCTGACGAGAAACAGCCGCCAGCGCCCGATGCGGAAACTTGCGACCGGTCCATAGGTGCGTGCAAGATCATGAAAGAAGTCGACGCGACGCGGGCCGATTTGAGCGAGATTGCCGTAGATCCAGCTGCCCTTTGGCCCCGGTGGCAGACGCTCGCTCAAGGTGGCAATCGAAACGCTCATCTCGCGGCCTCGAAATCCGAAGCTGATCTGGCAATTCAGACGAAAGCAGGGCGCTCAGATTTGCACACAACCAATTATGCGGAAAGCGCGCGAGCTGTCACGCGAGGAGACACGCGTTCAGTTCGTACCCGCGTCTTTCGCAGCCAGTCCTCCGACTGCCGACCAATCGAGTTCGTCACCCCCGTTGGCGAGCAGCGTCAAAAATCTGTCGCGCAAAAGGCTGGCAAGGGGAAGCGGAACGCGAAGGTCTTCGCCCGCTGCGAGCGCCAGCCGAATGTCCTTCAATCCCAGAGGCGCGGCAAAACCCGCAGGCGTGAACGTCCCGCCCGCAATCATATTGCCGTACGTCTTGTACACGGGCGCGCCGAACAGCGTCGACGTCAGGATTTCGAGATACGCGTGTTTGTCGATGCCGGCTTTGCCAACCAGAGCCATCGCCTCGCCTAGAGACTCGATGACCGATGCGATGAGAAAGTTGCCGCTTAGCTTGACGATATTCGCGGCGTGCGCGTCATCGGAAACTACGAACGTCTTCTGTCCGATCGCATCGAGCAATGGCGACACCGTCTCGATAGCCTCGCGCTTCCCTGCGGCGACCACAAACAGTTTCGCGGCGGCTGCGGCGTCGGGGCGTCCGAACACCGGAGCTGCGACGTAACCTTGACCCGCTTCGCTATGTGCGTGCGCCAACCGCTTCGACAGCGCGGCGCTGATGGTGCTCAAAGAGACGTGGACGGCATTGGCAGGCAAGCTCTCGATAACGCCGCCCTTGTCGAACACGATGGCTTCGACGGGCTGGTCGTCTGCCAGCATCGTGAAGACGGCATCCGCTTTGCACGCCTCTGCGACAGTCGCGCCAACTTTTGCACCAATCGCCGCGAGAGCCTCAGCCTTTGCGCGCGTGCGATTGTAGACGGTGACTTCATGGCCCGCCTTGATGAGATTTGTGGCGATGCCTGTACCCATCTGGCCCAGGCCGATGAACCCGACTTTCATGCGTCCTCACACTCATTCGCATTGATGGAACGAACTATAGCTCATATGGAGCGACAGTATTCCTGCTGCCCTTACATGCCTGCCGGACGGCGAACGTTCCAATACGAAATACCGATCGCTTTCAGCATCACCGGAGATGATGCGACCGGTGCTAGGCGATTGCGCCGCGCAGGCCGGCCTGACCTTTGAGTTCGGCGACCGCTCTGCGAAGCTCCGCGTTTTCGAGACGTGCGTAGGCATCGGCGGCATGCCGGCCAAGGTTCTGCATCGTACGCTTCTCGTTGGCGTCGATGGCGGTTCCAGACTCGTGCGGGCCGTAGAACGTAATGGCGAAGCAATGCACGCGGCTCGCGGCCGGAATGGCGAGGAGCGGCATGTCGAGACCTGCCGGCAGGCCTGCGTCTTTGGCCGCGGCCTCGTTGATCACGCAGGGAACGCCGCGCAGCAGATTGCCGAGATCGGCATCGTTGAGTTTTAGGTCATTCGCGCCCCCGCTCCAGTGCGCCCCGGGCACATAACGGCTGAAGCCATCGTCGTGACGCCGGTACGTCGCCGCCGATGACAGCTTGAGAAGGCCCGCAAGCCTTGCTGACAGAATGCGGTCGATCTCGTCGCTGGTTTTTGCTTCGCGTATGGCTTCATCGAGAAGCTCTTCCGCCCGGTCGAGCGAGCGATTGAAGAATTCGTCGGCGACCTCGACCGACCATTCATGCAGCCGGCTGATCACGAAGAGGATGGCTGCGCCGACGAGTAGCCACGCCCAGCTTGGCAGCTCGACGAGATGGTGCAGATGTTCGGTCTGCTCATGCAGGAGCAGAGCCGGCAAGCTGGTGATCAGCGCCAGGAGCGTGACGCGACGCAACGGGATCGCCACGCTGACGACCCGTTGCCGCCGAACCGCTTCGACGACGAAGAGGCAGAGCACGCCGTTGACGAGGTAGAGCAGTCCCGCGACGTCCTCCGGCAGGAACAGCCCGTCCCAATCGGTAAGCAGGGTCGTGTATTCATTGAGGTCGGCGATGACGAACGCAGGCAGTCCGATCAGGCATCCCCACATCACCCATCGCAAACGCTGGTTGTCCTTCGGCGATAGCGTGTGACGCCGCATCAGCAGTATCGTCACCGCCGCCGCGCTGACTGCGATGCCGAACAGGATGGTGATGCGGCTCAGCAGCTCCGTCGGGTATCCGAACGCGCTGCCATACGACGCCATCAGCGCCACCGCGAGAACGCCGCCGAGCCAAGGCAGCGCCCGCTCGGTGCGTGCCCATTCCGGCTGCAAAGTGCCGGTCGGGGCGCGGATCGCGAAGATGAGCAATCCGACATAGCCCGCAGCCTGAATGATGCAGCCGAAAGCGTTTTGAGCAATGAGCAGGATCGGCCAGCGCTGCAAGTGCGCATAAAACTCATAAGCCTGACCGGGATTGAACCAGATCGCGTAGAGGAAGAAGGACCAACTCATGACGCCGGGCCTCGTCCACACGAGCCACGCGGCGCCGAAAATGACAGCGATACCCGCCAGCTGCTGCAGGGCGAGAACGATCTTCACAAGCAGACTGGTCGGTCGCGGAGCGGCGGTGAGATGAACTTGCCGCGCAGCTTCGGTGCCATTCGGCAGTAGATCGAATGTCGCCTCGACGCCGGGGAGCACGTATTCATTCCCGCCGACGGCCGAAATGGTCGCCGCACAAACCTCGCGGTCATAGGGGATGCAACGCATGCGCGAGAAATCGATGCGATCGCCCTCGCGCACTCCGGCCTTCCATGCGGGCGATTTATCCTCGACCAGAAATGGACCCGCAACGTCGTAGATCAGCCCGTTGCTGTCGGCGTAAAAGCCGAATGAGCCGAGCGGGCGAACGACGCGTGCGAAATCCGGCACGATCATCGCGAGCGCCCAGACCACCAACCCGAAGAGCAGAACCCGCTTCCAAATCATCTGTCGTGTGCTCTCGCCGGCGGCCCAACATTAAAAATGACGCGAACTTATCCCCGCTTCCTGAGGCGATGCTAGAATGCCTTCAGTTTGGACCGCAAAGGAAGCCGATGTTGCCAGTATCAAAGGAAGCTTATGACATTGTTAAAGAATTTGGTTCGGGCGGAAGCGGCAGGCGCTCCGGCGTTTTTCCGACTGCGCCACGAGCATGGCTCGTATCGCTCGGTCGCGCTGGTTTTTAATTATGATCATCATATAAGGCGCGCATCGAAATTCATCCCTCGGACCTCCTGACCATGATGGCATCGCCGTTTGTTTCTGCCTTTGCGAAGCGAAACCTCCACTACGGCTGGGTCGTCGTCGCGGCAACGTTCCTGACCATGCTCGTCACTGCGGGCGCGGTTGGCGCGCCGGGCGTGTTCATCGTGCCGCTGGAGAAGGAGTTCGGCTGGAAGACGTCCGAGATTTCCTCTGCACTCGCGATCCGCTTTGTTCTGTTCGGCCTGATGGGCCCGTTCGCGGCCGCATTCATGAACCGCTTCGGCGTGCGCCGGATCGTTCTGACGGCGTTGACGATTGTCGCCACGGTGCTCGCCGCCTCGCTCGCGATGGCGCAGCTCTGGCAACTCGTTCTGCTATGGGGCATCGGCGTCGGTCTCGGCACGGGACTTACCGCCATGGTGCTGGGAGCGACGGTCGCGACGCGATGGTTCGCCGAGCGCCGAGGTTTGGTGATGGGCATGCTTTCTGCCAGCACCGCGACCGGCCAGCTTATCTTTCTGCCGCTGCTCGCCAAGATGACGGCGCTTTACGGCTGGCGGGTTTCGCTGTGCTTTATCTGTCTGATGATCGCTATTGCGGCGGCCGTGGTGTTTTTTCTGATGCGCGATCGGCCCGCGGATATCGGTCTTCCGCCGTACGGCGCAAAGGATGTCGTGCCGACGCCCGCACATTCCGAAAGCTTCACCGTGCTTCTGGCGACGCCGCTGGTGGTCCTGAAAGAAGCGGCGGGAACGGCCGCGTTCTGGGTCTTGTTCGCGACGTTCTTCATCTGCGGGTTGAGCACCAACGGGCTCATCCAGACGCACTTCATCGCCCTCTGCGGAGATTATGGCTTAGCGTCGGTAACGGCTGCAAGCGTGCTCGCGATGATGGGCATGTTCGATTTCTTCGGCACGATCGGATCGGGCTGGCTGTCCGACCGGTTCGATAATCGCTGGCTGCTGTTTTGGTATTATGGCCTGCGAGGTTTGTCGCTGCTCTACCTGCCGTACACCGACTTCACCTTTTACGGGCTGTCGCTCTTCGCGATGTTCTATGGCCTCGATTGGATCGCGACGGTGCCGCCGACGGTCAAGCTGACGACGCGCTATTTTGGAGCCGAGAAAACCAACGTCGTGTTCGGCTGGATCTTCGCTGGTCACCAGCTCGGCGCCGCGACAGCAGCCTACGGCGCCGGCTTCACGCGCACGGAATTCTCGACCTATCTTCCTGCGTTCTTTGCCGCCGGGGTCGCCTGCATCGTCGCGGCGGTGCTGGTGCTTTCGCTCGAAAAAGCCCCGCGAATGGCGGTTCTCGACGCCAAAACTGTCTAGTCGATATCGACCGTGCGAAGTCTCAAGGCGTTTCCGATCACGCTCACGGAAGACAGCGCCATCGCCGCCGCAGCGATGATCGGCGACAGCAGAAGGCCGAAGACCGGATAGAGAATGCCCGCTGCGATCGGAACGCCTGCGGCGTTGTAAATGAAGGCAAAGAACAGGTTCTGCCGGATGTTGGACATCGTGGCTTCCGAAAGCCTACGTGCTTTCACGATGCCTTCGAGATCGCCTCGAAGCAAGGTCACGCCCGCGCTTTCGATTGCAACATCGGTGCCGGTGCCCATCGCGATGCCGACGTCCGCGGCCGCCAGCGCCGGCGCATCGTTGACGCCGTCTCCCGCCATGGCGACAGCATGGCCCTGACGCTTCAAATCTTCGACGATGCGGGATTTGTCCTCAGGCAGAACATCGGCCTTGATATCGTCGATGCCGAGTTTCTTTGCGACAGCCTGCGCGGTGGTGGCATTGTCGCCGGTCAGCATAACCACGTGCACGCCACGCTCTTTCAACTTCCGCAAGGCCGAAAGCGTCGTCGCCTTGATGGGGTCGGCGATGGCGATGAGACCGGCTGCTTTGTTGTCGATAGCAACGTAGACCGCTGTTGATCCATCCGAGCGTAGCTTGTCCGCGTCCGCCTCCAAAGAACCAGTGGCTATCCCCGCTTCATCGAAGATCTTGGCGTTGCCGATGAGGACGTCGCGATCGTCGACGTGCCCCGAAACGCCCTTGCCGGAAGGCGCGGCGAAATTCGTGACGGACGAAAGACTCAGCTTGCGTTCGCGCGCCGATGCGACGATGGCGGCGCCAAGCGGATGCTCGCTCGCCTGCTCGAGGCTTGCCGCGAGGCGCAGCAGCTCGGCTTCCTCAATGCCGGAGGCAGCTCGGATTGTAACGACTTTGGGCTTGCCTTCGGTGAGCGTGCCGGTCTTGTCGACGACGAGCGTGTCGATGGCTTCGAGGCGCTCGAGCGCTTCCGCGTTCTTGATCAGCACACCCGATTGCGCGCCGCGTCCAACCCCGACCATGATCGACATCGGCGTCGCGAGGCCGAGCGCGCACGGACAAGCAATGATGAGCACGGAAACCGCGGCGATCAAAGCGTAGGAGAACTGCGGCTCCGGCCCGAACATCATCCACGCGACGAACGCGAGAACCGCGACGCCGATGACCAGCGGCACGAACCAACCCGCGACACGATCGACGAGACGCTGGATCGGTGCGCGACTACGCTGGGATTGGGCAACCATCTGCACGATGCGCGACAGCATCGTATCGCGGCCGACCTTCTGCGCTTCGATGATGAGCGCACCCGAGCCATTGATCGTTCCGCCGATGACCTTCGCGCCAATGCTCTTGCTGACGGGCATGGGTTCGCCCGTCACCATAGATTCATCCACGTTGCTTTTGCTCTCCGCCACATCGCCGTCGACCGGGATGCGCTCACCCGGTCGAACGCGGAGTCTGTCACCGACGGCGATGGCATCGATCGCCACCTCTTCGTCGGAGCCGTCAGGCTTCAGCCGACGCGCAGTCTTGGGAGCAAGCTTCAGAAGGGCCCGGATCGCTCCGCTCGTTTGCGCGCGCGCCCGCAGCTCCAAGACCTGGCCGACAAGAACCAGAACCGTGATGACTGCCGCGGCCTCGAAGTAGACCGGCGCCGCGCCATCCATGCTGCGAAGACTTGCGGGGAACATGCCCGGCGCCAGTGTCGCGACGACGCTATACCCCCACGCCACGCCCGTTCCGAGCGCGATCAGCGTGAACATGTTGAGGTTGCGTGTTTGAACCGATTTCCAACCGCGCTCGAAGAACGAAAAACCGGCCCAGAGTACGACAGGTGTCGCGAGCACAAGCTGCACCCAGTTCGAAACCGTGGGGCTGATGACGTGATGAAGGTTGAATATGTGCCCGCCCATCTCGAGTAGGAAGACCGGCAGCGCGAGCGCCAAGCCGACCCAGAGCCGCCGCGTCATGTCCTGCAGCTCGCCATCGGGCTCAGGCTCTGCGCTTACCAGTTCAGGTTCGAGCGCCATGCCGCAGATGGGACATGAGCCCGGTCCGACCTGTCGGATTTGCGGGTGCATCGGGCACGTGTAGATGGTGCCTTCCGGAAGGCTTTCCGCGGCCTCCGTCGCGGGCTCCAAATATTTGCCCGGATCGGCGACGAACTTCGTGCGGCATCCCGCACAGCAGAAGTAATAGGTCTGGCCGCCGTGATCGGCGCTGTGTTTGGCCGTCGCCGGGTCGACGCTCATTCCGCACACCGGGTCCTTGACAGTGTCGGCTGACGGCGTGGCGCCGTCATGGCCCATGTGACCATGATGAGAGTGACTGCGGGCTTTCTCGCCATGCGGGCTCGCACTCGACCCGCAGCAGCCCTGTGCGCCACTCCCGTGCTCGGATGACGGTTTGTCCGCGGTCATGGCGCCTCTTCACGTGACATGGATTTCTTAACCAGCGTGATTGACGGGATATACCCCCATAGGGTATGCGTCAAGGCATGCAGAAACCGACAAAGACCGCTTGTCTCAAACGCCTGAGCCGCATCGAAGGTCAGGTTCGCGGCCTCGCCAAGATGGTGGAGGAAGGCCGGTATTGCATTGACGTCGTCACGCAAATATCGGCCGTGCGTGCTGCTTTGCGTCGCGTCGAGGAGGAGGTGCTCCGCGACCACGTCGCCCACTGCGTCGAACACGCGATCGCAAGCGGCAATTCGGCCGATCAGCGCCGCAAGGTTGCGGAGCTGATGGACGTCCTGTCCCGCACCTCGCGCTAAAGATGCGATAGCCCCAAAAACCGGCCTTTTATCAACCTTGAGCGTTTCGCTGCTACAATTTGATCTGCTTGTCGTAGGCGGATGCCTTTGATTTGCCACGCCGTTGACGACTTCGCAGGGCAAGCATCCGCGCGAAGGAATGCCGGGGCGAATGCTTCGCCTCAACTGACAAGCGGGAACTGTCATGTTGGCTCGGAACTCAAAAAAAACGTTTCTATTGGCGATAGCGTCGATCTCTTTACTGGCCGGCTCGGCAAGCATCGCCGCGGCTCAGCAATGGTCACCCTGGGACGGTCCGCGCTACAGCGCGCCCTATGGCGACGATCGCTACGACGATGAAGGTTCGCGCGCCGACAATCGCTACGATCCCTACAACGATCCGCGCCGCTACGACCCCCGGTACAATGGCGACGATGACGGCTCGTTCGACCAGCGCGATTCAGGCCCCCGCGTCGATCGCCGCGACAATTATCGCGACAACTACCGCGACACCTACCGCGATCCGGGATCCCGCGGCCGGTACGAAGATCGCGACGATTACGGCGCATGGGATGCGGCGCCCTCGCAGGAGGAAGAAGACCGCCTCAGCAAATCGCAGGGCGCCAACGGCGGTCCGCGGCCGCCTATCCGCGCCGTCGCGCCGCCGACAGTCGCGTTCAGCGGACCTTACGCCCCGGGCTCGATCGTGATCGATACGAGTGCGCGCAAGCTCTATTACGTGCTGACGTCCAATACGGCTTACGCCTATCCAATCGGCGTCGGCCGGCAAGGCTTCGCCTGGACCGGCAAGGAGAAGGTGTCGCGCATCGCCGACTGGCCCGATTGGTATCCGCCCGCAGAGATGCGACAGCGGCAGCCTGGGCTTCCCGTCCGCATGCTCGGCGGCATACGCAATCCGCTGGGCGCGAAGGCGATCTATCTCGGCAACACGCTGTACCGCATTCATGGAACGAACGAGCCGAAGTCGATCGGCACCGCGGCGTCGTCCGGATGCTTCCGCATGATGAACGAGAATGTTCTACACCTCGCGTCGCTCGTGCATGTCGGCACGGAGGTGACCATCGTGCGGTCGCTGGGCGGAAGGATCGCGTCTTCGGCAAAGGCAGCGCCGTCTCGTCCTAAGTCGGCCTACGTACCCTACGCGCCGAGGCAGATCGATCGCCGTCCCTTCGATGACGCGGACGATTACTACAATCCGTATTACGGCTGGCGCTGAGGCACGAAGGCGAGGGGATCGACCTCGCCTTCTTTATAGCGCGTCGCCGTCGTCGACAGGCGGATTGCCGTCGCCATCCCAGGTGACGAAGGGATAGCGGGCAAGGTTGGAATTGCCATAGCGGCGATCTTTGGTGACTTCCTCACCGACCCACGGTGGCAGCGCAAGTTCCTGATCGGCATGCTTGAGCTCGGCTTCCGCCAGGACGAGGCCGCGATTGGCGCCTTCGAACACATCCACGGCCCACACGACGCCCTCGTACGGCACATTGTGACGGATTTTGCTGATCATAGGCTCGATGCTGAACTGCTTGATCATCTCCGCAGCTTCAGCTTTCGGAATTTCATACTCGTATTCGTGACGAACAAGCTGCCCACCCTCGCTCTTGAGCGTGATGAAGCCCTTGTCGCCATAGATCCGGATACGTGCGCGGAGAAGGGGAGTGCGGGCGAAATAGCCTTGAACGATGCGCGCCGATCCCGTCGAAGCCTGACGCCAAGTATCGCCTCGAGTCAGAAATTTCCGTTCGATCTCGAGCGCCATTTCATCTCCTAGGCAACAACATCACGTTTTGCCTCGGGTTCCATTGCGGTCCGCGGCTGCGGCCGATCATTAGATCTTTTCTACGACAGTGGAGTTGCTGTTGGAGGCGCGGGGAGTGACTGAGGCTTTGCATCGTTAACGCTGCAGCATTCGAAAAATTCGAATCGTAGGCTGCAACTCTTTCTCGCCGACATCGTAGCAGGATCGTTCTCTTCCCCGGCGGCATCCGTGACGCAGATCAATATTTTGTCTTGCATTCGCAGTCCGGAAGTTCCGATCTAGCGCACGTTTCACCTGCCCCGTCCGATCACATTCCCTTTGGAGCCGGCCCATGAAAATCGATCTGACCGACAAAACCGCTCTCGTGACCGGCTCGACCGCCGGCATAGGGTTGGCCGTTGCGAAAAGCCTTGCGCAGGCGGGAGCGAAGGTTGTCATAAATGGCCGGAAGCAGGAGACGGTCGATCGCGGCGTCGCAGCCGTTCACGACGCCTGCAAGGCCGCCGCCGTCTCGGGAGTGGCTGGAGACGTCGCCACGGCCGAGGGCTGCGACGCGCTTATCAAGGCGGTGCCCTCGGTAGACATCCTGATCAACAACGCCGGTATCTTCGAACCCAAACCCTTCTTCGACATCCCTGACGCGGATTGGACGCGCTTCTTCGAAACGAATGTCATGTCGGGCGTGCGCCTGTCGCGCGCCTACCTGCCGGGCATGCTCGAGCGCAAATGGGGGCGGATCATTTTCATCTCGTCAGAATCGGCCGTGAACATCCCGGTCGAGATGATCCACTACGGCTTCACGAAGACCGCCCAGCTCTCGATTGCGCAAGGCCTGGCCCAGCTCACTGCGGGCACCGATGTCACGGTCAATTCCGTCCTCCCGGGGCCGACGCGTTCCGAGGGCGTCGAAGAGTTCATAAAGTCGATGGCCGAAGGCGCTGGCAAAACGCCGGACGAGATGGCGGCGACATTCGTCAAGACGCACCGGCCGACATCCCTCATTCAACGCTTCGCCAGCGTCGAAGAAGTGGCGAACATGGTCATCTATGCGGCCTCGAAGGAAGCTTCCGCGACGAACGGCGCGGCGCTTCGCGTCGAAGGCGGCATCCTGAGAACGATCGGTTGAGGCCGCGGGCACTGTCGCCCTGCGCTGTCTGTGGCCGCCCGACGCGAGATCGGGCGGCTTTCGCGTCTCTGAAGCTCAGGGATTGGGAGATTTCGGCACTTCGATCTTGACGCCGGGGGCCTCGATCTTAGTGCCCGAATTGTCCTTTTCGATATGAGCATAAGGAGCGTCGATCGTTGTTTTGCCGGTCGATTTGTCCGTGTCGACGCTTGCTGCCGGTGCTTGTACCTGAACCGGCGGCTCCGTTCGCCGGAAGGCAGAAACAGCTGCCATGACGGCAACGACGGCGATGAGGCTTAGCGCAATGAAGATCAGAAGCTGGCGAGTCTGCATGGCGTCTCCCCTTTTGCTTTGATATTCGCAATTGATGGCAGACCCACTGCCAGCGGGGAAGTATCAACACAGCCAAAATCGCTGCTAAGGAGTAGTTGAACGCGTTGCAATATCCAAAGTGGGCGCGCCGTTCGCTCCAGCCTTGAGCGTATATAGCTTTTTGTTTTCTGCGGTTATGCGGGCGATTTCGCTTCCTGAGGAAAATATACCGCCCGGTTGGGAAATGACGAGTTGGTCCTGTGAGCACGACGTGTGCACAACGGACACTCCAGGTTTTAAATCGTAGGACTTGCCGCCGAAGGCATACGTCACCGCGACTTTCGCAACGTTTCGGATTTTGAACGTCAGGCTCTTCGCCGCCGGCTGCCCGAACAGTTCGACGGAGATGAACTTCGGTTTGGCGCCCGGCGCGCGCGCAACCCCCACGCCGATCTCCGATATGCTCGCCCGCAGAATGTTGGCGCGATGCGGTGGCGAGTTCATCCAACCCGCGATTGCCTGAAGGGCGAGCGCGCCCGTGTCATAGCCGGCGGCGTTTTCATCCATCGCCAAATTCTCTGCGATGTCGCAATGCTTATAGCCTGCAGCTTCCGCGCGTTGAGCCGGCGTCCGCCCGTCGGCCGTGTGAGAGAACTTGCCGCTGTTCGCTACACTTTGGGCAAACGCGCGGGCCGCCTTCGACAGCATGGCGTCGACCTTCAAGGCCGGCAGGTTCTTCTCCTGGCGGACTTGATTCGTCATGTCCACGATGTGCTGTTCGACCTTAGGTAGGTCGGGAACCAGTGCCCCCATCGTATTAGCAGCCCCTTGGCCGGTGAGTGTCTCCAAGCATTAGGCGCTCCATCGCGCCAGCGCCATGGCGATGATCTCTAAAGGGATTGTCCTTGTGGATGGCGCCACGCACCTGTGGACGCGGCGTGGAGTGCTTGCGCCCAAATGGCGCGGTGAGCGGTACCGGCCGAGCGCTGCGAGGGCCCAGGCTTGAGCGCTCTCCGGTAGCGCTGTAGAGGTTCGCCTCATGAGTGACAAACCGATTCTTCCGGGCGAAGGCCCCATCGAGCCCGTCGAGCTGAGATCGGCGCTTGAAGAGCGTTATCTCGCCTACGCCCTTTCGACCATCATGCACCGCGCGCTTCCGGACGTGCGCGACGGCCTGAAGCCTGTCCACCGGCGCATTCTTTACGCCATGCGGGAGCTGCGTCTCAATCCGGACGGCGGCTTTATCAAGTGCGCCAAGATCGTCGGCGAAGTGATGGGCGATTACCACCCGCACGGCAACCAGGCGATCTACGACGCGTTGGCGCGTCTCGCTCAGGATTTTGCCGTTCGATATCCGCTCGTCGACGGCCAAGGAAACTTTGGCAACATCGACGGCGATAACCCGGCTGCCGAGCGCTACACCGAAGCGCGCATGACTGAGATCGCCGCGCTTATTCTTGAAGGCATCGACGAAGAGACCGTCGATTTTCGCCCCAATTACGACGGCCGCGTCGAAGAGCCGGTCGTCCTCCCGGCCGCGTTCCCGAACCTTCTGGCGAATGGCTCTTCGGGCATCGCCGTCGGCATGGCGACCAGCATCCCGCCGCACAACGTCGACGAATTGTGCGCCGGTCTTCTGCACTTGATCAAGCATCCAAACGCGACCATCGAAAAGCTGGTCGAGATCATCCCCGGCCCGGACTTTCCGACCGGAGGCGTGATCGTCGAGCCGCGATCGCAGATCCTCGAAGCCTACAAGACCGGACGCGGCGGTTTCCGTCTGCGTGCCCGCTGGGAGAAGGAAGATACCAGCCGCGGCGGTTATCAGATCATCGTCACGGAAATTCCGTACGGCGTGCAGAAGGCCAAGCTCATCGAGAAGATCGCTGATCTCATGAGCGAGAAGAAGCTGCCGCTTCTGGGCGACGTGCGCGACGAGAGCGCGGAGGAGATCCGCCTTGTGCTCGAGCCCAAGAGCCGGACCGTCGATCCCGTTCTCCTGATGGAGAGTCTCTTCCGCTCCACCGAGCTCGAAGTTCGCGCCAGCCTCAATATGAACGTTCTATCGGCCGGCCAAATTCCCAACGTCCTCGATTTGCACGATGTGCTCTGGCAATGGCTTGAGCACCGCATCGAGGTTCTCGTTCGCCGCTCGACATATCGTCTGAAGAAAATCGAGCACAGGCTTGAAGTGCTCGACGGCTATCTGATCGCTTACCTCAATATCGACGAGGTGATCCGGATCATCCGCCGCGAGGATGATCCTAAAGCCAAGTTGATGTCGAAGTTCAACTTGAGCGACGTCCAGGCCGAAGCCATCCTGAACCTGCGCTTGCGGTCGTTGTCGCGGCTCGAGGAAGTCGAGATCAAGGCCGAGCACGACAAACTCTCGAAAGAGCGCCGCGAGTTGAAGCAGCTCTTGAAATCCGAAGAGCTGCAGTGGGAGCGCGTCGCCGAAGAAGTCAAGGAAACGCGCGAGAAGTATTCCAAGAAGACGCCGCTCGGCCGCCGCCGTTCCACTTTCGCCGATATGCCCGACGTCGATATCGACCTCGAAGCGGCGCTCGTCGAGAAAGAGCCGATCACCGTCATCATGTCCGAGAAGGGCTGGGTGCGCGCCCTCAAGGGCCATCAGGACGATCTGTCGAAACTCGAATTCAAGCAGGGCGATAGCCTGAAGCGCGCCTTGAAAGCCTCTACGACCGACAAGCTCGTCATCTTCACGACGAACGGCAAGTTCTTCACGCTCGAAGCGAGCGCGCTGCCCGGCGGGCGCGGTCATGGCGAGCCCGTGCGCCTGATGATCGATCTCGAAGAAAATCACGACATCGCCGAGATCTTCGTCCACGAGCCATCGCGCAAGCTCCTCGTTGCTTCGACCGGCGCTTACGGCTTCATCGTGCCCGAAGAAGAGGTGATCGCGTCGACCCGCAAGGGCAAGCAGGTGTTGAACGTCAGCGGGCCGGAAGAAGCGCGCGTATGCGTGCCCGTCAACGGCGACTACGTCGCGACCATCGGCGAAAACCGCAAGATGCTCATTTTCAAGCTCGACGAGGTCAACGAGATGACGCGCGGCAAGGGCGTCATCCTGCAGAGGATGAAGGACGGCGCACTGTCGGATGCGCGCGTCTTCAAGAAGTCGAATGGCTTGACCTGGCTCGACAGCGCGGGCCGCGAATTCACGCTGTCCTGGAGCGAACTTAAAGAGTGGGTCGGCGAGCGTGCACAGGCCGGCCGCGTGGCGCCCAAGGGTTTCCCACGATCCAATTCGTTCGGCCCGCGCTTTTAAGCGGCGCTGTTGACGAATGGCGCTTGTCGGCTGCGAGGCTCGAAGCTACGACTTCGCGCCATGGGTGGGTGTAGGAAACGCGTAGTCTGTCAGGCCGGAGGCTTCATTCTGGCGGCCTTTGTCGCATGCGGGACGTCGCGCGCCGCCGAAGTTCCGGCCACCTGCTCGCGTGAAGACTTCGAGAGCGTGGTTGAAGAAGCAGCCGGAAGTCTACGCGATCTCAATGCCAAGAACCGGCCGATGTTCCAGGAAAAGCTGCGCGAACTGAAGGACAAGCGCCATTGGACGCACGATGAGTTCATCGAGAAGGCCAAGCCTTTCGTCAAGGATGATAAGACGAGCGTCTACGATCAAAAGACGGATGAACTTCTCTCAGCGATTGCATCGATGGGGCAGGAGGGGGCGTCGGCTCAATCGCCGGATTGCGCCCTGATGGTCGAGCTTCGTACCCGCATGAAGCTGCTCGTCGACACGCAGCTCGCGAAGTGGGTCTATATGTTCCAGAAGCTCGACGCCGAACTCGCCAACTGAAGCGTTGGGCCGCGGCGAGGGAGATTAGCCCGCGACCTCTTCGTCCCTGGGCGCTGTTTCCCAGCGATCCGGTCCGAGGCGCTCCTGCGGCTTGAAGCGCGTCTTGTACGCCATCTTGCGCGAACCCTCGATCCAGTAGCCCAGATAGACGTGCGGCAGGCCGATGCGGCGCGCAAACGCCAGGTGTTCAAGGATCATGTACGTGCCGAGCCCGGCGTTCTCGTCCACGGGATCATAGAAGCTGTAGACCATCGAGATGCCGTCGGTCAGCCGGTCGCAAAGCGCGACGGCTTTCAACGGCCAGGCTTCGAAGTCGAGATCCTCGATGCCTTCCGGTTTGGCGCGATATTCCGTCAGGAATGTCTCGATCACCGTGTCCTCGACCATCATGCGATAGTCGAGCATCGTCATGTCGGCCATGCCGCCATCGCTATGGCGAGCATCGATGTAGGCGCGGAACAGCCGGAACTGCTCCATCGTCGGCGTCGGTGCCGTGCGACGGGCGACAAGCGAAGAATTCTTTCTCCACGTTCTACGCATCGAACGGTCAGGCTCGAACTCGTTGGCGAGAACGCGCACCGAAACGCAAGCTTGGCAGCCTTCGCAGTAGGGGACGTAAGCGATGTTCTGGCTTCGCCGAAACCCTGTCGTGAGCAGGCGGTCGATAAGCTCAGGCGGCTTGTCGTGCGTGAGGTGCGTGAAAAGCTTGCGTTCGAGCTTGCCGGGTAAGTAGGGGCACGGCTGCGGAGCCGTCACGTAGAACTCTGGAAACTTCTTTTGTTGCTCCGTCATTCAGACGCGTCCCTCGAGCTCGAGCGATCAATGATGATAGAAGTATGAAGAACCCAAATTCAAGGTATCGGCGATCACTACGCAGCA
>NZ_RXIZ01000015.1:563794-613332 GCF_003987855.1 Hyphomicrobium sp.
GTCGTCCGAAAGTCCTAGCCGGCCCGCAACGCTGTTAGCGCAGACCCATACGCCAGGGTCTGCGGCAGCCCGGCGTCCGGGAAAGCTTAGGTGGTGATGCCGAATTAAACCTTCAATTCGGGAGCGGGATTTTTAGGGATGCCCCTGATGTCGCTCGCGCCCTGACTGGCGACCGCATAAAGCGTGCACGCCAAAACGAGGGCGACGACCATGATGCCCATCCAAAGCGCCGAACGGCGCACGAACCATCCAACTGTTGGTACTCCGGACGCACGCGCTTCGTCCCACGCTGCGCCCTGGGCCCCCTGGGCTCCGTGACTGGTCATATGCTGATCTGCCGCCCTAACTTGCCTCTGCGACTCACACGCTCACATCGCCCTGTCGACACCCCGCGCACAAGTCGGCTGTTCGCCAACGAAGCGGAAATCGAATCGATTGTGGCCCCGGGGCAGCTTATCCGCTTGGAGCGTGATGCTGGCAAGGCCAAACTGTGTCGAATGGGCTACGCTTTCGTGGCGATCTGAGGATGAAATATCACATCCTTGCGGCAAATGATCTTGATTAGCGTTTAGGCAGGGAGTGCGACAGCCGTGTTCTTGTGCACGGGAAGTTTTCCCTCATACTCGTCATTAGTTCGCAGCAAGAACAAGAAACGTCATTTCGAGGAACCGCCCAGGCAACCCGATCGCTGTCACCAGCGATTGCACGACTGACACCTGGAGGTCCTATGATTGAACTCGTCGTCGCAGTTTGCCTGATCGATCAGCCCAACCGTTGCAAAGACGTCACGCTGAACTTCGAAGGACAGAGCGTAAACGCCTCTCAGTGCATGATGAACGGCCAGATCGAGATGGCGAAGTGGATCGGCGATCATCCAAACTGGGTCATCCAGAATTGGCATTGCGGTGTCGCCGGGCGCTCTGCGAACCTCTGAGATAGCTTAGAAGCGTTTGGCCAGTTGACTTGCTGGCTGTCGTCGTCTCCCTGTCGGCCAAATTGCCGCTGGGAGCAACGCCGATGTCATTACCTCCAACCGCGAAGTTCGCCACCGCCGCCGTTCACGCCGGGGCCGCCCCTGATCCGACGACGGGCGCCCGCGCCACCCCGATCTACCAGACCACGTCCTACGTTTTCGAGGACGTCGATCACGCTGCCGCGCTGTTCGGGCTGCAGGCGTTCGGCAATATTTATACTCGGATAACCAATCCCACTCAGGCGGTGTTGGAAGGGCGCATCGCCGCTCTCGAAGGCGGCTCGGCAGCGCTCGCGTTGGCATCCGGTCACGCGGCGCAATTTCTCGCTTTCCATACGCTGCTCGAGCCTGGCGACGAATTCGTCGCCGGTCGTCAGCTGTACGGTGGCTCGATCAATCAGTTCAATCACTCGTTCAAGAAGTTCGGCTGGAACGTGGTCTGGGCCGATGCGACTGACCCCGCCTCGTTTGCCAAGGCGATCACCCCCCGAACGCGAGCGATTTTCTGCGAAAGCATCGCCAATCCCGGCGGCATCATCGTCGATCTCCCCGCCATTGCCGAGATCGCGATGACGGCCGGAGTGCCGTTCATCGTCGACAACACTTTGGCGACGCCATACCTCTGCCGTCCTAAGGAATTCGGAGCCGATATTGTCGTTCACAGTCTGACGAAGTTCATCGGCGGGCACGGCAACTCGATCGGCGGCGCCATCGTCGATTGCGGCACCTTCAATTGGTCCGGCAGCCGCCACCGCTATAAGTCGCTGGTGGAGCCGAACCCGTCCTACGATGGGCTGGTTCTTGCCGACGCTTTCGGTCCGATGGCATTTGCGATCGCCGCCCGTGTGCTCGGCCTGCGCGATCTCGGGCCCGCAATCTCCCCATTCAATGCCTTCTTGATCTTGACGGGCGCCGAGACATTGCCGCTGCGCATGCAACGCCAGTCGGACAACGCGCTGGCTGTCGCGCGGTGGCTCGAACGGCATCCGAAAGTCGCCTGGGTCAACTACGCGGGGCTGGAGACCAGCTCCAACCACGCGCTGCAGCAAAAGATTTGTCCAAAAGGTGCCGGGGCCGTCTTCACCTTCGGCCTCAAAGGCGGATATGAAGCGGGCGTGAAGCTCGTTTCGGGCTTGAAGCTGTTCAGCCTTCTCGCCAACATCGGCGACACGCGGAGCCTCGTCATTCATCCGGCGTCCACGACGCACCGGCAACTGAAGGACGATGAGAGGATAGCGGCCGGGGCGGGGCCGGATGTCGTGAGGCTGTCGATCGGCATCGAGGACATCGACGACATCGTTGGCGATCTCGAACAGGCGCTCGCTGCTGTTTAGACGCCCCAGGGGAAAGGGACCATGAACCACCAGCTAGTTCTTCAATTTCAAGGCGACGACGATGACACGCTTGAGAAGGTCATCTCGCTCGAGGATCGCCTGATCGAGGCTCTCGACGGCTCCACGTCAGCCGAGGTCGATGGTCACGAGCAGGGCGACGGTGTAACCAATCTCATGCTGCTCGCGAAGAATGCGGCGAAGGTCTGGGAGAAGATAGAGCCGATCGTCGAGGATGCGTCCGACGATCTCGATATCAACGCCGTCGCATTCCGAGCGCTCGACGGCGACGACTTCACGGTTCTTTGGCCAGTCGATTACGAAGGCGAATTCGAACTCGCCTGATCGACACCGCGTCCAAGGCGCCCGCTAATGCGCCTTGACGTACGATCCCGGTGCCGCCTCGATGACGCCGAGTGTCTGTCCCGGAGCACGCGCCGGTATCCAGCCACCCGACTGCTGCGCCAGCCACTCGATCCAGTACGGCCACCACGATCCGGGATGCTCTTTCGCCGTCGCTTGCCAATCAGAGACGCTCGTCATCGCCGTGCCGTCCGTCCAATACTGGTATTTGACCTTGTCCGGCGGGTTCACGACGCCGGCAATGTGTCCCGATCCTGCGAGTACGAATTCGACCGGCCCGCCGAACATCTGAATACCGTGGAACACGGACGGCGCCGGCGCGATGTGGTCCTCCCGCGTCGCGACGGCAAAGATAGGCAGCTTGATCTTTCGCAGGTTGAGGCGAATGCCGCCGATCGTCATCTCGCCGCGCGCCAAGCGGTTCTCATTGTAGAACTCGCGCAGGTAGAACTTGTGATTGGCTGCCGCCATCCGCGTCGAGTCCTGGTTCCAGTAGAGCAGGTCGAACGGAAACGGCTTTTTGCCGAGCAGGTAATTGTTGACGACGTACGGCCAGATGAGGTCGCGCGGCCGCATCATGTTGAACACGTTCGCCATGCGCGAGCCGTCGAGGAAGCCGCGTTCGGTCATCAACGCGTCTAAGCTCGCGAGCTGCATATCGTCGGTGAAAAGCAAAAGATCGCCCGCGAGCGAAAAATCGACCTGCGTGGTCAGCAGCGTGCAGCACTGGAACGGCTCTTCGCCCCGCTGCGAGAGATAGGCAAGGCCGGTCGCCAGCGCCGTGCCGCCAACGCAGTAGCCGAGCACGTTGATCTTCTCGACGCCCGTTTCCTTTTGGACAGCGCGCACCGCCTCGAGAATGCCTTCGAGCACATAGTCCTCGAATGTTTTATCCGCGAGCGTCTCGTCCGGATTGACCCACGATACGATGAAGACCGTGAAGCCCTGGTCGACCACGTATTTGATCAAGCTCTTCGATGATGTGAGATCGAGGATGTAATATTTGTTGATCCACGGAGGGATCATGACGAGCGGCCGCTCGCGCACTTGCTCCGTCGTCGGGCTGTATTGGATCAGCTGGAACAGCTCGTTCTGAAAAACGACTTTTCCAGGTGTCGTCGCGAGATTGCGGCCGAGTTCGAAGGCATTCGGATCCGTCTGGCTGATCTTCATCAGATCGCCAGACCGCTTCAGGTCCTCGGCGAGAAGATTTGCGCCCTTGAGAAGGTTCTCGGCGTTGGACGCCAGCGTCTCGCGCAGAACCTCCGGGTTCGTGACCGGGAAGTTCGTCGGCGAATAGGCGCTCGTCAGCTGCTTCAGATAGAACTCCGCCCGATGCCGCTCCATCGCATCGAGCCCTGGCGTCGAGGCAAGCTGGTCCTCGGCCCATCGGCAGGCGAGCAGGTAGGCCTGCTTGCAGAAATCGAAGAACGGATTGTACGTCCACTCCGGATCCTTGAAGCGCTGGTCGCCGGGCGCCGGAGCGATGAGCGGTGGAACGTCCTTGTTCATCATCCGTGTCAGGACGTTATTCCAAAGCGCGGCAAACTGCCGGAAGAATTCCGCCTGAGCCTCAGACAGCTTCACGGGATCGGCCAGCCACTTCCGCACGAGCGCGGTCAGCGTCTCGGTCGCGGCCGAAAATTCGCTCGCAGGCGTGTAGGGGCCGAGTTTGGCGTCGGGACGTTCTGCCAGCTGAGCGAGCGCCGCGCTGCCCTGCTCGAATGCCCTCAGGATGTTGGTTGCGAAAGCCTCGGGGTCTGGAATCCGGTAGGCCGAGAAGAGGGAGGAAAAGTCGTGACTGTCCTGCGGCATGGCGGCTTTGAAAGCTTTCTTATGTTTTGTCCCGTCGGCACGAGCGCGATATCGCCATAACCCGGTCGACAGTGCGGCGAACATGGCCGCCAATCAAGCGCGAATCGGTCATGCTGGCCCAGCCATTAGGTAGGATGACATGGCACCAGCGTGGCCGCGTCACGTTTGCTTCCGCAGTGCGAAAATAGTGCGACGGAAACGTCTTTAACGCCGTTTCCCCCGCCGTCGCGCCGCAGTACTGGACGGACCATGGCGGGCGAGCGTAAAGAGGGCAGTCAGCCACGCATTTTCGCCGGACGTGCTTGGTTAAGCAAAGTCGAAAGGCTTTGTTGCCGGGGCGAACGGATTTACCGCCATTGCTGCGGTGCCGAGGGATTGAGATCTTTGAGCGAAGAATTTCACCGCATCAAGCGTCTGCCACCGTACGTTTTCGCGGAAGTGAACCGGCTGAAGGCGGCTGCCCGCGCGCGTGGCGCCGACATCATCGATCTCGGCATGGGCAATCCGGACATGCCGACGCCGCAGCACATCGTCGACAAGCTCGTCGAGACGATCACCAAGCCGCGCACACATCGCTATTCGGCATCGAAAGGCATCCCGGGCCTGCGCAAGGCTCAAGCCGCCTATTACGAGCGCCGCTTCGGCGTGAAGCTCGATCCTGAAACCGAGATCGTTGCGACTCTGGGATCGAAGGAAGGTTTCGCCAACATCGCGCAAGCCATAGCCGCTCCGGGCGACATTGTGCTTGTGCCGAACCCGACATACCCGATCCACTCGTTCGGCTTCATCATCGCCGGCGCGGCGATCAGGCATCTGCCCGCGAGCAACGGCGAAGACTTCCTGCGCGCGATGGAACACGCGGTGAAGCACTCGATTCCGAAGCCGCTCGCCGTGGTGATGTCCTATCCGTCTAATCCTACGGCGATGACCGTCGGCCTCGACTTCTATCAGGAGGCGGTCGCGCTCGCGAAAAAGCTCGACCTCATCATCCTGTCCGACATCGCCTACGCCGAACTCTATTATGACGACAACCCGCCGCCTTCGATCCTTCAGGTGCCGGGAGCGAAGGACATCTCCGTCGAATTCACGTCGCTATCGAAGACCTACAACATGCCGGGCTGGCGGATGGGCTTCGCCGTCGGCAACGAGCGGTTGATCGGCGCCCTCGCGCGCGTCAAATCCTATCTCGACTACGGTGCGTTCACGCCCATCCAGGTCGCCGCCGCAGCAGCGCTCAATGGCCCGCAGGATTGCGTCGACGAAATCCGCGCCATGTACAAGAGCCGTCGCGACGTGCTTGTCGATAGCTTCGCCAAGGCAGGATTTCCGATCCCGCCGCCGCCGGCAACGATGTTCGCCTGGGCGCCCGTGCCGGAACGCTATCGCGCGATGGGCTCGGTCGAGTTCGCGAAGATGCTGATCGAAAAAGCCGACGTTGCCGTTTCGCCGGGAGTGGGTTTCGGCGAATACGGCGAAGGCTTCATTCGTATCGCCCTCGTCGAAAACGAGCAGCGCATCCGTCAGGCCGCGCGCTCAATCAAGAAACTATTCTCCGAGACGGCTGATGCGCCGGCTCCCGTTCCCCGCTTGCAAAAGTCCGCCACCCGATAATCACCCCCATGGAACCTCTCAAACTCGGAATTGCCGGACTAGGCACGGTTGGCGGCGGACTGCTTGGACTGCTTCAGGCAAACGGCCCCCACTTCGCAAATATCGTCGGACGCGAGATCATCGTGACCGGCATCTCGGCGCGCAATCGCAAGAAAGAGCGCGGCATAGCGGTCGATGGCGTTGAATGGTTCGAGGATCCAGTCGCCCTCGCGCGCGATCCCTCGAACGCCGTCTTCGTCGAACTGATCGGCGGGGAAGACGGTGTGGCGAAGGCAGCCGTCGAAGCCGCGCTCAATGCCAAGAAGCACGTCGTCACCGCCAACAAGGCGCTGCTCGCCAAGCATGGCATCGAGTTGGCGCGCCTCGCAGAGAAAAACGGCGTAGCGTTGAACTTCGAAGCCGCCGTTGCTGGCGGCATTCCCGTCATCAAGACCCTCCGCGAGGCGCTGGGTGCCAACCGGGTCAAGCGCGTCTATGGCATCTTGAACGGCACCTGCAATTACATTCTCTCGCAAATGCAAAGCGAGAAGCGTGCCTTCGACGACGTGCTGAAGGAAGCGCAGGCGCTGGGCTATGCGGAAGCCGATCCGACGTTCGACATCGGCGGCTTCGACGCCGCACACAAGCTCGCACTTCTGACGAGTCTCGCATTCGGAACCCGCGTCGCCTTCGAGCAAATTCATGTCGAAGGTATCCAGTCGATTACCCAGGCCGACATCGAAGCGAGCGATAGCCTTGGCTACCGTATCAAGCTCCTTGGCGTCGCGACCGAGACCGAGACAGGCATCGAGGCCCGCGTCTCGCCTGCGCTCGTCTATAAGGACTCGGCGATCGCCGAAGTATCTGGCGTGACCAACGCGGTCGCCATTGATGGAGATTTCTCCGGCAACATCCTTCTTATTGGTCCGGGCGCCGGCGCTAAGCCAACGGCATCCGCCGTCGCGGGAGACATTCTCGACATCGCGCGCGGCCTGATCGTGCCGCCGTTCGTGACGCCGACCGCTAAGCTCAAGGCGCACAAGCGCGCCAAGCTCGATCAGCATTACGGCTCCTACTACGTCCGCCTCGCGCTGTACGACAAGCCCGGCGCCATGGCGAACGTCGCCAAGAGCATGGGCGACCAAGGCATATCGCTGGAAAGCATT
Organism: Hyphomicrobium sp.; assembly: GCF_003987855.1. GTDB lineage: Bacteria > Pseudomonadota > Alphaproteobacteria > Rhizobiales > Hyphomicrobiaceae > Hyphomicrobium_B. The sequence continues at coordinate 571,033 of NZ_RXIZ01000015.1, forward strand.
GTCCAGCACCGGCCGCAGACCCTTCACGCGCCGCGCCATGCTGCACGCGTGCCGAAAGACCGCGACCAGCCAGTCATCATCATCACGCATGAGACGACCGAACAGGCCATGCGTAAAGCGCTCGAAACCATAGAAGCAGACGGCAACGTCACCGAGCGACCGCAGATGATACGCATCGAAGAGCTTTGAACCTTAGGGCACCGTGGAAGGACATGGATCATGAGCAGGGCTGAACAGGCGAACGGCACGCACGGGCCGGGTCTCGACCGAATTCTGGTGCTTGAACTGGCGCGCGTGACGGAAGCTGCAGCCATCGCCGCCGCGCAGCTGCGCGGACGCGGCAACGAAAAGGCCGCCGACAAGGCCGCGGTCGATGCCATGCGCAAGGAACTCGGCCGTGTTGAAATTCGCGGTACGGTCGTCATCGGCGAAGGCGAAATGGATGAAGCGCCGATGCTGTACATCGGCGAAAAGGTCGGCACGGGCGAAGGACCGGAAGTCGACATCGCCGTCGATCCGCTCGAAGGTACGACCATCTGCGCCAAGGCGATGCCCAACGCCCTTGCCGTGCTTGCCATTTCAGAAAAGGGCGGCCTGCTCCACGCCCCCGACATGTACATGAACAAGATCGCCGTCGGTCCGGGCTATCCCGAGGGCATCGTCGATCTCGATGCGTCTCCCCATGAAAATCTCAATGCGCTGGCGAAGGCGAAGGGCGTGCCAATCCACGAGATCATGGCCTGCATTCTCGACCGTCCCCGCCATGCCGATCTCATCCGCGCCGTGCGCGAAGCCGGTGCCGGCGTGCAGCTGATCCCGGATGGCGACATCGCCGGCGTCATCTGGACGACGGACCCGAAAGAAACCGGCATCGATATTTATATGGGGTCCGGCGGCGCACCTGAGGGCGTACTCGCAGCCGCCGCTCTGCGCTGCATCGGCGGCCAGATCCAGGGCCGCCTGATGCCGATGAAGGACGAGGAGCGCGAGCGCGCCGAGAAGATGGGCATCGCCGATATCAAGCGGAAGTTCAAACTCGAGGACATGGCGTCCGCCGACGTCGTCTTCTCCGCAACCGGCGTCACCGACGGCTCGCTCCTCAAGGGCGTTCGCGTCCGTGGCGACTTTGCGGAAACGGAAACGGTCGTCATGCGCGCCAAGACAGGAACCGTCCGCCGCATCAGGTCGACGGTTCGCAACGTCGGCGCGCGCTTCATCTGATCGCGGGCTTCCTCAAACCTACTTGTGGAGACAACGCGAGCGAACGCCGCGCCGACGCCCGAATCGACCTACAACCTGAGGCGATCAAAGGGCGTCCACGAGTTAAGGTGGGAACCGATTGCGTTTGAATCTTGCGACAGTGGAAGCGGACAGCGGTGCAACCGCGCGTCCGTTCCTCGGAGTGACCAAAAGCGCGCGCGGCTTCGCCTGGCGCGAGAGGCTTCCCGCGCACATGAAGCAGTTGGCGACTGCGATCAGTCAGCGCCACGGTCTGCCCGATCTCATGGGGAGCGTGCTGGCTGCCCGCGGCATCGGCCTCGACGCGGTGCCCACGTTCCTTGATCCGACACTCAAGTCGCTGATGCCCGATCCAAGTACGCTGCGCGACATGGAGAAAGCCGCAGCGCGCTTGGCTGACGCTGTTCAAGCCAAGCAGAACGTTGCGATCTTCGGCGACTACGACGTCGATGGCGCATGCTCGTCGGCGTTGATGAAGCGGTTTCTCGAGTTCCACGAGACACCGGCGCGCATCTATATCCCCGACCGCATTTTCGAAGGCTATGGTCCAAACGTCGCCGCGATCGAAACCCTCGTCAACGAGGGCGCCAAGCTCATCGTCACCGTCGATTGCGGAACGACGAGCTATGAGCCGCTTGCCGCTGCGCGAAAACTCGGCGCCGACGTCGTTGTGATCGATCACCATCAGGCCGACGAACGCCTTCCCGATGTCAACGCGGTCGTCAATCCCAATCGGCAGGACGACATCTCGGGCCAGGGCATGCTCTGCGCCGCAGGGGTCGTGTTCCTCGTGCTCGTCGCTACGACGCGCGAGCTCCGTCGTCGCGGCTATTACAGCGGCTCGCGCGAGCCCGATCTCCTCAGCCTTCTCGACATGGTCGCGCTGGCGACGGTTGCCGACGTCGTGCCGCTCGTTGGGCTCAATCGCGCGTACGTAAAGAAGGGTCTCGCCGTCATGCGCGCGAGAGAGAACGCCGGACTGACCGCACTTGCCGACGCGGCGGGCCTGTCAGTCGCGCCGACCCCTTATCATCTGGGCTTTATTCTCGGTCCGCGCATCAATGCCGGGGGCCGTATCGGCAATGCCGCGCTGGGAGCGACGCTGCTTTCGACATCCGATCCGGTCGAAGCGCAACGCATCGCCGAGCTGCTTCACCGGCTCAACAAAGAGCGCAAGGATATCGAAAGTGCAGTGCTTGAAGAAGCGATGGCGATCGCGGATCGGCAGCTGAGCGAAAATCCCGCTCGCCCCATCCTCATCGTTGGCTCCGAAGCCTGGCACAAAGGCGTCGTCGGTCTCGTCGCAAGCCGCCTTGTCGAGCGGTTTCGCCGTCCTGCCTGCGTCATTGCTTGGGAAGCGACGGGGATGGGAACGGGTTCGCTCCGCTCCGTTCCCGGCATCGATCTCGGCGCTGCCATTCGCGCCGCTATGGCGGCTGGCCTTTTGGCAAAAGGCGGCGGCCACGCGATGGCAGCCGGATTGACCGTCAGCCGCGACGGCCTTGCCGCTCTTGAGACCTTTCTGCATGGCCATCTCGGTTCGGCAGCCCGGGGCATCGGCGACGCGGCGCATCTCGATATCGACGCTTCGCTTGTGGCCTCCGGCGCGACTCCTGAGTTGATAGAACTGATCGATCGGGTGAGCCCGTTCGGGCAAGGCAACTCGGAAGCGCGTTTCGCCCTGCCGGCGCACCGTGTGAAGTTCGGAAAGGTCATCGCCGACGCGCATGTCCGCGTCATCCTCGAAGGTGGTGACGGCTCGCGCGTCGACGGCGTGGCTTTCCGCGCCGTGGGCCAGCCGCTTGGCGATCTTTTGATGTCCGCGGGCGGGATGCCGCTGCATGTTGCCGGTCACCTGCGCAAGGACACATGGGGCGGCCGCGAGCGCATCGAACTGCAGATCGAGGACGCCGCCAACCCTCGAAATCAGTAGGAAATCCGGCGCGCCGCCACGCAGCCCATCCTGTCGCAGGATGAGCGCTCCCAGGGCAGTTGCCAAAGGTGGCCAAAGCCGACTATACGGTCCCTCTTGTTGCCGACGGACGCTCCCTTCGTCTATCGGTTAGGACGTCAGATTTTCAATCTGAAAAGACGGGTTCGACTCCCGTAGGGAGCGCCAGCTATCTTTTTTAGAATTGATTTTATTGGTTTTTGCGGCTTTTTGTCCGCCGCGAAAATCGGGAGTGTCATTCGACTTCTCATCACCCGACGAATGATTGTCGAATGACTTCACCGAACGTCGCGTAAGCGTCTCGATAATCTCCAATGCACTGGGCATCATGTCCGCATTTCTACAAAATGCCGCCTACGGCAACCGCGCGACGATCATCTGTCGAGTATGTCCACATCATCCCAGAAGCGGACTGGCAGGTGGTTTTGGAAGGTTGTCGTCGGCGACTGCCACGACGTCGGCTTTCAGTGGTCAATCAGAAGCGTTCCTGATGACATCGACAACCGCGTTTGACCCAGAGCCGACATTGCACACGGTAGCAGCTAGTCCGGCTTTTTTCTGAAGGTGTCGCGTGCCTTCAGAACGCGGCTCATGTTCGTGGTGGCCCATTCAACAACAGGCGCCATGGCAGTGTTCAATGACCTGCCCAAAGTTGTCAGTTCATATTCCACCGTTACGGGCACGGTCGGAAACGCGCGACGGGTCAGAAGCCCGTCTTGTTCAAGCGCGCGAAGCGTCTGCGAGAGCATCTTCTGCGAAATACCGTCAATCTCGCGTTTCAACACACTAAAACGCTTTGGCCCATCCTCAAGTAGAGAGAGTACGAGCACTACCCACTTGTCCGAGATGCGGTCCAGCAGCTGACGAGTCGGGCACTTCGCGGCGTAGAGGTTCCATTTCATATCTAATGACCATGTGGTTACCAATAGGTACCTATATATCCATACAGTGCCTTCTTTACAAAAGATACCTTTGCGCCAAAATTTCCTCTATCGGCGGTTGAGCCGAGTTGCACGCATGAGAGGAAAGAACATGAAAATGATCGCCGCCACGCTTGCGCGCTTCTCCGAGGCTCGGCGTCTCTTGACGCGCTTGCCGCTGATGAAATTCGAACCCAGCAAACACAGGAGGACAGATGTCTGATCCCAAGGCACTACTGGCGCAGTTTGGTGCCAAAATTTTCGGAGAGAAGGATTTTACCGCTGTCGGTGGCCTGATGCGGGACGACTACATTCAGCACAATCCGCTCGTTGGACAGGGGAGCAAAGGCTTCAAGGATTTCTTCGAAGCCTGGTTCAAGGCGTCTCCGGACTTCAAGTTCGAGCTGAAGCAGATCGTATCAGAAGGTGACAAGGTGTGGGTCTACGGAACCTACTCCGGAACGCACAAGGGTGACTGGCTCGGCATCCCTGCCACCGGAAAGGCGTACAAGTTCGACGCAGTCGATATCTTTCGCATTCAGGACGGCAAACTCGCCGAGCATTGGGATGTGCTCGACGTCTACAATTTATTCAAGCAGCTGGGTACCATCAAATAACACCTTCTTAGCCGCGCAATCGCATTGCGCGGTTCTCCTACGGAGCAGATTCGTCGGCGCCGCTTTTCCGTGATGCACCAAAGAAGTCCACAATTTCCGGCTGAACGTTTGCCACGGTCCTTTTCGACGTCCGTTATTGGCCCTCAGTCGACCAACCATCATTGTCCGCTTCCGGAGAGCTGCTGACGCGCAGCCTACCGGAATGATCGGCATCTGCGATCGAGCGGCGGATGTCCGTCAACTCGGCAATGCAGACGCCGTACCATGTTCGAATACTGTTCGGTGAAAGAGCCGTCATTGCTTCTCGATGGCTCGCGCAAGGCTTGTTTCGGACCTTTAGGTTTCCGACTTGCGGAGTGTAAAGCGCTGCTATCCTGAAGAAAGCTCACGCGAGCGTGTCGCATCGGCATCGCTTCGAGCCCTTGCCTGGCGGCCAACGCGATAGCGCCGCCCGCACGCGATGCGCATAGCGCCAAGGACGCTCTCACAGTCATCGCATTAGACGGTCGCAGCAAGCGATATGCCGGTGTCGATGTCCGCGATTTCAAGGCGGTGAACGTCGTCGAGCCACAAGCGCCTGCGGAATGCCCTTTTGATGGCTTCAGCTCTCTCACGCTCGTGATGGATTTACCAGAAAGCTGCGAATGTCGACTGAATTCGCTAGCGCTCAAGATTGCACTCAACTCGCAATTTTCGGCAATTAGATGCCTCAAGCTAATTCGGCAATCGATTGGCGGAGTGTATACAAATACCAAAAGCGCCTTCAGCGAGGGTGGGAGACCAATAAGATAATAACGTCAGGACTCGAATGGAAAAGACCACGGTTAAGTCATTGTATCTCCCGATCACGGGTTAGATCTGTAACGTAAAAGCCGCGCAATGAGCGAGTTGAAAGTGTGAATGCTCACTGGATATATATTATCCGCAAGAATCAATGTTCAGCTTCTGAAAGCGAGGAAAATCAACAGCAATTTTGAAATAGCGTGGAAGCCCGGAATAAATGGACATACAAGAGTGCTTTCCTGTTTTAAAAACAACCACTCGTGCAATTGTCATTTGTCTAGCCACGGCAACAGGTGCAGCCGCGCAACAGGCGCCAAGTTCCTGCACTGCAGTGCCCGGGATCACGACACTGGGACAAGTTTATAATCTGCCCCACGATGTGCCGCTGGGCACCTTCAACTCGACCAACAACAACGGCATCCAGAGTAATGTCTCGAACTTTGGGGTCACGGTGCAGTTACCATCGGGCACAACCGTAACGTATCCAAATTTCACTTTCTCGCTGCTCGGAGAAACCGCACACGAGAGTGATACGGGACCGTCGACTCCCGCGATGACGGTCCTGAATTGCGGAGCCGGCCCGGTACCGGCGATGGGCATCCTCGCGACGAGTGCCGGGGGTCAGGGCGGCGGCGGCCACGATGAGTTCCTCGACGCGCATGACGGCGCCCAGGGCGGCAATGGCGGCGCCGTCATCGTCGAGAACGTTGCGGGCGGCATCCTTGGATCCCTCTCATCGCCCGGAGTTGTCGCCGGCTTCGGCATCATTGCTACCAGTGAGGGCGGCAATGGCGGCGAGGGTGGCAGCAGCACAGTCGCCAGCGGCGGCAACGGTGGAATGGGTGGCAATGGCGGTAGTGTCATCGTGGCAAACGCCGGCACCATTTTAACGTCCATGTCGCACGCGCCGGGTATGACCGGCGAAAGCATTGGCGGTCAAGCAGGACCAGGAGGCGATGGGACGCCGTTGGATTGGGCGCATGCTGGCTCTGGTGGCACAGGCGGCAATTCCGGTGCGGATGTCACGGGCGTCAATTCCGGCTTGATTGCCACATTGGGCAATGATTCCTCCGCGATCTCCGTGCACAGCGTCGGTGGCAACGGTGGTGCTGGCGGCAGCGAAAGCGGGCTCTTTTTTGCGCTCGGCGGCACTGGTGGACGCGGCGGCAATGGGGGCACCATATCCGCGGGCAACAGCGGAACGCTGGTCACATCAGGAAACAATTCAAAAGGCATCAGCGCTCTTTCGATCGGCGGCGGCGGTGGCGATGGCGGCGCGGCCGTGGCCTTCGGCCCCGTTGTCTCCGTGGCAATCGGCGATGGCGGTGGTGGCGGCGGTTATGGCGCCAACGTCACCGTCGCCAATTCTGGTACGATCCAAACGTCCGGAACGACTTCCTATGGCGTCAGAGCGCAGTCGGTCGGCGGCGGCGGCGGCGACGGCGGCAGCGCCACTGTCGTTGCGGCGACACTCGGCGCGGACGTCCCCGTGGCGTCGATCTCTGTCGGTATCGGTGGTAGCGGCGGTGGCGGCGGTGGCTCCGGTACTGTCACGGTGATCAACAGTGGTGTCATCGTCACGGGCCCCGGGACAGTATTGAGTCCGGATCAAGATCCCAGTCTGACGCTACCAGGCGATCTGTCCGCCGGCATCATGGCGCAATCGATCGGCGGCGGCGGCGGCCTGGGCGGCAACGCGTACTCCGTTTCCGCTACTGCCGATCCGGATGGCTCGGTATCCGTTGCTGTGGGCCTTGGCGGTTCGGGCGGCAGCGGCGGCAATGGCAGCGATGTAAGCGTCACCAATATCGGCTCCATCACCACTGGCGGTCGCGAGGCGCCGGGTATGCTCGTTCAATCCGTTGGCGGTGGCGGTGGTGGCGGTGGCAATGTCGTCTCGGTCGCGGCGGCTGCAGGCAGCTTTGCTCTCTCGGCTCCTGTCGGCGTCGGCGGTTCGGGCGGTACTGGAGGAGACGGCGGCAATGTTTCAGTCGCTCAGGACGGCAGCATCACCACTCTTGCCGAGCAGTCGGCGGGTCTGATCGCTCAATCCGTGGGCGGCGGCGGCGGCAGCGGCGGGAACGTAACCGGCGTGGCGGCATCGGTCGGGCGGACGTCGGTTTCGCTGAACGTCGGCGTTGGTGGCAGCGGCGGCAGCGGCGGCGATAGCGGACAAACCATCGTGAACACCGGTGTCGGCAGCACCATTATAACCGCAGGCGCGCAGTCGGATGGGATGATCGTGCAGTCGGTCGGTGGCGGCGGCGGCAACGGCGGTAGCGTTCACAGTTATTCATTCGCAGCATCTGGCGGGGGCTCGAGCAGTTCGGGAGCGCTCGCGGCGACTGTTGCGGTGGGTGGCGGCGGTGGTGCCGGCGGCACCGGCGACTCCGCGACTCTCATTTCGAACGGTAGCGTCGTAACCTACGGTGACCAGTCGGATGGCGCGCTTGTCCAGTCAGTCGGCGGCGGCGGCGGCAATGGCGGTAGCGTCTTTGCATTGGCTGTTTCAGCTTCGCTCGACCAATCGAAATCCGGTGGCGGGTCTTCGACGACACCGTCAATTTCGGCTTCTGTTGCCGTCGGGGGAAGCGGCGGCTCGGGAAACTCCGGCGGCGCTGCAAGTTTCACTATGGGCGACACCAGTTCGATCCAAACCTATGGTCAGAACTCCGTCGGTGTGAAGGTGCAATCCATCGGTGGTGGCGGCGGCAATGGTGGTGACGCCGAAAGTTTCGCGGTGGCCACCGCTATTCCAAATAGCTCTAGCCTTTTTGATCGCGCGTCAGACCTTTTCATCAATTATTTGTCCAAGCTCCGAATTGTCACGGGCCTACCCAATCTGGTCTCCGGGCAGAATTTTCAGGCGAGCGTCTCAGTCGGCGGCAACGGCGGCTCAGGCGGAATTGGGGGCACGGCGACTGCCAACTTGGGTGCGGGCAGCATTATTTCCACAAGCGGCGCACACTCAGACGCCCTTGTCGTTCAATCGATCGGCGGCGGGGGAGGCACCGGCGGCCAAAGCGACGCGTCGGGCTTCTCCGGTATCGGCGCCTATGCTCTCAATTTGGCTGTTGGAGGTCAGGGCGGATCTGGCAATCAAGGCGGAACGGTTTTGATTGGCAATAACGGCGAAGCCTACAACGACCACGGCTATATCTTGACTTCGGGCAGTCAGTCTTTTGGGATCCTTGCTCAGTCCATCGGAGGCGGCGGCGGCAACGCGGGCGCGGCAGTCGCATCGAACGTTCTTTTAAATCCTACGAGCAAGCTCAACGTCGGCATTGGAATTGGTGGCGAGGGTGGGACTGGCGCCGATGGTGGCGCAGTGACTGTCAGTCCCAACCTCAACGTCTTCACAACGGGCATCGGTTCTTATGGCATCGTCGCGCAATCCATTGGCGGCGGCGGCGGCTCCGGGAGTTCCGCAACAGCGGGTGGCCGGGTCAACATCACGGTCGGCGGTCACGGCGGCGAAGCTGGTAACGGCGATGCCGTAGAGGTCAATCTGGAAGGCACAGTCGCAACGAGCGGGATTGGCGCAGTCGGTGTCGTCGCCCAGTCAGTTGGCGGTGGAGGCGGCATCGGCGGCGCCGCTGGGGAGCCGTCATCCGCATTGCTGTCCGAGGTGAATGCCGCCCCCTTAGCAGTCGGCCTTGCTTTTGGCGGTGTTGGCGGAACTGGCGGCGACGGCGGCACAGTGACAGTGAATGCTTCCGGCGCGACCAACAACATTTTCACTACCGGGACCACAGCCATCGGCATCCTGGCGCAATCGGTTGGCGGCGGGGGCGGCCTGAGTTCGGTCGTGGGCCTGAATGTCCCGATCGGCGGCCAAGTGCAGTTGCTTGCCAGGGGCAATAATGGCAACGGCAACGGCAGTGGCGGCGATGTGGCTGTCAGTGACAGTACAAGCGCGAAATTTTCGATCGTTACTTCCGGAGACGGCGCCGACGGCATCGTGGCGCAATCCATCGGTGGCGGCGGTGGCAGCGCCATAACGGATCTGCCAGCTCTCGCGACCAACATCGACTACCTCGGCAATCTGACTGCGCCACTTATTGGGTCGGGAGGAGATGTCACGGTCGATTTGAACGGCAGCATCACAACGAGTGGAAACGGCGCTCACGGCATCGTTGCCGAAAGCATGACGAATGGCATGTCGATTTTCCAATCGGACGGTATCACCAACCTCTCTGGGCAGGCACTTGTAGGAGGAAGCACGAGCACCGGGGCCGTAAGTGTTACAATAGACGGTTCCGTGACGACGACGGGCAGCAACGCAGATGGTGTCGTGACCTATACTAACAGCATACTTGCTGGAACCACGACGGTGAACATCGGTGGCACAATCGCGGTATCGGGCTCGGGGGCCTGGGGCATTCAGACGAACAATGGCAACAACACCGGACTCTCCGCCTCCGGCCAGGCGACTACCGCCATAACGATCGAACCGGGTGGCGTGGTTTCCGCTGGGAGTGCCTCCGCGGGGGCGATCTCGGTGAACGATACGCTTGGTTTCGGGATGATCACGATCGAAAATGGCGGCCGTGTTACCGGTAATATTTCGGGACCCGAGGGTGCCGGCTTCGCGTCCCCTGTGAGCGTCATCAATTATGGATCTATGACCGGTTCGGTCGCTGATGTCTCTGCGTATTTCAACTATGGCCAGCATTTTCTCGCCGTCGATCCTCAGGGGCATGCGAGTAACTCGATCAATGTAGGGTCTTTGGCTGCAGTCAGGAACTCGATCATCCCGCAATTGACCTCATTGCCGATCGGCGATTTCGCACCCAGCACGATCATCACGGCTGGGAATTTACCGCCGGACAGCACTGCGTCGTCAATCGGTTTGGAGTCGGGAACCCTGTCGACTCAATACAGTTATGCGGTGACATCTAATTCGGTGGCTATTACCGGAGCGTCTGTCGATTACAGCAGAGCGGGTCTGACCGGAAATCTCGGCCATGCGGCGGCTCTGGCGAATGCCCAGGCGCGAGCCATTTCTTCGGGAGCGCATCCCAACCAGCCGAATTCTCCGTTGGACAATTTTCTTGTTGCGATGGCCAACACCAGTAGCGCCGCCACTCTCCAGAAGGATCTCGCGATCTTCGACGCGACCAAACAGTACTCCGATACCCAATCGAGCGCCACTTCGGCGTCCAACGCTTTAACCAATATGCAAAGCTGCGGTGGCGAGGGGGCTGACAAGGCCAGCCTCAATCCCGTTGCACAGGGTAACTGCGACTGGATCAGGTACACCTATTCAGATGGCACGCGCCAAAGCGGAGGGCAAAAAGAAAGATCCAACGGCCTGACCTTCGGACGTCAGCAAGAATTCGCGCCGCATATCTATTTGGGCGCGAGCGGCGACTATGACCAATTTGAATTTAGTGGCGCGAACGCATCGAGCGAAGGCTCGCGGTTTGCCGCCGGCGGCATCGCAAAATACGTCGACGGCCGTCTATTCGGTTCAGTGTCCATGGTGGCCAGCTATGATTGGGCGGACGGAACCCGCCTATTCAATTTGCCAGAGGATCCCAGCGTTTCTTCAACGCACATTGCGCGGTCGAACCACGCCGCAGTAACGGTCGCGACCCGCCTGAGGTTTGGATACTCCTTCGACTTCAATACATTCGATGTGACGCCGATGGCCGATATTGATATCCCCGTGATTCACGATTTCGGTTATCGCGAGCGTGGCGGCGGCCAATTCGACTTGCGGTCGGATGCCGTCACGAACGTGCTGGTGGATGTGCATCCCTCAGTACAGATCGGCAGTCATGTCCAATATAGAGGCACCGACATTCGCGGGTATGTCGAACCCGGTGTCCGCTTCCAAGAGCTAGACCCGACAGTCCGGGTCGGCTTGGCAGATGGATTTGATTCCGATTTCACCACAACATTGACCGATCAGCGCGACCGCGTGGTAGGAACGATCGCAGGCGGCCTGATCATCGACTGGTCTGATCAATTAGAATCACGCTTGCAATGCGAGCGTGATATGGGCCCCACGTCGCAGATCCAGTCCTTGAGTGCAAAGGCAGCACTTAAATTCTGAGTTACGGATCTCAAACATCGTGAATGCCCCGCCACGAGAGACACGGTTGCAAGCCACAAAAATTGCTCTGCGGTATTCGTACGCTCTGAAGACGACGGGTCGCCATGTGCTCTACAAGTGCGGTGCTTTCGGAGTGCGGCCATCACCGGCGCCTCGGCTGCATACCGTGAATATGCGACCAACAAGCTCTTTCGAGCGGAGAGGAAATCCTTCAAGCCGGACGCAAAGTTGCAGGAATAGTAAGCCATTGAATGAACGCGCACGATCGCTCCCGTAGGGAGCGCCAATCAGCTTTTACAATATGCCGGCAAGGTGAGCGGCTGCGGCTACGGCCATCCGCTGACATCGCTCGGCCAGTGCTCCGTTGTTGAGGCGGCCGTCAGGATTCCAGAAACGCCAGCAGATCGGCATTTATGGTCTCCGCTTCCGTCGTCGGCATCCCGTGCGGGAAGCCCTTGTAGCTCCTGAACGTGCTGTTTTTCAAAAGCTTCGCCGACAGCGGACCGGCGGCAACGTAAGGCACGATCTGATCGTCCTCGCTGTGCATCACAAGCACCGGCACGGTGATTTTCTTCAGGTCCTCTGTGAAATCGGTTTGCGAGAACGCGACGATGCCGTCGTAGTGGGCTTTCGCGCCGCCCATCATGCCCTGTCGCCACCAGTTCTGGATGGTAGCCTCGGCGGGCTTGCCGGTCTTGTTGTAGTTATAGAATGGGCCCGACGCGATGTCGCGGTAGAACTGCGAGCGGTTGGCTGCTAGTGCCACCATGAAGTCGTCGAACACCTTCTTCGGCAGCCCGTTCGGATTGGTCGGCGTCTGCACCATCAACGGTGGCACAGCGCTGATGATCGCAGCCTTCGAGACGCGGCTCTCGCCGTGCCGCGCGATGTAATGCACGACCTCGCCGCCGCCCGTCGAATGCCCGACATGGATTGCATTCTGCAAATCGAGATGCGCGACCACCGCCGCGAGGTCGTCGGCATAGTGATCCATATCATGGCCATCGGCGGTCTGTGTCGAGCGACCGTGGCCGCGCCGATCGTGGGCGATGACGCGATAGCCTCTATTCAGGAAGAAAAGCAACTGCGCGTCCCAATCGTCAGCCGAGAGCGGCCAGCCATGACTGAACACGATAGGCTGACCGGCTCCCCAATCCTTGTAGAAGATCTCGATGCCGTCTTTGGTTTTGACCGTGGGCATGGGACGCGTTCCTTAGCTGTTGGACAATTGAATAGACGAGCCGTCCGAGTGGCTGAGACTGATCCGGCCGTTCTCCATTGAGATCTCGAACGCTTAGGAGTATCGCGCCGCAACTTCCTTCATTTTGAGGGCGATATCCGTTGGGGTTAGAATGCCTTTACGTAAAAGGATGTTGGAGAAGGCGACGATCCAACGCTCGTAATAGCTGAGCTTTCCGATCATTTCCGCCCCGAGAGCTTCGACCCCACAGCGCTTCTCCTCCGTATTGATAATCTTGTGAAAGTCGAGAACGTCGGCCAGCGCGTGGCAACGTTTCTCCCAGGGCGCCAAATCATGGTCGATAGGGTTGATGGGGTCGGCAGGCATGCCGCCGATGTCATTGGGTAAGCGAATTACAAGCTCGGAGCTATCAGACATGCGCGGCACTCCCGTTTTCGAGCTTCGGTTCGACCACACCGATCATAGCATCTCGAGTGACGAGGTCCGCGAGCTCCTCTTCGGTGAAAGTCTCGGTGCCTTTGGGCCGTTTCGGCAACACAAGGTAGCGGACCATCGCGGTCGAATCGCTAACCCTCACTTCGACGTCATCGGGAATGGTGGTGCCGAACTCGGCGAGCACTTTCCTCGGCTCCGACACGGCGCGCGCGCGATAAGGCTTCAGTTTGTACCAGTCGGGTGGAAGACCGAGCACGGGGCGCGGATAGCAGGAGCAGAGCGTGCAGACGATAAGGTTATGAACCTTGTCGGTGTTTTCGAGCACGATCAGCTCAGTGTCATCGTAGAATGTAATACCGAAATCCTCCTCACACGCCGTGCGGCCGTTGGCTAGGAGGCGTTTGCGGAAGTTCGGATCTATCCAAGCGCGGGCGACGACCTTGGCGCCAAGCGCAGGTGTGCGGGAATCCAGAACCTCGATCTGCCGCCGGATCTCGTCGGCCTCAAAAAGCTTTCGTTCAATCAGCAGTTCTCGGATGGCCGTCTCTAGCATGTCGTAGTAGGTCGGCTTCTCAGTTTGGTTGATCTCCGCGTGCGGATGGTCGTGTTCATTATGATCATGATCGTGTTCCGTGTGGGTCATCTTCACACCCTCTCGATCCAGCTTTCGAAGACCTCGATGCGCAATCCATCCTTCGGCGAACCGGTGTAATCGGGCCAAAGCTCAATCATAGGGAACGCGATCCGATAGTAATGACGCCGTGAGCCGGCGTTGCGGCCGTAGCCTTCTTCCTCGTTGTCTACGAAAGCTGGTTCAACGACGGCCTCGACGCGCCCGATCTTTTTGCGGAGATAGCGGGGCACGCGGTAGTGTCCGACGGGCATTCGGTCGGCGATGCGAACCTCGTCCCCGGCCTTGAAGATCGGTGCTTCGCCGAATGCCGATACGATTTGTAAGGACTTTGGAGCGGGACGCGCAGTCATCGCTGACTCACTTCGCAACAAGATTTCGATCAAGGAAATCGTGGATCAGCGGCACCATTTCATCCGCCTTGTCCTCAAGTGCAAAATGCCCGGTATCAAGGAGATGGAATTCAACCTTGGGCAAGTCGCGCTTATAGGGATAGGCGCCGTCTGCCGGAAAGATCGTATCGTTCTTGCCCCAGACGATCAGCGCGGGCGGTTGGCGTTCCCTGAAGAAAGCTTGGAACTTCGGGTAAAGCGGCACGTTCGTCCCGTAATCGAGGAACAGATCGAGTTGGATGTCCTTGTTTCCCGGTCGATCAAGCAGGCGTTGATCATGACCCCAATTGTCCGGATCGATCCGGGTGACGTCGCTGACGCCGTCCGTATATTGAAATTTCGTGGTTTCCGGCTTGACGAGAAAACTCAAGGCTTCGCGGTGAGCGTCTGAGCCGTCGGCCCAATAGGCCTTGATGGGGTCCCAGAATTTCTTAAGGCCTTCCTCGTAGGCATTGCCATTCTGAATGATGAGCGCCGTGACACGCTCCGGATGCTTGAGTGCCAGTCGGTAGCCGACGGGCGCGCCGTAATCCATCAGATACAAGGCGTATTTTTGGACCCCGAGCTTGTTTGCCAACCCATCCATCAGATCGGCGTAGTGAGCAAAGGTGTAGGCGAATTGCTTATGATCGGGAGCGGCGCTTTCGCCAAAGCCCGGATAGTCGGGAGCGATCACGTGATAGCGATCGGCGAGCGCCGGGATCAAATTGCGAAACATATGGGAGGATGTTGGAAATCCGTGCAGCAAGAGCACAACAGGCGCGTCGGCAGGGCCGGCCTCTCGGTAGAAGATATTGATGCCGTCGATGTCGGCATTGCGATAGTGGGTCACAGGCATCCCCGCTTCGGCGATCCCGGTTCCCATCAAGAGGGCCAACAGTGTCATCCAGGTCCGAAGGTGGCGCGCGCACGCAGACATAAACTTATCTCCTCATGTCGGTTTGAACCGAACGCCGTTAGACGCCCTCGTAGACCAATCGCGTAAAAAAGCCTGGGTCGATGACGAAATTTCCGAATTTACTGTCGAACGCAGCGGTTGGTTTTGCGGCGACGACTTCGTCGCGCGTGCGACCCTGCTTTTTGAGTGCGGCGACGCTTTCGCGGATTGTCACGAGCATATTGCGCCAGTCTTGCAATTCGACCCTGTTGCTCACGGGATGACCGTGACCTGGAATAATGATCGTCTTGTCAGTGGCGAGGGCGAGATTGGCATCGCAAGCCGCGATCGTGCCGTCGATACTGCCGCCCGTCGAATAGTCAATGAACGGGTAAGCGCCATTCCAGAAAGTGTCCCCGACGTGCACGATATCGGCTTCCGCGAAATGCACGGAAATATCGCTATCCGTGTGTGCGGGGCCGTAATAATTGAGCCCCAGAGTCGTGCCGTTGAGCTTTAGCGTTCGATCCGTCGCGAAAACATCATCGGGAATGCCACCGGCGCTAAGCGGAAGAAAATTGTAGTCCCAGTCTTCAACCCGCTGCACCTGGGAGAGATATTTTCGTGTGTTTTCCTGTGCGATGATCTTGGCGCCCGCAGCGTGCAGCCACTCGTTGCCGTCGGCGTGATCGAAGTGCCAGTGCGTATTGATTAGATGCGTAATAGGATCGGCGCCGAGTTCGCCAAGGCTCTTGCGGATATGCGCCTCGGATACTCTGATGCCGGCGTCCACGAGCACCTTTCCGTCGGGGCCGGTGAGAACCGCGATATTCCCGCCGGACCCTTCGATGGCGGTTATGTTATCGCGAAGCTTGTGGGTCACGATGGGCGCGACGGCCGCGCTATCTTTAATCAGGCTGACGAGACCACGCGCCTCAGCGTAGGCCTCGCGCGGCGTCAACCAGCCAGCCAACCCCGCTTGCGCTGCTCCGATACAGCAAAGGCAGAAGCCACGTCGCGAGATATGAGATCTCTCCATCGTATCCTCTGCGCCCGCCAATGAACCGATTAGGTTCAATAGTTAGATCAGGCTTCGATGAAGGTTGGAAGACCATTATTACCTGTAAATCTGCCATACATGCAGCAGACAAGGTCGGTGATTAATCCCTACAATTCCAAATCAATCGAAATTCTGAATAGTGCGGGCCCAACAATAAATAGATCTAACGAGAGTGAAGTTCCGACAGTCTTTGTTCAATGCGCCAAATTGGAAATATGGTTCGTTATAAACGCAATCACGCCGATAGATCGGCTGGACGCTATGTCCGTCTTTATGACAATCGTCGAGGCCGAAGCTTCTCGGAAGCGTCGCGGCGTCTAGGCATGCCGCTGGTAATTGTGAGCCGTAAGCTCGCCGAGCTCGAGGCAACATCCGCGTCTCACGTGATGCCCAAAGCCGATCCACCGGCTGACGTGGTTCTAAGGGCCGTGACCTCCACCCGCCCACGTCGGCGCTATACCGCCGGCAAGATCGCTCGCCAGATTAGCTTGCTGTGTCGTTTGTCCCCCGCCGAGATCTTCGACAAGGGCCTTCGCAAGCAGCTGCGGTTGCCCGTGTGAAAAAGCGGTACGGTCCAGAAAGCGCCGCTCACGGCAGCACCCCCAAAATAACAAAGCCGGATGCCCAATTTGGGGTTGAACCTCTTCTGGCCACCATTCACAAAGTCAATAAGACCCTGACAGGCCAACGCTGAGCGGTACAGCTCCGGGGGTTTCTATAGACCCGGTCAATTTAGGTCCGCTCGAGCGCAAAGAGATCGAAGTTGCCGCGCAGCACGTCTTCGACTCTGCCGCTGCGAACACTGCCGTCTCCATTGCGAACCAGCGGGGTCGCTCCCCGCCGGTATCGCCGGACGATGTGCGTGGACCGTTTGGCCTTGTCGCCGAACGCTTCCGCAAGATCATGAGCGGTTTCGGCCTTGAACGCGTTGCCAAGCGGCAATGCGGCGACGAGAACTTGCGCCGTGACACGGCTGCCTCCGACCTCGCTTCTCTCGAGAATATGCAATCCGGCTTCGCGTGCGAGCGCCCGATAGGCTCCGAAGCCCGAGACGATCAACACCGAATTAGCGCCGCCCGGTCCAGGGCCGAGCTCCGTTGCATTCATGTTTCGATTACGTGCCCAGGCCCGGTACATTGTGCCGAGTTCGGCGCACCACGCGAATGCGGCCTCGCTTGCATCCATGTCCGTCACGAAGGCCGGCTCTACGACGAGTGCGACTTCCACCGGCGCCCGTTCGTCGAGATCCTTCAAACCTTCATTGACGAGGTGAATTTGCATCGCAAGCCGGGAGACGAGCTCCCGGAAGCTTTTTCCCCGCGCTCCAATCTGCCGTTCGAGACGTCCCGCAAGTGAAGTTGCCGTTTCGGTCGCGACCTCCAGGCGGTCCATCAATTCGAGCCGGACAAGTGTTTGCGCCCGATCCGCCCGCGACCAAAACTCGGGAGCGCCAATCTCGCTGGTCAATCGTGATTTCTCTGCCGCCCATTCGGCGGACTCAA
Source organism: Hyphomicrobium sp. (assembly GCF_003987855.1). GTDB lineage: Bacteria > Pseudomonadota > Alphaproteobacteria > Rhizobiales > Hyphomicrobiaceae > Hyphomicrobium_B. The sequence continues at coordinate 588,702 of NZ_RXIZ01000015.1, forward strand.
GCCGGTCTGTAATTGGTTCGCGGGCAGCGGCCAGAACGGCGATTTCCTCGCGGTCGCCGGAGGGCGCGCGTATCATGTCGAACAGGCTCGATGGGGCACCGGCTCTCGTTTGCTCTTCAGCCGGTGTCGCGACGGCGCCATCGCCATCCGGATCGACGAAATCAGCGCGCAGCGCATTGCCGTCGCGGCGGACGAAAACGAACTGGTCGCCTTCGGGGAAACGCCGTTCGACGATCGTTTCGGCCAAAGGAGCGATGACAAAGTGATCGACTGCACGCTTCAGCGGCCGGGCACCCATCTCGGCGGAGAAGCCTTTCTCAAGCAGGAATTCGATCGCGCTTGCGTCCCACTCGACAGCCCAATCGCGATCTTTCAGGCCGCGCCGTTCAAAGATGCGAGCAAGCTCTTTCATCAAGATTCCCCGCATCAATTCGCGGGTAAGCGGCTTGAAGATGATGACCTTGTCGAGCCGGTTTTGAAACTCGGGACGGAACGTTTGCGAGATGGCCCTGTGGATCTGCTCATCCTTGAAGTCGGACGAGGACGGTCTGAAACCAATGCTTCCCGTTTCGCGATGCGTAGTCGCGCCGAGGTTCGAGGTCAGGATGATGATGCTGTGTCGGAAGTCCGCAGTCTGTCCGGTGGCATCGGTTAGCCGGCCCTCGTCGAAGACCTGGAGAAAAAGATCCCAGATCTGCGGATGCGCTTTCTCGAACTCGTCCAGCAGCACAACCGAGAACGGCTGCTTCCCGATACGCGCGACGAGCGTCTCGGCGTCTGCCGGAACATTACCTCCGCCGAGGATCTTCTGAGCGCCTTCGTAGGTCTGGTATTCGCTCATGTCGAGGCGGATCATGCGATCGGTCGAGCCGAAAAGGTAATCGGCGACAGTCTTCGCAAGCTCCGTCTTGCCGGTCCCCGTGGGGCCCGCGAACAGAAAGACACCGATCGGCTTCCCCGGATCGTTGAGGCCGGATTTGAGCATTGCGATGCGCTCGACCAGCGCGTTGACGGCCTCGGGCTGTCCAATGACCCGAGCCTGGAAGAACTCACGAACCTGATCGAGGCTCAGGCGTTCGGCGCCATCGAGGATCGAAAGCGGCAGACCAGTCATCTGCGAAAGTGTCTCGAGGACTTCCCGGCCACCGAGGGATTTGCTCTTCGCCTTCTCCGAGCGCGCGGCGGTCATTTTCATGAGGGAAAGGGCTGCCCCCGGAAGATGCATCGAGGTCAAGTATCTTTGCGCCGCATCGACGGACGTTCTGGCGAAGCTCGGTTCGATGGGTATTCGCGCCGACTGTTCCAGGCGTCTGGCAAGGATCTCCGCGAGCGCGATGGCATCAGCTTCATCCATGTCCTCCATGCGCACGATTTCGAGATGGCGCCTCAAGGCGGGCTTCAGCTGCTGCAGCTTCCTCGTCGCTGCAAGCGAGGCTTCGGCCCAGATCAGGACCCGTCCGGCCGACACCGCAGGAAGGATCTGATCGAGAATGCTCGCGCTCTGGCTCTGGTGCGCTCCGCTTAGCGCAAGGCCAAGAAGGTCCGGAACGTACCAGATCAATTTCTTGCTGATGTCGAGTTCCTGCAGTGCGTCTCGTATGCGCCCCTCGAGCTGGCCGATGTACATCTGCCCGGCTTGGAGATCGGCTCCGCTGGCTTGGAGCACGCGCCAGCCACTTGCTGCGATGCGCTCGGCCAGAAGCTTCAGGAACGATGTCTTTCCGACATGGGATTCGCCGCTGACCAGGAGGACGCGCAACGAGCCGCCCTCAAGCAACTGTTGCGCGGCGTCGAGCGCGTCCTTCCAAGCGTCAGCCTCAATGAGAAGTCCGTTCTCGGAGTTGTTCCAGAACCGGCCGATCGACTCCAGGAAGGGTGATTGCGCTTGCGATGACGAGCTTTCTGCCGTTGATGCCGGATTCTGCTGGACGGTGGGCGGGGCTATCTCTGCCCCGAGCCGGGCCGCGATCGGGTGACTGACCAGTGCCAGGAAATCCCTGATCTGCTCGCGCTTCCAGAGCGGCAAGGCCATGACGTCGGGCCCCGCGTCGGCAGGCGCGTCGTCGCCAAGAGCCGCAAAATGCTCGGCAAGCAGGTGGCGGAGGAGGACGTTGTCCGGCCACCAGTCGCGGAAGCCGACAAGGAACGCGCCCGTCGCGGGGCGGGGATCAGCTTTCCGGAGATACTGAAAGGCGAATGTCATCTGCCATACGGACAGGCCGTCGAAACGTGCTGGCACACGCGATGCGGATCCCCAAGCGTCTGGTCGTTGCGCCAGAGCAGCAAAGGCGGCGCATGACAGCGGCCAGTTCTGCCCGAAGGCGTAGTCGAAGAGCGTATCGATGGGCGTTTTTGGATCGACGAGAAGGACTACCGCGCTCTTGAAGTCTTCGTTCTCCGCGAGCTCATTGGTGTGAGCGGAATCGCGCGCAAAAGGTTCGAGCGTCTGGCTGATCTTGTGCAACTTGGTGCCGAGCCGTGGCTCGGGCGCGCTCTTTCCAAAATGCCGGAACTTCTTCAGATCAGCCCAGGTGCCGCCGCGCAGCCGGAAAACGATCATCCCTCCGATGATTGTCCAGAACAACAGTACAAGGATCTGATCCACCGAACTCTCCGAGCGCCCTGCTTTCGGGAAGAGAAAAAGCAGAACCGCCCGCACGGTTGTCAACTGGCCCGCGCACAATGGCGCGGCCTCCAAGAAGATGAGGCTTTTGAACCGAAAGGCTTAACCCTACCTGGTGAAGCTCAGATAGGATGCCAGTGCATCACGCTTGGGCGGCCAATCATACTATTATCTCAAGCGGAAGCTCGAGCAGGGGCCCGAGGGGCAAGGTATAGTCCGCTGCAGCGTTCACCGCCTTATGGACGACAGATCCGCACCCGCTCTGCTGTGCACGCGTGGCACGCTAAGCGCACGACTATTTCAGTGGGACACTCGCCGACAGAAATGCGAAGGCCGCGGGCTCATCAGATCGTGTATGCTGGAGCGTCTGACCGAGCTGATGTCGGGGCTTCTCATGGCAAACATTTTAACTGCGCTTGTCGGCGCCATCTTCGGCTATGCCGTGGTCTGGCTAGGTTTCACAATTCACGCTGGATCGTTCATCATAGACGGGCCATGGGCGAATGTTGTTTCCGCTGTCACGGGAGCTGTCGTGGCGTTGTTGATCAAATATGCCATCAGCAAAGAGTATGGGTGAGAAAGCGCGATCGAGCCCGAAGATGCATCAAAGCGCTAAATTGGCAGATGATGGCTTGGCCGCGTTAGGCGACGAAGTTTCAAGCGCCTGGGCGACCGATCGAACATCAGTGGATCTGTGCCGTCTTAGGCGTTGTAAATAACGTCGCCTGAGCGTCGCGTTTGACGCAATTCGCAATCGTTTGGAAATGTTGTCAAACAGCGCGCTGCGCATTAGAGCCCTCGCTATGCATGGCTTGGTGCCATCGCAAAAATTGATTTCAAGTTTGACTTGCTATGAACAGACGCCCCGAAATCGTGATGTTGTATCGCATTTCGTTTTTGCTCAGCCGCATCGCTTCAATGAACTTTTTCTTGAGAAGCTCGGCATAGGACGCGTGGTTGCGATTGTGTCTCACCGTCTGCACACCACCAAACAATATAATTTCTTGCAGCACTCGGAGCTGGTCGGGCTCTAATGTGAGCGACCCATTCCCATCTCGATCAATCATCTTGAACTTTCTTCTCCGCTCGCACTTCGAGCTTGGGAGAAATATCGGTTCTAAGAACTAGCTTTGATGCTAGGTGGCACAACGCTTTGGCTGTCTGCACCAATGGCAATTTCTAGATCTTTGGGATCGATGGTCAGCACTTGTCGCGCAACGCTGCCCAGTATTTTCGCCGGCATTTCTATTGTCGTGGCCAAACGCCTGTAAGCGACGAAGGATAAGCCTTCGATCAGTTCTTCGACAGTTTCGACTTCGTATGTCCCAGCATCAAATTTCTCATCGACACCCGCAAGTTCGAACGGGCGAGAGAACGTTATGGATTTGCGCGTGGTTCGGCCTAGCAAGCTAACCTCCCATTGCGTCGCTTCGTGTGATCCGCCGCCTCTAGCGCTGATGCCAGAGGCGACGGGCGACGGGAGTTAGAGCGCGCGGCCTTTGGCAAATGCATCGACGTCCTTTTCGGCCTGGGCCTTATCCAACTGGTACTTGGATTGAACCTGAGCCACGAGGTCGTCCTTGGATTTGAGCGCAGCTACGTCGGACGCACTGAACTTCGACCACTTTGCTGCGATTTCAGATCGCATGCCGATGGGGTGTGTTGCGTTTGCGATGTTCTCAGACATATCAAAACTCCTAAAAAATTCACAGAAAAAGAACGATTAGAACAAGAATTATCCAAACCATCCGAGAACATAGATGGGCCTTCCACTAGCATATAGCAAGAATAATCGTGCTTTTTATTGAAATAATTCATGCTGATGTATTCGCGAATACATAACGCATACATTTGAAATATACAGAAGTATAAAGCGGATTGAAATGTGAATACATAGAGGAACAACTTAATACTTGAAATTATACTTGGGGTTCAAGAGCTGGGGCTTCGGTCCGACAGGGCGATTTTGGTGTTCGCGGACACGCTAATCCCGATCAAGCCGGCCGCTGCGATGTCCGGTAAGTACGCACAAATGGCGTCACGGAGAGACGTTCAGGCGTTCTCCCAGCCGTTTGTCGACACGGACAGCAAGTCAACTCAACACCAGTGCGGAAGCCACACTAGGCCCGAAGCCGCGCAAGACGCGGTGTTCAACGGTGTAGTCGGGCGCAACTGCGTTATCGCACCGACGCTTGCTTGTCGGGCGACCATATCTGGGCGGATTCAGCATCCACCCGCTTAGGAAGGCCGCCTTGCTCGAAGAATACATCGGCAATTTTCTGCTCTTCCGCGAGACTCTCCAAAGTTACGGGGCGGACCTCGTAGCTCCGATGGCTGTTGGCAAGTGAGACGACACCCGAATCCAGCCCCCATGTGGGAGCCAACAGCTGCGCTGCCACTTCGGGATTTTTCCTCACCCATTCACCGGTCTTTTGAAGCTTGGCGAACACCAGCCTTAGGACATCGGGGCGGGAGGAAGCGAAGTTCGTCGACGCCAGATAGTACCGTCGATAGTTCGCTATGCCGGCTCCATCGGCTAGCACGCGGGCTTGCGTCTGCTTGAGCGTAGCCGAGACGTAGGGATCCCATGTCACCCAGGCATCCACTGCGCCCTTTTCAAACGCGGCGCGACCGTCTGCCGGCGTAAGGTAGGCGGGCTCAATATCGGAAAACTTCAAGCCTGCTTTCGATAGGGCCGCGATCAGGAGATAATGGCTGCCTGATGCCTTCGTAACGGCGACTTTCTTTCCTTTAAGCTCGGCCACCGAGTGGATCGGTGAGCTTTCCTGCACCAAAAGTGCCTGCGCCGCTGGTGATGGGGCTTCGCTTGCGAAGTACGTCAACTTCGCACCGGCAGCCTGCGCGAAAATCGGCACGGTGTCTGCAACATCACCTGATAGATCGACAGCCCCCACGTTCAGTGCTTCCAACAGGGGGAGGCCGCTCGAGAACTCCGACCATTTGACGGCGATGCCGAGTTCCGCAAGGCCCTTTTCGAGCTCGCCGTTACTCCGCAGGATCGCAATGAGCGTCGAAGATTTCTGATACCCGATCCTGACGGTTGAGGATTGATCTGCCGCTGATGAGACGCCCGCAGAGGTCGTGAGCGCGATGCCGAGCACGACCGCGCCTTGCAGCAGTTGACGACGATCCATGGTCATAGCCTTCTTGTTTGACAGCCCATGCTGCCGATCGTTTGAACTGGCTGGTGTTGTCGAGGCGCGATCGATCCATGGCCACCAATAAATTTGGAAAAGCTAATCTCTTTTTGTTGTTTGTTCCCAATCGGAGAGCCGTCCAAGATTGCAGCCAACGGTGGCCAGCGCGACGGAGAGGCGATCACTCTTCGGCGCATTTTGCGTTGGCCGCCATGGTTGGATGCAAGAACGACATCAGGAACAACGTGCGTGACAGTTACGCCCTCTTCGACTGCCAACATACTTTGGTTTCTTCCGACACACGGCGACGGCCGGTATCTCGGATCATCCTTCGGGGGGCGAGAAGTCGACCTGAGTTACCTGCGCCAGATTGCGGACGCGTCCGATAAGCTCGGCTATTATGGGGTGCTTCTGCCGACGGGCCGAAGCTGCGAGGACTCCTGGGTGATTGCGGCGGCGCTTCTGCCGCAGACGCGTGATCTTCGCTTTCTCGTCGCCGTGCGGCCCGGGCTGCTATCGCCGGCAGTCGCTGCGCGAATGACCGCGACGCTGGATCGTATTTCGGATGGACGACTTCTGATCAACGTCGTCACGGGCGGTGATCCCGTCGAAAACAAGGGCGACGGCGTCTTCCTTGCCCATGACGAACGATACGCAGTCACCAAGGAATTCCTCGATGTCTACAAGGCGCTTCTCGCAGGCGGCCGTGTTGATTACGAGGGCCGGCATATAAAGATAGAAGACGGTCGGTTGCTGTTTCCACCGCTGCAGACGCCGCACCCGCCATTGTATTTCGGCGGCTCGTCGGAGGCCGGCATTGCCGTTGCGGCCGAGACGATCGACAAGTACCTCACGTGGGGTGAACCGCCTGCGGAAGTCGCAAAGAAAATCAATGCGGCGCAGAGAGCGGCGCATGCCAAAGGCCGCAGCTTTTCTTTTGGTATCCGTCTTCACGTGATCGTTCGTGAAACCAACGATGAAGCTTGGCGCGCTGCGAACGACCTCCTGAAACACGTGGATGACGAGACTCTGGCTTCCGCGCAGAAGACCTTCGAACGCATGGATTCTATCGGCCAGAAGCGCATGCTAGCGTTGCACGGCGGCGGGCGCGAGAAACTGGAAGTCAGTCCAAATCTCTGGGCCGGAGTCGGCCTCGTTCGCGGCGGAGCTGGAACCGCCCTCGTGGGCGATCCGGAAACGGTCGCCGAGCGCATCAAGGAGTACATGCGGATCGGCATCGATACCTTTATCTTCTCGGGCTACCCGCATCTGGAAGAAGCCTATCGGTTTTCCGAGTTGGTATTTCCGCTTTTGCCGCTTGCGCCAACGATGCGAACAACTCGCAAGAGACGCGGACCCGTTGGGGAGACGATTGCCAATGACTTCTCGCCGGCAGAACGTCAGCGAGGGCAATCCTGATGCGCTTCGGGCAGTTGCCGTTCCGGCAAGCGGCTGCGCAGGTCGTCCCGTGGTTTGTGCCGCTCGCAGTCCTGGTCATATGGGAACTTTGCGCACGTTTGGGCTTCATAGAGGCACGCACATTGGCTGCTCCCAGCCAAGTCGCGGTTGCATTCTGGGCCAGCGCGAAGAGCGGCGAACTTGGACGCAACGTCGTAATCAGTTTCGAGCGGGCGATGCTTGGTCTGGCGATAGGTGGCGGTCTCGGATTTCTTCTTGGCGTTCTTACGGGCGTTTCGCGCATCGCGGAATTGCTGCTCGACTCGGGCTTGCAGATGCTTCGTAACGTGCCGCATCTTGCCATCATCCCGATGGTCATCCTTTGGTTCGGCATTGACGAGACCGCGAAGATCTTCCTTGTGGCGGTAGGGACCTTCTTTCCCATTTACCTCAATACCTATCACGGCATGCGCACGATCGACCGCGGGTTGATCGAAATGGCGGAAGTGAACGGCCTGGGAAAGTTCGCAATTTTCCGGCGAGTGCTTCTGCCAGGCGCGATGCCTTCAGTTCTTATCGGTTTGCGCTATGCGCTAGGCATCATGTGGTTGACGCTCATCGTTGCAGAAACGATCTCGGCGTCATCGGGCATCGGATACATGACAATGAATGCGCGCGAATTTCTCCAGACGGACATCGTGGTTCTCGGCGTTCTGATCTATGCGCTTCTCGGGAAAGCGGCAGACGCCACCACAAAACTGATCGAACATCGGGTGCTCGCTTGGCATCCCGCCTATCACGCCTCGGCCTCTACAAATTGAGAGAGCGGGCTGCGGAGCAGACATCATGTTGCAACGAGTTCAGAGTGTCCACGGCGCGTTTGTCTCACAGCCCGTCGACCGTCTTGAAGCGGGATCGACGCGCTCGCACTTGGACGAGCGCCGGCGAAAAGGCGAAAGGCTCGTACTTGAGGATCTGCATCTTTCCTTTGGCACAAGGCAGGTCCTGCGAGGTTTGAATCTCGAAGTGCCGGCAGGACAGTTTCTTGCGATCGTCGGTCGCTCTGGCGTCGGAAAGTCTACGTTGATGCGCCTGATCGTTGGACTCGACCGTCCGACAAAGGGTCGAGTGTCCATTGGAGGTGCCGCAGTCGAAGGGGTTCAGCGCACAGTCAAGCTGCTCTTCCAGGACGCTCGTCTTCTGCCTTGGCAAACAGTGTTGAGCAACGTTGGCATCGCCCGCACCCCCGGCTGGCGCGACAAGGCATTGGAAGCACTCCGCGACGTTGGTCTTGCCGATCGCTCCAACGACTGGCCCGCTGTTCTATCTGGTGGACAACGCCAGCGCGTCGCGCTGGCGCGTGTGCTCGTCGGAGAACCGGGCGTCCTGCTTCTTGACGAACCCTTCGGTGCTCTCGATGCGCTCACGCGATCAGAAATGCACGGGCTACTGGAGAAACTATGGTTCCGCGACGGATTTACGACCGTGCTGATCACTCACGATGTCGCTGAAGCTGTCGCGCTTGCCGATAGGGTTGTGGTGATGAACGAGGGGAGGGTGACCTTCGACGTGGACATCACCGTGGAAAGGCCGCGCCGCAGGAGCGACGTGCAATTATCGGCGCTACAGGATCGAATTCTTCAGGGAGTCTAGCGATCCGGTGAAGGTGCCGGCCTCATCAAAGCGCCGTTGGAGAGGCACGAGCGTACGCTTCAGCATGTGAAGTTCTCGGCTATTCTGCGACGCTATTGTCCGAAGCTCGAATAACGTCTTCAGTGACCGACGGATTGCAGTGCTCGATGAAGCGGTAAGCGTATCTCCGGAGCAGACGCCCACGCCGGATCGCGATGCTCGAGGTGCTCGGCCTGAACAGGTCGTCTGCGCTGAGCTTGACGAGCTTGCGGTCATATTCGCGATCATATGCAACTGAGGCAATGATGCCGACGCCCATTTCCAGTTCCGCGTATGCCTTGATGACGTCCGCATCGAGAGCAGTAATGGAAATGTCGGGTGTCAAACCCGCCGCCTCGAAGGCCTCATCGATGCGGCGACGACCGGTCAACCCATCATCGTAAGTAATGAGCGGCCACTCGGCGATAGCGGCGAGCGTCAAAGGCTTTTCTTTGGTCAATGCGTGGCCGCGCGGAACGACAATGGCATGGTCCCATGTGTGGTAGGGAAATGCGAGGATACCGGTATGATCTTCCAGAGTATCGGTTGCGATTGCGATGTCCGCGTCGCCCTCCAGCAGTATGCCGGGTAAATCCTTGGGGCTCGCCTGCTGAAGATTGAGTCTCACCTTGGGAAAGGCTGTTTTGAACCTCGCGATCACCGGCGGCAGCGTGTAGCGCGCCTGCGTGTGAGTGGTCGCGACTCTCAGAACGCCGTCCTCGCCTTCGGCAAAGTCCGCGACAACTCGCGAGAGGTTATCGGCATCGACGAGCATTCTCTCGACGATCTTGAACACTTCTTTCCCGGGCTCCGTCAGGCCAAGAAGACGCTTGCCGTGCCGCACAAAAATCTCGACCCCGAGTTCTTCTTCCAGGTCCCGGATATGCTTGCTGACGCCTGATTGAGACGTGAAAAGCACGTTAGCTGCTTCGGTTAGATTGAAGCGGTGCCGCACGGTCTCGCGAATAATGCGCAGCTGTTGAAAGTTCATGCCTGTGTAGGCCCTCAGCTTCTCGGCGGACAGTCCGGGATGTTTGCAGATTATCCGTCTTTGCAGAGGCCGGAATGAATATATTTTGCTTTGCTTATAACAAATGCTGATTACGAACGTGCCCCACGCATTAGCTTCGGTACAAGTTGAGCGATCTGAAGCGCCTATCGTAAGCCGGCATCGATGCCTCTCGCTTTCAACCGAAGAACTTCATAAAGGCCGCTAGCGTCTCTTCCGGCGCCTCTTCCGGTAGGAAGTGTCCGCAATCGAATGCTTCGCCGTGGACAAGCGCTGTAGATTTCTCGCGCCAGCACGCAACCACGTCGAACTGGCGCCCAACCGTTCCGCGACCACCCCACAACACGAGCATAGGCGATGAAATTCGGCGCGATGCTAGGTCGTCGGAGCGATCGTGCTCAAGATCGATAGTGGCCGCCGCGCGATAATCCTCGCAGGCCGCGTGGATGGCACCCGGCCTGGTGAATGCGGAAATGTAAGCACCCATCGCCTCCTCGCTGATCGCGCCCTCGCGCTTGCACCAGCTGCTCAAGGTTCTGCGCAAATAATATTCGGCCTCCGCGCCAATGAGGCGTTCAGGCATATCAAAGGGCTGAATGAGAAAGAACCAATGATAGTAGGCTTCGGCAAAGGCGCGGTTCGTGTTCGCGTACATGGTTGCCGTAGGCGCGATATCGAGGACCGCGAGCCGAAGAACCCGGTCGGAATGATCAAGGGCAAGGCGGTGAGCGACCCGGCCCCCTCTGTCGTGTCCAGCAAGATAAAATCGTTCGAAGCCAAGCGAGGCCATCGCCCGAACCTGATCATCGGCCATGGACCTCTTTGAATAGGTGACATGGGCTGGCCCATCGGCAGGCTTGCTCGATGCGCCATAGCCTCTGAGATCGGTGACGACGACGGTGAAATGTTCTGCCAGAGGTTCGGCTATCTTGTGCCAGCAGACGTGCGTTTGCGGATAGCCATGTAGCAAAAGAAGCGGCGGCCCGGACCCTTTCACCCGCGAAAAAATTTGCATACCGCCACCGACATCGATCAGATCCGAGCTAAATCCTTCAAACAAAGACAGCTCCTCGGTGATCTTGCTGCAGTTTCCGGTAGCTAACCGCAATGGTTACAGGCTCGCTTGTGATGTCGGGCAATGCTAGTTTGATTTCACGCGAAAGTCTCTGCTCACGAGCTATCTTCCCAGGCCATATGAGCGGAGCGCGTACGCGCTGCACAACGATTTAGCGTAGGTGTTCGCCCATGGACGCGCGACGGATTGAGCTCCTTCAGCAGATGGCGATTTTTGGCGGTGTCCGAAGTGACGTTTTGGAATTTCTATTGGGGTGCTGCCAAATTGTTCGGGTGGACGAAGACGACTATTTCTTTCGCGAGCACCAGAACGGCGAGTCGATGTTCGTTCTCGAAAGCGGGACCGTCGCGGTGGCCAAGCAACACAATGGGCGGGACTATGTGCTGGGTACGTTGAAGGCTGGCGACTGCTTCGGCGAGATGGCGGTCATTGATCACTGTTCGCGCAGCGCGTCCGTATATGCGTTAGAGGCAAGTGCTGCCATCGAAATTACAGCCTCAAATCTCTATCGCCTCTATGCGCATGACCTGAAGCAGTTTGCGCTCATCCAGATGAACATGGGCCGCGAGGTCTGCAGACGGCTTCGGCAGGCAAACGAAATGCTTTTCAATCAGCGAACAGAATTTCTGCCCGAAAGCGGGGAAGGGACTGCGGATCGCGCCTGGGTCTGAACCCTTTGAAGCAAATGGCCTCGGCGGCCAAAGCCACCTGCAGGTGAGGGGTCGTTTACGAATATTGCGAAAGTCTGAAACGCTGAGGAAACTCAGACTTACTGCAGTTTTCGCTGTTCAAACAGCGACGGGGCAATGATGTGGTAAGCATTGATCTTCAGTATGCGTAGCGATTTGCCGGCTTGATGAGCCTGCATCAGGGCCTGGCTTCGGCTGCTTGGTGCTTGCTAAGCCGCGCGCGGAGATTATCAGTTCGGAAACGCTCTACGACGATGTCATACAAAGCCACCTTGGGCTCACATCATGACCTCCGGGCAGCGACGCGACTGATCCTCGGCATGGCCGCGATCATCTTCGTGACAGAAGGGCTAATCATGGTCCTTTTGGCTAACGTCGATTTTTCGAATTATCCGTTGATCGAGGCCGCCATTGACGCCGGTTCGCTGACGGCGATTGCGGCGCCTCTATCCTATTTCATCTTGCTGAAACCCTTCATCTTGCGGACGGCAGCTGCGGAAGCTGCACTATCGAGTGCCTTGGAGACGAGTCGAGCGCGAGAAAAAGAGCTTACCGCGGCCCTGGCGGACGCGGAGCTACAGAAGAGAGTCTTGGATCAGCATTGCTCGTATACGAAAACGGATACCCGCGGCCGCATCATCTATACGAATGACCAATTCATTCGAATGAGCGGGTATTCCCGCGAGGAAATCATTGGGCGGACCCATGGCATCGTGAATTCCGGCACGCATCCCAAAGCGTTCTGGGCCAACATGATTGAAACCTTGAAGCGCGATGGCGTCTGGCAAGGCGAAGTTTGTAATCGGAAAAAGGACGGCTCGCTATACTGGGTGCAAGCGACCAACGTTGCCGAGAAGAACGCTGAAGGAAAGTTGACGGGATATTTCAGCGTTCGCTCCGACATCACGCCAACAAAGCTGCGTGAGGAAGAACTCGGGAAAGCGCAAACCGAGCTTCGCCGCGCCATTGAGATTGCCGAAGCGGCCAGCCGCGCCAAGTCGGGCTTTCTTTCCACCATGAGCCACGAGATGCGCACACCGTTGAATGGCGTGCTCGGCGCGCTCCAACTGCTCGATCAAGAGGGATTGACGGAAAGGCAGAAGGACCTCGTCGAGCGTGCGAAGGAGTCGAGTGAAGCGCTCCTGGTACATATCAACGACGTCTTGGATTTCTCGAAGCTCGAGGCTGACAAGCTTGATCTAGATCCGCAAGCGTTCGATTTGGTCGCGCTTCTGAATTCCGTAAGCCACATTGTCGAGCCGCAAACGCAAAAGGCTGGAAACACAATTCGATTGATTCTCGACGAGGGCTTACCCAAGCGCTTGTCTGGTGATGCGATAAGACTGAAGCAGGTACTGCTCAACCTCGTCTCGAACGCTGCGAAATTCACCCGTAAAGGCGAAATCAGCGTGTCCGTCGCACGGATCGGCGGCGATGACGCACGTCCCTTGCTCGAATTTGCAGTGCGCGACACTGGGATAGGAATTCCCGAGGAACGCCTGAACGACCTGTTCCGCGAGTTCTCGATGGTCGACTCCTCGTACACGCGGCGCACCGGCGGAACGGGGCTCGGCCTCGCGATTTCCAAACGGCTGATTGAGATGATGGGCGGCGAGATCGGGGTCAGCAGCCAAGCTGGAGTCGGCAGTCGGTTCTGGTTTCGCTTGTCTCTGCCGTGCGCGAATGGCGAGGACCACGAGACCAGCGAAGTCGAGACGACTTCCGCTGAGCCGGTTGGCAGGTTCGCCATTCTGCTCGTCGACGACAACCGCACGAACCGGTTCGTAACGAGCCAGCTTCTTCTCTCGGCCGGCCATTCGGTGGTGTTGGCATCGAGCGGCAAGGAGGCAGTCGATTTGGCCGACCGGAGCAAGTACGACGCGATCTTCATGGATATATCGATGCCCGATATGGATGGGCTTGAAGCGACCCGCATGATCCGATCGCTATCGCGCTACAACGCGGACACTCCGATCGTCGCGTTGACGGCTCACGCCGTCGTCGGCGACAGAGAGCGTTTCCTCGCCCGCGGGATGAATGGCTACTTGGCGAAGCCCGTCAGGCTTCGCGACATTGCCCGAACGCTTGCGCAGATTGAGGTTGGCCGGGCGACGCCTCAGGGCACGGCGCAAGTCCTAAAGTCCGAAACCGCGAGCCCGGTATCCGTGGGATAGGGCATCGCCATCTCGTCGCGGCCGCGGGCGGGGCCTGGCGAAGTTTTGACTACAATCAAGTCGATCAACGGCTTTAAGCGCCATCCTGCAGTCATCGAACTCCTCGTTAAAGTCTAAGGAGAAAGCAAATGACGCATAAGGTGTTGTGCGCGGTCGACGATACCGAGCATTCAAAAAGTGCAGTTGCTCAAGCCGCTGAACTCGCCAAGGCGACTGGCTCGGAGCTGACGATCCTCGCCGTCAACCTGCCCGTCGGCGGCGAGGGAAGAGGCGGCATCAAGATCTACTCCTGGGAAGATGCCGATGCCAATCGCGTGCTGAGCGATGCCGCCGCGGTAGCGAAGAAAGCAGGCGTTTCGGGAGCCAAGACAATTACGGTCAAGGGGCGCGATGCGGCTCGCTCGATTGTCGTTTACGCTGAAGACAATGGCATCGATCACATCGTCGTTGGCACCGGCGGCAAGGGCGCCATAACCCGCTTCATGTTGGGTTCGGTGTCGAGTGACGTTGTCGCCCGCGCGCACTGCCCCGTAACGATTGCTAGGTAGCCGAACGCGGAATGCTGCAGGGACAACTTGGCGCTCGATAAGGGGCGCCGAGACCCGCGGCGCAAACGTGCTTTACTGAGCATTCAATTCAATGAGATCCGGAACCGCAGTGCCGCCGGGGCCGATCTCTGCAGCCGCCGATTGGCAGCTCATCTGGATCATGATGCGGCACGGGTTCGGGTCGAGAGGGCGTGAGCAGTTTTTCACTTTCTGCCAAGCCTCATAGATCTTAGCGCTCTGATCATTGAACGCCTTAAGATCGTCGCCTTGATAATTCGCCTTCAACCCCTCAGCTGCTTTACCGACGCGAAAACCAGGACACGTCTCAGCAGCCCCCTGCGCCTGAGCGTACCGGGCTCCCGCATCGCGCGCACTCATGAGAGGGGCCTGCGCGCTCGCAGGCAAACAGCTCAAAACCATAGCAAAAAACGCAAATCGTATTGCTTTAAGCATGGCTGCCCCACGTCCATCGACCTAGCCAACCTACGAGGGATAGCTGGGATTGGATCACGGCCAACGCATTGGCCGGGGGGCGTCGCTTTAGATTCCCGTGAGCTTTTGTACAAGACGCGCCAGAAAACCATTGTAACGGGCCGGACCCTCGGAAGCGATCAGGCAAATGCAATCGCCGCCTGGCGCGGCGACAGGCGAGTGCTCGATGCCTTCATCCATCTCCAGGACGTCGCCGACCCCATAGGATCCGAACGCGTCATTGAAAGCCCCCTGAAGCACGAGCGTCAACTCGGAGCCGCTATGGCCGTGATCTGGAAGCTGGAGCCCGGGCGCGACCCTGATGAACCGCAGCGATGCTTTGGAGTGTTCCGATAACGATACGGTATGAAACCACACGCCCGGTGCCAGGCGCCGCCATTTTATGCGATCAAGGCGCGGACCGACGGCCGCTCTCAACGGCTCAGGGACGTCGCCGTGCTCCACATGCTGGGCGCCGCCTGTTGCGGCCACGGGAGCGCTTCCTGGCAGCGCCGGAGCGGTCCCCACCGTCTCGGGAGGCATTTCTTCCAGCAGCGTCGCGCCGACCTTATCGAAAACCGCCAACTCATGACGGCAGCGCGGGCACATCGCCATGTGACTGGCCATCACAGCCGCGAGCGCTTCCGGCATGCTGCCCGCAGCGCAGCTCAGCAAGTTCTCCGGTGCCGGATGGAATTTGATAGTCATTCGTCCGGATCCCCGACGGCAGTGCGAAGTTTCAAATAGGCCAAGCGAATCCGCGATTTGATCGTGCCTACCGGAAGCTGCAACCGCTCGGCAATAGCTCGATGGGGCAGGCCCTCGATAAAGGACAGAACCACCACCTCGCGCTGCTCCTTTGGCAACCCATCTAGGGCTTGCTTTATTTTCTGGCGTTCCTGCTCGCTCGAGATTGCCTCATCAGCGGCGATCTCTGAGCTTGCCTGCTCCACGTAAGTATCGGGCAACTCGACCCATGTCTTTTCCTTACGTAGCTGGTCGATCCTTAGATTACGTGCGATCGCAAAAATCCAGGTGGTGACCGAACCCTTGTCCAGGGAATATAGCGAGGCTTTCCGCCATACGTTCAGCATGGTTTCTTGGGCAAGCTCTTCCGCGGTTGCGGCGTCTGTGCCTTGCCGCATCATGAACGCTTTTACGATCGGACCAAATTTTTCGAAAAGCGCGCGATACGCTTGTGGATCATTATTGGCAGCGATCCGTTCCAGCTTCTCGCGATCTGACATCGTCTTTCAAATCTTGGGCGGCACCCGAGGCGGGCTTTGCGCAGCACTTAACAGCTTTCTAGCGCCTTGTAATGTAAATCGCGCCGCCTCGGGCGACTAGAGGCAGGCACCAGACCTTGCGAAAGTGGATAATCGATTAGCCGGCGCTCGCGCGCGATGGCTGACAAGTCGTGATCCGCCAATCACCTCCGCTCGTATTTGGGGTCACGCTGGCTCGAGAAATCGGGCAGGTGTGTCACTGTCAACTTGCGGGGCTTGTCTTGCCACGGTCCCGCATTTTTTCTCTCCTGCTTCCAAGGAAATGAAAGTCCCGCGTAGGTGATCCTGCAAGCTGGCCGCTCCGTATTGATGGGAAAAAACGGAGCAGAAGATGTTCGCGATTTACTTGTCCGCCTGCCTTCTCCGCGATCCGAGCGTATGCCGGGAATTCAAGATCGACAGCGGGGACGATAGCAGCTCGATGGCATGCCTGATGCAAGCGCCTCTTCAGTTCGGCTTCTGGGCCAAGGAGCATCCGGGCTGGCAAATCGCCCGTTGGCGTTGCGGCGCGTCCAGCGAGAACAAGATTTGAGTTCTGCGACCACGTTGACGCAGATTGAGCTAAGAATATTGTAAAGGAACGCACGAGGCGGAGCTGAGTTGAGCTCCGTCTCGCTCCGTTGATATCCAGAAAATGCAGATTGCGACATGCTGAAACAGGCCGAGGCTCCCGGCATCGCCTATCGATTAGATTATGATAACAACATAGTCGGTGTCCATTTTCCCGGTTCGTATGGATGCGCAGAAGATCTCGAAGCTAGGCGCGCCGTTGGTACGAATCTTCTGTGGCACGTTAGCGGCCTCGCGACAGCGACCTATGTGAAGTCCATGTTGGACGGCGCTCGACGAGGAAAGCGAATTAAATTGCCATACCGTTGCGACGCGCCTGGCCGGCGTCGTCGCTGGGTCATGGAAGCAAGCTTGATTTCCGGCGACGGCTTGCTGCTGACGCATAGTCTAATAGAGGACAGAGCGCTCACATCCCGACTGCAATTCAGAGCCGCTGATAGCTTCGTGCAGGCGATCCCCCGATGCAGCATCTGCAATCAGGTATTCTGGGGAGCGGGCTGGGAAGACCTAGATGAAAATGAAGAAAGCCATGTCAAAGGCGTGGTGAAAGATGGCGGCATATTGGACGTAGTCTATGAGATTTGCCCTAGCTGCCGCACGCTCTCCCAGATCGATTGGATGGTCAGTTAGATCGTTCTCTTTCAATTCGTCGCCTGCTGAAGAGAATTTAGTTCGTCGCCGGCGGGCGTATCCCCATCCGTATTGTTGGCCAAGAAGACCCCAACGATAACATCCCAGTTCTGCAGAAAAGCGTCGACGCACGCCGGATCGAACTGCGAACCGCTGCCCGCGATAATCGCGTCCCGCGCTTCTTCCAAGGACCATGCGCGCTTGTAGGGCCTCTTCGATGTGAGCGCATCGAAGACGTCGGCGACCGCAACGATCCGCGCAGTGAGCGGAATGTCTTCTCCCTTAAGCTTGCGCGGATAACCGGTGCCGTCCCATCGCTCGTGATGAGCAGCGGCTATCTCACTTGCCATCTCGATGAGCCCGCAAGTGCTTCCCGAGAGGATGGCTTCTCCGATGAGGGTGTGTTTCTCGATCTCTATCCGCTCCTCAGGATCAAGCGGTCCTGGCTTTAGCAGTACCAGATCGCTGATGCCGATCTTCCCCACATCGTGCAAAGGTGCTGCGCGATAAATTAAATCGCAAAGAGCATTGTCGAGATTGAGCCCATGCGCGACGACCGATGAATAAAGGGCCATCCGCAGGATATGCGAGCCCGTATCGCCGTCGCGATACTCCGCAGCGCGAGCCAGCCGAAGGATGATTTCTGCTTCACGATCGCTGATGACGCGTGTGGCCTTTTCGATCTCGTCAGCCAGCCAACTCGCCTTGTCGGAAATTTTCTTCTGAGCTTCTCGCAATTTCAAAAGGTTCTTTAGGCGCGCCTTGACTTCTATTGGATCGATGGGGCGACGTAAGAAGTCGGTCGAGCCCGCTTCTAGCGCTCTGTGTCTGACCACCGATTCCTCATTCGCCGTGATCATGACGATGGGAATATCTCGACCCCATGCCTCCATTCTGAGGGCTGCTGTGAGTTCGATGCCGTTCATGCCCGGCATCATGTAATCGACGATCGCGAGATCGGGTTGGATGTTCCCGCCCTCGACGAGCGCCTTGACCGGATCGTTGAATGAAAACGGTTCCGCACCGGCGACCCGCACAAGCGCGTTCATCATGGCGACGTTGGTGGAGCTGTCGTCCACGATCAGAACCTTCATGACCGGTCCTTCGGCTGCCGCCGTCGTCGGCGCTCGTCTTTTGGTTTGAGGGGGCAAATCGGTATTCAAAGGCTTATCCGTTTCTTTTTGATTTGCGTCACGCTGCGCTGTCAACTTAGGCGGCTTTCTCTCTGGCGACGCCATCAAGATAATCGGCGAAAGCCTTTTCCGTCCGGAGCAGCATGTCTTCGAATGCCAAGCTGCCGCTTAAAGCATCCGACATGTTTTCCTCGGCGCACAGGCGCTCGATACTTCTCGCCAGTTCCCGCAGTTGACGCGCGCCGGCGCTGGCACTCGCGCCAGCGATCGCATGACTAAGGCGCGATAGCTCCCGCGCATCGGCATTTGCGCGCGCAACCGTCAATTCGGCGAGCCGATCATGCATTTCCTCGACGAATTCGCATACGATCATCCGGACTGTGTCTGGCGTGGTCGCGAGCAAAAGATCGGAAAGCGATGCGAGATCGAGCAAGTCGCCTTGGTCGTCGCGGGGCTCGCTCTTGGCTGTGAGTCCCTCAGCCTGCGCCTTGGCCGGCAGTGACTTGAGCACATCCTCTATGCCGCCGACGCGCAATGGCTTCGTCAGGTAATCGTTCATGCCCGCAGCCAAGAATTTTTCGCGATCGCCAGCGATTGCGTTGGCGGTCAGCGCCACGATAGGGACGTCGCTGTAGGGAGGAGCCAACGTCCGTATCTGACGCGTAGCTTCCAGGCCGTCGAGCTCCGGCATCGATATGTCCATGAAGATGATGTCGTATAAGGTTGCGCTGGCAGCTTCGACAGCTTCGCGCCCATTGTTCGCCGTATGGACGCGATGACCCGCAGCTTCCAAGAGCCGCTTGCCGACGATGCGATTGGTCACGTTGTCATCGACGAGCAGGATGAGCCGCTTTTCCACGGGACCCGACATGCGCCGCCCCGTGGATGTTTTCTTGACCTCGCCTTCGTTCGCGCGAGGCAAAGTCAGCTTGAACCAGAATGTGCTGCCTTCGCCTTCCTTGCTGAATACGCCGATCGTGCCACCCATAGCCTCTATGAGCCGCTTGGAGATCGCGAGCCCGAGCCCTGTCCCTCCGCTGTTGCGCGTGTAGGTGGAGTCAAGCATCGAGAATTCTTGGAACAGGTCTTTCAACCGTTCTTCCGAAATGCCGATGCCGCTGTCGACGACCTGAACTTCCATGGTGGGCGACTCTTCGCTTCCACCTGCTCGTAGCACCCGGATCTTGACCGAGCCCTGGCGTGTGAACTTGTTGGCGTTCGAAACGAGATTGAGAAGGACCTGGCGGACGCGCACCGCGTCTCCGCGAACGAACTTTGGAAGTTCGCCGACCATCTCTGATCCGAGATGGTTATCTCGCGCCTCCGCTTGAGGGGTGACGATATCCAAGACGCTGCCGACGAGCTTACCGAGATCGAAAGCCTCAGAAGACAGCCTCAGCCGGCCAGCCTCCATCTTGGAGAAGTCGAGAACGTCGTTGATGTGGACGAGCAATGCTTCGCTCGATTCCGTGGCGATCTCGACCGCTTCCGCTTGTTCCAGGCTAAGGCTCGTTCTGCGGAGGATTTCGAGAGCCCCGATGACCCCGTTCAAGGGCGTCCGCATCTCGTGGCTCATTGTCGAAAGAAAGCGCGACTTCGTGGTGATTGCCACGTTCGCGGCGTTAATGGCTTCCTCGAGCTGCGTCTGACGGCCCACTTGGGTCGTGATGTCGCCGAGCGTGATGACGCTGCCCCCGCTGGCGAGCTTATGACAGCGCCATTCGACAATCCGTCCGCTCGGTCGCCGCAACTGGCAATTTTCAGGGAAGCTTTTCTGAGCGTCATCGCTGGTATCTAATGATTCCGGCAGCTCAGCGCCGGTCCGAAGGTTTTTCAGGAAGATGGCAACTTCTCGCTTGGAGGCAACCTCCAGGATTTCTTCGGCCCGCGCGTTGACCACCGCTAACTCGTTGTTGGCTTGCACCATGATGACGCCCTGATCGATATTGGCGAGTGTCACCTCGAGTTCCTTCGTGCGCTCTGCGACCCTGCGTTCCAGCGTCTCGTTGAGCGACGACAACGCGTTGAGGCTGCGTTTCAGAATTGCCGCGCCTTGTCGTCCTCGGCGGACAGCAAGGAATGCGATGCCGGCGAATAGAGCCAGAGCCACCGCAACGGCAATCGAAACCTGCGCGGCGAATTTGCCGCTGGCATCCGCTTTTGACCAAACCAGCGTGCCGACCGGCGTGCCATTGGCGGCGCGAACAACGAGTTCGTCACGGCCGGATTTATTGACCTCGGTCCAGTGAAGATCTTGGAATCCGAAGCGACGGCCGAGTTCGCTCACCTCATCGGACAGGAGGTAGTCCACGGCAACGAGAAGGAACGGCCGAGCTGCAATCTGGCCTGGCTGGGCTGCGTCGGGCACGATTGTTTCCACGATCACAAGTGCCGGCCGATTTCCTATTCGCCTCACGTCTGAGACGATGCGGTGCTCTGCGATCTGGCCTTTGCCCAGGTCGAATGCCGTGGTCGCTGGGTGGCTGTCGTGAGCAACGCGACTGTTCCGGGACCTGAGAGTTGCGACCAAATCGTCTATCGGGCGCCACTTCGCGTCGAACGAGCTAGGCTCCGAACGTTGACCATCTTGAAACGCAAAGACCGGCTTGTTGCCATCGTCCAGAACGTAGATTTCGTCATAGTCCAACAGATTGCTGAGGTAGGCACCGTAAAAGGAATTCATCCAATCGAGGTTCAGAGAACGGGAGTTGACATATGCGTCGCTCCACACCGTTTCCATCTTGAGCTCTCGGGCTCGTGAATCACCCAACAGTCGAAATACGCCGGAAATTGCTTCCGCATCTTCCGTCCGGGAATGCTGGCGCGAGTAGGACAAGCCAGCAAAAAAGGTCCCCACCACGACGATAACCGCCGCGGCAAGACTTACGAATATTGGAATTTCGACAGAGTTCTGAAGGAACTTCTGCGCCTGACGGTGCGGCATAGCGAGTATTAACCTCCCGCTATGCACCGTAGTTGAATTCGATTAAGCACCGGATAATTCGGTATACTGAACGTCGCTACAAAGCTTAATCGGACCTTGTACTTCTGGCGTAAATCAGAATGGCTCTCGTACTTTATGACGAGTGGGCCGGCACGACGGCATCCAGGGCCAACAGCTCAATCATCGAGCTGTCGCTTGGTACGACAGCGCGAATGAAGGCTTTTGAACTCGCGGATGCCACTTCCGGAGTCGCTTGCGTGTCGGAAGGAGATATCGAAAGGATATCGGAAACACCGTCCACCAAAATGCCGACCACCTGATCGAGCACCTCAACGACCACGATGGCATGTCGCAAAGTTGGTTCGGTTGACGGAAATCCGAGGCGCGCTGCCAGATCGATGATCGGCAGGACCACACCTCTAAGGTTTATAATTCCTGAAACGAAGTTCGGCGCGTGGGGAAGGGGGGTGGGACTGGTCCACCCCCGGATTTCCCGAACCGACATGACGTCGATACCAAACGTTTGATCGCGCAGCTTGATGGCTAAGACTTCAGCGGAACTTCCGTTCGCTCTTTCGGCGAGTTGCATGTCATTTATCCTTGTTTGTTGTTCGGAAGGCGCGTCTTAAAACTCTTCCCAATCCGCCTTTTCGCCGCCCGATGCAGCTTTCAACTTTGGTTGCGCTGGCTTGCTCGCCCGCAGGGGCTTTGGCGCGATCTTTCGGCTCATGTGATCAGCGGTATGTCGCAGCGCCGAAGTGCCGTGCTGCGTCAGGGCGAAGCTATTCACAATCCTCTGCAACTCGTCAGTTTGTTGACCAAGCGTATGGCAGGCCGCAGTCGTCTCTTCGACCATCGCGGCGTTCTGCTGTGTCGTCTGGTCAAGCTCCGCGATGGCGACATTGACTTGAGCCAGGCCCGTGGCCTGCTCCTCGGCGGCGTGGGCAATCGACAGGATCATTTCGTTGATGCTCATCACATGTGAAATGATCTGCTCCAATGTCCGACCGCTATCGGATACGAAGTGAACGCCATGCTCGACCTGCTCGCTCGAACGGGAAATGAGCGTCTTGATTTGCTTAGCGGCCTCAGCGGATCGTTGCGCGAGGGCGCGAACCTCAGAGGCGACAACCGCAAATCCTCGTCCCGCATCTCCTGCGCGCGCGGCTTCGACACCCGCATTGAGCGCCAAAAGGTTGGTCTGGAATGCGATTTCGTCGATAACGCCGATGATTTTCGCGATTTCCTTGGACGAGTTCTCGATCTCGGCCATCGCATCGACAGCCTGGCGTACGACGTCGCGACTTGTTTCGGCTGCGCTCTTGGCGCTGCTAACCGTATCGCGAGCATGTGCCGACTCTTGCGCGGTCTTTTTTACCGTCGTTGTGATCTCCTCGAGGGAGGCCGCGGTTTCTTCAAGACTTGCAGCCTGCTGCTCCGTCCGTCTCGACAGATCGTCAGCCGCGGAGGAGATTTCCTGCGTGCCAGACACCATTCCTCCAGTGCCGGCGACCACTTGCTGCATGGCTGTCTCGACTTGCTCTATCGCGGCGTTGAATTCCGTCTGTAGCTCGCGATAAGCCGGCGGCAAATCCTCGTTTATTCTCGAGGTTAAATCTTTGTTGGCGACCCTGGCGATAGCCGCGCCCATTGCGGTCAGAACGGCTGTGCGTTCACGGTTGGCCGCCTCTTCTTCGCTTTGGCGCAAGGCTTCGCGCTTCGCTTCTTCCGCCCGGACGCGCTCCGCTTCTTGTGCCGCTTCACGCTCCAGCTTTCGGCGCGCCTCTTCAGCAGCTTCGACATACATCGAAATGGAAAGATCCATGTCGAGCATCATCGCTTTGATGAGTGCACTTAGGCTCGCTGAGACCTGCCCGGGCCCGATTTTCGGGCGCCCCAACATCGAGTTCTTCGGCCACATCTCGGTAACGATACTATTGATCAGATGCTCGACGACGATCGCGTAACCGCCGATGTACCACCGAGGCTCAAGCCCTATGCGCGCATGCGTTTGCCCCACCTTGCGGACGTTGGCGACGTAACGCTGGTCGAAGTTTCCGGCGCTGATCGATTTCCAATGATCGACCTGGGAGCCTTTCGCAGAATCCATGTGCTTCTGGGAATTGAAGAACTTCCGCGTCTCGGGGGTCTTCTGGATCGTTTTGTAAAACAGATCGAGCGCGACCGGAAGTTCACGGTCCAAAATGGCCTTGATGCTTCGAATGCTTGCGCACGCGTCATCGTCGAGTTCAATGAATGCAAGCCGGTCTTGAATATTCTGTTGTTGTTGGGCGTCGTTCTTCATCTTCAATCCTTGTGGCGCTCAGTGAGCAACGTCGCGAACTGAAGACTAATCGCGCAGCGAATCCTCCGAATTCCAAAGTCACGTCAAGATTTCTCTATGTCGCGTCGCGCGTGGCGGGCAATATGTGAACCTGATCCAGATACATTCCACATGTAATATTTCCCGGACGTTGCAAAAAGGAATCGGACTAGCGGCCATTATAGATCCGCATCGTCACTGATTTGTATGGTTTGATTTGCAGATCGCCGCGGTCAAATTGATTGCAATCAATGCTTCACATCCTATTGCGATGAGGTTGCGAGTCGGCCTCCGGTTTCCCTCGCCGGAGGATCTCTGGGTAAGCTCGCGCCACCCCCGTCGCGAGCACACGCCTTGGAGCGACCGAGGCAAACACCCAGAGAAAAGCGGCATCAGGTCATCTCGGCCTGGTGCCGCACGCGCATAGACGCCGCGAGTCTCCGCGTTCTTCAGAAGTGCAGCGTCGAACCAACCACTGGACCTTGCTGCAGCACGTCGTATTCGTACTTCGAGGTGCCGGAGCCTTGCGAGTAATCGACCGACAGCGCTCGGTACCCCACGTAGCCGTCCAGCGCATGTCCGTAGAGCATGCAGATGTGCCAATTGTAGGTGGCGAGAACTTGCCAGGAGAAATCGCTTCCGACTCCAAATCCCCCGAAGTCGGCGCGAAGAACGAGATCTTCTCCAGGCGCTATGTGATTGCGCACGCGGAAGCCCACGAATGGGTCGGCCCAATCGACCGATCCTGACTTTGCAAACCACCGGCCGTTTTGGAATTCAAGTCCGGATGTGTTCACCGAGGTGACGGTGGTGGCAGAGACGTCCGAGTCCTGATGCCAGTAGCGAACGCCGCCGAGAAGGTCGAACGCGCTTGATCCGGAAGCGACCGGATTGCGGCCTGACCAAATCTCGTAGGCACCGCCGGCCTC
>NZ_RXIZ01000008.1:0-25044 GCF_003987855.1 Hyphomicrobium sp.
CCTTCGTGACAAGCGGAGCACCCGTGCCCGTTTCGCCCTTCTTCGGATCGCCGTCGACGACCTTCCACAGTTCCTTACCCGTCTTCGCATCGAGAGCGACGAGCGAGGTGTCGGCCTGGTGGAGGAAGATCTTGCCTTCAGCGTACTGCACGCCACGGTTGACCGTGTCGCAGCACATGACGGGGATGACCGACGGATCCTGCTTCGGCGTGTACTTCCAGATGATCTTCTGCTCGTCAGCGAGGTTCAGAGCGAAGACGATGTTCGGGAAGGCCGAGTGAAGGTACATCACGTCGCCGATGACGAGCGGACCACCTTCATGGCCGCGCAGAACGCCCGTCGAGAACGTCCAAGCAACCTTCAGCTGACCGACGTTATCCGTCGTGATCTGGTCAAGCTTCGAGTAGCGAGTACCAGCATAGTCACCGGACTGGATAGCCCAGTTATTCGGATCGCTCGACAACTTGATCACATCCTCGTTCGCCCATGCGGACGCCGAGAACGCGGCAGTTGCGAGCAAGCCGCATGCGAATGCACTTTTGCGCATCGCGCTTCCTCCGTTTTGAGAAAAATCTTGCCACGCTTGCAAGTCGAACCCGAGGACCGCCGACATCTCCAAGCTCCAATCTCAGGTTTTTGCGGGATTTTTTCCCGTCTTTGCCCGGCCGAAGAAGGAGTTCTTCACGAAACCGTGTAGAAACCGGTAGTCCTCGTGAACGGCCGCATGTAGACACTTTTTCTTCCCAGCCGCAACACGAAGTGCGACGATCATTCTCCTGCGGCAAATTAGGACAACCCTTCTGACCAAAATAATCCCTGTATTCATGGGGAAAAATCGCGCCGCACCAAAAATGCTGCACCGCACGTCTAAATATTCCCGGGCCCCGCTAGGAAGGTCTTGCAATCACGCGAGATCGCGTTTTCGTGAACGAAAATTCCATTAGAACGTGGTTTGGAAACATATCCCAAATGCGAAGCGCGGACGATGGAATGACTAAATATCCCAAGAGTTTCGGCGGAATTTCCCGACAGGACTTCGTTAAAGGGGCGGCCATAACGGCCTTGCTACCCTTTTTGCCTCGCGTCTCTGCCTCGGAAGCGGCGAGCATCGGTGTCCTGGAGACCGCACCCGGCATTTTCGTCCATGTCGGCAAATATCAGCTGGTTGACGAGGCAAACCGGGGCGACATTTCAAACCCTTGCTGCATCATTGGACGGTCGAGCGCCGCAGTTATCGATACGAGCGGCTCCTACGCGATGGGTGCCGAGTTTCACGAAGCGGTATCGCGCTTGACCGACAAACCGGTGCGTTACGTTATCAACACACACATGCATCCCGATCACGTCATGGGGAACGCGGCATTCAAGAAGCCGGGGACCGAATTCGTAGGGCACCACAAGCTTCCCGCAGCCCTCGCGGCGCGCAAGGAAAGCTATCTGACGAATGCGCGCCAGCGCCTGGGAGAGGCCGCATTTGCCGGCACCGAGATCATTCCGCCGACAATATTGGTCCAGGATACGCTCGAGCTTGACCTTGGGGAGCGTGTGCTGACGCTGAAGGCCCGGCCGACCGCTCACACGGACAACGACTTGACGATTTTCGATCAAGCAACCGGCACGTTTTTCCTCGGCGACCTTCTGTTCTCTGGGCACATCCCAACGCTGGATGGATCGATCGTCGGCTGGCTGAAACTCATTCCACAGTTGATGGAGGAAAAGGCGGAGCGCGCGGTGCCTGGACACGGTCCGAAATCAATGTCTTGGCCCGACGCGATCCTGCCGGAGCAACATTATCTGAAGGTGCTCGCCGACGACGTACGCCGGATGATCAAGGAAGGGAAAACCCTCGAGGAGGCGGTCGCGACCGCGGCGCAATCGGAGCGCGATAAATGGGCGCTGTTCGACGCGCACAATCCGCGCAATGTCACCGCGGCATACACTGAGCTCGAATGGGAGTAGACGAAACGCGCCCGGCGGCTCACCTCAATTGATGGCCGCCAGCCGCAAACTCAGAAGCATCTCAGTTCGCCCTCCACCTGGGCGCGGCGCAGGTTTTTGATCTTTTCCTGGAACTCGGGAGAGTGCGTCCAGGCGACGTTCTCGCCGCCACGAAGTCCGACCGAAATGAGCGTCTCCGCCTCCTCATATTGATCGTACGGCAGGATGCCCGCGATCTGATCAATCGAGCACGAGCATTTTTCCAGAATTGCGCGGGTCTGTCCGTTCACTGCCATGCACGCGTAGACATAATCGGCGCGCGCCACAGTCGGATAGTCGTTGGCCGGCAATTCCTGAGCCACTGAGCGCGCGACCGTCATGGGGGCAACAATTGCCGCCATTGCGAGCAAGCCGCTCACGGCAGCCGATTTGAAGCGATAGCTCATTTGACGTCTCCTACACCTACGAGGGTGGTCGTTTCTTCGAGCGTCGGCGCATTTTTATCCGAGTTCGTGTATTCCGACGCCATCTTTGCGAAATAGCCAGGGATCTTATCCGACAACGCTATTGAGAACGTCGAGACCTCGTATCCGTTCATTTTGCTTTTGGCTGGATCGTTCGCGTAAGGCGCGAGGCTCACACGGAAGCCGTCAACCGACTGGCCTTTGTAATCGATTTTTACTGGCGTGATCTTCGCATCATCCGCCAAGCCTTTCTTGAAGGCACCTTTCAGATAGGAGGGATCGCCGCCCGCGAGCATACGAAAATGCGCGACCGCATTGTCGAGATAGACGATGAGCAACGGGTTACCGTCCATATTCGTGATCTCTTGCGGCTCACGCGCGCGATCACCGGTGTAAAGCTCGAGGCGAACGTTCTTTTTGCCGGGTTCGCCGTCACTCTCCACTTTCAGTTTGATGTCATCTGAGTACCCGTCGCCAAGAAGCTTCGGGTTGGATGGTTTGCGCTCAAACTTATAGACGAGGTCCGTGCCCGCAGGGACCGACTTGATGTGCGGCGTTTCGAAGAGAATGTCTGCCGGTTTAGGCGCGTCCGCGGCATAGGCTGCCGCGCTCAAAGATGCAGCCGCAACAGCCGCCAAGCCTGCGTTGCGGAAAAATTTCTTGGACATCAGGGGCGATCCTCCTAGATCGACAAGCGTTTTTCCCGGCTATTTAGCGGGCCCCTGTCCTCTTGAACAGATCACGTCGCATAGCATCGATAAGGAGCCATCTGCCGGGTTGCAGATTTCCCAGAAGTTGCCGGAAGCCGGGCAACTCTCAACTTACAAGGCGGTAACTCTCGAAAATTTAACGAAGAAATTTCCCGAACGCGCGAGGACCGTCGCCCACCGGCGCTTTGCCAGTGACCTTTAACGTGCCGGGATCGATGCGCAACAAGACGTCCTCGCCCCAGCAGGACACAAAAACGTTGCGCCGCAGGGCATCGGCCTCGATGCCCTCGGCGTGATCGCAAGTATCGATACGCTTCACAGGGGCTAGGCTGCTCTGGTCGAAAACCGTGACAGTCCCACCGTACTGGTCGGTGACGAACCCCTTCCCTTGGGCCAGCGCAACGGCGTAGGGCCGCCTTCCGGTGGGCACCGTGCCAACGACCTTTCGCTCGGGAATGTCGATCACGGTAACATCGTCGCTTTTCACGTTGGCGGTGTACGCGCGACGGCCGTCGTCGTCCACTGTAATGCCGAAAGGACGTTTCCCGACGGGGATGGATGCCAATCGTTGACGCGTACCGACGTCAATGATCGATACAGCGTCGCTGTCGCGATCGGCCGATAGAAGCAGCTTCCCATCCGGCGTCAACGCAAGTCCGGAAGGCGAGTCCCCCACCTTGACTTCGCCCGCGACCTTCATCGTAGCGGTGTCGACGACGAATACTTTATGCGCATACCAATCAGCGACATAGGCCTCTGGCCGAACGGGATTGGCTGCCACCCCCACCGGCCCGCCGCCCAAAAGCAGCCGCCGCTTGACTGATCGAGACGCAAGGTCGATCTCGACAAGTTCCTTGCTGTCCGGCGCGGTCACTAACGCGGTCGCCTTATCGCGCGACAGCGCTATCCCCGCCGGCTTCCCCTTGACCTCGATCCGGGCACTTTCCTTCATCGCGTCAGTGTCGACGAAGGAAAGACTATCCGATGTTTGGTTGGTGATGATCGCCTCGTGCGCATCCACTAGCGCAGCCTGCCCGCACATCGCGAGCAGGCTGACGCCTAACCTCCGGGCGCGGAAGCGATTGCCCACTCAGCCGCCGCCCTCTACCTTTTTCTTCAGGGCCGCAAGACCGTCCTTGTAGAGCCCAGTCACGGCCTTCAGCGATGCCTCGTCATTGAGTTCCGGAGGGGGATCGTTCAGCATGTAGCCGCGGTAGAAACCCGCCCACCACGTGACGGTGGATTTGTTGCCTTCGCCCTCAACGGTGATGCGAGACGAGTAGTCGTTGACCGGAAACACTTTCGGATCGACCTTGGTAATTTCGTAGCTGTAGGTGTGATCTTCGGCGCTGTACCGGTCGAGCTGCTCTTCGATCACGCCGCCGTTCTTCAACGTCAGAGTGCGCGTCGCGTTGGCGTCATTACCGCCCTTGCCTTCGGTTTTCGCAACGACGGGAAGCCAGCTCATATCCTGGAAGTTGCCGACCACTTTCCAAACCTTGTCGACCGGCGCGTTTATCTCAATCGATTCCGAGACCTTCTGACGGCTCGGACCATGAGCCCAGGCAGCGCCCGCCAGCGACAACGGCGCGAGAGCCACGATCGTGGCCCCGATCACCAAACGTTTTAGCATGAATTTCCTCCGGAGATTTCTAGTGCATGGGCGATGTCAGCACCCAGGGGATGAGCGCCCGGACATTAGGCAGGTTCATTCTCGGCGCAAAGACGGCAAAATGTGTCGCATTCCGATCGCACCTTTCGCAACGCTTGACCGTTTGCACCGCGTTGTTTTACCTGCCCGCGCGTGCTTTGGTCGAATCCCGGGATCGCCAGAACCCAGGGCCATGAGGAGTTGGATTTGAAATCCGAATTATCGAGGAACGGCACGAACCATTACGAGAATGTCGCCTGCCCCTTCTGCGGTATCCTTTGTGATGATCTCGACATCGGCCCTTCCGGTGATGGACTGAAAGTTCTCAAGAATGGTTGCTCAAAGTCCGTCGCGGGTTTCGAGCGGCCGTTAAGCGAACCAAAGCCACAAGTCGACGGCAAGGACGTTTCGCTTGACGAAGCGATCAATGCTGCAGCGCGCCTCATAAAGGAAAGCCGCCTGCCAATTTTCGGCGGTCTTGGAACGGACGTCGACGGTGTCAGAGCGGCAATCGCTCTCGCCGAAAAGGGCGGCGGGGTCGTGGATCATGCGCTCAGCGAAGCCCAGTATCGGAACTTCCGCGTACTGCAGAACTCCGGTTGGGTCCTGACGACGCTGACTGAAGCGCGCAACCGCGCTGATCTGTTCATCGTCGCGGGCAGCGAAATCCACAAGCTCCACCCCCGGTTCTTCGAGCGTGTCGTCTGCAATGAAGCGTCGATGTTCTCGGACAATCCTGCCAAGCGAACCGTCGTGTTCCTCGGCGAAGGTCTGGATCAATCGGCCGTCTCCGGCAAGCGCATCGGTGAGGTCGTAACAATTCCGGCGAAAGCCGATCGCATTGCAGAGATCCTCGATGCGATGAGGGCGATGAACAAAGGCGGGAAGATCTCGGGCGACACCATTGCCGGCCTTCCCCGCGGCGTCATTGAAGATCTCCTGGCGCGCTGCAAGGCAGCAAGCTATGGGGTCATCATTTGGGCGCCCCCGAGCCTCTCATTCGCGAACGCAGACCTGACGGTTCAAGCAATCTCCGAGTTCGTGAAAGAGATCAATCTGACGTCTCGCTTTGCGGGTCTTTCACTCGGCGGCAATGACGGCGCGACATCGGCCGGCGCGGTATGCAGCTGGCAATCCGGCTATCCGCTGCGCATATCGTTTGCCAGCGGAAAACCTGATTATGATCCTGAGCGTTACTCGGCGACCAAACTGCTGGCGGCCAAGGAAGCCGATCTTCTGCTCTGGCTCTCGTCATTTTCTAACGAAATCGCGCCGCCCGAGACGGACGCCACGCTGATCTTTCTCGGCGCGCCGGGGATCAAATCACCGCGAACGCCCAAGGTGTACATCCCGATCGGGACGCCAGGCGTGGATCACGCGGGAACGATGGTTCGCGTCGACAACGTCGTTTCACTGCCCCTTAGGCGGTTGCGCGAGTCGAAGCTGCCCAGCGCGGCTAACGTGCTCGAAAAAATCGAAGCTGCCCTCTAGGCCAAATTCCGAGATCGAGAATGCTCATCAAGCTCACCGGCGGCAAGATCTACGATCCCGCGAACGGGGTCGACGGCGAAGTCCGCGACATCTTCATTGAGAACGGCCGCATCGTCTCTCCTGACCCCAACGCCAAGATCGCTCATGAGTACGCGGTTCACGGCAAGGTCATCATGGCGGGCGGCATCGATCCGCATTCGCACATCGGCGGTGGCAAGATGACGATCGCCCGCATGATGCTACCTGAAGACCATATGCACGATACGGTCGCGCGCACGGATTTGACGCGCGCCGGCGTCGGTCATGCGGTGCCCTCGACAATGCTTACCGGCTATCGCTACGCCGAGATGGGCTACACGGCCGCTTTCGAGCCGGCGATGTTGCCCGCGAACGCACGCCAAGCCCACATGGAAATGGCCGACACGTCGATCATCGACAAGGGCGCGTTCGTCATGTTGGGCTCAGACGATTTCTTCTTGCGCCAGCTCGCGGGCAAGAAGGACTTCTCTGCAATTAAGGACTATATCGCGTGGACGATGCACGCGGCGCAGGCGATCGCGGTCAAGGTCGTGAACCCGGGCGGCATCAGCGCTTTCAAATTCAATCAACGCAAACTCGATCTCAACGAGAAGCACGTCTATTACGGTGTCACACCGCGGGACATCATCGTAACGCTCGCCCGAGGTTTGAAGGAGCTGGGTGTCGTCCACCCACTTCACATCCATGGCTGCAACCTCGGTGTTCCGGGCGGTTATGAGACGACGCTCGAAACGATCAAGGGCGCTGAAGGACTTCCGATTCATCTCACCCACATCCAGTTCCACAGTTACGGGACGGAAGGCGATCTCAAGTTCTCATCGGCAGCCGCTCCGATAGCCGAAGCGGTCAATGCCAACAAGAACGTCTCCTGCGATGTCGGACAGGTGATGTTCGGCCAGACCTGCACAGCATCCGGCGACTCCATGCGCCAATTCGTGACGTCGCGGTCAGCGACGCCGAAAAAGTGGGTGGTCATGGATATTGAATGCGACGCCGGTTGCGGCGTTGTTCCATTCAAGTATCGCGACAAGAGTTTCGTGAACGCGCTGCAATGGGCGATCGGGCTCGAGCTGTTCCTGCTCATCAATGATCCCTGGCGCCTCTTCTTGACGACCGATCACCCCAATGGCGGGCCG
The DNA here is from genome assembly GCF_003987855.1 of Hyphomicrobium sp. GTDB lineage: Bacteria > Pseudomonadota > Alphaproteobacteria > Rhizobiales > Hyphomicrobiaceae > Hyphomicrobium_B. The sequence goes on from NZ_RXIZ01000008.1 coordinate 7,430, forward strand.
TTCACCTGGTACCCGCATTTGATACGTCTGCTGATGGACAAGGCCTTCCGCAACGACATGATGCAGAAGATCAATCCGGATGCGCTTAAATATTCGACACTTGCATCGCTTGATCGCGAGTACACGCTCTACGAAATTGCGATCATGACACGAGCGGGTCCGGCGCGAAGCCTCGGCCTCAAAGACCGTGGCCACCTCGGTATCGGAGCGTGCGCAGACATCACTGTCTACGATGACAACCCCGATCGAGAGGCGATGTTCACCACCCCTGAGCTGCTGTTCAAGAACGGCGAGCTGATCGTTCGCAACGGCAAGATCATCAAGGTGGTCAACGGCGCAACTCATGTTGCTCGCCCGTCCTACGATCAAAGCATCGTGAAGTCGCTGAAGCCGTACTTCGAGGATTACCACACGGTCCGCATGGACAACTTCCGCCTCGCCGATGACGAGATCATCAATGGCGGCCGTGGCTCGCTGATCATTCAACCGACCGGGGCCCGCGCAGCATGAGCAAGACCGTCAACGGTATCTCTATTGACGATACCTTCGCCGAGGCCTTCGGGATGAGCGGCACCGGGATCATCATCACGGCCGATACGATGAAGTGGGCGCACATCGCGGCTGCCGTCGCAACGGGCTTCGGCACCTCGGTGATCGGCGCGGGGGCCGAATGCGGCATCGACAAGGAGTTGTCGACGGATGAGACCCCGGACGGCCGCCCTGGCGTTCGCATCCTGATTTTTGGTTTCTCTCCCGACGCACTCATTCCGCAAGTTCGCAATCGCATTGGCCAGTGCGTCCTGACCAGCCCCGGTTCGGCCTGCTACGCGGGGCTCAAGGCCGAGAAAACGATGCCCCTCGGCAAAGGCACTCGCCTCTTCGGCGACGGCTATCAAACCGCGAAGAAGCTAGGCGACAGCCGCTACTGGCGCGTCCCCGTGATGGACGGCGAGTTTGTCATCGAGGAAGAGACGGGCGTGACGACGGAAGCCGTTGGCGGCGGCAACATGCTGATCGTCGGCCGGGATCGGAAGGGGCTGCTTGAGACGGCGGAAGATGCCGTCGCGGCGATCGCCAAGATCGACGATGTGATCACGCCGTTTCCTGGCGGCATCGTTCGTTCTGGCTCAAAAGTTGGAGCGAAGTATGCTGGCATGTTTGCATCCACCAACGACGCATTCTGCCCGACGCTGCGAGGAACTATCAAAAACAGTGAAGTATCGGCCGATACGCTCGCGGTTCTAGAGATCGTTATCGACGGCCTCACCTCGAAGGCTGTCGCCGATGCGATGCACGCAGGTCTCAAGACCATTACCGACGTCGGTGCTAGCCGCGGCGTGACGCGAATTACGGCCGGCAACTATGGCGGCAAGCTTGGCCAGCACCATTATCATCTGAAGGATCTGATCTGATGAGCGGTCTTACGCTGCGCTACAAAGCGCCCGCGACGGAGCGGATCACTCTTGCCGGGATCACGCCGGCAAAGCTCGCCGGACTGTCGTCACACGAACTCGGGCGGCTCGACGTCGGCATTGAAAAAGGCGGCGTGGCTCTCGGAGATGCTTTCGATATCTCTGGCACCCCGGAAGACAGCGTGACCATCGAAGGGGCCACATCGGCGATCGATTTCGTTGGCGCAGGTTTGAACAGCGGCACCATCCGGGTGGTCGGCGACGTCGGATCTTTTGCCGGGCGTTCGATGTCAGGTGGGAAGCTCGAGGTGCGTGGAAATGCCGGCGACTTTCTCTCGTCCGGAGCCACGGGCGGCATAGTGATCGTTTCCGGCAATGCCGGGAATAACCTGGGCGGTGTCGCGACAGGCGACCGTTTCGGCATGTTGGGCGGCTTGACCGTGGTTGAAGGCAATATCGGCGTCCGGGCGGGAGACAAGATGCGTCGCGGCATCGTCGTCGTTCGGGGTAAAACTGGACCGGGAACAGGCACGCGGATGATCGGCGGCACGATCTGGGCCGAAGGTGGTTTCGGCCGGGATCCTGGTCTTATGATGCGGCGCGGCACTTTAATCGGACCGAGCGTCGAGAGCCTGTTGCCCACCTTTGTCGATTGCGGCAAACACGATCTCGTGATCGTCCGCATCATCGCGCGCTATTTGAAGGCGACTCTCGGCCACCTCGCGCCCAAGCCTATGCCGTTGTTTGTCCAAAAGATCGGCGGCGATACGGCAACGATCGGCCGCGGCGAGATCCTGCTACCCGCGGGGTAAGCGTCCTCAGTTCGGATAGTTTTTGTCAGCGCAGCTGAAACCGATTCCAAAAGCGCAGCGTCACTATATGCTGACATCATCGCTTTCCGGGATCCCATCATGCTTGCGATCATCCTGTCCGCCTGCCTTACGAACGACCCGAACGTTTGCCGCGATTATAAAATTCCGATCGACGCCGATATCGATGCCATGACGTGCATGGTGCAGGCCCCGCCGCATTTCGCAAAATGGGCGGAGCAGCATCCCGGTTGGCAGGTGACGCGCTGGCATTGCGGTCCGACCAGCGAGGACAAGATTTAGGCTAGCCGCTCTACCGCTCGACAGCGGTCTCGGCAAACTTCCGAGAGCGCAATTCGCTGACCTCGACGATGAACTTCTGCCTGATGGCACGTTCGAAGTCGCCGTAGCCTTGCGCGGGAAGGACGAAGCTGCTGGGGCCGCCCATCACGTGCTCGCGGTACCATTGCTCCAAGGGATGTTGGCCGCCGGGAATGGCCTTCGGCAGAAACGCCGAATCCTCTGGCGTGTTGAGAAGTATCGGGAGGCCGTTGATCGTCACGCCGTTGCCGACGAGTTCGTCGCGGACCTTCTCAATTGGCTCCTCAGCATTACAGTTGTCGGGGCCATCTCCCGATACGTCGATGATGATGCGGGCGGCTTTCGCCGGGATCTGCGGGACGATCTTGTCGTTGGCGGAACGCAGCATCCGCGTCATGCAGGTGAACTCGCCACCTTGCTGCGGCAGCGAACGCACTCTCTTTGCTGCAGCGAAGGCGTCAGCCTTGTTGGCGATCCTGATCCAAGGAATTACGAAGCTTGGCGTGTCCGCCCACGTGACCATCGAGAACAAGATACCGCCGCTTGAACCTCCGGTGATCGCCTCGATAACGCCAGGGTCTTCGAGCGCCTTCGCAATCCCCTCCATTTGCAACTTGTAGCGACCTTCGTCCACGGAATTGGACACATCGACAGAAACAACGAGCGCGGTGTCGACAGGCATCGCCTCCTGAGCGCCGCCCGCCTGTATCCAGCAGATAATGGACAAAGCAGCTAGAAGCGCTGCAACGATCGCTCGTCCCTGTCGAATGTGATTGGAAATGCGAAACTCCCGCGGGTCGGTCGCAGCGAACCCGCCGCATGCCAAAGCAAACTAGCAAAGAGATTTTTTCCCGCCAAGCTGCTCGCATGTACCGCAAATAGCTAGCCACAATCTCTGTTTGAGTTGTCTAGCCTATGTAGGCCGCAGAGCGAAATCATGTCGGCCGAAAGGCCGAAGACGAGCCCGACAAGAGCTTTAATAGGCGTTCTTACCGGTCAAAAGAGATACAGGGGTCATGGCTAGGATGTAGAGGTCCAAAAGAACGGACCAATGGTCGATATAATAAAGATCATGCTCGACGCGGCGAACGAGCTTCTCGTGAGTGTCCGTTTCACCCCGCCAGCCATGGATCTGCGCCCAACCGGTAACGCCAGGCTTCATTCGATGGCGCGCAAAGTAGCCCTGCACCACGTTCTCGTAGAGGTCTCTATCCGCTCGCGCACCGGTCGCATGAGGCCGAGGACCGACCAGTGACATCTCTCCCCTCACGACATTGATGAGTTGAGGCAATTCATCGAGACTTATCCGGCGGATGATGCGACCGACGCGGGTGACGCGTGGGTCATCGCGCGTGACGAGCTTGCTTGCCGTCGCGTCCTGATTCTCGACATACATCGACCGAAACTTCAGCACCTCGATGAGCTCGTTGTTGAAGCCGTATCGTTTCTGGCGGAAGAAGATCGGACCTTTGCTATCAAGGCGGATCGCAATCGCGATGATCAGCATTATCGGCGCCGCAAGCAAAAGCATCAGCGAGCCAATCAGACGATCCTCTAAATTCTTGATGACGTGATCCCAGTCGTCGAGCGACTTATCCATCGCGGCGAGCATCGGCACGCGACCAATGTAGCTGTAGGCTCGCGAGTTGATGCGCAGTTTGGAATTCAACGCCGAAATCCGCACGTCCACATCAAGCATAAAAAGCTTGTCGAGAACGTGCATGAGCCGCTCTTCTGCACGGGGCGGGAGCGTAACGATAAGGAGATCGACGCCTGCCCGGCGGCAAAACATCGTCAGATCCGCAAACGTGCCGAGCCGCGCGATCCCGCCGAACTCGCCATAGGCACGGTCTCCCTGGCGATCATCGAAGATACCGAGAATTTGCATGTGATTGTCGGGATCGGACCTGAGGAGCTGGATCAATTCCTCTGCATCTTTTCCGGCACCTACGATGACCGTGCGCCTGACGAGAGCGCCGGATCGCGTCAATCGCCGTACGGCATCTCCCGCGACCAGACGGACGAAGCACAGCAGCAGCGCCGAGACTTCCATCCAGGCAGAGATTTCTCGCGCCGATACTTCGGATTTCCCAAAGATAAACAGCGCGCCAGCAACGCCGAGCATGATAGCGGAAACCGCGATCAGGACTTTGAAAACTTGCGGCCAAAACTTCCTGAGTGATGGTATCGTGTAGGACCATTGCCAACGCAGGGCTGCAATGGTCAGAACTGCTACGAGTACTGTCCCCCAAAGTGTCGGCCAGGTCCAACCGCGCTCCTCCCCTAGGAGAAGATGCGCGAGGGGCCATGCCGCCAATACGGATATGAAATCTGCGGCTGCGACGCCGAAGAGCAATCGGGGGCGAGACGCGCTCCCCCGCCTATTGAACAGAAAGCTCCGCAGCCATGCCGCGGTTCGATCGCCCCATGAAGCCGAACCTTGAATTACGGATGGGGCCGATCCCGACTTATTGCTCATCACGCATACCGCGGTACTCAAAACGTGCCGAGCATCTGCATAGCGGGTCGGTATGAGGCTCTGGTAAACGCCGGTTATCGGTCTAGCGAGCCGCCGAATAACGTTGTTTCGCAGGGTTAAAAAAGCGTTACGGAACCGCGGCAACGCAACCGGTCTACGCGGTGGTCACCCAGTGAGCTGGATTGTAGTGGCTCCGCCCAGCGATCGACTGAATTGCGACCTATCGGTAACATCCCGCGACGCATTTAGAAACTTCGTCGATGACAACGAAAACGGGTCATGCGCTAATCAATGGTCAACTACCTTCAGACTACGCTGTAAGTCATAGTTCCCGCGTCAGCTGCTATAGTTAAGGTCTGAAAAATGTTCAGTTTGCCCTTCCGGCGACCGCATCTGGCAAGGCAAAGCGCGTTGCTCGCGCTCGCCATTTTGATTTGTGCAGCCGCCACGCATCCGGCTGACGCTGAGAGACGGCGTTCTCGATCTAGCGACGACGTCCTGCAAGACACGATCAATGGCCAGGCGATGCTGGCGGTCGTGTCGATCCGTGACCAGCGGGTGACGATCTATGATGCCAATGGCGGCGCGGTCAGCTCGCGGGTGTCGAGCGGCAGAACGGGCTATGAAACGCCGGTCGGCGTCTACAGCGTGCTGCAAAAGGAAGAGGAACACTTTTCGAATATCTATGACGATGCCTCCATGCCGTTCATGCAGCGGCTGACTTGGTCGGGAATCGCACTGCACGCTGGACAGCTTCCTGGCTACCCTGCTTCCCATGGTTGTGTGCGGATGCCGGAAGGATTCGCTCAGCGCCTCTTTCCGATGACGAAAGTCGGCATGCGGGTGGTCGTTGCCTACGACGATGTTGCGCCCGTCGAGATTTCGCATCCGCTCTTGATGAAGCCGACACCGCAGCAGGACATTCACTCAGCTGCCGTCGCTATTCCTATGTCCTATCAAGATCCGGACAGTAGCGACTCGACGAACAATGCTTTTGAGCCCGACCTTCGGAATTGGCCGGCCCGGCAAGCTGAACTCGAGGCGCTGAAATCTCTCGCTGACGGTAAGCGCATACTGGCAGATGCTGCTGTCGACCAGGCGAAGGAAATGGAACAGGCCATCGCCGAAAAGAAAGAGCCTCGGGACAGAGCGGCAAAAGCCCTTCACAAAGCTGAAGCCGCCAAGAAATCGGCCGACGACCGGATTGCTAAAACGGATAAGGCTCTCAGCACCGCGAAATCCGACAAGGTCAAAAAGAATTTGGAAGCCGCGAAGGCAAAGGCCGCAAAGGATAGTGAGGCCGCTGCCGCAAAAGTTGCGGCTGCCACTGATGTTTTGAAGGCGGCCGAGGCAGATCTTCAAGCCGCCACTCAGACCGCGGCGCCAGCGCTTGCAGCCCGTGACGCCGCTGTAGCGGCATTCGAAGATGCCAAACGTAAGGCGAAGCCCATCTCGGTGTTCATCAGCCTCAAGACGCAACGTCTTTATGTGCGTCAAGGCTATGAGCCCGTTTTCGACGCGCCTATCACCATTTCGGAGCCGGACAAGCCCATCGGCACTCACGTGTTCACGGCTGTCGACTACACCAAAGGCGGTCAAGACATCCGATGGATGGCCGTTTCGCTCGAACATCGCGGCAATGACTATGCTTCGAATGATGATCGCCGCCAGCGTTTGAGCGATGCAGAAGCTCCTCCGGCAACCGACCTGAACGAGGCCAGCGCCGCACTCAATCGCATAACGATACCGCCGGATGTGGCTGCAAAACTTTCAAGCGCGGTATGGCCAGGATCTTCGTTGATCGTGTCTGATGAGGCCGTTAGCAAAGAAACCGGCAAGTCGACGGACTTCGTCGTGCTCATCAGCACGGAGCCGCAGGGCGGTATCAAGAAGCGTCCCAAGCAGTTCTTCCGCAACGATAACTTCTATGGCGATAGCGCCGACGATTTCTACTACGGCTATGATCGCTACGGCCGTCGGCAAGCCTACCCCCGGCAGAAGTCGTTCTTCGGATGGTGGTAATTTGAGTTGAGATGGGCCCGCCAGCTCCCGGCGCGGCCCGGCGCCGAGCGAATGAGAGCACTCGGTCGCCCTATCTCAGAGACGAACCGACGGAAGTTAATGTTAAAGACGCGAGCCGCCGAGTTCACAACCGGCCCCCGCGACACTTGGGCGGCTAAACCCAGCGTTTGACACATTGGCGAGAAAAGCCGTCTCGGCCTATAGAGGGTCAGCAAAACAACCCTTTTTGAGCAGGACGAATTCCTGGCGCTATTCGCCAGAACACAGCTGACCGAAATCGGGGCAATCCCGCTTCAAATTTTACAGGCCATTAGTCGCCGGGTAGGCGCGGCGTGCGCTCTTCGCCTTCACGCTTGCCTCGCAACCTTAAGGGGATACGGAAGTTGCAGCCTTCAAATAAGCAGAAAAAGCTAATGCAAGATCGGGTGCCAGACAGGAAGCCGGCCACAACTGGAGCGCAGGTCGTTTCGGCGGGATCTGCGAGACAGCCCCTGCTTTCTCGGCGGGGTCTCGCAATTGTTGGCGTTCTCGCTATCGCTGCCCTGATCGCTGCAGGTTACGCTTATTGGCAGCACGAGACATTCTATCCTTCTACTGATAATGCCCAGGTCGCGGCAAACATCATCCAGATCACTCCCGTCGTGACCGGTCTCATCACGGATGTGAAGGTTCAGGAATACGCCCCGGTAAAGGAAGGCGATGTTCTGGTCGAGCTTAATCAAGGACCGTTCCGGGCGACGCTCAAGCGAGCTGAAATTCGCCGCGACATCGCTCAGCAGCAAGCCAGCGCTGCCAGCGGGCCGCAGGCTGCGACAGCCAAAGGAAATGCCGAAGAAGCGGATATCGCGGTCGCTGAAGCTAACGCGGAACTGGGACATGCCACAATCAAAGCTCCCATAGACGGGACTGTCGGCAAAGTTCGCATTCGGCCGGGCGAAGTCGCGAAGGCCGGCGTGCCGCTCTTCCCGTTGGTCGATACTTCGACCTGGTGGGTTGACGCGAACTTCAAGGAAACTGATCTCGCCCGGATCAAGCCCGGCCAAACCGCTTACGTATGGCTGGACAGTGACCCATCGAAGAAGCTGACTGGCAAGGTGGAGGCGGTGAGCAAGGCAAGCGGTTCCGCATTTTCACTGATGCCTTCCGAGAATGCCACGGGCAGCTGGGTCAAGGTCGTGCAGCGCTTCCCAGTACGAATTGCTCTTACCGTGCAGCCCAACGATCCGCCGTTGGGCGTAGGTGCCTCCGCGTCCGTCCAGATCGATACCACGACGGATGGAGCGGGCGATGGCGCCAAGTAGTTACCCAAGCGCCGCTGCCAGCGATTCTTCGGCGACGCCCAATAAGATCCTAAGTTCGCTGGCCGTGCTGCTTGCGGTACTGATGGTCATTCTCGACATGACCATCGTCAACGTCGCCCTGCCCGATATGATGGGGACGCTTGGGGCCACGCCGGATCAGATTACGTGGGTTTTGACGTCGTATATCGTGGCGGAAGCCATCGTGATCCCGATGAGCGGCTTCCTTGCCGAACGGTTCGGTCGTAAACGCGTTTTAACCGTCAGCGTCATCGGCTTCGTCATATCGTCTATGCTTTGCGGCCAGTCGCACTCCCTGACGCAGATGGTCCTTTTCCGCCTGCTGCAGGGTGCCTTTGGCGCAAGCGTCGTTCCCTTGTCGCAAGCCACCATGGTCGACAGCTTCGAACCGGAGAAGCGCGGCAAGGCAATGGCGATCTGGGGCATTGGCGTCCTCCTGGGCCCCATTATGGGGCCGACCGTAGGCGGTTTCATAACCGATCATCTCGGTTGGCAATGGGTCTTCTACGTGAACCTTCCGATCGGCATCATCAATCTCCTGCTGATCGCCGCGTACATCAAACCGACCCCTTACACCGGGGCCGCAATGGATTGGATTGGCGCCGCGCTCCTCGCCATCGGCGTTGGAAGCCTCCAGATGCTTCTGGACCGGGGAAATAGCGAAGGCTGGTTCGCCTCGCAGCTCATCGTTGGGCTCGCCGCAGTCTCAACGATCTGTCTGGTGACGTTCGTGCTTCGCAGCTTCAATCGACCCGATGCGATCCTGAAACTGAACCTTCTCCGGGACCGCAATCTGGCGACTTCAACGTTTCTGATCATGGCCTTCGGCGTTGGGATGCTGAGCACCATTGCGCTGCAGCCATTGTTCCTCGAGCACTTGCTGGGCTATCCGGCCAGCACGGCGGGGCTTGTCATGGCGCCGCGGGGCATTGCGGTCGCCGTCGGTATGATCGTTGTTGCGGCCCTCATTCAACACGTCGACTCCCGCTGGCTCGTGTTTTTCGGCCTGATACTGTCGGCCGCCGGGACCTACGTGACGACAGGTTACAATCTCAACGTGGATCGATTCTGGATCATCGCGCCGAGCATCGTGCAAGGTATCGGCATGGGAATGATCTTCGTACCGCTTTCGACGCTCGCCTATCAGACATTGCCTAAGGAGGCTTCTGATCAGGCAGCGAGCATATTCAACATCGCGCGAACGATAGGCGGTTCCCTTGGCATCGCCATCGGGGCTACCGTTCTCACGCGCGCGACGCATCAAAATCTGCAGACGTTGGCGGCCGGTCTCAATCCGTATAATCCGGCCCTGCACGCTTGGCTAAATTCTACAGGCCTTCCGCTCTCAGATCCTCGCGTGAAAGAAATACTCGCAACCGAACTGACGCGGCAATCAACAATGATTGGATTTATCGAAGCGTTCGGATTCGTAACTTTGAGTTTCCTCATGCTGATCCCGTTCGTGTTGCTTCTCAAACAGACGGGCGCTGCGTCGCCCTATGGCATGGCGTCGAACAAATAGCTGTCACGGCTATCTCTGGTGGGTCTGGTAGTTCGGATTGAACCATACCGGCACCTCGACTGCAGGAAGCGGCGAACGTCCCCGAATGGCATCAGCCAATTTTTCGGCCATCATGATCGTCGGGACGTTGAGGTTGCCGCTCACCACATCGGGCATGATCGAGGCATCGACGACACGCAGGGCTTCCACGCCGTAGACCCGCCCCGCACCATCTACCACAGCCATCTCGTCTGTACCCATCCGGCAAGAACAGGACGGATGGTATGCACTTTCAGCCTTCTGCCGGATGAACGCATCAATATCCGCATCGCTCGTTGAGGCCGGACCGGGCGCCAACTCGGCCCCCCTGTACGGATCGAACGCCTTCTGGGCGAAGATCTCGCGTGTCAATCGGATTCCCGCGCGCATCTCCTTCCGGTCCTGCTCCGTCTGCATGTAGTTGAAGAGAACGCGCGGGTATTCACGCGGATCTGAAGATTTCAGTTTCACGTAGCCGCGGCTCGTCGGCCGCATCGGTCCAATGTGGGCCTGAAAACCGTGCCCCTTGGCGGCTGAGGTTCCGTCGTAGCTGATCGCCATCGGAAAGAAGTGGTATTGCAGATCGGGATGCAGAACGCCGGCTTCACTTCGAATAAATCCGCCGGACTCGAAGTGGTTTGTCGCCCCGAGGCCTTTGCCTGTCAGGATCCATTCGATGCCGATCTTGAGCTTCGCGACGGGATTGTTGGCGCTATAGATCGAGACGGGTTTCGTACACTCGTATTGAACGTAAGCTTCGATATGGTCTTGAAGATTCTCGCCGACGCCGGGAAGGTCCTGCACCACCGGAATCCCGAGCTTTCTCAACTCATCCGCGTTGCCTATGCCCGATAGCATCAAGATCTGCGGCGAGTTGATCGCTCCGCCGCTGACAATAACCTCTCGTTTTGCACGCGCAGTTTCGATGCGCCCTCCACGGCTGAATTCTACTCCGACAGCCCGGCGGCCCTCGAACAGAATGCGCGTCACTAACGTCTTCGCCTTGAGCTCGACGCGACCGCGCTTTTGCGCCGGCCGGAGGAAGGCTTGAGCAGCGCTCCAACGACGGCCCTTGTAGACCGTCATATCCATACGGCCGAGGCCTTCCTGCTGGTACCCGTTCATGTCCTGGGTAACGGGATAGCCTGCCTGGCGGCCAGCTTCGATAAAGGTATCGTAGAGGGGGTTGGTGCAGGGCGCTGTCGTCACATACAGCGGCCCGGAATCGCCGCGATACTTGTCGCCGCCTTTCAATCGCGTCTCTGCCTTCTTGAAATAAGGAAGGCAGTGGAAATAGCTCCAGTCCTGCAAGCCTTGCCGACGCGCCCAAGCATCGTAATCGAAGGCGTGCCCGCGGATATAAATCATGCCGTTTATGGATGACGATCCACCGACCACGCGGCCTCGCGGGCAATACATACGCCGATTATCCAGATAGGGCTCTGGTTCGGACTCATACCACCAGTTGTACTTCGTGCCGGCGAGAGGGTAAGCGAACGCCGACGGCATATGAATGAAGATGCTGTTGTCTTGCGGGCCTGCCTCCAGAACGAGCGCATTCACCCCGGAATCTTCCGTAAGCCGATTGGCCAGCACGCAGCCGGCCGAACCTGCACCAACGATGATGTAATCGTAGTCTTTGCCGGTGCTCATTGTTCCTCGATGAATGCTCGTTGGTGAGATCCGCGCACGATGTGACGATTATTCGTAGGGGCACTGCACGTTGCCGAGTTCGACGTAGACACTCTTCAACTGCGTGTAATGCTCGATCGCGGCATGACCATTCTCGTGCCCGAACCCTGACTCCTTGATGCCACCGAACGGCATCTCCACTGGAGTGATATTATAGTTGTTGATCCAGCAGATGCCGGCCTCAAGCCGCGCTGCAATGCGGTGAGCGCGGGCGAGATCCCGGGTAAAAACGCCAGCTGCCAGGCCAAACTTTGTCGCGTTCGCCCTGGCCACGACGTCCTCTTCATCCCGAAACCGCAAAACGGACATGACGGGTCCAAAGATCTCTTCGCGGACGATCTTCATATCATCGGTGCATTCTGAGAAAACCGCCGGCCGGATGTAATTTCCGCGATCGAAGGGCGACTCGTTGAGCCGCTCGCCGCCGTAGCATAGCTGCGCGCCTTCAGCCTTTCCGGCTGCGACATAGCTTAAAACACGCTCCATGTGCGGCCGCGAAATGAGAGCGCCAACCTGAGTCTGCGCATCGAGTGGAAGCCCAATGCGAAGCTTTTTCGTCCGCTCAACGACCATTTCGAGGAACGCGTCGTAAATATCGTCATGCACGTACACGCGCGTGCAGTTCGTACATATTTCCCCTTGAGTGTAGAAGTTACCGAGCATGGCAGCGGAAACCGCATGTCTCAGATCCGCGTCCGAAAAGACAATGAGCGCGGACTTTCCGCTCAGTTCCATAGTCGTTCGCTTCAGCGTGGCTGCCGCGCTGGCAGCGATCTTCTTGCCCGTGCCCACCGAACCCGTCAGTGAAATTTTCGCCACGCGCGGATCAGTGGTCAAAAGCGAACCGGTACGAGCGTCCCCGTGGAGAACGTTGAAAACACCTCTTGGCAGTCCTGCCTCGCTGTAGATCTCGGCGAGAAGCGTCGGCGTAGTCGGTGTCAGTTCCGACGTCTTAAATATCATCGCGTTTCCGCAAGCGAGCGCCGGCGCCGATTTCCAGCAGGCAATCTGGATGGGATAATTCCAGGAGCCGATGCCGACGCAAATTCCGATTGGCTCGCGCCGCGTATAAACAAACGCGTTATTCAACGCGATCTGCTCTCCGTGGAGTGTCGCCGCCAATCCGGCGAAATATTCAACACAATCGGCGCCGCTAACCACATCGACGACCTCGGCTTCCTGAATCGGTTTGCCAGTATCCCTCACCTCGCATTCGGCAAGTTCGCGATTTCGATCGCGCAAGATCCGTGCGGCTTTGTTGAGAACCCGTCCTCGCTCGGCGCCTGACATTGCCGCCCAAACCGCAAGGCCCTGCTTGGCCGATTGCAGTGCAGCGTCAATCTCGGACTCTAGGGCCACTTCCACATTGGAAATGAGTTCTCCGGTCGCGGGATCTCGATTCTCGAACGTTTCCCCGCTCGCCGATGCGAGAAACCCGCCCCCCACATAGTTTTGAAGCACTCGCGCCATCTAGCCTTGCTCGCCCCGGTCAGCTCCGCGCGGCAGGACAGCGGGTCTGTCATACGCTGCGCGTGTTGGCAAATGTTACCGACTTACGCGCTCCCCTATGCCGATGCGGCGCTACGAGGGCATTATCAGATACGACGCGAATAGTGTTGGTGGCGACAGCTCCAGTTTCCCTCCACTTGAGCGCCGATGAAGCTAACGCCCGCTTTTGCAGCACAACAAGCCCGTTTCCTCAGCACGAATTAAACTTTCTGGAACTTGTCAAAAGACGACCAAGTGCTAAGATTTTACGACGATCTTCTGTTTGAGGTCACGACCAGCGTCGTCGCCCACGCTGCGGATTAACCCCCCGCGTGGATGCATCGATTTGCGGAGCACCCAGGAGCTTTCGCTGCGTGAATGACGTATCTGAAAAGCTAAGCACGATCCGTCGGATCGGTTTTCTGACCCTAAACGAATACACGATGATCGCGCTCTCGAGCGCGATCGAGGTTTTGCGCATGGCTAATCGACTGAGCGGCCAAACGCATTATCAGTGGACGATCCTTTCTCTCGATGGAAAGCCGGTGGCCGCAAGCAACGGCCTCTCCTATGCCGATGTTTCGACTTACGACGCAGGCGGTGACTTCGACCTGGTGCTCGTCTGCGGCGGCACGAATATTCAGAAGTTCGTCAATGAGAAGGTCGTCAATCTCCTCCGCCGGATGGCGCACGACGGCATTGTGCTCGGCGGTCTTTGCACCGGGACCTACGCGCTCGTGAAGTCCGGACTTCTCGACGGGTATAAGTGCACGGTTCACTGGGAGAACATGGCGGGGCTTCGCGAATTCCATCCTCGTGTGCACTTCCAAGAGGAACTGTTTGTTATCGATCGAGATCGGGTGACTTGCACTGGCGGCATTGCGCCGATCGACATGATGCTTTCCATCGTACGTAGTGCGTTCGGCAAGACGCTCGTCGCCGATATTTCCAATCAGTTCATTTTGGAACGCGTGCGCGACGGGTACGATCGGCAGCACATTCCTATGGCGGCGCGCTTGGGATTTAATCACAGCGCCCTTGTCGACATCGCGGCTCTCATGGAAGCCAACTTCGAAGAACCGCTGACCGCCGTTGAACTCGCGAAACTTGCCGGGCTTTCGCTCCGACAGGTTCAACGCATGTTTCAAGTTTCGCTCGATACGACGCCGACCAAATACTACCTTCAGCTGCGTTTGCGCCGAGCACGGGAACTCTTGTTGCAGTCGCAAATGTCGATCACTCAGATTGCTATTTCATGCGGCTTTCAGTCGACATGCCATTTCAGCAAGTCGTATCGCGCGCTTTATGGTCGAACACCCCGAAGCGAGCGCCAACCGCATAACGCCATTGAGCAGTTCCGCGCAGCCCCGCCGCATCAACGTAAAACGACAAGTCGGTCGCGCGTGCCATCTCTATGACCAGATCTCCAGACCCCTCTTGGAGACATAACTTTTCGATCGGCCGTGTGCGGTGCAAAGATGGACCCGGTCTAGGCGTGTAAGCGCTAGATCGCGTCGCAATTGCAAAAATAGATAGCTAGCCGCTGCTATTAGCTATTGGTGTCGCCCATGCCGGGTGGCGCCTTCAACAGGCTACCGACAGTAGGGTGATCTCGTCTACGATCCCCCGTAAGCGGACTGTTGTCATTAACGCCTGCCATTGCAAAAAACAGGAGTTGTCATGACACGCATAGCGATTGGGGCCACCTTGGCTCTCGTCCTCGCCGCCACCGCGGCCCACGCCGAAAACCCCACCTGCAAAAAAGTGCGCTTCGCAGACGTCGGCTGGACCGACATTCAAGTTACAACCGGCACGACTACCACCATCCTCGAAGCGCTCGGCTATGAGCCAGAGGTGAAGACGCTGTCTGTTCCCGTCACCTACGCTTCCATGAAAAACAAGGATATCGACGTGTTCCTCGGCAATTGGATGCCGAGCATGACGGCCGACATCAAGCCGTACATTGACGACAAATCCGTCGAAGTTCTTGGCGTCAATCTCGACAACGCGGGATACGGCCTCGTCGTCCCGCAATATGTGGCAGACGCGGGCGTCAAAAGCCTGAAGGACCTTGGCGCCCACAAGGATCAGTTTGGCGGTAAGATTTACGGCATCGAAGCCGGCAACGACGGAAACCGGATCATCAGCACGATGATATCCAAGCCTGAGAACAACCTTCAGGGCTTCGAACTGGTGGAAAGCTCTGAAGCGGGCATGCTCACCCAGGCCGAAAAAGCGATGAAAAAGAACGAATGGATCGTCTTCCTTGGCTGGACGCCTCACCCCGTCATGGGCGCAATGAAAATCGCTTATCTCGATGGAATGGGCGACTCGGGTTTCGGCGCCGCTACGGTTAGCACGAACATCCGTAAGGATTACGAGAAGGAATGCCCGAACGCCGCGAAACTCCTCAAGAACCTGAAATTCAATCTCGCCATGGAAGGCGCGATGATGGAGCCGGTGCTGAAAAGCGGTGCCGATCCCAAGGCCACAGCGCTCGAATGGCTCAAGAAGAATCCAGACGCAGCCACACCATGGCTTGAAGGCGTCACAACGTTCGATGGAGGCGATGCGAAGGCAGCAGTGAAGGCGGCGCTGGAAAAGTAGTCCATTGATAACCCACCCGGCAAAACAGGGATGGCCTTCGAATATGGGCCACCCCTGCATCACAGATGCTTGAACCCTGGGACGGCGCTCATGGATCCCATATCGAAACTGATAGCCGCTTGGAAGATTCCAGTTGGCCAAGTCGGCAAGGCCGCGTTCGATTTTATCACCGATTACTTCCAGTGGTTCTTTGATGCCGTCTCCACCGTTCTCGAAACTGTCGTGGACGGAACCTCCGATCTCCTGTTGAAGCTTCCGCCTGTCCTTCTGGCCGTCGTTCTAGCGGGTTTCGCTTATTGGTTGAGACGTTCCGCAACGCTCGCGATCGGTGTTCTGATCGGCTTACTCTTCATTCTCAACCAGGGACTCTGGAAAGAGACGGTCCAGACGCTGGTGCTCGTTCTGTCAGCGACAGCCCTGTCGATGGTCATCGGGGTGCCGATCGGCATTTGGGCAGCACACAAGCCTCATGTTTGGCGCATCACACAGCCAATCCTGGACCTCATGCAGACGATGCCGACGTTCGTCTACCTCATTCCGATCCTCATCCTTTTCGGCCTCGGCGCAGCACCAGCGCTCATCGTTACGATCATCTTTGCAATGCCGGCGCCAGTCCGCATGACCTATCTGGGCTTGACTTCTATTCCCAAGCCGATGCTGGAGGCCGGGGAAAGTTTCGGCGCTACCAAACGTCAGTTGCTTTGGAAGGTTGAACTGCCTGCTGCACTACCTTCCATCATGGCAGGGCTGACCCAATGCATCATGCTCTCGTTGTCGATGGTCGTCTTCGCAACATTGATTGGTGCGCCTAGCCTGGGCAACCCGGTAAATCGCGCGCTTGCGAACCGCAACATCCCGCTCGGTATCGAAGCGGGACTCGCGATCGTGATCCTGGCCATCATCTTGGATCGCGCTCTCGCAGTGAAACCGGAGGTTCGGAAATGAGCATCGCCGTCGATTTCAAGAACGTCGATATCATTTTCGGAAAGGACGTTCCTCGCACGCTCGGGATGGTCGACGCCGGAGCGACACGTGCTGAAATTCTTGCGAAAACCGGCGCGGTTCTAGGTGTGGCTGGGGCCAACCTGACGGTCAACGAGGGCGAGATTTCCGTTCTGATGGGATTGTCAGGCTCGGGAAAGTCAACGCTTCTGCGCGCCGTCAACGGCTTGAACAAAGTCTCTCGAGGCGCACTGCTGGTGAAGGACGGCGAAAGGATGGTCGACATCGCAAGCTGCGATGCCGCTACCTTGCGCCATATGCGCCAGAACCAAGTCGCGATGGTGTTCCAGCAATTTGCCCTCCTTCCCTGGCGGACTGTTCGAGAAAATGCTGGCCTCGGTCTCGAACTGGCAGGAATTCCAGTTGGTGAAATCAAGGCCAGGGTGGATAGGCAGTTGCATCTCGTCGGCCTCGACAGCTGGGCCGATAAATATGTGCACGAGCTGTCCGGCGGTATGCAGCAACGCGTCGGTCTTGCCCGTGCCTTTGCGACAGATGCTCCAATCCTTCTTATGGACGAGCCCTTCTCCGCCCTCGATCCCCTCATTCGTACGAAGCTACAGGACGAATTGCTGCAACTTCAAAAGACGATCAAGAAGACGATCATCTTCGTTAGCCATGATCTGGAAGAAGCCCTGAAGATCGGCAACCGTATCACGATCATGGAAAGCGGACGTATCGTTCAATCGGGCATGCCCGAGGACATCGTCCTACAGCCTGCGGACGATTACGTCCGGGACTTCATCGCGAACGTCAATCCGCTGTCCGTGCTGACGGCTTGGAACGTGATGCGCAACAAGCACGACCTGGAACAAGCCGACGAAAATTGGATCTGGCTCGATCAGCGCAAGACTACAAAATTCCGCGTCGATGACAAAGGCGTCGTAGAAGCCGCCGAGTGCGAAGGACGCAAAGCGATCTGGG
>NZ_RXIZ01000008.1:25094-196802 GCF_003987855.1 Hyphomicrobium sp.
GTGCCTGACGTGCTTCAGGCGATACTTCGGCGCAAAGAATAGCGAAGCACAGCCGTCGTCCGCGTCATTTGTCTATTACAACGTCGCTGAGCGGCTTACTGCAGCAGATCAGGACCATGCCTGCGTCGATCTCGCGCTGCCTGATCCCACCGCCATGGTTCATGACCACCTGCCCGGAGATCTTCTTGCTCTTGCAAGTACCGCAGACGCCCTTGCTGCACGAGAACGGAAGGCGCATACCGGCCGCCTTCGCCGCATCCAGGATGAATTGATCCGGCCGACAAGGAATGGAGCGGCCCGATTTCGTAAATTCAATCGTATACCCCGTGTTGGGAGCTTCAGCCTGCAGGTTTTGAACTTCCGCCTTCTCTTCAGCGCTGAGATTCTCGAAAGAAAAACTCTCTTCGTGGTAGTGCGCCCGATCGAAGCCCACTTCGGCCAACATGGCTCGCACATTCTTCATGTAAGCGTCCGGACCGCAGCAGAAGATTTCACGCTCGGCCAGATCGGGAACGATGGATTTCAACAACGGCAATGTTAGATATCCGGTCGGCGCGCTCCAGTCCCGATGCTCGCCCATCTGCTCGCAGACGAAGCCCGTGCGAAACTTCGTCATGCCGTGGGTCATCATGGTGAGTTCATTACGGAAGATGATGTCGCGCGGGGTGCGGGCGCTGTGCACGAAAACAACATCGGGGTCTTCGCCCAACTCGTAAAAAGTGCGCGACATCGACATCAGCGGCGTCACGCCGGAGCCGCCAGACAGAAAAAGATATTTGGGCGCCGGATGGAAGGTGCAGCTGAACTCACCGGCCGGGCCAAGAGCCTTTATTGCCATCCCTGGCTTTAGATTAGCGTGGAGCCAATTGGATACCTTGCCTCCCGGCGCGCGCTTCACTGTGATCGACAGCGTGTCAGGGCGCGTGGGGGGCGATGAAATCGTGTAGCAGCGGTTGACCGCCTCCCCATCTATCTCCACTTCGATGGTTATGAATTGCCCGGGACGGAAGCGAAACAGACGAGGCGCTGGAGTTCGGAACAAGAAGCTTTTGACATCGTGTGTCTCCGGACGGACATGCGTACACACCAGCACGTCGTCCTGGTCCGAGTTCCACTTGGCTGGCACCGCATCCCAAAGGGCGGGGCCAAGCCTTTCGCGCGCTTCCTCTTCGCTCATTGATCAGGCGCTCGCGGCGAGCGGGCTTATCGTCGCCGACTCCTGTCCGGTCTCGGAACGAAGCCGCTTGAAATACCAGGACATAAATTTTTCGACCAACTCTTCGGTGTAGGGCGAATAGGGCCCGGGCTGATACGCGGCGTTGTACGACCCGATTTGGGTTCGTTCGACGAGCGATCCATCCTGAAGGTTCGTTGCGTGCCAGACCGCGCTCAACTCCTTTGGATCGTAATCTTGTCCCTCGACGGCATCTTTATGCACGAGCCACTTGGTGCGAAGCAGAGTCCGGTCCGGGCTTATGGGTAACACGCTGAACGTCACGATGTGATCACTCATGAAGTGATGCCAGGAATTGGGCTGGGTCCAGAATGAAAGTCCGCCAAGATTCCGTTGCGTCAGATCGCCAAGAAGCTTCTTGCACGCAACCTTGCTGTCGAGCGTCTGCGACTCGCCGGCCTTATCCAACGGCAAACGCTCAGTGCGATAGGCGGTAACGCGACTATCCAGAAACTCTCGTTCCACGGAGGGAAGTCCGCAGGATTCCCATCGCGCATGCTCCCGCTTGATCAGATCCTGAAACGCGTGAACCTCAGCGGCATTCTCCGGAGACGGTTGATATCCAAATCCGAATTCATAAAGGGAAATGGTCAACTCAGGGTGATTGCTTTTGCAATGGTAGCACTCACGATTGTTCTCCATCGTCAGCTTCCAATTGCCGTTCTCGATCAGGTCCTCTTCGTAAGCGACTTTACACTCTGAAATCTTATGCGGAAGGATGTAGGGTTCCATCTCCCGCCGCATCTGATCGAAATCCTTGGGCGGCTCCTCAGCAAGGCAAATGAAGATCAGGCCGGCGATATTCCCGACGTGCACCATCTTCAATCCAAACTTGCTGCGATCGAACTCGTCACCCATATGCTCGGTGTGGATGAGATTTCCTCGCAGATCATAGGTCCACTGATGATAGGGACAAACGACGTTGCCAACGCTTCCCTTGTCTCCGTCACAGAGGCGTGCTCCGCGATGACGGCAAACATTATGGAATGCAGTGATAGACATATCATCGTCGCGCGCTACGACGATCGAGGTCTTTCCCATCGGCACGGTGAAGTAGTCACCAGGCTCCGGGATATCGGGTTCCGATCCGACGTAGATCCACGTTCTGCCGAAGATGACATCCATGTCGAGATCGAAAATTTCGGTGCTCTGATAGAATGGAGCCTCAAGGCTATAGCGTGGCCGCCTGCGTGCAATCATGGACCGCAGTTCATTTGATAATTGCATGGGGTCCTCCCTTTTGAGGGGCTCGCTAAAAATCGACGAGGCGATGTTCTCTCAGATAATTCAGCACCACTTGTGCTTTATCGACAGTTGTCCCCTCAAAAGCGACAACGCCGCCCTTCGCCTCAGACACTATCGCTGACAGCAAACGAGCATGTCCGGCCTGCTTTTCTGCTGCTTTCAGGCGAACAGGCCGCCGCGGCGCGGCTTCTACGGCCCAGCTTGGCTGACGCGCCGGCGCAGCACTTACGGATCCGATAACGTTGATTGTTCCCGAGACACGGCGCGAATGAGCGTACTTCAAAGTTGCAGCCGCAAAAGGATGGACTGCGATCACAAGCGGTGTCGCAGATGCGATCGAACGGCGTTGCCCCTTCGGGAGGAATTGGCTGATTACGACATTCGTTCCGGTATCAGATTGGTCAACTCTGATGTCGAGCGCATTCGTGACGACCGGGCACGCCATCGCATGAGCCAACATATAAGGAAACATGCCGCTGCCGGCGGCCACCTCGGCCCTAGTGCCGGTCAGAACAATATCGAAGTTTTTCACAACATCGGCGACAGCGTTGATATCAACGTCGCCCTTATTCGCCGGTATGACCTCAACTTTGTCGGCTCCATACGCCAGATAATCTCGCAAAGACGGCTCGTCGACGCTGCCAATATGGAAAAGGGCGAACTTCTCACCCGCAAGTGCACGTCCGAGAGCCATTGCGACGGCATCACCACGACATGCGCGCGGCACGCCCGTTAACGGGTGGCGGCCGGCCGAAACGAGCGCCGCTACGGACGGGACGTCACCCATTGCTGTCGCCCTTAAGTTCAGACTGTTCACGGGCCTGAGCCACTCGTGTTATTAGCGCCTGCATGAATTCTTCGGCATCAGCAATGACGGTCAGATCGGCACGCTTCACAATCGGCGCGCCGGGATCGCGGTTGACCGCGATGACATGGCGGCATGACTTGATGCCTTGAAGATGCTGCACGGCGCCGGAAATGCCGACCGCAAAATATGTTGTGGCGCTGACTGTCTTGCCCGAGGCTCCGATCTGCTTGCTTCTCGGTAACTTCCCATCATCGACAGCTACGCGGCTCGCCCCGACTGCCGCGTCGAGGGAACGCGCCAGTTCTTCGAGCGTCGCGATGCTATGCACACCGTTTCCGGCCGACACTATAAAGTCCGCCTCCTCCAGGGCAATTTCCGATGGCTTGGACGGAGCCAAGCCGAGGTCAACGCACCGTTCGGATGCCAACCCTGTTGACGGAACAGCAATTTTCTCACCCGCACCGACAAACGGCAAATTTGCGTCGACTGCGCCAGGATCGAGCAGCACGATTCGAGGTAATGGTGCGCATGCGAGTCTGTTGCCGCTAGACCAAACAATCGCGATGTGCTTGCGGTCGATTTCTATAACGTGTGTCGCCCCTGAGCTCTGCTGCTTGGCGAGCAGCCGGCGTCCAAGATCTCCATCGCCCAGAGAATTGTCCGGCAGGAAAATGTGCTCAGGGCAATAGTCTTGGAGGAAAGCGTCGACCAAAGCCTCTTCGCGGACGGGCTCATATCGCGACCAGTCCAGATCATCAACGATAGCAATCCTATCTGCGCCGAGCGGCGATGGGTCCTCTTGAAAGGTTCCCAGCACGACAACAAGGACGCCTGTGTCGGGCTCCGCCAATATGGCGGCGCAAGCGATCGCTTCGCGCGCATGGTCATCCAGCCGACCGCGATAACTATGAGCCACAACCATATGCCATTTCGTCGGTTGAATCGTGGTGCGTAGCGGCTTGGCCTTCGGACGCCGCGAAGCTTCGACAGTTGCTGAAGTCGTACCATTCACAGAAATCTCGCCAAGAACGATCCTTCGGAGACCTTGTGGACCGACGCGATAAGCGCGCCGTGGGTCGATTCTTTTCGGAGGATTCATGCAGGCACCTCCAGCGCCGAGGCGACGAGTTCGGCGATATCCAAAACCTCCGCGTGAGAACCGGCAACCCCCTCGAGCATCGCCGTACACTGAGGACACGCGACCGCTACGATCTCAGCGCCCGCTTCACGAACATCGGCCATGCGCATGTCGGGAATTCTCTGAATTCCCGCGATGTCCGTTAGCGGCGCGCCGCCTCCCCCACCGCAACACCGGGCGCGAGGACCCGATCTTTCCATTTCACGGAGGGTAGCGCCGAGCTTTCGGAGGACGGCACGCGGCGCCTCGAATTCGCCGTTGTACCGACCGAGATAGCAAGGGTCATGGTATGTCAGCGGCTTTCCATTCGTCAGCGTCGCAGTGCTCAATCGCCCTTGTTCCATCAGTTCAGCGATCAAGGCGGTGTGATGGACGACGACATAGTGTCCGCCGAGTGCAGGATATTCGTTGCGGAGGCTATGCAGCACGTGGGGATCCGCCGTCACGATGCGAGAAAACTTCAGCGTTGCGAAAGTGGAGATGTTTTCTTTGGCTAGGCGTTGAAACGTTGCTTCATCGCCTAGGCGCCTTGCCGTGTCACCCGTATCGCGCTCCTCGCCCCCAAGGACGGCGAAGTCGACCTTCGCTGCCTTCAGAATTCTCACGAGCGCCCGAAGTGTTCGCTGATAGCGCATGTCGAATGCGCCTTCTCCCGCATAGAGGAGAACGTCAAATGGCTTCCCGGGTACCGCCTGGGGGACATCGAGATCGATCGACCAGTTGTATCTCGCAGGTTTGGGGTACCCGCCTTGCGTATCCGTCTCTCGTAAATTCGCCAGGATCTCAGGAGCGGTGCCTGGAATTTCCCCGCGCGTAAGATTTAAGCTTCGGCGCATCCCGACGATCGCATCGACATGTTCGATCAGCATCGGGCATTCCTCGACGCATGCGCGGCAGGTGGTGCATGACCAAAGGGTTGCTGGCTCGATGAGCTGCGGAACGATTGGATTGTCCAGCGCTCCGCTGTGCGCGCCAATCGCAATCCCCGGATAAGGGCGACCGGCGTAATTTGCATCGCTAGTTCCAGATAAGCCGCAAACCAAATCCTGAATGAGTTTTTTCGGATTGAGCGGCTGCCCGGCTGCGAAGGCCGGGCACGATTGCTCGCATTTCCCGCATTGGACGCAGGCATCAAAACTCAGAAGTTGGTTCCAGCGAAAATCAGCCGGCGCGTCGACGCCAAGTTCCATCTTCTCCAATTCGAGCGGCTTGAGCGCGGTGGAGCGAACGCCGGAAAATCGTTCCGGGCGCGGATGGAACGCCAAATGCAGGAGGCCCGCCACGGCGTGCTTCATCGGCGCGCCGAAACCAATGCCTAGAACAAGCTCAGCAGAGCCCGCCAGCAGGAAAAAAAGCGCGACGGAAGCGATTGCCGCCGATAGATACTGCGCGGGCGTCGCGATTACTACGAGCAGACCGACGGCGAAGAGAGCCAGGGTATAGGGCAGCCGATCCCACGCTCCGCGCGACAGACGCTTAGGTGGATGTCTCCGCCGCTGCCAAACGAAAAAAACGCCCGCGACCATCACGAGCGCCGCGAGCACAATCGCTACATCGAGGATCGGAGAATAGATCGCCAAACCATAGTTTAGCGCTACCAGTAAAATCGCTGCTACCGCGCCGCCTGCGACCGCAACATGGGTGTTTGCGATATAAGGCTCCCGAGCTACAACGTGGTGCAGGTCAACAAAGTAGCGCTTGGGAACGGCGAGCAAACCAGCCCATTCAACGGGCGCTCGCTGACCTGCACGCCAAAGCCTCGCGCGCCGCGCTAAGCCAATCATCAACGTTGCCGTTGACAGCCAGAACAGAACAGTAATGGCAGGCGCGACTGCCATCCTCAGAAGTCCTTGCAGAGACGTAGCGAGTCATAGATGGCCGCGTGGATGTTGTGCATCGACACACAATCACCCACCCGAAAAAGCACAAAGCGATTACCATCTGTTTGTTCGTTCAACACCGGCTGGGCTTCGTTCGAATAAAGCGCGTTTATGTCGATCTGTCCGCGATTGATCGACATTTCCTTCAGCGACCAATAGAGTTCGGTGTTGGGAGTGATCCCGTTTTCGATCACCACCTGGTCGACAGCGCGCTCTTCGAGTTCGTCGGTATACTCGTTGCGCAGAACTGCAATCTTCTTATTTCCTTCTGCGTAAACTCGATCGAGCCAGAAATTGGGGGTCGGAATTATGCCCTGCGCGTACATCCGACGATAAAAAATGGGGAACGTGGTTCCCCCGACGTCATCACCGACTTTAACGTCCGGCGTAACGATCTCCACCGTGGAGCCGCGGCTCGCGAGAAAATCTGCAGTGCCAAAGCCCGCGTGGGTGCTGATCCCATCGTAGACGAGCACGTTCTCGGCAGGTTGTACCTTCTCAGCAAGAATATCCCAGGAGCTGACCGAGAGTCCCTCGGATGCTCCCCACGCTTCGACTTGATGAACATGGCTCCGGCCGCCTGTCGCGAGAACGACGATATCAGGCTTTTCCGCCAGGATCATTTCTGCGTTCGCTTCGGTGCCGAGACGCCGATCGATGCCCAAGCGCTTGGTTTCGAGATCGAACCAGCGAACGATGCCCGCCATCTGCTCCCGCTGCGGAGCCTTTGCAGCCAGGTTGATCTGGCCCCCGACCGTCTCGTTCCGTTCGAACAACACGACATCGTGCCCACGCGAGCGGGATACGCGCGCGGCCTCCAGCCCTGCCGGCCCACCACCCACCACAACAATGCGGCGCATCGGTCCGTTCGTCGGAGAGATCACGTGAGGCATCGTCGCTTCACGGGAGGTCGCCGCGTTTTGTACGCATAGGGTATCAGAACCAGAATACATTCGATCGATGCAATAGTTGGCACCCACGCACTGCCGGATTTGATCCTCGCGCCCCTCCCTCACTTTGTTCATGATGTGAGGATCTGCAATATGCGCACGGGTCATGCCGACGAGATCGACAAGGCCATTCGCCAAGATGCGCTCTGCCTGAGACACATCGCGAATGCCTTGGGCGTGCAGCACCGGCACCTTGACGACGGATTTTATCCCCGCGGCGAGATGCACGAATGGCTCAGGTGGAAGCGCCATCGGCGGCATGCAATTGGCAAGCGAATTATGCGTATCTGCTCCTGACCCGATTACACTGATGAAATCGATGAGCCCCGTCTCCGACATCGCCTGTGCAATGTCTTTCAGCGTCTCATGATCCAAACCGTCGTCATGGAATTCATCGGCACACATTCGAATGCCGACGCAAAAATCCCGGCCCACCGCTGCCCTAACGGCCTGCAACACTTCCAATCCAAAGCGCATGCGGTTTTCGAGGCTGCCGCCCCATTCGTCGGATCGCATATTCGTGCGGGGCGACCAGAACTGATCGATGAGTTGCTGGTGGGCTGCGGAGATCTCTATTCCATCGAATCCGGATGTCTGCACGCGCTTTGCTGCCTTCGCGAAGTCACCGATAATCCGCTTGATCTCTTCGATCTCAATCTCTTTCGCGTTACCGCGATGAACGGGCTCGCGCACGCCCGAGGGCGACACCAGGTGCGGCCAGGGATCGCCGGCGTAGGCGGAACGCCGGCCCATATGCGTCGCCTGAATCATGATCTTCATGCCGTGGCGGTGCACTGTGTCGGCCAAGCGCGCCATAGGCTCGATCACCCGGTCGGTCGTGAGATTCACGGGCTTCCACGAGCCCTGCGGGACATCTATTGAGACGGGGCTTGAGCCGCCGCAAATCGCCATGCCTAATCCGCCTTTGGCCTTCTCTTCGTAGTAGCGGATGTAGCGATCCCCCGGCATTCCGCCGGCATCGGCGTAAACCTCGGCGTGTGCAGTCGAATAGATGCGGTTCGGTAGCGTCAGCTGATTGAGCTTGATCGGAGTGAAGATATTCGGATAAGCCGCCATCGCCTGATCCTCTCATCCGATCTCAGCAGTAGACGACCGTGGCGGCTAAGCCGCCGAGCGACGTTTCTTTGTATTTCGATTGAAGATCGTGCCCGGTCTGCCGCATCGTTTCGATGACGGCATCGAGCGAAACGAGGTGCCCCCCGTCATCCATCATTGCAAGACGCGCAGCATTGATCGCTTTCATTGCCCCCATGCTGTTGCGCTCGATGCAGGGAA
Organism: Hyphomicrobium sp.; assembly: GCF_003987855.1. Lineage (GTDB taxonomy): Bacteria > Pseudomonadota > Alphaproteobacteria > Rhizobiales > Hyphomicrobiaceae > Hyphomicrobium_B. The sequence goes on from NZ_RXIZ01000008.1 coordinate 33,646, forward strand.
CCTGCACCAATCCACCGATCGGGTCGCACGTCATGCCGAGATTGTGCTCCATACCGATTTCGGCGGCATTCTCCACTTGCTGTGCCGTAGCACCCATGACTGCAGCAAGTCCGGCCGCTGCCATCGAGCACGAAACGCCGATCTCGCCTTGACAACCCATTTCGGCTGCAGAGATCGATGCATTCTTTTTGTAGAGCATGCCGATCCCTGCCGCCGTCAGCAGAAACGTGATGATGTGGTCGTCACGGATATCGGAATCGGATGCCGCGTCACAGAAGCGAATATAATAAGCAAGTACTGCAGGAATGACGCCCGCCGAGCCGTTCGTCGGTGCAGTAACGACCCTGCCTCCCGCAGCGTTCTCTTCATTGACTGCGATCGCGAACGCGCTGACCATATCCATGGCTCGAAAGTCCGGCGTCAGCTTGCCTGCCACATCACAGGCTTGCCTATAGAGCGCAGGCGCTCGGCGTTTTACCCTGAGCCCACCCGGTAGAATACCTTCAGTGGTCAAGCCGCGCTGCAGGCAGGTATTCATGACGTCCCAGACTTTGAGCAATCTGGACCGCGTCGCCGCTTCATCTTGATAGGCGAACTCGTTGCGCCAAACGATGTCTGCGATCGACAGGTTGTAGCGCTGGCAAAGTGCAAGAAGTTCGCCCGCTGTGCTGAACCCATAACGAACAGGGCGATGTGGAACTTCGTCCGTCCTGCGACTCGCGATAAGAGCGGTCTTATCGAGAACAGCGCCGCCGCCAATCGAGAAGTATGTATTTCTATAGAGCGATGCGCCGAGCTCATCGAATGCTTCAACAGTCATCCCATTGGGATGCTCGCTCAACATCCGGTCGCGGAGAAACAAAAGGTCAGTCTCGGGTGAAAATGCGATCTCTCGAAACCCACCAAACAGAAGGCGCTTTGTGCGACGAACTTCGCCTACACGCTCAGCCAGAATTTGCGGATCGGCATCTTCCGGTGTCGCGCCGAGAAGTCCGCTAATCACAGCGAAATCCGTCGCGTGCCCTACTCCCGTGAGCGCCAGCGAACCGTATAGCTCCACGACGACCCTCTCGACGTGATGCTCGAGTTTACGATTGCGAAGCTCGGCAATGAAGCTGCCCATGGCACTCATCGGCCCAACCGTGTGCGAACTTGAAGGGCCTATGCCGATACGGAAAACTTCAAAGACGCTGTAGTTCATTCATGCCACTACCAGCGCAGCGTGGCCCGTCGTCTCTACGACGGCGATTCCTAATCCATATGGCGCCGCAGCGCGGACAAGATAGCGCCAGATATAGTCGGCGAAACTGCGACGCATTACGAGGCAAAAACCCTCCCCAGACCTATGCGCGTAAACGGAAGATTTTCCGAAGGTCGTGCCGACCACTCGCCCAGGCTCAAGCGCCGCAAAGTCATAAACCGTGGTGTGCTGAAGAACATCCAACGCGTTCCGGCCTCGGAGAAGAACTTGCGTATAGCCGCCGGAGTTATCCGCGACTTGGCTTCTAACGCCTTGGAGGGCCGCCTTTAGGTCGGCCGCCAATGATCCAATCCTGTCCCGCTGGCTGACGATCAGCCACTCGTCAGGAGAAATCCAAAGGACCTTGGCGCCGTCGGTGCCTGCATAGGTGCATGGGGACGTGGGCAAGGCAACACCGAGTGAATGCGTTACCTTTTCAACGAACGTCCTGTCCTTAGAATCCCCGCGAAGGCTGACATATCCAAGCGACGGTAGTTCGTTTGCCCAGACCCCGCGCGTATCGTTGATGGCGGTTGCCTGCAAAGGGAGTCCAAACGCATGAAGAGGCGATCGAGACACGTGTTCAAGCATTCTGTCGCTCCCCCTTCGGGTCGACGAATACCGGTGAGACGACTTGCACCCGATGCGTTTGTCCACCAAAATAAGCAAAGAGCCGATCCCGGCCCGCATTCTGGCCTTCCGGGGAGCGCCGCTTGATGCCATCCCGCACAACCGCCAGGGCGATAGAGCGCCCAAGTTCAGGGCTGAAATAGCTGGAAGTTACATGCCCGAGCATTGCTACTGGCGGGTTCACCTCGGGCGCTTCAATAATCTGGGCACCTTCTGCCAATACGATGGACGGATCTTCTGTCAGCAATCCGACGAGCTGCTTTCTATTGGGACCGGCGGTATCGCTTCGTGCAAAGGAACGCTTACCGATAAAGCTGAAGGGCTTTTTCATCGATACAGCCCAAGCCATGTCAAGGTCGAATGGCGTCATCGAACCATCGGTGTCCTGCCCCACGATGATGAAGCCTTTTTCCGCTCGCAGTAGATGCATCGCGTCAGTGCCGTATGGCGTAATGTCGAACTCGGCACCGGCAGCCAGCAGTGCTTCCCACAGATGGTATCCGTAATTCGCGTCAACGTTCACCTCGAACGCGAGCTCCCCAGAAAAGCTGATACGGAAAACCCGTGCTGCGACGCCCGCGACCGTGCCCTCGCGCCAATCCATGAACTTGAAGGACGATGGCGATAAATCGATGTCGGAGCACACCTTCGCCAGAACCTCGCGGCTCTTTGGTCCTACCACTGCCGCGGTCGCCCAATGGTCGGTGACGGAGGTCATGTAGACGTCAAGATCCGGCCACTCCGTCTGGTGCCAGTTCTCCAGCCAGGACAAAACGCGCGCAGCCCCGCCCGTCGTCGTCGTCATGGCGAAATGCTCGTCTGAGATGCAGGCGGTGACGCCATCGTCCATCACCATTCCGTTCTCGTCCAACATCAAGCCGTAGCGGCACTTGCCCGGAGCCAGTTGCGTCCACGAGTTGGCATAGACGCGATTGAGGAACTCACGTGCATCCTTGCCCTGCAAGTCGATCTTGCCAAGTGTCGACGCATCCATAATGCCGACGCCGCGGCGGGCAGCGATGCATTCCCGCCTGATGGCCGCGTCCTGATCTTCGCCGGCCTTGAGAAAATATTGCGGCCTGAGCCATTGCCCCACGTTCTCGAAAACTGCTCCCCTTGCCACGTGCGACGCGTGCATCGGCGTGTAGCGTTTGGGTTCGAAGGTGTCCCCCTCATGAGGGCCAGCAAGGGTGCCGAAGGTCACCGGGGAATATGCCGGACGGTAGGTCGTTGTTCCAACGTCCGGAATGCTTTTGCCGAGCGCTTCAGCCGCGATGGCAAACCCGTTGACGTTTGAAAGCTTGCCCTGGTCGGTGCCAAAACCTAGAGCGGTATAGCGCTTGATGTGCTCGATGGAGCGATAGTTCTCGCGCACCGCCAGGTGAATATCGGCGGCAGTTACGTCATTCTGAAAATCGACGAACGCTTTCTTCCCGTGACCCTCAACTTTGCCGTCCGGAACGCGGAAGATTCGTCGTGCAGGGATGGCATTCGGTTCATCCGTTTCGATGCTACGGCGCTCACCGACCGACGCCTTACCCGTCGCAGCAAGCACGGCGTCCGATACCTCGTGAGCTTGCATCAAGGCGGGCTGCAAACCAAATGTGCCGGTGATGCCGCCGACGCAGTAAATACCGGTTGCAGCACGCCCCATTGCGGGAGCAACGAATGCCAGCTTCTCTTCATCCCAATGGGGACGACCACCGTCGTGGCAGTAGAGATGCACCGTTGGCGACAAGCCCCCTGAACTGCCGAGCGCGTCGCATTCGATGGTAGGTCCATCGCCCGAGATAGAATTCTGGTCTGCGCTGATCTTGACGAGCTTTGCCGCCTTCACGGCCCGAGACCCTAATGCTCCGGATATGGCGTATCCCGGGCGAACATCGACACCCGCGGCGTGAGCGCGTTGCTCCCAAACGGTATTGGGTCGCGTTCGCGTGTCTGCCAACACTACGGAGCAGCCCGCGCGTGCGAGATCGCAAGCACCCTGGTAGGCGAAATCATTGCTTGTTTGCATCACCACGCGCCGGCCGACCGCAACGCCGTAGCGGTTAAGGTACGTTGTTAGAGCCGATGCGGTCAAAATTCCTGGAAGATCATTATTCCCGAATACCAAGGGGCGCTCGATCGCTCCCGTCGCCAGAACGATGTGCGACGCCCTGATACGGTGAAGCCGCTGCCGGGGCGACGTCTCCGAACGCTCGGCTAGGGGAAGGTGGTCCTGCAGCTGCTCGACAGCTTGGATCAAGTTCAGATCGTGCAGAGCGAAGGCGCTGGTCCGCGTAAAGATCTGCACGCGAGGCAAAGATCGAAGTTCCGCAATGATGTTTTTTAGCCAATCATAGCCCGGCTGGCCGTCAATGATCGCATGTGGATAGGACAGCAGCCATCCGCCCAGCTCCCTTTGCTCATCAAGGAGGGTTACATTCAATCCAGCTCGACCCAGGTTGAGCGCCGTTAGCAGCCCGCACGGACCTCCACCCACGACCACGACCTCAGCGTGCCGATGACTGTGATCATAGCTGTCAAGATCGGCTTCCTCAGGTGCAGAGCCATAGCCCGCCGCTTGTCGAATGACGTGCTCGAATTTGGGCCAAAGAGCCCTGCTCTGAAACGTCTTGTAGTAGAAGCCTGCCGGCATGAAACGGGAAAAGCGCCCCGAAACACTCTTGAGATCGAAATCGAGCGCCGGCCATCCCGTCGTTCGGCGGGCCGTCAAACCATCATAGAGCTCAACTTGCGTGGCCTTCAGATTTGGGATCGTCGCGGCGCCAGTCTCTACCTGCGTAAGGGCATTCGGCTCTTCAGCTCCCGCGCCAACGATCCCGCGAGGCCGTCCATATTTGAAACTTCGCCCCAGCATTCGAACGCCGTTGGCCAACAACGCCGATGCAAGAGTGTCGCCGGCATATCCCGTGTACGATTTTCCGTCGAAGTGGAAACTGATAGGGCGCCCGAAATCGACGCGGGCCTTTTCATGCCGAATGCGGTGGCTTGTCATTGCGAGCCACCTTCCGCGTCATACACTTTGCGCCCGTCGGATAACGTCCACGAACCCGCGATCGAGTTGGTGGCGGTATTACGCTTCACCACGAAAAATTTCCGGCATCCCGTGGCGTGGGACCATAACTCCCAATTCCAGCCCTTGGGATTGGTGCGCATGAACAGATAGTCAGCCCATGTATCGTCGTCCGCGGTATCGGGTGACGCCGGACGGATGCGGAAAGCCTCCCCTCCGTAGCCAAATTCCTCTTCCTCGCGCTTCTCTTGGCAGTGCGGACAAAACAGTACGAGCATCGAAGCGTCCTGGATCTAGTGAGCGACGGCGGCGGCGCCGTGCTCATCTATGAGATGTCCCGTAGAAAACCGATCGAGACTGAAGGCTTTGTTGAGCGGATGTGGCTCGTCATTCGCGATCGTGTGCGCAAAAACATTTCCCGATCCGGGCGTAGCCTTGAAACCGCCGGTGCCCCATCCGCAATTGAAGTAGAGGCCTTTGACCTTCGTCTTGCTGATGATCGGGCACGCATCCGGTGTTGTGTCGACGATACCGCCCCACTGACGATTCATGCGCACGCGGGAGAATATCGGAAACAGCTCAATGATAGCTGCAGCAGTATGCTCGATAATGTGCGGGCTGCCGCGTTGGGTATAGCTTGTATAGTGGTCGATACCCGCACCGATAACGAGTTCACCCTTGTCGGACTGGCTCGCGTAGCCATGCACTGCGTTCGACATCACCACGGTATCCAGCACAGGCTTCATGGACTCGGAGACGAATGCTTGAAGGGGATGGCTCTCGATCGGGAGACGAATGCCGGCCATCTTCGCTAGAACGGAGGAATGCCCCGAGGCCACGCAGCCGACGCGATCCGCCCGTACAGAGCCGCGCGACGTTTGCAGGCCCTGGAGCCTGCCGTTCACGATATCCATGCCCGTGACTTCGCAATTCTCGACGATGTCTACGCCGTACTTGCTGGCCGCACGGGCAAACCCCCACGCCACGGCGTCATGACGCGCAACGCCGGCGCGTGGCTGATAGCTCGCACCAAGAACAGGATAACGGGCATTTCTGGAGGTATTGAGGATCGGGATCCTTCGCTTGACTTCGGCCGCATCCAGAACCTGAGCGTCAACACCGTTCAACACGTTGGCATTCACGCGGCGTTCGATATCGCGCATATCCTGTAAGGTGTGGCCAAGATTGAAAACGCCACGCTGGCTGAACATCACATTGAAATTGAGCTCTTCAGTGAGGTGCTCCCAAAGTTTCAGCGCGTGCTCGTAGAGCATCGTCGCCTCGTCCCAAAGATAGTTCGAGCGCACGATGGTCGTATTGCGAGCCGTATTCCCGCCTCCGAGATAGCCTTTCTCGATAACAGCGATGTCACGGACGCCGTGCTCTTTCGCGAGGTAATAAGCTGTTGCGAGCCCGTGGCCGCCAGCGCCGACGATCACTACATTATAGGAAGGCTTAAGCTCCGCACTCCGCCACGCCGGATCCCAGCCCTCATTATAATTGAGGCCTTTCGTGAAAAGCGACCAGATGGAGTAGTCTTTCTTCATCGAAGTCCTCGGCGAATAGGTCTGCGACCGCAGCGCACCCCAAACACGCATGTAATTTGTGTCTTGTCAGTTAGCGAATGCACTTATTTTGCGTCCGGCCAAGGGAGACGCAAATTTTGCTATTTGCGACACGCGGGAGCTGGTCCTAGCGAACCCTGAAGGCACCGGGCACGCTTTTGGGAGTTGAGCTTTAAGCCTTTCGGGCCGAAGCGATAAGCGCGCGCGTCGGCTCGATCGACACATCGGCTCGGCCCTGGAGTTCGAGGTCGCAAAAGACCTTCGTCACCACTTCGTGCTCGGTAAGAAACCGCAAAGTCGCGGCATCCTCTGGAGCGCACTCCCTCTCTAATTGAGCGTAGCGCGCGATCACGGGCTCCAGCTCACGGCTGTAAAGTGCCATAAAGTCTTGCCAAGCGAGGCTAGAATATTTGGCGACGTTGTCGACGCCCTTCTGGCGGAACACTTCGCTCTCACGCGTGTCCCCGCCGAGCTTTTCGACAAGCGCTCGCATCTGAGACTTCGTTACGGCCTCAAGTTCTGCGAGAAGACGCCATTTGTCGGAGCGAGAGCGGTCCGTTATGGCTTCCGCCAAACCGTTGTATAGGGCCTCGCCGTAAATCTCTCCCTGGTAGGCGCGTTCAACCCTCGACAGAAAGTCAGTTCGTTGGTGCGCAGACAATTTCAAGCCGCCCTTGCAGGGAGTGGTCTAGCCTAGGCCACTAGTCGTAAAGCTTATCCGATTTCAGCTCAAGATCATTGCTGAAGTCAGCTCTTCCGCGATCGCCGCCGCAGAAAGCGAGCAAGTCCGTGCGGTTGCAGCGACCTAAGAGAAGGTTTATGCGAGCCTTCTTTCGATCGATAGCGCCGTATGGTCGTCAGCCCGCCGGCGAAGCCAAGTGCCACCCTGCTTGTCCGCTTCGCTGGCGCAATCATCGACCCAGGCAATCAGATTGGATGACTGCCTCCGAAGATCCTCGAGTTTGATCGTCCGCTTCGCTTCCATCATCCGCCCTGGCTGGTGCGGAAAAACCGGCCGTCCGCTTCGGTCGCGATGCCACTGGCAGACGATATGAAGGTCGCCGTCGCCGGCCGCGCCCTCCTTGATAACCTCAGAAACAATATCATCGACTGGAAGGATTTCTGCACTCCCGCCGCCGAAGCCCACGAACAGGAGAATCTGAGCCAGATTTTGGGGACGGCGCAACGCGTTGCGCAGGATTACATGACGATGCATCGCGCGAAGAGCATTCTTGAACTCCAAGCTCAAGATCTGCAGTAACGCCGTGCCCCGGTCACGATCAATATCGCGCCAGATCGTTTGTTCAGGATCGAATTCGAGTTCGAGGGTTTCGACTTTAAGATCGCGATGGATCGACATAGCGGGCTCCGAATAGTCGGACAGGCGCGGCGCTTACGCACCGACGCACATTTTCGAAATCCCGCAAGACCAGCTAATGCAAATACTGGGTCAAAAGAATGGCCAATTGGAGCATTTATCGCGGTTCAAAAAACTAATTTGCGCGAACTCTGCTGGCGATGGCCCGGGGAACACTCCCCACACCCTCCGTTGCAATTTGAAAAGGAGTTCTGAATTGGCAAAACAGATCGACAGTCGCAATTCTCGCCGTACTTGGCGCGCGGGCCTGTGGACTGCGTTGTGGGAGTGGTTTTGATTTTGCAGTCGCCGTCGATCGATTTTGTTGTATGGGCCACGAGGACGCCCCATCCTTCGGCAGCGCAATAAGCGCCGCGGGACAGGAGTGCTTGGCAGGCCTTCGGCAACCATCATGACATTGTCTTGAATGAGTCGGAGGACCGTCTATCCACAGCCAACCCACAACTTTCGTGTCCCTCGATCATAACGTGAATTGGAAGTCCTCTCGGGACAGTTAGGATCGCATCTCGGAAATGGTCGCGAGCTAAGCCGGAGAGGCTGCGGGGGCGGGCGTGACGGAGGGGTTCAAAGCAATCGTTATTCCGGCGACAGCGAGTTCGTCTCGCGCAAACCGCCCGCACGTATTTAATACGTTTTCTTCCGCCCTCGCTTTCATGAGAGGCACGCGCGCTTCCACCGTAATAATCGAATTCAGCGTCGAGGTCGAAACGCTCGATTTTTACGATGCTGTGAAAGCGATTAGCGTTCCAGTTATTTTTTCCGCCAACCGACTCGACGCCTCGCAATTTTCTCAACTTGGAATTCGCGCGGCGGATGTGGTCTGCCAGAACGACGAGCGCGGCGTCGAAAGTTTTGCGGGCTACCGGCCGCGACCGGGGCTAAAGGGATCCCGCTCCCACGTCCGCCTTATGACCTCCAGCGCGCTTCTTGAAGCTTGAAGATGCCGCTGGGTACGCGCTGAACTTTCGCGCATCCTTTCAGCGAAAGACAACACCTGCTTATCTCGGATATCTTTCGATAAACGAAAATCGACCCAGATAACGTTGTCCCATTTCATGACACGCTGAACCCAATGAACTTCCGATAATCGAACTTGCAATCAGCATGCCGCGTTCCTCCGGCAGGAAAGAGGCAGCAAATCTCATTTATTTGAGCGCTCCTTTGTGACGTAGACGGAACTTTTGTGCCGATCCTGCGTTGACGCCCGCCGGTCTGGTAGCCTGAGATTTCGCGTGCCAGTAGCAACCGTCCAGAACAAGGTCGAGATGGCTCGGATGTTCGCCGTGCACAAGCATGGGTCACGCCGGCGGAGCTTGGATGGCGCCCAAACAATCGCTCATCTGGAGAACGTCGTCGCAATCCTAAAGGATCACGGACACGATGCGCAGGATCTTCTGGCGTCTGCCTATCTGCACGACTGTCTCGAGGATACCGATACGACGCTTCAGCATCTTATTGTAAGGTTTGGGAATCCGATCGCTGAACTCGTGTTCTGGCTGACAGATACCTACGACGGGAACCGGATGTCGAACGCGCTAAAATCGGCTTGGCGATTATCTCGCGCACCCTGGGATGCGAAGCTTATCCAGATGGCTGACATCGTCGACAACTGCCGAAGTATCCGTCTGTACGATCAGGCGTTTGCAGCGTCCTATCTGGACGAGAAGCGACAGGTGCTTCGCCTGATGGCGGAGCGAGAAGGTCCCGCTCTCATGCAGCTTTCGCTATTTCAGCGCGCGGTCGCCGTAACGGATTTGGCAGAACGGTAGCCGTTTTTCTGGACCTCACAAATCCGTAAGGTTGCGTCTCGAAACTCCGGAAGCGCGATCAGGGTTGAGAAATCAAACCGCACGGTTTGAAGGAGTACTCATGTTTAGATTCAAACAAGCAACCGCCGCCTTGATCACAACGGGCGCGCTTGCAGCATTTTCACTTCCGGCCTCAGCGGCCCACTTTGGCGGTGGACACATGGGCGGAGGCGGGTTTCGCGGCGGCCATTTCGGTGGCGGTCATTTTGGTGGTGGTCATTTTGGTGGACGTCACTTCGGAGGCGGCCATTTCGCTGGCGGCGGTCATTGGCATGGTGGCGGCTGGCGCGGCCACGGATGGCGTGGCCGCGGTTGGGGCTACGGGTTCTATCCCGGCATCGCATTCTATGGCGGTCCCTACTACGATGACTATTACGATGACGACTACTACGGGTACGACTGCTACTGGCGTCACGGTCGCCGCTACTGCGGCTACTGATGACACGACCTGAAAGCGGGCCCCAGCTTCTCGGAAGCTGGGGCTTTTCGTTCGCAATCGTTTGCCCGGTACCATTCCGCCGGGGCGTGTCGGGAGCACGTAAGATAGTAGCTGCCAACAAAAGTCTTCACTCGATGACTCGTGACGGTCTGCTTGGGCCAGCGCCTGCGCTCGCTAACTAAGGCTGTCCTGGTTCCCGACGAGAAAACCCGGAGGTGGCGTCGATGTGCACCCATGAACATGCTCTCATCGACGAGTAGTGCTCCACCAAGCCAACGCTGGTTTGGTGGTTATCTGACAGCTTGGGCGGTTGAGTATGCAAAAAAGCGGGAGACGCGCATTTCTTACGCCGTTGGTCTTGCTGGATAAATAGAGTGAGATCACGTTGGGCCGAATGTGGCGTCCATTCAGAAATGCTCCCCGTCACCATCAGCGCAGAATGCAATCGCTCGCTTGCTCTCAACGAGCCGTAGCGCTTTCGGCAATGTAATCGTATTCTCCCGCGAGAGCCCGGAACGCTGTTGCTTCCAAAGCATTTTGAAATAGGGCGCCATACTCAACCACAATTCTATGGAGGCGATCTTTGGCTGACATTGTGATCGTCAACCCCCGGTTCGGCACATCGTTCTGGGGCATGGAGCATTGCATGCGCATGCTCGGTAAGAAGGCCAACCTCCCTGTCGCCTGTCTCCCTTTGCTGGCTGCGCTCGTGCCACCTGGGCACAACGTGACGATTATCGACGAGAACGTTGAAGATCTGGACTTCGATCGGCTCGCTCGAGCGAACATGGTCTGCGTCACTGGCATGTCCGTACAGGGCGGGCGCGTTCTTGAAATTCTCACGGAGTTGAAGGCCCGAGGCGTTTTCACCGTCATTGGTGGGCCCATGGCGACGGTCGAGCCGGAAGCCGTCGAGCATCTCGCCGACGTTGTCTTCGTTGGCGAAGCGGACGTGACGTGGCCTCAATTCATCAAAGAATGGGAGGTAGGTCGGCATGCTCGGCGTTACGAACAACTCGAAAAGACCGACATGGCCACACTTCCCCGGCCGCGCCTCGATCTATTGAAGTCCAGCCGCTACATGTTCGGAAGCATGCAAATCTCACGCGGCTGCCCGTTCACGTGTGAGTTTTGCGACATCATCGTCACGTTCGGGCGCAAGCCGCGACTGAAATCGCGGGAACAGGTGCTTGCGGAGCTAGATTCCTATTATCGCGAAGGCATCGACATCGTCTTCGTCGTCGATGACAATCTCATCGGAAACAAGAAGGCGATCAAGCCGCTGCTGCGTGATATTGCCAAATGGCAAGAAGAGCACGCGTATGCGCTCACGCTGTTTACGGAAGCCTCGCTCGATCTAGCTGAAGATGACGAGCTCATGCAGCTGATGGGGCAGGCAGGATTTCAAAGCGTGTTCATCGGCATTGAGAGCCCCGACGAAGCGTCGCTTAAGGAAACCAAGAAGTACCAGAACGTTCGCGAGAGGGCCGGCACGATCGTTGAACGCGTACAGCGCATCCAGGAAAATGGGCTGGACGTCTGGTGTGGAATGATCGTGGGCTTTGACAATGACAAACCACAGGCTTTCGACGTTCTTCCCGGTTTCCTATCTCGCGCTCGCATCGCGAATGCCTTGATTGGATTGCTCCACGCGATCCCGACGACTCCGCTCTATGACCGGCTCAAGGCAGAAGGTCGGCTGAACACTGGCGAAGGTAATGACACGTATGGAACGAATGTAATTCCGCTTGGGATGTCGCCTGCGATGCTTCGCGACGGCCTCATCGGGGTTACAGAGCAATGCTATTCGACCGACGCATACTTTCAGCGGCTCGACGCGCTGTTTATCGAAGGGAAGTTCAAGTTCGCTGTTCATCAATTGCCTTATTGGCGGACCCACAGGATCGCGTGGGCCAAAAGATGCGCTGCGAATTACATCAAGTTCGCTGTGCTGACCCGCCGTCTCTCACGGCAAGTGGCAGACCGAGAGTTGGCGAAGCGCTATCTTACTCAACTGCGGGGCGCCTTTGCCAAGCGACCGCTTGAGCCACAATTGCTTTTCACCTACGCGATCAAGACCGCGATGCACCACCATTACGCTACGATAACTCAGGAGCTTTCCGCGTCGCGCGGCGGGACCATTCCGGAGTCTGTTCGCTCCTTCTCGCGGCGCTCTGCGACAGCAAGAGGTTCCGCCTCGACGAAGGCGGCATAGTCGAGACGGCGCCAGGACAAGTGCCCGGCAGAAATGTCTCACTGGCAGGCGTTCTCGGTCGGAGTGCAAGCGCTGCGCTGTTAGCGCAGCCCTTCCTACTTCATCGACACGCAACCGCGGGCACCCCCAAAACCAGCGTGATGGGCGGCATCTATAGAACCGCGATGGCATAAGCCCTCCTGTTGAATAGAAGAGGGTTCTCAACCCCAGCATAATTTTGCATCGCAACGCGGGCATCTCTCACGGCCCATCCCTTTGCGCTTAAGGTTGCTGTGCCTTTAATCGCGGGGCGACCCCTAATCGCAAGCCAACGCACCTGCGAGACTGCGGGGGTGCTCCGCAGCTTTTTTCCATCTACGATAGCATCTTTGAGTAACTGGAGATGCGTTTGATGTTGAAAGCACTGTCGATCAGCGTGGTCAGCGCTGCTGCAATCATACTCCTGACTGTCTCCCCCACGATGGCGAAGAAAAAGCAAAAAGCGGCGGAAAAACCGGCGACATCACAGATCATTTCGCAGCCTAAATGCACGGGTATGAAGACCATGCATTGGGACGACGCGACGCAAACATGTCAGAAAAATAAGTAAAGGGATCGCATCCGCTCCTCAAAGAGCGGCCTCGCGGTTTGTCGTACGGCGCACAGATGCCATCCCGGCAGCCCTTCATCTCGCGTGTTTCGATCTTTAAGGATCTTCCTGAGGATGCGCTTCAAGCGCTCGAGAGCCGTTTACAGCCCGTTCGGATCAGTCGCGGCGATCTCGTGGTTCGAGAGGGCGAGGAAGCCGATGCCCTCTTTATTATCGTTTCCGGTCGCTTCACGGTTGAGGTGAATGGCCACGCGGGCATTATCACGGAAATCGTGCGCGGCTCCACGATCGGTGAGATTGCATTCTTTGCGGGCGGCAAAAGAACGGCCACTGTGCGGGCAATCCGTGATGGCATAGTAGTACGGCTCACGCGCGCCGATTTTGACGAGATCTCTAAACACTCTCCTGAAGCATGGTCAGCCATCACCAGCGTGCTTGCGGAGCGCTTGGCGGAAGAAACGCGGCGAAATACCCATAACAGAATGGCCGCCGTCGTAGCTCGCGCGCGGCCGCGCCCCCGTACAATTGCGATTGTAGGAGCGACCTCAGGCCAAATCGATAGATCGTTTCTCAGCGCATTCACTGAAGCAGCCTCGCGTCGCTCGGGTACGTTGGTCCTTTCCAGCGCTACCGTGACTGAGGTCCTTGGCGCGCCATTCCAAGACAACCTGGACGTCACCGAAGCATTAAATGGCCTTGAAAGCCGCTTCGACACAGTTGTGTTCATCGCGGATGAAGGAAGGACGCCGTGGAGCGAGAAGTGCATCCGTCAAGCAGATGAATTGCTCCTCATCGCATCTGCGCCAAACGATCCCATCGTTTCAACCGTAGCCTTAGGTGACCTGGAAAGGTTCGCCCAATGCGTTCACCCGCCAGGTACGCGTCGCCTCGTCTTGGTTCATGCGCGGCAAGGCTCACCCGAGGGCACACGCTATTGGCTAGCCCTTCGTCAGCCCGCCATGCATCATCACGTACTCGGCGGTTGTGAGGCGGACATCGCGCGGCTGTGGCGCTTTATTGCGGGCGAAGCCCTCGGCTTCGTGGCGTGTGGCGGTGGTGCATACTGCTCCGCGCACATTGGTGTTTACAGCGCTTTTCGCGAAACAGGCATCGACTTCGATATCTACGGTGGAACGTCGGGCGGGGCGGCAATGGCTGCCGCGTTCGTGCAGGATCTGGACCCGCATGCTATCGCTTCCGGTGTTCATCGCATGTTTGTCGAAGGCCGCGCATTGTCGCGGTATACACTTCCGAAATACAGTCTTCTCGATCATGCGCATTTTGACGATCATCTCAAACGCGAATACGGGGCCGTTCGTATAGAGGATCTATGGAAGCCGTACTTCGCCGTTTCCACCGATCTTTCCAACTACGAGATGGAGATTCATCGCCAAGGACCTCTCTGGGAAGCCATCCGCGCCAGCGCGGCGATACCTGGTCTGCTCCCGCCCTACTACACCGCTGATGGCCGAATGCTGGTCGATGGATCAGTGATCTCGAATGTGCCCATAGAGGCGATGCACGCCTTGAAGCGAGGACCTAATGTCGTCGTGAGTTTTCAATCCGGCGGAACTGAGAAATTCTCGGTTGATTACACTTCGCTTCCCAGACGCAACGAACTCATTTGGCGCTCTCTCAATCCATTTTCGAGCTCGACTTTGCCTGTCGCGCCGTCCGCGGCCACCGTTCTAATTCGAAGCTTGATGGCCAACCGTGGTCACTTCGAGCGCTATCTGGAAGCCGAAGATTGGCTGCTGGTACCGCCTACCCCTCCAGGAATGGGAGCACTGGACTGGCGGCGGCATAGCGAGGTCATGAACGCTGCTTACGATTACACCCGCCGGCAGATAGCCCAGAACGATGGTATCAACCTAGCTCGGTTCGAAACATAATCTCGTGCTCAAACATACCGGACATCAAATTCAGTTCCGGGAACAATCGTCGCTCAATGTCGGTTTTGCCGATCAACAAAGGAGCTCGATGATGGCAAGATTCGATCCAGATACTGGTGAGCGCGTTGTGCCGGCGAGAAGCAGGCGGCCCTCGGTTCTCATGGTCATCTTATTCATCGTGGTGCTTGGTGCGATCGTCTGGGCTTTGGTCCCAAAGGACCATGCGTTTGTTACCTTTAGCCCAGCGCCTGGATCACAAAATGTCGAACTTCCGAAAGCCCCAGCCGGGTCAGTCTCTGGCGTCGGAAGCGTGCCCCCGTCGGACCCGGCGCCATCAACGGCACAGCATCCCGTAACATCGCCTCAAGATCCCAACGCGCCGCCACCAAATCCAGGACCATAGCCTAAGAAGATTGGCGGAAGAATAATCACCGTTTGCCGCCATGCGCGAGCACTGCGCTAGGCTGCTGACATGAGCGCTCCCGGTACCCGCAAGATTATCCATGTCGATATGGACGCCTTTTACGCGTCCGTGGAACAGCGAGACGATCCGCAACTACGCGGAAAGCCAGTCGCTGTCGGACATGGCGCGAAGCGTGGCGTGGTCGTTGCGGCAAGTTATGAAGCGCGCAAATTCGGTGTCCGCTCTGCGATGCCATCGACGATTGCGATCCGGCACTGTCCCGATCTCATCTTCGTTCGCCCACGTTTCGATGTTTACCGTTCGGTTTCCCAGCAGGTCCGAAACATCTTCGCGGATTACACTTCATTGATCGAGCCGCTCTCCCTTGATGAAGCGTACTTAGACGTCACCGAAAACTTGCGGCAGCTTGCAACCGCCTCCGACACCGCGGCTGAGATCCGGGATAGGATACGGCAGGAAACTAACCTGACCGCATCGGCGGGCATCTCCTACAATAAGTTCCTTGCAAAACTTGCCTCCGACATGCGTAAGCCTGACGGGCAGTTCGTGATACCGCCGCACAAGGGAGCAGCGTTTGTCGAAAGTCTTCCGGTTGACAAATTCCACGGCGTCGGCCGCGTTACCGCAGAAAAGCTAAACACTCTCGGCATCTACACCGGGGCAGATCTCAAGGCGAAGTCGCTCGACTATCTGGAGAAGAATTTTGGCAAGTCCGGTGCATGGTATTACGCAATCGCGCGCGGCGAAGACCCTTGTGAAGTCCGGCCGAACCGTGAACGAAAGTCGTGCGGGTCTGAAACGACATTCCCCGAAGACCGGTTCGAACCAAGCCACATCGAGGCGGGCGTCATCGAGATGGCCGACGAGGTTTGGCAATGGTGTGAAAACAATCAAAGGTTCGGCGCAACAGTTACAGTGAAGATCAAATACTCAGACTTTCGTATCATAACCCGAAGCAAAACCATCGGTGGGCCGATCAACTCGCGTAAGTTGCTTCACGAGCTCAGCATCGGATTGACGAGGTCCATACTCCCACTTTCGAGCAGCATTCGGCTCGTCGGTGTATCCGTCTCCAGCTTTCAGGCCGACGAACTCCAACAGTTAGCATTGCCACTCAGCGATTGATGAAGTTACAAACCTTTTCGATCAATCGGACTCTCCAAAAAAATGCCCGAGTTGGGACTCAGGCGAGCGGCGGGCCCGCGACGCCAACTTCGATCGCACCTGCAGGAACCATCGTAAATGGAGCCGCTGCCCGATCTTAAGCTTTCCCGGCGAAGCTCCCACGTGCATTCGGTAAATGATCCCGGGTTCCAGAATGAACTCCAAAGGCTTCAATCGAGCGCGATCATAATGCCGATTGGGAAGGCGCGCGATAATTCCTGCAAATGAGTATCGACGTCCCCAACAATCATCCACGCGTTCATGGATGTCTTCGCCGCAAAACGAGCCGACGACCGGACCTACTCTTTTGGGATGAAGTATAATGAGATAATGTGCATCGTCGCGCACGTGATGGCCAAACATGGTCCTCACCTCTTCTGACTGCCGGGCCGTCCCGGGCTCTGTCTCGAAATGAGGGAGGTCGTGGCCTCACGAAATGCGGCAGCTGTAAATCGGGCCGCCACCACGAACAAGTTTAGCACAATCGGCGGCTAACGAAAGGTTCTGATCGGCAGCCCGTTACGTTTGTGGCTTTGCGATTGATGGATTCGGAGCTTGGATGAGCCGCTCCGGGGTGTTCGTCGAAGTATTTTGTGTATTGGATATTCCAAGTAATCGGCTGAGCCGGATTAAAGCCTCCGGCAGAACTCCCAGATTCAAGAACGTAGCGGTCGCCAATCCACCGAGAATGGTGATGGCCATGGGGGCTTCAATTTCGTGACCCGGCCGTCCCAAACCTAGGGCAAGTGGTATCAACCCTAGCGCAGCCATCAACGCCGTCATGAAGACCGGAGCCAGCCGTTCGGCGGCTGCCAATCGAATCGTCTCGGCGCTCCAACCTTTGCCTTCGTCGTCGGCTAGATGTTCCACGTGCGCGAGCATCATCACGGAATTGCGGGCTCCTATGCCGAACACTGTGATCAATCCCACGAGGCTCCCCAGAGTCATCCCGATACCGCTCGCTACGATCGCGGCGATGCTGCCGATCAGACAGAACGGGAGGTTTATAAGTACGAGGATGGCGAGGCGCCGACGCCGAAATGCAATCGTCAGCACCGTAACGATCAAGGCAGTGCTGAGTGCCGTAAGGCCCGCCAGCCGCATCTGGCCTTCACGCTCTGCCTCCGCCTGGCCGGTAAAGGAAACAAAGACATCCTTCGGCAATTCCAGCTTGGCAACGCGCTGACGAGCTTCCGCCACGACGTTGCGCAACGAATAACCCTTGGCTCCGTTGAACGTTACCGCGACGCGGCGTTGCGCCCTATCGTGCTGAATATTCGAGCGACCCTCCGTCAGCGTGATCGATGCGACGTTCTTCAAAAGCGTTTTCGTGTTGGCATTGGCGATCATCAATGTCGAGAGCGCATCGAGGCGATTGCGATCATCCGGGGCCATGATAACGACAACATCGACAGTTCGCGTTCCATCATATGTCTGGCCGACTGTTGTCCCCGCGAATGCCGTCTGAATGGTATCGAGCGCATCCCGTTCGGTCAGGCCGTAGTTCGCGAGCGCAATGGGATCGAGTTTGACGGAAAGGGTGGGAACCGCCGCGGTTCTCGGCATTCTGAGATCCGTGACGCCAGGGATGTCGGAGACAGCCTTCTGAATGTCGGCGCCGGCTTTCTCCAAGGCATCCAAATCAGTGCCTATCGCACTGATGACGACCTGGGCCGTCTCGCCGCTTAAACTTTCGCTGATCCGATCGCCCAGAAACGTGAGGGTTTCCGTTCGAACTTCCGGAAAAGCACGCAGGGTGTCACGTATAATGTTCTGGGCTTCCTCCTCGCTCTCCGAATGAACCGGCCTCAGTTCGATGTGAAATTCACTTCTATCGACACTCCAGGTGTCCTCGCCGGCTTCCGCACGACCTATCTGGTGAGCAACCGTTTCGACAAATGGGAGCTTCAGCAAAGCTGCCGTTACGCGTTCTCCTACGGCAACTACATCGTCCGTGGATGTTCCCGGAGAAGCCATAGCCATTTGCAGAACGAAGTGCCCTTCGCGGAATTGCGGAATGAGTTCGCTATAAAGGAAAGGAACGACCGCGACTGAGGCTGCTACGCCGCCCGCTAGCGCCAGAACGGTCAGCCACCAGGCGCGGCGTACGGCATCGAGAATTTTAGACTGCGTACTCTTGAGCACCCGCAGGAGCGGCGACTCCTTCGTGTCCTCGGCATTCGTCAAGAATAGCGCGCAAAGGGCCGGCGTCACTGTCAGGGCAACGACCATCGACGCGAGCACGGCGATGATGAATGTGAGTGCCATTGGACCAATGAAACGGCCCTGCACCCCGCTGGCGAACAACACTGGAAAAAATGCAAATATTACGGCCAACGTTCCATAGAGCATCGAACCGCGAATTTCGATAGACGCTTCCTCAATGACCTTTAGCCGATCGGCGTCGGGGCCTGCGAGCCGCAGACGGCGAGCGATATTCTCGATATCGATGATCGCATCATCGACGAGGACACCCAGCGCAAGCGCGAAGCCGCCCAGCGTCATCGTATTCAGCGATTGACCGCAAGCGCTGAGAATAGCAACAGCAGCCAACAGAGACAGTGGTATCGCGAGAAACGAAATCAAAGACGCCCGAACGCTGCGAAGGAAGGCGTAAAGCACGATCAAGATCAGACCGGAGCCTATGACCAGGGCCGTCTCTAGATTTTTCAGCGCTCGAACCACAAACGATGCGGGTCGGTGCAGCGCAGGGTACAGGGTAATCCCACGCCGCTCCAAAGCCGGTGTCAGTTCCGCGAGAGCCGCTTCAGTCGCATTGGTTGCTTCTAACGTATTGGCGCCGAACTGTCCGGAGACGGTGATGAGGACGCCAGGCTGCCCCATGATAGTCGCATCGCCAATTTTTGGAGCGGGTCCTATCGTGACTTTGGCAAGATCTTCCACGAGCACGGGACGATTATTCTGCACCGTCACGACGGCTTGGGCTATCGTCTGGGGAATTGGTGACGGAGGCGGCGTCTCGATCGTAATTCGCTGAGCAGACGTTTCGATCACGCCTCCGCCCCGAAGCGCAAGTGCCTCGCTGACGGCATTCATTACGTCGGTGACGGTCAGGCCGATCGCGGCAATTCGCTTTAAGTCCGGCTGGACTTGTACCTGCCGGACTGCGCCGCCATACACGGTTACGCGCGCAATGCCCGGCACCGCCAGCAGGCGTGGCTTTATGGTCCAGTCGGCGATATCGCGAAGAGTGTAAGGATCGACTTGATCCGATAGAATTCCAAGTTTGAGCACGTCCATGGTGCTCGACGTTAACGGCGTAAGCTTGGGCGGCCCAAAGCCAACGGGGAACTTCCCGTTGAGAGTCGTCAGACGCTCAGAAATCCCTTGTCGCGCCGCGATTGCATCCACATCGCCCTTGAAAGAGATCAGGACAACAGAAAGCCCATAGATTGACTCTGATCGAACCGTATCGATACCTGGCGCGCCGACGATCGCGGCTTCTATCGGACGGGTGATGATTTGTTCGACTTGGTCCGGGGCGAGGCCCGGCGTCTCTGTTTGAATGGTGACCTGTGGCGGCACGAATTCCGGAAACACATCCAGAGGCGCTCTCATAGCGAGAAAAGTACCGGCTATGAGCCAAACGATCGATAGCAGAGCGACGAAACCCCGATATCGAATGGACCACCTTATCAGCGCGTTCATGACGGACGCCTAATCTGGGTCCGCACGTGGCCCAGTGTGATTTTGGGCGACGGGCGATGGCGAGCCTGTCCCTGCTCCGGCGGGTTTCTGCGGCTCTGCCCCGCCCCCATCGTCATCATCAAGGCTGCCGGGCGTAGCCTCACGCGCGAGCAAAATCGATGCGCCTTTGATTACCACTCGGGTACCGGCCTCAAATCCGCTTTTGACAAGAAATCCCTCTTGGACCGGCGCCTCCAGAGATACTTCCTTGCGCTCATATTTTCCTGGACCCATTTTGACATAGCACCAGGACTTGCCTGCGTAGACTACGATGGCGGCACTCGGAATGACGACGCCGGCGGGGCTTTCGGGATTATCGGCAATGACACGTGCCCGATCTCCGATGCGCAGGCCTGGGCCGGCCTTGATCAAGCCAAGAAATGATACGCCAGGCATCGCGACGTTACCTGACGGAGCGGCCCACATTTCGTCGACCTTCGTCTCCTGACCTCCTCGCAACGGCACCACGCGGACGTTCTGGGGAATGCCATTCGCGGTGTCTGAAAAATCCAGGCGAAGAATTGCACGCGACCCATCGGCGATATCGCTCATCAATGCCTGTCTCGACTCCGCATTCAGGAACGGCGCCTTGTCACCCCATGTCTGCCGAAGTCGTGTGAGTGCCAGCCGCAACGCCGATGCGTCAATGCCTTCTTGCCGTACCGCGTTCTCGACCATCTGTTTGGACAGCATCGTTGAAGCTCTAAAGCGTTCGAGCTGTCCTCGGCTGAAGTTCTCGGAAACCGTGGCGGATCGAATGTCCGCATCGAGCTGCAACAGGCCGTCTGGATTGAGAACAGTCGCGATGCCCTCAAGCTTCTGGGCATCTGACGCTTTCGCGAGGGGAACGGCGAGTACCGGCGGCGGCGATACGTTGCTGGGCGCGTCGTCGTCGCGGCCGGCCGCCTCTTCGGAAAACGACGGAATTGCATCGCCGAACCAGAAGCTAGCGATGAGCGCGCAACCAAATATTGAAATCGCCGCTTTCACTCGACGTCCGATCCGCCATTTCAATCACTTAGATCGGGAAATTTTCTCCCGTAAGGCGGGAAGAATGCTCCATGAAGGCAAGATCCGCTAGCACTTTTTTAGGCAAAAGCGGGGTTAGAAGGCATGGGTCCGGGGTAAATGGCCCATAAGCGATCGCGGTCGCCAGCTGCTGCTTTGCATGCCCGCTAGCTGACCTGGAGTTTTCCCTCCAGCCTCAACCTCCGCTCTGTCGTTAACCGAACAGAATTGGCCGACTGAATGAAGCCTTGAACCCTCCATCCGGCTCTAAGGGACTTGTCCCTCACGGATCTGCTTGAGGAGAGTTCGTGCCGGGGCATAAGTGGTCGTCGCGGAGTTAAGTTCTCTTGCGCTCTCCAGAACATACTCACCGTGCCCGCGGTCGAGAAGGTCCGTTGCCCGCAAGAATGGCCCAAGCTTGCCGAGCTGCGTGACATCCGCAAGCTCGCCCTTCCATGTGACGGGCTGTTTTATCACTTGCTTCTTCCATATTGCGCCGTCGGAGCTTTCCAAACTCAATTCGAGTTCGTCGGGAGCACCGGCCAGTGAAAAAATCGCCTCGCGGTTGCATTCCTTTCCGCTGTCGGCGGGACACACGATGACTCTTGCAACCTGCTTACCATTGGAGGTGGCGGTCAACGTGAATGGAGGCTTGCCGCCGGACCATCCAAGCCACAGCGGCGCCGCGCTATCACGAGAGATGATGAGCGGACGCCGCACGTGGGGAAGCACCGTAAGCGGATCGTCACCGCCGCGAGAGACGGCGTTCTCAAATTTTACGTTGTCCTCGGATGACGATGCGACCCAACGGTAGGCCGCAACGAGACGTGGCCAGAGGGCCTGTAACATTGGCCAATTTTGATTAGGTAACTCTTGGTGCTCTGGATCGAGCTTGATGACATTGTCGCCACTGACCAAGACGTCGATGAACGTCGATTTTCGATCGGCTTTGCTGTCGAAAGCAATGGTATCGCCTTCGTAGATTATCTCGCTCTCCCGGACAGCAAGGGAACGCCCATCGCGCTCGATCGTGAACGGGAAGCTACCCTCAACCTTACCGCGCGGCGCGAAATCGACGATTATGCCGACGACTGTTTTGGGCGCTCCGGCCCCCATAATAAGCGAGAGAAAAAACGGTGCCACGCACATCGCGATAGCGCCCACCACTTGCTTCGCTCGATGCATGTCACGCTTCCCCGGGTTCGTGCCTTGTTCGCATGAGGGCGCGAATGCCCTTTCCCTTGTACCAATCGATGGCAATTTCGAGGAGAGACTCGATCGCCAAGAATACGGCAAGCAGCCCGAGTGACTTGCTCAATACATTCACCGCATCCGCAGCGCTAAGGTAGATGTAGGGCGATACGAGAAACCAACCGTAGCTGAAAGCGAAGATAATTATGGCGGCCGGAAGCGCGCGAAAGGTTTTAGCAACCGATATATAAATGATGCCGAGAAGGAGAGCGAGGATCGCCCTTGAAATGTGGCGCGGAGGGACGTCCAGAACGACAGGCGCGACGGCGACCGAATTCGCGATTACCGCAACGCCAGGCAATACTCCCAGCGGCGTTTCAAACTTGTCCGGCCCGTAGCTTGCGCCCACTAGAACGACTCGGTCCGCGAACGCGCTCGGAGCGACCTGTTCGTCGTGCACTTCGTCAAGAACGCTCGTAGCGCGTACGCGCTGATAGCGAAGCTCGTTGGCGGAAAGCCAATCCGATATCCGAGTTTGCGATGGTCCGCCGATTATGAAGGGAACGAGTTCGGCATAAGCGGACTCATTGACGGGCCAGGACTTCTTGCATTCACCAGTAGCAGGAAGATCAGTCTTGCCGTGGCGACCGAGAAACGCTGAAAGGCACGCCATTCCCGCAGCGTCCTTATCCGCTAGCGCGGTTGCGACTAGAGCCGGCGAAGGCAGCAACAACGGCTCCCCATTCCGACAGACGCCCTCCCAAAGTCGCGCACTGCGAACGACGCCATCGCCGTCTGGCGAAAAGACGCTTGCGACCCAGATGATGTTTGCTTTGCCGGCCGAACTCTCAAATATCGTACGGGGCTTCTCGGCGGCCGGCTTACCCTCTGGCAGCTTGCCAGCTGGCGGGGTGGCCTCTGGCGGAGGACACTTCTTGTAGCTCTCGCACTCGCCGTCCCGGCACGGGATCGGCTCGAGTGAACGTGTAAGGAGCAACGGCGGCGCATCTTGCGGGTAAGCCGCCAGAACCTTTTTTAGTTGCTCGTCTCCGGCGTCCGAAGCATCTCCCGAAAGATCGAAGTCGATAAAGATCAACTTTGGCTTTTTTGTTCTGAGTTTTTCGATGAGCGCGGCGATCTGATCGCGGGGGGTGGTCCGCGTGACCGAACTCCATTTCTGGATGGCCGCGTCATCAACGTCGACGAGGGTGACCGCCAGCCCCTTCGTCGACTTTGCGCGGCTGTCAGCGGTCGCCCGAAGCTGGTTATCATATCCTATGTTGACGTCGAACAATTCGGGAATCTTGCTGAGTGTCTCGCGATCGAAGTGGAAAGCGGCAAATATAGCCAGTGCACCGGCAACGGCCGTTGCGAGCCCAATGGGCAGGTTGGATACAAGCATCTCCAAGGAAAAACGCCCCTCTTCCGACATGCCCCCTCCCTTTGATGCCGCCAGCCGCGAAAACCTGCGTCTGCTGAGCGTCGTGGTCGTTGAGTTCAATAATGGCTCTCTTTATCATTTGTTAGTGTCGACGGGGAACAGCGCATGCGCATTCAGCCTCATTTAATTGGCGCAGCCTTTCGGAGCGCCCTTTTTTTCTTGGTCTCGATCAACATTGCCGAGGTCTGCTCGGCCGAGACGCCCCACGCCTCTTCGATCCTCAGAGGACTGATTGCATCTGGCTGCCTCGCTCCGTCTCAAACCGACCCCACGACGGCTGAACTCGGTTCCGCGATTTCAAACTGTCCGCCAATCGATCCGGTGTTCAGAATTGAAAGTTTGACGAACACAGCCAAGATCAATCGAGTTTCCGCCGACGACAAATGCTCTATCATCGCGACCGCAAGCGAGGATAAAACGGCTCGCGTTTATCGCGGCGACGGCACGCTACTCAGCATTCTTCGACCGCCGATCGGGCCTGGAAACGGCGGAAAGCTGCGCGCGGTAGCTGTCTCACCCGATGGGAGGTTGGTGGCGACCGGGGGTTGGGACGTGGCCGTAGGAAGCACACAGGCCCAACAAATTTCGGGCGCGACAATGAACAATGGGGTCTACATTTTCGACGCTCAAAGCGGCAGCTTGGTGAAGCGCATCGAGAATTTTCCTTACGACATCAAAAATCTCGTGTTTTCATCCGACGGCAAACGCCTAGCTGTTACCATGGGGGGTAATGTCTATGTCTTGGACACCGAAGGTTTCAAACCGATCTTCCACGACGGCAGCCTCGAGGATATGCCATACGGCGTTGCGTTTGGCCCTGACTACACGCTCTACGTTGCGAGTTTGGACGGCTCGATCCGCAAGTACAATCCGAAGGGCCGTCTGGTCCTTGCCCGTCGCTTCAACAGACTGGGTCGGGTATACGGCCTCGTGGCCGATCCATCCGGCCGATACTTGCTGACGTCGTCGATCGATGTCGCAGGTGCGATCTATTTCGATGCAGCCACGCTGAAAATCATCGGTCAGCTTAATCCAACGGGGTTGACCACCACGCCATTGGGTATTCTTGCCGGCACTATCGATGGCAATGTCGCCGGCGGGGGCGCTTGGATCGACAGCCGAACAGGCGTCGGCATTCTGCGCATTTGGCACCCTTCACAGACCTATACCGACTTCGAACTGCACAATGACAGTGTTGCAGCCATCACCGGGTGCGGGTCGGGTTTTGTGTTCGCAACGTACAGTCAGACCCTGACGCGTATCGATGCGGAAGGCAAAATCCAATGGAAGCTTCAGTCGGCGAACTACAGCGCATACGAAAAGAAGGGCAAAGCGTTTCTTGTTTCTAAGGATGGTCGCCGAGTGTGGTTCGGCCTTGGGCGCGGCGCCGAGGATCCCGTCGAATTCGACCTCGCCAATGAGCGGCTTTTCAAAAGCCCCGTCGCGGGAGACGGCTTGTTTCCTGCTGTCGACAACGTGCTGCCCGTGACCGGCTGGGATGCATCAGGCGATCCAAGGCTAGGCTCGCTGCAGCTTTATCACGAGACGGATGAAACGTTCCGCTCTATGGCGCAACTACCGAACGGAGGCGGCTTTGTACTTGGCTCCGAATTTCAACTGTGGGCATACGATCAAACTGGCAAGGTTGTCTGGCGGGTCAAGCCGCCTGCACCGGTGCACGGCGCCAACATTACGCGCGACGGCCGGCTGCTTGTCGCTGCTTACAATGATGGCACGATAAGATGGCATCGCCTGACGGATGGCGCGGAGCTTTTGGCGCTCTATCTCGATCGCAAGACGCTAGCGTGGATCGCATGGACACCCACGGGTTATTTCATGTCATCACCCGGAGGCGACAATCTCGGCGGCTGGCAAATCAATCGCGGATTTCATCAATCAGCCGATTTCTTCCCCATGTCGCGTTTTAGAGACCGCTTCTATCGCCCGGATATCGTCAAGCTGGTATTGGCGAAACTGGACGAGAGAGCCGCCATTGAAGCTGCGAACGCCGCTTCCGACCGCAAGCCGGCGCCGCTCAATCCCGACGTGTCCGAGCAGCTGCCGCCGGTGATCGCGATAACATCGCCGATAGACGGATCCCTTGCGCAGCCAGGGACCGTTTCTGCCAACTACGAACTTCGGTCACCATCCGGCGATCCTGTGAATTCAATAGAAGTGCTGATCGATGGCCGGCCCATCGACGTAAAGCAAACGCCCCCGCAAGCAACAAGTTCTGGTGCCACCGTCCTCGGTAAAATCGATATCCCCCTTCCTCAAACTGCTTACGGCAAGATCGAAATTGGCCTGATCGCACAGACGCCAAATCGAAGAAGCGCAGTCGCAAAAATCGCTCTTCAAGTGAATGCGCCGCAATCAGACGATCTGAAGCCCTCGTTGTTCGCTCTCGTCGTCGGTATCAGCAATTATCAGGCGTCCGGTATTCAACCGCTTCAGTACGCTGCCAAGGATGCGCAGGATTTTCGAGATCTTTTGCAACGCCAGGCAAACGGGCTCTATGGGGCAGTTGAAGTCAAGATGCTCACTGATCAGGGCGCCAAAACAGGAATGATCAAGGAGGGTCTTCAATGGCTCGCTGATCAGGTCACGCGGCACGACGTCGGTGTCGTTTTTCTCGCCGGGCACGGCGAGACGGATTCCCGCAATCGCTTCTGGTTTCTGACCGCCGACACCGATAAGGCGCACCTCGCTGCAACCGCGTTATCGAAAGAGGATATCGACGTTACGCTGCAATCCTTGCGCGGGCGCGTGGTTGTATTCCTCGACGCCTGCCATGCGGGTAACGCTGCATCCGATCAAGGAGAAGGTTCGGTCGATACGAACGCACTTCTCGGAGAGTTGTCGGCAACGGGCCAAGACATGGTGATCTTCTCCTCCTCGAGCGGCCGGGAGGTCTCCTACGAAAGCCCGGACTGGAAGAATGGCGTCTTCACCAAGTCGGTGATCGAGGCTATCGCCGATGGGAAGGCCGACCTCTTCAAAACCGGCCGCATAACGTCGTCTCTGCTTGACGCCTACGCTGCGAAGCGCGTCGGCGATCTCACGGGCGGACGTCAGCATCCTTTGATGTTCCGCCCTCGCGATTCCGCCGACTTCGATATCGCTGTGGTGCGATGAACTCCAGGATTTAGGAACGAAATGCAATGCCGCAGTGGCCGAGGTGAATGTGGCGATCCATTCTGATCATCGCCGACTTTAGCGCTTTCGGCCGGACTTTCGCGAAGCACCGAGCAGCTCGCCGACAAGTGGGTTGGGAAACTTCCTATCTCGGGTGATCGCGTAAAATCGCTCTTGCAGTCCGGGAATTCGGCAGCGCTCGACGAGAACCCTCGATTTGAGTTCGCCCCTCACCACGACGGGAGGAACGACAGTCAAAGCCGGGCGTGCAATCGCGAGGAGTCGCAGCATCGACATATCATCAACTTCGGCAACGATAACGGGCTCAATCTTATGCTGTGCCATGAGTTGATCGAAGGCGACGCGGATGTTCGAGTTTGCGGACGGAAGGATGACGGGAAACTCCGTCAGTGCATCCGGAAATTTGAGGGGAGCGCGACCTTCGGACGTACGACCGATCAGACTTACATTTTCGCTGTGCAACAGCGTACTGTGCCAACCGGTTTCGGCGTCGTGAGGCGCGGGCAGGTTGGACAGCACGATGTCCAGAGTATGGTCTCTGAGTTGGGTCAGCAATTCTGACAACCCCCCGGACTTCAACTCTATCTCGACCTCCATCCGTTCATAAAGCGGGCGCAAAAATTCGATCTGGAAGTTTCTCGACAACGTCGCAATTGACCCGATTTTCACGGACAGAGCACGTTTGCCTGTCTTTTTTCCGAGGGCTTGCGAAAGCTCTTCGCCCGTCCGGAAGATGATATCGCAATGATCTAAGACCAGCCGCCCCGTCTCGGTCAGAATAAGCTTCCGGCTATCCCTTGTGAATAACGGTCCGCCGCACCGGTGCTCAAGTTCTTTCAGTTGGGTCGAGAGCGACGAGGGAGAGACGTTCAATCGAGCCGCAGCGCCGGTCAGGCTTCCGACCTGAGTGATCATCCAAAAGTAGCGCAAATGATGGAAGTTTAAGGTCAGCATCTCAGTTCTGTTTTTCCGAATGATCCGTTTTAATAAGTGTATTTTTCCGCTTCCGTCAACTTCGCTAACGTGACGTCCGTCTCGATGGGCCCCGGCTAGGGCGGCGCAACGGGCGACTTTCGAGGCAGCGGGACGGAGACAGCCTTGGCCAAAGCCTTTGACTATCTAAGCGCGCTCGAGGCAGAAGCGATTCACATTCTCCGCGAAGCCGCCGCGCAGTTTAGGAGCCCCGTACTTCTCTATTCCATGGGGAAGGACTCAACCGTGCTTTTGCATCTGGCGCGGAAAGCGTTCTGGCCAGCACCCTTGCCATTTCCATTGCTGCACGTCGACACAACGTGGGAGTTTCGGGAGATGATCGATTTCCGAGAGCGGCTGGCTCAACGCGGCGACGTGAAGATCATCACGCACATCAACAGAGAGGCACTCGCAAAGGGCATCAATCCGTTCGACTACTCGCCTTCGATCTACACGCAGGTGATGAAAACAGAAGCGCTGAAGCAAGCCCTTTCTGCGCACGGCTTCGATGCCGCTCTTGGTGGTGCGAGACGCGACGAGGAGGCCAGTCGCGCGAAGGAGCGGGTCTTCTCGTTTCGCTCAGAGGGCTACCAATGGGACCCCCGCCATCAACGACCGGAAATGTGGAATTTACTCAACGGCCGACTTGGCCGTGGAGAGACGGTACGCGTATTCCCGCTCTCGAATTGGACGGAAAAGGATGTGTGGTTCTACATCGGGCGCGAACAGCTCGATGTCGTCCCGCTCTACTTCGCATCAGTACGTCCGACTCTTCTTCGAGATGGTCAAATCCTCGTAGTTGATGGTCCGGGCATGGTCCTTCGGCCCGATGAGGAAATCCAGCACCGTAGAGTTCGATTCCGCACTCTTGGATGCTGGCCCAATACTGCAGCTGAGATCTCGGACGCGACCAACGTGGAAGAATTGTTAGCCGAACTCATACAGTCGAGGTCGTCCGAAAGAAGGGGCCGCCTTATCGATCATGACGAGATCGGCGCCATGGAAGCAAAAAAACGCGCGGGCTACTTCTGATGTCCAAAAGAGAGGCACGACATGATGACAACTCCCACTCCTTCTGGTCCGCGCCGTCTCGTTCCCACCCTTATCGCGACTGCATTCCGGCACTTGCGACCATGCACAAGAAGGAACGCGCGATTGCACCGCCATTCAAACGCCTTCTCAGCTTGCCCGTCATCACGTGCGATGCGATCGATACCGATGCCCTAGGTACATTTACTGGCGAGATTGCGCGCCGGGGGTCGATGAGAGATGTGGCTGGCCAGAAAGCCCGTCTCGCATGCCGCATATCCGGACGGCGACTGGGAATTGGCAGTGAGGGAAGTTTCGGCCCTCACCCTTATATTCCCTTTGCAGCCGTCGATCATGAACTTATCGCTTTCCACGACCGCGAGCTCGGCACAACGATTTGCGAGAGCGTTCTGTCGCTTCGAACCAATTTCCTCCACCTCGACTTGAATGAGTCGTCAGATCTCGATGACTTCTTGGAGCGCATCGGATTTCCGGAGCACGCCGTCGTCGTTGGACGAGCTGATGGCTCGGCGCCGTGGATCAAGGGTGTGCAGACGCGCCGCGACCTTGACATTGCGATCAGGCGAAGCGCCGAACAGGACGGCGGAAGCACTATTCGCGTTTCGACGGACATGCGCGCGCATGTAAACCCGACCCGTATGTGCATCATCAGAGCTGCGGCGACGCGGCTGGCACAGCGCATCAAGGTGCTCTGCCCCATCTGCGCCGCACCAGGTTTTGGCATCGTTGATTGGAAGCGTGACGTACCCTGTTCGGAGTGTGGCGCGCCGACGGAAAGAATTGCTGCGAAGGTTCTTGGATGCGCACGTTGCAGCTATCGCCAAGTGGAACCCGTTCGAAGGGCACCCTTAGCAGATCCCAAATACTGCTCGGCATGCAACCCCTGACGTCAACTGACGAGACTAACGATGGCGTGTCGTCTCATCGTCGAAACCCCGCCTGCACACGTCAGCGGCGTTCTGCAGGTGATGCATAGCTTTGGGTGCTCCGCTTTCGACGTCCTCAGCTGCGAGCAAGAAGACGCCTTTGGTTATGGCAGTGCGCGTCTGATCGTGTCGGCAAATGCACAAACCCACCTCCGGGGGATTCTTGAAAAGGAATTGCGACGCGTACTCGCAGGATCCGGGAGCGTGGCGATCGTGGACACCACAAGTATCCAATAACTAAAGCCAAGGCTTAGCGATGAGTTTGAAAAGGGGGCAGGGACGATGTCCAATCAGGTAAGGTGTGCACCGAGCGTCTCAGAAAAGACCGCGCCACTTCAATCCAACATCGCCTTCCCCAAAAAAGATCTTTACGAGGTGGGCGAGATTCCGCCTTTGGGGCATGTACCCGTGCAAATGTACGCCTGGACAATACGAAAGGAGCGCCACGGCCCGCCCGACACTGCCATGCAGATCGAAGTCGTGCCGACGTGGGAACTCGATAGCCACGATGTTTTGATACTCGTGATGGCTGCCGGCGTGAACTACAATGGCATTTGGGCTTGCCTGGGTCAGCCAATCTCTCCACACGATGGTCACAAGCTGCCCTATCACGTGCCCGGATCCGATGCGTCCGGAATTGTATGGGCCGTGGGATCGAAGGTTAGCCGATGGAAGATCGGCGATGAAGTTGTTGTACATTGCAATCAAGACGACGGCGACGACGAGGATTGCAATGGCGGTGATCCGATGCATTCGCCGAGCCAACGAACATGGGGATATGAAACTCCCGATGGCTCATTCGCACAATTCGCGCGGGTACAAGACCGGCAGCTGCTCCCTCGGCCAAAGCACCTCTCCTGGGAGGCAAGTGCCTGCTACACGCTGACCCTCGCGACGGCCTATCGGATGTTGTTCGGCCATCGGCCCCATGTTCTCCGCCCGGGGCATAACGTTCTAGTTTGGGGCGCTGCGGGTGGCATAGGGTCGATGGCGGTTCAACTCTGCGCCACTACCGGGGCTAACGCGATCGGCGTCGTATCCGATAGAGACAAAGAGGATTTCGTTCTTCATCTGGGCGCCAAGGGGGTGCTAAACCGCAATGATTTTGCTTGCTCGGGACAACTGCCGCCTATCGGTTCGTTGGAATATGGTGCCTGGATGAGCGAGGCTAAGCGGTTCGGTCAAGCAATTTGGAAGCATACCGGGAAAGGTCGCAACGTCGATCTCGTCTTTGAGCATCCAGGCGAGCAGACCTTTCCGCTTTCCACGTTTGTCGTAAAGCGGGGTGGAATGGTGGTGATTTGCGCGGGTACAACGGG
Organism: Hyphomicrobium sp.; assembly: GCF_003987855.1. GTDB lineage: Bacteria > Pseudomonadota > Alphaproteobacteria > Rhizobiales > Hyphomicrobiaceae > Hyphomicrobium_B. Next base: position 64,780 of record NZ_RXIZ01000008.1, read on the forward strand.
GTTCAACCTGACACTCGACGCGCGCTATCTTTGGATGCATCAAAAACGCGTACAGGGTTCGCACTTCGCGCATCTTAAGGAGGCGGCGGAGGCCAATAAGCTAGTGCTCGAGCGTCGCATAGATCCCTGCATGTCGGAGGTCTTCGCATGGCACCAAATTCCGAAGGCCCACATGCGCATGCTTCGAAATCAACACAAACCTGGCAACATGGCCGTACTCGTCTGTGCACCAACGACCGGCTTAAAAAGCCTTGAAGAGGCTAAGAATGCGCACGGGCGATAGCTCGCATTGACGCAAGCGCGCCGGATCTCTGGCAACTCAACGACGCGCAGCATCTTCATCCGAAGTGCTGCGCTTTCTCTTTTTAGGATTGTGGGCAGGCGATATTTTTAGTTCTATTTTTTCGAATATTGACGTTCATAAGTTCGAATTTTTTAGCTATCAGGCATTTGATACCGTCAGTGCGCTTCAACATCATATCGGGAGCTGCACTCACATGATGATGCTTATCGCACTCGCCGCGCCCGGCGCACTCGTCGTTGCCACCCTGCTCTCCTTGATCTCTCCTGGTCGACGGCCGAAGTGGCTCTTGCATTACGCGAATGCCGCGTGCGCGCTTGCGGTCGCGCTTGCCATTGCTTCGGCAGCCTACGTTGCAATCAACGGTCCGGCGACGAGCCAAGTTGTCGGCTATCGAGGCGCTGGAATCTCCGTCCGCCTCGACAGCGTCAGCTGCACCATGTTTCTCCTTGTCGCCTTTATCGGTTTGTTCGTCATTAAATACTCGGCAAGTTACCTCGATGGCGAAGAACGACAGGGCAAATTCGTGGGGGCGATGGCCGGGGTTTTAGCTTCCGTCCAGCTGCTCGTCATTGCGGGCAATCTCGGTCAGTTCGTTGTCGCTTGGATTGCGGCGAGCATATTCCTGAATCAGCTTCTTCTCTTTTATCCCAACCGGCTCATGGCGCGGCGGGCCGCGCGCAAAAAGGCACTCATGGCCCGCTTGGGAGATGTCTCGCTGATTGTTGCTGCCGGTATTCTGGCGCTCTCTTTCAATACCTTCGATATCGCGACGATCGCCCAATTGGCGCACGCGAGCGAAGCTTCGTTGCCGCTTGCCTTCGCCGCAGCCTGCCTTGGTGTTTCAGCAATCCTTAAGTCCGCGCAGTTCCCCACTCACGGCTGGCTCACGGAGGTGATGGAGACGCCGACTCCGGTTTCCGCTTTGCTTCACGCGGGCGTTGTGAATGGCGGAGGATTTTTGCTGATCCGCTTTGCCGATGTGATGCTCCTCGCGCCCGGAGTATTGGCGGCACTTGCAATCGTCGGCGGATTCACAGCGCTATTCGGCGGCATCGTCATGATCACTCAGCCGGCGATCAAGAACGCTCTGGCATGGTCGACGATCGGACAGATGGGCTTCATGATCTTGCAGTGCGGACTTGCACTTTTCCCGATCGCCCTACTCCACATCGTCTGTCATTCTCTTTACAAGGCGCACGCCTTCCTAGCTTCTGGCAGCGCGGTCGACGACGTTGCCGCCCTCAGACGCCCTGGACCTGTCGCCACCCCAAGCGTGCAGGTCATTGCGAAGTCGTTCCTGATTGCGCTCATTATCTACGCAGCAATCGGACTGACCCTCGGCTTGTCGCATAAGTCGCCCCAATCCATCGCGCTCGGGATCATCTTGATCCTCGGCGTTGCTTATCTGCTAGCTCAAGGGCTTGCCGATGCGGCGCCGCGCCAGTTGACCCTGCGAACAACACTCTTCTCCCTCGGCGCGGCTGTTAGCTACTTCGCGCTTCAGGCAGGCGCAGAGTGGCTCACGTCCGGAACACTGCGCGCCCCGCCCGCCCCAACTGCCCTTGAATGGTCGCTCATGATCCTCGCTGTTTTGAGCTTCGGATCGGTAGCACTCGTGCAGACCATGCTCCCACTATGGGGATCTCATCCCGCAGCAGCTGGTCTTCGGGTCCACCTTTCAAACGGTCTTTATGCGAACGCACTGCTCGATCGAATGCTCGGCACCTGGTCCGCCGGCAGTTCGACCTCCAAGGCCTAGGAGAAACGTCCATGATTGAATTACACATGAACCGTATCCAGAACGCCGTTGCGACTGCCGTGAAGATGATCCCGCCGGCTTGGCCGTTAGCCTCAAGCGTCGCCGTAAATCCCTTCCTCGGACAGACGAACGAGCGTCTGGCGTCGGTTGAGGAGCGCCTCGGAAAGATCGCCGACGTCACCCTTGCAATGCCTCGCACGTGGTACCTAAATCGCATTGCATCGGGTTTGATCACAGACAAGGATCTTTCAGCCGCGCTAATGGCTTGCCCTCACAGTGGCAAGCCATACGACCTTAAGTCCCTGAAGGAGGCCGCTCGATCCGTGGCTGAGCGGCGCGAGCCATTGCCGACCGTCGCAGATCTCGCCGCGAAAGCTTCCGGACTCGCGTGGCCAGCTCTGCTCGGAGAGCGTATTGGAGCCTGGGCGGGATCCTACTTCGATGAAGGTCAGGCACTTTGGGCAGCGCCGCGCTGCCGGAGTGCGTGGGCTTCCTGGAAAGCGTACGCGTCGCACGACTTGACTCCGGAGCTGCACGGTCTCGGCGGGTTCGCAGCGCGGGTTATGGGTGCACCTGATAGCGCTTTAGAAGCCATCGCACGCTCTGCTACGAGGCTTGGTCTCTCTGATGGAGAAATGCCGAGTTATTTTCATCAGCTCCTGCTTTCGATTTCAGGCTGGGCCCAGCTAGGGCGTTACAAACTTTGGCAAGCCGAACTGGCGGGCCGGAGCGATACAACGCTCGGAGACCTGCTCGCGGTCAGGATACTCTGGGAGGAGGCACTTTACGATCTCAGCGCGAAGCAGATCGAGCCTGAGTGGAGGTCAATCAAAAGCGCGCACTGCGCTGCGATCGAGCCTTCGAGGACGTCGATCGTCAACGAGATTCTGCAGGAGGCGTGGGAAAGAGCCGAGCATCGCAAGCTCGCCGCTGTCATCGCCTCTCCCTGTACGACCTCATGGCGGGAGGGGCCTTTGATGCAGGCGGCTTTTTGTATTGACGTTAGGTCGGAAGTTTTCCGCCGTGCCCTTGAGCAAATCGATGCCCGGATTGAAACGATTGGCTTCGCAGGCTTCTTCGGAATATTTCTCAAGCACCGTCGGTTTGCATCCGACGTAGAGGAACTGCGCCTTCCCGTGCTTTTGAATCCATCCGTCTCGTCCAGAGCGGGAGATGAGAAGTATTCTGTGGAGGAGAGGTCGACGCGCATCCGCTCGCGTGCGGTTCGCGCTTGGGGACGGTTCAAGCAAGCCGCCGTATCGTCCTTCGCCTTCGTCGAGGCAAGTGGTCCATTGTATGCGGGCAAGCTCGTAAAAGATGGGTTGAGCCTGAGGCGCAAGTACTTGCCTGATGAGCCCCCTCCATCGCTCGATCCTCCATTGAGCCTCGACGACCGGGTGAAGGCCGCCGAGACCATTCTGCGAGCCATGTCATTGACTAGCGGCTTTGCTCGATTGGTTGTTTTGCTCGGACATGGAGCCAATGTCGTCAACAATCCGCACGCGAGCGGTCTCCACTGCGGGGCATGCGGGGGATATTCCGGTGAGGTCAATGCACGTTTGCTCGCGGGTTTATTGAACGAACAAGCTGTGCGTGATCGGTTGGCTCAAAATGGTATTGCTATCCCCGCCGACACCCTTTTCGTTGCCGGCTTGCACGACACGACGACAGATAGCGTGAAGCTCTACGATCGCGATCATCCAGAATCGGCGCACCGGCCGGATCTCGCGAAGGCGCGCGCTTGGTTCGCAGCCGCAGGGAAACTCTCACGCGCGGAGCGCGCCCTTCGGCTGCCCGGCGCGTCGGGTCCACACAGTGTAACGCGCCGCAGCTATAACTGGGCGGAAGTTCGCCCGGAGTGGGCTCTTGCACGTTGCAAAGCCTTTATCGCCGCGCCGCGCGCGCGGACCGCTGGAAAGTCTCTGGAGGGCCGCGCCTTCCTTCACACGTATGACTGGAAAGAAGACAGCGAGCGCGGCTTTCCTGTGCTTGAGCTTATCATGACGGCACCTGTCGTGGTCGCCAGCTGGATCAGCTTGCAGTACTTTGGCTCGACCGTGGCGCCCAATCTTTTCGGCTCGGGCAACAAGCTCCTTCACAATGTTGTCGGGGGTGTGGGCGTCATCGAAGGCAACGGGGGGGCAATGCGCGCAGGCCTATCGTGGCAATCGGTCCACGATGGACAAAACTATGCCCACGATCCGCTCCGGCTCGCTGTGTGCATCGAAGCTCCGCGCGAGGCGATGACCGATATTCTTTCGCGCAACTCAGGTATTCGCCAGCTCTTCGACAATACCTGGCTTCACCTCTACGCCATGGATGGCGAGGGCCGGATTAGTCACCGCTACCGCGGCGATCTCCAATGGGATGCGATGCTGAGTACGATCGAAACGACAGCCAACGCGGCATGATCTTATATGACCCGCCAATTGTTTCGGTCACATAGGCCATTTCCTAAGCGACGCGGGAGTTCGACCGGTGAACCAAGACGCTCAACGCCACGTATCTTCTGAGCCGACCGACGAGGGGATATTCTTCCCTTTCCCCCGCGTCGCGGTGCTTTGCGGTGTTTCTCACCGCAAAGCATTTTTTTACTTACAAGTGGAGCGCAGAGACAACCTCTGAGGATCGTCTGACGTCTCAAAGAGTTCCAAGCTCAAACATGACCTCGTTTCTTCGCAGAAATGGCAAAGTCCAGGGAGGATTGTAGAACGCTAAAACCGGGTCCCCGCGCAGATCGAGCTTGTTCTTTAAAGCGAATTCACGAAGCTCCCCGATTTTGGTCGCGATCAACGCGTCGTTCGCCGTACCCGAAAATCGGATCGCGAGCATACGCCTCTCCTGGACTGGAACGAGTTTAACGCGAGCATCCGAAGGCTCAGGCAACGTCTCTGTTGTCCATTCAGCCGGCATGATGAAGCGTACCGTCCAGCGGGTGCCATCCCCCTGCTGAACGACCGGCGCGGTCATCGCGATTTTTTGAGATTGCTGTTCGACCGGCGCCGTCATCGCAATCTTTGTGTGCGGCTTGTTGGCGCCGAAAATGTAGGCTGCGATGATACGAAACCCATTTTGAATAGCCGCCGAGCGTTCTCCAGTTACAGCGACTTCGGCGGCAACCTGGGGAGCGTATTTGCGGATCTCGATTGGGCCCTCTGCGAGCAAAGTTGTGTATTTGGGTTGTTCTACGTTGCTCATGATGGGTCCTGCAGCGGCAATAGCCACCAAAACCAAACCAATAAACGCCAAGACCAATGAATAGCGCTTGCGGCGTGACATCAATATCCTCGCCAAAGAAAGGGCAGCATCTGAGCTCCGATGAAGCGCAATGCGATCAAAAGGTATCAGGATGCGCCTTCATCATACGTATCCTGAATGCGATCGGATCGCCAATCAGAGATGACGCGGTCGCAGTCGCGCGCGGCGACGTGGAAGCCGACCGTTTAAGCGGCTGATTTTCTTACCACGGTCGACCCGTTAACTTGGATGCCACTAGCAAACACGCGGACGCGCGCTTAGTCATCCACTGCCAAATCAGATTTTATGATCGGAAGAAGTTCTGAGTAATTGGGTACGATCGCGTAGTCCGCGCAGAGCGACATATCCTCTTCGAATTCATCCCATTGCATAGCGTTTAGATGATCGCGGTGGAACGCGTTGAATACCCGAGGCTCGCCCATTTGAACTACTGGATTGCAAGCTCCAGCCGCCAGAGATCCTGCGACGGCGCCTCGTGCGGATGCGATATACTCGAGAAACGTCTCCCCGGCCCGGTGCAGCTGCGTCGAATTCTTTATGAGCGCGTTTATCTCGACGAATGCGACACCGCCTTTCCCTGAGATCGGACCCCTCGCCGGTGTAATCGCGCGTACTTCGAGACGACCCGCGAGTCTAGCCGGAGACGCGGTATATACGCCGCCGCTCATGTAAAAATCGATGTCGCCATCGACCAGAGCTTGGTTCAAGCGATTATGATCGGCGGTTATAATGCGCGCGGATCGAAATATCGATCGCGCGGCACCTGAAAAAGCTTCGATTTCCCGGGCGTCAAGATCACGGAAGGGATCGAGCCCGGCCGCAATCGCGACGTGCATGACATTGAAATCCTCATAGGAGAGGATCCCGAAGCGCCTGCAAAAGTCCGGATTCAAAGCGAGAGCGAGGCCTTCAGTCTTCGCTACCGAGGCTGAGAGGCTTTTCTCGTTGATCACCAGATTGAAGGGGCCGCATCTTTGGGGAATGCCAAGTATTTCTCCAGCGGCACTTTGCGCAGCAGTTTTGAATCGATCGAATGAACCGCTCAGTCGATTTAGCGCCGCAGCGAACTTTTCCGTCAACGGCGCAATGGTACCGCGTGGGTGCAAGACGTCGCGCACAAAAGGTGTGTTGATATTGATGACGTCATAGTTATTTGGCTCTGCCAATATTCGCCGGCAGGCGAGATCATCAGACAAATGGGTCTCGCCTTCGACGACGAGACCCGTGTCGCGCTGAAGTACGAGGGCGAAATCACCGTCAGCATAGCCCTCCCAACCGAAGTACCTCAGTTTCGTCATTGAGATTTATCGGATGTTCCCGCGCCCCCTCCAAAGTAGCAAAAATCAAGCGGAGGTTTCTCGGACTTTCCTTTTTCGATGAGGGCCGAAAGATCTTCGACCATCCAATCAAAAAGCTCTCGACCGTCCTCGACGAGCGCGCGACTCGGGAATCCCGTGACGCCGTTAAGACTGGTTCTATTAACGGGATGCGCGAAGACGAGTCCCGATGTCCGATCTTGATCATCGGACAGCGGTAGGAGGTCGGTTCGCACGATTGCGGGAGCTTCGGCTAGCATGAGTGCCGTCTCAGCGGCATTCGCATGCCAATCTTCCGCGTCCGCAAAATGCGCAGCGCGTACTCGTTCGCTAATGGTAGCGGTGTTGACCACGGCGACCATCATGTCGTCGTGCTCGGCTCGGAGCATCTCGAGCGAACACCGTAGCGGCGCGGCATTCGTCACATGGCTGTTGACGATAAAGAGCCGGCGAACGCCACTGTGATAGGCCCAATCGCCGATTTCCTTCACGATAGTGATCAAAGTAATCGGTTGAAGGGCGATCGTGCCGGGCCACCGCCGGCTATGTCCTAACGAACATCCATAAGGGAGTGTCGGGAGCATGGGCGCGCCCGTCCTCTTGGAAACCTTCTCGCAGAGCTTCTCCGCTAGAATGAAATCCATTCCGGTACCAAGATGTGGCCCATGCTGCTCCGTAGCCCCCACGGGGAGGATAGCTGCGCAATCGGCTTCTCGTAGGTCGCGCGGCAATTCACACCAGGTTCTATCCGCCCATTTCATAGCCGCACCATCAATAGAACTTCAGATAGCGAGCACGCTCCCAGTCAGAGACGTGGTTGATGTAACTCAGCCATTCGTCCCGCTTGAAGTCCACCCAGGCCTTCTTCATGGCAGGACCGAACGTTGCCTCACTCAACGGGTCGGCATCGAATGCGTCTACTGCTTCTTCGAGAGTTCGCGGCAAATGGAAAACGCCTAGTTCTTTGAGCTCTGCTTCGCTCTTGAGATACATGTTCTCGGTATGGGGATCGCCCGGATCGAGCTCTTGAGAGATGCCCTCGAGACCAGCAGCAAGAACCAGAGCCGCACCCAAATAAGGGTTGCATGAACTATCGGTCGCGCGCAGCTCTACGCGTCCACCTCCGAGTGGTATGCGCAGCGTGTTGGTGCGATTGTTGTTGCCGTAGCAGGCCCAGACCGGCGCCCACGTAAATCCTGACATGGAACCCTTGAGAACCAGTCTCTTGTAGCTGTTGACGGTGGGTGCCACGACCGCGCAGATCGCTGGGAGATGCTTTAGGATGCCCGCGAGAAATTGATAGCCCAACTTCGAGAGACCGCATCCTCGCGCATCGGACGCATCAGCGAATAGGTTCTTGCTGCTCTTCTTGTCGAACAGAGACATGTTGAAGTGCGCGCCACTACCGGCACGATCGCCGTAAGGCTTCGGCATGAAGGTGGCAAAGCCGCCGTGCTTGCGCGCGATCTCATGCGCCATCATCCGGAAAAATACAAACTTGTCGGCCATGGACAGTGCATCGAAATAGCGAAAATCGATTTCGAACTGTCCGATACCGTCTTCGTGATCGAAGCTATAAACATCCCAGCCAAGGCTGTTCATCGAGTCGATCAGCTCACCAATCCAACCTAGATTGTCGAGCGTTCTCGCGACGTCATAAGCGGGCTTTTCGAGGTTTTTTCGATCTGAAAGCGGCTTAAAGCCGAGAACCGGATCGTCCTGCAGCACAAAGAATTCAGCTTCCATGCCGAGGTTGAGGCCATAGCCCAAAGCCTCCGCTTTCGCGAGGGCTCGTTTGAGAATGTTTCGGCTGCAAGCCTCGAATGGCTTGCCTTGACACCACAGATCGCTCGCGAACCACGCGACATCCTTGTTCCATGGGAGAACAGCGCAGGAAGCTGGGTCGGGGTGCGCGGCCACTTCTTCGTCGCTGACATCTTGCGGAATACCGTCGAGGGCCGCGCCTGTGCAAAGTTCGGAACCGGCCATCATGCGATCCAAGTGCGCGATCGGCACTGACTTGCCTTTTGAGACGCCGTGCATATCGACGTAGCTTGCAAGCAGGTATTTCACACCTTCACCAACGAGCTTGTTTTCGAGCTCTGTAGGCCCGTTTTTCACGATGGCATCCATTGTCGTCATTACTCCGCTATTGTTTTAGCCTGTCCAAGGCGCGTGCCGATAAGCGAAGCGGGTGGCCGCTTCGCTGCTCTTGTCGTGATGTTTATTTCGAGGCGACGATCGAACTGACGAATTTTGCGTCGAACGTATCTTCGATCTTTGGAGTTGCCTTGATTTGCCCGCGCTTCACCAAGACTTCGGCAATCAACTTACCGGATGTGAAGAGAGACTTTGCGTCATCATGCGGCGTGAAATATCCAGCCATCTCCGAAACCGGAATATTGTAGGCGCCCTTTGCCTGCTCCTTAACGTCATCGACGGTCGTCGAGAAATACTTCGCGACGATCGCATAAGCCTCCTCCGGGTTGGACTTCATAAAGGCCATCCCGTCGATATAGCCCTTTATGACGCCGTCGATCGCCTTCGGATTCTTGCTGATGTAGTCGGTCGAAAAATAAAGGATGTCGGTGATGAGACCTGGTGCCGACGCTGACGTGTAGATCGCGTGGTAACCCCCATTGACGTCCAGCTTCAGAATCTTACTCACGTTCGGTTCGTACGTCGCGCCGGCAACGGCACCGCCAACCAGGGCGGCGGCGACGTTCTCAGGCGTCGTGTCCAGACCTTCGACATCGGCCTCTGTTAGTCCCGACTTCTGCAATCCATATGCGACGAGGAGATTGTCACACGTTGCGAAGGGATAGGCGACCTTCTTTCCCTTGAGGTCCGCCATCGACTTGATGGATTTCAGTGCTACGACAGCATCGGCACCGTTCGAGTAATCGATCGGCATGACGACTTTAAACGCGTTACCGTTCGCGACAAGATTGATGACCTGGTCGTAAGTATACATGGCACCTTGGATGCCGCCGCTTTGCAATGCTGCCGGGATGAGCGCCGGGTCCGCAAAGTCCTTTAGGGCGACTTTGACGCCATATTTCTCAAACAAATTCTTTTCGACGGCGACATAGAAAGGCGCGTATCCTATCCACGCGACGGTTGCGAGCGTGACCTGTTCCTCGGCCCGCGCGGCGCTCGGATGAAAGGCAGCCGAACTGGCGACCGTGATCATACATGCCAGTCCGATATTCCGGAGTTTAGTCCAAAGCTGTCGCATTCTGGGATACTCCTTCATGAATTAGGCCGAGCGGATGCTTCGGCTCCTGTGCTTCCAAGTGCCGACCTATCAAGCGACAGGCCAACCGTTTCGCGGACGCGCTCCATTACCTGCCGCTTGAGAGTTAGAAATCTTGGATCGACCCGCATCATGACGTTCCGCGTCTTCGGAAGGGGCACGTCGTAGATTGTGTCGATGCGGCCGGGATGCGGAGACATCAAGACGACGCGAGAGCCGAGATAAAGCGCCTCTTCGACGTCGTGCGTGACAAACAAGATTGTCGTCCCCTCTTGCGCTACGACGCTTAGGACGAGATCCTGCATCACTTCCCGCGTTTGCGCGTCGAGCGCGCCGAACGGTTCATCCATGAGAATGATGGCTGGCTTTGACATCAGCGCCCGAGCAATCGCGATGCGCTGGCGCATTCCGCCGGAGAGCTGTGAAGGATATGCGTCTTCCGCCGCGCTTAAGCCGACGAGAGAAATGAGCTTTTGAGCGCGTTCTTCCTCGGCACCTCGCTCAAGCGCCAGATTGTCGTGGGTATTGGCAGCGAGCCGGCGGCTGAACAGAACATTTTGCTTTGCGGTCAACCATGGAAAAAGGCTGTAATCCTGAAACACCACTGCGCGGTCAACGCCCGGACCATTAATGGGCTTGCCGCCGACCAGGATCACGCCACTATCCGCGGCTTCCAGACCAGCGATGATCCGGAGAAGAGTGGATTTTCCGCAACCCGACGCGCCCACGATTGTCAGGAATTCCCCAGCGGGTATTGCCAGCGACACGTTTTCGAGGACAAGCGTGCTGTGCCGCTTTCCCGCGAAACTTTTGAAGAGACGGCTTATCTCGATCGATTTCGTCATCGCTTACCGCCCCCTCAGATAGGGAAAGAGCGCATGATGGAGCGCGCGCAAAAGCTGATCCTGGATGAGACCGAGAAATCCGATGACGATGAGGCCGGCGAAGATTTTATCAGTCTGCAGAAACCGCTGGGCTTTGAGGACGGCGTATCCAAGCCCGGAATTCGCGGCAACTATTTCCGCCACGACGAGGTACGTCCATGCCCAGCCGAGGGTGATCCTGCACGTGGTCAGAAGCGACGGAGCCGCTGAAGGAAGGATCACTTTGTAGAGGATTTCCCGCCGCGTCCCCCCCATCGTCTGCGCGGCTTCGATCTGCTGCATCGGCACTTTGCGGACGTCGTCGGCGAACATCAGGACCATCTGGAAGAAAGTACCGATGAAGATAATCGCGATTTTCGAGAGTTCGCCGACGCCGCACCAGAGCATCACGAGCGGAACAAACGCTACGGCGGGCATATAGCGGACGAAGTCCATCGCCGGCTCCAGAAAAGCTTCGGCAGGCTTAAACGTTCCTGCAAGGAGCCCAAGCGGAAGTGCGATTACCAAGGAAGCCAAAAATCCAACGGTCACTCGCTGGACACTGATGGAGAGATCAGCGGCGAAACCCTCGTTTAGCACCCAGGATCCGAAGCGCTTGGCGACGTCCACAGGCCCCGGCAGGAAGATCTTTGGAACGATTGCCGCTTCATTGAAGAATGCCCACAGGAGAATCGGAATGAGCACGCCAGCTACAGCGTACGTCGTGAATTGCCGACGAGTGAGTTGCCCACGTATGGACCAGTGCTTCCGTGATGCTGACTTCTCCAGTGCTTCCACCGGAGCGGGCTTGACGGAGATTTCTGCAGTCGAAGCGTTCATTGCAACTGTCCGCATCCAGAAACTACTCGTCGCCTTGGCCGAGACACTGCAGCCCTTGCCGCGCAGTAATTAAACGCTTAATTAATTATGGATGGCAAGCGAATGCTCCCCGAAAAATGCGGAATTTTTGAACAATCTTTCCACCATACCGCACAAATTCGAGGCGCAGGAAGTGTAGGCAGTCTTGCTGGATTTGCTATCAATGCCGCGCGACGTCGAGATTCGGGAGATCGAAGAGTGGGAAATCACAGTAAGCCGTCGATTGCTGTTCGCCCTCTGAAGCGTCAGGGAGTGAAGCCGGCGAGCGGGCGGCGCGGCACCCGCGTTGGAAGGCCCAAGCTCGACGTCGACAGCCCTGGTGCTGAAACCCGAATTCGCGAGGTTGCTCTCGATCTCTTTGCCGAACGCGGATTTTCCGCCGTTACAACGAAGGATATAGCTGACGCGACAGGCTTCAATCCGGCCCTGATCTACTATTATTTCGGCAGCAAAGAAGAGCTGTTCCGAAAAGCAGTTACACTCGCGGTGGAACGTGCGTTCCACCAATTTCGCGTCGCTCGGCAGGGGCTAAAGGACCCGCGATCCATCATCAATGGATGGCTCGATAACCACATCAAAGAGTATGAGACAATCGCCAAGCTCATCAACATATCTATCGATTATGCGAAGACATCGAAGCGTAACGTGCGGATCGATGGTGCAATTAGGCGCTTCTATGAAGACGAGCGCGAAGTGCTACGCGCTGCATTGGCCGATGGGATGAAGAGCGGAGAGTTTCGCAAGGTGAACGTCGATGAGACAGCGAGCTTCATCTCGACATATCTCGACGGCGTGTTTGCGCGTGCGATGATCCTCAAGGACTTCAAACCCGTTCAATCGATTCGCGAGCTTCGAGCTTTTCTCGAGGCTTATCTGAAGTAACCGGTCGGCAGAAGTTTGGTAGGTTCGAGGACAGACACTCAAGATCCATGGGGGACCGATGAATAATGATTGCCCGACGCCCTGTGGGTAATGATCGAGAACTGGGCAGCCGCACGCAAGGCCGGGTTAATAGCACCCGAATCGCGGTTCAAAGCGCTGAGTTACGGATTCTTTGGTGGGTGATGAAGGACTCGAACCTTCGACCCGCTGATTAAGAGTCAGCTGCTCTACCAACTGAGCTAATCACCCGTACCAACGCCATCCGCTGTACATTTCGGGCCAAGCCCAAGGACGGCGAAAGGGCCCGAATGGGCCCTGAGAATGGAGCGCATAGCATCGCTAGCGGGGTCTGTCCACCCCCCTCTTTCCGGTCGCCAGACAATTGAGGAAACTGAGTTATTTCCGACTGCGAAACGCTAGCCTTTTGCAGCAATGTTAGCTGTTGCGACCGTGGACGTAGGCCGACATGGCGATGCCGAGGCCGAGCATGAGGGTCGTCATCGAGGTTCCACCATAGGACAGCAACGGTAATGGGATTCCGACAACCGGAACCAAGCCGGTCACCATCGCCAGATTGATGAAGACGTAGATGAAAAACGTCATCGCTGAGCCAGCGATGACGAGGCGGGCGAACCGGTTCTCGCACCGTTGAGCCATCACCATCATCAACAATATAAGCAGCGTGTAGATGGCGAGCAGCAGCACCATTCCAATAAATCCCCACTCCTCGCCGACCACACTGGCTATGAAGTCCGTGTGCTTCTCCGGCACAAAATCGAGTTGGCTTTGCGTGCCAAGCATAAAGCCTTTGCCGGCGACGCCGCCGGCACCGAGCGCGATCTTTGACTGCGTGATGTGATAGCCGGCGCCGAGCGGGTCCATGCCGGGATTTAGAAAGACATCTATGCGGCGCCTTTGATAATCGTGCATGCCCGACCAGATCGCGGGCAGAGCTGCTGTCACTGCAATGGCGCCGAGCGCAAAATAGCGAACGGGCACGCCGGCAAGAAACATAAGCGAAAGTCCGAGCGCAACGAACAACGCAGCAGATCCAAGGTCTGGCTGTTGCAACGTCAGCAGCACCGGTACGGCTATCATTCCCAGCGGAACAAGCACATTAGCGGCCTTGCGGACCTCGCCCGGCGGCAGTCGAAGATAGTAGCGGGCGAGCGCTGCGACCAAAGCAAGCTTCATGAGTTCGGACGGCTGGAAGGATATCGCTCCTACGCCAATCCATCGTTTGGCGCCCAAAGCGTCGACGCCGATGAAGGGAACAAGCGCCAGCATCAAAAGCGCTACAGCGTAGGCGGGGTATGCAAGCGCGATCCATTTCTCGAGCGGAATCGTCGCCATGATGACAACGACGACGAGCAGGACCAGGAACCGCAGCGTGTGGCGCTCTCCCCAAGGGATGAAAGAGCCGCCGGAAACGGAATAAAGGGTCACGGCACCGATGCCCGCGAGAATGCAAGTCGTGGCCAGTACCGGCCAGGGAACACGCCAAAGCTTCTCCGCCAGCCGCATCGGCCGCCGCGCGATCCACTCGGAATAAACGCTGCGCATCAGCCCTCCCTGCCGGCAGCCCGGGAGACACCGGGCAGATCGTTGCCTGCCCGAGATTTGACGTCGGCAGCATCACGCTCCAGCACGAAGTTTATAACGTCGCGACCGAGTCTTGCCGCAGCATTCCCATCGGCGCTGCGCTCGGTAACGGTTGCGATCGCATAGCGCGGCTTATCGGCGGGTTCGTAGCCGACAAAGAGAGTCGTTCTGCGCTGCACTTCGTTTGTTCCCTCCGCGCTCTGACGCGCGCCAGTTTCACTCGAAACAGTGCCCGCCACGAGCGGCTTTCCGTCGCCAAGTTTGGCCTCTCCGCCGACGCCGAGTGAATCGTTTGCAGCTGCTGTCAGCGCTTTGCGAACCAGATCGCAGTTAGCGAACTTGAAGGACAGAGGCACGAAGTTGGTATCGGCCTCTCCTCTTTTGGCTTCATCTGAAATGGAAAGGCTCGGCGCGACCAGGCAACCGCTGGCAATTCTCGCCATCATGACAGCCAGCTGTAACGGGGTCGCCACGAGATATCCGCGGCCGGTTGCGGTGAGCAGCGTTTCGCCGCCATGCCATCCGCTATCGAGATTGCCTCGCTTCCAATCGGGGTCTGGAACGGTGCCAGGCTTTTCCTCCGCCAGACCGATGCCGCTCGCAACGCCCAACCCTAAAGCTCGCGCCGCAGCCGCGATGGGTGAAATTCCCAAGCGTGAGGAGATCTCATAAAAAAACACGTCGCAAGACGACCTGATCGCATCGTGTACGTCGACGCTTCCATGGCCTTCCGGCTTCGAGCAGCGAAACTGCTGGCCGCCATATTCGTATTTGCCGTTGCACACGATATGCTCTTCGGGGGACACGACGCCCGCTTCGAGCGCGCCAAGCGCAGTTACGGAAAGGAATGTCGCTCCCGGAGGGTAGCAACCCGCAACGGCACGATTGAGCAAGGGTTTGGATTCGGAGCTTGATAGCTTTCCCCATTCGCTGTCGGAGATGCCTCCGGCAATGTCGCGCGCGTCATAGCCGGGAACGGAGGCCAGCACCTGGACATGTCCTGTTGCGACATCGAGTACCACAGCAGCGGCACAGATGTCTGCCTGCATGCGCTCCACTGCACGACGCTGAAGTTCCGCATCGATGGTGATACGAATGTCGCGTCCCGGAGTCGGATCGATTGTTTCCAGATTGCGTACGATGCGGCCGCGAGCGTCGACCTCCAATTTCTGCGTTCCGCCGATTCCTCGCAGCTCTGAGTCGAAAGCCAACTCGGCGCCATTCTTGCCAACGCGCATGTCTGGAAGGCGCATCACCGCGTCATCGTCGATGGCGAAACGATTAACGCTGCCGACGACGCCGACCACATGGCTGAGCGCAGCGCCATCATGATATCGGCGCCGCCAAGAAAATTCGGTCTTTATACCCGGCAGACTCGGAGCGAGAAGATTGAGCTTTGCCACCTGCTCGAACGTCAATGCAGAGGCGATCGTCGTTGCAGCATATTTCCCCTGCTTGCGGGCACGCAAAACAATCTGCGCGATATCGTCGTTCGCGAGTGGCACGATCTCGCTAACGCGATGGAGCGTATCGGATACGTTCCTCGTCAAAGCAGGCGTGATGGTGACGCGGAACAGCTCGTCATTATCGGCGAGCAAGCGGCCGTACGCATCGAGGATTCGCCCTCGTTTCGGAGCGAGCGCCTGAAAATCGATGCGATTTTGATCGGCGAGAGGCGCATAGCGGGGAGCGCCAAGCACCTGAAGGTCGAAAAGCCGCCATCCGAGCAACCCGAAGGCAGCAGCCTGAAAACTACCGAGCAGCACGGCGCGGCGCGTGAACGGATCTTCGTGCGTCGGGTCGTCGTTTTCGTTATCCGCCATCAGTCGCCTCGGGTCAGATGCAGCGACGTGGCGGACTTGGATGGCTTGGCGATTACGAGAGCGAGTTGCACGAGTGCGGCAAGAATGAGCGCGAAAAAAGCGCCGCGCGCGTACGGCTTCCAATCGAGAAGCTCGAGGAAGTACGCCGATGCGGCAAGCCAAGCGAAAAACGTCACTGAGATGATCGCAGTCGTAAAGAGCGCAACCTTTCCGCGCGGGCTTTCGATAGCAGAGCGCGAGGCGTAGACAGCCGCGATATAGGCCACGAGATAAACGAGCGCCCAGTACCCGAGTGGACCCTGGGTGAGAACATCGAGCAGAAGACCGCAAAGAAAAAGCACCCATTCGGGCAGCCAAGCGGCGTCATCGCGAGTCCAATAGTAAATTGCCACGACCGGCAGAAGCGGGAGGACGAAGCGGTAATCCGACGGAAGGCCCCACGGAAGGATTGCAGCAAACGTCAGAGCCAGGACGGATAGCGCGGGCAGCACGGTCACGCGCCACGTCATTGGCCGCTCCCCGAATGGAGAGACGTGCCGGAATTGGTTCCGGCATCACTGTGGGCAGCGTCTGCGGTTGATTTCTGGTTTGCCGGCTCATCGGTCAGATTCGATGATGGATCGTCGTAGAAAAGCACGCTGACGTAGTCGAGGTGATCCAAGTTGGCTCGTATGCGAACGCGGGGCTCAGTGTCCTTGCCGCCGTGGACAACGCCAATTCGAAGCCCGGCAGGAAAGAGCCCGCCGGTGCCTGAGGTCGCGACGTCGTCTCCTTGTGAAACCTTCGCTCCGTCGGGAAGATAGATGAGGCGCGGCTCACTCGTATTGTCGCCTGCAAGGATGGCGCGGGCAGCGGTTGGTCCGACGACCACGGGGATTCGACTATTTATGTCGGTCGCAAGCAGCACGCGAGCGGAGGTCGGTCCAATATCGACAATGCGACCCAGCAGACCGTCGGCATTCACTACCGGATACCCAACTTTGAGTTTGTTGTTGCTGCCGGCATCTATGGTGACGTTGCGCACGAAAGCGCCGCCGCTCGAATCTGCGATGACGCGACCGGTGATGAAATCGAGTTTCTGTGCCGGCACGGTTCGGGCGATCGCTTCCAAATCAGCGAGCTTGGATTCCAGCTGCCGCGCCCGCCATTCCCAACTGGCGAGCCGCTGGTTTTCCTGCTTCAGCCGATCGACCTCATCCTGAAGTCCTGCCTGCGTTCCGAGCGTTCTCCCAACATCGCGCAGTGGATCGAGCGGCACCATGGCCGATTGAAATAGGGGCGACATTGATGATGCGACCTGCCAACGAAGGTCGCTGAGCATGCTGTGGTCCATCCGGCTTAGCAACATTAGCGCGGACGAGATGAAGAGCAGGAGAAGGATCAACGGGCGCAGCCGCCGTCCCCGCGTCGGTGCTCGACCGCGCGCAAAAATGAATTGAGCATCCTTGAGGCGAGTCATTGCAGTTGCCTGCTGCTCAAAAATGGAAATTGCTCAGGTGCCTTACGGCCGGATCAAGAGGTGCTCGCGCTCTTTGAGAGTGTCGAGTATGGCGGCCGATCCGGCGATGACACACCGTTCCGGCTGTTCAGGTAAATGAATTTTTATGCCGATACGCCTTTCGAGCTCCTGATCAAGCTTGGCCAGCTTCGAGCCCCCGCCCGAAAGATGGATGCCGCGCTCGCAAATGTCGCTTGAAATCTCGGGAGGCAGATCTTCGATCGTGTGTTGGATAAACTCCGCGATCTTTTCGATAGGTACTTCGAGCGCCTCGGCGATGTCATGCGGAACAAGTACGGCCGTCTTAGGTTTGCCTTCCCGGATTTCACGCCCGCGGATGAAGATCTCGGCCGCTTCCCCGTTCGCTTCTCGCGATGCCGAACCCGCTTCGATCTTGATGCGCTCGGCGTTGGCTTCTCCGATCAGCAGCTGGTGGCGACGGCGGACATAGCGAATGATAGCTTCGTCCATCGCATTGCCGCCGCAGCGGATCGAGCTTGCCTGAACGACGCCGCCGAGCGATAGGACGGCGATGTCGGTCGTGCCCCCGCCGATATCGACGACCATCGAGCCCTTCGGCTCATCAATCGGCAAGCCGGCGCCGATGGCGGCGGCAACGGGCTCCTCGACAAGGTAGACCTTCCTGGCGCCGGCCATCATAGCCGTCTCGTAGACGGCGCGACGCTCGACGGGCGTAGCGCCCGCTGGAACGCAAATCAGAATTCGGGGGCGCACGAAATCGACGACGGACTTCGTGCGGCTGATGAATTGGCGCAGCATTTCTTCGGTGGCGACGAAGTCGGCTATGACGCCGTCACGCAGCGGCCGGATCGTCTCGATGCTTTCAGGCGTGCGCCCAAGCATCTGCTTCGCCTTCTCACCGACCGCCAGGACTTCCCGAACACCGCCCTTCGAGCGGATGGCGACGACGGAGGGTTCATTGAGGATCACGCCGCGGCCCGCGACATAGACAAGAGTGTTGGCTGTTCCCAAGTCGATGGCGATGTCGTCGGAGAGGACACTTTTGACTTTGAACCCAAACATACTGTGAATTCCGGCCCACTCTTCGACGTCCAGGTTAGGGGACGCACAATGTTTCTCAAGGTCGCTGCGCTCATCGGGCGAAGCGAGCATCCGGTCTCGGAACCGGCCACGGGCATGTTCATACACAGGCAATGGGTCGTCGGGTAGCATGCAGAGATTGTGGCATGCTGCCCCGACGAAAGTGCGGCTCCAGCTTGGCGTCTAAAAGGCTTGCTGAGCCTGCGCCGTCTTTTGCCGTTTGACGACGAGTTTGTTGAGGGCGGAAACGTATGCCCGAGCGGAGGCCACCAGAGTGTCCGGATCAGCGGCACGGCCCGTTACAGCCCGGCCATCCTCCTCAAGACGCACCGAAACCTCGGCTTGCGCGTCCGTCCCCTCTGTCACGGCGTGGACCTGATAGAGTTCCAGGCGCGCGTTGTGCGGCAACAATTGCTTGATGGCATTGAAGGTGGCATCGACCGGACCGTTGCCGACGCTTTGCACGGTTTTTGACTGCCCATCGATATCGAGCGTCAGAGTGGCAGTCTGCGGTCCCATCGTCCCAGCAATGACGGTCAAAGCGGTTACCTTCACGCTGTCGTTCATATGCGCGACACCGTCGTCGACGAGAGCCTCGATATCCTCGTCGTAAATGTGCTTTTTGCGGTCGGCGAGGGCCTTGAAGCGATTGAAGGCATCTTCCATGGCATTGTCGCCCAAGCTGTAGCCCAGTTCCTTCAACTTGGATTTGAAGGCCGCACGTCCCGAGTGCTTGCCCATGACAAGCGATGACTTGCTGACGCCTACGGATTCGGGCGTCATGATTTCATAGGTTTCGGTATTCTTGAGTACGCCGTCCTGATGAATGCCGCTCTCGTGAGCGAACGCGTTGCGGCCGACGATCGCCTTATTGTACTGAACCGGGAAGTTCGTCACCGCGGAGACCAGCTTCGAAGCTCGCGATAGCATCTCGGTCGTGATGTCAGTGCGATACGGCAACAGATCGTGGCGCGTCCGGATTGCCATGACGACTTCTTCGAGTGCGGCATTGCCCGCGCGTTCGCCGAGGCCATTGATCGTGCATTCGATCTGTCGCGCACCCGCCCGAACGCCAGCCAGCGAATTGGCGACGGCCAGACCGAGGTCATCGTGACAATGAGTCGAGATGACGACCTTGTCCATGCCGGGCACGCGTGTCTTCAGCATCGTGATGAGGTCGAAGTATTCTTCGGGCGTGGCGTAACCCACGGTATCGGGGATGTTGATGGTCGTAGCGCCCGCCTTGATGGCCGCTTCGATCACGCGGCAGAGGTAGTCGTGCTCGGTACGCGTGGCGTCCATCGCGCTCCACTCAACGTCGTCGGTGTAGCCGCGCGCCCGGGTCACGGAACTCACCACCCGCTCGTAAACCTGATCCTGCGTCAGCTGCAGTTGATGCTGACGGTGCAGGGGAGAAGTGCCGATGAACGTGTGGATGCGACCGCGCTTCGCCGGCTTGATTGCCTCACCGGCGCGGTCGATATCCGTGAAGTTGGCGCGGGCAAGACCGCAGATCACAGACTGCTTGGCCAGTTTGGCGATCTCGGTCACGGCCTCGAAGTCGCCTTCGGAGGCGATCGGGAAGCCTGCCTCGATGACGTCGACGCCCATCGTGTCAAGCAGTTCGGCGACCTGAAGCTTCTCCTCAAAGGTCATCGTCGCGCCGGGGCACTGCTCGCCGTCGCGCAGAGTTGTATCAAAAATGATAATCTTGTCGCTGTCGCGCTTCGGGTTTGCCGGCGCGTCTTGTGTTTGAGATGTCATCTGCTTCTCATCCTTTGCCGAGGCGTCCTCTGCGGTCCGCCCTCGTCGCTCTCAAGCTCTAATTCCGGCCATCCTATCCCCTGGGCACAAACCCGGCGGACGGCCGGGCGTCATGCGGCCCAGGGGCCGCTAAGGAGAAGCGATAGCAGAAGCTCGGGGGCGACAGCCGGCTCGCGCACGCTCGACTGAGGCGCAAAAGAAGCGGCAATGTCCGTCGCACAGGCCATAACGGCGTTTTATCCCAAAATCGGCTGTCAATAAGCGCGATAAGCGGTCAATACCCGATCTTCGCCCCGGAAATCAAGCCGTCCCGCTGTCGCGCTCCGGTCGGAAGACGTCGCGCTCGCTAGCCAAACAATGCCGCGTTTCGCGAAGGATATCGGATGCTTTCTCGTTCCTTAATGCAAACCATTCGGATTTGAGACCTTTGCAACATTGATCAGCCTCAATTCGGCCCCAGCCCTCGGGGCGTTGATCAAGTTGCGAATTTCATGGAGCAAACAAAGGTGACCGTCTCCACAACTCCATCCTCGAGCGCGACGTCCTATACTCCCAGCGCCATCACGTTGCATTGGATCATGGCCCTGCTGATCGCGGCCGTTTTCACGGCCATCGAACTCAAGGACTACTATCCTAAAGGGAGCGACACACGCGCCTTCCTGGGTTCACTCCATATGATGCTCGGGATAACCGTGCTGCTGCTGGTCGTCGCGCGAATCGCGATACGCGCTCAAAATCGTCCGCCGGCGATCGTCCCTACGCCGCCCGCTTGGCAGACGGGGCTTTCGCATCTCGTCCACTTGGTGCTTTACGCGGCGATGGTCGGAATGCCTTTGCTCGGTTGGGCAATGGTCAGCGCCGGCGGCCATTCGGTGCCGTTCTATGGGCTCTCCCTGCCGCCGATCCTGCCCGAAGACAAAGCGCTGTCGCATGAGCTTGAAGAGATCCACGAGTTCATCGGCAATGCGCTGTATTACGTGATCGGCTTGCACGCCGCCGCCGCGCTCATCCATCACTATGTGTTCAAGGACAACACTCTCGTGCGGATGCTGCGGCCGGGTCGCTGAGGAAGCGATGCGGGGTTTAAAACTTTAGTACGCCCTCGGCAACGCGGACGGCATAGCCGCCGATCCGCACGCCGTCGAGCTTGCCACGCGTGACCGACATCGTAAGGGCAATCGCGCTCGGACGTCCCATCTCGTAGCCCTGCTCGATCGCACGCTTGTGCACGCCATCGGGAAGGGCATCGAACTCCTGTACGACATAGGCGAAGCTCGCAGCCGCCGAACCCGTCGCGGGATCTTCCGGAACCCCGAGGTCGGGCGCAAACATACGCGCGTGGAATGCCGACTGCCCGCGAACGCACTGTCGCGTGTAAAGATACGCGCCCATGATACCTCGGTCAGCGAAGGCCCGCGCCCAATGCTGCGGAGCGACCCTTGCTTTCGCCATCGCTTCAAGATTGCTGACGGGCAAGAAGGCGAATGAGGGTACGCCCCGGATCATCGTCGCCCTGTGATTTTCGAATCCCAGCTCGGCAGGGATCAGCCCGACGGAAGCTGCAATCTGCTCGGGTTCGGGCAACGACTCGATCGGGTTCGTCACCTTAGGAGCATCGAACTCGCCAAACGACGCGCCGCCGCTTCGCGTTCGGACGCCGACGCGAATGCTGCCCACTTCCTCCTCAAGTGCAATGATCGCATCGCCGTGACCGTTGCCAAGCGGTGCGCGCAGCTCCGCCAGCAGCACGGCCGCACCGACGGTTGGATGGCCGGCAAAAGGCAGCTCACGGCTCGGCGTAAAAATACGGATGCGCGCCGTGTGACCAGGGCTCGTGGATGGCAGAACGAAGACCGTTTCCGAGAGGTTGAACTCTCGAGCGATCGTCTGCATGTCGGAAGCACTCAGACGATCCGCGCCGAGAACCACCGCTACCGGATTGCCGCCGAAGGCGCGCTCCGTAAAAACGTCCAATACGTGATAGGTCAGAGCCATTGCGCGTCAGTCTCCCCGCTGGCGGCCGCGCTGCCGAGAGTTCGCGCGAGCGGCGGCACCATGAGGCAACGGCCCGCTTGCGCCAAGCATTTTTTCGGACCTGCAGGTTGTTAGCGCGCGACCAGAACGGCCTCAAGCAACGCGCGGGCGAATGGCAGAATCTTCAGGTCGTCGAGATCTTCCATTCGGCGGACGGGTACGACGGAGTCGATCTCGGGATCGGGCGTGATCTCGTTGTGGCGTGCGACCATCGCGATGAACTCGTCTGAGGTAATCGGGAGATGGAACGGAACCGCAAAAGAGAGATGGATGCCTTCGCGAACGACGATGTAGCCCTCATCGCGGCGAAGGGTGCTCGCCACTTCGCCGATCTCTTCCTCGAGTTCGCGCTCAACGCTTTGGCCGATATCGACGGTCCCGTCCGGCAGAACGTCGTTTTGATCGATGAAGCCTGACGGCAGGTAAGCAAAACCGTGATTGACGTTCCCGGCTCGCTGCATGATCAGCATGAACAGTCCGTCGGAGGACCGGATAAGCGCTGAGCCGAAACCGTCGATCACGCCAGCTTCGGGAAATCCGTGCTTTCGCCAATAGATATAACTTTTGAAATCGCTTCGAACGAGCGTCGCATCGATTACGCTACCGTCGTAGGTCGCGTTTTGCATGAGATAGACAATGCCGTTGAAGTAATTCGGATTGGTGAGTTTCGCCTGCTCCCAATTGGCTTCGATGGCAGCTGCATTTTTCTCCGCGAAAGCCCAACTCCCTTCGACGACTTTCAGCGTGCAATCCGCGATGACTTTGACGCCATTTGCGTGAGGAAAGCCGCTCTCGGACATGTCTTTCATTGATGCCTTCGCGATTGAGCGGAGTGCGTTGAAGGCCTCCGCGAGCCACAAATAAGTCTCGGTGTGATTAGAACGGGGAAGCGACACCTTGATGCAAATTCAAATGCTCAACGCGCCGATATTCGCGGCGAATTTCGGCAAAGCTCAATTCTCAGAATTTCACTTCAGCCTTTTGTTGAGCCAAGTTTCGTCATGACGTGGCCAAGATTCGACAGCCATATACCGTTAACGACAGCGTCGCTGGGGGGCGACAGTCAAGATCTCCCAGCACCTCACGATCCGGTTTAGCTCCCTGGTGTTGCACCAGGATCAATGGATCAGAGGTGCACTGATGGGATCATCTGCCGCCCGATGGAAACTCCATCGGGCTCACGTAGCGGTCGCGCTACGTTGGAGCCCCTTCAAATCCGAAGATGCCGCGTCAGCGGCAATATTCGGAAACGGGCGGCAGAGGTCCCCGCTCCTCTGCCGCCCGCGTTAGTCCCGGCCCGCGTCCCGAAAGGACGAGGGTTGGAAATGACGTGGACCACCCGCGCTGCCGCACGTAAACCCTCCCCAAGAGCGCGGCAGTGCGGGGCGGTTCCCTTCTCTTTGCCCCAAGAATCTCGCACCCATCGATTCGTCGTTGTCTCGAAGAAGCGCCATGAGGCAGTGATCTCGAGTCGCGACGCGGTAGCGATGGCCGCTCCCATAAAAAACGCGGCTGCCGCTTGGGCCGCCGCGTTCTTGTTCTAAAGACGTAGATCTCTGCGGATCAGTTCTTTCCCTTGTCGACGAGCTTGTTCTTGGAGATCCAGGGCATCATCGCGCGGAGCTTGGCGCCAACTTCTTCGATTTGGTGCGCGTCGTTGAGGCGGCGAGTCGCCTTGAAGTTCGGCTGGCCAGCCTTGCACTCGAGCATCCAATCGCGAACGAATCGACCTGTTTGAATGTCGGTCAGCACGCGCTTCATCTCCGCCTTGGTTTCGGGCGTGATGATGCGCGGACCGGTCTTGTACTCGCCGTACTCGGCCGTATTCGAGATCGAGTAGTTCATGTTGGCGATGCCGCCCTCGTAGATGAGGTCAACGATGAGCTTCACTTCGTGCAAACATTCGAAGTAGGCCATCTCCGGGGCATAGCCAGCTTCAACGAGCGTCTCGAAGCCGGCGCGGATCATCTCGACGAGGCCGCCGCAGAGGACCGCCTGCTCGCCAAAGAGGTCCGTCTCGCATTCTTCGCGGAATGTCGTTTCGATCACGCCTGAGCGGCCGCCGCCGATTGCAGACGCGTACGACAGGAAGAGGTCGTGTGCGTTCCCGCTCTTGTCCTGATGGACCGCGATGAGGCACGGCACGCCGCCGCCCTTCTGGTACTCGCCGCGCACCGTATGGCCGGGACCTTTCGGCGCGACCATGCCGACGTCGAGGTCGTCGCGCGGCTCAATCAGGTTGAAGTGAACGTTGAGGCCATGCGCAAACAGGAGCGCGGCGCCCTTTTTCATATTGGGCGCGAGGTGGTCCTTGTAGATGTCGGCCTGCAACTCGTCCGGCGTCAGCATCATGATGACGTCGGCCCACTTCGCGGCGTCGGCAACTTCCATCACTTTGAGACCGGCCTGTTCGGCTTTCGCTGCCGATGGCGAGCCTTTGCGAAGGGCAATCACGATATCCTTGACGCCAGAATCCTTGAGGTTCAGCGCATGCGCGTGGCCCTGGCTGCCATAGCCGACAATGGCAACTTTCTTCGATTTGATCAGGTTGATGTCGGCATCACGATCGTAATAGACGCGCATGGGCGGCCTCTCGGGTTCCCCGGTCGAAATCGACGGACGGGCTGGGTTGAAAGCTAGGGGATCCAGAAGAGATTGGTTCCGGGGCCCTGAAATCTGGGCGGAACCTATAGATATCGGGATGAGGATTCAACGGGCCGCGGGTGCTACCGACTGCCCTAATCCATGGGGACCGTCGGCGGGATTTTAGCGTCTCAGGAGCAACCATTAACCGAACCCTAACTCGCGGGTCGGAGACTTCTCTCAGCGTGATTCGAACCGCGGGAGATGGCCGTGAAAATGCTCGGTCTGACAGGTTTTCTGCTTGCGCTTGCAGCACTTGGCGGGTGCGGACGAAGCTCACCGGCCAGCTCCGGCCCACCGGTGGAACGCGGAATCTTCATCTCATCGGACGACTGCGCGCAGTTCGGCAAACTCTCGATTGAGGAATGCGGCCAACTCATTGATCACGCCGTCGCACTGCATCAAAGGCTGGCACCTGCCTACGCGTCGCTCGATGCCTGCACTGCCGCCGAGGGCAAAGACCGCTGCGCGAACGGGATCGACAGTAAGTATCATCCGACCGTTGCCGCTTTTCTCATTACGTTCGGCGATAAGCCCAGCGCCCAGCCGCTCTACGGGGTATCGGACGCCTCCCCGGGCTTCAAAGGGCTCGACAAGACCAAGTATGCGCTTGGCGACAAGGACTATAGCGTTTCGGATTCCGCGGAAGCCATCGCGCGCGAGAACGCGCAGGGCACAAAGGGCTGATCAAAGCCGCACTCAAAACATCTCCCGCAAGATGGGCGAAAGGGATGCGACCAGCGCAATCGCCATCGCGATGTTGAAGATCCGCATCGACCTCTCGTCTTTGAGGAACGGGCGCAGCGAAGTTCCGAACAGCGCCCAGCTCGTCGCCGAGAGAAGCGATACGATAAGGAAAACGGCTGATAGAACGGCAACGTCCGCCCAGAGATTGTCCGGGGTGACGTAGTTCGCCGCCACGCTGAGGCAAACCATCCAGCCTTTCGGATTGATCCACTGAAAGAGCGCGGCTTCAGTGAAGGTCATCGGTCGCGCTTCGTCGCCTGGAACAGGGTCAGTTGCTCCCGACGTGCCGATCCTCCAGGCGAGCCAGAGCAGGTAGGCGATGCTGATCGTGCGCAGTAGCGAATAGAGGGGCGGAAATACACTGAATATGCGCCCGACCCCAAACGCTACGGCGAGCATCATGATGGTGAAGCCAATCACGACGCCGAGAATGTGAGGTTGCGTACGGACAAAGCCGAAATTCACACCCGATGCCAACAGCATCGTGTTGTTGGGACCGGGCGTCATCGCTGTGACGAGCGCAAATGCGATCAGCGATATAAGAAGATCGTGAGACATGTCTTATCGGCAGCAGGCATGCTGCCGGCCCTCGTTGAGGTCTTCATGTCGGCGGAAGCGCGGTAGAAGCGCTCAGGCCACGGCGCCGCGCCCAATGGCTGCGATGCCGGTCCGTGAGACTTCTACCAGTCCAAGCTCCGACATCAGCTGGATGAAAGTTTCGATCTTCGAAGATTTGCCGGTGACCTCGAAAACGAAATGCTCGGTCGATGTGTCCACGACCTTGGAACGGAAGATTTCGGCCAGCCGCAAGGCTTCGATGCGCTTCTCACCCTTGCCGGCAACCTTCACCAGCGCAAGTTCACGTTCGATGCCGCCCCCCTCTTCCGTCAAGTCGCGCACGCGATGCACGGGAACGAGCCGCTCCAACTGCGTCTTGATCTGCTGGATGACGACCGGCGTTCCGTTGGTGACGATTGTTATGCGGGACAGGTGTTTCTCGTGCTCGACCTCTGTCACCGTCAGCGATTCAATGTTGTATCCCCGCCCTGCGAAGAGGCCGATGACGCGCGCCAGCACGCCCGGCTCGTTGTCGACGATGACGGATAGCGTCCGCGACACGACATCCTGCGAACGGGACGGGCTCGGATAGTGGGATTGCTTCAGAGGTTCGGACATCGTCGGTCTCTTCTTAGTCAAACGTAGTTTTCAATGAGAGTATGGCCGGCGGAGTATTCAGGAATGCTCCACGGCTCGACAAGAGCGGCCTTTCGCCATTCGCCCAGCGCGGGATGCATGAGGACTGCATCCATATAGGATCGTGTCGCTTCGCGAACGGGCATCTGATAGGTTTC
The DNA here is from genome assembly GCF_003987855.1 of Hyphomicrobium sp. Lineage (GTDB taxonomy): Bacteria > Pseudomonadota > Alphaproteobacteria > Rhizobiales > Hyphomicrobiaceae > Hyphomicrobium_B. The sequence goes on from NZ_RXIZ01000008.1 coordinate 91,822, forward strand.
GAAACGCGTAACGACCGGAGCGTACATTGCATCGGCCGCGGAGAACGCGCCGTAAAGGAAGGGCCCGTCGCCATTGCCATAGCGGTTGCGGGCTTCCGACCAAATGTCTTCAACGCGATCGACGTTTGCGCGCAGTGCGTCTGTGATGGGAGGCGTCGCGAAGCGAGCACCCAAATGCATGGCACAGCCCTGCCTCAGCGCCTGAAAGCCCGCATGCATTTCGCTCGCGATCGCGCGGGCGTGTGCCCTCGCCTTACCGTCGCGCGGCCAGATCGGCAAATCGGGGAACTTCTCGGCCAGGTATTCGATGATGGCGAGGCTTTCCCAAACCGTGACGTCACCGTCGATAAGGACGGGCACCTTGCCCGAGGGCGAATACTCCATCAACTGCGAGGCAGTTTCCGGCCGCCGCAGCGGGATAACTATCTCTTCAAACGGAATAGAGAACGCGGACAATACAAGCCACGGCCGAAGCGACCACGACGAATAAAGCTTATTGCCGATAACGAGCTTCAGCATCGCTACTTGCCGCCGCCCTCGGCTTCCGCGTTGTCGTCCGGCTCGCCGGGCTTTTTAGGCGGGAAAGCAGATTTCAAGAAGATCGGCATGCCGTTCTGGTCGACCATCTTCTTGAATGCTTCGGCCTGTTTCACCGAAATCTTGTACTGAGAGAAGGCAGCAACGAAACGCGCGCCCATGCTGCGGGCGATGTCCTCGGGTGCTGGCGTACCCATGCGCACACGATCGGCCTGAGGAATCCGCGCATAGATCTGAGCGAGCACCTGACTGTGCATGTAGTCCTGCGCCAGACACGACTCGAGGCCCTGATTGAATTCACTGGCGAGCATCTGGGTGCGGTAGCACGCATCGAGAAACTTGAGGACGCCCGCCGAGCCTTCGCGGCGATGTAGATCGCCCAGACGCTTGGCAGCGTCCTTAATATTGGCGACGTGGTCCCAGGTCTCCTTGGCGGCCGATGCGTGCGGCATCCACGTGAGCATCACCGCGAAGAGCGCGACGATCACCCGTGTCATGCCGGAACCTGGTCCCCCGTGTGTTCTCACACCAGCACCTTTCCTTCGTCGCTGATCGCGTGCTCGACCTCTTCGTCAGAGATATTTTCGCCGAGCAGCATCTCGTTGTGGGCCTTGCCCGAAGGGATCATCGGGAAGCAGTTTGCGAGTTTCGCCACTCTGCAATCGAAGATCACCGGGCCCTTGGTGTTGATCATTTCCTGTATGGCGTCGTCGAGATCCGCCGGATGCTCGCAACGCATACCCGTCCACCCATACGCATCAGCAAGCTTCACAAAGTCCGGAAGCGCTTCCGTGTAACTCTCGGAAAGACGGTTTCCGTGTAGAAGCTGCTGCCACTGCCGCACCATGCCCATGTACTCGTTGTTCAGGATGAAGACCTTCACCGGAAGGCGATACTGGACTGCGGTCGAACACTCCTGAATGTTCATAAGAATGGACGCATCCCCCGCCACGTCGATGACGAGCGACTTCGGATGCGCAAGTTGTACGCCGATCGCGGCCGGCAATCCATATCCCATCGTGCCCAAACCACCGGATGTCATCCAATGGTTCGGCTCATCGAAATGGAGAAACTGGGCGGCCCACATCTGGTGCTGACCGACCTCGGTCGTGATGTAGGTATCGCGGTTCTTCGTCAGCTCATACAGCCGCTGGCAAGCGTACTGAGGCATGATGATGTCTTTGGAATTTTTGTAGGACAGCGATTTCTTCGCACGCCATCCCTCGATCTGCTTCCACCAAGCCTTATGCGCCGCCTTGTCGAGAACGGGCGCCTTGGCTTTCCAAATACGCAGCATGTCTTCCAGCGCGTACGCGCAGTCGCCCACGATCGGGATATCGACCATGATGTTCTTGTTGATCGACGATGGATCGATATCGACATGGATCTTCTTCGAATTCGGCGAGAACGCGTCGACGCGGCCCGTGATGCGATCGTCGAAGCGGGCACCGATGTTGATCATCACATCGCAATCGTGCATCGCAAGGTTGGCCTCGTAGGTGCCGTGCATGCCGAGCATGCCGAGCCACTGCTTGTCGGATGCCGGATATGCGCCAAGCCCCATCAGCGTTGACGTGATGGGATATCCCGTCAGCCGGACGAACTCTCGCAGAAGTTGACTGGCCTTGGGCCCCGAGTTGATGATACCGCCACCGGTGTAGAACACCGGACGCTTCGCGCTCGCAATCAGGTCGACGGCGTCGCGCACGGCTGGCTGGTCCGGCTTCAGCTTGGGACGGTAAGTCTTGTGCTGAATGTTCGAGGGTCCGACGTAATTGCCCGTTGCGAACTGCACGTCTTTCGGAATGTCGACAACGACGGGGCCTGGGCGGCCCGTGCGTGCAATGTGAAACGCCTCGTGCAGAATGCGCGCAAGATCGTTGACGTTCTTCACGAGCACGTTGTGCTTGGTGCAAGGGCGCGTGATGCCGACCGTATCGCATTCCTGGAAGGCATCGTTGCCGATGAGATGTGTCGGCACCTGCCCCGTGATGCAGACGAGCGGAATGGAATCCATCAGCGCGTCGGCAAGGCCCGTCACGGCATTGGTCGCGCCGGGACCCGAGGTGACGAGACAGACGCCCACCTTCCCCGTTGAACGCGCGTAGCCTTCAGCGGCATGCAGCGCGCCGCCTTCCTGCCGGACAAGGATGTGACGGATCTTCTCCTGCTGGAAAATCTCGTCATAGATCGGAAGAACAGCCCCGCCGGGATACCCGAAGACAGCCTCGACGCCCTGATCGGCAAGTGCCGTCAATACGATCTCAGCGCCGGTCATCGTGCGTGCCATCTAGCGACTCCTTCGCGGGCCTCACCCGCCAACATAACGAAAGTGCTGGGCAACCTAGGGGCGAGGAGGCCGATGGTCAACGCTAACCACGAATAAATGCGAAAATATCGCGCATATTACTTTCCAAATATTGCGTATTTATGCATTTCCACGAAATCATATGTCTTCTAAGCCAAGTTTCCTGCCGTTTGATGTATTGGCGCGTTTCCGCCTGCCCGCTAGAGACTGCCTGCTCAAGGGTCGATTCGCCGGCTAGGACGGCTGAAATCGGGGTCACGCCAATTGCGCGCATCGCCGGAAGGCCGGAATCAAGTTGCATATCGACCAGCGCGCGAACTTCCTCGATTGCACCGCTTTTGATCATACTCTCGAAGCGGCGGTCAGCCCGCGCGTGCAGCTCGGCGCGGTCGAGCCCGATCACAAGCCGTTTCGTCTTGGCTTCCTCAAGCACGGGCTTCCCGCGCATCATTTGCCACTCGGCGAGGGACCGCCCCGTCGATTTCAAGACCTCGAGAGCTCGCACGATCCGCTGGGCGTCGGATGGCTGCAGCCGCGTGGCCATGATGGGGTCCAGCCTGGCAAGATCTTCGTGCAGTGCCGATGCGCCGCGTCGCTCGGCTTCGGCGCGCCAGTGCTCCCTGATGTCGGCCCGAACCTCAGGGATCGGCGACAAGCCTTCCAGGAGCGCCTTGAAGTAGAGGCCGGTGCCGCCGACGATGATCGGACGCCGGCCTTCGCTGAGCGATTTCGCGATCGCTGCGGCGGCATCGCGAACAAAGCGGCCCGCTGAATAGGCTTCCGATGCCGGAACGAAACCATAGAGCGCATGCGGAACGCGGGCTTCATCCTCGGAAGTCGGCCGTGCCGTCAGCACGCGCAGCTCGCGATAGACCTGCATGCTGTCAGCATTGATGATCGTGCCGTCGGTCGCCACCGCGATGGCCATGGCGATAGCAGACTTGCCGCTCGCCGTAGGTCCCGCGATCAAGATGGGGGTAAGATCTCGTTGCGTGGCACTCATGACAACGCCTCCTAGCGCTCGCGAGCTAGGAGGCGCAAGTCAGATGGTGAATTCAGATTACGACGAGAACTCAGTAACTGACCTTCAGGCGCGCGCCCCACACGGCGGCATGGCCGACATCGGCAACGGCGCCGGGATTCCAGAAATATTGGAAGTCTGGGGCAAGCGATATGCCGTTTCGGATGTGAGCGAGATAGTTGATTTCGAGCACGGATTCATAGGTGCGCAGAGACGAAGGATCAGCATTGGCCTGGATCAGGTCGTCTGAAATCTGACCGTAACCAAACGCGGCGCCCAAGGTATCTTTAGCTCGGCCCGGCACGAAGCCCGTGAAGAGGATGCCGGTGTCGAAATAGAAGTCCATTTTGCTGCGGTCACTAGGGCTGCCGGAGATGCGGCCGAATACGGTGACGTTCTTGTCATCGCCGCTCTTCCAGATCGTCTGGTCGATGATGCCGTAGATGCCGTAGTCGCTATTGACCGGAGCCCCGCTCCTGAAGTCCGTATAGATCCCATCTGGCGCGTTGAACTGCTTCCAGCCGCCGACCTTCACCGTGCCGCCGAGACCACCGAATTCGTATTTGTAGGCACCTTCAAGCAGCATGAGTTCGCCATCGCCGAAGCGGAAGTCGGTGCCGTGGTTGTTGGCTCGTTGCGGATTTGCGGCGTAAGGATCGGCCGGACTGCCGTTGAATACAGCGCCCATGAGCGTCAACTGCTCATTGGGCGTGTAGGTTACGACGGCGCCCATCGAAGTCAGGGGATAGCCAGGACCGCCCGCGATCGTATTCGAGGCCAGGATACCGGGCCAACCGAACGTGCCGTTCAAGAAAACGGCTGCGGTATCGCTGATAAAGAACATCGTATCGGCCGCAATCGAGCCGACCTTCACCTTCAGCTTGTCGCCCAGCAGCGACTGCTCAAGCCAAAGCTCATCCAGGCGGAAAGTTTCATAGCCTTCGAGGTTGCTCACAGCGAAGGTGCTGCCGGTTTTCGCCGTCGGCCCCTTGCCGTGAACGTAGAAGGCGTTGGCATGAATGGCTGCGCCTTTCCAGCCGAGCAACTTCTCGAGGTCGATGTCGGTGTAAACCTCGATGAGGCCGTTGTAGGTCGAGCCGCGCGAGAGGCCGCCTGATGTCACGTCGTAGTATTCGCCGGTGTAGTTCAAGCCGTACTTTATCCCCGACGCGGCCATTGAGGCCCGAGCGGCATCGTACGGCATGTCCTGCGCGATCGAGAATTCCGGAACTCCGGTGTCGGGCTTGTCTTCGGCGCGAACAGCCGTGGTCGCGGCGAGCGAAGCAAGCGCCAGAACCGGTGCAAAGCCGGTGACGAATAGCGGTCTCATTAAGTCCCCCAATTCCACCGGTGCGATCAGCTGATCACGCCGGCATTGAACCTCCTCCCGGCCCAACGGCAGTGAACAGAGGATACTTGACGCAAGTAGTCAACATTGGAATGCCCATTTGAGGTGCGTTTACGTTCGCAGGCACTCCTGTGTTGCGCAATTGCAAACCGTAGCTGCGGCATCAGCCTGATTTCACAAGAAGCGGTGCCACATGCGGGAAAAACTCCCGATTATCCGGTCCGCGCGCAGATTTCCGGGTCCCATTCGAATCACTTGCCTACGATATCTGCGTCGGTTCGCGGACTGCCAGAGAAAGGAAGCTCGCGTCCCGTGTAGCGCTGCCACAGCGCCGCGACGCGCGGACGGACACGCGCCCATGCAGCCCGCACTTCAGACATTGCCCGCGCTTTCACGATCCGGCCGTAACGCCAAGCCCAGGATGCGCGGATCTGGGCGTAGAGTGCATCCTTCCACGGAATGAACCACTCGTAGGCGGCCGCGAACCATCCGATCTGCATCAGGGATGGCTTCACCAGAAGGAAGATCCGGGCAATCAGAGCGGTTGAGGCAATTTTCGCCCCGACGAATAGCAACGTCGCGGAGAGAAAATGCTCATTTGCGAGCAGCCAGATTGCCAGGAACTTCAAGGGCAAGAGCAACGAGGTTGGGAGCACCAGCGCCACCAGCGCCGCATAGGGAGGCAAGCGCGCGAGCAAGCGCTCGATCGCAGCGACGGGCGCGAACGCGGCTAGGCGGCCGAGAAGATTGGAAAGCGGGCGCCAGCCCCATTCTTCGAACAGAATGATCAGTGCGGCGGTGACGTTCAGCGCCGCAATGAGCGGGCCGCGGACAATCGACCAAGCTGTTCTGAGAAGCTCGCGAATTGTCCACAGTGCAATGACGGTGACGCGCCAGAGAGAGCCCAGCGCCCGCGTTGCCGTCTTGCGAAACTCGTCAGTATCCAAACCCGTGACCCGCTGCTGTCTTACAATCTTGAGGGATTGTACCACCGGGTTTTGAGGCGGGGATAAGTTTCCGGGGCGGAAAAACGGGGCCTCCAGGATGCCACAAGCGCGTCAAAACAGCACTTGAGCGTGCATCTCCGCTAATCTATACTTTTTACGTAAATAATTGATCGCGCGGCTCGGTCCGGGTCGTCGCCACGCAATCGAGTTGAGCCCGACGCTGACCTGGAAGAGCGGAAGGCAAAGCTCGTGATAACCCCGAGATGGGTCTCCCGGCCTCAATCTCGGGGTTGGCTTCTCTTCCTCCGGACGATCCTAGTGCGTCCAGTTTGTGGTGCGGCCGAATTTGAAATTATCGGCGTATGACTTCTTGATCGGCTTGCGAGGTTTCGGCTCGCTCAGTGTGTAGGCAATCCCCGCGCGCGTCGCGTATTCTATTGCTTCTTCCTTCGTATCGAACTCGAGGCGCACCTGGGATTGGGTATCTCGGGAGCTGACCCAGCCCATCAGCGGATCGATATCGCGCGGACTGGCAGGTTCGAACTCCAGGATCCATTCCTTCGTCCGGGCCTCGCCCGACTGCATCGCGGTTTTCGCTGGCTTGAAGATTCGTGCCGACATGGAGGCTCCAAAGCGACGATGAATTTGGTTGCCTGGGCAATAGGATAAAGCTCGGGCGCCGTCAAAAGTTATGATCTGACCGATTGTATGAAAATGAACCTGCGCATTCCGTATTCTCAATCTTGTCCCAAAGTTACATGGCTTCTTAGACTTTACTTTTTATCCGCTCTTTCGTGAAGCTTGCGATGCTGCCCTGAGCCGGGCACGGTTGGTTCGTTGCCGCGTTCACCCCGCCGGCACCTGAAGACATTATTGGGACTGCGAGATTGAAATGAAGGCGGTCTATTTCGGCGGCGACATCACGAACCCCACGGTGATCCTGCGCATCCGCTCATTTTTGACCGCCGGACTGAACGCCACGTCCTTCACGTTCCGCCGGCGGAAATTCAACGCGGACTTCCAGCCGACCTGGCCGAACATTCACCTCGGGGAGACCGTCGACCGGCGATATTCGCGCCGCTTCTTTTCGATCATCCGCGGCTGCTGGATCGTTGCGCAGAATCGAAGCGAATTCGAAGGCGTTGACTTTCTCTACGCGCGCATGATCGACATGGCGCTGATCGCGCAATTCGCGAAATGGTGGTTCCGGCTCGACGCCAAGCTCATCTACGATCTCGAGGACGTGCAGGCGATCTTCTTCAAGAAGACGATCGCGGGACAGTTTTACCGCTGGCTGGAGCGATGGCTGCTCGAGCGCACGCAACTTGTCGTCGCCATGTCGCCGGGGTTCGTCAGAGGGTATCTCAAACCGGTGCAAGGCTACATGGGGCCGGTATTCATTCTTGAAAACAAGCTGCAGCTCGCCGAACCGGTGCCCGCCCCCTCACCTGCTGCCCATGAATGGCGGACCATTCGCGATCGCTGGGTCATCGGCTGGTTTGGAACGCTGCGCTGTCCGCGAAGCATGACGCTTCTTGCCGAGATCGCTGAGCGGCTCGGCGACAGGGTCGAAATCCAGACGCGGGGGTTTCCGACGGAGACAGGACTTGAAGCCTATCTCGCGGTCGTCAACGCGCATCCGAATTGGCGCTACGGCGGCGAATACCGGATCCCGGACGACCTTGAAGAGATGTACGGACGCGTCCACTTCAGCTGGTGCCTGGATTTCCTCGATGCGGGTGGCAACTCCGATCTTCTGCTCGCCTGCCGCATGTACCAAGGCGGCTATTACGGGTCCGTGCCTTTGGTCGCGAAGGGCTCGGAGATGGATCGCTTCCTCTCGCCACACGGGATTGGTCATGCGATGGCGGAGCCGATCGCGGACTCCGTCGTGGCGTTCCTCGAAAAGCTGACATGGGACGACTATGAGCGGGAGCGAGAACGCGTGGCGAGCCTCGGACGCGAGCTTTTCCTCGACACGGGCCAGGACGTGCAGCGACTGATCTCGGTGATCCAGCAGCTGCCCGTCGCGAGACCTTTGCAGCGAGCCGACTACTTCCGCCGTCGCGCTTAGGCTGCTGCGAATATATGCGATTTATCGCAACGGAACGCGTACCGGGCGACGATGTCCTTGGTCTCGCACATCAGCTCCTCGCCGAGTGTCTTGGCCCGGAAGCCCAGCGCAGAAAAGCCGGCGTTCGAGACCTGGAGTTCGTTGCTCTCGGGCTCCTCGCGGGGGTTCTCAAGGAAGTTGATCTTGGTTCCACCGAGCGTTCTGCCAACCAGCAGGGCAAGGTCCATCACGCGTTGCGTCTCGGCGACCTGATTGAGGATCACCATCTTGTCGCCGCGGCTCGGCGCGTTGGCGAGGGCCAGCTCGATGCAGCGAACCGTATCCGTGATGTGGATGAAAGCGCGGGTCTGACCGCCGGACCCGTACACTGTGAGCGGCTGGCCAAGCGTCGCTTGCAGGATGAAACGATTGAGCACGGTGCCGTAGACCGCGTCGTAATCGAAACGATTGACGAGGCGTTCGTCGAGCGCCGTCTCCGGCGTTTGCGTGCCCCAGACCGTGCCCTGCAGCAGGTCCGAGATCCTGACGCCTTCGTTCTTGCTGTAGTATTCAAGGACAAGCTGATCCATCGCCTTGGAGAGGTGATAGATCGAAACAGGATTGGCAGGATGCAGGATCTCGCGCTCCGCCGCCCCCTGGCTCGACTGGATCGAGACTTTCACATGGCCGTCCGGGACGCGGTAACCGAGCGTCTCGTAGCCGTAGACGCCGATCGAACTCAGATGCACGAGATGCGCATCGACGCCGGTTTCGACCAAAGCGGCGAGGATATTATGCGTCCCGCCGACATTGCCATCGAGCGTCGCGCGACGGTGCTCGATCGACGTCATCGAGTACGGCACCGAGCGCTGCTCGGCGAGATGGACGATGGCATCCGGCTTCTCGAGCTGCAGCAAGCGCTTCAGAGCGGTGTAATCCCGGACGATATCGAAATTGACCCAGCCGATCTCCCGCCCGCTCACCTCCCGCCACACCCGGAGGCGCTCGTCGAGCGGACGTATGGGTGTCAGCGATTGACTGCCAAGCTCGCGATCGATGCGCCGGCGGCACAGGTTATCGATGATCCAAACATCATGGCCCTTCGCCGACAGGGCAAGCGAAACGGGCCAACCGCAAAAGCCGTCTCCGCCTAAGACGAATATCTTCATAATATTCCCACCTACGCGCCGAACGAGGCTCCGGCGTACCAAACCGCGACAATATGGACGTCGAGAGTAGGTCCGTCGCAATCCGTGCGCCAGATTGAGCAAAGGTATGAACCTCTACGACAATCGACGGATGCCGAGGCAGGTTTTGCGGGCGGAACGGGGATCCGTGGCGCGGGATTTCCAGCTTTCGGGCTGGACCGATCGGGTTTCGAAGACCGGATCGTTCGTCAGCGTATGGACACCAACGTTAAAGGATCGCTAAGCGACCAGTCTGCGAGCGCTGAGGATTATAGGTGAGGGAATGTTGGTCGGGGCGACATGATTCGAACACGCGACCCTCTGCTCCCAAAGCAGATGCTCTACCAGGCTGAGCTACGCCCCGACTGACCTTCATCTGCCGTGTTCACCAAGCAAGGTCAAGCGGCACGGCGTTTCCGCCGGTCAGGTGCCTGAGAAAATGGGGTAGCGGACCTTGTCGCCGGCCTTGATGCCAAGGCGCTGCGCCGCGCCGCCTGGGAGTTCGAGAACGGCAAGGACGGGCGAGCCCGACGAGATCACGCGGTCCGACAGCGGCTCGGCGCGTTCCTCGATGCGAGCGATCGTGCCGTCGGCGCGAATGAAGAGCATATCGAGCGAAATGTATGTGTTGTGCATCCACATCTGCAGACCGCGCTCGATCGGATAGGGAAACAGCATGCCCTGACCGTCACCCAATTCGGTGCGGAACATCAGCCCCAGCGCTTTCTCCTTCTCGCTGGCGGCGACTTCGATGTCGAATGAATGCTCGGTGCCGCTGCTCGATATGATCTTCAGCGTGTCCTGCCGCATCTTGGCGTAGGCGGGCGGCACGATGTCGATCAGCGCGTTCATGAACGGCCACGCGGCGACGAAGAGCGGAGAAAAAATAAAAAGGGCCACGCAGATCGCGGCCCCCTTCGTTGAACTCGACACAACTGTCGGCATCGGTCTCGCGTCAGTTTCGGGATGGCAGTCCCGTCGGCACGCCATCCGGCCTGAGTTCCGCAGCCATGCAGCCCTTCGATCCGTAGCCCCAACGGACTTGGACGATCTGGCCCGGCCGAAGCTCAGTGAAGCCGAAGCGGCGAAGCGTTTCCATGTGACAGAAGATATCGGGCGTGCCCTCGCCGCGCGTCAGGAATCCGAAACCGCGAACACGGTTGAACCATTTCACGTAGGCCCGGCACCAATCGCTCTCGGGCTGTACGATGACGTGCGTACGCTGCGGGAGCTGAGACGGATGAATGGCCGAACTCTCATCCATGCTGAGAATACGGAATGCCTGCATGCCCTTCGGCCGACGCAGGACTTCGCAATGAACCCGTGCGCCTTCGTAAGCCGTTTGAAAACCTCCGGCCCGAAGACACGTGACGTGGAGAAGTATGTCCGGCAGTCCGTTATCCGGAACGATGAAACCGTATCCCTTCGAAGCATCGAACCACTTGATCATGCCAGCGACTTCAAAGACCTCTGTCGCAGCGTCGTCGAGTGCTTCGGGGCTTATCGGCCCGATATCCATAAATTCAGATAGGCCGGGACGTTTATTATCCCCCATACTGCTTACCCCGCGTGTACTGTGCGTCAACGATAACTCCTTTGTCTCACCGCGCCGGGCACCTACTTCATTCTGGAAGAGCCCTCTTCAGAACGAAGCGGCGAACGCCACTGCGAAACGACGCAAACCATAACACCGGCTCTGCCCGGAACTAGGGGCAATATTTTGGCATAGCCCCCTTGACCATCAGTTGTGATGATTGAATTCACATTGGGAACTCTTCGCTAAACGCATGATAATGCGTGCGAAATTTTTGTCGTGATTCTTGCACAGTTTCCGTCGCGCGCGCTGTGGCGGTGAACTTTCTTCCACACGTGGGGATGACGTCGCGCGCGAAAAACATCAACGAAGTGATTCGTTTTTCTTCCGTTGATTCGTTGCGTTTTTGATGCCAAGCGACTGACTCGAAAACGAGAGATGTCCAACGCTCGTCCACAGATGCGCGAAAATGACGGATATGGCGCTCCGCTGCCGAGAGACGTTTCGGATCGTGGTGTGGCCGAGGTGCAGCGTTAGCGCATGCGGGATGATGTCTTGGTGGCACAACGCGCAAATTTAGATCGCGATTTCAATTGAGAGGATAGCGATGCGTTATCTGCACACGATGGTTCGGGTGAGCGACCTCGCAGCGAGCCTGCGGTTCTATTGCGACGCACTCGGGCTGAAGGAGATTCGCCGGATGGAGAATGAGCGCGGACGCTTCACTCTCGTCTTCCTCGCAGCGCCCGAAGACGAGGCGCGCGCGCTGAGCGAGAAAGCGCCAATGCTCGAGCTGACGTATAATTGGGATCCGGAAGAGTACGGCTCCGCGCGCAACTTCGGACACCTCGCTTTCGTCGTCGACGACATCTACGCGACCTGCGCCAAGCTTCAGGCAGCGGGCGTGACGATCAACCGTCCGCCTCGTGATGGGCACATGGCGTTCGTGCGCTCACCCGACCTCGTTTCCATAGAGCTACTGCAGAAGGGATCTGCGTTGCCGCCGCAGGAGCCTTGGACGTCGATGCCGAATACCGGCGCATGGTGAGCACGGCATCGTCGGCACGCGAGGTAGCGATCATCGGGGCCGGGCCTGCTGGGCTTTTCGCGGCAGAGATCATTGCCTCCGCCGGGCATCGCGTCACGATATACGAGCGGATGCCATCGCCGGCGCGGAAATTTCTGCTCGCGGGTCGCGGCGGGCTTAACCTGACGCACAGCGAGCAGCTCGAAGACTTCGTCACGCGCTATGGCGACGGCAACGGACGGGTTCAAGCTTCTGTCGAAGCATTTCCTCCATCGCGGCTCGTCGCGTGGGCGAATGACCTCGGCGCGGCGACTTTCGTCGGCACCAGCGGACGTGTGTTTCCAAAGGCGATGAAAGCCTCGCCCCTTCTTCGCGCGTGGCTGAGGCGGCTCGATAGCCTCGGTGTCGTCATCAGGACGCGGCATCGCTGGAAGGGGTTTGGAGAGGGCAACAGCCTTTTGTTCGATACGCCTGCCGGAGACGTGACGGTCAAGCCCGCTGCGTGTCTCTTCGCTTTGGGCGGCGCGAGCTGGCCGAGACTGGGCTCGGACGGAAGCTGGGTCGAACGCTTCGAGCACGCGGGCATCAGGAGTACCAAGCTTTTGCCTGCGAACTGCGGCGTGATCATTCCATGGTCCGAGATCTTCAAATCGCGGTTTGCCGGGCACGCACTGAAACGGATCGCAATCAGCGTTGGGGGCAAGACTGCGCGGGGCGAAGCCATCATCACCGAAACCGGGTTGGAAGGTGGGGCGATCTACTCGGTTGGCCCCTCGATCCGCGCCGCCCTCGCCGCTGATGGCGAGGCCACGCTCATGCTCGATCTCAAGCCGGACCTTGATGGCCCTGCCCTCACCGCCCGATTACAAACCCGTCGCCCGAAGGAAACGATGACGAACTTCCTTCGAAAGGCGGCGCATCTCAGTCCGGCCGCGGTGGCTCTACTCCGTGAGGGCAGCACCCCCTTGCCCGAAACCGCGGAGGATCTGGCGGCGAGGGTCAAGGCCGTCGCCGTTCGTGTTGTAGGGTTGACCAGCATAGAGCGCGCCATCTCGACGGCCGGAGGGCTCTCGTGGGGTACTTTAGACGAACACATGATGATTGCGAGCATGCCTGGCATGTTCGCCGCGGGTGAGATGCTCGATTGGGAGGCGCCGACCGGCGGCTTTCTGCTGCAGGGCACGTTCGCCACGGCTGCCGCTGCCGCAAATGGATTGCTGCGTTGGCTGTCATAGCGGCAAAGTTTTGCGCTCCTGGCGCCCCACCCAGGAAGCGGCATCCTCAGCGGTTTGAGAATGGGACACCACCGTTTCGCGTTAGTTTGCGAAATAATATCCTATTCTTATTTGAATATATGCCTTCTCAGGGGAATGATTTTCCCCTATGTATCCGGCCGGAGGTCTTTCCATGACTTTGTTTGAAGCACCAGCCACCGCGACCAGCGGACGGCCAGCAGACGCCCATTCCGCAGCGCAGCAAGCGCTGGCAAGCGATCTCGATCACAAGCTGGCGGGCCTCGCCACGCTTGAAGAGCGCCTCGCAGCCATCCGCGCTGCAATCGAAGGCCCGGTCGCCTTCTCCACGAGCCTTGGTATCGAGGATCAGGCGATCACGCATGCGATCGCAACGACCGGCACCAACATCGACATTTTCACGCTTGATACAGGCCGCCACTTTCCTGAAACGCTCGACGCCCTGTTCGACACTGAGGGCAAGTACGGCATCAAGATCCGCGTGATGTTTCCTGATTCCGCCGAGGTCGAAGACCTGGTCGAGAATGATGGCGTTTACGGCTTTCGCTATTCCGTCGAAGCGCGCAAAGCCTGCTGCGAAGTACGTAAGGTGCGCCCCCTGAACCGCGCCTTGAAAGGCGCCGCCGGTTGGGTGACTGGGCTGCGCCGCGAGCAGTCGCAAGGCCGCTCCCATGTCCCGTTCGCGACCTATGATCCAGCGCAGAAGCTTATCAAGCTCAACCCGATTGCCGACTGGTCGTTGGAAAAACTCGAAGAATACGTTGCGGCGAACAAGATCCCCGTCAATGCTCTCCATGCTAAGGGTTTCCCGTCGATCGGCTGCCAGCCGTGCACGCGGGCCATCAAGCCCGGCGAGGACATCCGCGCCGGCCGCTGGTGGTGGGAAAACGAGAATGGCAAGGAGTGCGGGCTTCACACGCAGTCCGAAGATCCTGGCTTTGAACCGAAGGACCGTGCAGCATGACGGCCTCGCCATCTCATCTCGATCTGCTGGAAGCGGAAAGCATTCACATCTTCCGCGAGGCTGCGGCTCAGTTCCGTAAGCCGGTGATGCTGTACTCGATCGGCAAGGATTCGACGGTCTTGCTGCATCTCGCGCGCAAGGCCTTCTTCCCGGCTCCGCTTCCCTTTCCCCTTCTCCACATCGATACGACTTGGAAGTTCCGCGAAATGATCGCATTTCGCGATCGCACGGCGCGCGAGCTCGGTCTCGACTTGATCGTCTACACCAATCACGACGGCATCAATCGCGGCATCAATCCGATCGACCATGCGCCGTCGATCCATACGGACGTCTTGAAGACGCAAGCGCTCAAGCAAGCACTCGATAAGTACGGGTTCGATGCAGGCTTCGGCGGCGCACGTCGCGACGAAGAAGCGAGCCGCGCGAAAGAGCGTGTCTTTTCCTTCCGTGCTGCTGGCCACCGGTGGGATCCGCGCAAGCAGCGGCCCGAGATGTGGAACCTGCTCAACGGCCGGCTTGGCACGGGAGAAACGGTGCGCGTCTTCCCGATGTCCAATTGGACCGAGAAAGACGTGTGGCGGTACATTCTTCGCGAGAAGCTCGAAGTCGTCCCGCTCTACTTCGCGGCCGAGCGTCCGACGATCGTACGCGACGGACAGATCCTGATGCAGGACGACGATCGCCTGCAGCCGCGCGCAGGCGAAAAGGTCGAGATGCGGAAGATCCGTTTCCGCACACTAGGCGATTATCCGCTCACCGCCGCGGTTGAATCCGAAGCAGATACCATCGAAGCCGTCGTCGCCGAAACTTTGAACGCGCAGACGTCGGAGCGCCAAGGCCGCCTCATCGATCATGATCAGGCCGGCGCGATGGAGAAGAAGAAGCAGGAAGGCTATTTCTGATGTCGGTCCACGCCCTGCATAAAATGAAAGCCTCGGAAGACTCCGCGCCGCGGCTTGATGTCGTCCCCAATCTCGTACGTGACCTCGGTGGCATCACGCATCTCCTGACGTGCGGCTCGGTGGACGACGGCAAGTCGACGCTGATCGGCAGGCTGTTGTGGGACGCGTCGGACCTTTATGAGGATCAGCGCGAAACCGTTCGCCGCTCTGGACGCAAGGCCGCCGGCACGGATCTGCCCGATTTCTCGATGCTGCTCGATGGTCTGGTCGCCGAGCGCGAACAGGGCATCACGATCGACATTGCGTGGAAGTATTTCGATACATCCACGCGCCGGTTCGTCATCATCGATTCACCCGGACACGAGCAGTACACGCGCAACATGGCTTCCGGCGCGTCGCATGCCGACGTGGCGATCGTGTTGGTCGATGCGCGTTCGGGCGTGAAGAAGCAGACAAAGCGGCATACGGCCATCCTCGATCTCGTCGGCGTGAAGCACGTGGTGCTCGCCGTCAACAAGATGGACCTCGTCAACTGGTCTGAAGACGTGTTCCGCAAGATCGAAGCAGACTTCCGCACCCTGTGCTGGAAATTCAACTTCTGGGACGCGACAGCCATTCCGTTGTCGGCTGTGTTCGGTGACAACGTCACCAACCCCTCGACCAACATGGCCTGGTACACCGGCCCGACGCTGATCCAGCACTTGGAAAAGACGCCTAGCCGCGTCAGCGAAGCTGGATCGGTTTTCCGCTTCCCAGTTCAAACCGTGCTGCGCGATGGTCAGGACTTCCGCGGACTTGCAGGTACGGTGACGTCGGGCTCGATCAAGGTCGGCGACGTTGTGGTCGACACGTTGAGCAACGCCAACGGCAAGGTCGTTCGCATCGCGACCATGAGCGGCGATCTCGATAGCGCATCGGCAGGACAGGCAGTCGCTCTGCAGCTCGATGTCGATATCGACGTGTCGCGCGGCGCCGTACTTTCCGTGCCGGATGCGCGGCCGACCGCAGCGCAGACGATCGAAGCGCGCTTCGTCTGGCTGTCGGAAAAAGCCTTCAGCCTGACGGACGGCTACCTGCTGCGAACGTCCACCGATCTCATTCCGATTTCAGCGATCGAGATCAAGGCGCTCCTCGATCTCGAGACGATGGCGTCGCGGCCGGCTCGCGCCTGTACAGCGAACGACATCGCGATCATCAAGATTTCGCTTGGCCGGGCAGCGGCGATTGATGTCTTCTCGGAAATTCCCGAGACGGGGACGCTGTTGATCGTCGATTCCGTAACAGGAGCGACCGTCGCGGGCGGCGTTGCGACATCGGTCGATTCAAGAGCCGAGGCTGCGCCGGAAGGACACTTCGTGCTGAAGCGCGACATGCTTGCCAACGGCCTCAATCGCGATCTCTCGATGAGTTCGAAAGATCGCGAGGAGTTCATGCGCCGCGCCAACGAAGTTGCAATCCTGCTTCGTGCGGCCGGCGTCGCGGTTGCGATCGAGCCGCCGCCTCCGGTCGACGACGGCATGGACCCCGGCCTCTAGAAAGAAATACACGCGCGCTGCGACGCACCAGGCGCAGTCGCGCGCGTGTCTCCTCCAACAAAACATCAGTCATTCCGAGATTGCAGACAGGCGCGATCTCGCGTAGGTCAGGCTGTCAAGATCCTCGCGGAATCCCATGCCGGAATTCGATCTCACCACTCTTTGGCCCGTGGTCATTCTGGGCGGCTTCGTTGTCGGATTTCTCGTCGGCATGACGGGCGTCGGGGCCGGGTCGCTTATGACGCCGTTTCTCATCACGCAGATCGGTGTGCCGCCGACGTTGGCGGTCGGCACCGATCTTCTGTTCGCGTCCATCACGAAAGCGTCGGCGGCTTGGCCGCATCATAATTTCGGGAACGTCAATTGGCGGCTCGTCGGCTGGCTGGCAGCAGGAAGCGTGCCTGGCTCGCTAGCAATGCTCGCCGTGCTGCATCTTCTCGATCCGGACACCGCAGCGCTCGGTCACCTCATCAAGGAAGCGCTGATCGTGGCGCTGCTGCTCAGCTCGTTCGCCATTCTGATTTATCCTCTCGTGGTGCGCGGGCATGCCCTCGTTGGTGAGCCGGCTGAAGTGCATGTCCGGTACATTCCGACACTTCTTCTCGGCCTGACCCTCGGCGCGATCGTGACCGTGACATCTGTTGGCGCGGGAGCGATCGGCGTCGTCGTGCTGACGCTGCTTTATCCGACGCTGCGAACGCGGCGTCTCATCGGCACCGACGTCGTTCATGCCGTGCCGCTGACGCTAATCTCGGGGCTCGGCCATCTGTCGATTGGCAACGCGAGCTTTTCGCTGCTGGGTCTATTGCTCGTAGGGTCGCTCCCCGGCATCGCGATCGGCACCCGCCTCACCGGCGTCCTGCCCGATTGGCTGCTGCGGATCTTCCTTTCGCTGATCCTCTGCTTCGCGGCTTACCAGTTGAGCCGCAAGCTCTAGGCGCGCGTCTTCGACTTTTCACAGCGGACCAGACGCAGCGAGGCCGAAACCGGCCTCGCTCCCTCTAACGCGCGTTCGCCAATGCATCAAGACGGCGAAGATGCTCCGCGTCCAACGACAGGCTCGCGGCGGCGATGTTGGCGCGGAGGTGTTCGCGGCTCGACGTGCCCGGAATGAGCAGGATGTTCGGGCTGCGCTGCAATAGCCAAGCCAGCGCCACCGACTGCGGCGTCTCATTGAGTTCGGCCGCGATCGTGTTCAGATCCTCGACCTGCAACGGCGTGAAACCGCCGAGCGGAAAATAGGGCACATATGCGATGCCATCGGCGGCTAGTGCTTCGATCATCGCTTCGTCGGCGCGCTGGACCAGATTGTAGTGGTTCTGCACGCAGACGATCGGCGCAACGTCGCGCGCCGCCTTCAACTGCTTTTCATCGACGGTGCTGATGCCGATGTGCGCGATCAATCCCTCGTCCTGCATCTGCCGCATGGCTCGCATCGGCGTGACGATATCGTCGTCAGGGCCGCCCATACGCAGGTTGACAATGGCCATCTGGTCGAGCCCCAGGTGCTCCAGATTTTCTTCGACGGACTTGCGGAGGAAATCGGCGCTGCGCTCTAGTACCCAGCCGCCCTTGTCGTCACGCCACGCGCCGACCTTGCTGACGATGGTGAGGTTCGCGGGATAGGGATACAGCGTTTCGCGGATCAGCCGGTTCGTAACATAGGGGCCGTAGTAATCGCTCGTGTCGATGTGATCGACACCAAGCGACAGAGCTTCGCGTAGAACTGCCCTCGCCTCGTCCGGGTTCTTGGGCTCGCCAAAGACATGCGGGCCGGCGAGCTGCATGGCGCCATAGCCCATGCGGTTGACTGAGATGGTCGAGCCCGGGAAAGTGAAACGGCCGGCTGCTCCGGCATTCGGTGTCTTGTCGGTCATGGGAGCATTCCTTCAGGGACGAAACGTTCTGGCAGGGAAGGTTTTGCTCGCCGGTGGACTCCCGGCTTGCCAAGCGTGCAGCGACGCAGCACGCATTCCCCTGCACTAACGCGCAACCTCCCACGTCGTTTCGATCTCACCCGTTTCCTTGTTCTTGGTGTCCTTCAAGGTGATGCCCATGGCCGCGAGTTCGTCGCGAATGCGATCGCTTTCGGCGAAGTCCTTGCGCTTGCGCGCGTCGAGACGGGCGGTAATCAGCGGCACCACCTTGGAAGCGACGGCAAGAGCGCTTTCAGCGGCGCGCTCGTTCGCAGCGCGCAGGGTCGAGCCATCGAAGCCGAGGAAGCCCAGCGCGCCGCCGAGCGCGTTCACATCCTTCGCAGCGGACAACGCATGGATTTCCGCAATTGCTTTTGGCGTGTTTAGATCGTCTTCGAGCGCGTCGAGAACGGCGGGGGTTATCTGGTTGCGCGCTGTCGTGTCGATGCCGTCCTGAGCAAACCAGCTGCTCAAGATCTTCTGACTTTCCTCCAGACCTTTCTTGGTCCAATCGATCGGCTGGCGGTAGTGCGTCCGCAGCATGTTCAATCTCAGCACTTCTCCCGGCCAGCCATCGTCGAGCAGCTCGCGAATGGTGATGAAATTCCCGAGGCTCTTCGACATCTTCTCGCCTTCGACCTGCAGGAAGCCGTTGTGCATCCAGACATTGGCCATCACAGCGGTGTTATGCGCGCAGCGTGATTGCGCGATCTCGTTCTCATGATGCGGGAACGTTAGGTCGATCCCGCCGCCGTGGATGTCGAACACGGGCCCGAGAAGCGCGCCGGCCATTGCCGAGCATTCGATGTGCCAGCCAGGGCGGCCGGGCGTCGTGATACCCGCAGGCGACGGCCACGCGGGCTCTCCGGGCTTCGATGGCTTCCAGAGCACGAAGTCCATCGGCCCTTTCTTGTAAGGCGCGACCTCGACGCGGGCGCCAGCTTCCATCTCGTCGAGCGAGCGGTTCGACAGGCGGCCGTAGTCGGGCATGGAGGCAACGTCGAACAGAACGTGGTCTTCGGCGACGTAGGCGTGCCCGTTCTTCACCAGCGTTTCGATGATGGAGACCATGTCCTCGCCGCCTTCGACACGACGGATGTATTTCGTGGCGCGCGGCTCATAGGTCGGCGGCAGAACGCCGAGCGCGGCGATGTCCTTGTGGAACTGTGCCTCGGTCGCTTCCGTCACCTTGCGGATCGCGTCGTTGAGCGGCAGGTCCGGATAATCACGCGCCGCGCGGGCGTTGATCTTGTCGTCGACGTCCGTGATGTTGCGAACGTAGGTCACGTGATCGGCGCCGAAGATATAGCGCAGCAGCCGGAACAACAGGTCGAAGACGATAACGGGGCGCGCGTTGCCGATATGCGCGTAGTCGTAGACGGTCGGACCGCAGACGTACATGCGCACGTTATTTGGGTCGAGCGGCGCGAAATCCGCCTTCTGCCGGGTCAACGTGTTGTAGAGTTTAAGCGCCAAAGTCGAACCTCGTCCGTCGTCTATCCAATCCATATGCCGTAGTATGCCACAGCGGCGAGAGGCGGGGATGAGTCTGCCGTTGCGGCCTTATGCTTTTGTCCCCAGATCCGTCAAGCTCCTGATACCATTCGCAAAACCGCGAATGTCTCAATTGCTCCGCATTGACCGGCTAGCAAATCGCTGCTTAGGCTTCGGAACACGCCGGTCCGGCCCTCCTCGGGCGGCCGGCCAATCCGTCAAAAGGTCGTCGAGAACAGGCGTGAGCCAAGGAAATTCAATTGCCATAGCGGCCCGCCGGATCGCGCTTGCGCTCGCCGCGCTGGCTTTCGCGCTGTTGTTCGTGACCGAGGTCGCGTCAGCACAAAGCTGGTGGCCGTTCGGCGGCGGAGGCGACGATCGGGAGGCTGACCGGCCGCCCGTCCCGCAGGAGCCCGTCTATCGTCAGCCGCCGCCTGGCGCGCCGCAGGGAGCACCACCCGACCAAGCCCCTCCTCCGGCATATCCGGCTCCCGCTTATCCGTCCTCGCCGCCACCGGCTGCCTCCGGTCCGCCGCCAGCGTCCCCCCAGCAGCCGGCCACCAATTGGTCGCAGAACCGAAACCCGATCTGTCTGCAGCTCGAACAGCGCCTCGTGCAGGAGAACCAGAAGAACGGTCAGACACAAAACGATCTGCCACGTCTCGAAGGTGAAATCCGGTCGCTCGAGCGGGTCGTCGACCAGACGCAGGCGCAGCTCGATCGCGGTTGCTACGAATATTTTCTTTTCACCAAATCGCTGCGGAACACGCCGCAGTGTAAGGACCTCGCGCGGCAGGTCGATACCTCGAAGCGGCGATTGTCCGATCTCGACGCGCGGCGTCAAGACATCGTCGGGTCTTCGGGGCGTTCCTACCAGAACGACATCATTCGCGAGCTTGCCCGCAATAACTGCGGATCGAATTACACCGACATGGCGCGGCGTGCGGGTGGCGACAGCGGCGGCATGTGGGAAGACGAAGAGTCGAGCGGCGGCAACACGTGGAACCCCCGGGCCGCAAACGGAGCGCAAACCTATCGCACGCTGTGCGTCCGGCTTTGCGATGGCTTCTATTTCCCGGTGAGCTTCTCGACGCTGCCGAGCCATTTCGCGCAAGACGCGGAGTCGTGCACCTCGCACTGCGCAGCGCCAACGGAGTTGTACTACTATCCCAATCCCGGTGGCACCGTTGAGCAGTCGGTCGCGCTCCAGAACCAGGAGCCCTACAACAAACTCAAATTCGCGTTCCGCTATCGCAAGGAGTACGTGCAGGGCTGCTCGTGCAAAGCTGCCGAGTATGTCTCGCCGGACGGCGACAAGAAAGCTGATGCGACCGCGGGTGGCGCGGCGGCATCACAGCGGCAAGCCGCGGCGGCCTCATCGTGGCCGTCATCGACGGGCGGCACGGGTGCAAACACTACAGCACCACCTCCCCCCGTTCAGTCGGAACAGCTGCCCGATGCGCAACCGGCGCCAACATCTCCTAGTGATGCAGGCGCTAGCGATGCAGGCGGCTGGCAGACTCAGGCGCAGCCCGGACAGTAAGGTCGGCAGCGACCTCGTTTGTCAGGCCGTCTTGCCTTCAAGCCGCGCGAGGACGCGGTCGCGTCCCATCAACGGCAGCAGAAACTTGAGTTCGGGTCCGGCCTCACGCGAGGTCAACGCAAGGCGAAGCGGATGAAACAACGCCTTGCCCTTCGCGCCCGTCTTGTCCTTCACGGCGGCCGTCCATTCCGACCAGGTGGCCTCGCTCCACGGTTCGGGCGGAAGAACAGAGGCTGCGGCCAAGGTCATTTTCGAGTCCTCGATTGCCGGCTCGATCGTTCCCGAAACGACATCCCACCACTGGCGCGC
This sequence comes from Hyphomicrobium sp., assembly GCF_003987855.1. Taxonomy (GTDB): domain Bacteria; phylum Pseudomonadota; class Alphaproteobacteria; order Rhizobiales; family Hyphomicrobiaceae; genus Hyphomicrobium_B. The sequence continues at coordinate 113,700 of NZ_RXIZ01000008.1, forward strand.
GTCGGAGAAGACTTCGAGGTTGCCGCGTACCGCGTTCCAGAAGCCTTCGCCGCCCGCGACGCCCAGCGCGGGAAGGCGATCGGCGACATCCTTGTAGTCGAGCATGTGCAGGAGCTTGCTATTCAACGTCTTGAGATCGGCGATGTCGAAGCGGCCGGGGGCGGTCGAGATCTTAGAGAAATCGAGCTTCGCTGCGAGCTCATCTCTGGCCTTGAAAGGCTCGATCGCATCGGATGTCCCGACGAGAGCGGCGTGGCAGAGCACTGCCATCGGCTCCAGTCCTTCGTCGCGGAAGCTTTGAACGGACAGCGCGCCCAATCGCTTCGACAACGCCTGACCGTCGGCGCCCACAAGAAGCGAGTGATGTCCGAAGGCAGGCGGCGTCGCGCCCATCGCTTCGAAGATCGCGATCTGCACGCCTGTGTTCGTCACGTGGTCCTCACCACGGACGATGTGCGTTATGCCGAATTCGACGTCATCGACGACGCTGGTGAACGTATAGAGATAGCTTCCATCGGCGCGGATCAATACGGGATCCGATAGCGAGCCCAGATCGACCGTCTGATCGCCGCGTATCAGGTCATTCCATGAAACCAAGGTTGGCTGCGGAGTGAGGCCGCGTTCTTCGCTCGTGTTGGGCAGACGAAAGCGCCAATGCGGCTTTTCTCCGCCGGCGATGCGCGTCCTGATCTCATCGTCGCTCAGCTTCAGAGCGGCGCGATCGTAGATTGGAGGCTTGTGCATCGCCAGCTGGCGCTTGCGGCGACGATCCAATTCCTCTTCCGTCTCGAAACAGGGATAGAGCGCGCCGCTTGCCTTCAAAGCTTCAGCAGCCTCGTCGTAGAGCGCGGTGCGATCCTGCTGCCGGGCCTCCTCGTCCCACGCCAGTCCCAACCATCTCAGATCGTCGCGTATGGCATTGGCGAACTCGTCGGTGGAGCGGACGGTGTCGGTATCATCGAGCCGCAGCAGGAAACTGCCGCCGTGCTTCCTGGCGAAAAGCCAATTCAACGCCGCCGTCCGGATGTTGCCGATGTGGATGCGCCCGGTGGGACTCGGGGCGAAGCGGACGCGTGGGGTCATTGGAAGCTTCTCTGATCGATATTTTGGGGCAACCTAACCTGCATGCGGGCGAACGCAAGGGTTAGTGACGTGAGCGGATTGTCGGGGACAATCATCACTCGCTCGGCGCGGCGGACTTTTGGATTGGGACGGCCGGAGCGGTGGACGGCTCGACCGTTTCGCGAAACTTATTCGTGATCGGATAACGCCGGTCGCGACCGAAGTTGCGCGAAGAGATCTTCACGCCCGGGGCAGCCTGGCGGCGCTTATACTCAGCAAGGTAGAGCAGCCGCTCGACCTTCTTCACCGTCTCGAGTGCATGTCCCCGCGCCACGACATCGGCAACGGGCATTTCCTTTTCGACGAGACAGTTGAGGATGTCGTCCAACTCGTCATAGGGCGGAAGCGAATCCTGATCGGTCTGGTTGGCCCGAAGCTCGGCGGTGGGCGCCTTCGTCAGAATGCGTTCCGGAATGACGATGCCGGCCGGCCCAAGAGCACCCTCGGGCCGGTGCGCGTTGCGCCAACGCGCAAGCGCATAAACCTCAGTCTTGTAGAGATCCTTGATGGGATTGAAGCCGCCGTTCATGTCGCCATAAAGCGTGGCGTAGCCGACCGACATCTCGCTCTTGTTGCCGGTCGTCACGACCATGCCGCCGAATTTGTTCGACACTGCCATAAGGATCGTGCCGCGAACGCGGCTTTGCATGTTCTCTTCGGTGATGTCGGCGTTGGTTCCGGTGAAGAGATCCTTGAGGCTCCAGGTCAGGCCGGCGACCGTCGGCTCGATCGAGACCTTGTCATAGCGAATGCCCAGCGCCTTGGCGCAGGCCGCAGCGTCATTGAGGCTGTCGTCGGACGTGTATTTCGAAGGCAGCATCACGGCGTGCACGCGATCGGGTCCCAGTGCGTCGACGGCGATAGCGGCGACGAGCGCGGAATCGATACCTCCCGACAGTCCGAGGACGACGCCGGGAAATCCATTCTTTCTCACGTAGTCGCCAAGGCCGAGGACGCAGGCGCTATACGCCGATGCGCAGCCCTCGCTCAGCGCCGCGATTTCTCCCTTCTGGCAACGCCAGCCCGTCTCGGTCTTTGTCCATTCGGTGAGAGCGATGGCTTCGCGCCACGCGGGAAGCTGCACCGCCAGGCTGCGGTCCGCATTCAAGACGAACGAGGCGCCATCGAACACCAATTCATCCTGGCCGCCGACCTGATTGAGATAGGCGAGCGGTAGACCGCTTTCGGTCACGCGCGCGACGACGACGTTCATGCGGCTTTCGGGCTTGGGCCAATCGAACGGCGAGCCGTTGGGTGAGATCAGAATCTCCGCCCCCGTCTCCGCCAGCGTCTCGACGACTTCGACGCCCCAGATGTCCTCGCAGATCGGAACGCCGATACGAACACCTCGAACGTTCAGCGGACCGGGAAGCGGCCCGGAAGCGAACACGCGCTTTTCGTCGAAGACGCCGTAGTTCGGCAGATCAACCTTCAGCGTCACTGCTTGAATGCGGCCGCCGTCGAGCAGAGCGACGGCGTTATAGAGCTTGAATTCCTCGACCCAGACGGTGCCGATGAGAATGGCCGGCCCTTCGGCGCATCGCACAGCGAGTTCTTCGAGCTTGGCGCGGGTGTCTTTCTGGAAGGCTGGCTTGAGCACCAGGTCTTCGGGGGGATAGCCGTTGAGGAACAGTTCGGGAAAGACGACGACGTCGGCGCCAAGGTCCTTCGCCCGCGCGTGAGCGGAGACGGCGCGTTCGGCGTTGCCATTCAGATCTCCGACGATGGGATTGATCTGAGCAAGGGCGATCTTGAGCGAGCGAGGTGATGTCATGCCCGCTATTTAGGGCGCGCCGGGATAGAGGTCCAGAACGGCGAAAGCACGCGCTTAATCCTCGTCGTCATCGCACGGCACCGGGAATTCCACGTCCGGGTCCCAGCAGACATCTCCGGAGTGGACACGCGCCAGCGACTGCGGCCGATCCTGGTGCGCCATCGCGACCGGCGCTGCCGACAGGAGGGTCAGGATCAAAAGAAAGCGCCGTCCCATACGAAGCACCACAGAAAAACGGCGGCTCGAAGCCCGAGCCGCCGTTCAGCATACATCAGAAAACGGAACGCTGGAATTATGCGATCAGCGTCTTCGGCTCGGGGTGGGCTTCGGCATCCCGTTCCTTCTTCAGCTGCTCGGCGACCAGGAAAGCGAGTTCCAGCGCCTGGTCGGCGTTGAGACGGGGATCGCAATGCGTGTGGTAGCGATCGGAAAGATCCTGCTCGGAAATCGCCGTTGCACCGCCCGTGCATTCCGTCACGTTCTGGCCGGTCATCTCAACATGGATGCCGCCCGCGTGCGTGCCTTCAGCCCGGTGGACTTCGAAGAACGAGAGGCTCTCTTTCAGAATGCGGTCGAACGGCCGGGTCTTGTAGCCGTTGACGGCCGAGATCGTGTTGCCGTGCATCGGATCGCACGACCACACAACGGAACGGCCAGCCTTCTTCACCGCCCGAATGAGCTTCGGCAGATGCGTTTCAACCTTGTCGTAGCCGAAGCGGCAGATGAGCGTCAGACGTCCCGCCTCGTTCGCCGGATTGAGCAGATCGATCAGGCGCAGCAGCCCGTCGGCATCCAGCGATGGTCCGCACTTCAGGCCGATAGGGTTCTTGATGCCGCGGCAATACTCGATGTGCGCGTGATCCGGCTGGCGCGTTCTGTCGCCGACCCAGATCATATGGCCGCTCGTGGCGTACCAATCGCCGCTCGTCGAATCCTTGCGCGTCAAAGCCTGCTCGTAGCCTAGAAGCAGGGCCTCGTGGCTGGTATAGAAGCTTGTTGTCCGCAGCTGGGGCGTATTGTCGGACGTGATCCCGCAGGCGCGCATGAACTGCAGCGTCTCGGCGATGTGGTCTGCAAGCTCCTGATAGCGGTGCCCCTGAGGGCTGTCCTTGACGAAGCCCATGTTCCACTGATGCACGCGTTCAAGATCAGCATAGCCGCCGGTCGCGAAGGCACGGATCAGGTTCAGCGTCGCGGCCGACTGACGGTAGGCCTCAAGCTGGCGTAGCGGATCGGGAATTCGCGCTTCTGACGTGAACTCAGGCCCGTTGATGATGTCGCCGCGATAGCTCGGGAGCTCTTTGCCGTCCTTCTTCTCGGTCGGCGAAGAGCGCGGCTTGGCGAACTGACCAGCGATACGGCCGACCTTCGTCACCGGCTCGCCGCCGGCGTACGTGAGGACAACCGCCATCTGCAGGAAGACGCGGAAGAAGTCGCGGATGTTGTCGGCGCGGTGCTCGACGAAGCTCTCGGCGCAGTCGCCACCCTGCAACAGGAAGCCGCTGCCGCCCGCAATCGCCGCGAGTTGCTTCTTGAGTTCACGCGCCTCACCGGCAAATACGAGCGGCGGGAAAGTGGCCAAACGCGTTTCGACATCCTGAAGCGCCTTGGCGTCAGGGTATTCCGGCACCTGCATGATCGGCTTGCCGCGCCAGCTCTCTGGCGACCATTTTTCGGCTTGGGCGTTCGACGCCATCGTAAACTCCTGAAAAGCAGTGAAGGGCCCCGCCCGGAAGCGGTGCCTTCCCTACTCTGTGGCATATCATCTCGGGGCGCTTATAGGAGATATCCCGGCCCCACGCCAGCCCACCCGGGCTAGCTGGCTCTGCGGTTACAGCCCGGCTCCCATGCCGCCGTCGACGGCCAGTTCCGAGCCCGTGCAATATAGGCTGTCGTCGGAGGCGAAAAAGACCGCCGCCCCCGCGAGATCCTCAGGGCGGCCGAGCCGTCCCATAGGCGTTTTGTCGATCAGGGCCTGCTTGACTGGCGGCAGCTTGAGCAACCGGTCGGTAATCCCCGTTTCGACGTATCCCGGCGCGATTGAATTCACACGAACATTGAACTGCGCGTACTCGACGGCCAAGCCTTTGGTCAACGCGGTGATAGCGCCTTTGGTGGCGGTATAGGCCGCGAGCGGGCGAAGACCCCGATGGGCCATGATCGAAGATATGTTGATGATGGTCGGCGCTTTGGATTTTCGAAGCAGCGGAAGCGCGTCGCGCGAGATCCTCAGGATGGCGTCGAGGTTCACTTCGCGCAGCTTGGTCCACTCTGCATCGGAAAGCTGACGTACTTCGCCGCGAACGAGGATTCCGGCATTGTTGACGACGATATCGATGTATCCATGCGCGTTCTCGATGTTGCGAAGAAGTGCTGTGACGTCCTGGCCTTTCGAGACATCGACGCTCATAGCAGTGGCGGCGCCGCCCGCCGCCTTGATGTTGCGAACGGTTTCCTCAGCTGTTTCGCCGTTGATGTCGGTAACCCAGACGTGTGCGCCTTCTACGGCGAAGCGTTGCGCGATCGCGGCGCCGATGCCGCCGCCCGCGCCCGTGACAACTGCGATTTTTCCGCTGAGCCGCGCCATCTCATCCCTCACGTTTTGGAGGGGAACCCATAATGCTCGGACCTTCTACGATCAACCCGCCGCTTCTGTGGGCGCGACCCATTTCTCGCGCAAAGTGACAAGTTCTTCTGCGGCCGATGGATGCAAGGCCATAGTCCGGTCGAAATCAGATTTTGTGGCGCCCATGCGCACGGCGATGGCGGCCATCTGGACGATCTCGGCGGCGTCTGGTCCAAGCACGTGAACACCGACCACCCTGTCGGATTTTGCCTCAACAACGATCTTCATCAGCATACGCTCGTCGCGTCCCGCCAGGATCGCTTTCATTGGGCGGAAGGTGGCCCGGTAGATGTCGATGCTGCCGTATTGCATCCGAGCTTCCTGCTCAGAGAAGCCGACTGTTCCGATCTCCGGCGTGGTGAACACAGCTGTCGGAATTGTCGCGTAATCGACCTGTGAAGGCTTATTGCCGAACTGACTGTCGGCAAACGCGTGGCCTTCGCGAATTGCCACCGGCGTGAGATTGACGCGATTGGTTACGTCGCCCACCGCAAAGATCGACGGGACCGAGGTTTGCGAATGATTGTCGACGACGATCGCGCCTTCGGCGTCCGTCAAGACACCCAGCGTTTCCAAACCAAGTCCGCGAGAATTCGGCGACCGCCCGATGGCAAACAGGATTTCGTCGGCATCTAGCTTTTCACCGCTTGTGATCGTGCCGGTGAGACCAAGCGGTGTCTTCTCGATTTTCGTGAAGACCTGCTCGTTGATGATGCGGATGCCGCGCGCTTGCATCGAGGAGACGAGCGCGTCGCGCAGATCCTCATCGAAACCGCGGAGGACCTTTGCCCCGCGATAGATCAGCGTGACCTCGGACCCCAGGCCCTGGAAGATCGATGCGAATTCGGTGGCGATATAACCCCCTCCGGCGATCACGATCCGACGCGGAAACGTGGGAAGATGGAAAACGTCATTGGAAGTGATGACGTGTTCGACGCCCGGGAGCTTGCGGTCGACGTTTGGATGGCCGCCCGTCGCAATAAGGATGATTTTCGCCGAGACGGTTTTGCCTGATGCCGAGAGGCGCACCTCGTTGGGAGAAAGGCAGATTGCGCGCTCCGGAAAAACCGAGACATTGAAGCGGTCGAGCGTCGCCTTGTACGCAGTCTCGAGTCGCGAGATCTCCTTGTCTTTCGCGGCAATCAGTGCCGGCCAGTCGAACTTTGGTTCCGGCACCGACCAGCCGAAGCCCTTCGCATCCTCGAACTCGTCCGGGAAGCGGCTGGCGTAGACGAGAAGCTTTTTGGGTACGCAGCCGCGGATGACGCAGGTGCCGCCGATGCGAAATTCCTCCGCGATCGCGACGCGGGCGCCATAGCTCGACGCAATACGGGCGGCCCTGACGCCGCCCGAACCTGCACCGATGACGAAAAGATCGTAGTCGAATTCAGCCATTGCCGTGAGGCGCCTATTTCTGATCGGGCGAAGGCGTTTGGCCGGCCTTCATTTCATCGGCGATCTTGGTGCTGTACTTCATGCCGATCTCGGCGCCCTTCTTCATGAGCTCGGGCGTTTGCGCGATGAACTTCGCGCCGGGGCCGGAACGATAGAAGTCAGCAACAGCTTTCATCTCCTCCGCCGTGAAGGTTTCCGCATACAGGTTGGCGAAGTCGGTGATCATCTGATCTTTGTAGGCCAGCAACTTCTTCATGCTCGAGTCGAACTGATCGGAAAGCTTCTTGCCTGCTTCGGAATTGTCGGCATTTGCACCTTTGGCAAAGCCGCGTGACATCGCTTCGACCATACCGTCCATCTGCTTCGTTACGCCCGTTACTTCCAACAGATCGCGGGCTGCCGCCACGCGGGCGGGATCGGGCGTCGCAGCCGGCGCGTCATCGGCAAGCGCCGCGCCGGAAAGGCACATCAGGAACAGAGCGAGGGTCTGCAGCAGCTGGCGCATCATCAAACGTCCTCATCAAAATCGATGTCGATTTCCGAAAGCACTTCCACACCTTTTGGCCCGACGATGATGCCGACGTCGGCGACACCGAGGAAAAGGCCGGTCTCCACAAGTCCGGGAACCAGCTTCAAAGCGTCGTCCAAGGCTTCCGGATCGTCAATCGAGCCGAACGCGCAATCGAGTATAAGGTTGCCATTGTCGGTTACGAAGGGCTTGCCGTCCGTACCAATCCGCAGCTTGATGTCGCCTTCGCAGCCGCTATCCTCGGCGAGCTTGGCTATCAACCGTTCACTTGCCCGAATGCCAAACGGTACGACTTCGAGGGGCAGCGGGAATTTTCCGAGGACGTCAACGCGCTTGCTGTTATCGGCGATAATAACGACGCGATCGGAAGCAACCGCCACGATTTTCTCGCGAAGCAGCGCGCCGCCGCCGCCCTTGATCAGACGCAGCTCCTCGTCGATCTCATCGGCGCCGTCGACCGTCAAATCGAGTTCGGGCGTATCGTCCAAAGTCGTCAGCGGAATGCCGAGCGCTGCCGCCTGGCTGCGCGTCGCTTCCGAGGTCGGGACGCAAACGACTTTAAGCCCGCTTCTTACCTTGCCGCCCAGCAGCTCGACGAACTTTGCCGCCGTGGAGCCCGTACCGAGGCCGAGCTTCATGCCGTCCTCGACATACTCCAACGCCTGCTCTGCGGCCTGCCGTTTCCAATCGTCAGTGCTCATCTCTGCCCCCAAAGATCAAAAACGGCTTTCACGCGCCGTGCGCCGCCCTGTCTAGGCTGGCGCTGCGGCGCTTTCAAGCCGCAACGACCGCCGCAGCCAACATCTAGCAGGCATTCGTGACGCCGTGACAGGTCCGGGCGGCGCAGATACGGTGCCGAGCAAATCGCGAGGAGAATTCATGAAGGATTGGACGATCGTCTTCGATCTCGACGGCACGCTCGTCGATACAGCCCCTGATCTTGCCGAGGCCACGAACCACGTTCTCTCGACCCTTGGGCTCGAGCGCGTCAATGAACTGGAAATTCGACCTTTCGTCGGGCATGGCGCCCTCGCCATGATCGACGGCGCGGTGAAGGCGCACGGCCGCAAGTTATCGGAACGGGAACTGCACGATCTCTTCGAAGTCTTCATCGTCTACTATTCCGCGCACCTCGCCGATTATAGCGCTCCCTATCCCCATATCATCGACACGCTCGATGCCCTGAAAGCCGAGGGGGCGACCCTTGCGGTATGCACGAACAAGATGGAAGCGCAGGCTCGCGCCGTGATCGAAGCGATGAAGCTTGATAAATATTTTTCGGCGCTCACCGGACGCGACAGCCTTGGCGTCTATAAGCCGGATCCCGGACATTTGACGGGCACCATCGCTCGCGCGGGCGGACGGCCTGCGAGGAGCATCATGGTTGGCGATAGCGAGACCGATATCAAAACGGCTCGTGCTGCGGCGATCCCAGTGGTCGCCGTCAGTTTCGGATATAGCGTCGATCCTGTTCTTTCGTTCGGACCAGACGTCGTGATCGACGATTATCGCGATTTGCGCTCTGCCATTGGCAAGCTTCAGGCAGCAGCGCTCAGCTCTTAGCCGATCAATAGGTAAGGACGCGGCAATCGTCGCTCATGACCTCTTCGATGAAATGTGCGGCGCCGATCACGCCGCTGCATTCCGTGATGAGATCGTTCTTGCACATCGCGCAAGTGTCGAGCCCCGTCGAAAAGCAATGAAAGCGCGCGCCGGCGGCGTGGGCCTCCTTGATGAAGTCGTAGAGCGAGCGGGCTTCCGCGGCCTTGACGTGAATGCCGGCGGCAAATCCGTTCTTAAGGATCAGAGCCGAGCCGCCTGTGCACACCACTTCGACCTGATGGCCCATCGACGCCGCGACAGATGCTTGGAAGAGCGGCGCGCCAATGGCTTCGTCGCTGTTGGGGTCGGCGTTCGCAAGGACGATGATGAGTTTGCGTGCCACGGCCAACTCCTACGCGGAAGTAATGCCCGACAGTAGGATGTGCAGGGTGCGGCTCGCAACCCCTAACGCCGTATCACCAGCTCAAACGTCGTGTCCGCTGATATAGCGACGGTAAACCAGGATCGTCGCCGGAAGAAAGACGAGATCGGCGACAAGGGATGCCATCAGCGTTACACCGCAGACTAGGCCGAAGAGCCGAAGCGACGGCAGGTCCGAGAAGATTGTGACGCCCAATCCGAAGGCCAATACGATCGTGGTCAGGATGATCGCGGGCCCCACCAGAACGCGAGCGCGTCGGATCGCAAGCTCCGGCGCAACACCGGGCTGCTCCTCCATCCGCAGCCGGTTGAGGAAGTGGATTAGTGCATCGACGCCCAATCCGAACACCACGATCAAGGCCACGACGGATGAGAACTCAAGGCCGCCGCCCAGGAAGTACAGCATCGCGCCGGAAGTGACGACGGGAAACAGTCCCGGCAACAGACTGATGAAGCCAACGAAGCCGGAACGAAACGCCAGCGCCAACAGGACTGCAGCAACAAGGACACAGAGCGGAATGCTCTCGTCGAGCTGTGAAATCATTCGATAGCTGTTGCGCGCAGCGATCGCGGGAAGACCCGTCACCGAGATCTCGTACTCCGGATTGGCTTTACGGATAGGATCGAGCGCTTCGTCCACTTTCTGCACGAGGGGAAGGATCTGACTGGCGTCGACGTCAGGCAGGCGCCCGGTCACGAGAACCGCTTTTTCGTCCTTCGCGATGAAGCGTCGAACGAGATGCTCCGGAAGAAGGCCGACATACTTCTTGATCGTTTCGACGTTGTCTTGGTTGCTCTCGCGCAGCCAACGGCGAAGGCTCTCGACCGACCAAACATTGCCAAGGCCTGCGGCTTTCTCCAGCGTCTGGTGCGTTTCTTCGATCACCTTCAACGTTGCCGGATCATAGAGGCTGGCGTTGTTCTTCCACTGGATCATGACATGAAACGGATTGGCGCCGGTCAGCTTCGAGTCGATGCGGCCTGTGGCAGCGATAGCCTGTTCGCGGTCTGGGACTTGATCGGCAAGACGGTATCTCGGCTCAAGCTCGAGATGCAGATATGCGAAACATGCGAACAACACGAAGCCCAGGATCGTGTAGGCCAGCGAGCGTTTGACGACGCGATCGACGACCGTTCCGACGAATATTCCTAGGGCATCCATGAGCCCGTCCGCCGGCGTGTGATCGCGCGCGAGCGTCTTTTCATTGCGGACGAACAACAGGGCGAGGATCGGCAACACCACGATCACGGCGACGAACGAGATGCACACGGCCATGGCGCCAGCTTCGCCGAACGTCCGGATGAGGCCCGACTCCGAGAACAGCAAGGCTAGAAACGACAGAAGGGTCGCTCCGTGGGCGAGCACGCAGGCGGGGCCGACGACAAGGATGGCGAAGCGAATGGCCTGGAGCTTCGTGTCCCCCTCGCGCAGACGTATGCGGAATGCGGACACCATCTGCATGCTGTCGGCGAAGCCCATCACCATGATGAGCGGCGTCATGACGTTGAGAAAAAGGTTGAGCTTGAAATCCAGCCAACCGAGAAGACCCAGCGACCACGCAACCGCGATTACCGGCGGGAGGGCCGCAACCAGCATCAGCGACACGCGCCGGAAAAACAGCGCCGCAATTCCCGCGCCAAACAGCAGGCCCAGGCCGTTATAGACGATCTGGTCGCGCTCGACAGAGTTGCGAATTTCAAGCTGCATCACAGGCGCGCCGGCCAGCTTCGCCGACAGACCGGCCGGATTGAGGTCCTGCTTGGCGGTCTCTTCGATCTCGCCGATGACAGTCTTCGCCGATTTCTGGGCGACCACCTCGCGATTGAGCGACAGCACGATCATCGCGAGCTGACCATCGTTCGACAGGAACTTGCCCTTGACGATGTCGTTGGTCTTCAACGACTCGAGAACCTTGTCGAATTCGGCTTGGTCTTGCGGCAGCTCGTCAGGGACGATGGGCGGCGCGTATCCGGTCGGGTCAGGTTTCCCACGCGCGGAGAGCATCGAGACGATGCCGTTCACGCCGTCGACGAGTTGCAGGTCGGCAGCAGCCGTTGAGAACGCGCTGAGACCCTCGCGACTGAGCAGTGCCTTGCCTTCAACCACGACAAGGACGTCGTACTCGCTCGAAGGAAACCGCCTGTCGATTTCCTCGTAGGTTTTGAATTCCGGTGTGTTGGTCCGAAAGAGTTCGGAGAGGCTGTCATCGACCTTCAGGCGGGAAATGCCCGCCGCAGCCGCGAACGTCACCAGCAGAACAATGATCGCTGAGAAAGCAGGGGCCTTGATGCCCAGCAGGCCAATTTTATTCAGCCCCAAAGAGATGAGGTTTGGGCGTGCCGGCTCCGATGGATCCAAGATGTCCTCCCCAACGACTTCGATATCAGAAGTCGCTCCCGCGCCCCCCGGCATCGTTCGTTCTTTGCCGCAGACATGGCATCTCGCCGCCCCCCTCGCAAGGACCAGTTGGCCTCACGCCGGTGGGCAAATGAGTTTCGGTGGAAAGTGCAGCCAGCTTTCGGCAACCTTCGCGCGTGGGGGCGGGTCGCATCCGCGAATCACCGGCAATACTTTGGGTTTCGCTTGCGTCGGGTTCCACGCCATGGGACAGCCTTCGCCAAAGACGAGCGGCCTTGGAGTTATTTGAATGTTCGGCAACGTTTTGCTTCGAGGTCTTGTCGTGGGCGCGCTTCTTTCGCTCGCATTGTCTCTTGCTGGGGCCGCTTCCGCCTCTGCCAAGACGTTCGTCGTAGGTCCGGTTTCGCTCGAAGCTCCCGACGATTTCAAACCGGTCGCGGGTAACGTGCCCGCGATTCGTCAGGACTCGTCGGGAATCACGATCGAGGCGTCGGAGCTGCCTCTTCAAGCCCTGCACGAATGGAAGGGACCGCCGTTCCTCCAATTTCTGAAAAGCCTTGGCTATTCCAACCCGGCCTATTCCGACGGCTCGCTAAAAAGAGCCGGCGACTACACATACGTCCTGGCGGACGCCAAGGGTGCGAAGGGTCCCGAATCGCGCTTCCTGCTCGTGATCGGGGGCGATGGCCGCGCGGCTATTCTGACGGCCTACGCGCCGAAGAGCGAAATCGCCAACGGGCACGCGAGCCGAGCCAGCATTGAGAGTGTCCTGGCGACGGCGACCGTCTTGCCCGCGAACGGGGCACCTGCGGCCAAGCCCTAGGTTTAATCCGAGTGGGCCAGTCCCCGTCCCTTTGCAGCTTGACAGCTTCGACCGCCGCCTCGCATAAGGGCCGTTCGCGAAACGGGCGGTTAGCTCAGCGGTAGAGCACACGCTTCACACGCGTGGGGTCATAGGTTCAATCCCTATACCGCCCACCATCGCAATCCCCACTTCCGTCGATTTTTCAATGCCCCGTGCCTCGCCTCGGGCAATCGCAATTCTGCTCAAGCGGCGCCTTGGCTTCTGCGGCAAACATCGTTAATCGCCCAATTAGCGTCACGCGCCGATATTTTCACGCCGGAATGCTGAATTCGGCCATGAACACGGGGCAAGCGTCGCTGGGGGAATTCGCGAGGGAGAGACAATCATGCCCGTTAAAAGTCTATGCGCGGCCTTTTTAGCGCTGCTGGCGATCACCGTCATGGCTCCGCAGAGCCACGCTGCGTCGGCGCGCGAGATCGATGCCGGTGTGCGGGAGACGCTTGATCGGTTCTTTTACAAAGTCGGCGGCGCACGCGAACTGGCCAATAAATCCGTTGGCATGCTGGTATTCCCCTCGATCGTGAAGGCCGGCTTCGGCATCGGCGGCGAATATGGCGAAGGCGCTTTGCTCATCCACGGGCGCAACGCCGGGTACTACAATACCGTCTCCGGCTCGTTTGGATTTCAGCTTGGCGTGCAGGAACGATCCGTCATCATCGCCTTCATGACGCCGGAGGCTCTCCGCCAATTCAGAAACACCGCCGGCTGGAAGATCGGCGCGGATGCGTCGGTGGCCATCATAACCATCGGTGCAGGCGGCGCTATCGATACCAACAAGATCACAAGCCCGGTCGTCGGTTTCATCCTCGATCCCAAGGGCCTTATGTATAATCTGACCTTAGAGGGCTCGAAAATTTCGCGCATCTCCAGATAGCGGCAATCGCCGGCTTATCGCGCGCTGTTCCGTAGGGAACTGCTGCAATAGATGCGCCGCTCCATTCTTGTAACCTTTTCGGAGGGGCAAAATGGGAATGCCATCGATCCATGCGGGCAGCGTGTTCGCTGCCGCCGCTTTCGGCTTGGCCGGTCTCCACGGTGCTGCCCAAGCCGAGAGCTATGTCTTCGACACGCGGAGAACAGAAGTCCGCTTCTTCTATGTCATGGGCCTCGCCAAACAGAAGGGCCATTTCGGTCAGGTCAACGGGACACTGCAGTATGACGACGGCAAGCTCGATCAAAGCCGCGTCACTGCGACGGTCGTAACGTCGAGCCTCTCGACCGGCGAACCTTTCGTCGATGATGAACTGAAGGGGAGCGACTTTTTCAACGTCGCCGTTGCTCCAGCGATGACCTTCAAAAGCCGCAGCGTGCGCGCGACGGGGGATGACACCGCGGAGATGACTGGCGATATAACGCTGAACGGCATTACGCGTCCGATCACGTTTGAAGTTTCACTTCGGCCGCATTCGGATCCGGCTTTGAAATATAGCGCCGGCGCCCGACAGTTTAAGGCGACGGGCAGCGTCAAGCGCAGCGATTTCAACATGGTCGCCTACCAGACAATGGTCGGAGACACCGTCGATCTTGAGATCGATGCCATTGTCCGGAAAAAGCGCTGATCTGCTGGTGGCGCTCGGCGTAACGAACGGCTGCGGGCCAGCGAATATGGCTGTGCGAATTCCACCGCCTACGGAGTGCTCCCATGTCGAATGATCTCAAGCGGTTTTGGCGCGCTGACCGCCTTTTCTACTCGCTCACAGCGATAGCTGCTGTCCTCGCGCTGATCAGCGTGCTGGGAAACGTTCGCGTTGCCGCCGAAGAAGGCTTACGTTTGCCGCCGCCGGTGCTCGATGAGCAGGCAAAGCAGAACGGCGCATTGGAGACGGCGGTTTTTGCGGGCGGCTGCTTTTGGGGTGTGCAGGGCGTCTTCCAGCACGTGCAAGGCGTGCGCAACGCTGTTTCCGGTTACACCGGAGGAGGCGCGCAGGATGCGCATTACGAGGTTGTCGGCAGCGGGACGACCGGACACGCGGAATCCGTGCAGGTGACCTTCGATCCGAGCAAGGTGAGCTACGGCAAGCTGCTTCAGATTTACTTTTCGGTGGCGCACGATCCTACGGAGTTGAACCGCCAGGGCCCCGACTCGGGAACGCAGTACCGCTCCGCGGTCTTTCCTATGACCGATGAGCAAGCCAACGTCGCGAAGGCCTACATCGCCCAGCTCGACGGAGCTCACCTCTTTTCACAGCCGATCGTCACGACGATCGAACCCGGTCGCACCTTCTATGCGGCTGAAAATTATCATCAGAACTTTCTGACGCTCAATCCGAACTATCCTTACATCGTGATCAACGACATGCCGAAGATCGAGAATCTCAAGCGGTTGTTCCCGGAGACATACCGCGAGCAACCCGTGCTCGTATCGCTCGCCAAGGCGTCGAACTGAGGCGGGCGCCGCGCCCCCTCAGCCGGTCATGCGTTGCGAGCGATCGGCTCCAGATCTTGCGTATAGATCGAATACATCGGCTCGTCCTGAAGGATGACGTCGATGTATTCGCCGTAACCGTTGAAGCGCGTTCCCATCGCCCGCGCATAGGCTCCGAGGTTACCGATCTCGATGTAGTCGCCTTCGCGCACGGAAGCGGGCAGCATGAACGGCCCCTTCATGTGATCGATGGAGTCGCACGTCGGCCCCCAAAGCTCGAAAGGCTCGAGGGGTTCGTTGGGATCGAGACCCGGGCGGATTAAACGGACCGGGAAGACGAAGCCGAGGTGCGCGCTGTCGAATAGTGCGCCGTAGGAACCGTCGTTGATGAAGAGTTGATTGCCCGGCTTTCGCAGGTCGACCTTCACAATCAGGCTTTCAGCTTCAGCCACGAGGGCGCGGCCTGGCTCGCAGATGAGACGGCAATCTTCTGTTACGGGCATGTTAGCCATCGAAGATTTGATGACCTCGATGAAATCCGAAAGCCGTGCCGGCACGCTGTCGGTGTAACGCGAGGGGAAACCGCCGCCGATGTCGATGGCATCGACGACGACGCCCGCCTTGACGATGTGCTTCTTCACTTCCTCGAACGCCATTGCATAGGCGTCGGGCGTCGTGGTCTGAGAGCCGACGTGGAACGTGATGCCGAGTTCATCGGCTGCTTGCCGCGCTTTGACCAGCAGGCGCTGCGCCTTCTGACCAGAAATACCGAATTTATGTTCAAGCGGCACGCGGCTGTTCTTCGCGGGCACGGCCACGCGCACGAACAGTTCGAGGTCCTTGGCGCCTTCCGTCTCTTCGATGATCTTCTGCAGTTCGTCCTCGGTATCGAGAGCGAAGCATTTGATATCGTAATCGAAGTAGGCGCGGCGGATCGCGTACCGCGACTTGACCGGATGCATGAAGTGCAAGCGAACACCAGGGATCGTCGCGGCATCCTCGAGTTCGGCGACGGAGGCGACGTCGAACTGCTTAATGCCGGCGCCATAGAGCGCGCCGAGGATGAATACCGAGCTGTTCGCTTTGTAGGCGTAGGCGACTTCACCGGGGAAGTTGTTGATGAACCACCGGGCGGCACGGCCAGCGGCGTGGGGACGCGCGGCGAAGACCGGAAGATCCGGCTTCATCTCCGTCACCATCTCGAGGGCGGTGGCAAACTTCTCCATCGCGAAAGAACCTCCTGAGGAAGAGCTATCCGGTTTCGCGCGCGGTAGCCGAGCGATGTCGGCTCTGGATACAATATTGAAGGGGTGCATTTAGGTACCTCGGCTGCCGCTGTAAAGCCTTTCCGAACCCAAACGCCCTCCAAGGTTGCCGGATTCTATCCGGAAGGCGAGTGGCGGAATGCGATTGGACCGCGCAGCGATGCGTTTGGGCATCTATGCGTGCGACAGTTTCGTGAAAGTGACCGCTTAAGCGTCGTTTGGTGGCGCTAGCGGGGACTTAAGACCAGTACCGCTCGGCCGTCGCGCAGCGGTGTGCCGCTCGCCAAATCCGGGCGCGGCGCCTCGACCCGCTCTCCGCGCGCTTGACGACGTTCGATTGCCCCGGTGCGGGCGAGGCGCGCGCTCTCGGCCTTCTCGGGGCTCGCGCGCATTTCCCAATCGGTCACCAGCGTGTCGCGGATGAAGTTGTCCCAGTTCCCAAGCACCGTGAAGCGCTGACGCTCAAAATCATGTTCGATGCCCACGGGCGGCGCAGACCTTGTCGAGCATCGGCCGAGGATCGTCTCACTTCCTTGGGCTTTATAGCGAAGTTGAAAGGTGGCATCCGGCGGCGGGATGCTGATCGCTTTGTCGGCGGTCAGCAGGTTGTCGGTCTGGAAGTCGCTCGGAAAAAGAACGGTCGCTACTCCGTCCGTATCAACGCTGATGACCGTCAGGTAGCAGTCGCTGTCGGCCTCCGCCTTGATCGTGATGAGATCGCCGGGAGCCGGTCTCGGCTTATCGAGCCATAGCGTGAGGCCGATGTCTGATTTCACCTCGCGCAAAAAGCCGGCGGAAGATTCTTGTTTCGGAACGTCGATGCCCTTCAGGAGCGAAAAAAGCCGTTCAAGGTCTGGCCGCGACAGTACTCCGTGGAGAAGGCGTCTCGCGAGAGGAGCGGCAGGGCCCTTCGCGTTCGTGAGTTGGTTCAAGAAGTCCTTGCGCTCAAGTCCTGTTTCACCCAGCGCGACTTCGAAATCAGCTCCCTCCCGATAACGCCGAGCGAGACCCGAGATCAGTTCTTCGCCGTGGATCGTCATGGCTAAGTCAACGCCGGCGGCCTTGGCGGCGGAGCGATAGCGATCGGTGCCGCCAAGCATCAATAAAGCGTTCTCGCTATCGGTACCAAAGAGCGGAAGTGCGGCACGCCGGTCGGCTAACATCGGGGTGGAGCCGATATCGACGGGCCCCGCGCCACGGAAGTCGTCTTTCGCTTCGACGAGCCCGCGCGTGTGGCAGGCGAGACAATTGTTTCCCGCTTTGGTCGTCGGCTCTACTGCGTTGGCTTGGACGCCCGCATAGGGTTTTTCGATACCGGGCAGAACGCGGTCGATGCGATTGCCGTTGGCATCGAACAGAGCGAACGCGTAGAAGCCGTTTGGAAGCTCGAGCAGCGCGCGTATCTCGTCCGGCTTAAAGGCGAGCGGCGCGCTCGTCGCTGACTTCGGGCCTAGCGGACGCTGAAAAATATTCTGCTCGCCGGTACTCGTCGCAAAGTCGTAGACCAGCCACAGCCCTGCCCGGCTTCCCGGGTGCCGCTCGATCAAACGATTTCCGCGTGTCACCGTGCTCGCACTTACAGCGATCCGGCGGACCGATCCCGCGCGGATGTCAGTTTCGATGTTCGTGCCATTGATTGCAGCAAACTCCGAGAGCTTGGGCGGAATTCCGAGGAGCAGGTAATACAGCGGTGTTTCGCCTGCCGCAGCTGCCAGCCAATCTCCGTTGACGATGACCGCCTTGCTGCCTGACACTTTCGAAACGTCAGGTGCAACGCCGTGGGCGAGCGCTGGAGGATAGGCGTCCTCGATGAGTTTCCAGCGTTCCTGCGTCCAACCGAAATCCGCTAGCCGAAACGACAGGACGGTTCCCGCCGCATCGAGAGGCGTCAGCTTCGCTGGTTCTCGGCCCCACGAGAGGCTGTTCATCAGTTTGTTGAGCGCCGCGACATAGGCCGTCATTTCTTTCGGCGTGGCGCAAGAATTATAGAGATGGACGAGCGACACGAAACGCACATCGCCCGCCTGATCGCGCTCGAGACGTTGCGCATCGCGCATCATCGCGTCCACGTCGGCGGGGCGTACAAGCTGCCGCGACGAGCATGTTTGCGCATCCGGCGGCAGATCCTCGATCCAACGCCGAACGGCAAGAATGTCGTCCGGCTGCGGTTCGGCCGCGGGGGGCGAACCAAGAAAAATGTCGAGCGGCGCGTGTCGTGTCTCGAGAACATCATAAAGCCTCGAGGCGTCGGGAATGCCTGGCTTGACGAGGACTGGATCGCGCGCCAGTTCATCGACGGCCAGAATGTTGGCGATGCCGCCCGATGCGAGCGGCTGTTCGAGACGTCCGGTTTGATGGCACCGCGCGCAGTAGGTTTCGAAAATGCCATAGGCCTTCGCGGCACGCGGGTCGCTGGGGCGTGGAGGCACGGCGGCTGTTACAGCTGGAGAATCCGCAAGAACCTTTCCGGCCAGCGAGGCAAGACCAAGCGAGGCGACGAGCAGCACGGCATAACTGCGTAGTGATCGCTGCTTCACGTCTTACTTCCCGCTCGCGGCATGCGCCGCATCGTAAGCGCAAGCGGGGGCGCCATCGTGGCGGCGGAGAGCGATCGTGGGACGCGACATTTCCAATTTCGGTACGCCTCTTAACGGCGTCTTCAGAGAGGTTTAACGGGGTATTAAAATCAGCGTTTAGCGATTAGTCATCATGAGCGTTGGAATTCGACGCTTCGCTCGACTTCGGTTACAAGAGCCTTACTTCAATTGCAGAGCGCAGGTCGTTCCCATGGACCTTAAGGCAGCAAGTGCTCAAAACTATCGCATCGACGTTTTGACACGCACGCTTATGGCGGTGTGCTTCCTGGCTACCGGATCAATCTTAATTGCGGCTCTTGCATTTGACCAAATGCATCACGACAACTCCATTCGATCGTTTTCCATCGCGAGCAAGTTTTTCCTGAAGTAGCGAACTCTCTTCCGATCCCTCTCTGATCCCGTCCTATCCTTGGGTCCTACGCCGAAGCGCAGGGCCCATTCTTTTGTGGGCCGCTCAAGCCGCGCCAGCACCCGTCGCGCTTTTTACCATCACGACGTAACCCGCCTCCTTGAGACCGTTCACGACCTGCTCCAGATGAACGCGGTCTCGCGTTTCGATGACGAGATGCAATTCCGTGCCCTTTGCAGGAACGTCGGTAAAGACGCGCTGGTGATAAACCTCGACGATATTGGCGCCGACACTGCCGATCACACCCGAGACTTTCGCAAGCTGGCCGGGACGATCCGGAAGATCGATTGCCAAGCGGGAAAGGCGGCCGTCACGGGCAAGCTCGCGGGTCAGGACGCTCGCCAGCAAGCGTGTGTCGATGTTGCCGCCGCAAAGGACGAGGCCGATCTTGCGGCCCTTGTAGAGGCGGTTGGCGCCGATCAGCGCAGCCAATCCAGCGGCCCCTGCCCCCTCGACCACCGTCTTCTCGATCGTGATCAGCAGGGACACAGCACGTTCCAGATCGGCCTCCGAGACGAGAAGTATATCGTCGACCAATGCCTCGATGATCTGCTGCGTCAAAGTCCCGGGCGTTTTAACCGCGATGCCTTCAGCTAGCGTATCGCCGCCAACGGGGAGCGACGACTTCTTCACCGCGTTGAGCATCGAGGGATAAAGCTGCGCTTCGACGCCTACCACCTTGATTTTCGGATTGATGGCCTTGGCAGCGATCGCCATGCCTGAGATCAGACCGCCGCCGCCGATCGGCACGATCAGGACTTCAAGCTCAGGTGCCACGGCCAGCATTTCGGTCGCGACGGTGCCCTGGCCAGCGATAACTGCCGGATCGTTGAAGGGGTGGACGAATGTCATCCCCCTCTCATCGCCATAGGCAACGGCGAAAGCGAAGGCTTCTTCGAGGGTCTGGCCTTCAAGAATGACGTGAGCACCGTGGCTCCGCGTGTTCTCGACCTTAATCGTCGGCGTGGAGGCGGGCATAACGATCGTTGCCGGGATATTCAGGCGGTGCGCATGGTAGGCGACGCCCTGCGCGTGATTGCCGGCAGACATGGCGATGACGCCGCTGCTGCGTTCCGCGTCTGAGAGGGACAGCAGCTTGTTGAGCGCGCCTCGTTCCTTGTAGGACGCCGTAAATTGCAGGTTCTCGAACTTTAGCCAGATTTCGGCGTTGAGAAGCGTGCTGAGGGTCCGGCTCGGCTCGAAACGTGTGGGTATAACGGCGCCTCGGATCGCTTGAGCCGCATGGACCACATCGCCATAGGTTACTGCTAGGGGTGAAGTGTCACGTTTCGCCAAATTTGTCATTATCGTCCGGCAGGTTTAAGGAGGCACTTTCCTTAGCATATGGCTCGCGGGCGCAGGGCATGTCCACGCCCACATTCTGCCTTTGAGCACTTTGCTTTGGTTTCGCCTTTACCGGCGAGACAATGTCGAACTGATTTGCCGGCCCGGAGAACTGGAATGGACCGACCGCACCTGAAGTTGATCCTCGCTGTCGCGGCGTTGTTGGCGGCCATGGCGACACCTTCGGTGGGCCAGCAGTTCCAATACACACCATACCGCGGGTTCAACAACACGGGTCAACCCAATGACCCGCCTCCGGACAACTACTCCGCGACCCATCCGAGTGGCGTTGGCACAGGGGGCTACGACGCCAACGCGGCTTCGTCAGCACCATCGCCGTCCGGGGAGGCACGCCAATCGTCGCCTTCCGACGCGTATAGCAGTCGCCGGGCTGCAGCAGCGCCGGACGCCTCGCCCCCGCCACCGCAAACCGGCGGCAGCTATTCTCCCTCCGGCGACGTTTATTCTCCGCCACCGCGAGGCGCCTATTCCCCATCTGAGGACGTCTATTCCCCCTCACACGTGGGCCGGGGGGCGCCACCGCCGGACGACACGGCCGGTGGCCGCAAGTACGCATCGAACTTGCCGCGTGTCGAAGTCCAGGCCGCAGCACCGGACGACGGCTTACCATTCGAGGTTCGCCAGCATGACGCTCGCCGGGCCGCGATAGAAGGGTGGAGCAGTAAGGTCGCCAACCGTTACGGCCCGGAATTTTCGCAATGGGGCGTCGCTGCGGGCAAGCACGTCGACTGCCATCCCGATAGTCGCGACGGCATCGTCTGCACAGCAAGCGCTCAGCCTGTACGGGGCGGCCGCGGTGGCGGACCTGCCGCGCCGGACGATTACCGCAATTGATTTCGCTTCAAAGCCGAAGATGACGCGGCGACGGCAATCGGCTGTTGATCGGAGCTCGTCTTTTTGCCATTGCGAAAGCCGAGGGGCTCAATAGCCGGACAGGATTGGCATTATGGCAAGAGTGGCTTGGTTGGGATTGGGCGTCATGGGTTATCCCATGGCTGGCCACTTGAAGGTCCGCGGCGGCCACGAGGTGGTTGTCTACAATCGTAGTCCGGCGAAAGCGGAAAAGTGGCAAAAGGAATTCGGCGGAACCGTTGCGGCCACGCCGGCAGAGGCCGCGCGCGGCTGCGATGCCGTTTTCTCCTGCGTCGGCAACGATGATGACTTGCGCAGCGTCACGACGGGATCGGACGGCGCGTTTCAGTCGATGGCCGCCGGTTCTCTCTTCATCGATCACACGACGGCATCGGCGAAGGCTGCTCGTGAACTTGCCGCAGATGCGGAGCAACGCGGATTTCATTTTCTGGATTGCCCTGTCTCGGGTGGGCAGGCTGGTGCGGAAAATGGCGTGCTCACGGTAATGGCAGGCGGCGAGGAGGCTGCCTTCAAGAAAGCGGAGCCGCTGATCTCCTGCTTTGCGCGGGCCGTGCGGCTGATGGGCCCGTCGGGTTCGGGCCAACTCGCCAAAATGTGCAACCAAATCGCCATCGCTGGGCTTGTGCAGGGCTTGGCCGAGTCCATCCACTTCGCCGAATGCGCAGGGCTAGACGTGACAGCACTTATCGAGACGATCTCGAAAGGGGCGGCGCAGTCATGGCAGATGGAAAATCGATGGAAGACGATGCACGGACGTAAGTTTGACTTTGGCTTTGCGGTCGATTGGATGCGCAAGGACCTCGCGATCTGTTTCGATGAAGCCGCTTCCAACGGCGCCGATCTCTCGGTGGCGAAGATCGTGGACGGGTTCTATCGGGAGGTGCAGTCGCTGGGCGGGAGCCGTTGGGATACGTCAAGCCTGATCGCGCGCCTGAAACCCAAGACGTGACGTTGAGGCGTGATCGGCCCCAAGCTCGTCAGGCTTCCGCGCGTTCGCTTCGTCCCTTCTCGGTGATCGCGAACTGCAAGGGCAGCGCAGTCGTATACTTGATCTGTTCCATCGCGAAGGCGGATGAAACTTTTGCGATGTCCACTCGGGAAATCAGCTTTTTGTAGAACGCGTCGTAGGCGGCAATATCGGGGACGGCGACGCGAAGCAGATAGTCGATCTCGCCCGACATGCGGTAAAATTCTACGACCTCCGGAAATTCTGCGACTGCCGCATGAAATTTCTCAAGCCAGTTGAGCGAGTGCTTGTCTGTCTTGATGGAGACGAAGACCATCACACCGGCATTCACCTGCTCCGCGTCCAGGATCGCGACGCGCCGTTGGATGACCCCGGATTCTTCGAGCTTTTGCACGCGTCGCCAGCAGGGCGTGGTCGATAATCCCACCTCTTTGCCGATGTCGGCTACAGGGCGCGTGCAATCCTGCTGCAGGATGCGCAGAATTTTGACGTCCATATCGTCCAACATGCGAAGAGTCTCCGGTCACGAAAAGAGATTTTTAAAGATCATCGATTTCGTAGAATTATTGTGCTTGGCTGGCTCAAAGTCAATAAAACGCGGGCAATATTTTCCCCGGAGCGCAAAGGGGTAGGTTAAGCCTTCGCGCTTGGGCGGCATGAAACCTCCGCATGCCAGCGCATGATGTTGTCGAACCTTTCCGGTTTGCCGAGGCGCGCAGGCTTCATGAAGTCGACGGTGACAAGGGCCGTGATGTCCGCGACGGAGTAGTCGCTGCCGGCGATGAAGCGGCTGCCCCCCAATCGCTCATCAAGGCGGCACAACTCCGACGTTACCTTTTCTTTGTTGGCCTCGCCCCACTCACGAATTTGAGGAACTTCGAGATGCGCCATTTTCGGATGAAGATGCCGAAAGACGGCGAATACCGCATTGGAGAGACCCAGCTCGACGCGCCGGTTCCACATCTCGACCTCGGCCTTGCCTATGGGACCGACGCCGAACAACGGCGGCTCCGGCGCGATCTCCTCGAAATACCGACAGATCGCGATCGTTTCGCAGATTGCCCGGCCGTCATCGAGCACGAGAACGGGAACGCGATGCCAGGGGTTCAGCATGGCGAACTCGCCTCCCTTGAGATCCTCCGTCATCATGTTGCGCTCTTCGCGCGGAACAGTGATGCCTTTCTCGGCAAGGAAGATGTTGACGCGCCTCGGACTTGGCGCAGCGTGCGTTTCGATGATGCGCATTAAATCGGCCTCATCTGGCTTCATCCGCCACGTTGCCGGCGCGCCAGTCGCGCGGGTTTTCGAAATCTCCGGCCCAAATACCCGCCTTCGACGATCGGGCCGCTTGCTGCTCGCTGTCGAAAGCACCGTAAGCGACGGCCATGCCCGTGGATACCATATGAGCATTGAGATCACGGCCATTGGCAACGCAGTTGCCAAGCAATCGGCCATAGACGTCGCGCTCGCTGATCCGGCAGGTGACTTCGTTGCCGCCAATGGCGCGAGCTAGTTCATCGCGAGCGGCAACGCCGCATTTCCAAGAAACACCGGCGCGGCCGCACTCCTGTTTCCATTCCGGCGCATCGATACCCTTCAGGCGGACTTCCTCGTCACCGACCCACAGACTGTCGCCATCGAACGGATCAGCCCTGCCGGTGACCGACGGCGGGAAGGGGTCGCCCACATGCGGGGCATTCCACCTACTCCGATGATGACCGAAAACGATCAGGATAGCGGAAAAAATCAATAACAGGCCGAGCCTTACGTACGAAGCTCGGCTCCGCCGCAAAGGCCTGCCCTTCCACGTTCTCGGACCACGGCCGCGATATGGTTGCATCGTCAATTTTTGGCTCTTGGGCGAAGCATTTAAGGCTTGCTTTAACGAATTGCCGCCAATTTACCAGCGCGCCCCGGCCGATGCCCCAGCGCTTCATGGGATTGCGACAACCGGTATGGACGATCACGCCAACAGCATCGAACCGGCCGCCGTAAAGCCGTCGCGTCCGCCACGATCTGCGCAATCCAGGAATGAGTTAAAATCATTCCGGGAGAAGCTGTCGCAAGGCGCCCCAACCAAGCCAGAGTTCGAATACGAGCTGCTGACGATGTTCGCGCGCAACGAGACGAGCGCGCCCTTCGCCATGCCGGCCCTGTGCTTCATTTTTTACATAACGTCGATGTTCTGGGCGTCGTTCGCCGAGGCTACGACCTGGATCGCGATCGTCTCGATTTCGCGCGTCTACATGTTGGATCAATGCCGCCGGTTGCTGTCGATCCCTCGTACCGAGGTGAACGTCAGGCAGTGGCAGCGGCACTTTTTCCGCATCGAACTCGTCAACGGCTCCGCTCTTGCAGCCTTCGCCCTGATCGGGATGACGATACAGAACGACAACATTGCCATGTCACCGGCAACGTTCTCATCACATGTTTTCATCTTCGCGACGTTGATGGTCGTGCTGGCGATCCGAATGACGTTCGCGTCGACACTGCCGCAGCTTTTCCTTGCTGGCACGGTGCCGATGACGGCAGCCGTGGCCGTCCGGCTTTTTACCCTCGGTGATCCCTTCTATTTCGCACTCGCGTCGATGGCGATCGGCATTCATGTCTTCTTTGTTTACCTCGCTCGCGGCCTGCATTCGACGGCTTTGGCGATGGTGGAGTTTCGCGCCGAGAAGGATAGCCTGATTTCGGAGCTCGAAGAGGCGACGGCCATTTCTGATGAAGCGCGGCGGCGCGCGGAAGCCGCCAATAAAGCGAAATCGCGCTTCCTCGCCACCATGAGCCACGAGCTGCGGACGCCGCTCAACGCCATCATGGGATTCTCGGAAGTGATGGAAAACGAGTTGCTGGGTCCGATCGGCAGCGACGTCTATCGCGACTACGCGCACAACATCTACCAGAGCGGCGATCACCTCCTCTGCATCATCAACGAGATTCTCGATCTGTCGCGGATCGAAGCCGGCCGCTACGATCTCAATGAAGAAAAAGTCACTCTCACCGATATCGTTGAAGACTGCGAGCGGCTCGTGAAGATCAAGGCCGATGCAAAGGCCCTCATGATCGTCGAAGATTTCGCGCCCGATCTGCCGCAAATCTGGGCGGATCCGCGGGCTCTCAGGCAGATCTGTCTCAACCTTTTGTCTAACGCGTTGAAATTCACGCCGCGAGGCGGACGCATCACTCTCATCGTCGGCCATACGGAAGACGGCGGCCAGTTTCTTACCGTGGCCGATACCGGTCCCGGTATTCCGAAGGACGAAATTCCCCGCGTGCTGCAGGCTTTCGGTCAAGGATCCCTTGCGCACGAAACTGCTGAGGGTGGCACGGGGCTCGGCTTACCGATTGTTCAAAACCTGATCCATCTTCATGGTGGCACGTTCGATCTGCATTCGGAGCTCCGCAAGGGCACGGAAGTGACGGTCACGATCCCACCTCAACGTGTGATGAAGCCCAACTCAACTCTTAACCCGGCCGGACAAGATCGCCTTCGCGAAGCAGGGACGCGGCCGCCGCGTCAGTCGCGGATGCGTGCCACCACTTCCTATAATCCCGACGCGTCTTACCGGCTGGCGGGCGATGTGCGTTGAATGCCGACGTTGAGAGCGTAAAGCGATGATGCTTTTCTCGATAATTTTTGTTGCTCTTGGCTTGGCTGGAATTGTCGGCGCCACAGTTTTCGGCGGCCTCAGCTTTACTGCCATCCCGGATCTGCCCGCCGCGGGATCGGTTCTAGCCATCCTTGTTGTTCTCTATCTGGCAACGCTTCTGAGCCATCGGGGGGAACGCGGACTTGCGTTTTGGCCGACACTACTCGCGTGTCTCTCCGGCGCAGTTCTGGTGGCAGGCGCGTATAACAAGAACGCTTCGCTGATGTTTTCGGATCTTCTCAGTCGCGCCAAGACCGCAGACGAGACACCCGCCCTTCCCTACAGCGGTCCAGCGTCTGTTCGCGTCAGGCGCAGCGATGACGGAAGCTTCTTTGCGAACTCGGAAATAAACGGTGCCACCATGTCGGTGCGCATTGATAGCGGGGCCGCCACGGTCGTTCTGAAGCAGTCGGATGCTGAAAGAGCCGGCATCGACCTTTCCGGGCTCAACTTCGACACGCCTTTAAGAACTGCGAACGGAACGAGTTATCTTGCGCCCGTCAGACTCAAATCTGTGCGCATCGGTCCCCTCGTCATGCACGACGTCGAGGGACTTGTTGCTCGCGCGGGGAGTCTTAACGAAAACTTGCTCGGTACAAGTTTTTTAAGACGTTTGGCGTCCTATGAGGTTGCCGGGAATTTCGCGACGCTCCGGCAGTAGCTTGGACCGTGCGCGTCAACGGCGCTGGCAAGAGGTGACCTGAAATGTCATCGGCAACCGTCAATCTGTTCGCGTCGTTCGCACTTGCTGGCCTCGGTGCCGCTGGACTTGCCTATACGCTCTCGCACCCTTCCCTCATCGCCGAATTTTTCGAGGACGGTAGACGCCCCTCGGCGATCGCTTCCGGCGCTGAGAATGCAACTAAGATCGACGACCAGGACGCGGATGCCGCGGCCCGTGTTCAACCTGGAACAATAACCCTGCCAGCAGGTCATAACGGCCACTTTTTCACTGCTGCTGAGATCAATGGCCGAGATATCGATGTCATGGTCGATACGGGGGCAACGCTCGTCGCGCTGACCTACGATGATGCGGCGAGAGCAGGAATCTTTGTCAAGCCGTCCGACTTCACCCAAACCGCCCAGACCGCCAATGGCATCACTCGGGTGGCGCCTGTGACCATTTCCCAGGTTCGAATTGGCGACATACTTGTGCGCAACGTGAGCGCCGTGGTGTCACATCGCGGGGCCTCGGAGCGCACACTTCTCGGCATGTCGTTTCTGGGCCGGCTGTCGCGAGTCGAAATGCGCGGCACTACGCTCGTTCTAGAAGAGTGACTATTCCACTTTTCCGCCCCGAACATTGCTGATAGAGCGGCGCCTGGAACCCCGCGCTTATGTGAGCGCGTTAGGTCCCCGAATGAACAAAGTTCGAGGAGAACCGCATGCTGCCTAAGCCGCGCGCCGACCTGAAGCCAAATACTGCAGACTTCGAGCGCTTCCCGCTCGTCAAGCCGACCGGTTTCCGTGAATACGACGCGCGCTGGCTGTTCCCCCAGGAAATCAACCTGATGGGGCTCAATGCGGTTGGTCTCGGAATGGCAACGCTCTTTGCGCGCCGGGGGGTGCCCAAGCGTATCGTCGTCGGGCACGACTATCGTTCCTACTCGGCGGCCGTGAAGCAGGCGCTGATGACCGGGCTGCTCGCCGGTGGATGCGAGGTGCACGATATCGGCCTCGCCCTGTCGCCAATGGCGTACTTCGCGCAGTTCGAACTCGATGTTGAAGGCGTCGCGATGGTGACAGCCAGCCACAATGACAACGGCTGGACCGGCATCAAGATGGGGTTATCGCGACCGCTGACGTTCGGGCCGGACGATATGTCGGAATTGAAGTCGATTGTTCTCAACGGCGACTTCGAGGCGAAGACGGGCGGCCGCTACATTTTTGTTCCCGATCTCGCCGAACGCTACGTGAAGGCCCTGACCAATCGCCCGAAGCTCAAGCGGCACCTCAAGGTCGTGGCCGCGTGCGGGAACGGTACGGCCGGCGCGTTCGCGCAGCAGGTGCTGGAAGGAATCGGTTGCGAAGTCATTCCGCTCAACACCGACCTCGATTACACCTTCCCGAACCATAATCCGAACCCTGAAGACATGAAGATGCTGCACGCGGTGTCCGCCAAGGTTCTCGAATCCGGCGCCGACGTCGGATTGGCATTCGACGGCGATGGCGATCGATGTGGCGTGGTAGCCAATGATGGGCACGAAATCTTCGCCGATAAGGTCGGCGTGATGCTGGCGCGCGATATATCAGCAATCCACAAGAAGGCGAAGTTTGTTGTCGACGTGAAGTCCACTGGTCTTTTTTCGACGGACCCGGTGCTGATCGCGAACGGCGCAACGACGAGCTACTGGAAGACGGGGCACAGCTATATCAAGCGTTACAACTTCGAGCACAAAACGCTTGTCGGCTTCGAGAAGTCGGGACACTTCTTCTTCAACGAGCCGCTCGGCCGAGGCTATGACGACGGCTTGGTGTCTGCCATAGCAGTGTGCGACATGCTCGATCGCAGCCCGGGCAAATCCGTCGCCGAGTTGCGTGATGCGTTACCCAAGACGTACGGCTCGCCAACGATGTCGCCGCACTGCGACGACGAGAAGAAGTATGGCGTTGTCGATCGCATCACCGAGCATTATCAGCGTCAGAAGGATACCGGCGGACTCGTCGCAGGCCAGGCCATTCGCGACCTGATCACCGTCAACGGCGTGCGTGTGATGCTGGAAGACGGCACCTGGGGTCTCGTGCGCGCGTCGTCAAACAAGCCCGAGCTCGTGGTCGTGGTGGAAAGCCCGACTTCGGAAGCCAACATGAAGGCGATCTTCAAGGACATCGATCAGCAGCTTTCGCGCTTCCCCGAGGTCGGTGAATACAATCAGAAAATCGCCGTCTAGACGCTCTAGGCCGGCGATGCTGCTGATGCCGTCGCCGGCATCTGGTTACGCGAGCAGGGTCCAAAGAAATCGGGCCACAACGGTCGTGATGAAGACTGCGAACGCGAGTTCGAGCGTGCGCTTCGACAAGACATGCGCCAGCTTCACCCCATAAGGCGCGGCGAGCACGGCAATGGGCGCAACGACGAGCGCGCCAAGATTGACGTAACCAACCGAGAGCGGTGGTAAGCCGTGCTCACCCCATCCAGAGATTATGTAGCCCGCAAGCCCAGGAATAGCGATCACGGCGCCTATGCCGGTCGCCGTGCCGACCGCTCTCAACAGCGTCATGCCGTGCAGCGTCAGCAACGGGACCGTGAATGTCGCGCCGCCGATACCCATGAGCGTGGAGATCAAACCAATCACAAATGCGGCCATCTCAAGCCACGGCGGCCTTGGAAGCACACTCGAGATTTTCCAGTCGTCACGGCCGAGAAACATCTTCAACGCGAGTGCCGTGCCGAAGAAGACCCAGATCCATCGCAGGAACTCGCTGCTTGCATAAGACGCGATCACGATGCCTGCGACGACGCCCAGGAAGATCCAAGGGCCCATGCGCTTCACGACGTCGATATCGACGGTTCCGCGGGCGCGAAACGCCGAGAAGGACCGAAACACGGTCGGTGCAATGACGCCAAGCGTTGTTCCAAGCGTGACGTGCATGCGGATGTCTTCCGATACGCCCGCCGCGCCGAAGACCTCATAGAGGACAGGCACCAACACGCCGCCGCCCCCAATTCCGAGGAGACCGGACAGAAAGCCGGCGAGCGCTCCAGCGGTTGCCAGAAACGCGAGCAGCTCAATCAAATACTGAGTGGAGATACCCGACACCGTCATCAGCGGGCTCAAGCGGCGTCAGGCTGATCTTGAGGAAGTCCGCCATTCTCGGCCAAAGCGATCGCTTCTTCGAGGACGTTCGCTCCCGCATCCGGTCGCGTGGCCCTTTCACTCAGCAGACGGCGAAAGGCGCGGCCGCGCGGGCGGCCGTGATAAAGTCCGAGCACATGCCGCGTGATATTCGATAAGCGGCCGCCGCTTGCGATATGACGGCTCGCATAGGGAAGCAATTGCGTGAGAGCATCGCCGCGCGTGGTTCCGCTCCCAGCCTCGCCGAATATCTCAGAGTCCACATCAGCAAGCAGGTAGGGGTTTTGATATGCGGCCCGCCCCAACATGACACCGTCCACATGCTCCAGATGCTTTTGAGCATCCGCGATCGTCTCGATACCGCCGTTGATGATGATCGTGAGTTCGGAGCGGCGCGCCTTCAGACGATACACGCGATCGTAGTCGAGCGGGGGGATCTCGCGGTTTTCTTTCGGAGAGAGCCCTTTCAGCCAGGCTTTGCGTGCGTGCACGACGAAGGTGCTGCAGCCCGCGGCCGCAACGGTATCGATGAAACGCGATAGATCCGCTTCGGCATCCTGATCGTCGATGCCAATGCGACACTTGACGGTGACCGGCAGCGGCTGGCTCTGAAGCATCGCGGAAACGCATTCAGCGACAAGGTCCGGCTCTGCCATGAGACAGGCGCCGAAGCGCCCTTCCTGGACACGATCGGAAGGGCAGCCGACGTTCAGGTTGATTTCGTCATATCCGAACGCGGCTGCGATGCGCGAGGCCTCTGCCAGCTTATCCGGAGCTGAACCTCCGAGTTGTAGAGCAATCGGGTGTTCCTCACCCGAGAAACCAATGAGCCGCTCGCGATCGCCATGAATCACGGCGTCGGCGGTAACCATCTCCGTATAGAGCAGCGCGCGCTTGGTAAGCGTGCGATGGAAGACGCGGCAGTGCCGGTCCGTCCAATCCATCATGGGGGCAACGCTGAATCTATGGGATTGATAATTCATTCAAAAACTCAGGATCTCGTGTCCGTCGGGACGTCGACACGCCGTTACGCAGCCCCTTTTAGCTGTTTTGGGCGGCGTTGAATTGGATATTAATGTCGCCACAAAAGGGCGCATCGGCGCATAAACTTCGATTCCTCCCGCAGGCAGGAACGAGCGAGGAAATGTTGAGACGGGCTCTTCGGCTACTACAGCGTCTGATCGTTTTCGCCGTCGGCCTCGTGAGCGTCTGGCTCATCGTCGATGTCTTCAGGTTTGTCGATCATCGCGTGCCGACAATCCTAGCGGTGAGCCTCACGTATGCGATCGGCGCTTACGTCATTCTTCCGAACGCCGTGCGCATGGGCCTCAAGATCCTTCAGCAGCGGCACGTGCCAAGCTTCACGATCACGGGCGACGGACTGCCGGGCGATCCGGTCAACATCGCGCTCGCTGGGACGCTCGACCAGCTTCGCTCCGCCTTCGCCACTGCCGGATGGGTCGAAGCTGATCGTCTCACGCTCGTGAGTTCCTGGAAAATGGCGCGCGCTTTTGTCTTAAACCAACCTTATCCTACGGCTCCGTTCAGCACGCTTTATCTGTTCGGGCGTGGACAAGACATCGGCTTTCAGAAAGCGATCGATAACAGCCCGCGTAAGCGTCACCACGTTCGGTTTTGGGCGCAGAACCTCGCCGCGGCCCAGTCGGGTGCCAACACCCTGGAGTTTTGGCTGAACACTGACCGGCCGAACGAGGATGACCACGTTCTGTGGGTCGGAGCAGGAACGCGCGACACCGGGTTTTCTCTGACGCGACTTACTTTCCAGATCACCCATGCGACGGCATCGGATACCGATCTGGAACGAAGCTTCATCGTGGAGGAGCTTACCCGTTGCGGGGCGATTTCTGGCGCCACCCTTTACAAGGAGGGCGAGCAACTTCGGTCGGGACGGGTCAACCATTACGTCACGGATGGAGAGGTTGCGATTGCCGAGATCGCATCGACACCTCAAACGCGAAATACCGCTTTGCTAACCTCCTAAATCTTGCGATCACTGCGCAATTGCTCCGTACAGAAATCGGATTGGCAGATGTCGCTTTACCTTTCAACGCTCCCGCTATGGCTTTCGGCACTAATCCTCGTCGTCATTCCTACCGCGGTTGCGATGTCCGGTCCTGTGATCATCCGGCGGCGCATCAGTCTCGAGCGGCTGACGACCAACAACGAGATCGCCGGATTTAAATTTGCGACGGTTGGCGTGATCTATGCGGTTCTGATCGCCTTTGCGGTCATCGTCGTGTGGGAAAGGTTCAGTGACGGTGAAAGCGCGGTTCTGCAGGAGGCAGGCGCCGCCGCCACGTTCTACCGCCTCACGGCAGCGCCGGCTCCCGATGTCGCTTCGACCCGGGAAGCACTCAGCAACTATCTAAAGCTCGCCATTGAACGCGACTGGCCGCAAATGGCGGAAGAACGGGAGAGTTCGGACGTCACGCGGGCGCTGAATGACCTCTATGCAGCGACCGTTCGTCTAGCTGACAAAGGTGTTCTCGCGCCCGCTGTCCTCAACGAAATGTTCCGACAGCTCGACACGATCACCCAGGCACGCCGAACGCGTCTGCACCTCGCGTCCGGGATCGTTCCCGACATTCTATGGATTGTCTTGTTCGTCGGTGCGTTCCTGACGATTGGGTTCACGTTCTTCTTCGCTACCGAGAATTTATCCGCGCAGATCCTGATGACGGGTGTACTTTCCGTCCTTGTGCTGATGGGACTGCTGGTGATCGTTTCCATCGACCATCCCTTCTCAGGCCCCGTTCACATCGAGAGCGAACCTTTAGAGCGCGTGATGCAAGATTTCGGCGGACGGTCTTGAAGACGGCTATGGGTGTTGCTCATCCCCAGTTTTGGCGGAGCGGCCGGTCGTGGAGTAAAGCGGCAGCGTGCCGGTCTGGAATGCGCGCGCATCGTAGTCGCGTAACTCCATCGCGAACGAGACTTGAGCCGGCCCATGGCGGAAGAATTTATCCAGAGGTCCAAAGTCGTCGACCTCGGCCTGATCCAGCACGAGGCGAAAATTATAGACGCCGGGCTCCCGGATGATCTGGTCGGGCTTTTGCTTCGGGCCGTTGGTATAGAAGAGCACAGTTGCAGTCTTGCTGGCCTTCCCGGCCAATGGCATCGGCGCAAAAGGCTCAAACCCGTTGGATCGCGCCTTTTCCATCGTCCAGCGACCAAGGTCGGCGGCGTAGAAACGCTTCGTGTCGCCCGTTTTCGGATTGCTGACCTCAAGGTCCATGGAGAGGACAGTTCCGGTCCTGCCGCCCTCGTTGAGAAGCGTGACGGGAACCTCCACGACTTCAAAATTGGTATTGTTGTAAGGCGCGCTAAACTGAATGACGGGAGGCACAAAGACCTTGAGGTCCGGTGCTTTCAGCGAGCTGTCCCACAGGCTGTAGCCGGAGAATACCAAGGCCAGAACGGAAATGATCGCAGAAAGAGATCCGCGGCCGTGCCCCACCGCGTGTTCGGCGGAAGCGCCCTCCACACCCTCGGCTCCCAGTTCCTGTCGAGGCTTAGCCATGTCTTGTTTCCCCTACCCCATCGGCGGCGGCAAGCAACCAGTGCGACGGCTGGACGTCAATACAGGAGAAAGTGCTTACCGCCTTTCTTGAAAGATGTGTTGTGTTGTCGAAATACTTCTTTCGCTCGCCGTCATAATGGAGATTTTCGTCTAGCCACGGAAATCCAAGGAGGACTCGCCGATGAATGATAGCCGCCGAACGGCCTTGATCGTGGGAGCCTCCCGCGGGCTCGGGCTTGCTCTCGCCAAAGAATACGCCCGCCGTGGTTGGCAAGTCATCGGAACAGTCCGCGCCGAAGCGGGCACCGGGCTCCATGACTTCGCGGCGGAACACAACGACGGCCTCGAAATTGAAAGGCTAGATATTGCTGCTCCTGGCGAAGTCAAAGCGCTGCGCGCGGGTCTTGAGGGACGAAAGATCGACCTGTTGTTCGTCAACGCTGGCGTCGCGAACGATCCGGACGAGACAATTGCCGAAGTCTCGACCGAGGAATTCAATCGCGTGATGGTGACGAATGCTCTGAGCCCGATGCGGGTCATCGAAACGTTGGGCGACCTCGTGACGCCGGATGGCACGATCGCAGTGATGTCCTCGGGATTAGGCAGCGTGGCTGATAACGCGCACGGCGGCTGGGAGGTTTATCGGGCCAGTAAAGCCGCTCTCAATACTCTCATGCGCAGTTATGCCGCGAGACATCGAAACGGACGCCGCTCCCTGCTCATCATCGCTCCAGGCTGGGTTCGCACCGATATGGGTGGTCCGCATGCGACGCTCGGCGTTGATGAGAGTATTCCGCGCGTGGTCGATACCATTACTGCGCAAACGGGAAAGCCCGGCGTGCAGTATCTCGACTATCTCGGGAGGACCGTTCGCTGGTGAGGCGGGTTATGGTGTCGCCTTCACCGTGGAACCCACGACTGCGGCCACCGCCTTGGAGTCCTGAGGTGTAGGCTCGCGGTCGCTCGGCTCGTCGGTCGTGGTTGGTCCCTTCTCGATCGCATCAAGCCATTCTGAGGTGCGCGCGTAATCGGGATCGGCGCGAAAGCGCTCGCTCGGCACAAACCCTTCGGCGCGGCTGATCGCTTGCGCGATCAATTTGCGAAATTCGGGGACGTCGAAATATGACGCGTGGACCAGTTCCTTCCACGTAAAATATGTGCTGATGGCGGTTTCGGCGCTGTGCGTTGGCACGGCAAAACGGATTTGGCCGATCGCTTGGCGAAATTTCGCGATCGACAGGCTTGCCGCCGAATTGCTGTAGTCCGTGATGAGCCCCGCTAGCGGAGCAGGCAGACGCGGCAGCGATTTCTCCACCCAGGTTGGTCGGTCCAGTGCTCCAATCGCCACCTCGCCTTCCGTATCGTTGCCGTAAGCAGCGCGCTTCACTTCCGAATTGGTGATGGCGTTGAGAATTTTCGCTGCGATCGCGCTGATGAATGTCGCCAGGCCCTGAATGAAAACCATCAGAACGAGGGCGAAGGCTCCCAGAATGATGGGAACGATGACGGCGGGCACGAACAATGACCAGAACCATTGCTTCCTGCGGTCGGCAAAATCAGCCGCGCCCAGCGCCCAAGACAGCTCGTCCGTGACGACGTGGAGAAGGAGAGCGCTGTTAACGGCCAGATCATGCCCTGCTCCGCACAATACTTCGCCGTCGCAAGGTTTCCCGCCTCTTTCAAAGAAGCGATGCTTGAAACGAATTCCACGCTCGATGGCGTCCAGGTTCGGGTAGGTCTGCTCAAGCTCCTGCCGCTTGGCCCTATATTCACGCCATGCGGCGCGGCGATCGGGAGGCGTTTGAACCGCACCACCGCTTTCGCTCTTCACGTCTTCGCCCTCTGCCTTGCGCGCCGCCATCAGCTGACTTCGTAGCTTGGTCAATGCTGCTTCCGCGTCCGGTGACGCATTGGCGTCGTAGATTTCCGTTTTCAGCCAATGCGCGATGCTGACCATCGTCGGCGGCGAGAGGAGGATCGCGAAATAAATAATCGGGAGAGCGATGACCGACAAAAGCGTAATCGAGGAAACCGCGAACGACCTGTCGAAGAAGTCCAGCCGCGCATCTGGCAGAAGTGAAAGACCTTGGATTGCCTCGTCATCCGGGTGCGATAGAGGCAGCCACCGCGCCGAGAAGTTCGAACTCGCCCGCCGTGTCGTTCGTCGATGATAACTCAGCATGCTGCGGCTATCGAGCCAGCTCAGCACAATGTAAAACACGAGCGCGGGAAGGCTTGCCAGCAACCCGGTGAAGATCCAGACCCTCGGAAAGGTCGTCCCGAAGATCGAGCGTTCAGCGCCCAGCTGCGTTGCGGTCAGATAGACGATGAACATCAGCAGCAACATCATCGACGCGACGAAGATTACTTTTCGCATGAGGCTCAATCGCGTGAGCAGCCAGAGTTCTTTCCTGAGCTTCAGGAACGGCGTCCCGACGGTGATCCAGCGTTTCAGATTGGCGAGCGGGCGACGGCGAGCGGCGCTGGCCAGCAGCGCATCGCCAATTATGGACCCACCGTGGCTGTGCCCGACGATGCAGTACGGCTCGCTTTTGGTTTCAAGCTCGCGCACGAGCTTTGTCAGCCGTTCACCCGCATCACGGCGCTCGGTCTCGCTGTTGTTGCCACCCCAAGGAAAAGGCACGAAGTTGAGTTCGCCGTCGCGAGCTTCCACGAACTGGTGCATGTCCTTCTCGAAGGCGCTCCCGCTCTCCCACCATTGCAACTCGGGCATGACGCCGTCCGCCCCCGCCGCCGTCGGCGCGGCAAATGTGCCATGAACGGTGATGATCGTTGCCATGAGGCCTTCCCTGCTCGGTCATGTTTTGCGACGCCGACGCGACCGCGTTTGTCCGCCAGGCAAGGCTGCGCGGCTGCGGAAAACCATCGGATCGGCGGTGGATGATGGCTTATCCCTTTGAAGGTGACATCGCGGCAAAGCTGAATTTCGGCGCGAATGCGTCAGCCTGTGGCTACGAATCACCGGTCCAAGCCGTCACGCGGATCTTGGTGCCTAGCCGTCGGTCAATCGATGCCGGTTTGTTCTCGCCGCGAGGACAAATCCCGGCCGCCCGCCAAATTTCAAAATCTCCCTCACGTCCGATTTTTACCCCCGGATCAGAAGAGAACGGGTCGGCGTTTTATTGTTTTCTCCACTGAGTATTCGCGTGCTGATCAAAAAGTCAGTCGTTCATGTGAAGGGACCATTCAACAATGAGCCAGCAACCGGCCCCCCATCTTCAGCGATCGGTCATTCATCTTCTCCGCCGCGTCGATCAATGCGCCACGCAGCTTTATTCGACCGAGACGGCAGACACCGACCTGACGTTGCGGCAGCTTGCCATCCTTACGGCAATTTCACGTCAGGAAAACTTGAGCCAGACGGATCTCGTGACGATCACGGGCATCGATCGCTCTACAGTTGCGGGTATCGTCAGCCGTCTTCTTCGCAAGGGTTTGCTTGAACGCAAGCGGTCGCCTCTCGACGGCCGAGCGTATTGCGTCCGCCTTTCAAAGAAAGGCCAGAAGGCGATTGCGGGCGCGGACCGCATCTACTCCCGTGTCGAAAAGAAACTGCTCGCGGGCGTTCCGGCGTCGGAAGCAAACCAATTTGCCTCAACCCTGCGTACGATCCTCTCCGCGCATGTCGACGAGGCGATGACCTCCGCATAACAGGGTTATGATAACTCTGATCGCCGCCGAAGGTTCCATCTCCACGCGCATCAGCGGTTCATCTTTCTTTGCGTTTGACCTCGCGCCCTCTCCACGTATCATCGATGCGCGGGGAGGGAATGAGTTCGATGTTGCGCGCGCTTAGTGCTCCGGTTCGAGTAGCCGGAGATGATCTTATAGATTGGTCGATTTCGACAACGGATGTTCATCCGCGAGATCGGTTCGACTACTGGTTCGAGACGAGCCGACAGGTTCTTGGCCCGTACGAAACGCGCCCCGATCACCCGGCACGTTTTGAAGGCGACCTCCGCTATCTTCGCGTTCCGGGGATGGCGTTTTCAATCTTCCGCTGCAATGGCATGCGCTCGTGGCGCACAAAGCACCAGGCAGCTTTGCTGTCCGACCTCGTCCATATCGTCATTCAGCTCAGCGGCACCTTGAAAATCGATCAGGACGGGCGACAAGCCGAGCTGCGGCCGGAAGACATTTGCCTTCTCGATCTTGGGCGGCACGCTTCATTCGTCCAATCGCGTGATTTCCACTGTCTCGTCATTGAGGTGCCGCGGCGCGATTGTGAAGCAAGGCTTGGGCCGTTGCGGCGTTGGACCGCTCGACCCGTCAACGGCCATTCCGGAAGCGGCGTGCTGGCATCGACCTTTGCCAAGTTGCTGCCGGATCAGATCAGCGTTCTCAGTTCCACCTCACAAGCCCAAGTGAAGCACCAGTTGCTTGAACTGATGGCCATGGCCCTGAAGGACGCTGAGGGCAACACGTGCATTCATTCGTCAACGCGGCTCGCATCGCTGTTGAGGCTCAAGACAGTCGTCGATGCCAACCTCTCGAACCGGGCGGCAACCTGCGAAGACCTAGCGAGCGAGGCCGGCATCTCTGTGCGTTATGCCAATCAGCTGCTCGATGCCGAGCAGACCTCATTGCAGCGGCTATTGTTCAGCCGGCGTATCGAGAAGTGCCAAGCCGCCCTGGCAGATCCGGCTCAGGCACATCGGCAAATCAGCGACATCGCCTACACATGGGGTTTTGGCGACGTGTCCCACTTCGGCCGGCTGTTCAAGTCCGTTGTCGGCATGACGCCGCGCGAGTTCAAGAAGCAGACGCTTGGACGCGTTGACCGAATGTGAAGACATTCCTGTCATAATGCAAAAGGCGGAACCTCACGCCATTCTTAAGGGTTTTACAGGGCCGCTTCCTTGCGCAAGCGGTCGACATTTTGCCTTACGTTTGTGGTGAGGTCGCTGTCGTCAGATCGCGGGGATAATTTCGTTAGACAGCCGACGGCGCGTTAGCCTCGGGGTATCAGCGAGTGGGTCCGGACGTGAGCGCGGAAGAGGAAATTCATGCCCGTCTCTCGGCGCTTTATGCAAGGGCCGCGGTAAGGGCCGATGCGCTGGCGGTACGTGTCTCTGTTCTCCTGTCTAAAA
The DNA here is from genome assembly GCF_003987855.1 of Hyphomicrobium sp. Classification (GTDB taxonomy): domain Bacteria; phylum Pseudomonadota; class Alphaproteobacteria; order Rhizobiales; family Hyphomicrobiaceae; genus Hyphomicrobium_B. The sequence goes on from NZ_RXIZ01000008.1 coordinate 152,293, forward strand.
CCGTCTTAGCCGGTCTTCTTCTCCTGCCCTTTTGCCAACCTGGCACGTTCTACATCGTGCGGGTCGGGCATCTCACAACGCCGCCGGAAGTCGAGTTGCATGCGCGCGTGGTGATCCCGCCGAGCGCTCCCAGTATTCCGGCTTCACCCGGTTCTTCGAGTGATCACGTCTCGCTGTCGGAAGCTGACGATAAACGCGGGCCGACGATCGCGGCCTCCAACGCGCCGGGCTCGAATGTCCCGGCAACGAGCGCTCCGGGAGCGACAGTTCCCGCGCTCCCGGCCGAAAAGGAGGCTCCTGCGAAGCCGGTACCTCCCGCCCAGCAGACCGCCCCACAGTGGACGCAAGACGAGGTCGCGGCGGCGAAGAAGGATTGCGAAAGCCTGCTCGCCAAGATGGCGGTGGACTCTGAGGAGCTTCCTCCGGCGAGGGAAGGTATTTGCGGTGCGCCGGCGCCGCGACTTCTCAAGAGCGTCGGCGACAGCAAGGTGCGCATCGAGCCGGCCGCCACACTCAATTGCAAGATGATCGCCGGCATGAACAGCTGGATCTTGGACAAGCTGCAGCCGGCCGCGAAAAAGAACTTCGGTTCCCCGATCGTTCGGGTGGTTGCGGAATCCTACTCATGTCGCAACCGGTATGGGCTTGCTCGTGCGCCGATCAGCGAGCACGCGCTTATGAATGCCGTGGATGTCTCCGCGTTCGTTCTGGCAGACGGGAAAATCATCCGCGTATCGAAGAACTGGGGTCCGACGGCAGAGGAGCTGAAGAAGTCGCAGAAGTCGAGCGATGCCGGCGGCGACAAAGCGAAATTCCAAGTCGCCGCTTCGAAACTCGGAGCTCACGACATCGCGAAGAAGAGCGATGATCAAGACAAGGCCGACGACAAGGCAAAAGGCGACGACAAGCACAAGAGCGACGAGAAGGTGAAAGCCAGATCGCCCGAGGCGATCAAGGAGGAACAGGCCAAGCAGGCGATGTCCGCGTTCCTGCACGAAGCGCATGACGGCGCTTGCGACTTATTTGGAACCGTTCTCGGGCCGGACACGAACGAAGCGCACCACGACCACTTTCATCTCGATATGAAGGAAAGAAAGCAGCACCGCGCGCTGTGCGAATGATGCTCTTCCTTTGGACTTGCTAAGCCGGCCCAGTCTTGACCGCGACGACTTCCATGCCACTGCGATGTCCCTGACCGATGTCGTATTCCTGCAGCTTGAAACCTTTGGCCTTCAGCAGCGCCACGAGCCCGGATCGCGTGAAATTGTGATAGCGCTCCAACTCAGCCCAATATGGATTGCTGCGCGTGGCTTCGAGAGCGCGCCAGACGACCGTCTCCATGTTGAGCATGGAGAGCACCAGAATTCCGCCGTCTCGCATGAGCCGGTTAATGGTCGTCAGCGTCTGGCCGGGAAACGGCTCCCGGTCGAGCGCGTCGTACATTGTTACGACGCTGAAGCGATTCTGGCCCGAGACGTCCGATAAGCTGCGGTGCGCCTCATAGCCGAAGCGCTTTAGCCTATCGACGCTTGGTACATGCGACTCCACGCCCACGGGAATGAAGCCCCACTCGGCAGCTGTGAAAAGGAGCGAAGCATTACCGAAGCCGATGTCGAGCCATTCGCCGTCGCCGACGTAACGGGTAATGCGCGAGACAATGCGAGCGGCCGTTTTCCTGTTGTTTTCGGCGTCCTTGCCGACACGCATCTCCGCCGCCGTTCCAGAATGAATCGCTTCCATACCCGCCGGCGTCAGATAGCCTTCCGTGAAGACGTGCGCGCAACTTGTGCAGCGCCGCCATTTGAGAACCGGAGGCAAGATCGGATTGTACAGTCGGTGGTTCGTGATCCGAGCTTCGGTTTCGGCCACCGCTTCGGCGTTGCAGACAGGACAACCCGCATACATCTGACGAAGGACACTTGCCTCCGGCATCGCCGGCGGCATCGATGTGTTTCCGGGTGAAATGGCGGGCGCCGCAGCTTTTGTCTCGATCACCTGAGGCACGTCGGTCTCCGTAATCGCGAATGGACGCGGTGCCTCGCCGGCGCGCATGATCTCGATCATTTTCTCGAACGACCTTTCGAGGTTTCGCGTGTAACGCGTGGAATCAAACAACGGTACCGTCTCACGTTGGGCAATCAGCTTGGCTCGCATAGCGTCGAGCTTCGGCTTGTTCTGCGCGAGTTCCAGCGCCAGCTTGCCGTATTCGTCCAAACTCGTCGTGACCAGCTCCGGCAGACCTGCGGCCGAAAGCAGGCTGCCCGCCACACGGCCTGCAAACGTATCGCCAAGGCAGGTCAAGACCGGCAGGCCTGCCCAGAGCGCGTCGCTCGTCGTCGTATGCGCGTTACAGGGAAGCGCATCGACGAACAGGTCGGCAAGGCGATGCCGCGCGAGATGTTTTGGACTTGACGCTCGCTGGGCGAAAACAAGCCGACTAGGATCCACTCCCCTCGCCTCGGCCTCGCGGCGAAGATTATTGGCGCAGATATCATTGGGCACCAGCAGCCAAAGCACGGATCCCGCGACTTGCTTCAACAGCGGCATCCATACATCGAACATTGCCGCGTTGAGCTTGTAGCTATTATTGAACGAGCAAAAGACGAAGGCGTCTTCAGGCAACCCCGCGTCGGCGCGCGTGACAGGTTCCGGCGAGATCTCGCGCTTGCGATCGTTCGGCTGATAGCTGTTTGGAAGATGCACGATCCGTTCGGAATAATGGTCCTGCGCATCCATCGGCGCGACGATCGAGTCGGCGATGATGTAATCCATGAAGTCGCCGCCCATGGTTCCGGGATAGCCCAGATAGTTCACCTGAATTGGCGCCGGCCGGTAGGCAAAGATCTCAGTGCGGGCGTCGCGCGTATAGCCCTTTAGGTCGACCAGAATATCGATGCAATCGTCTCGGACCATGGTGGCCACGTCGCGATGGCGCATCGGCCCGATTTTTCTGAAGTGATCGAAGGCCGCGATCATTCGCCTTCGCATCAGGCTGTTTTCTTCGGGGCTATGGCAGTAAGCGAATATTTCGAACCGGCTGCGGTCGATCTTCTCAAGAACTTCCGCAAAAAGCATCGCTGTCGCGTGCTCGAAGTAATCGCAGGACACGAATCCGATGCGGATCTTCGCGCCAACACCTTTCCGATTTTTGTACGTCGAGAAGCGCTGCTGCTGCGGCACTTCAAAGGTTTTGATAAAGCCTTCAGCCGCGCGCAACAGATCCGCAGGACTCGCGTTAAGGGAGATCAATTGGAACGGCGCGATCGTCACTTCTTTAGAGCGGAAGACACTGAGACATTCGCGCTCTTCCTCGTCGATGCCCGGCCAATCACAGAGCGTGCGCCGCAGGTTGATGAATTCGAAGCGGCTGACGATGGCGTCCGGCGCGCACTCGATACACTTTTCAAACGCGACCTTTGCTTCCTCGTATTGGTCCCTCATCTTGTAGGTGATGGCAAGGTTGTAGTAGGCGCTCGCCAAATTGGGTTTCTGCTTTATCGCGTGTTCGTAGGCCTGAATTGCGCCATCCAGCATGTTCATGTTGCGAAGCAAGTTGCCGACGCCCGCGTAGGCTTCCGCGCGGTCGGGCTCGATCTCGAAGCCGATTTGATAATTGGAAAGCGCCTCGTCCATCTCGCCCAGCGCCTCCAAGGAGAGGGCTAGATTGAAGTAGTAGTCGGCACCGCCCGGATCAGCTTCGACGGCGCGGCGACACATCTCGGCCGCTTCCGCCAAGCGCCGTTCGCCACGCAGGTAGGTTCCAAGATCGTCGAACTTCTTAGCCTTCTCGACGCCCGTCTTCGATTGCGATTCGATTTCCGCAATCAGCAGATCGAGGGGCCGCGAGGAGAGAGCAAGACGCCGTTCGAGCAGCTGTGCTTCTTCCAAACTCGGGTTGAGTTCGAGAGCACGCTTGCAGTAGTTCGTGGCCGCGTCGTATTCACCCGCGTTGAGCAACAGCTGCCCGAGGCGGGCAATGACAATCGGTTGGTCGGGCTTCAGTTCGAGTGCCTTGACGTAGGCTGTTCTGGCCTCAGCCTCCTGCTTGGCGATGCGCAGGAGATTGCCGAGAATGACATGATGTTCGGACTTTCCCGGCTGGAGATCGACGCACTGCTGGCAAGCGGCAATCGCCTCCTTCAGGTACTTGAGCTCGCCCAGGACGATCGCGAGGTTCAACCAAGCCTCATGATAATCTGGCTGGGCGTCGACGCTCTTGCGGATCAACTCGACGGCGGCGACCGGGTCGTGCCGGTTGATTGCGATCAGACCAAGGTGGTGCAGACTGGGGGCATGGTTCGGAACGAGCGACAGGACGCGTTTGTGCGCGACCTCTGATTCGGCGAAGCGACCGCCTTTCAGATGCATGACCGCTTCCTGGTAGTGTCGCGCGGCTTCCGCATTTTCCATGCGCTGCGGAGCCTTCCGCGAAGTCGCTTCGGCGCGCCGCCGCTCTCTTCTGTTCATGTCTGCCGACCGGTCCCTTCCGCCGCATACAGAAAACGCCGGAGTCGACTTTGACTCCGTCGTCCTGTGCGAGGCTTGCGCGGATCGGAGAGACCCGGCGGGATGCTATCCCTATTCAGCCGGGTGCTGGGGCACTGCGTGCGAATCGGGCGCTGCCGCGCGGCGCCGGCGGGCGAAGCCCGATAGCCAGCGACAAAGCACGTAGAACACTGGCGTGAAGATCAAGCCGAATACCGTGACGCCGATCATGCCGGAAAAGACGGCAGTACCCAGCGCCTGGCGAAGTTCCGCGCCAGCACCGACGGCCCAGACGAGCGGCACGACGCCGAGAATGAAAGCCAGCGACGTCATGAGGATCGGTCGCATTCGAAGGCGCGCAGCTTCGGTTGCGGCTTCGAATCGATTCCTCCCCTGCCCCTCAAGCTGTTCGGCGAACTCGACGATTAGGATGGCATTCTTCGCAGCAAGACCGACGAGCACGATGAAGCCGACCTGGGTCAGGATGTTGTTGTCCATTCCGCGAATGATGACGCCGGAAATCGACGCGATCAAACTCATGGGAACAATCAGAATGACGGCGAGCGGCAGCGTCAGGCTTTCGAACTGGGCTGCAAGCACGAGGAATACGAACGCCACGCCGAGAGCGAAGGCGAAGACAGCCGTGTTGCCGGCCCGGATCTGCTGGTATGCGAGGTCCGTCCACTCGTAACTGAAACCTGGTGGAAGCGTCTCGGCCGCCAGCTTCTGCATCGCCTCGATAGCCTGGCCTTGTGAGTAGCCGGGCGCCGCCGAGCCATCGAGTTCTGCCGCAGGATAGAGATTATAGCGTGGGACGCGTTGCGGACCGGAGATGTCGCTCACAGTCATGAAGGAGGCGAGCGGAACGACGTTTCCAGTCTTGTTGCGGACACGAATTTGCAGCGCGTCCTTCGGCGTCATCCGGAACTTGCCGTCGGACTGCGCGGTCACCCGGAAGGTGCGGCCAAGAATGTTGAAGTCGTTGACGTAGAAGGATCCCAAATACGTCTGGAGAGCCGCAAAGACGTCCGGAATGTTGATGCCCAGCAACTCTGCCTTGACGCGATCGATTTCGAGGTAGAGCTGGGGCGTCGACGTCTCGAACAACGTGAAGACTTGGCGCAGTGCGGGATCTTGCGCCGCCTTGACCATCATGGAGTTCACCGCCTGCTGCAAGGCAGCGGAACCGGCACCGCCACGGTCTTCGACCATCATGCGGAAGCCACCTGCGCTGCCGAGGCCGCGCACGGGAGGCGGAGCGACAACGAGAACGAGCCCTTCCTGAACCGTTGAGAACCTCTTCAGTAATTCAGCGCGAATGGCGGCAGCCGATTGCGCCGGATCTTTCGAACGCTCTTCGAAGGGCTTCAAAACGACAAAGATTGCGCCGGCATTCGATGCGTTGACGCGCGTCGCGCCGGAAAAGCCGACGAGATTGACGGCATGCGCCACGCCTGGAACGTCCAGCGCCATTGCGACCAGACGCTTGTTTACCGCGTCGGTGCGATCGAGCGAGGCAGCAGAAGGTAATTGGACGACGGTGATCAGATAGCCGCCATCCTGATCGGGAATGAAGCCGAGCGGCGTTTTTCGAAACTCGTTGAGGCCGAAGGCGATGAGGCCGAAGTAGAGAATAAGCATCAGCCCCGCAAACCGTACGGCGCGTCCCACAAACCAGCCGTAGCCGTGGGAGAGCTTGTCGAAGCTCCAGTTGAACGCGTTGAAGAACGCGCGAATGGGCCACGTGAGAATGCTGTGGCGTTGATGTTCTTCGTGCGGTTTCAGCAATAGCGCGCAAAGCGCAGGCGAAAGCGTGAGCGAAACGATGAGCGATAGGATTGTTGCGCCGGCGATCGTCAGAGCGAACTGACGATAGAACTGTCCCGAAATGCCGGTGATGAACGCAGTGGGCACGAAGACCGCGCTCAAAACCAATGCAATGGCGATGAGCGCCGTTCCCACTTCTTCCATGGTTCGATAGGCGGCTTCGCGGGGGCTTAGCCCGTTCGCCATGTTGCGTTCGACGTTTTCAACGACGACGATCGCGTCGTCGACGACGATACCGATGGCGAGCACGAGTCCGAACAGCGAGAGATTGTTCAAGGAGAACCCGAACAGCGCCATCAGGAAAAACGTGCCGATGAGCGAGACGGGAATTGCGACGATCGGGATGATCGCCGCACGCCAACTCTGCAGGAACACCACGACAACAAGCACGACGAGGACGATCGCTTCCAAAATCGTGTGTATGACCGCGTCAACCGACTGCTGAATGAATTCGGTCGGATTGTAGACAATCGCGTACTCGATGCCCGGCGGGAAGTTCTTCGAGATTTCCTTCATCTCGTCCTGGATCTTCTTGGCGGTATCGATCGCGTTGGAGCCAGGAAGCTGGAAAATGCCGAGGCCGACGGCGGCCTGCTTATCGAGATAGGAATTGACGCCATAGTCGAGACCGGCCAGTTCGACCCGCGCCACGTCCTTGACGCGGACCACCGAGTTACTGGTCTGCTTGACGATGATGTTCCCGAATTGCGCGGGATCGATCAGTCGCCCGAGCGTCTGCACGGTTATCTGGAACGCCCCGGGGCTGGGTACCGGTGGCTGATTGAGGACGCCGGCCGCGACCTGAACGTTCTGGCCTTGAAGGGCGGTCACGACATCACTGGCCGCGAGGTTCAACGACTGCAAGCGATCGGGGTCGAGCCAGACGCGCATCGAGTAATCGCGGCCACCGAACACCGTCACAGAGCCGACGCCCTGGATACGCGTGAGCTGGTCGATGACGTTGACGTTGGCGTAGTTCGAAATGAAGAGCGTATCGCGAGAGTTGTCTGGCGAGAGCAGATGCACGACCATCATGAGGTCGGGCGAAGCTTTCGCGACCGTGACGCCGATGTTTCGGACGTCCGACGGCAAGCGTGGCAATGCGATGGAGACGCGGTTCTGTACCTGAACCTGCGCGATATCGAGGTTGGTGCCGATGTCAAATGTGACCGAGATGGAAAAGCGCCCATCCGTCGTCGAGTTCGACGAGATGAACAGCATGTGCTCAACGCCGTTGATCTGCTGCTCCAGTGGCGTGGCGACGGTCGCGGCCACGACTTCGGCGCTCGCGCCAGGATACTGCCCGGTCACGTTGACGACCGGAGGCGCGATTTCAGGATACTGGGCGATCGGCAATCGCCCGACGGCGACGGCACCGATGATCACCAATACGATCGAGATGACGGCCGCGAAGATCGGCCGATCGATGAAGAAGTGCGAGAGACGCATCGGACGGTCCGATCTCTAGTTGGTCCGGACCGCCTGGTCCTTCGGATTGGAAGCTTCGAGTTGCTGCGGCGTCACCTTCGCGCCGGGCCGAACGCGCATCAGTCCGTCGACAACAACGGTATCGTCCGGGCTTAGACCAGCCGTGATGACACGCAAGCCGTCAACTACGGGACCAAGGGTGACATACTTGGGCGCGGCGACGTTGTCCTTACTTATGGTATAGACGAACTTGCGGACCTGCTCGGTGCCGATCGCGGTATCCGGCACGAGAAGCGCCTCCGCGGGCTTGTGGGCCGCGAGCCGGATGCGTCCGAACATGCCCGGCGTAAGTCGCCCGTCGGCATTCTTGAAGATGGCTCGGCCTCGGATCGTGCCAGCGTTCGTGTCAATGGCGTTGTCGACGAAGTCGATGCGACCCTGGTGCACGAAATCCTTTTCATCGATCAGCTTCAACTCAGCGGTGAGGCTCAGGCCGCGATCCACGCTGTCAGCGCCCTGCACGGAGGCGGCGTTGAGGTATCGCAGATAAGATGCCTCATCCATCGTGAACTCAAAGCGAATTGGATCGACGGAAACGATCGTGGCGAGCAACGTCGTGCTGCCCGATGTGCCGCCGGTCACGAGGTTGCCGATCGAGACGCGGCGATCGCCGATGCGTCCGGCGATTGGAGCGGTGAGTTCGGTGAACTGCAGGTCGAGATCGGCCTGCCGCGTCGATGCCTCTGCCGCCGTGAGATTGGCTTGCGCGACCCGCTCTGCCTGAACACGCTGATCGAGCGTCTGCTGCGTTATCACTGTGCCAACCGGCAGGTTCTTGCCGCGCTCGAGATCGGCCTGGGTGAATGCGAGGTTGGCCTTCCCCTGCTCGATCGTCGCTTTCGCTTGATCAAGGACCGCTTGGAACGGGCGTCGATCGATCGTGAAGAGCGGATCACCGACCTTGACCATCTGGCCGTCGGTAAAATGGATCTTATCGAGATAGCCCGAGACGCGGGCCCGCACCTCGACGTAATCATAGGCTACGAAGCGGCCGACATACTCGTCGTAGTCAGTCACCACTTTTTTCGTCGGCTTGGAAACGGTGACCTGGGGTGGCGGCGGAGCAGCAGCCTGCGTGCCGGACTTTTGCTCGCTGCAGCCAGCCAGCCCCGCGAGCAGGAGCAGCACAGACGCCGCGGCGGTGGCAAATCGGTGGGTCACGCGGTTTTTCTCCAGCCTGGATGTCTTGACGGAGCCGAAAGTGGACGCTGATGCGTGCAGCAGGCGACCGTTGGTTGGCGGCTCCACACGCAAAACACGACCGCCGTCAGACATAATACTCAGAAGACGGCACCCGGTGGCACGGACCGCGCCAAACGTCGAATGACAGTCCCGGTAAGTCGTGATAGCGATGGCAAGTGGAGTTACCGATCGGTAAGAGTGCTAACGGCCATCAACTTTTTCGTCAAGTGGGCAATGGTCACGACACACGACAGGGAATTGCGCGATCTCAGTAAGTTGCGCGCGGCTATCGCAGGCAAGATCGAAGGAAAATCTCCGCGCGAGCGCATCTTGCTGGCGGCTTGCGAGCTTTTCTATCGCTATGGCGTGCATCCCGTCGGCGTTGAAGCAATTGCCGAGACGGCGCTTACGAACAAGATGACCCTTTATCGGCACTTCAGGTCCAAGGACGACCTGATCGTCGCGTTCGCCGAGCAGCACGCGGCGCAGTACAGCGAAGTGCTTCATCGATTGCTCGGCGGCTCGGGCACACCCGAGCAGAAGCTGAAGTCTTGGGTCGATCACGTCGAAGACGTTCTCACCAACGAGAGAGAACGCGGTTGCGCGCTTGCCAATGCTGCCGTTGAACTCGATCCGAAGCATCCGGCGCGCGCGGTGATCGAAGAATACAAGCAACGCAAGTACGACACCCTCGTCGCGGCATTTCGTGCCGCGCATTACCGCGAGCCGGAACGCCTAGCGGACGAAGTCTTCCTTCTGTTCGAGGGCGCGCGGATAAGCCTGCAGTGCGGCAGCGCCGGACCTGTATCGCGGGTCGTTTCGATGCTGCGAACGCTTCTTGCGACAAGTCCACGCCTCGAAGCAACTGCTCTGCCCACGGAATAGGCGCAGCGCCCAAGCCGAGGGCAACGTCGCCCGAGGCACGTGGAAAAAGCCGTGCAATTGCGGCAAATTCAAAATGGCACAGCTCGTGCAGTGCTTCCTGCATAACGCCTCTAGGGTTCCGGCTTTCACGAGCGCCTGGTCCGAGAGAGGCTCTCCCGCTTCGCTGTCCGCGCGGCGGAGCCACGGCGGGATAAAAGCCCGGGAGACCTACACCGCGAGTTGCTTCGGCTCTCGAACGGACAGGCCTCCCGCTGTGCGCATCTCTCGCGCGGATTGAGGTCTCCCGTTCGCGCCACCGACGCCCCTTGCGGTCCGACAGTGACCAGCACAAGGACAGGGGTTAGCAATGCGCTTTTCCGCGAAGACACTTCTGAAGGGTGTGATCGGCGCCGCGGCTGTGATGGGGTTCGCCCTCTCGCCTGCCAGTGCCGCCGAGAAGAAAGATTTCAAGGTCGCCTGGTCGATCTACGTCGGCTGGATGCCATGGGGCTACGCCGCCGACTCCGGCATCGTGAAGAAGTGGGCCGACAAATACGGCATCAACATCGAGGTCAAGCAGTTCAACGACTACGTTGAATCGATCAACCAGTACACGGCTGGTTCGTTCGACGCCGTGACCGTTACGAACATGGATGCGTTGTCCATTCCGGCGGCGGGCGGCGTCGATACCACCGCTGTCATCGTGGGCGACTTCTCCAACGGCAACGACGCGATCATTCTCAAGAACAAGGACAAGCTCGCGGACATCAAGGGTCAGAACGTCAACCTCGTCGAATTTTCTGTCTCGCATTACCTGCTTGCCCGAGCGCTCCCGTCGGTAGGGCTGTCCGAGAAGGACTTGAAGGTCGTCAACACCTCCGACGCCGACATGGCGGCAGCCTACAAGACCAAGGACGTTACGGCGGTTGTCACGTGGAAGCCGATCGTCTCGACCATTCTCGAATCTCCTGATGCTCATAAGGTCTTCGACAGCTCACAGATTCCTGGCGAGATCATGGACCTCATGGTCGTCAACACGAACGTGCTGAAGGACAATCCGAAGTTTGCGAAGGCGCTCGTCGGTATCTGGTATGAGACGCTTGCGACGATGAAGGACGGCACCAAGTCCAAAGAGGCGATGGCGAAGGCGTCAGGCACCGATCTTAAGGGCTTCGACGAGCAACTCGCGACCACGAAGCTGTTCTCCGATCCCAAGGATGCCGTGGCCTTCACCTCGGGCGATCAGATCAAGAAGACGACCGAGCTCGTGTCGAAATTCTTGTTCGAGAAATCGCTGCTCGGCAAGGACGCCAAATCGCCGGAAGCAATCGGCGTCGAGTTCCCCGACAAGAGCGTCTTCGGCGACAAGGGGAACGTGAAATTCCGTTACGACGCGACCTTCATGAAGGAAGCCGAAGACGGGAAGCTCTGAGCACGCCTTCTCTCATCTCTTAACATCCTGCAGGAAGGCGAACGTCATGCGCGCCATCAATTACCGTCCGGATAGAACGTGGCGCTTTGCGCTTGCCTTCCTGCCCTTCGCACTTCTTTGCCTCGCCTACGTCGTCGGTTCGGGCGTTCGCCTCGCCGAAAACCCCAACGACAAACTTCTTCCAAGCTTCTCGAAAATGGGGGAGGCGATTGATGACTACGCGCTGAAGCCAGACGCGCGAACGGGCGACTACCTGCTCTGGGAAGACACTGGCGCCAGTCTCACGCGTCTTCTCACCGGCCTCGCAATCTCCACCCTCATCGCGCTTGTGCTTGGCATCGTTCTCGGCCTCTTGCCCGTGGCCGGCGCTACGTTTGCACCGGTGATCGCTGTCTTATCGATGGTTCCACCTCTGGCATTGCTTCCGATCCTCTTCATTGTCATGGGGCTTGGCGAAGCATCGAAGATCGCGTTGATCGTGATCGGCACATCGCTCAAGCTCATCCGCGATATCTCGCTTCGCGTGGAGGACATTCCTCGCGAGCAGCTCATCAAGGCGCAGACGCTTGGCGCCTCGAGCCTGCAGATCGCGCTTCGAGTAATTCTGCCGCAGACGCTTCCGAGGCTGATCGACTCGGTCCGTTTCGAGATCGGCCCAGCGTGGCTGTTCCTGATTGCCGCCGAAGCGATCGCGGCCGATTCTGGTCTCGGCTATCGCATCTTCCTCGTGCGCCGATATTTGTCGATGGATGTGATCCTGCCATACGTCGCCTGGATTACTCTCCTCGCCTTCCTTATGGACCTCGGCCTGCGCCTGCTGCAGCGAAAAGCCTTCCCCTGGTTTGCGCAAGCGAGGGCGGCATGAACGCCATCGTCTTCGACAAGGTCTGGAAAGAGTACGGCGATCACGTCGTTCTCGAGCAGATTGATCTCGAGATTGCACCACGTGCGTTCGTGGCGCTCGTCGGCCCATCCGGGTGCGGGAAGACGACGTTCCTGCGGATGCTGCTTGGCGAAGAGAGCCCGACACGCGGCAGAATCTTAGTTGGCGGGGTGCCCTTGAAGCCCGAGCCCGATGCGGATCGCGGCGTCGTGTTCCAGAAATATTCCGTATTTCCGCACCTGACCGTGCTGGGCAACGTAATCATCGGGCGTGAATTCGAACGCGCGGGCGGCCTTGGTCGACTATTCGGATCAAAGAGGAAGCAGGCCGAAGACGAGGGCCGCGAGCTTCTCAAGGAGGTGGGGCTCACGGGACATGAAAGCAAGTATCCTGCGGCGCTATCGGGCGGCATGCAGCAGCGCCTCGCACTTGCTCAGGCCTTGATGCGGCGACCGAAGATACTCCTGCTCGACGAACCCTTCGGTGCGCTCGACCCCGGCATTCGTGCCGATATCCACGTTCTGATGCGCCGCATCTGGAACGAATGCGAGTTGACCGTCGTGATGGTCACCCACGACCTCCGGGAAGCTTTCGCACTGGGCACTCGCATCATCGCCTTCGAGCGTCCGCGCAATCGTCCGGAAGAAGCGGATCGCTACGGTGCGCGGCTGTCCGAGGATCTCACACCCGTCACGAACGGGGTCGCGGTTCCGCAAGGCGGCGCGACCATCACCAAGGATATCGAGATCTGGCCACCCAAGATTGCGGGTTCGCCTGTCTCCCTCGCGCGTAACGGACAGTCATCGTCCCGGGCCTGAGCCGCAATTTTTCCCGCATGGGACGACCCATGTCGGCGCACGTCAACCCGGGACGACCCGGACCGGATCGCGGAGCGAGAGATCGACATCTGCGTTGGGAGTGAACGATGGGGAACTTGGTTTATTCCGATACTCTGCCAGGGGGCAAGCACTGGTCGCTTCTCATGCGGCGAAACATGCGGCTTCGGCTCACGGATGTGGAGGGCGGCGCCAACATTGGCATGCTGTTCTACAATCCGCAGAACTTGCTGGAGCGTTACAACGCGCCCGACACGCTCAAGTGTCAGCACACTTTCAAGCTGACTGCGGGACATTGCCTCTATTCAGACATGGGTCGCATCTTCTGCTCCATCGTCGCCGATACATTCGGCTGGCATGACACGGTGACCGGCAACACGACGAAAGCGATCATCGCCCGCAAGTGGGGCGAGAAGAGCTATCAATCGGCGCGCAACGACTGGCAGCAGAACGGCCACGATAGCTTTCTGGTCGAGGCCGCCAAGTATGGCCTGACGCGGCGCGACCTTGCGGCGAACGTCAACTGGTTCAGCAAAATCGTCGTCGCGGAAAATGGCGCGATGTCGCTCGATTCTGCCGCAGCGAAAGCGGGTGCGCAGGTCGAGTTGCGGTTCGAGATGGACACGCTCGTACTGTTTCACACCTGCCCGCATCCCTTCAATCCCGCGAACAGCTATCCACGCAAACCCGGTCAGTTCGAAATCTTCGAGGGGCCGCCCGCCAACGATGATGATCCTGCGCGCCTCTCTCGTCCGGAGAACGGTCGCGGCTTTGAGAACAACCGGATCTTTCTTGCCGGGTGCTGCGAGGAGGCCCACTGATGATCAAGGAAAGCACCTTTGCCGATGCCGACGCGATCTATCGGCGCATCGTTCCGGCCGGCGATTATTGGATGCATGTCGTCTGCGAAGGCGAAACGTTTCGCATTCTCGATCTTGAAGGCAACCAGGCAGCCGACACGCTCTTTTTCAACGCTGACGATCCCGGCGAGCGCTATTCGGCCTCCGATACCATTCGCGAGCAAGGCAACATCTATCTAACGGCAGGAACGGTTCTGCTGTCGGACCGATGCCGGCCAATGCTGACGATCACGGCCGACACGGTCGGGCGGCACGATACGCTAGGAGGCGCCTGCGCCACCGAGAGCAACACGGTCCGTTATGCGCTCGAAAAAAAGTCGATGCATGCCTGCCGCGACAGCTACATGCTGGCGATCGCCGAGAACGAGCACTACGGGCTTTCGAAACGCGACATCGGCCATAACATCAATTTCTTCATGAACGTGCCCGTGACCCCGGACGGCGGGCTGACGTTCGAAGATGGCCTCTCGGCTCCTGGCAAATACGTCGAGATGACGGCGCACATGAATGTCATCGTGCTGATCTCCAATTGCCCGCAGCTCAACAACCCGTGCAACGCCTACAATCCCACTCCGATTGAGGTCCTCATCTGGGCGAAGGGGGCCTGACGCATGTTCCGGAAAGTCCTGATAGCCAATCGCGGTGCCATCGCCTGCCGCATCATCCGCACCCTCGACCGGATGGGCATCGCCAGCGTCGCCGTCTATTCCGAAGCAGATCGCCATTCCATGCACGTTATGCAGGCGGGTGAAGCCGTGGCGATAGGCCCCTCGCCCGCCGCCGAGAGCTACCTGAAGCAAGACGTCATTCTGGAGGCTGCGAAGAGGACCGGAGCCGAGGCGATCCACCCGGGGTATGGTTTTCTCTCCGAAAATCCCGACTTCGCCGAGGCCTGTGAAAAAGCCGGCATCGCATTTATCGGACCAAAAGCGCAGCACATGCGCGCCTTCGGATTGAAGCACAAGGCTCGCGAGCTGGCGCTGGAATCCAACGTTCCATTGGCGCCGGGATCGGGGCTCATTCGCGACGTCGAGCACGCGCGCAGCGAAGCGCAACGCATCGGCTATCCTGTGATGATAAAGAGCACGGCCGGCGGCGGTGGCATTGGGCTTCAGCTGGTCTCATCGGCGGACGAGATTGCGCCGATGTTCGAACGCGTCGAGCGTTTGGCGCGCAACAACTTCAAGGACGCCGGCATCTTCATAGAGAAGTACGTCGCTCGGGGGCGGCACATCGAGGTGCAGATCTTCGGCGATGGCAAGGGCAACGTCATTTCGCTCGGCGAGCGCGACTGCTCGGCGCAGCGCCGAAATCAGAAGGTCATCGAAGAGACGCCTGCGCCAAACTTACCTGATGCAACGCGCGCAGCGCTGTGGGAAACCGCACGCCGCCTCGGCCAATCGGTGAATTACGAAAGCGCGGGCACCGTCGAGTACCTCTACGATGCAGAGACGAACGAGTTCTACTTCCTCGAGGTCAACACGCGCCTACAGGTCGAGCACGGCGTGACGGAGGAGGTCGTCGGCGTCGATCTCGTCGAATGGATGGTGCGCCAAGCTGCAGGGGCCTTACAGCTGCCGTCGCAGGACTCCATTGTGCCGACGGGTGCTTCAATTCAGGTCCGCCTCTATGCAGAGGATCCGGGGCGAGACTTCCGTCCGAGTTCCGGCCGACTTACCGAGGTTGCATGGCCAGCCGACACACGCATCGAAACGTGGGTGCAAAGCGGATCTGAAGTCTCCCCGTTCTACGATCCGATGATTGCAAAGATCATCGTCAAAGGCGCATCGCGACCTGAGGCGCTATCGCGATTGCAAACTTCGCTTGCCGAGACACGCATCGGCGGCCTGGAGACCAATCTCGACTACCTGCGCCAGCTTTCGCATTCGCAAGTATTTGCCTCGGGGCAGATGCTGACCAGGACGCTTCAGACCTACGCCTATAAGGCTGACACCATCGAGGTTCTGGCTCCGGGAACGCAAACGACGATCCAGGATTGGCCGGGACGCGTGGGTTATTGGGCGGTCGGCGTGCCGCCGTCCGGCCCGATGGACCCGCTGTCACACCGTCTCGTCAACCGGCTGCTTGGAAACGCGAGCGATGCGGCGACGATCGAGACGACGCTGTCCGGTCCGACGCTACGCTTCAACACCGATACGACGGTCTGTCTCGGAGGCGCCGAACTCGTCGCGACGCTCGATGGCGTGCCGGTCGACTATTGGCAGCCCTTCAGCGTACGCGCGGGCCAAGTGCTAAAAGTCGGAGGCGTGAAAGGGCCAGGCACCAGAGCCTACATCGGCATACGCGGCGGTATCGACGTGCCCGCGTATCTTGGAAGCAAGTCGACGTTCACGCTGGGCAAGTTCGGCGGCCACGGAGGCCGCGTGTTGATGACCGGCGACGTGCTGCACATTGGCCGCGATGCCCAGCACGAACAAGCATCAGGGCTGGATAAAGACCTGGAGCCGCGTCTCACCCATGCGTGGGAGATTGGCGTGCTTTATGGTCCGCACGGCGCGCCAGACTTCTTTGCGCCGGAGTACATAGACACATTCTTTTCCGCCGATTGGGAGGTTCACTACAATTCCAATCCGACCGGTATCCGCTTGATCGGACCCAAACCCGTTTGGGCTCGATCCGACGGCGGAGAAGCAGGTCTGCACCCGAGCAACATTCACGACAACGCGTATGCCATAGGCGCGATCGACTTCACCGGCGATATGCCCGTCATTCTCGGGCCTGATGGTCCCTCGCTCGGGGGGTTCGTCTGTCCGGCGACGATCGTCCAGGCCGAACTGTGGAAGATGGGACAGCTGAGGCCCGGCGATAAAGTTCGCTTCGTCCGCCTGACGCCTGCCGCGGCCGCGGCGCAACTTGCGAAGCAAACCGCGGAAATCGCATCCTTGAAGTCCGTTGCCGCACCTTCATTCCCGAACGCGAAATGGGGCGCGGACGATTGCGTCATCGGTGAACGGGCAGCTTCAGAAAGCAATCCGCGCGTTGTCTATCGGCGTGCCGGCGACGCCTATATGCTGATCGAATACGGACCTATCATTCTGGATTTAACGCTGCGCTTTCGCGTGCATGCGCTGATGACTGCGTTCGAAAGGCTCAAGCTTCCAGGCGTGCTCGATCTGACGCCGGGCATCCGATCGCTGCAGTTCCACTACGATCCGGCGATCCTGCCGTTGGAGGATCTTCTTTTCGAGCTTTCACGCCTTGAAGACACTCTAGGCGATCTTGGTGACGTGGAGGTTCCATCACGCATCGTCTATCTGCCGCTCTCCTGGAATGATGCGGCGGTCCAGAAGACCATCGACAAATACATGCAGGGCGTCAGACCTGACGCTCCCTGGTGTCCCTCGAACATCGAGTTCATCCGGCGCATCAACGGCCTCGACTCGATCGACGAGGTCCTTCGCATCGTATTTGACGCGACGTATGTCGTTCTCGGCCTCGGTGACGTCTATCTCGGTGCGCCGGTCGCGACACCGTTCGATCCTCGCCACCGGCTTGTCACAACGAAGTATAATCCCGCGCGAACCTGGACGCCCGACAACGTCGTCGGCATCGGCGGCGCCTACATGTGCATCTACGGCATGGAGGGGCCGGGCGGATACCAGCTTTTCGGCCGAACATGCCAAGTCTGGAACACGTACCGCACGACAGCGGCGTTCGAGGCCGGCTCGCCTTGGCTGTTGCGCTTCTTCGATCAAATCCGCTTTTACCCCGTAACGAGTGAAGAGCTTCTGGACTTCCGAGACAAATTCTTGGAAGGCCAGGCGACGGTGAAAATCGAGCAGACCAAATTTAGCCTCAAGGACTATCAAGCGTTCCTTGCTGCAAACGCGGATACGATCTCGGCGTTCAAGTCACGCCAACAGGCCGCGTTCGAAGCCGAGAGGGCGCGATGGGAGCAAAGCGATCAGGAGGGCAGCGCAGGCGCCGCTGATGACGCTGGCGATGTGCAAAGTGACGGCGCTCTGCCGGCCGGTGCGATTGCTGTGGAGAGCCCCGTTCCCGGAAGCGTTTGGAAAGTTCTCGTCAAGCCTGGCAAAGAGGTTTCGGAAGGTGAAACCCTAATCATCGTTGAGTCCATGAAAATGGAGATGGCCGTTACTTCGCCGGCAAGCGGCATCGTCCATGAAGTCCGATGCGCCGAAGGCAAGCCGGTTTCTCTTGGCCAGACACTTGTCGTGCTGAAGGAAATGGCGGAGGCGACGGCGTGACTCTCTCGCTCGACATCGGCAACCTCGCCAATCTCTATGAAGCCAATAAGATCACGCCGGCGGACGTCATCGATGAAGTTTACGCGCGTATCTCGGCCAAGGGTGTCACTCCAGACTGGATAACGCTTGTCGACAAGGCGGCGGCGAAGGCACAGGCAAGTGAAGCGCCCCGAGGGTCTCTTTACGGCATTCCTTTCGCCGTAAAAGACAATATCGACGTTGCCGGTCTTCCGACCACTTGCGCCTGCCCGGCCTTTGCTTATACGCCCGAGCGCTCCGCAACGGTGGTCGAACGCCTTCTCGCGGCAGGCGCCATTCTGATCGGCAAGACAAACCTCGATCAATTCGCGACCGGCCTCAACGGCACGCGCTCGCCCTATGGCATTCCAACAAGCGTGTTCGATCCAGCGTATATTTCCGGCGGCTCAAGCTCCGGATCCGCCGTCGTCGTCGCTGGCGGTCTGGTGTCGTTTTCGCTTGGCACCGACACGGCCGGGTCTGGGCGCGTGCCCGCTGCCTTCAACAACATCGTCGGATTGAAGCCGACGAAAGGCATTGTTTCGACGCACGGTGTGGTTCCAGCCTGCAAAAGCCAAGATGCGGTCTCGATCTTCGCGCTGACGGTCGCCGATACGGCCAAGGTGGCCGAGGTCGCAATCGCGTTCGACAAGGACGATGGTTTTGCGCGCGCTGATGCTCCACCGTTCGCCGTCGAGACGGTCGCGCGGCCACTGAAGGTCGGAATACCGAACGCGCCGCTATCGTTCTTCGAGGATAACGAGTACCGCCGGCTCTACCACCATACGATCGATCGGCTGGCCGGATTGGGCGTCGAGATCACGCCCTTCAATTTCGCGCCGTTTCGCGACACCGCGTCCATGCTCTACGACGGCCCGTGGGTCGCCGAGCGGCTCTATGCCATCGATGGAATGGAAGAGCATGATCTCAACCCAGTCGTCGCTGACATCGTGCGCGGCGGTACGGCTAAGACGGCGCTTCAGACGTTCGAGAGCTTGTACCGTCTAGCCGAGCTGCGGCGCGCCGCGGATGCGGAATGGAAGCGCATGGATGTGATGGTGCTTCCGACAGCGGGCACGACTTATAAGATCAGCGACATGCTCGCCGATCCCATCCGGCTCAACTCCAATCTTGGTGCGTATACGAACTTCGTGAACCTGCTCGACCTCGCGGCGCTCGCCGTCCCGGCTGGCTTCCGCGATGATGGGATACCTTTCGGGGTGACGCTGATTGGCCCGGCTTTTTCGGACGGCAAGCTCGCAACGATCGGCGACGCGCTTCACCGAGCGTTACCTGGATGCAAGCTCGGCGGGACGGAAACGCAGCTTGAAGAGACGAACCGCGTCAAAGTCCGTCCATCAAACAAGACCGCGATCCAGGTTGCCGTGGTCGGCGCGCATCTGTCGGGTCAGCCGCTCAATAGCCAACTGACCGAACGCAATGCGGTCTATCGGGAAACCTCGCGGACCGCGGCCGGCTACCGCCTCTATGTTCTTCCCGATACCACGCCGCCGAAGCCTGGACTCGTCTACGAGGGCAGCGGCCCCGGAGGTATCGAAGTCGAAATCTGGGAAATGGATGACGCCGCGTTCGGCTCTTTTGTGGCTCTCATCCCGCCTCCTCTGGGTATCGGGACCCTTCTCCTGGAAGACGGGCGTAAAGTGAAAGGCTTCCTGTGTGAAAGCCACGCAACCATCGGGGCGGAGGAGATCACGGCGTTTCGCGGTTGGCGGGCCTGGCTCGGCCGCTCGGCCTTCGCCTGAACCGCTAGGCACGTCAAACGCGTAACGATCAGAACAACTTAAGCGTATACCGCATCTGTGAAGGGATAGCCTTGCGTAGGTGATGCCCTCGACACCATATTGCTGTAGTATTCCATTCCGAATTTGGCAGTTGATGCGCACAATGACCGCCTCAAAGGCGGCGAGCGAGGAAACGATGCGGAGAATTTCGACAGCCCTTTTTGCCTTGGCGGCGATGGTGCTCGCGCCGGGCGCAACCGTATTTGCAGCCGATGGCAGCGCAAGCGTGGCCAATCCCAGCGCCTGGGACGGCATTCGTAAAGACGCGTTCGGCACGCGTGAGATTCTCGACGGAGCAGGCAAGATCAGCCTTGAGGCTCCGAAGCGGGCGGAGGACGCCGCAACGGTGCCGATTTCTGTGACCATGCCGGCGGGCTTCGGAGGCGACGTCAAGGCGTTGACCCTCGTCGTCGACCAAAACCCGTCGCCCGTGGTCGCTACGTTCAAATTCGGTGACGCGGCGGGCTCGGGTGAGCGAATGCTGGCGACGCGGGTGCGCATCGATCAGTACTCGGACGTGCGCGCCATCGCCGAAACGAATGATGGCAAGCTTTATATGACCAGCGTTTTCGTTAAGGCGTCCGGCGGGTGCTCAGCTCCTGCCAGCAAGGACGCCGAAGTCGCCGCCAAGGAAATGGGCAAGATGCGCGTCAAGACTGCCGCCGGCAAAGCGGGAGATGGCAGCGAACTCGCTCAGGTGATGCTCAAGCATCCCAATACCAGCGGCATGGCGATGGACCAGATCACCCATGCCTATCCGCCGGCACGTTTCATCGAGAAGCTTACGGTGTCGACCGCAGGCAAGATGATCTTCTCGATGGAGGGAGGCATTTCGATCAGCGAAGACCCGAACTTCCGCTTCACCTACAAGGGCAATCCGGCGGATGAAATGGATGTGCAGGCTGAAGACTCCATCGGCACGCAATTCAAGGGGCATTCGACCGGTCAATCCTGACGGACGGGGCTCGCGCCATCCGTGGCCCGGAACCTCTCCGAAAATGATTTGAAGCCAGTTGCGGGCGGCGGTCTTCTGGATCGTCGCCTGTTGCTTAAGTCGGGTCTGGTGCTCGCGACGGCGCAGTCGGTTTCGACTTCCGTGGGCGCGGATGAGGTCGACCCCTCGGACCCGCCGTGGCAGCGCAAGACGGGCGGCCCTTTCACGACTTACGGCACGCCGTCGCCATTCGAAAAGTACGTCATCCGCAACATCGGCGGCAATCGCACGCCCGCCGGAGACGGCGTGTCCTGGACGCCGCTGGAAGATCTCGAAGGCATCATCACGCCGAGCGGCCTGCACTTTGAGCGTCACCACGATGGCGTTCCAGCGATTGATCCTGCGCTGCACAGGCTTGTCATTCACGGCCTCGTGCGGCAGCCGCTCGAATTCACCGTCGAAAGCCTTCTGCGCTATCCGATGCAATCCCGGTTTCTATTCATCGAGTGCGGCGGCAACAGCAACGCGGGTTGGCACGAAGAACCCATTCAGCGCCCTGTCGGAGCGTTTCACGGACTGGTTTCGTGTTCAGAGTGGACAGGCGTTCCGCTCGCCATTCTCCTCAATGAGGCTGGCATCGATGCGGGCGCATCCTGGGTTATTGCCGAAGGTGCCGACGCCGGGCTTTTGAACGTCAGCCTGCCGCTCTCGAAGCTCGTCGACGATGCAATGGTTGCGCTCTATCAGAACGGCGAGCGCATACGCCCGGAGAATGGCTACCCATTGCGGCTCATCGTGCCGGGTTGGGAAGGCATAACGAGCGTCAAGTGGCTTCGGCGGTTGCATGTGACCGACACTCCGTCGATGACCCGCAACGAAACGGCGAAATACACGGAACTGCTGCCGAGCGGCAAAGCCCGTATGTTCACCTTCGTCATGGATGCCAAGTCGCTGATTACGTCGCCGTCGCCGGGACAGAAGATGTATGGGGCGGACACCTATGAAATTCGCGGGCTGGCGTGGAGCGGGCGCGGCAGAATCGCAAAGGTCGACGTTTCGGCAGATGGGGGAAAATCCTGGGCCGAGGCCCACCTGCAAGATCCGGTCCTGCCGCAATGCTTCACCCGCTTTCGGATGCCATGGGCGTGGAACGGCAAGCCTGCGGTCCTTAAGAGCCGAGCCACCGACGAGACCGGCTATGTTCAGCCTGAGCGTGAGGTTCTCGTGAAAGAGCGCGGCAGAGATGGCTACTTCCATTACAATGCCATCGTTTCTTGGGCCGTCGACGAGGATGGCGAGATCACCCATGTCTATGCCTAGGCATCTTGCTCTCGCGATTGCTCTAGCCGGCGCGATCGGTCCCGCGAGAGGCGACGTTGCTGCGCTTAAGGCTCCGAAACTCGGCACGCCTTTGAAGCCGGCAGAGGTCAGCAAATGGGATCGGACCATTTTTCCTGATGGTCGCGGACTGCCGCCCGGCCGAGGCACAGCCGAAGAGGGTCGCTCACTCTACGCTGCGAAGTGCGCGAGTTGCCATGGCGCGCGCGGCGAAGGCGCAACGGCGGAGGACTTGATTGGGCCGCCCAAGCCACCGACACCGGACAACCCGAACAAGACCATCGGCGCCTATTGGCCGTTCGCGACCACCGTGTTCGATTTCATTGCGCGCAGTATGCCGCCCGCGGCGCCAGGGTCGCTTTCCGGCGACGAAGTCTATGCCCTGACGGCATTTCTGCTCTCGGCCAACGGCGTCATCAAAGAAGACGAGGTCATGACCGCTGCGACGTTGCCAAAGGTAAAAATGCCAAACCGCGACGGCTTTGTCTGGATCGACGTCGAGGCAAAGTAGAATACGGGGCAACTTCGCCTTCGCTTCAGCATCTGCTGCCCATTAAAACGCGAAGCGGGGCGAGCCGGATGAAAACGGCGGTCATCGGCTGACTGTCATAAAGCGTATTTGACACGATTTTGAGCGACTTGCCTTCGTCGGCCGATCGCAAGTCATCGTATCTATTGAATTAATTCTGCTACTGCCCTATTTCCCGCCCCCAGCGCAAATTTTCGCGCTTGCTGGAGCCGGCATGACCGGCATTTCAACTCTGGGAGCGGCCGTTGGACAACGTACTCATCATCGGGGCAGGCGCTGCGGGTTCGGTCGTCGCAAAGAAATGCGCGATGAACCGCGATGTCTTCAAGAAAATTCATCTTGCGTCCCGGCGCCTCGAGAGCTGCAAGAAGGTCCAGGCCGAATGCAAGACACCGATCGATATCTCGCAGCTCGATGCCGATAACGTCGCCGATACGGTGGAGCTTCTCAAAAAGATCAAGCCCGACCTCGTCATCAACATGGCGCTTCCCTACCAGGATCTCGCGATCATGGACGCGTGCCTCGAGGCAGGCGTCAACTACATGGACACCGCCAACTACGAACCGCGGGAAGAGGCGAAGTTCACCTACAAATATCAGTGGCCCTACCACGACAAGTTCAAAGCCAAAGGCCTGATGGCCGTGCTTGGCTGCGGCTTCGATCCCGGCGTGACGAACGTCTTCTGCGCGTACGCTCAGGAGAACCTCTTCGATGAGATCCACACCATCGACATCATCGACTGCAACGCCGGCAGTCATGGCAAGGCGTTTGCCACGAACTTCAATCCGGAGATCAACCTTCGGGAAGTGACGCAGCGCGGCAAGTATTGGAAGGATGGCGAGTGGATCGAAATCGATCCGCTGTCGATCTCGACAATGATCGACTATCCGGAAGTAGGTCCGGTGAAGTCCTACCTCATCTATCACGAGGAAGAGGAAAGCCTTGTCGAGAACATCAAGGGCCTGAAGCAGATCCGCTTCTGGATGACCTTCTCCGACAACTACATCAAGCACCTCGAAGTGCTCCAGAACGTCGGCATGACGCGCATCGATCCCGTCGACTACAAGGGCACGCCTGTCGTGCCCATGGAGTTCCTGAAGTCGGTGCTGCCGGCCCCTTCCTCCCTTGCTGAAAACTATACCGGGAAGACGTCGATCGGCGTGGTTATCAAGGGCGAGAAGAAGGGCAAGAAGAAGCGCTACATCATCTGGAACGTCTGCGATCACGCCGAGACGAACAAGGAAGTGGGCGCTCAGGCCGTATCCTATACGACCGGCGTTCCGGCTGTCGTGGGTGCGATCATGATGTTCAAGGGCATCTGGAAGGGCCAGGGCGTGTTCAACGTCGAGCAGCTGCCGCCTGAGCCGTTCCTTGAAGAACTCGCCGAACAAGGTCTGCCTTGGCACGCCAAGGAAATCGACAAATCCGACCAGAAGAAACTTTTCGCGGTCGCGACCTGATGAGCGAAGCCGAGATCTTCTCTATCCGCAACGAACTGACGGGCCTCGTGGTGTCCGTCTTTTCCGCAAGCTTCGGGATGATCTCGGCTTACATCGCCGGCCTGTGGCTGTTCCTAAGGGAAGCGCCGGTCTCCTTGCGATTCCTGGCGTTCGCGCTCCTCTCGTGCGGACTTGCCTTCATGGGGGCGCTGACTTGGGGCCTCAACGATCTCCTGGTCGGAACAGATAGAGCCTGGTCAAAGCTACCGAGCCCAGCCTCGGAGATCAGAGGCTTCGGTGATGCGCGTCCGGAATGGCTGCATGGCGCGACGCTTTACGAGGCCTCGGTGTTGCTTGGAACTATCGCGTTCGCAGCCATATACGTGTCGCTCGCCTATCTTACTTTTCTCTACAGATGGCCTGGGGCGACGGCGGCACCGGTCCGCGTCTCACCCTAGCCGCATCCCTCAATCCTTGGTGGCTGGAAGTGTCCGATCTCTCAAAGTTCAATATGCAGTCTTTCGAGTGGGCGAACGCGATCGCGACGCCGGCATATGTGCTCGACATTGCAGCTCTGAAACGCAACCTCGCGCGCGCCGCTGAAGTCAAGCGCGGGGCGGGCTGCAAGATCCTGCTGGCGACCAAGTCCTTCGCCCTTCCGGCGGCCTTCCCGATCATGCGGGAGGTGCTGGACGGGACCACCGCGAGCGGCGAATACGAAGCTCGCCTCGGTCACGAGGAGTTCGGGAAGGAAGTGCACGTCTACTCCCCGGCCTATTCGCCCGGCGAAGTGGAACGCGTCACCAAGCTGGCGCAGCACATCTATTTCAACTCGCCCGAACAGATCGAAAGCAACCTCGCGACCATTCGATCGCATTCGGGCCTCAAAATCGGGATCCGCATTAATCCCGGCTTCTCCAATGCTACCCTCGGCGGCGCATTGTACGATCCCTGCGCGCCGTTTTCACGGTTTGGGGCGACCCGCGATATGCTCGATCGCGTCCCTTGGGATGAAGTCGACATTCTGCATACGCATGCGCTCTGCGAGTCGGGCGACGAAGGGTCCGTAGGTCTCATCGAGCATGTCGGCCGCCATTTTGGCGACTACGTCCGGCGCGTGAAGGTGGTGAACTTCGGAGGCGGACATTTCATCAACCGTCCCGGCTACGACATTCAGAAGCTCATCGCCGCGATCAAGGCTTTCAAAACGGAGTTCAATGTCGAGGTTGTCCTGGAGCCCGGCGCCGGCCTTGTCGTCGACACGGGCTACCTGGTTGGCTCCGTGCTCGGCTTCCACGAAAACGATAAATCGATCGCTATCCTGGATGCTTCCGCTTCGACGCATATGCCCGACGTGCTGGAAGTTCCCTACACGCCTAAGATCGTCGGCGCCGGTGAGCCAGGCGCGAAACCGTACAATTATATCCTTGGCGGCAAGACCTGCATGACCGGAGACATCATCGGCGAATACTCGTTCGATCGGCCTATGCGGATCGGCGATCGGGTGGTTTTCACTGATATGATGCAATATTCTTTCGTGAAGAATAACACGTTCAACGGTGTACCGCTGCCAGACTTGGCAATCCTGGATGAAAGTGGCGGATATCGTGTGATACGTTCTTTCGGCTACGAAGATTTCCGGCATCGACTAGGGTAGTGGCCGGGCGGCCTTGCCGTCTCGGATTACCTTGAGCGCCCCGGAAACATGCCATGGAAGGTTCCGAACGGGGTGCCATGAAGTCAGAGAATTCGAAACCAGTTCTGCTTGCCGACTACCGCGCTCCTGACTTTCTGATCGATACCGTTGACCTCGATATCGCCCTCGCGCCGGCCAAGACGCGGGTCGCATCCAAGCTTGCGATCCGCCGCAATCCCGCGTCGACTGCTACCGGCAAAGTGCCCTTAAAGCTCGACGGCGAGCTCTTGAAGCTCGAGAGCGTGGCTATCGACGGAAAGAAGCTCAAGCCGTCGGCCTATCGGGTGAGCGATACGAACCTTACGATCCCTGCGCCGCCGAAGGAGCCCTTTACGCTCGAAGTGGTGACGACGATCAGCCCGAAGGCGAATACGGCGCTGCAAGGGATCTATCTTTCGCGAGGGATCTATTGTTCGCAATGCGAGGCGCAAGGCTTTCGGCGCATCACATACTTTCTCGATCGTCCCGACGTTCTGGCGAAGTACACCGTTCGCCTCGAGGCCGACGTCAAAACCGCGCCGGTCCTGCTCGCCAACGGCAACCCGGTCGAACGCGGCACGCTGCTGGGCGGCGAGCGCCATTTCGCAGTTTGGGAAGATCCGCATCCCAAGCCATCCTATTTGTTCGCCGTCGTCGGTGGCGACCTGTCGTCCATCGCGTCGACCTTCACGACGCGGTCAGGCCGCGAGGTGGACCTTCGCATCTACGTGGAGCACGGCAAGGAGTCGCGCGCGCATTGGGCAATGGAGTCACTGAAACGCGCGATGCGATGGGACGAGGAACGCTTCGGCCTCGAATATGACCTCGATGTCTTCAACATTGTCGCCGTTTCGGATTTCAACATGGGCGCGATGGAGAACAAGGGTCTCAACATCTTCAACGACCGGCTGATCCTCGCGTCTCCCGACACCGCGACCGACGCAAACTATGAATCGATCGAGAGCGTGGTTGCGCACGAGTACTTCCATAACTGGACAGGAAACCGCATCACCTGCCGTGATTGGTTTCAACTGTGCCTGAAGGAAGGGCTTACCGTCTTTCGCGACCAGGAGTTCTCGGCCGATCAGCGCAGCGCTACCGTGCAGCGCATTTCCGACGTCAGGCAGCTCAAGGCGCTGCAGTTTCCGGAAGACCAAGGTCCGCTGGCGCATCCGGTGCGGCCGGAGAGCTTCGTCGAGATCAATAACTTCTACACCCCGACAGTCTACGAAAAGGGTGCCGAAGTCGTTCGCATGATCAAAACGATCCTGGGGCCAGAGAAATTTCGGGCCGGCATGGATCTCTACTTCGAGCGCCACGATGGTCAGGCCGTGACGATTGAGGATTTCGTCGCGTGTTTCGCCGACGCAAGCGGCGAAGACTTCACCCAGTTCCATCGTTGGTACACACAGGCCGGGACGCCGGAACTCGTCTGCAATCTCACCTACGACAAGCGCAAGAAATCGGCGGAACTGACAGTACACCAGGTGCTGAAGCCGTCGCCAGGGAAAGCGAAGAAGCAGCCTTACTTCATCCCGATCAGCATGGCCCTGCTTGGCAGCAACGGGGAGGAAATGGAGTTTGAAGTCGAGGGCGGCGAGAAAATTCAAGACGGCGTCGTAGCCGTCAAGGAGCGAACGACGAGCCTCAAGTTCAAGGGCATCACGTCCCGCCCCGTCCCCTCACTGCTTCGCGGTTTTTCCGCTCCTGTCATCATCAACATGCCGATGACCGATCAGGATCTTGCGTTTCTGATGCATCACGACGGCGACCTGTTCAATCGCTGGCAATCCAGCAATGCTTACGCGATCCGCAGCATTCTTTCGCTGTTGGATACCAAGCGACCCAAGAGCGTCGCCGGCGCGAAGGCGCATAAATTCACCGAGGCACTCGGATACGCGCTGCGCGATCCCTCCCTCGATGATGCGTATAAGGCCGAACTTCTGAAGCTGCCGTCGGTCGCGGATGTGGCTCGGGAGAAGGCTACAAAGGTCGACCACGCCGCGATCTTTCAGGCACACCGGACATTCACCCGCACGATCGGAGAAAAGCTCAAGGCGGAGCTCGAGGAGATTTATTCATCCGCCTCTTCCAGCGCAGCTTTTTCGCCTGATGCGAAAGACACTGGCCGACGCGCGTTGCGAAATGCGGCTTTGACCCTCCTGACCAGCCGCGAAACCGGGGACGATTTTGCGCGGCTCGAAGCTCACTATCGCAAGGCGACGAACATGACCGACGCCTGCCACGCGATGTTTCTCGTGGCGAGCGTCGACGCTCCGGGGCGAGCAGCCGTGCTCAGCGACTTCTTCGAGCGTTGGAAAGGCGATCACCTCGTCATCGATATGTGGTTTGCGGCTCAGGCCCAGTCGCCCCGCCATGAAACGCTCGATGAGGTCGAAGCCCTCTGCGAGCACCCGCTGTTCCGCTTGACAACCCCGAACAAGGTTCGCGCGCTGATCGGGACGTTCGCACTTGCCAACCCGCTGCAGTTCAACCGGGCAGACGGTGCAGGATATCAATTCCTGGCCGACAAGGTCCTGATGATCGACCCGTTAAATCCGCAGGTCGCTTCGCGGATGCTTGGCGCGTTCAGGAGCTATCGGGCGCTCGAGCCGAAGCGCAGAAGCCTTGCAAAGACCGCTCTGAAACGTGTCGCGGCTGCCCCAAAACTCTCCCGTGACTGCCTGGAGATGGTCACGAGAATGCTCGACGACTAATGGGCGCGACGAGCAAATTCGCAACACAAAAACAATGTTTTGCTCTGTTCGTCGAAATGGCGACAAAATTGATTCCACGGGGATTTTTTCTCCCTCGACAGGTGAGTCGCAAATCGGCGAATGTCGAATCACTGCTGGAGAACATGATCGTTCTCGGCCTCGGTGGGGCGGCACTTAGATCAAAAATTGCAGGGGAATACGGGGATGGCTCGGACTTTGTCCGCACCTCAACGGGGGAGCATTGTCGCGTTTAGCGAGCCGAAATCCGAAAGCGGCGGGGCGGCCTTCGAGCTTCCTGCGTTCGGCGGAAGCGGCGTGCGCGGGCTGTTTCTTTTGCTCGCGGCTCTGCTTACAGGGACAGGCGCCATCATTCCGCATTTCAGCGCTGAATTCGTGTCGACAATGCTCTTCGTAGCTGGCGCGGGGCTGGCGACGCTCGTTGTGATCTTGCCTTGGCACGTGCTCGCCCGAAGTGAAACCGAAGTCGATATCCCCGTTAAGCTGGGCGCGAGCGCTGCTGTTCTGTCCGATTCAACACATCAGAGACACTTTCCCGAACTGCTCGCTGGGCGGCCTGATCAGCGCGAACTGGATCGCGCGGTCTGGGCGAAGCTTACAGCTCACATGAGCCACGAGTTGCGGACGCCGCTCAACGCCGTTCTCGGTTTCTCCGAGATCATGACCAAGGAGATCTTTGGCCCGCTCGGTTCGAGTTACAGCGCCTACGCTCAAGACATTCATTCCAGCGGGCGCATCCTGCTCAAAACGGCTGAAGACGCGCTGGCCATCACGGCTCTTTTGACGGCATCGGAACGCAAGAGCGCGGAAACCTGCAATCTCAAGGCCGTGGTCGACGACGCATCCTCGTTTGCCTCGGCGGATTTCGCCGGGCGCTCGTTCCTGGTCGATATCGCACGCGATGCCAACGCCGAAATCCTGCTTGATCAGCAAGCGCTGCGGCAGCTGCTGGTCAACCTCATTGCGGAGGCAAATCGCAATTCCGGGCCTGAGAGTACTCTGCGCATCGAGACCAACGCAGTTTCTGAAGCCATCGACGTCCGCATCGCACTCACGACCAACGGTTTCTTCACGCCGCTGGATGAAGGCTTTCCCATCATCCTTGCGAGAACGCTGTGCGAACTCTGCGGCGCAGAGCTGACAATCGGTGGCGCATGCGAGCGTGGAGAATGGGCGTGGACGGTGCGCCTTCCGCGAGCGGTCCAGCCAGATCTCTTTGCTTCAGCCTGACTCGCGGGGAAGGCTAAGGTCTACACCGCGTCAGGGCTTCGCATTGTTTGAGGCTTCGCCGGGTGGAGGCTGGATCAGAATCCTGGCGTGGCGCTTCTCGCGCCACTCCTGCAAAAGCTTGCGCTCATCAGGCGTCAGCGTTTCAGCCGTATCCGCGACGCTGGTATAGATGGCGTTCTTGAAATTATCTTCGGCCGTGCGAAGTTTCATGAGGGCTGCGAGGAACTTGGCCTTATCGAAAGGTTCCGCCGTCAACAGGTCGTTCGCTTCGATCCAAGTCTTGCGCATATTCGCGCGCAAGTCCTTCATTGCGGCGCGGTCGGACATGACCTTCGCCTTTATGATCGGCTGTCGATCCGGTGCGAGCTTATTGACGAACCCAAGAAAACCCATGTCGCGACGGGGCTGTTCCTCTTCCTGGTGGTGATGCCAGACGACGGCGGCACTCAAGCCGACAAACAGCAAGTTGACCGCGAGCGAAGCGATGAAACCCATGTAGAGGTAACGCGAGCGATCAGCGGGACTCGAACGATTGGCTTCTACCGTCACAGCAGATCCTCATCCAAAAAGCTTTCGCCGTCATCGGAAAGGGCAACCTGCTTGCTGCTCGCGGGAGCTGCCTTATCGCCCAGCAAGACATCGGCCGTCGAATTGAACATGTTGAGCTGACCGGCGAAAACACCAATCACTAGTGAAGCCGCCAGGGCGGAGGCTGCAAAGCCATGATGGCGGCGGACGCCGGACCATAAGGAGCCGGTGTTTTTCGTGGGCGCCTTGCCGCTCGCCACCAGACGGGGCTGGCGTTCGGCTGCCGCCACGATGCGTTCGCTGAGCTTGTTCAAGCGGGCGACATCGTACTGCGGTGCGCTGTCGAGAAGCAGATCGAACGCCTCAGCATCCTTCAGCATCTTCTGAGCTTCGGGATTTCCCGCGATCAAGCCGGACAATGCGAGGCGCAGAGGCGCTGGCCATCGCGTACGGTCTGCTCCGTACGTATCGAGTGCCGCCTCCAGCTTATCAAGCCCCACGGGGCTCAAACCATTGCGTGACATCGTCTTGCCGTCTCCCGCACTTCAGGGCTCGCTATCATGGCGCAGCGACTCCCACTCCGCCTTCAATTCTGTCTTCAACTGACGCCGAGCCCGGCTCAGCAGTGACTCGACTGCCTCGTCCGATACTCCCATCAATTGACCGATCTCGATCTGGCTCAAACCCTCGAAATGAAAGAGGGTCAGCGCCAGCCGTTGCCGGTCCGGCAGTTTCTGCATCGCCGCTTCGACGCGGCGCTGCGTATCCTTGCTCTCGAGGCCGGCGAGTTGCTTTGCAGGCTCGGGAACCTCGGGCAATTCATCAACCACCGTCACCCGCCCCTGACCGCGCATGCGGTCGAGACAGAGATTTGAAACCACGCGGCGCAGCCAAGGCCGGACCCCGGCGGGGCCAATCTCCAGCGTTCCGCTCGATCGCCAGAGCCGCAAGAACGCTTCCTGCGCGACATCTTCCGCCTCCGCGTCGTCCCGCAGCATGCGCCGCGCCACTGAGACAATTCCTCCCAAATGGCGCGCCATCAGCAGCCGGAACGCGGCAGCGTCGCCCGTGCCAACGGCACCGACAAGCGCGGCCTCGTCGGCGCGGCTTTCGGCTGCCGGCCGGGGCGCGGCAGAGCTGCCATCGGTCCTCGTCGCCGCCACTAGTCCCCTCGACATCTGTTCGCCTGCCTCGCGCTGCACGCCTCGGAGGCTCGCCGTATCGAGGCTTGCTTTCCGTGTCGGTCAACACAAGAACGCGCACCCTGCCACAATCCGTCGGGGGTGCGCAAAGTCACGCGATGATAAGGCGGTTAAACGCGTCCAGGACGCCCGCAAGCGTGCGCTTAAGCCTGATTTCCAGGTCATTGAAGGAGTTTTCGCCGGCCGACCGTACCAGCAGCGATTTCATGCCCTTGGGAGCGGACGCCGGATCAAAAGGCCCCTCGATCGTCAGCCGCAAGACCTGGGTCAGATTGTGTAGGAGCCGGCCCGCGTCAGCTAGCTGACGATCGTCTTCCGGTCGGATCAAGCCCACTGCGGCCGCCTTTGAAAGTGCGTTCACAGTCGTCTGGCTCAAAGCTTCGGGGTGGTCGTGCCCATGAACGAGTTGCAGATACTGGGCGATGAACTCGAGGTCCACCAGGCCGCCGCGGACTTGCTTCAAATCCCAGATGTCAGCGGTGGCTTTTTCGGCCTCGATCCGCCGCCGCATATCGAGGACATCTGCTGCGATTTTGGCGCGATCGCGCTTCGAAGTGAGGACACTGCGAATTTCATCTTCGACCTTGGATTTGAGAGCGACGTTCCCGGCAATGACCCGCGCGCGCGTCAGCGCCATGTGTTCCCAAGTCCAAGCCTCGCTCGCTTGATAGTTTGTGAAACTGGATAGACGAGTTGCGACGGGACCTTTTTGGCCTGAGGGCCGCAGCCGCATGTCAACGTCATAGAGTGCACCTTCAGCCGTGCGCGCCGAGATCGCCGTGATCAGGCGTTGCGTGAGGCGCGCATAATACTGGGGCGGCGAGAGAGGTTTAGCGCCATCCGATTGCTCGACTGTGGGGTCGAAGTCATAAATGAGAATGAGATCGACGTCCGAGGTCGCGGTCATCTCGCGGCCGCCCAGCTTGCCCATGGCGACGACGACGGCCTCGCCGCCCGCGACGCGCCCGTGGTCTTCCTCCATTTCGCGGGTCACTTCGGCAAAGAGAGCTGCAATCAGACGCTCGGCGATTGTCGCGTAGGCCATGCCGGCATCGGTCGCGGAAATGCTGCCCGCCAGGATTCTAACGCCGACCAGGAACGCCAGCTCGCTCCCGATCCGCCGAGCCGTGTCGAGTATTTCCTGGATCGGATCGCCGAACCCTGTCGCCCGCGCCGCGGCGAAAGCATTGGCCACAAGTTCATCGATCGCAGCGCCGCTGAGTTCGCCGCCCATCACTTGCGGATCAAGCACCGCGTCGAGAAGGCGACGGCGGCGGGAAAGAATATGCGCCAGTCTCGGTGCCGATCCCATGATATTGGCAAACAGCCGGATCAGTCCGGGCTGCGCCCTGAGCAGCGAAAAGAGCTGAACGCCGGACGGCAGTTCGGCGAGGAAACGGTCGAAACTCGCGATCGCGCCGTCGGGATCGACAGTATCGGCCAAGGCCTCGATCAGAAGCGGCTGAACTTCCGTCAGTCTCTCTCTGGCGTGCGGCGAACGCACGACGGGCGCGCGGCCGTGGTGCCAACCCCGAACGATTGCCAGCACTTGTGTCGGCTGCGAATAGCCAAGGCGCTTTAGCTCTCCGAGCGTTCGCGGATCATCCTCTGCGCCAGCAAAGACGAGGTTCGACCCGGCTTCGGAGGGCTGCGGCGCCTCTTCGAACAAACCTTGATAGTGCTTCTCGACCGTTTCCAGAACCGGCATGAGATGGGCCGAAAAATCGGCAACGTCGGCGTAGCCTGCAAAGCGGGAGAACGCGTCGAGCGCATTCGGCTGGGAAGGAACCTCGTGCGTTTGCTCGTCCGCCACCATTTGCACCCGATGTTCCAAACGGCGAAGGTAGCGGTAGGCGTGATCGAGCTCAGCACGGACCTCCGGCCTCACCCATCCGCGATGCTGCAACGCCGCCAGCGCATCCAGCGTAGCGCAAACTCGCAGGTCCGGCTGACGGCCGCCCGCGATCAGCTGTTGGGTCTGGACGAAGAATTCGATTTCGCGGATACCGCCTCGGCCAAGTTTCAAGTTCTGGCCCGCGACCGAAATCGGCCCGATGTCGTTGTGCGCGTGGATCTGCCGTTTCATGGCATGAATGTCGGCAATAGACGCGAAGTCCAGGTATCTGCGCCAGATGAAGGGGGAAAGCTCGGACAGGAACTCCGCGCCTGCGTCGATATCGCCGGCCACCGGCCGCGCCTTGATCATCGCGGCGCGCTCCCAATTCTGGCCAACCGTTTCGTAGTAGCCGTGCGCGGCGACGGTCGAGAGCGCGATCTGGGTCGCACCTGCGTCCGGCCTGAGGCGCAGATCCGTGCGGAACACGTAGCCGTCCGGCGTGCGCTCATCGAGAAGAAGCACGAGGTCGCGGGTCAGGCGAACGAAGAACGATTGCAGGTCGCCATCGCCTGCGAGACGCGATTTTTCGCGGTCGAAAAAGACGATGATATCGACGTCGCTGGAGTAGTTGAGCTCGAAGGCGCCATGCTTGCCCATGGCAAGAACGAAGTAGCCCGATCGCTCTTCCGGTCGTTCCGGATCGAATGGGGACCATTGTCCGCGCGCCGAAGCGAGGCGAAAGAGAAAACGGACCGCGCTGCCGACGGCTGCGTCCGCGCATTCCGACAGCGTGCGAGTCACGTTCATCACCGGCCAAACGCCCGCGAGATCGGCCAGCGCCGTCAACAGCGCGACCTCCGACTTGTAGAGACGAAGAACACGCTTCGCCGCCACCATGTCGGCGGCCCCACGCATCGAGGCCCACAGCGCTTCGGTGAGAGCGGCGAAGCGGGCCTCGGGAGCATCGGCGAGAATTCTTGCAAGACGCGCATGGTCGCGATCGGCGAGCGCCGTAAGATAAGGCGAGCCTTCGAACACGCCCGTCAGGAGCTTCTCGACCTTGGGGTTTTCGAGCAGTTCGGCCAGAGGCGGCGCTGCCTCGGCCTTTAGCGCTGCATATCGTTCCGCACCGCGCCCATTGGGAAGCGCTTTGGGCCATTCCGCGATGCGATCGGCGAGGCTTTGAATCGAGGGTTGGTCCATGTCCTCATTGTGCAGCAAGACCGGGCTCGGCGTCATCAAGTCCGTTGGGCGCCGCAACGAGACATCTGCCTGAGAGCAGCAGAACCACCTTCAGTCCGGGATGATTATCCTCGAGCCGCACTTCGCCTTGATGAAGGCGAGCGACCGCCGCCACGAGGCTCAGCCCGAGGCCCGTGCCCGGCTTCGTCCGGCTCTGCTCCAATCGCACGAAGCGTTTGAGAACCCTCTCCCGGTCAGCGGCGCTGATGCCTGGACCATGATCGCCCACCGAGATCGCCGGTTGGCCGCCGACGCGATAGGCGTTGACCGTGATCGTGCTGCCGGGTTCACCGCCACGCGAATACTTGATGGCGTTGTCGATGAGATTGGCGATGGCTTGGCCGATCAGCTGCCTGTTGCCGCGTACGAAGACCGTCTGCTCGACTTCGACGGCGAGCGCGAAGCCCGCCTCTTCCGCCGCAGGCGTGTATAGCTCGCTGACGTCGGCGACGAACTTGCCCAGGTCGAAGGTTTCGGTGCTCTCCTCCAGCGGCCCGGCTTCCAGGCGCGCGATCAGCAGAAGGGCGTTGAAGGTCTTGATGAGTTCATCGGCCTTTTCGATCGTCCGCTCGAGCCCCTCGCGATAGGCTTCCTCGCCACGCGGATCGCGAAGAGCCGCTTCCGCCGAATTCCGCAGCCGATTAAGAGGCGTCTTTAAATCGTGAGCGATGTTGTCGGAGACTTCGCGCAAGCCGTTCATCAGGCTCTCGATCCGATCGAGCATCTCGTTGAGACTGTTGGCCAGTCCATCGAGTTCGCCGCCCCGGCCGGTCGTCGGGATGCGGCGCGAGAGATCACCTTCCATGATCTGGCGGCTTGTCGACGTGATCTGGTCCATCCGATTGACGATCAACCGGCTGACGGCAAGCCCGCCGAGCAGGCCGATGATCGACAATATGCCGAAGCCAAGCAGGAAGGCGAAGCGGATCGAATTGGCGAATGCGCGCTGATCCTCGACGTCGCGGCCGACGATGAGCCGGAGATCAGCGCCGACGTCGACAGGAATGGCAACCGCAAGATGCGTTGCGCCGCCGTCTTCCGTGGGCTGATAGCTGAAGACGCCTCCCCTTCCCTCTACTTCGAGTTCGGGCGGAATGCGATTGAGATTGCCGGCGATCTTCGAGCCCGTGCCGTCGGCGAGGTAATAGAGGCCGAGGCCGCCTTGCGGGCGCGACAGCGCTGTGACTGTTTCAACGAGCTTGTTCTGCCCTCCAACCCTCATCTCGGACGTCAGAATGCGCGACTCCGCCGTCAGGGTCGCGATCACCTGATCGGTGAAAAGCTTGTTGGTCTGCCAGAAAAGAAAGCCGACGACGATCGCCGCGGCGAAGAGAAAGGACGCTACGGCGAGCGCGCTCAGTCCGAAGGCTGTGGTCGATGCCGCTTTCGCGACGCGATCAAGCAGGGCCGTCACGGATTGTATATCCCGAGCCCCGAACCGTGTGCAGCAGCGGCTTCTCGAAGTTCTTGTCGATCTTCGCGCGCAGACGGGAGACGTGCACGTCGATCACGTTGGTTTGCGGATCGAAGTGATAGTCCCAGACATGCTCCAACAGCATCGTGCGGGTGACGACCTGCCCGGCGTGCTGCATGAGATACTCGAGGAGCCGATATTCGCGCGGCTGCAGCAAGATGTGTTCGCCGCCGCGCGTCACGCGGTGGGAGAGGCGATCGAGCACGAGATCGCCAACCGAATAGCGGGTTTGCTGCTCTTCCGGCGCTGTACGGCGGCCGAGTGCTTCGACGCGCGCGAGAAGTTCGGAATAGGCGTAGGGCTTCGTCAGATAATCGTCGCCGCCGGCGCGCAAGCCTTTGACCCGATCATCCACCTCGCCGAGAGCGGATAAAATCAGCACCGGCGTCCGGTTGCCTTCGCTACGAAGCGACTTGATGAGAGAGAGCCCGTCGAGCCGCGGCAGCATCCGGTCAACGATGAGAACGTCGTACACGCCGTCGTTCGCGAGTGACAATCCGGCCTCGCCGTCATGGGCAAGGTCTGCCGTGTGGCCGTTCTCTTTCAGGGATTTTTGTAGGAAGAGCGCGGTTTCTTTATCGTCTTCAATCACGAGCACGCGCATGGTGTGGGTCCGACCTTCGTCATCTCTCCGCTCACTGTTTAACCGGCTGTCCCCCAGACGTCGAGGCAGCCCCGCCGCTGGTAGGACGGAGCTGCCCAGATTCGTCATGGTAGGTTAACCTCAGCCTTTTTTGGTCAACTGAACGGCGACGAGGCGGTTCTGCTCGGCAGATTTGATGTGGAGCAGGACTGCCGTGCGCTTCATGTCTTGAGCCTTCTTGATGCCGGAGAGGACATCGTTCGGCGAGCTGACAGCCTGTCCGGACACCTCCAGGATGACATCGCCAGGCTTCAGGCCCTTTTCAGCAGCATCCGACGCCGGATCAACTTCGGCGATGGCGACGCCTTCAGCATTCTTGCCGGCGCGAGCAGGCATCAGGGTGATGCCGAGCTGGCTCAGGTCGACAGACTTGCTCTCCTGATCGTCGTTGTTCTTGTTGCCGTTGTTGTTGTCGTCGTCGTTGTTGTCGCCGCTCATGGCAGCTTCGGCGTTTTTCGGGAAGAGCCCGAGCTTCACCTTGACCGACTCTTCGGCGTTGTTGCGCCAAACCTTGACGTCGACGTTGGAGTTCGGCGGCAGCTCGGCGATCTTGCGAGCGAGGTCGCGGCTGTCGGCGATCTTGTCACCGTTGACCTGGATGATCGCATCCTGGGTCTTGATGCCCGACTTCGCGGCCGGACCGTTTGGTGTCACTTCGCTGACAAGAGCGCCATGCGGATCAGTCAGACCAATGCTGGCGGCCGTGTCTTCGTCGACGTTCTGGATCTTCACGCCGAGCCAACCGCGGTTCACCGTGCCGCCGGCCTTCAGCTGCTTCACGACCTCGTTGACGGTTTTTGCCGGGACGGCGAAGGCGATGCCGACGTTTCCGCCGGACGGAGAGAAGATCGCCGTGTTCACGCCGATGACGTCGCCGTCGATGTTGACAGTCGGGCCACCGGAGTTGCCGCGGTTCACGGCGGCATCGATCTGCAGGTAGTCGTACGGACCCGAGCCAATGTCACGCGCGAGTGCGGAGACGATGCCGGCCGTGACGGTACCGCCAAGACCGAAGGGGTTACCGACGGCGAGAGCCCAATCGCCAACGCGCGGCTCCTTGTCGGCGAGCTTGATGGTCGGGAACGTCTTGTTGCTCTCGATCTTGATCAGAGCAACGTCGGTGCGGGGGTCGGTGCCGACGAGCTTGGCGTCGTACTTCGTCTCGTCATTGTCGAAGGTGACCTGGATCTTCGTCGCGCCGTCGATGACGTGATTGTTGGTCACGACGTAGCCATCGGACGAAATGACGAAGCCCGATCCCTGGCCTTGGACGATCTTCGGCTTCTGCTCCTGCTGGCCGAACTCCTTCGGGAGATTCTTGAAGAAGTCGTGCAGCGGGTGATCGGGCGGCAAATCGGGCAGTGTGAAGTTCTTATCGCCCTTCTTGTCCTTCTCGTTCGATGCGAGCTTGGATGCGCCGCCGTCGTTGACGACAGAGACCGACACGACAGCAGGCTTAACCCTGTCGACGATATCGGCGAAGGTCAGCGGCGCGCGGCCGAAAGGCGTTTGGATGGTCTGGGCGCCGGATTCAGCGCGCACAGGATGCGACGGCACAAGAAGCCCTAATCCCACCACAGCAACGGCCGCCATGGCCACGGAGGCCGGCGCGATCTTAGAAGTCATTTTTGAAAAAGAGGTCGTCGAGCGGTGCGGAAATCGCATCCCAGGGTCTCCAGCTGAAAGGCAGGCTTCGCGAGCCTTACTATGACGCGTAGAGGAGACGGGGTTACGGCAGCATGTCAGGGACGTTAACTGTTGGTAATCTGCGGTGCCGCAGAGTTAACGATCCGCTACTGATCCTTGCTGGCAAGGATCTCTTCGAGCTTGGCTTTTTCATTTTCGCTGAGAGGCGCGCCCGCCGCGTTCAAGGACGGCTTCGTCGCCCTGATGACCAAAACAATTCCGCCGAAGAGAACGAGGATCGGGGTCAGCCACAGCAGCAGGGTCGAAACTTCGAAGCGGGGCTTCAACAAAACGAACTCGCCATAGCGCGCAACGATGTAGTCGAGAACCTGGGCGTCGTTGTCGTGCGCCATGATGCGCTCGCGGACCAGGCGGCGGAGGTCTCCCGCGAGCGGCGCATCGCTGTCGTCGATCGATTGATTCTGGCAGACCAGACAGCGCAGCTCCGCGGAGATCGTACGCGCCCGCTTCTCAAGAGCGGGATCGGGTAGAATCTCTCCGGGCTGGACGGCATTGGCCAAAGGCATGGCCAGGAAAATTGCCCAGATGGCCAACACTGAGGCTGTCAGGAGTTTCCGCACGCCCCTACTCCGCCGGAACGGGGAGCGCTTGCCTCGTTCGCGACGGAGCGCCGATCCGCA
Organism: Hyphomicrobium sp.; assembly: GCF_003987855.1. Classification (GTDB taxonomy): domain Bacteria; phylum Pseudomonadota; class Alphaproteobacteria; order Rhizobiales; family Hyphomicrobiaceae; genus Hyphomicrobium_B. The sequence goes on from NZ_RXIZ01000008.1 coordinate 191,332, forward strand.
AGCGCCGGTCGGAAAGCGAGATGCCGCCGCCGAGGAACATGATCAAGGCGCCAAGCCAGATGAACCGGACGAGCGGGTTGAAGTAGGCGCGAACGGCGTAGCCGCCACCCGGCTGCGCGTCGCCGATGACGACATAGAGGTCACCACGCCAGGAGGCATGGATGCCAGCCTCGGTGGTCGGCTGCGGCGGCGCATCGTAGAGACGCTTCGCGGGCTGCAAGCGCGTCACCGGCGAGCCGTCGCGCGTGACGGCAAAGTCAGCGATATCTTCGGTGTAATTCGGCCCGCGGCCACGTTCGACGCCGGTAAATGTCACTTCGAAGCCGCCGACAGCGACCTTCTCGCCGGGTTTCATCGCCAGGATGTGCTCCTCGCGATAGGCGCTGGTCGCGATGATGCCGACGACGAGCATGCCGATGCCGAAATGGGCGAAAAGCGTGCCGTACGCTGAGCGCGGCAGGTTCGTTGCGCGACGGGCAACCTCCTCGAACGAAGCGGAACCGACTTTGACCCGGTTCGCCCATTCGATGATCGCTCCTGCCATCACGTAGACGCCAAGCGCGATGCCGAACGGCGCGAGCCAAGGCCCGCGATGCTCGACGGCGAATGCTGCGACAATCGTCACGAGCGCTGCAAGGAATGCGAACGACAACCGCTGCATGGCGCCAAGGAAGTCACCTCGCTTCCACGCCAAGAGAGGCCCCACGGGCAATGCGATCAGGAGCGGGATCATCAACGGGCCGAACGTCATGTTGAAGAACGGCGGTCCGACGGAAATCTTTTCGCCCGTCAATCCTTCGAGCGCCATCGGGTAGAGCGTGCCGACGAGCACAGTCGCAGCGGCGGTGACAAGCAGAAGATTGTTAAGGACGAGCGAGCCTTCCCGGCTGATCGGCTGAAACAGCCCGCCGGCCTGCATGTCCTTGGCGCGCAGAGCGAACAGCGCAAGGCCGCCTCCCGTGAACAGGACGAGGATCGCCAGAATGAAGACGCCGCGCGCCGGATCGACCGCGAACGAGTGCACCGAGGTCAGCACGCCGGAGCGGACGATGAACGTTCCCATCAACGACAAGGAGAACGTCAGGATCGCGAGCAGCACGGTCCAGATTTTCAGCGCTTCACGCTTCTCCATGACGAGCGCGGAGTGCAAGAGCGCCGTGCCCGCCAGCCATGGCATGAAGGACGCGTTCTCGACGGGATCCCAGAACCACCAGCCGCCCCAGCCGAGTTCGTAGTAGGCCCACCACGATCCCATGGCGATGCCGATCGTCAGGAACATCCAGGCGGCGAGCGTCCAGGGGCGAACCCAGCGCGCCCACGCGGCATCGATGCGCCCTTCGATCAGGGCTGCAATGGCAAAAGAAAACGCGATCGAGAAGCCGACATAGCCGGTGTAGAGGAACGGCGGATGGAAAGCGAGCGCCGGATCCTGGAGGATCGGGTTGAGGCCGCGCCCGTCGGATGGAGCAGGATCGAGACGAAGAAACGGGTTCGACGTCAGCAGCGAAAAGAGAAGAAACGCGACGGCGATCGATGCCTGCACCGACAGCACGCGCGCCTTCAAGGTGGGGGGAAGATTATTGCCGAAGACCGCAACGGCCGCACCGAAAAGCGCGAGGATCAGCACCCACAGCAACATCGAGCCTTCGTGATTGCCCCAGACGCCGGCCATCTTGTAGATCAGCGGCTTGGTGGAGTGCGAATTCTCGGCGACGTTCAAGACCGAGAAGTCCGACGTCACGTACGCGTGCATCAGCGCCAGGAATGCGAGCGCGATCAGCAGAAACTGGGAGAGAGCCGCGGGCTCGGCAACGCGCATCATGCGTTCGTCGCGTACGGCCGCACCGAACATCGGCACGACGACCTGCACGACGGCGACAAGCAGCGCCAGAATGAGAGCAAAGTGTCCGAGTTCGACGATCACGGCTTTGTCCTTCTAAGGCATCTCTGCCTTGAGCTGCCCTGGATGGGCGCTCGTTCCGAGCTTCACGCCCTTCGCTTCTAGCGCCTTCGCCACGTCGCGGGGCATGTAATTTTCATCATGTTTGGCGAGGACGGTATCAGCCTTGAAGCCGCCGCTGCCGTCGAGCACGCCCTCGGCGACGACGCCCTGGCCTTCCTTGAACAAATCCGGCAGCACGCCCGTAAAGGTCACGGGGATGTCTTTCAGCGTGTCCGTCACCTTGAACGTGATCGTCGTGCCCTGACCACGAACGACCGAGCCCTGTTCGACGAGGCCGCCTAGGCGAATGCGCTGGCCCGGCTGCACGCCCTTTTCAGCGATGTCGCTCGGGGTGTGGAAGAAGACGATGCTGTCCTTCAACGCGAAGAGGACGAGGATGAGCGCGAGCCCGAGAACCGCGACACCTCCGCCGATCAGCACTCCTCGCTTCTGCTTCCGTGTCATTGGAAAATCCCGAGCATTCTTTGCATCTCGTCAGCTCCCCAGTCCCAGCTGCCGCGCCAGATCTTCAACCTGAGCGAGCCCGACCTGGTTATCCTTCAAGTTCGTGCGCGCATCATTCAAGGCTTTGACGGCGTCGTCATGGCGACCGAGCACTTGATAGGCGCGGATGAGCTTCACCCAGCCGGCGGCGTCGCTGCCATCGGCCTTGAGGCGCGCGGCGAGCCCCTCGACCATGTTGGTGATGAAGGCCTGCCGCTGCTCGGGGTTCATCGACATCACGGCGGACGCGTCAGGACCGGACGGCGCGCCGCTCGCGGCGGGTGCGCTCTCAGTTGCCTTATTCTCTTTTGCCACCGAAGCTGCGGCGGCGGGATCGATATTGGCGAGGCGTTCTTCCAGAACTTTTCGCCACGGCGCGTCGGCGGGAGACTGCTCAATCAAGCTCTTGTAGTCGGCGGCGGCCTCCGCAAGGTGACCGTCCTGCTCTTTGGCGAGAGCCAGCCAGATGCGAGGTTCGATGGTCTGCGGGGCGAGAACGATAACCCGCTGAAGTGCCTTGCGGGCGTCGTCGGGGACGATGCCGTTCTCGAGGCGAATGCGGGCGTTGGCGAAGCCTTGCAGGCGTTTTGGGTTTTCGCCGAGGAGCTGGATCGCCTGGCGATAGGCTTGCGCCGCATCCTCGTAGCGCCCCATGGCGTAATAGACTGGCGCGATGACATCCCAGCCAACGCCATCTTCCGGATGGTCGCGAAGCCGCTGCTCGACCTTGGCGACAAGGTCGTTCGGCTTGCTGGCTTCGGAAGCGTCGGCGATGCGCTCGCTCAACGGCTGGGCAGGCATCCCCGGCGCGCCATAGGCAAGGTAGATCCCGAGGCTCGCCACCGGCAGCGCGATCGAGGTGAAGATCGTGACCGGCGTAATGAAACGGCTGCGCGTTTTCTCATCGCCCGCCGTTTCAATTTTAGGATGGTCCTGCGTTACGCGCAGGAGCCGGCGCGCGATCTCGGCTTTGGCGCTCTCCGCTTCGTCGACGCCGATCGCGCCGCGTGCGGCGTCGGAGGCGATTTCCTTCAATTGATCTTTGTAGACGGCAATGTCCGCGTCGGCGATGCCGCCTGCGGGTCTCGCAGGCACCATCAGCGGCCGCATGATGGCGAGCGTCACGCCCGCCACAAGCACAGCCACTAGAATCCAGAAAACCATTGCCTCGCGATCCTCGATCTTTGTGGAGGGAATAGGATCGCGCGCCCGTCCAGGCAAGCAGACAAAGCTCGTGGCAGCCGTTCTGTCGCGGACCGGTTAAATTCCGGAAATGTTTCCGGCCGCTTTTTGCGGTGCGTTAGCCTACGCTCTGCCAGCCACCGTCGGTGCTTCGGCAGGCGGTGCCCCGCATCTGCTTGGGCTTACCGTCAATATATACGGTGTGGGTGTAATCGCGGCAGTCCGCAACGCCCCGCTTGTAAGGACGGCTCGGCACCACTTCCCCGTAGTTACCGGTATCGGGATCGCGCCACTGGCGGGAAACACCCGACTGGCCGCGTTCGAGAGCGTCGTATTCGGCTTCCTGGGCATAGCGCCTGTCACGGTCGTCCATGCTCTTGCCGATCTGGCTGCCGACGATGCCGCCGACTACGGCACCCGCGATCGTGGTGGCGACCTTACCGTCGCCCTTGCCGACTGCGTTGCCGAGAAGGCCGCCGGTGATGCTGCCGATCACGAGGCCGGTATTCTGATTGTCGACCCCACCTTGACCGTTGCTGCATCCCCCCAGCAAGGCGACTGCCATGAACGGCAGTAAAAAGCGCGCGCTGCGCATGGTAAACCCCATTGTCGGTTCATCCCCTCGCGCCGCTTTTGCCCCAACCGGCGCATAGTCCCGACTATTGGCTAGACCGATATTGTGCCTTCGACAAGGCGGAAATCCACCACAATTCGGGCAAATCCCCACCCCATTGGAATGGTGCACCGCGAAAGCATCAGACTGCTGTCTTTAGGCCGCCGGCAGTTCCAGAACAGCTTTCAGACCGCCGTGCTGGGAGGCATCGAGCCTCAGTTTGCCCCTGTATGATGAGGCGAGATCGCTGACGATGGAGAGGCCGAGGCCGGAACCGGGCTTTGTCTCGTCAAGACGTAAACCGCGCTTGCCGATCTTGGCGCGCTGCTCGGGCGAGAGGCCGGGGCCATCGTCCTCGACAGTGATCCTCAGCTTCCGCAACAGGGGCGGATCCTGTGGATTGACGCCCGCTGCCAGGAACACCCGGCTCTTCCCCCACTTGCAGGCGTTGTCGAGCAGGTTGCCGAGCATCTCCTCGAGGTCTTGCTTTTCGCCTTGGAATTTCACGCCGGGCTGAACGGTGAAATCGATCGCGATCCCTTTGTCCTGATGGATGCGCTCCAGCGCGCGGACAAGGGGTTCTGCCGTGGCCTCCACGGGCGTCACGCGGCCGATCGTGTTCGACCGCGCGGCAATGCGGGCCCGATCGAGGTAATGCGTGATCTGATCGCGCATCAGATCGGCTTGCTGTGCCACCTTCGAGCCGAAGGCGCTCTCTTCCTCGCGCGCTTCATTGGTGATTACGGCGAGTGGCGTCTTCAGCGCATGCGCGAGGTTGCCGACCTGGGTCCGCGCACGATCGATGATGTCCTGATTAGAATCGATCAGCGCGTTGAGTTCCGCTTGCAGCGGCTCGATCTCGGCGGGGAGATTGCCTTCCAGCCGCTCGGCCTCGCCCGAGCGAATACCGGCGAGGCTTTTTTCAACCCGGCGCAACGGCAAAAGACCGAAGCGCACCTGAAACACCGTGGCGGCCAGCAGCCCCAAACCAACCAACGCCAGCGCGCTCGTCAGACGCGTGCGGAACTTGGCGACGGTGGCCTCGAACCAATCCATCGGACCGGCGACGATGATCGAATACTTGGTCTTATCGGGATCGTGACCGGGGGAATCGATGAATTCCAGGATGCGGATCGTCGTCCCGGTCGGGCCCGGGACGTTCATCCAGCGCGTTCCCGTGTCGTCGGTCGGGAACTTGCGGTCATAGGGCGACGGCAGCACCGCTGTCGC
>NZ_RXIZ01000008.1:196852-325030 GCF_003987855.1 Hyphomicrobium sp.
GAAGCTTCTTCAGCTGAGCATCGAAGCTCAGCTGAACGTCTTCCCGGTAGAGCGCATATATTATGTAACCCGCCAGCGGCAGGGCCAGAAGTGTCCATGCTGCCGAAGTCGCAAAGAGGCGAAGAGCAAGTGAATTAAGCCTCATCCGGTCCTTGGCTCATGCGGTATCCAAGACCGCGGACCGTCTGGATCACGTCGCCTGGAATCTTCTTCCGCAGTCGGCCGATAAATACTTCGATCGTGTTCGAATCGCGATCAAAATCCTGATCATAGAGATGTTCGACCAGCTCGGTCCGCGAGACCACGCGGCCATTGTGATGCATCAGATAGGCGAGCAGACGGAATTCGTGGGAGGTCAGCTTGACGGGATTGCCCTCGCAGGTGACGCGCGCGGACTTGGTGTCCAGACGGATGGGACCGCATTCAATCTCGGATTTGGCGTGGCCGGACGCCCGGCGCACCTGGGCACGGACGCGGGCCAGCAGCTCTTCCATATGGAAGGGCTTGGCCAGGTAGTCGTCGGCGCCGGCATCCATCCCGGAGACCTTATCGCTCCAGCGGTCGCGCGCGGTCAGAATAATGACGGGCATTTTCCGGTCGCTGCGGCGCCATTGCTCGAGGACCGAGATGCCGTCGATCTTCGGCAAGCCGATATCCAAGATCACGATGTCGTAAGGCTCGGTATCGCCAAGGAAATAGCCTTCCTCACCATCGGCGGCCGTATCGACCGCGAAGCCGGCGTCCGAGAGCGCCGTGGAAAGCTGACGGTTCAAGTCCTTGTCGTCCTCAACTACCAGTGCGCGCACGGGATTCCCTCCCCTCGTGAATACGACTGCGGGTTTATAGGATGAACTCCAGCGAATGCTACCCGCAACGAACCGCCTATCGGGTTCTGGCAGTCATAACGGTCGTCCTGAGCTGTCCCGTCGGACTCCGGATCACCAGGCGATAAAAATATCCGTCGTCCGACCGGCAAAGGGTCGTCTTGACGAGTTCGCCGATGCCGTCGGCAGCGAGCGATCGGGATACCTCTTCGACCGTGATCAGGTTCTCGCGGCGAACGATCTGCCCCGCCATTCCCCAATCGGACATGCAATCGACGGCAAAACCAGGGCTGCATGGCAGCATGACTGCCGCTGCAATCGCAGACCCCGCTGTTCGCAACTCGATCATACCTTCATCCGAAAAATCGCGAGGGTTCTAAGATTATCCGATTGAATGGGCGATGAACACGTGTCTTCGGGGTCTACGAGAGAGGATCGGTTAATTTTTCCGCAGACTGATCACCGTGGAAGCCTTGAACCGGCCGTAGATGGCCAGCGTGGTGCCGAAGAGGCCGGCCACGGCCTGGACGGCGGAAATTGCCTGATCGCCGAACGTCTGGATAACGTCGGCCGGCAGGCTCACGCCCAGCGCCGGCGTCAGGAGCGGCAGGACCGTCGCCGCGGCCGTTATCAGGGTGCCCCACAGCGTCTTGGACTGGGCCCACCATTTGGCCGATTGATCAGTCGTCGTTGTATCGCTCATGGTCGTCGTTCCTTTCGCGTTGAGGGAGGGTTCAATGAGGGCGCGTGTGATGCCGTCAGCAGCCGCCCAGGACTTGCCGAGCGCCAGGGTTGCATCGACGCGCTTCAGCCAGCCGCGTCCGAACCGCCAGAAGTGCGGAAGCGCGCGATAACGTCCGCGGCGGATTTCGGCGTAGGTTTCGATGAGGTCGACGACATCGCGGCTGCCGATCGCACCAAGCGTTTGAGGTCCGATCTCACCATCGACCGTTGCGCCAGCCGCCTGGTGCAGCATTCGGATCGCAGCGCCGAGGCCGTGGTTCACGGCGGCATCGAAGTGCATAAGCGCGAGCGGGGCCGTAAAGGCCGAGCAATCCGCGGGATCGAAATAGCGGCGGCGATAGATGGCAGCGACGGTCTGATCGGAGATCGCCTGCAATTTCGCGATGAGGCTGTCGCGTGAAGCCGCATCGAGCGGCTCGCCTTCGAAGCTTGCGAAAACTTCGAGCGTGATGCCCTTGTTGGTCGCCCCGCCAGGATCGTACGGGTCATCCGAAAACGTGTTGTCGCCCGGAATGCCGAGCAGCATCGGGGGCACGCCGATCGCGAGCGCGATCTCGCGCGCGGCGGCGTTCTTGGCCTCGATGAAGTCCATGTCCTTCGGCGTCAGCGAAAGCGGCTTCCAGTCGAGGCCACCTTCCAAAAGCAGCGGACGTCCGGCAGCGCGCGCCCTGGAAGTTCGTCTCAAGCTCGCTTTTGAGGCGCGTGAACTGCTCGTCTGTCATCTGGCCGTTCGACGCCGCATAGACGAGCGCGCCTGATGGCCTGGCGGAATTGTCGAGCAGCGCCTTGTTCCAGCCCGAGGCCGTGTTGTGAATGTCGATCGCGGTGGCCGCGGCCTCGATCGGGCTCATGCCGTAGTGATCGTTGATTGGATGAAAGAGTTTCAGGTGAAGGATCGGCCGCACGCCTTCGACGGCGTCGTCGATGAAGCGCACGCTTCGTCCGCAGACGGTGTATTCGTAGCCTTCGGGCCAACCGTCGAGCCCAGGGATCACCTTCATGCGGTCGGGACGCAGGATGTGCAGCTCGCGCAGCTCGCCGTCGAGCGCGACGGCTTCCGCGTAGGCGTTGCCCGAGACGAGCAGGAAGCCGTACCAGGCTTCGAGGAAATCGGTGCCGGTGTGATCGAGGCTCGGCCGCCGGAGCAGCCCGATCAGCGGATGATCCTCGATCTCGGTCGTGCCCTCGTAGAGGAGCAAGGGGATCGAGGCGGCGGCCTCCGCTATCATGCGCACGCAGCGATAGACGATGGCATTCTGCATGAAGCCTTCGCGGGCGAAGGCGGCGTAGTCACGCGGCGCCCACACGGGCTCGCCGAGTGTGTGATAGGCGATGAGAGGGCCTACACTGCTTCCCTTCTTTTCCCCGCGAGGCGAATCTTTGATTGTGCCCGGCGACTCTCCTCCGTCGAGCCGACCGCCGGGCACGGGCGTGTTGAAAGAGTCTTCGAACATATTCGGCGACTCGCGTGGCAACAAGGACTCCGGCAGCCAGCGCGCTAGCGTTTCCGAGATCAGCGACATGAACTGTCCTTTGAAATTGCGTGGAACGGGCGCGTCGTCTCAGCGCTCCACCGTCGTGCGGACGGAGCGCGGCGAGGCTGTTCGGGGATTCAGCGTAAGAAGCACCTTAGGCTCACCGGTGCGTCTGCGACGAGTCCTGCGCTGGATCCCCGGCCGTCGCATACGCGCGACCGAGGATGACGAAGATCAAAGCATCCGTACCGATGGCTTGGTCGTATCGCTCAAGAGCAAGTCAGTGATGGCCCAGACGAGCGCGTCGGCGCGATCGGGGCTGCGGCCGCGCATCGTGCCATCGGCGCCGAACGAACACATCTGATCTTCCAGCGCATCGAAGCGCCCGACGTGCGCCACGCGGCCTTCGGCGTAAAGCGCGGCGACCGGCTCGGCGCGAACCCATTTTCCCCGCGTGGCGCGAACCTTCACGACGGGGAAATTCTCGCGAAATCGCTGCAGCACGGAGATCACGAGATCGCCGCCCTGATTGACTTCCGCCACCATGCGGTCGGCTTCGAAATCATCGAACGCGCCCAGCGCCGCATGCGCCCAGACTTCCGGCGTTCGTCCCTGGATCGTGCGATCGGCAAGAACGTAGGCTCGTTTGTCGACGCCCAAACCGGCGACGACAATTCCACACGCGTCCGATGACGCCGTCGCGGTGACGGGCGGATCGAGCGCGACGACGATGCGCTGCATGTCGGGCGTGGTTTCGACGCGCGCTTCCTCGATCCAGTGCCGGCGCCAGAGGCCATCGCTGGGGTCCTCGACGATCTCACCCAGGAGTTCCTGGCGGCCGATCGCGGAGCCCGCATAGCGGCGCGTCATCTCGGCCAAGAACGATGGCGCGAGGTTCATCGCATTGTCCGCTGTCGCAAGGTTGACGGTCACGGTCGCTTCGTCCGCCATGATCTGCTTCAACAGCTTCGTCGCGCGCGGCGTCGTCGTCACGCACATGCGCGGCGCATCGCCAAGACGGAGCGCGAACTGCAGCATGTCCCACGCCTTCTCCGCGCCGCGCCACTTGGCGAGTTCATCGCACCACGCGGCGGTGAACTGCGGACCGCGCAGTGCTTCGGCTTCATCGGCCGAGAACAGCTCCGCGATGGCACCGTTCGGCCAGGTCAGGCGACGCTTCGAAGGTTTGAACTCGGGCCGCTCGTGCGCCGGATGGATCGCGAGCAGACCGGATTGACCTTCGATCATGACGTTGCGAACGTCGGCGAGCGTTTTGCCCACGAGCGCTATTCTTGGTGAGTCTTTTGTTTGTGCTCGGCGACTCCGCTCCGCGGAGCCGGCCGCCGAGCACGCGCTTGCATCTTCGGCACGGGCCACGGAGCGTATCCACTCGGCGCCTGCCCTCGTCTTGCCGGAACCGCGGCCGCCGAGAAGCAGCCAGACTCTCCATGCTTTTGCGCCTTGCGACTCTGCTTCGCAGAGCCGGCCGCAAGGCGCGGCCTTGTTGGGCGAGTTTTGCGCAACATCGAGCGCACCGGGCGGCTGGCTCCCCGCAGGGGAGTCGCCGGGTGCAATCGATAAGGGCGCCAGCTGATCGTCGCGGGCCCAGATTTCCCAGTCGTGCGCGATGAAGTGCAGCTCTTCGCGCGTCAACTCATTCAGATCGTCGGACAGACGCCCGCTTGCGATTGAGGCGCTCAAGACGTTCCGCAATTTCGCGGCGTAGGTCTTCCGCATGGGCGAGCGCCTCCTTGTTTTTGGCATCTCCTCCCGATGTCTTCCGCTTCGTCATCTCGCGTTGCATCTCAACGGCTTTCTCCAATGCGTTGACCATCTGCGACAGAGCCCGCGAGGCGCGCTCGCGATCCTGGGACGTGAGCCCCTTTTGCTTCTCGAGCTTCGTCAGCTCGCCGTCGATCGTGTTGTAGACACGCTGAACGAGGGATTTTTTTGTTGGCGCTCGGCGACTCGCGTTCCGCGAGCCGGCCGCAGCGCGCGGGCTTGGATCTTCTTCCGTCGGAGCAGCTGATTGTTCGGCCACCTTCGTAGCCTTCGCGGCTTTCGTCGGCGGCTTCGTTTCCGCGTGATCGTCGCGTGCGGTCTTCGCCGCCGTGCTGGAGCGCGAAGCCGTGCGCCGCGCCGCCGACTTTGCTGCCGCCGAGCGATCCTCCTTCGTCGAGCCCGTCGCTCGGCGCGCAGAGTTCGCAGCGCGTGGGCTTGCCGCCATCCGCCGCCACCTTCCGAATTGTGCTGGAGCCGCAGCGTGCGACGGAGCGGCTGAGCCGCAAATCCCGTGTCTCACACTTTCCGCATTATACAGGAATGATGCCCGAGAAGCGTCGCGCTGTCAACGGGAAAAACGATCCAACTCATTGAATTTATTTTATAAAATCAAAGGCCGCAGCAAAATCTTTCCATTATAATTTCGCGCAACTCGGCGGGGATAAGTTTTTTCGCTGCGAACGAGCATGGCGTCGAACACTGGCATCCTCCGCACAAGCCCGGGATGACATCGTTCGGTCGGCTCGCGTTGAGCGCTACTCCGCAGCGGGACGGGCCCGCTCGGCTTCCTCGGGGAGGTCGGGGATGATGTACTTCCAGTAGTTCTCCTGCTTCACGCGGCGTTCGCTCATGGCGAAGCTGCGAACGGAGATTCCGGCCTGGTGCACGGTTTCGGGCGTTCCCGAGACGAGCGGATGCCACCAGGGGAGATCGCCCCCTTCCCCGACGATGCGATAGGCGCAGGTCTTGGGCAGCCACGACAGCTCGCGGGCACGCGCTATGTCGATTTCCAGGCAATCGGGCATCTTGAGGAAGCGGTTGGGATAATCCTTGCAGCGGCAGGTGCGCACATCGAGCATGCCGCAGGAAAGCCGCGTCAGATAAATCTCGGCCGTGTCTTCGTCCTCGAGCTTGACGAGGCAGCAACGCCCGCAGCCGTCGCACAGAGCTTCCCACTCCTCGCGGCCCATCTGTTCGAGGGTTTTCGTGCGCCAGAACGGTGGATCGTTGCCGTCCAACATCAGGTGTTGCTCTTCCCTTCCGCCCGCTCTCGGGATAACCACAATTTTGTCGACTTGCGACGCCTAACGTCCGCAAACTAACCACGGCGGCGCGTTCGGTGGAGCGCGTCGCAATTGGTGTTGCGAATAAGACTCGCAGTAAAGGGCTTAAGCCCGCGTCTCACTTGTGACAAGAGCGACTTAATGAGTTCGGCGCGGGCAAGGGGTAGCGCTTTTTGAACGACTGGTTCCACAAGCAGGGCGGCAGGGATCGCTTCATCGACTGGCTGGCGCTTGATTCCAAGATCAACGCGACGCTGGGAGAGGCTTGGTCGCGGACGAAGGATTATTGGAACGCTGGCTCGAGCTATTTCGCGCGGTTCCAGCTCGTCGGGTGGCGGCGACTGCTCAACGAGTTCGCCTCAGAAAGTCTGACGATGCTGTTCGGCGGTTTCGTCGTTCTGTACGGGCTGGCGCTGCCCGCCTTCCAGGAGTTCGACGAAAGCAAGTTCCTGACCGGCCGCTACGCGGTGAAGTTCCTCGACATCAACGGCAACGAGATCGGCAAGCGCGGCATCCTTCACAACGACTCCGTCCCCTTGAGCGAGATCCCGGATGTGCTCATCAAGGCGACGCTCGCGACCGAGGATCGCCGCTTCTTCGAACATTACGGCGTCGACGTGCTGGGCACGATGCGCGCGCTCGTCACCAACGTGCAGGCCAATGAGGTCGTGCAAGGCGGCTCGACGCTGACGCAGCAGCTGGCAAAGAACCTGTTCCTCTCGTCGGAGCGATCGCTCCAGCGAAAGGTCAAAGAGCTGTTTCTCTCGTTCCTGCTCGAGAGTCGATATTCCAAGCGCGAAATCCTAAAGCTCTATTTTGACCGCGCGTATATGGGCGGCGGCACGTTCGGAGCGGAAGCTGCCTCGCAGTATTATTTCGGCAAGTCGGTCCGCGACATCAACATGGCGGAAGCGGCGGTGCTCGCCGGACTGTTCAAGGCGCCGACCAAATATTCGCCGCTCGTCGATCTTGCGGCATCACGGGCGCGCACCAATCAGGTGCTCGATAACCTCGTCGAGGCGGGCTACTACACCGCCGGCCAGGTGCACGCGGCGCGAATGAACCCGGCGAAGATCGTCGAAGCGCGGGCGTCGGCCAGCCCAGACTGGTTCCTCGATTGGGCGTACGAGGAAGTGCAGCGCATCGCCGACGGCAAGAACCAATTCGTGCTGACGGCGCGTACCACGGTCGACCTCACGCTGCAGCGGCAAGCTGAAGAAGCGCTCGCCGCCGCGCTGCGCAAGGAAGGTCGCGACAATCATTTCAGCTCAGGCGCCATCGTCGTCACCGAGACGGACGGACGGGTGAAGGCGATCGTCGGCGGTCCGGATTACGGCGAGAGCCAGTTCAACCGCGCGACGCACGCCAAACGCCAGCCGGGCTCATCGTTCAAGATCTACGTGTACGCGGCGGCGATGGAGAACGGCTATACGCCCGAGACGATCGTGCGCGACGCATCGCGGTCATGCGGGAACTGGTCGCCCTCGAACTATGGCGGCGGTGGCGGCTCGGGCGCGCGCATACCTTTGTGGGAAGCGCTGGCGAAATCCTTGAACACCGTCGCGGCCGAACTTTCCTTCGCGGTCGGCCGCGAGAAGGTGATCGAGATGACGAAGCGGCTCGGCATCGAAGGCGTGAAGAAGACGTGTTCGATGGCGCTCGGCGACGGCGGCATCACGGTGCTCGAACACACGGGCGGCGTGGCGACGTTCGCCAACGGTGGAAAGTACGCCAAGCCTTACGGCATTCTCGACATCACCACATCCAAGGGCGACCTGCTCTATTCCCGCGAGCGCGATGAGCCTCCGCCGCGCCAGGTCGTGTCGCGGCATGTCGCGGAAGAAATGAACGTCATGCTCAATCGCGTCGTGACGCAGGGCACCGGCGGCATGGCCAATCTCGATTTCACCAACGTTGCCGGCAAGACGGGAACCTCGACCGGTCCGAAGGACGCTTGGTTCATGGGCTTCACCGGCAAGTACGTGGCCGGCGTCTGGCTCGGCAACGACGACAACCGGCCGATGCGTGCCGGCGTGACCGGCGGCCATCAAGCAGCGCCGGTTTGGCACGATCTCATGACGGTCGCGCACGCCGACATGAATATCCCGACGATCCCTGGATTGCCCCCGCATCCGCGTCAGGTGGAAGAGCAGCAGCGCCTGGCCGAGGTTCGGGCGCAGCAGGTCGCCGCGGGTCTTACGCCGGCGCAGACCGATGCATCCAAGCCGCCGAGTGTGATGCCGTCCAAGACGCGCGACGCCTTGAAGATGCTCGTCAGCGCGCTGCGCAAAGCCAACGGCGAAGCTCCCGCGGCTGTCACGCCGGCCGGCGGCGGCGAGCCTTCGCGCGTTCCGCAGCCTGACGATCCTAAGCAGGCGCCGCAACCCGCGACGCGCCCCGATCGCCGCGCTACGCTCTTCGATACCTCGCACGACGACCTTTCGATGCCGGCAGCCGCGCCGCCGTCCGGTGGGCGGACCTCGGCGACGGCGGTGCCCTGAACACGGATGCGATAGGAACCCAGCGACCGTGGCATCGATCGAAGCCAACTCCCCAGTAGCCCCGACGCGATTGAGCGTCGTGCGCGCGATCATCGCGATCCTCGTACGCGCCGTCACCGTGCTGATGGTGCTCGCGCTCGCGATCGCGACCGGCCTTTGGACAAGCCGATACATGATCGATCGCGGCTCGCCGCTTTCCTCCGACATGTACGGTCCGTGGCAGCAATGGCGCGATATCGGCCGCGAGAGCGCCGACCCTTATACGAAGGCGCACATGATCGCCACCGGCAAGCTTCGCATTTCCGCCGACAGCGCCGGTGTGTTCGAAGCGAAAACGGATTCGCAAGGCGCGCGACTTCACTCGTCGTGCAATTACATCATCGACGGCGCCAACATGCGCGGACTGTGGTGGAGCCTCGCCGTGTTCGACGCGCGCGGCAACCTCATCCACAACGACGCCGACCGCTACGAGTTCACGGCCGATACCATCGCGCCCAGTCCGAACGGATCGTTCGTGGTTTCGCTCGGACGCGACGCGAGGCCAGGCAACTGGCTGCCGACGAGCGGTGCGGGCCGTCTCGTCCTCGTCTTCACGGTGCTCGATCCGGCGACCGGCCTTTCCGCCGAAGAGCGCGCGGAGCGCAACAAGCATCTGCCCATCATCAAGCGCGAGGGCTGCTCATGAAGCCGCTCAAGGGTTTCGACTGGCGGTTGCTCGCGATCTTCATCCTGCTCGCCGGGATCGTGCATCTCGTCGCCACCTTCCTCGCCGTGAACGACACGCGGCGCTCGGCCTATTCACGGCTGACGCAGGAATATCCGGCCAACACGATGACGATTGCCGACGCGGTCGCGCCTCAGCATCAGCCGCTGCCCTTCATGGCGCCGGATGCGCGCTATGCGTTCTGTCCGTTCGAAACGAAGAACGGGACGATGCGGGTGCGCGCGCTGCTTCCGGATCTCGGTTGGACGGTCGGCGTGTATTCGCCGGATGGAACCAACCTTTATTTCGCTGCAGCCTCAGCCGATCGGGAGACGACGATCGATCTGTCGATTGTGCCTTCCGACGATCGCTTCATGGGCCTTCCTGCGACGAGCGCCGGCGTCGATCCGCAGCAGACGATCGCGGCGGCAAAGGGATTGATCGTCGTGCGGGCTCCCGACAAGGGCGAGCCCTATCGCTCCGACGAACTCGTCGCGCTTTCCAAGGCCTCGTGCCGACGCGACGGCGCGTGATTTCGGATTTCCCTTACGAGGCGCTGTATCGCGCTCTCCGTTCGCAACGGCGGCAGGCGTGAATTGCCTCGACACCCCATGCGAGCTTTAGATTTCAACTCGAGGCGTCGTCAGCTCTCGAGGTCGAGCTCGTCGCGATGACGCTTGGCTTTGCGCTGGTCTTCGACGTCGTCGCTGTGCCGCTCATAACGTACGCCGGGAAAGAAAACGATTTCCGCGGAGGCCGATGCATCGCACGCTGCAAGCACGGATGCGGCCGTCGGTCTCGGTGCAAATTTGAATTCCAAAATCGTTGCCATGCGCCATCCCCCAAGGGACGCGAAACTTAGCTCGCGCCGTACGGCATTCCCCGCCATCAAGGCTCCCGCCACGGGATCACTGATTGCGAAACGGAGCGTGGCGAGTATGCGCTGCTGCCGTCAGAATCATCGCATCACTATGAATTAAGGTCGGCGTCGAGTTAATGGTTTGTAAACGCGAGACGAATGTTGGCGCCGACTGTTGCTATTTCATCAATTCATCGCCGAGGAAGTGGCGGCCTTCGCGATCCTCGATTTCGACGACCCAGATGTCGCTATCGAAACTCGCTTCGCGACTGAGCATCGAATCCGCTTCGGCTTCCGGCACGAACTCGCTCTTGAAGCGCGGCACCCAACGCCGGTCGATGTCGACTTCTTCGAGACCTGCGGGCGCCGGTGAAAATACCGCGGCCATTCTGTCTGCGCGCACGATCTTGATGAAGATGGCGCCGGCGTCGTCGTCGCCATGGCGCGCGATCACGCCATTGGCGCCGTTGTAGAGGCAGCGGCGCAGATAGGCTTTGACCCAGATTTCCGATTTCAGACGCATCAGGCGACGTTAGCAGGCGATGCACAAGAATCGCTAGCGCTTCGATGCTTTGGCGATCGCCTCGCGCCGCGCCTTGGGTTCGCTCTGGAGGCGAAGCAGACGGCTTTCCATCGGACCGGAGATGCGGCCGGTGGGCTTCAATTTCTGGTCCGTCTCGAATTCGCGGATGGCGCGCGAGAACTCCGGCGTCAGGGCTGAGCCCGTCACGCCCGTCTGGTAGCCAAGCGCGGAGAGCTGCTGCTTCACCGTGCGAACGAAGCTTTCGCCATCGGGCGACATGGTCTTGCCCGGTCGCGCGGCGTTCGGCGGCAAGGACGAACTGCCGAGAATGAGCTGGCTCAAGAGCTGATCGCTCGGCTGGCCGGTGAGCACGAGGCCGTTGTCGTATTCGTAGGCGAAGATCGCGGCACGCGTGACGAGTCCCAGCACGCCGTCGGCAGGACCTGCCTCGTAATTGATGTTGTTGAGTTCGCGCTGGACGCCCTTGGTGATGTCGGCGCGGTCGGAATCGTCGCTGACGCTCAGCGGTCCGGGCGGTAGAGGCGCGGCATCAGCGGTTTGTGCCGCACCAGGGCCGGGCGCCGTCGGACCGAGTGACAAACCGGGGCCATCGACCCACGAAGTCCGGTCGGTGATCCCGCCCGTCTCGATCGCGCTGCCTTTGCCGCCGGTGTTCTGGAAGACGAGCATGTTCAGAGCCACGCTTGTCGTTGCAAGCAACGACAGGATAGCTGCGAGCTTTCGATCCCTTTCGGTCATGCTGCGGCCCGTCCCTCTTTGCCCCCGCCCGCGAGTATCGCGGCCAGCCGTTAAGACCTCCTTAACTCTCGAAATAAACCAGACGGAATGCGCGCACTAAATCCCGTAAAATTTGAAGTAAATCCGCTTCAAATTGCGGGTCGTGGGCTAGCTTAACCTTGATGCGCGGCTGGTATGGATGAGCGTAGAGGGAACGGCCTCGTTCAATCCGCTTCACGTGCCGGGGACATGCCCGGCCGTCAGACGCGAAGGTTTGTGTCATGGGTTTGTTGCGTTTAGCCACCGTCGCCGCGATCGCGATCGCACTGCTTCCTTCCGACAAGGAACAGCAGCAGCGGCTTTATCAGCGTGCGGGCGACACCGCCGAGTGGGTCGTCACCTTCTGCGATCGAAACGCCACTGTTTGCGCGAAGAGCGCCGAGTTGTGGACCCAATTCGTCGCCAAGGCGCAGTTTGGCGCTCAGCTCGCCTATGATATGGCGCGCGAGCGTTACGCGAATTCAGGATCTATGAGCAACGCGAGCCTGCGTCTCGACGACACGAACGGGACGACCGTTGCTCCCGCGGTGCTCGAGCGCGACAGCGGCACTCTGACGCCCTTCGACAAAGCGGCGGACTGGCGCGGCAAACGCGCACCCCACAACGGCATCTAAAGCCAGTTCTGGTCGGGCGCCTGCTCCGGCCTTGCTCTCTCCCCGCCCTGCGACCTATGTGTAAGGTGAACGATCCGCTAACGCGGATCATGCTGGGCGTTTCGCATGACCATTGAAGATATCCGCGCCGACTTCGCGATGCTCGACGATTGGGAAGATCGTTACCGCTACGTTATCGAGCTCGGCCGCGCGCTGCCGCCTCTCCCCGCCGAGTTGAAGACCGACGCCAACAAGGTGCGCGGGTGTGCCAGTCAAGTGTGGCTCGCGACGAAGCGCAGCGGCAATCCCGATGACCCCAAGCCCAGCGATAAGCTCGAGATGCAGGGCATGAGCGATGCCCACATCGTGCAGGGCCTCATCGCGTTGCTCTTCATCATCTACGAGGGCAAGACGCTGGACGAGATCCTGAAGACGGATGCCGAGGGAATCTTCGCGAGCCTCGGACTGAAGGAACACCTGACGCCACAGCGATCCAACGGGCTTGCCTCGATGATGAAGCGCATCAGGTCCGACGCCTCGGAGATGCTCGCGGCGTAGGGCCCGGCCTTTTTCGAACACGCTGAAGAGGCCGCTTGGTAGAGCTCAGTTTGCGGCTCTGGATGGCCGCTCGAGGGCGGCCATGGAGTTTTTTGGCAGGTCAGTGGAAGTCGGCGCCCCAGTGTCTGAGAGCCGCAACGTGAATGATTGTTTCAACGTCCCTCGCGGCATTGCTCATTGCCGGTGCGTCTCGGAGCGGCAATCCGGGATTGCTGTCACTTCGCACACTCTCACTCTCACTTCCACTTCTCACTTCTCACTTCTCACTTCTCACTTCTCACTTCTCACTTCTCACTTCTTGCATTCTCTCCTTCGTGCCTTCCATCACTCCATGGCCGGGCTCGACCCGGCCATCCAGGGCGCACCCCGTGAGCGAGCAGTTTTACGTTTACATCATGGCCAACAAGCGCAATGGGACGATCTACATCGGCGTGACCAACAATCTTGCCCGCCGCGTCTATGAGCACGCCAACAGCCTCGTTCCCGGCTTCACCTCCCGCTACGGACTGAAGATGCTCGTGTACTACGAAGTCTTCGATTCCATTTCTCTGGCGATCCAGCGCGAAACCAGTCTCAAACGCTGGCCCCGGCGTTGGAAGCTCGAGCTGATTGAAAAGACAAACCCGCAATGGAAGGATTTGGCTGAAGAGGCCGCTTGGTAGAGCTCAGTTTGCGGCTCTGGATGGCCGCCTCAAGGGCGGCCATGGAGTTTTGAGGGTAGGCACTATGGGGGATCTCCCCGTCGTGTCTTGAAGTTCAGCGCCTGCGGTATGCTCCACGCGGCCTGTCTCGGATGGGCATTCCGAGGTTGCTGCCGCTTCACACTTCGCACACTCCATACGTCGTTTTACACTTCTCACTCCTTACCTCGAGCGCGCGCGGTCTGGAATGCGGTTCAACCGGCGCCGTCGATCTCGGGGCGATAGTCGCTCGCGCCCCAGTGGCGGATGCGGACGGGCTGATCGCGCGTCTCGCTTGCAGCGGGAGGGACCATGCCGTAATGGCGCGCAAGCTGGCGCAGCGCGATCTGCAGAATGATCTTACCGGAACGCTGCGGCCAGCCGCTTGCCTTCTCGCTCGCCTCCAATCCCTTCAGATGGCAGCACACGTCGATCAGTACACCGGCGAGATCGGGGCCGACCGCCGCAAGCGCCCGCTTCACGCGCTCTTTCGCAGCAACTACGGAATCGCGAATGTCGGGTCCAATGTCGGGAGCGCCCTTGCCGCCGCCACCACCCGAAAGCAGCAGCGACCAGTTCGCCGTTGTCCTCGGCGTCATCTGCGCGAACCAGAAGTCGGCACGCAGCTTTTCCCCCGCATCGAACTCGGCGTCGGCGAGCATCGGCTGGCCGTCCTTGTCCCTGCGGCGCGCAAGCCAGGCGAGCGGACTTTCGGCGAGATTACGGTGCGGCGCTGCTGCTTCCTCGCAGGTGCGCGCGGCTGCGCGGCGGCGAGCGGATTTCATAGCCATTCGTGTTCCCCGGTTCTTGTGGAGGCGCGCAAGCGATCGCGACTGGGCACGCGGAGGACCAACGTCGGCAGAGCCCAACTCAGCAGGTCGAGTGCACGATCGAAGTTCGGATCGTCGCGGCGATATTCGACCTTGAGACAGGCATGAGAGACCGTCGTCCGGTCACGGCCGAACATCGCGCCGACCTCGGTCAAGGTCATTCCGCAGCAAACATGCGCAAGGTACATCGCGACCTGGCGTGCTTCGGCGATATCGCGAACACCGCGCGTTCCATGCCAAAGGCCTTCCGCATCGACACCGAAAACCGTCGATATCGCAAGGTCGATTGCCAGGCGCCTTTCATCCTGACCGAAGTGGGCAGGCGCTTCGGCAGAAGCGGCGGACAAGTGGCGCATCTTGCGCGCCGCGGATAGCGAAGCACGAAACATCATTCCTTCCCGGAGACCGAGAGCCTCTCGCTCTTTCCGCTTCTCCGCGGCGTGCGCGCTCTCTCTCATCGTTCGTTGCAGCTGTGACATCGCGGGAAGAATACGGGCGCCTCAAAGGGCGGGGATAAGTTTTTTTCCGACGCGCCCGTTCACCTTAGTCGCGCGGGGCGGCAGAAAAGTTATCCCCGCTCCGGGCGCGTGGCTCACACTTCCCCGCTATGCAGAAACGCGTTCCGAAAAGAGACAGAGCAACGCTGACGCACGCAGTGCACAGCGATGTTCGCAATTCAGAGTCCAGTTGCTGGCTCGACCTCGTCAGAATTTTACCGGTTTGGCCGAAAGATCTGAGCGATCGCTCGCCGGCCGGGCGAATGCACCTAATCGCGATCATCGAGCGGGAAGTGCGCAAGGAGCGGCGCCTCGGTAACGCGGGCAGCCATTCGTACGACCTCGCCCGGCATGCGAAGCTCGCGCGCCTCCTGAAAGGGGAACGTCGCGACCTGGTGGCCCTTCATCGCAAGGAGCAATGCGCAGCAGCCTATCGAGATGCAACAAGACGCGCGCGTTCGGTCCGGTTCACCGCACTTCAGAGTGAATAAGAAAGTGGAGGGCTCTCAGCGCTCACGCCGGGTGCCAAGGCCCATCTTCTTGGCGAGCTGAGAGCGCGCGTTGGCGTAATTCGGAGCCACCATCGGATAGTCGGGCGGCAGGCCCCATTTCTCCCGATACTCTTCCGGCGACAAGTTGTAGTGGGTGCGCAGGTGCCGCTTCAGCGATTTGAACTTCTTGCCGTCTTCAAGGCAAATGATGAAGTCCGGCATGACGGATTTCTTGACGGCGATCTTGGGTTTGGACTCGTCGCGCTCGGGCTGGACCGTCCGCCCCGCCGCCCGGCTCAAAGCCGCATGCGTCTCGGCGATGAGGTTTGGAAGCTCGTTCGAAGCGATTGAATTGTTGCTGACGTAGGCGGCGACGATCGTTGCCGTGATGGTCACGAGCTCAGGCGGTCCCGAACTATCCATGCGCTTGTCTTCCGCTTCTTCCGCCGGCCGATAACCGGCCCCCGACCGTCCGTCCATATCGACATTCCGCCGCTGCGTCTCTTCCGAGAATGGCCGATAGTGATCTTTACGTTACGAGCGCAATTCGAGCGTTCAACTCCGCTCCACTTGCGAAAGCTTTGACTACAGGACGCCAGCATTGTCAATCGGACCTCAAAAGTAGATTACGACATTGCTAATTCTTGAGGATAGCCCCACTTCATTTGATCATTACTGCGACACTCCCGGCGTGTTGACGCATTTGCTTCGGCGGCCGAGAACCGTCTCGCCCCGTAACCAAGCTTGAAGGTAATCAGCCCGATGACCGGCTCCATCTCAGCCACGACGAACGCCGCGCAGGCCGCTGAGGAGAGCGCATCTCCTTCGCCGCCGGTCGCCCGACGCGTGCCCGCGGTGTCCACGCATCATGGGGTAACGCTCAGCGACGACTATGCCTGGATCCGGGCGGACAACTGGCAGGAGGTGATGCGGAACCCTCAGGTGCTCGCCGAGGAGATCCGCAGCCATCTCGAAGCGGAGAATGCCTATACGAACGCAACGCTCGCGGACACGGAGCCGCTGCGCGAGACACTTTTCAAGGAGATGAAGGCGCGTCTCAAGGAAGACGATCAACAGGTGCCGCAGCCGGATGGACCGTTCGAGTATTTCCCCCGGTTCGTCAAAGGTGGGCAGTACGCGCAACTTTGCCGGATCCCTCGCGGCGGCTCTGTCAGCGCCGCGGAAGTGCTGCTGGACGGCAACAAGGAAGCGGAAGGCAAGAGCTATTGGGATCTCGGCGCGACTTCGCACACCAACGATCACAAGCTGCTGGCCTACGCGACCGACGACAAAGGGTCGGAGCTTTACACGGTTCGCATCCGCGACCTCGCGAGCGGGCAAAATCTCGCGGATGAGATTCCCGATACGCATGGCAGCCTCGAATGGTCGAGCGACGGCCGCACGCTTTTCTACATCAAGGTCGACGAGCACCAGCGTCCGCTGTTCGTCTATAGCCACGTGCTCGGCACGCCCGTGTCGGAAGACAAGCTGGTCTATGAGGAGAAGGATTCAGGTTTCTTCGTCGGACTTTCGGCGACGCAGTCGCAGAAGTTCATTCTCATCGACATCCACGATCACGATACGAGCGAAGTTCGCTTGATCGATGCGGATGCTCCAGATGCGGAGCCGAGGCTTGTCGCGCCGCGCCGTGTGCAGCATCAGTACAGCGTCGAGCATCATGGCCAGCATCTGATCATCGCCACCAACTCCAACGGCGCGGAGGACTTTCGCGTGGTGATCGCGCCGGTCGCCTCTCCGGGAGAGGAGAACTGGCGTGAGATCGTCGCCCACAAGCCAGGGCGGCTTATTGTCGATGTCAGCGTGTTCGAGAACTTCGTGACGCGGCTCGAGCGCGAGGAGAGCTTGCCGCGCATCGTGATCACGCCGATCAAGCCCGGCGCAAGCGCGGAGGATTTCTTCGATCTTGGAGGCGAGCACAGCATTGCCTTCGAGGAAGAAGCGTACGCGCTTGGCATGAGTTCAGGCTACGAGTTCGATACGACGCGCATCCGCTTCACGTACTCATCGCTCACGACGCCCGCCGAAACCTACGACTACGACATGGCCACGCGCGAGCGGACCCTCCGGAAGCGGCAAGAGATTCCGAGCGGGCACAATCCGGCGGACTATGTGACTCGCCGCCTTCTCGCGCCAGCCAAGGACGGCGCGCTCGTCCCCGTTACGCTGCTCTACAAGAAGACCACGCCACTCGATGGCTCGGCGCCGCTGTTTCTCTACGGATACGGCGCCTACGGCATCGCGATGCCGGCTTCGTTCTCGACGGCGCGGCTGTCGCTCGTCGATCGCGGTTTCATCTTTGCCATCGCGCATATTCGCGGCGGCAAGGACAAGGGCTATCGCTGGTACACCGACGGCAAGATGAAGAACAAGAAAAACACCTTCACTGACTTCATCGCGGCCGGCGAGCATCTGATCGCGCAAGGCTTCACGACGCGCGGGCGTGTCGTTGCGAACGGCGGCTCGGCGGGCGGCATGCTGATGGGCGCGATCGCCAACATGGCGCCAGATCTGTTTCTCGGCATCATCGCCGATGTGCCGTTCGTCGACGTCTTGAACACAATGCTCGACAAGGATCTGCCGCTGACCCCGCCGGAGTGGCCGGAATGGGGAAATCCGCTGACCAGCAAGGGTGACTTCGACTACATCCGCAGTTACTCGCCCTACGACAATGTCGAAGCGAAGGATTATCCGCATATCCTCGCGCTTGCCGGCCTAACCGATCCGCGCGTGACCTATTGGGAGCCGGCAAAGTGGATCGCGAAAATGCGCGCGCTCAACACGAGCCGTAATCTGGTGCTGCTCAAGACCAACATGGGCGCAGGGCACGGTGGCGCATCGGGCCGCTTCGACGGCTTGAAGGACACCGCTTTCAACTTCGCCTTCGCTTTGAAGATTGCTGGGTTAGGAGGCTAGAGGGCGCGCGAGCGCTCTCCGCTCCATCTGAATTTTAAAGAGAATTTTTCATTTTCTGATGCTCGACAAAATTTCGGATGAGCGTATTCTCCGCGCGCTGATGTTTTCCTGCGACGTCGAAGTTGACATTTATTCCACCTCCTCGCCGGGGCCTCCGGCGGCAGAACAGGAGATTTGGCATGTCGCGTCTTTCGACCTTTTCCTTTGTCAATCAGAAGCCGATCTTAATGATTGCTGCGATCGCGGTTTCGGTCGCGGGGGGTATCGCACTGGCTGCATCTGACAAGTACAGCGTCAAGGTTCCGGGCGGTCTCGCGTTCTCAGAGTTCAAAGGATACGAGGATTGGCAGAGCGTCGCGGTCAGCCAGACCGAAAGCGCGATGGCGGTCATCCTCGCCAATCCGGTGATGATCGAAGCCTATCGCTCCGGCGTTCCGGAAAATGGCAAACATTTCCCGGACGGATCAAAGATCGCGAAGATCCATTGGAAGCCGACGCTGAGCAAGGAGTCGCCCTCGCCTGCGACCGTGCCGGGCGAGCTTCTCAACGTCGATTTCATCGAGAAGGACAGCAAGCGC
The DNA here is from genome assembly GCF_003987855.1 of Hyphomicrobium sp. Classification (GTDB taxonomy): domain Bacteria; phylum Pseudomonadota; class Alphaproteobacteria; order Rhizobiales; family Hyphomicrobiaceae; genus Hyphomicrobium_B. Next base: position 215,506 of record NZ_RXIZ01000008.1, read on the forward strand.
TTCGCCGACAGCGGCGGCTGGGGCTATGCCGCATTCATCTACGATCAGGCGACAGATTCATTCACACCGGCGACGACGTCGGATTCACCACCGCAAGAGAACGACGCCAAGTGCGGGTTCGCCTGCCACACGATCGTGCAGGCGAAGGATTATATCTTCACCGCGTATCCCCGGAGGTGACGGGCGTGATGGGGCTCAAGGCATTCGTTCGGGGGACTTGGGCAGGCTTGCGTCGCAAGGACCGTGTGCGCGTACGCAAGCTTTTCACGGCAAGGCGGAGCCGGCTCATCAGCATCGCTGCGCGCCCGGCCCATACCAGATCCAGCCGTCCGTTCTTTGCCGCAATCGCTATCGTCTGACGCCCGCATAGCCGCTCGTGTGGCGTCAGCCAACGGCACGTCAAAAAGTGATAGGACGAGCGCACTGGCGGAAACGTCTTGAATTTGGACAACGCGCCGAGTGCGTCCAGCATCATCATCGTGCGGCGACACTTCGGGCACTGACCGCAATTGTGAAGCGCGTCGGGCTTGGCGTAGCAGATGCGCATCATGGCCCGAAGCGGTTCCCAGTCCTTAAGGAGGCTTAGCTTGTCGACCCGCGAATAAAACGCTCCGTCGTGGATTATTTGCGTCTGCTCCGTCGACAGGAGCGCGTCGATCATAGGGTTGGAGCCCCAGGGCTTGAGGGTCGTGTACGTCATCGACGACGGGACGATGAACCGGCTGACCCCGGCACCCAAGGCAAGGCCGACGGCGCACAGTGCAATGCCGTGACCTAGATCCCAGTCCGGCACGAAGGCGCGAACGTTGCTTTTCACCCTGACGAGTTCGATGCCGCGATCACGGAACATCGCCTCGTAGTTCGCCGCGGCGCACTCGAAGATGTCTTCGTCCTTGAGCGGGATATCGAGTCCGTGAACGAAGACGGCATACTTGGTTTGAAATCCGGGCGGAAGATCGCGATCGGGAAATTGGCTGAAGAAGGAGTCCACGCCTCCGGAGAATGCCGCGGCAACGTGCGCCGGCGTCGCCGCTTTAGCTACGAGCCCTTTAGAAACAAGCCGGATAGGCTTGAATTTCTGCGGAGCCCACGTGGTGAATATTTTCCAATACTCCTGCAGGCCGACACTCAGGCGCTCGGAGAATGGCTCATCAACGCAAATTTCCTCGTCGAGGGTTGAAGCAAGCAAGCTCAGCGCAACCGCAAATGGCTCAATCGCGCGCGAACACAAATGCTCGTACCGCTGCGGGAAAGTGAACCAAAGTTCATCGGGGAAACTTCCTGCTGATCGGTCGATACTCACCTTCGCCCGGAGCGTAATGAAGCCGCGCTCGGTTGCCAGCTCCGGGGAGTGAATTCGCATATGCGCAATCTCGACAGCATCGGCCCGACACTGCGTCTCGATGGGCCGCACAGGATTTCAATTATTCCAGTTCTTTCAAATCGCAATTTGGCCTGAACGCAATGCAGCTCAATCCCGGAATATGGAATTGAGCCAAACAGACAGTGCATAACTGGATTTGCGCATATCAATGGCCCCCAAAAACAAAAAGGCCCGCCGAAGCGGGCCTTTCGTTTCTAGGAGGCAGCGCTAGGCTGCGACCGTGCCGAAGGTAGGCGATTTCGTAGCCTCCTCGAGTGCCATGTCGGATTTGAGTGCGATACCGATATACCGGACTCGGCCGGCGACCTTCTCCTTCTTCACACCAAGTTCTGCAAATTCACGTGCAAAGCTCGGAAGTGCTGCAGGCTCCTTGTTCTTGGCTTCACACCAAGAGCAGTAGTCTTCATAGAGTTCAGTAGCCGTTACGCTTGATCCGTCGCGGACCTCGATGTTCTCCTTGTAGAAACGTTCGGTGTTATTCTCGGGGACGAGACGCGCAACCGGCGCCACGACCTTGCTTTCAGCGACCTTGGTCTCAACCTGATGCACTTCCTGTGCGGGCTGAGCTTCGATCGCCCGCGCCGGGACAACGGGTGCTTCGAGAGCGATCTCGAGCGAACGATTGTCGTTGGCGCCAGAACGCGGCTTCTTCGTCTGAACGGCGACCGGTGTGAGCACCGGTACCGCCACCGCTGCCGCAGCGGTGCTTACTTCCGTCAGCGCCTTGCTCGGCGAGACGGGGACAGGTTGGCGATCATAGAGACGCCACTGACTGAATGCGACGTACATGCCGAATCCAGACCCGATCTCGAGCAGCAGCGCGACGAATAACGTCAACGCCATCTGCACGTTCTCGATCTTCACGTTCGGGAAGAACGCGTTCACAAGCTCGGTCAGAACCTTCGCTTGCGGGTCGGCTTCGGACATCGCAGGCGTACCTGCTTTCGCATCGATCTTCGACTTGATCTCGGAGATGCGCGCGTCGGCCTCCTTGCCAGAGCTTGCGGATGCGAGCTCGGCGTCAAGAGCGGTCAACTGCTGGCAGAAGTTACGCTCGGATTTCGAGCTCACTTCCTTACAGCCGTTCGACCACTGCCAGGCCTTCTGCATCTTCATGCCGTCGATCTCGCTCTTCACCGTCTCATAGGGACGATGCTGAGGGATCCATCCGGCTTGCTCTTCCGCGCGCTTCAGCTCGCCTCTCAGATCCTGATAGGCTTGCGCTTCCTGTGCGCGATGCCCGGTCGTATCGAAGCGATTTAACGCTGCGTGACCGAGCGCGGAGGTCATGGAGTAGGCCGTAACGACCGTCCAGACCAATGCGGATGCCGCCGCTTGTGACCACATTCGATTTCGAACTGCGGCGAAAAAGAAAAACGGTACAAGAGCCTTCATGCAGTCGGCGGCAGCGGATGCTGCACCGTAGATTTGGCCGTCGAGCTCGGTTCGTCCGAGACTGAAGCCAAAACGCCAGTTCATAGCAGCGGAAACGGCGAGTAATACGCCTGCTGCCAGAACCCCCAACACGCCTAAAACGTGTCTCATCGTGTGCCCTCTCCTGTGAGGACCGATCGGCTACGCGAAAACGAAGACCGGCCATTTCGTTGTGGCCCTAGCGACCGAGGGAGCCGCCGGCCAAACTCCGGAACGCGAAACGGGCATGATTGCGAATGGTGTCGCGATCGATCGGCTGTGAGCTCCGATGACATCCCCATGACATCGGCAGGCGAACGAGGCAGAAACCGCACAATCAAGCAGACCAGAGCTGCCACACTTGCTTCCGACCGGAAGTTGCCGCCACGATTTCGCCGCAAGAAATCAGGGTGGAAAACTTTGCTTCAGGGCCGGGGCGCGCGTGGAAAACTGACTCGAATTAAACTCCCCTCTCCTCCAGCCGTAGCTGAGTCGTGTGGGGATGTTAATCCGAAAGGACAGCGGAATCAGAATTCTAGTAAGCCGTGCTCAAGGTGACGCGGGCGTCATATGACAGTGTCCACAGAACCGGTGTGGCGGTTGAAAACTTCCGGTTATCAAGAGGTTTTGCACCGAGCCTGCCAGCTTCGCGCAAGGGTCTGATTGTGGCAATCATGTGCTCCGCCTGCAGTTTAGGCGTTGCAAAGACACGACACCTTGCCGGCCCCGCTCTGCCGAGCATCATGCATTTGCCATTTACCAAGAGCCTCGACTTAGGGCATTCTCTCTCATGTTGGTCCGGCCTATTTCGCCGCCACTCTTGATGAGTGATGAGAGCGCCAACGGGACGTTGGTGGAGTTTGGGTCATGCCGCGTTCGGGCATATTGCTGCTTCTGTCAGCCGGGATCGCGCTTTCGGCGTACGAGCATCTGCCGCCCTCAGCCGACGCGCCTCGCGGCCTTGCGGAAATCACACGGATCTCGGTCGCTCCCGACGGCACATATCGCAGCGATGAGGTCATTCGCTCTTTTGCGCCGGCAAAGCCGTCTGCGCATCGCGAGACGTCGGAAAGCCGGTCCGAGCGCCCCGCGCAAGCCGCACCTCTCGTTCGGCCCGGCACGTGGACCACGGTAGTCACCCCTGGGCAGGCGATCGTGTCGCCGATCAAGTCCTCGCGTCCTGCCGATGACGCGACCCGTGTACAGCTCGCCCGCGACCTGCAGCAGGAACTTCAACGCGCCGGTTGCTACCAAGGCGAGATCACGGGTAGCTGGACCCCAGGCACACGCCGCGCGATGGCCGCGTTCATGGATCGCGCAAATGCCGTGCTTCCCTACGATCAGCCAGACTACGTTCTTCTTGCACTCGTCCAAGGTCATCGGGAGATCGCCTGTGCCATGGATTGCCCTTCGGGGCAGATCCTTGAAGACGGCGGTCGCTGTGTTCCACGGGCGGTTGTCGCGCAGGCAGCCAAGAAATCGAAGCGGCTCGAAGAACGCCGGGTTGCGCAGCACCGCCTCGCCGAGGATCGCGGGCGCGTTGCGACTTCGGAGCCCGAAGTCCTGCCATGGCAGAAGCGTGAGCCAGCCGTCGCTCAGGCGGATGATGTCGCGATGGCTTCCCGGCCTGAGCCGTTACCCGGACGCATGTCGATCGGTGGTCCAGTCGACGTGACTCCGCCGCGCCCCTCTCTATCGAGTGCCGTTCCGCTTGGAGTTGTCTCAACCTCCGAAGGCGCTGAGGTTCCAACTCCCGGCGGCAGCGCGGATACGGGTGCTTCGAACAAGGTGGCAGCGCTCCAAGGGTATGACGCCGATACAGATGATCTGTCGGACAGCGCGACGGTTACAGGCGCCGATGGGGCGGCTCCCGCAGTCGAGGGTTTTACGGAAGTGCACAAGCCGAGAAAGGCACGGCGCTCCGATCGGGACGCGCGGCCGCGGCGTGAATACTATGCGTCGGCGGGCAAGCGGCGCCATGGCGATCCTCGACCGGGAACGGCGCGATTCAATCTCATGCAGTCGCTCGGCGGCATTTATTGACCGCTGCTGATGCCCCGAACCCACGCGAGATAGTCACCGCTGCCGCCCAAGACCGGCAGGGTGATGATACCGGGCACCTCGTATGGATGGTGCGCGGCGATGTACTCAACGGCGGAGGAAGCCGCTTCCGCCGGCAGCTTCACCATCATCAGGACTTCGTCAGCGGTTTCGAGCCTCCCCTTCCACTCGAATACGGACGTGACCGAGGGAACGAGGTTGACCGCGGCCGCGAGCCGGCGTTCTACGAGGTCACGCGCAACGGCAAGCGCTCCTTCCCGCGTGGGATAGGTGGCGTAAATCATCACGACACCATCGGCTGGCGCACCGACGCACTCTCCGCTATCCCGCATAGGGGGCTTGTTGTTTACCGGCACTTGAGCGAGCTTCCCTGGCTTGCCTGCTGCGACCTCTCATGACGTGAAGGCCATTGATGGCGAAAGAAAAGCAGAAGTTCGAACGCATCGCCTTCGTTGCGAGCGACGTACCGGAGGCGGTCGAAGCCCAAGAAGCCTTGATCAAGCGTTATGGGGAGACGGAGCCTGCTGAGGCGGACGTGATCGTGGCGCTCGGCGGCGACGGCTTCATGTTGCAGACGCTACACCGCTTCATCAACGACCGGATCCCGATCTACGGCATGAACCGTGGATCAGTCGGCTTCCTGATGAACGACTACAGGGAAGATCAACTTCTCGAGCGCCTCGCGGCGGCCGAGACCAGCCGGATCCATCCTCTGGCGATGATCGCGACCGACGCCAACGGCAAGGCGCACAAGAGCCTCGCCATCAACGAGATCTCGCTCTTCCGCCAGCGCTATCAGGCGGCGAAGCTGCAGATCGCGATCGACGAGAAGGTTCGGCTGGAAGAGCTGATTTGCGACGGCATCCTGGTTTCAACGCCTGCGGGATCGACGGCCTATAATCTTTCGGCGCACGGGCCGATTCTGCCGATCAAATCCTCGCTGCTGGCGGTCACGCCGATCAGCCCGTTCCGGCCCCGACGCTGGCGCGGGGCGATCGTTCCGAACAAGGTGCACATCAAGATTTCCGTGATGGAGCACGAAAAGCGGCCGGTGAGTGCGGTGGCCGACCACTTCGAAACGCGAAACGTCATCAAGGTCGAGGTGGAGCAGGCGCGTGCCGTCGAGCTGTTCATGATGTTCGATCGCGAGCACGGCCTGGAAGAGCGCGTGCTGGCGGAACAGTTTAGATTTTGACGCTTTGCTCGGAAGCGGAAGCAAGACGGGGAACAAGCCCCCAAAAAACCGACTGGCCCCCCGACGCTGCTCTTAGAGCGGGCGCAGAGGGCCATGATGTGGTTCCATGTGCTGCGTCCTGATCTCCCTGCCGTCGGTGCTGATCCCGCGGCTCCCCGAATCAAGTTTGCAAACACGCATGCCGAAAGCCTGCCAGCAGATGGTTAATGCCGTCCTAATACCGGGCGGCGGTGCTTAGCCCGGCCAGTGCTTCACCAGGGCTTCGAGCTTGGGACGCTCGCGCTCGTCGGGCTTCTCCATCGGGGTGCCGATATAGATGAAGCCCGCGACCTTCTCGTGCTCGGCCAAGCCGAAGGCTTCCCGGACGGAGGGGCTGTAGGCGATCCACTCGCTGAGCCAGGATGTGCCGAAGCCCAGCGCATTGGCGGCGAGGCACAGATTGAAGCAGAGCGCACCGACAGAGAGCACCTGCTCCCATTCCGGCGCGCCGGGCCGCGACTTCGCCGACGATATGACAGCAATGACCATCGGCGAGCGCATGAAGCGGGCGCGCTCCATGTCGAGCCGGACATGCGAGGGGGGCTCGCGTTCTTCTTTTTCGCAGGCCTTGGCGAAAATCTCGCCAGCCGCGGCACGCGCCTCGCCCTCGAAAACGATGAAGCGCCACGGCGCGAGCTTCTTATGATCGGGAACGCGCGTTCCAACGGTAAGAATCTTGTTGAGTTCTTCGGGGGTTGGCGCGGGTGCGGCGAGCCGATCGGGCTTCACCGAGCGTCTTGCCGCAAGAAATTCAAAAAATGCGGTATTCATGCCTCGTTCCGTGCTTTTGCGTGCCCGTTTCGCTATACGAGGCTTCCGGCTGACACAAGCGCTCCGTTACCATCAGAGTCGGAATAACGGGCGAGACGGCGACGGCGTGGGGGATCAATGCGCCTCAGGTTTCTGAGACTTATCAGGATTGCCGGGCTCGCCGCGGCTTCGCTCGCGGTAATCGCGCTCGCAGCGACCGGGGCTGCCCGGAGCGAAGACGCGCCGACCACCATGATAATCCTCGACGGGTCGGGCTCGATGTGGGGACGCCTCGCCCCTGACAACCGCGCCAAAATCGACATTGCCCGCGAGAAGCTCGGCGCACTTCTGTCGGCGCCATCGAAAGCGCGCGTGGGCCTGATCGCCTTCGGCCATCGTCGCCGCGGCGATTGCAACGACGTCGAACTGATCGCTCCTCCTGACGCTGCCCGGCAGGACGTGCTTGATCCGATCGCGAAGCTCAACCCCAAAGGGCCGGGGCCGGTAACAGCGGCGATCAAGATGGCGGCTGACGCAATTGCCCAGTCCCGTCCGGCGCAGATCATCGTCATCGCCGACAACGCCGACAATTGCCGGCAGGATTCGTGTGCGGCGGCGCGTGACATCGCCAAGTCTTCTCCCGGCGTCGCCATTCAAGTCATCGGGGTCGGTGTTCCCGCGAACGAGCGCCCGCGTCTCGCATGCGTGGCGGAAGCCACGGGCGGCCGCTACTACGACATCACCGACTCCAACGGCCTCAACGCCGCGCTCGATGAAACGACGAAGCTCGCCATTCTCTCGCCAGGAGAAGTCGCCGGCGCGACCGAGCCAACCACGCCTCCGCCGCCGCCAGCCGGAGCATCGCTACGCGCGTCGGCCGCGCTCGTCGAAGGTGGTCCGCTGCTCAAGGTTCCGTTGACGTGGCGCGTCTACAAAACAGGCGGCACGACCGTGCTCGGCCAAGGGTTCGATAAAGACATCTCCGTAAAGCTGCCTGCAGGCGAGTACGACATCGAGGCGGAACTTGGCGGCATCAAAGTCCGGCGACCGATCAAAATCGCGGACGGAGAAGCGCAAAGTATCGTTCTGCCGCTCGATGCGGCGCATCTTGCCGTGCGCGCGATCGCAGCGAAGGGCGCTACTCCGGCCACAACTGCGGTGCTGACGCTGTCATCATCCGACGCTCCGGTATCCATTCAGCGCGGCGGCATGCTCGACGTCTACCTCAAGCCAGCCAACTACAGCTTGATAGTCGTTGACGGCACGGCGCGTGTCTCGCAGACGCTGAGCCTCGCAGCTGGAGACGACAAGCCCGTCGACATCATGCTCTCCACCGGCACGCTCAAAGTCTCAGCGACGGGCGGCGACGGCAAGCCGCTGAGCGACGTTCTGCTCACGGTCGAAACGGACGATCCGGAGAGCCCGAACGGCCGTCGCGAAGTTGCGCGGTCGCGGAGTTCGGACGCGACCTTCTCTCTTACCGAAGGCACGTATTACATCGGCGCGCATTCGGCGAACGGCAGCGTCAGCAAGCGCGTGGGCATCGGCGCGGGCCAGAGCGTCTCGGAGACGCTCGCTGTGAAGCTCGTGCCGGTCACCATTTCGGCACTGGTCGCCGGCGCGGCGCCGAAAGCCGATCAAAACATCTTTTATCGCGTCGACCGCATCGATGGCGATCGCGTCAGCATTGCCCGCGCCATCGGCCCGGCGCTTTCGCTCGACCTGTCGCCGGGGCGCTACCGCGTTACGGCTTCGCTTGCGGTCTCACATCTCTCGGCGTCGCAAGAGATTGCCGTCGAGGATGGGAAGCCCGCGAAAGCCGTGATCGACATCGCATCGGGACAGGTCAACTTCGTTCCGGCTGCGGGCGCCGTGCCTGCCTTTGGCGACGTCTACTGGGAAGTTTCCGATACGAGCGGCATGCCGATCTGGCGCGCGACGGGTTCGGAGGCGACCGCGGTTCTCGCTCCGGGCAAATATACCGTACGTTTTGACGTTCGCGACAAGCACGGCAAGGCGGCCTTCGAGGTTCGCGCGGGCGAGAGCCAAAAGATCGAGATTGGACCAGGATGATCCACGTGCTGCGTGAATTCCTCGGATATTTGGCAAAGCGGCTCCACGCGCGTGCGCTCGCTCCTGTGCTGGCTGCGGTGCTGATCTCCTTCGTTGCTTCCGCTTCAGCCATGGCCGAGGAGCCGATCCCCGATGGCCCGGCGCCGGGTCCATGGGGGCCGGTCGGTGACAAGCGAAAAAATACAACGACGGTGGAACGGGCGAAGTCGAAAGGTTCCGGCGTGAAGCTCGTCGCATTGTTGACTGGGGATGGCCAGCAGATCGAGCAAGGCGTGATCTGGCGCGTCTTTCAATCAAACGGGCAGCCGGGGAAATCGAAGCTTTTGCTGCAATCGCGGGAGGCGAGCCCTTTCGTCAAGCTTCCGCCAGGCGACTACATGGTCAACGCCTCGTTCGGACGCGCCAACCTCACGCGCAAGATCGCGGTGAAAGCGGACGGGCCGCCATTCGAGGCTTTCGTTTTGAACGCAGGCGGCTTTCGATTGTCGGCTATGGTCGGGGGAAAGGTCGCGCCTCCTGGAGCGGTCAGTTACTCGATCTATTCGGATGATCGCGACGAAGCCGAAGGCACCTCCGCCATCATCAGCGGCGCCAAGCCCAATCTGATCATACGCCTCAATTCCGGCATCTACCGACTGGTCTCCCTTTACGGCGATGCCAACGCGAAGATTGAGACCGACGTGACCGTAGAAGCCGGGAAGCTCACCGAAACGACGGTCACTCACACCGGCGGCAAGGTGACGTTCAAGCTCGTCACGCGGACGGGCGGAGAAGCGATGCCCGATACGCGCTGGACCATCCAAACCGATGACGGCGAGACAGTGAAAGAGAGCGTCGGTGCCCTGCCGACCCACATACTCGCTCCCGGCGAGTACGTCGTTACGGCGTCTTCAGGTGGACATATCTTCCAGAACAATTTCGAGATCAAAGACGGCGACAACATCAGCGTCGAAGTTTTGATGGCTGCGAACAAAGACGCGAGCAGCCGAGTTTCGAGCGGCGCGACGAACATCGCGCCGACCGGCGGCGTACCGATGGATTTCAGAAGTCCGTAAGCACCCAATCGGTGGGGCAACCATTGTCCCGCATGCGTTTTTCTACACGCTCGTGTTGCACGTGATCGCCGCCTTCGAGATAGGCCGCGCGCGCCATCTGCCATTGCTCGCACGCGCTCGTAAGATCGCCGGCTTCGTAGGCCGTTTCGCCCAGCGCGAGCCGGGCCGCGGCGTGAGCTGACGGCGGCCCGTGCAGCGCTCCGTTTCCGGCGGCCGATCTCAAGGCGGACATCCGCGCGGCGGTGTTGCCGGCCCGATCGTAGGCCGCAGCAAGGTTGTAGTAGAGACCAGAAAGCGACGTCTTCTCGCCGTTCGCCGTCGCTTGGTCGATCTTGGCCAGCAGCGTTTCGACGCTCTCGATCGGGGTTGGCGGCTCGGCGCTTGGTCGCGGAGCGAGATCCGCCGTTTTTTCCGCGATGATGCGGTGAGGCTCGCTCGCTAAACCCGGCGGTCCCGGAAGAGCACCGCGCGCACGCCGATGCTTCGCCCACACTATCCTCAGGACCAGCAGAGCCAGAACAATCGGCGGCAATAGAACGATCAGGTCGAAAAGCGCCGTCGTCATGGTCGCCGTGCCCCCATCCCGCAGCCTCCCCCACAATCGAGGCCCCTCGTCCCGCAATTCAGATTATCAGCGGAACGGCATCGCGTACATCAAGCCGCCTTTGGTCCATAAGGCATTGAGGCCGCGGTCCAGCTTCAAGGGGGAACTCTGTCCCAGCGTCCGTTCGAAGATCTCGCCGTAATTTCCGACCTGCTTGATGACCTGGTAGACCCAGTCGCGCGATAGACCGAGCGGCGCACCAAAATCGGCGTCGAGCCCCAGGAAGCGGCGCACCTCATGCGAGGGCGAAGACTTCATGGAATCAATATTGTCGCTCGTGATGTTGAGCTCTTCAGCAGCGATAAGCGCCATCCCGGTCCAACGCACGATGGCGAACCAGGCATCGTCGCCCAGCCGAACGGCCGGGCCGTACGGCTCCTTGCTGATCATCTCCGGCAGCAGCATGTGATCGGCGCCGTTCGACAGCCTGCTCTTCTCGTAGGCCAGGAGCGACATATCGCCGGTCAGAACCGTGCAGCCGCCGGCGGAATAGGTTTTGACGAGATCGTCCCAGCGCTCGGACTGGACGCGCTGGTAACGCATCTTGCGGGTACCGAAATAGTCGGCGACGGCCGCTTCGTCGCTGGAATCGGCGAGGACGCAGATCGACGCGCCGGAAAGCTCGAGCACGCTCGCGATAGAATGATTGCGCGGGATGATGAAACCCTGGCCGTCGTAATAGAGAGCGCCGGTGAAACGCGCACCAAGATCGGTATCGCGGGTGAGGGTCCAAGTCGTGGAGTCGACGAGGACGTCGACTTCGTCCTCCTGCAAGGACTTGAAGCGATCGCCGGCGCTGATGCTCAAGAACTTCACCGCGTCGCGATTGCCCAGCGTCGCTGCCGCGAGGGCAGAGCAGAATTCGACGTCCAGGCCTCGCCACGTCCCACGGGGAGAAACTTCGCTAAAGCCCGCTGCATGATCGGTGACGCCGCACACGACCTTTCCCCGCGTCCGGATCGCGTCAAGGATGTTGATCGGTGCGCTGGACGCTCGCGGGGCCAGACCGATGCCGATGACAAAAAGCGCGAGGGGGGCGAGCGCCACCCGGATTGCCATCTTCATCTGCGCACTTCCGACGTATGCATCACCCAACAAGCTCTTCTTTCGCGGCAGCAAGCAGACGATAACTGCGGACCTCGGGTGCGGCCCTGGCGGGACCGAAGCGGTGCCAGACATCTCGCGTCAGCACGCAATGGTCAAGGCCTTGACCTGCAATCGAAGTTGCGTCACGACGGCCGAACCCCGCCCGGAGTAGTTTAAAATGACTATAAAAGATGATGGCCACGGAGGCGGAGAGCGCCCCGAGACCGAAGTCGTTCATTTCGGCCGTAAGCCATTTGACCAGCATGGCTTCGTCAATACCCCGGTCTATCGGGGATCGACTGTCCTATATCCGACGCTGGAAGCGCTGCATGCACGGACGCAGCCCTATACATACGGGCGGCGCGCGACGCCGACGACGCGCGCGCTGGAAGACGCGCTCACTCACCTCGCGGGCGGAACTGCGACAGTACTGACCTCCTCGGGCCTTGCCGCGATCTCAACCGCGATCCTGGCGTTTGCGCAGAGCGGCGACCATATCCTGATGGGCGACAGCATTTATCAGCCAGCGCGGGTGCTCGCCGACAAAATGCTGAAGCGTCTCGGCATCGAGACCAGCTACTACGATCCTGGCATCGGCGGCGATATCGCCAAACACTTCCGGCCCAATACACGTCTTGTCATGGTCGAAGCGCCGGGCTCGCAGACGTTCGAAATGCAGGACATTCCGGCAATCGCCGCGGCCGCTCACGCGAGAGATATCTGGGTGCTCGCCGACAACACGTGGGCGACGCCGCTCTATTGCAAGCCGCTGGCGCTCGGCGCCGACGTGTCAATCGAAGCTGCCACCAAGTACATCGTCGGGCACGCTGACGCGATGCTTGGCGCAATAACCGGCAACGCGCGCGCGGCTAAATTTCTCGACAATGCCAAGGAGACGCTCGGGACCTGTCCCGGATCGGAAGAAACGTATCTTGCGCTGCGCGGCCTTCGGACGCTCGCGGTTCGGCTCGAACGCCACCAGCGCTCCGGGCTTGCCGTCGCTGAGTGGCTCGCTGCGCGGCCGGAAGTCGATCGCATTCTGCATCCGGCGCTTGCGAGCGATCCCGGTCATGCTCTGTGGAAGCGCGATTTCAGCGGCGCGAGCGGGCTTTTCACCGCCGTGTTGAAGCCGACGTCGGAGAAGGCGCTCGCCGCGTTTCTCGACGGGCTCAAGTTCTTCGGTATGGGATATTCATGGGGCGGCTATGAAAGCCTCGTGGTGCCGTTCGACCCGACGAGCTACCGGACCGCGACGCGGTGGCAGGGACCAGGTCCCGCGCTTCGGTTCCACGTCGGGCTCGAGGCCGTCGACGATCTCATCGACGATTTGGCAGCCGGGTTCGATCGAATGAAGGGCGCTTAAGACCAGCGCTCTTCCTCAAAAGCCCAGAACCTGGCGAATGATGTCGCCAACGCCACCATCGTATTTCCGGTACTTGCCGTCGTTGGTCAGGCCCATCGGCGCATCCAGGCTGCTCTCGCTTTTGGTGAATTTCACTTGCTTCAGGGCTGAAGTGTCGACGGCGGCCAAGTGATCGCGGCCGACATCGATCTGGTCCCATTTGCCGGCAAGCGCGAGCGCGATGCGCTGCTGATGCCCATACCAATCGCCGTAATAGTGGGCGTCTCCGCTCTCATCCACCCAGACGGTGAAGTAGCCGACGTGTACCGGAATCGGCCGATCAAGCTTGAACTCGTTATCCATCGGTCCTTTGCGGATCAGCCTCTTCACGTCGGGCGCCGCATCGCCCCGATCGACATTGAAAATCTGCTGGGCGAAGTCCTGCGGGTTGCGCACGCGCATGCAGCCATGGCTGTAAAGCCGGACAGACTCGTTAAAGAGCGACTTCGATGGCGTATCGTGCAGGTAGACCGAATGCTTATTCGGGAAGAGTAGCTTGACGAGACCCAGCGCGTTGTCGTCGCCGGCCGGCTGATAGAACGTGTAGGCGCTCAAGTTTGCTTTCGCCCAGTTCACCTTCGTGCTGTCGATGCGGCGGCCGTTGCGCATCACGATGTAGCCCTGCTGCTCGATCGAACGGCCCGAGAGAAGCATCGACAGCTTGATCGAGTCGGGGATGTTCCAGCGTGGCTTCAGAACGATCGACGTCATGTCCTTGGAGAAGATCGGCGTCTGCTTGTCCGCCGTGCCGACGACGACGCGATCGTTGAAGAGCGTCTTGCCGTTCTCCGTGAGCGTGATCGAGAAGGAAGGAACATTGACGAGAATGTGGGTGTCGCCAAGGGAGCGCGGCATCCATCGCCATTCCTCCATGTTGGCGATGACAGCCTTGATGTTATCGGCCTTCGATCCAGTATTGTTGCCGGCGAGCGCCGCGCGCGTAGCGGGTCCGACGATGCCGTCGTCGCTCAAGCCTTTCGACGCCTGAAATTTCTTGACGGCGGCTTCGAGCTTGTCGTCGAAAAGCTGCTCGGAGCCCGTCTCCGACGCGATATCGAAACGCTGCTTGAGGGTCGCGATATCGGCATCGCGAACCCCGACCGTCAGCATCTTGCCGCGTCTAGGAATGACGAAAGCGTCCGCCTTCTCTGCGGGTCCGCCACGCAGGTCGGCGAGCAGCGCCTTGAGCTTCAGGAACTGCTCCTGAGAAGGCTGGAACGTGCGCAGGACCTGAGCCGGGTCCGGCTGATCTGCGATCCGCGTAAGAACTTCCGAGGCCGGGGTCAACGTCGGCATTCGGTCGAGATATGACGACAATTGCCGTTCCGGATCAGGAATGCGGCCGCCCTCGGCCTCATGCGCATAGCGCAACACCGTGCCGGTGATCTCAAGTTCGGCGGCGACGAGCTGATCGTTCGACCATTGACCGGGGGCAAGCGCCTGGCGTGCAGCCGTGAGCTGGAAATCCGAGGCGTCGAGGCCCCATTCGCCGGCACGGCTCAGCTCGGCCGTTACGAGGTCAGCCAAATGGCTCGGGCCCTGAGCATCGACCCAAAGGGGGCGACACTCCCGCGCTTGATAAAACGTTGTGACTTGTGCGCGATCGGCATCCTTGAAAGGTGTCGCAGCGGCATCCGAGAGCTTGGCACAGATGGCCGCGGGTAAACCGGTTAACGGCGCGGGGGTCGGGGCATCTTCAACACTGGGCGATGGCGCGGGGGCTGTCAAAACTGCTTCCTCCGCCATCGCGGCGGGCGGGAGCAAGGTAGAAAGCGTGAGAGCCGTTACAGCTGCTACCGAACGCAGGATTATCGAAGCTTGAAGGGGATTTGAACGGAGGAAGAAGAGGACCATGAAACGCACTCACCACAACACGCTCGATTATCGCAGATGAAGCGCAGGTTATGCCAGCCTCTTCCGCCTGCGAGACTTAATTTCGAAAATGCGCCTGCTGGTTAAGGGTTGGTGATCGAGCGACCGCAAATTCATCTTGAATGAGCGTGCCCCCGATCGATCACATTGGCGATCCCGGCAGGGGTCGAACCTGCAACCTTCGGAGTCGAATTCCGACGCTCTATCCATTGAGCCACGGGACCGCGATGTGACGCGTGTATGAAACCAACTATCGCCGCTTTCGCATTTCATTATCGGCTTCACGGCGCGACCCGTAAACCGATTCCTATTGATGATGGCATATTCTCAGTCGCGGAGAAATGTCTTCGTCAGATCGAAACCTACATGGGAACGCCGAGTTAGTTTCGCCAGCGGGGAATCTGCAGCTTCTCAGGGGGAGAAGGTCGGGGGATGACTTTCATCGAGCAGGCGTGTCAAGAGCGAGCAGTCGCTCTTTGGCGCCGACGTGCGGACTACATAACTCTTCAATCGCAGTTTTTCGTCGCGGTACTCCGCTATTCGGAGGCGTACTGCGAGCATCCGACTGCGTCGGCTTTTGTTTTGGCGAGCCGTCAGTTGTCGGCCTGGGGAGCGCACGCGTACCGGCGTCACGCGCCGAAAGTAGCGCGGCGGGTTGATGCCGTTCTGGCAGAGCCGCAGCTCCTGCCTCGTACGTTAGCGCAGTTCGCGGAAAAGGCGTTCGACGAAGCCCGCCTGCAACAGCGGATTGTTGCCCGGCTGGTGAAAGTGAACGCTTAGAACTGCGCAACCTCACGGCGTTTTCGCACATCGGACGAGCGGAACTATACGGTTCCGGGGCTCGTTCTCGATATGGAAACGTGTACGAGAGAGGAGACTGCAATGAAATCCTTGAAAATCGGCGCTGCCGCGCTTGCACTGGCTGTTGCCGGTTCTTTTGGCGCTATGGCGCAATCGTCCGACTCGGGCGTGAGCCCGCAGACGCCGGGATCGCGGCCGACGACGGTCGATCCGATGCCGAACAATGGTGCTAGCTCGGGTACGACGGGCGCAAACTCGCCGGCTGGCATTCCGGCCGATCCGACTACCAATGAGAACGTCCAGCCGGGCCCGTCGACGTCGACGCCGACCGATCCGGCTGCAGGTTCCAACCCGAATGCTCGCGCTCCAACTTCGCCGGCTGGTACGGGCACGTCTAGCCCCTGATCGCCGCTCAATAGCTGAAAGTAAATCGGCTCCGGGTTTGACCCGGAGCCTTTTTTGTATTCATCAGTCCGCGCAATCGCGATATCGGCGCCACCAGTACGAACTGCCCGTACGCACCGCTTTCCGGTAGAGCCATCCGCAATCGCCGCCGTAGGCATAATCGTCGTAATAACCGTCATCGTAATAGCCATACCCACCATAGAAGTAGGGATAGCCGCGACGATGGTGGCCATGCCGGCCGCCGTGACCGTGATCTCTTCCTCCTCGGAATGCTTCGCCACGATTCCGACCACCGCGGAATGCCTGGCCACCACGGTCGCCTCGTCCTATTCGGCCGCCGCCATCGCCACGGAATCCGCGTGCGCCGTTGAAGCTGGAGCCACCTCGTGAGGAGTGCGCTCCGAAGCCACCGCCGCCGCCCATCCGGCCACCGCCGACATGTCCGCCGCCACCGCTGAAGCCGCCACCGCCGTGACCACCTCCGCCTCCGCCAAAACCACTCCCTCCGCCCCCGCCGTGGCCACCTCCACCGCCACCACCTCCAGCTACTCCGCCGCCGCCGCCTCCTCCGCCACCGCCGTTAGCCGCGTCGACAGATACGCTGCCGAGCGTCAAAAGCAGCGCCGTTCCCAGCGCCGCCACAGTTTTCAGGTACATCGATGACTCCTTGGTCTCTCCGAGCCGGCTGCCTTCATGGCATCCTTGAACTTAGGTAACTGGTGGGCAAAACGCGCAGTTCCAGTACCAGGGCTCGCACGGGACTTTTGAACTACGCTCGTAGAGGGCCCACAGCCGGAAATCGAAGCAAGGAACCGACCGCCACTCTCGATCATTTGCCTATCAGACGGATGCACCAGCGTACGTCAGGCGCCTTTCAGGGTGTCCGAGGCCGTTCGTGAGCTTCACTGCTCCGAACGGCTTTGCTTTGTCCCAGCTCTACCCGGCAAGCGGCGTTTGGCCTACATTTGATCGAGCGCTCTAGCGTGCGGACCGCATCGCATGACCAAGAAGAAATTGTCGGAATATCGCGCCAAGCGCGACTTCACCAAAACAGCCGAGCCCAGCGGAGCGGCGGCGGTCCGGCCGGCGAAGCAGTTGCGCTTCGTCATCCAGAAACATGCGGCAACACGCTTGCACTACGATTTCCGGCTTGAACTCGATGGCGTGTTCAAATCGTGGGCGGTCACGCGGGGTCCATCGATTGATCCGCACGATAAGCGTCTGGCCGTGGAGGTGGAGGACCATCCGCTCGACTACGGCGACTTCGAAGGCACGATTCCGAAGGGACAATACGGTGGCGGTACGGTGATGCTTTGGGATCGCGGGTTCTGGGCGCCTGTCGGCGACAAGAGCCCCGAGCAGCAACTCCGCGACGGCGAGTTGAAATTCGTGCTCGCTGGCGAGAAACTGGAAGGCAGTTGGGTGCTCGTCAAGATGAAGAACGGCCGCTTCGGCGGAAAGCGCAACAACTGGCTTCTCATCAAGCACAAGGATGAAGGCGCGCACGCCGGCGACGCGGACCACATCCTCTCACTTGATCGCTCGGTAGCTTCGAAGCGAACGATGGAGCAGATCGCTGCAGGCAAAGGCCGCAGCCCTGATCCTTTCATTTTGCAGAAAGGGCGAGGCTCTCGGGCAGATGCTGTCTGGAATTCGTCGGGCCCTGATGACAAGGCCGAACCGGCGGCGGCTAAGAAACCCCTTAAGCGAATGCCGGTGCGCAAAATGGCCAAGTCTTCTACGAGGCGCGCGAGCGAAACGGCTTCGCCCGATGGTTCGACCGTTCTCGGCATTAGGATTAGCCACCCAGAAAAAGAGCTTTGGCCAGCCGTGGACAATGAGCCCGCTGTCAGCAAGCTCGACCTCGCGCATTATCTCGAAACGGTCGGGACATGGATGCTGCCGCACATTAAGGGCCGACCGTGCTCCGTGATCCGCGCTCCCGATGGGATCGGCGGCGAGACGTTCTTCCAACGACATGCGATGCGCGGCATGTCGAAGGAAATCGATCTCGTTCGCGTTTCGGGCGATCGCGAGCCCTACATCGAAGTCAACTCCATCGAGGGCCTCGTAGCTCTCGGCCAGATCGCGTCGCTGGAGTTTCATCCGTGGAATTGCGCGCCCCTCGATCCCAATGTTGCTGGTCGTCTGGTCTTCGATCTCGATCCGGCGCCGGATGTCGAATTCGGCCGCGTCGTTGCCGCCGCCATCGAGTTGCGGGAACGGCTCGACAAGGTCGGCCTCATCTCATTCTGCAAGACCACTGGCGGCAAAGGCATGCACGTGGTGACCCCGCTCAAAACGCGAGGAACAGCTGGCGTCGGATGGGATGATGCCAAAGCGTTCGCTGGAGCGTTGTGCGAGCAAATGGCGAATGACAGCCCGGACGCTTACCTCATCAAAATGACGAAGAAGCTCAGGAAAGGCCGGATCTTCCTCGATTACCTCAGGAACGATCGCATGTCGACGGCGGTGGCGCCGCTATCGCCACGTGCGCGTCCCGGCGCGACGGTGTCGATGCCGCTGACATGGGGACAGGTCAAGCAGGGGCTCGATCCGAAGCGCTTCACATTGCGCAGCGTGCCAGCGCTTCTGAAGAAATCTTCAGCGTGGGAGGATTATTGCGACTCCGAGCGGCCGCTGAAGAGCGCAATCAAAAAGCTGCTCGGATCTTGAGCCCTTGCGCATGAAAGCCCCGGCGACGCGCTCGCGCCCCTCTCTCCGAAAGCCTCGCAGCGCTCCACGGCGATCGATGCCTTCCCCTTCTAAAGTTGAGGGAGCGATACCGGGGAAGATGCCCGGGTTCATCGAACCTTGTCTCGCGACGCTCGTCTCGAAGCCACCAATTGGCGAAGAGTGGGTGCATGAGATCAAGTTCGATGGGTATCGTATCCAGGCTCATATAAACGGGACCCACGTCAAGCTTCTAACCCGCAAGGGGCTCGATTGGACGGCCCGATTTGGCTCGCTACCGAAGCTGCTCGCAGCCTTTCACCCAGGAACCGCGATCATCGACTGCGAGCTTGTCGTTGAGGATTCGGACGGGCGCTCGAGTTTTTCGGAACTGGCCTCGGCGCTGAAGAGCGGTTCTGGCGAGAAGTTCGTTCTGCACTGCTTTGACCTGCTCTACCTCGACGGCTTGAACCTCCTCGGCGCAACGCTGCGGGATCGAAAGCGTCTTCTAGAGAAGCTATTTGCCGGAAGATCGAAAACGCGGCAGATCCGATACAGCGGTCATCTGGCCGCGGACGGTGCACGCATGCTGTCGGACGCGTGCAGTCTCGGCTTGGAAGGCATTATATCGAAGCGGATTGATCGCCCGTACCGGTCCGGGCGGCACGACGACTGGTTGAAATCCAAATGTATCCAGGTCGATGAATTCGTGATCATCGGCTACTTGGTCTCAAGTGCTAGCTCGAATGCAATAGGCGCACTGGTCGTCGGCTACTACGACAAAAAGCGGCTGATCTACGCCGGACGCGTCGGCACGGGGTATACTCAACAAACTGCCGCGGACCTCATGCGCAAGCTGAAGCCGCTCAAGATCGAGACAACCCCATCGCACGGCCCGCTGACAAACCTTCAGCGGCGGGATGTGATTTGGGTGCGCCCTGACCTCGTCGCGCAAATCGAATATCGAGCGTGGACGGGCGACGGACTTCTGCGTCATGCCGCGTTCAAGGGTCTGCGGGAGGACAAGCCCGCGCGGGAAGTTCGGCGGCCGACGACGAAAGTCGTCGAGCGCTGACTCTCGCCATTTCAATAGACGCTCGAAAAGAACTTTTGACCGATGCTTTTGCAGTTCGGAGGATCTAGTTGCTCGCGGTTTACTTCGGTGCGCCAGTCGCTACCCAATCGTAAGGATGGGCCAGCTTCCGACGGTATGCTTCGGCGGCCTCGCGGGTTTCGAAGACCATCGCTTCGTCGCGTGCCTCAGTCCCGTCACCGTCTTGACCGAAATAGATGTCCGGGCGGCCGGCATAGACGACGTCAGGCTTCCGCTCCACAAGCATCCATTTCATTGCTGGTCTCCGTGATGCTCCTGCCGACGTTACCGAAAGAGATTCTATCATGTTGGCAAATTCACTCGTTTATTTGTTGTCAACAGAAATTCAGCCTTCTCGGCCCTATGCTCTTTGACTTAGGCCGCCCCGCGCCTAGTGTTCCTCGTCAGGGGGAAACTTGGCAATGAGCAAGCAGGCAATTTTGCACATCGGAGGCGAGAAAACCGGAACGACCACACTCCAACGATTTCTCACCAATAATGCACGAGCCTTGCGCCGCGCCGGTTACTATTATCCCTCCGAAAAGAACAACATCTGCTTCGATAACAAAGGTCATTTCCCAGTCGCCGGATGCATGCTCGACGCTCCTGTCGAGTTCGTCTCGTCGAAAAAGCGTTCGACACTGCCCTTGGTCTTGCAGTCGTTGAAACGTCTATCCGCCGACTCAGATGACTCGCTGATTTTATCGTGCGAGCACTTCTCCTCTCGCCTCACCGAAGCGAAACAACTTCGAGCGTTGCGCGACGCCATTTCGCGCGATGACATCAAGATCATTTTTTATGCAAGAGAGGCTTCCGAACTGGTTCTGGCTGCTTGGTCCACCTGGGTGAAAGGCGGCGTTAGGGACAAACTCGACCTCGACAGCGTCGTTCCTACCAACCGATACTTCAATCATCTCCTTGTGCTGGATCTTTGGTCGGAGGTTTTCGGTCGCGAGAACCTCATTGTGAGAGAATACAGCCGGGTGAACCTGGTCGAAGGCGACATTCGCCACGACTTCTGCGAGGCTTTGGGAATCAAGCTGAAGAATCCTCGCCTGGATGAGGACGAAAATCGATCGCTCGATGCCCAGCGCCTCGAAGTTTTACGCCACCTCAACGAAATCCTGCCGATGTTCGAAGAATGCGCGAGCGGGTGGGAGCACGCGCAAGATATTCGTCACCTTGTCACGGCGTGCATTCCTGCAGGCGCTCCTCTGACCGCGCTCATGAGCAATGCCGATCGAGCGATGATCAAGGCGCGCTTCGCAGATGCAAACCGCGAGCTGAGCGAACGTTACCTTGGCGGGCAACTATCCAGAAAATGGTTTGCCCCCGATGACGCCTCGACGCCGGACAACCATGCCAGCTCGCGGGAGCAAGCTGAATTGGTCGACGTCTTGCGCGATACGATCGTTCGACTCGCCGAGATAACGCACAGGCATCAGAGCCGACGGCCATCGCGTAAGGTGAAGGCGTGGTGGAGAACGGTACGTCAAAAGTTTAGAAGCGGGACCGCTGGTTATCCCGCGTTTCGCTGAAGCGCGGGCTATTTTGCCGAGGCGGAGAGCCTTCACCTCGGCCTACAGAGTTGCTCGGTGAGCACTCCGGCTGGCGAAGACGACTATTCGCGCCGGTCAGGGAAATCTTCCATCCTCTCGCTTCTTCAGAGGCAAATCAGAAAGGATCGCAAATCGCCTGATGTCCGATAGCTGGCGCGGAGCAGGACAAGTTGAAGGCGATCCTGGCGGGCGTGCCGTAGAAAGTGAACCTCCTTTATCGATCGTTTCAGAAATATTCTGATATCGCGGCCGGGCGCCCTTCCGCAGGACGCGGCGCGAGCAGCCCGCACGAGCCACGGGCGCCAACGGGTCGGATTGCGCGCAGGCGCTTATTAAACTGGCACCGATCATCATTTTCGACGAAGTGACATCCGAACGCGCTTCCGAGACGAAATTTGCTATTCCGACTGGGATACTGGAAAAGACTGAGGGCTGCGCGGTCATCTCGGTTGCTCACCGGGCAATCGCCGGTCCCAGCTATGGGGGGGCATTATCTGGTGAAAGCGGAACGGACTAACGAGGCATTGAAATCGCTGGAATGAGCAAGAAATCTCGATGGCAGCGCCAAGTCGGCGCGCTCCCTATAGATATCGCAAGCAACGGCGAGGCCTACGTCCTGCTGGTAACGTCGCGCGAAACGAAGCGATGGGTGATCCCTAAGGGCTGGCCATCGCGCAAAATGTCGGATTCGAAGGCCGCTGCCCGCGAGGCCGAGCAAGAGGCAGGTGTACTGGGCAAAATCGAACGCAAGCCGATCGGCCGCTACACGTACCGGAAAGTATTGCCCGCAGGGTCTCGTATGATCGAGGTCGACGTCTACCCGCTTTGGGTTAGGAAAGAGCTCAAAAAGTGGTCGGAGCAAAGCGAGCGAACTCGAATCTGGGCCACGTTCGACCAGGCGGCCAAGCTGGTGCGGGAACCTAGTCTTCAACGGCTGTTCTCCAAGATCGCCGACGATCTTCGCAATCATTCAGCCGATGAAATCGCCGAGACGCGGGATCAAGGGTCGAAATAGCTCGACATCCCTATCGACTCTTCGCACCGCTTATTTTTCTGCGCAGACCTTGGAATAAGACTTCGGATCAATCCCAATCATGGCCGGGGTTTTCGTTATTGCCAGTCGTTCATCCCGCACATGTCCCGCGAACATGACGGCGTGCCCATGACGGGCTGAGCGCGTGCGGAGCCTATTGGGCCTTATTGACCAACACGGTTGCAACGCGAGTGAAATAGCGGATCAATTCGCTCTTTACTTCGGGCGCAAATCCCACGCGATCAATCGCGATTGTCATGCACTCCAACCAAGTGTCGCGCGCATGTGGAGTGATCTCGACGTGTTCGTGCATCTTGCGCACATCGGAATGACCGTACCGTTCAACATAGAGACGCGGGCCACCCAAAAATCCCGATAGAAATCGAAACTGTTCCAGACGGGCGTGCTCTAAACCGTGACCGCGCAGGTGCAAAAGGTGGAGTATTTCTCCGGGCCGGTCGTGCTCCACAATATCGTAGAATGCCTCCACAAGGGCCCGAACGCCCTTCTCTCCTCCGATTCGATCGTAAAGAGATTGCGGAGCTTTGAAGCGCACCCCGATCTCGGTTTTAGGTTCTGCCACGAAAGGGTTGGCTCCACTACGAAATAGGCTTCGAGCGACGCGCACACGCAGCCCGGCAGCGCCAGCGTGAACACGATTGTCCCGCATGTATCGAGTCCAAGAGAGATTGTCTCTCGCGGACTTCTGTTCTCGAACAAACATTCTCATTTTGGCGCGCGGTTCAGGAAAGATCAACAGCCCGCGATCTGTTATATCGTGATGCGATGCAATATCACATTTCACATCTAAATGCGTTTTTGCGGGAACGCGCGGTTTCGTCTCCATGTTTCTCGATGAGGAAAGCAAAGGAGATGTCGTGATGGCATACCA
This sequence comes from Hyphomicrobium sp., assembly GCF_003987855.1. GTDB lineage: Bacteria > Pseudomonadota > Alphaproteobacteria > Rhizobiales > Hyphomicrobiaceae > Hyphomicrobium_B. The sequence continues at coordinate 238,896 of NZ_RXIZ01000008.1, forward strand.
GACAGACCCCCAAACCGGCCGCAGAATTGAGAGACGCGTGCCAACAGCGCCCGAAAGCCGGGCTGGCACGTGGTTTGGATTGATCGTCATGATCGTATTGGCGGCGGGCGCAGCGCTGTGGGCGCTTGGTTACTTGCCGTCCTTGCAGCAGACGTCCACTGGCGCCCCGCCGGTAACGTCGTCGGCAGACAGCAACGCCAGCAACGTTCATCCGGCGCCTTCGCCGAATCCTGGACCCTAACTGGTAGTTAGAACGGCCGATGGAAGGGCGCGTCGCCGTCGTCAGGAGCGCACGCGCCATTTCGCGTCAGCGTGTACGTCCGCGGCTGTTGGCGATCTCAGTTGACATCGCCAGCGAGCGTCGCCAGTCCTCGGCGCATTCGCGGCCCATCTTCGCGTGCATTCATCGCAGGTCGGCACAGTCCGGGTCATGGCCCGTTGCCCCACGTTCTGGCCGGTTCTTCTGCCGACTTCACGCGCCACGGGCGACGCTTCGACAGGTCACACTGCAGACGGTGGGCGAGCGGCTGGTCTCCTTCACTGGTAGCGTTGACTCATGCAAAAAACTAGTCGACCACTGGCGCGCGCAATTTGGCGAGAGATCGACGATATGTTTGCAAAAATCTTTCATGCGACCGAACAGTCTCCCCTCACAGCCGAAGGCTGCAGTCCAGCGGATGTTGATCTTCTTCGGAAATTTCAGGTCGATAGCAAGCCAACGCCGGGCTTTGTCACAGATTTCGTCGGCTCCAAAACCGATGTGAGGTTTGGAACTCATATGACAAATTTGGCTGGAGCCGTCGAACGCAAATTGCCATTGCCCGGCAGCTTCCACGCCGATGCTATCGAATGGGTTGGAGTTCTCAGGGCGGTCGAAGATGCCACGAACGAAACATTCGTTATGGCGGAGATCGGTGCGGGCTATGGGCCATGGATTGCGTCCGCGTGGAAAGCGCTCTGCAAAAAAGTGTCTAACCCTAAGTTCCGGGCAGTAGCGGTTGAAGCTGATACGCAACATTGTGACTGGATTCGCCGACACGCAGAAGCCAATCAGATAGCGAAAGAAAACTTGAAGATCATAGAGGCCGCCGCCACCGTCGACGGTCGCCCTGTATTCTTCCCAATCATTGATCCCGCAGCAGACTGGGGGGCAGCCGCCTCGGAGACAGCGGAAAAAACCGACTACAGGGGATTCCAACTCGATCACAGACCCGTCGCCGGGATATCGCTCACGGATGCGCTGAACTCGCACGAAAGATACGACCTGGTTCACGTCGACATTCAGGGTAGTGAGCTGTCTGTGATTCCGGCATCGCTCGATTGCCTGAACGCAAAGGTGCAAAGACTAGTTATCGGTACTCATTCGCGAAAAATTGAGGGCGATCTACTTACAAGTCTCTCCGCGGTGGGTTGGATACTGGAGAACGAAAAGCCGTGCCAATTTGCTTTCAATGGATCCGGCGAGCCTATTACGGAACGCCATGTAAGGATCGATGGAACGCAAGTGTGGCGCAATAGTCGGGTCGTTTAATTTTCACCAACACCTCTGGCGGGCGGCTTTTGTGGAGCGGCGGTCGTCTTGAAAATCCAGAAACGTGCGGATGAGGTGCTCAATCTTTCTTGTGGCCAGCGGCGGCATTCTTAGACGCTTATTTCATTCTTAGCTCACGTCGGATTCTCGTCCAGACGGCGGCCATAACTACGCCGGGGATGGTCTTGCTGTCGCGCCGCACGACGTGAAGCAACGGGCGTTCACCTGTTGCCAAGAGCGCGTCCTGCGCCAGAGCATTCTGTTCGAACTTCGCCCGGCATGCACGCTCCATCAGGTGCCAATGGGCCCAGGTCCCGACCACAACCTCATCCCCTTTATACATTATTGTTGCCCCATAGGCCCGCCGTCTGCCTTCCCGCAACGCCGTCACACCGTCGTACTTCGCAAGGCGCGCTCTCTCGAGATCTGAATCGAATTTTAGTCCCTGCCAGAATGCCTCGACAGAGGCGTAGTACTGCCCATCGAGTTCAAACGGCGTCGGCGCCAAATTGCTTATCAAGCGCGCAATGGGATTGGCCGAGTCGCTCACGATATTAATAGGCTCGCGGCAGGCATCGACCTTTGCACCGAGATTATAGAGCGTGATCGCACCATGGCCTCTGTCTCCGCCGGGCATCACGTTAAGAACGTGGTCGAGGTGCGCGGTATGCCAGCCGGTCAACGCTTGCTTCTCTTCATCGCTCTCGGGAAGGAGCACAATAACGCTTTCTTTGAACAGCACTTTCATCGCCATCCTCTTCCGCGCCGCAGGTAAGCCCTTGAAGCGAGCTTACATCCCATTTGCAGACGTCGCGACCTTGGGCAGGGCCGCAATAATTCAAGGATAGTGCGAGGTCCGCTATCCTATGAGCGGCCGACTTTGCTTTCCAATGACCGAGGCGCCGCCGATGACGACGCCTCGGACATGCTGTTATTTCTGGGCCGTCGTAGCCGGACTGAGGGAGTTCCAGAACGCAGACAGGTTGTCGATGTCGGCATCGCTCAGCGGCTTCGCCATTTCCGCCATCGTCGGATTTGTCCGCTCTGTTCCGGCACGATAGGCCTTCAACGCCGAGACGATATAGTCGCGATCCTGGCCGGCAAGATTTGGCACGCCCGGGATTTCGCTTTTACCTCGCTCTCCGTGACAGGCCATACAGACCTCCGCGCGCTTCCGACCGGCAGCTATGTCCGCAGCATTGGTAGGCGCGCTGATTTGAGTGATCGTGAAAGCGGCCGCCGTTACGGCCCACCATTTGATATGGATCATATTAGGTTTCTCCGAAAGCTAAGCGAGGAAGGCATTGCGAAGCCAAATGGCGACGCCGTAGACGAAAAACACGCCGATCCAGACGACGAGGACGGCAACGGCTGCGGAGCCAAGACGAGAAACTCCAGGGCTCGCCGTGTAGGTGCCTTCGACGCGGCCCGCGCGGTAAAGCAGCGTCAGATAGTACCCGCCAACGAGACCGCCGACGCCAAGGATGGTTGAGAAAAACAGCACCGTTGATGGCAAGTCGGCGTGGATCTTGTAGGCGTCCGCCACGTATCCGAATGGCTTCAGGTAGGCGATACGGATAAGCTCGCGCCAAATCGCGAGGAGCGCGATCATCGCCGCGCCAAGGCTGAGCAAGATGTAGCCATGCAGTCGCAGAATTCTCTGCGAAGCCAACCACCCGAGCATCGCAAAACCTAGGGGTATGGCCCAGCCCAACGGCTCAGACCTGAGCCCTGTCGAGGCGGGGAGGTCGAATTGCCACCAAAGAGCCAGCGACGCCGAGATGATGCCACCGCCGGCGGCGATCTTACGACCGAGATTGCGCGAGAACTCGAGGTATTCGCGTGTCTTATCTTTGCGCACCGACAGATAATCTGCGTAGGCCAGCAGATAAAGGCCGATCGCTGGCGCCGACAGGCTCATGATGAAGAGGTAGCGCGGCCACTCTATCGCGTGAAGTGTCGTGCCGCTGTTATCGACGATACCTCCTGGCGCGTACCACGACATCCACTTGTCAGGCTGGATCGCCTGGTAGGTGAGAACGTGCATGATCAAACCGTCGAGCGCGAAAAGCACGAGGCTCATGACGGCGTAGATGCCGACATAACGCTTCGCTCCCTCGTGGTTCGCCTCATAGAAGACGAACCAGAGGCAATAGCCGACGATCAGCGTAAAGATAAATCCGATCGCCCATGCCGCAGAGAGCACGTTGGATGTGTACCACTGCGGATCGTAGATGACCTGCGTGAAGAGTAAGGGAGCCACGCCAAGGACAATCAGTAGCGAGACTCCCACTTTCGCGACCTTCGTCATCGCAAGAGAGAGTTGCTCCCAGAACGGTCCCGCTTCGCGTTTATAAAACGCATAGACGGCAAGCACGCCCGAACCGAGCGTCAGAAATACGAATGCGATATGGAAGACCCACGTCACGACGGCGAGGACTTGGAACACGAGCGGAGGCGCGGGAACGCCTGCCGGATCGCGCATGGTATTGAGAACGGTTCCGACATCCATGTCTGCTATTCCTTCTTGGTCTCGGAATTGGGGTTGGCTTCTGCAATTGGCGTGGCGTCCTGCTTCAAGGGACCCGCCTTGCCATTCACCGTCGCGATGTAATGGGCGATGGCACCGATCTCGTCGTCCGGAAGATCAATGCGCGGCATGTATGCAACGCTGCCGTGCCTGAGAGGCCCCTTGAGGAAGGCGGCTATCAAATCTTCATCTGTTGAGCGACGGAACTTGTCGGGAAGGCTGCGAAGAGGCGCGCCGGGATTGAGCGAATGGCAATTCGAGCACGCGATCTTGGCAAGGAGTTCGCCAACTTCCAGCTTATTCTCAGACGTGATCGTCCGCAGCCGATCCGGTATAAAGGGGTGCAGCTTGAGCAGTCCCTTGTCGGCAATGGTGTCGACCTCACCGACAATGCCTTTGCCGGGGACGTCGCGTGCGATGACCTGATTTCCGTAGATGTATTGGCCGGCGACATAGGGCTTGCGCATGCTTTCGCGCATGCGCTCTTCGGGCCAGACCCCGACGATGGCGATAAACAGGAAGAGCGGGACCGCTACCCACAGCCGTATCATCTGGGGCCATAGCATCGCTGAGATCAAATAGATGGCCGTGACGGCCGCAACGGCGATCATACCTTCCGCGTAAATAGGGAGAAGATGCGCCTCCAACATGACGTGCGCATTCTTCGGGAGCGTCTGCAGGTAGTAGAGGAACATGATGACGGAGAAGAGCCCGCCGACTAGCCCCACCGGTGCGATGAGCCGAACGACACTTGCCTTAAGCGCTTCGTCTTTCATGCCGGGCACGACGAGCAAGCCGACGACCGCAGCCATGACAAGCATCGACCCCGTTCGAACGCCGAGATGGGCAAAGAAGTTGATGTTGTAAAACGCATCGCTCGTCGAGCCGGTCTCGTACCAGGACTCGCTTCCCGGCCACATCATGAACGACAGGATGCCGACGATCAGAAGCATCGTCGCCCATGAGGCGAGCGCGAAAGACCACGTCAGTTTGAGATGCGAAAGCGGATCGATTTTGCCGACGAGATAGACGAGAGCATAAACGCCGATCACCTCGACGGTGAAGTAGACCCATTCGGCAGCCCATACCCAAACGAAATTATGGATAAGGCCGCTGACGCCGCGCGGGCTCGCGACCGTGATTGCGTACCAGATACCAGGACCGGTAATCGATCCGATGATGTAGGAGAAGACGAGGAGAAACAGGCCGTAGCGCTTGATGAAATCGAGCAGTTGCGGTTGGTTGTCCCGGTAAGCTTTCGTTTCGAGCAGCGCGAAGAGAAAGGCTGCGCCGACCGAAGTATGGGACGCAACGACGTGAATGACGCCGATGATTCCCATGACCCATGCCGTGCCGATGTAGGGCACGTAGAACGTCGGATACATGCCGAGCATGTTGTCCATGAGCGGTTTCCTAATTTTTTTGTCAGGTTTGGTCATCTGCTCGCGTTCAAGCCGAGCCGAATGGCTCGCCGAGCGGCATATGACGCGTGAATCTTTCGAAGGCTCAGACTGTCGGCGGTCCGCGAGCACCAAGCGAGGCTAGGTTTGCCGCCGGCCCGACGCTCGAAATATATTGGTGGGCTATTCGCTCGCCGGGGTTGGCGAGAACGCTTGGATTGCTTTCACATGGCGCTGGCAATCCCGGCGCTCCAATCAATCTGCAAGCGTCGCAGACACCTTTATGAGCGCCTTTCTGCCCCGCTCCCTTAGACGGCGACCAGCAGATGACCGGAATGGTGCCATCGGGCAGGGCGAAGGCTGCGAGGTCGATTGGCGCTGGAACGAATTGCGGCTTGTGAGCAGCACCTATCAGCGCGCTCGCCAGCGCATAAAGCGCTAGCAGAAATGCCCGAAAAGCTGTCGCTGGCCGCAATTTCATTTTACCCGCTCTGTCGCTGCCTTATGGCGCGTAGGGACCTTGGGTGAAGATCGCCCAGCTCATGGCGGTCTCCGTGACGAGCGATACCGAGTAAGGACGCAACGCTTGCCACAAAGCGTCGGCAAAAGTTTCTCGTTCGGAAGGTGAGAGATCGCGCGCGATTTCCTCACGCTTGCCCCTCACCGACAGAAAAAGCTGCCGGCATCCAAAGTCCGGATCGTCAGCTTTGATGAGCTTTGAGCCAAAGCAAGCGATTTCGATTTCGCGGACAGGCCTTCTGAAGGCCGAGCGCCGAATTTTGAGAATGCCGTCCTTGATGACGATCTCTTCCCTACGCTCGCGCTGGCAGCACCGGAACGCATGAAGCGCGAGTAGAACGCCGGAGAGATCGAGCAGCGAGAATACCGTGACCGGCCAATAACCCCGCAAAAGAAATGGCAGTTGAACAATGCCGACCGCCGCGCCGAGCACGGCGTAGAGGACATTCGCGCCCCGATCACTCAAGCTTTGGTACGGCGTTATGACGAATGACGTGCTTAGCTGTGCGCAAGCCGCTGTGGCTTGCGCCTGTGCAATTGCACATGGCGAAGACATGATTGCCCCACGTTGCTGAATCCAACCCAAAACGGCGCGAAGGAACGGCGTTCCATCACGTCCATCGACTTCGGGATCAAGTTTCGAGTTGAGGGGGAGCGCGCGAGCGGAAACTTAGCGGACGATCCGATCCCACGTGAGCGCGGTAGTCGTCCGGCCGTGCCTCGGCGAGAATTTTACCGGGCAGTTCTGACGGTGGCTCGTGATCGGATAGAAGTCCAGGCGCGGCGCTTATTAGGCACGCATCGCATAAGGCACATACGTGCTTACCAGCGGGGCCATTCTTACCCCCGCAGATGAAGGGCAGCGAGCCGTCGGGAAGCGCGTAGGCCGAAAGGTCGACACTCGAGGCGATAGTGATTGGCTTATGCGCAAAGCCAAAAGTCGCCGCCGACAGCACATAAAGTGCCAGCAGGAAATCTCGGACCACGATGTTACGGCGCAATTGACGCATGTCGGGACGATCACTAGGCAACGGGAACTAAGTCAATTCGTTCAATCGTCGCAACGAACTGCTCCGTCTCCGAAAGTTTCCCGCAGAACCGGTCGATCAGCGTGTTGTCTTTGACCGAAATCGCGCGACCGCAGCGGGCGTCACCTCAGGCATAGATATGGGGTTGTCGCTTGTAGCCAAGCTTCGTGACCAGACATATGCCGAATCTCTTCAGCTCATAGCCGAATACGCGCCAGAGCCACCTTTCAATGCCGGATCACCCCACACGGCTTGGAAAGCCGAGGTCGATATGATGCTGGCGATGATCGCACCATTCGCCAGCAAGGCAAAAGACATAGCTAGACAATCTAGGTGAATGCCAATTGGACTAAGAGACGCCTCTTACGTGGGCGTAGAGGGACGATCCGCATCTATAGATTGAACGGTATCCGGAATTTATTGAGAGCTTGCTCGCGCGGGCGTAATTTTCAGATTCAGGTCCGATAGCTTCGAGCTAATGCTAGCCATACCCTCGCGCAGAACGCCGTCGATTGCGGCTCGCGCTTCGCTGTCTGATTTGCCGTCGGCTGCATCGTAGGAAGCTGACCATATAATATCGAGTTCTTCCCCCTTCGATGCGATGGAGAATGCCGCGTGGTAGTTCTTTACCGGCAAGAGACTATCTACGATGGCGTAGTCGTAGCTCAGAGGTGTGGAACTCAGTAGCCGCTCTTTTATCTTGCTGCCATCTTTGAGCGAGAGCGTCCGAAAGGTCGCGCCGCCCTCTTTGCCTTCCGTGCATGAGAGCACCTCGGGGTGCCACTCAGCGATCTCACAGAACGGTCCGAACCGCTGCCACAATATTTTTGATTGCTGATCGATATCCTGTCGCCCAACTTTCAATTGGAGCGTTTCCATCGATGAAAGACCCGCGGCGAGAGCTAAGCTGCTCGCCGAGCCCATAAGCAACAACAACAAGATCGCACGCTGGAGGTGTTTCATCTATTGATTAGGAGAGGATCGCTTTTTTTGACTTGCTCGCGCGTGTTCGAAAAAAATGCGGCGGATGGTATGAACCCAGGAGGATCGTGCGTTCGCACCACCCTACCGCAAGCGTGGCATGCCGACAGTACGGGCCGGCTATTCGCGGCACCACGGGACGACTTCCCGATGTTGAGCTTCCCGCTTCCCATTGCGAGCTAAGTGAAGCGTTCAGGTCTTCCTCATTTCGAGCGCCATGCGAATAAGATCGGCGGTTCGCTCTACGGCAAGCTTTGACTTCATCAAACTGCACGCATTGGCCACCGTTTTGTAGGCCACACCAAGCGTGGATGCGATTGCTGAAAGGCTTTTGCCTTCTCCGAGGAGCCTTAGGATCTCGATTTCACGCATCGTCAGTCGCTCGAGAAGATCGCCGCCACCCGAAAATTGTTTCATGGCGAGATCGGTCGCTATCTCGCGCTCGACGTAGCGTTTCCCCTCTCCCACCCGAAGAACCGCGGCAATGAGTTCCTCTGCCGATGCCGCCTTGGAAATGTAGCCGCGAGCTCCAGCTTGCAGAGCGCGGGCAGCATAAATCGCCTCCGCATGCATGCTGAGCATCAGCACTTTCGAATTTGGATTTTCGATAAGGAAACGCTTGAGTAACTCGAGACCGCTCGAGCCAGCAAGGCTGATATCGAGAACGACGACGTCAGGATTTTGCTGCCGAAAGACCGTGAGAGCCTGATAGCTCGTCGCTGCTTCGTGAATATCGGCGCCCGGGATGGCGGAAAGCAGGCGCCTTACGCCTTCCCGCACCAGCACGTGATCATCTACCAGGAGTATTCTCATAGGGACACCGAACCGGCATGGGAGCCGGCCAAAGAATGATGCTGCTCAGTCGCTTTTCCAAATCGCGCTTCCACGATGGTTCCCCGCCCGTCGGGACGATTCCTGACATTGAAGCGGCCTCTCTTAGCCATTACTCGCTCTCGCATACCGGTAAGACCATGGCCCGCACGGCTTGATTTGAGTCCGCCGCCGTCGTCGACTACGTGAACGCTTAAGCCGCTATCATCGAACTTAACGGCGGCATCGATGGTCGTTGTCTTCCCATGTCGCACGGCGTTGCTAATGCTCTCCTGGACAATGCGGTAGACGACGGAGTCGAGCTCAACCCCGACGCCACCTTCCGGAATGGTCGTCGTGATTTCGAGACCGGGTTTGCGGGCGGTCCAAAATTCAACGAGCCTTTGAACGGCTGCTTCGAGGCCAAGGTCTTCGACCGTCCCTGTTCGCAGCCGCCCAAGGATTTGGAGAACGCGCCTTTGGCTCAGCCCCACAGCTTCGCGAATGGATTCCAACCTATCGGCGGCATCTCCAAGTTGATTGTCGCCTAACGAATTTTGAACGGCCGCCGCATCTAGGCCGACCGAAAATAAAAGCGGTCCGATCTCGTCGTGAAGGTCGCGTGCCAGTTCGGCCCGCTCTTCTTCCTGCACGCTTGAGAGCTGCTCCTCGAGCAAAGTCTTCGCAGCTTCAGCTTGCTCGAGCTTGGCCGCCATATGGTTGAATACGCTGGTCACGGCCCGGATATCGCGAGCTCCGCGTTCTTCGACGCGAGTGCTGAAATCCCCCTCTGCCCCACGCAACAGCGCGTCGCCTAATTGTTCGAGCGGCTTCAACTCCCGGCCGACTGTCCAGTAGATGAGCGCACTTACCAATGCCGCCAGAAGCCCTACGAGCAACAGGCTGTTGCCAACATCCTCCCACACTTCCTGCACTTCGTTGCGTGGATCGGTCTCAATAAGAAAGGCCGAATAGCCGTGAATTTCAGGAGGCAATTTTACGTGTGCAGATTCGGTGGAACCTGCCAGAAGATTGTAGAACCACTCCGGCGCCGGCTCGCTCGGCGTTTCTATGTGGGACTGAACCGCGCGCTCGCCGCCCTTATCCACGATTGAGACTTTGAGGTGGCGCGCACTATTGAACTGCTCGATGATCCCAATCAAAGCGTGATACGGGTTGGGCGAGCCGTTTAAGCCGTTGACGCCATCTTCCAGTATTTGCTCTCCCACCACGAACGCAGAGTGCAGTTCCGTCTCGATCTTGGCCGCCGCCCTCCAGTAGGTCGTCAGAGCGCCGACGATTACGCTGAGAAACAGAACGAGGGCGACATTGATGAGAAGGCGTTGTCTAAGCGACATGGGAATGATCCGAGGTGCTCACGGCTTTATGACCAATCCCCAAGGCAACCGCCCTACGGGAACGGATTTCTCCGCCTTTTCGGAAGCGACATCAATGACGGTGACATCATTCGACAGACCGTTAGCGGTGAAGAGTTTCGAGCGGTCTGCATTAAAGTCCATGTGCCAAGGACGCTGACCGACGAGAATGTAGTTTGTCGTTTCATAAGTCCCGGTATCGACCACCGCGACACGGTTCGCGCGCCCCAAGGCCACAAAAGCTTTCTTTCCATCCGCAGAAAACTGCACGCCCATCGGCTGAATGAGCTCGGATCGCACCCCTGGAATATTGAAAGTCAGACGCCTTTTTATCTTCCGTGCCGACGCATCAATAACCGATACGCTCCCGCCGACTTCAGCGGTAACCCATACCTCTCTGCCATCGGGGCTGTAACGCGCCACCCGCGGCCGCGTGTCGACGAGGACGTTGGCAACAACCTTCATCGACTTGATGTCGATGAAGTGGGCCATGCTCGTCGATTCAGATGTGGCGACCACGATGGAATCGTCGGGCGACACCGCCATGCCCTCGGGTTCTACCCCGATCTGAATTTCGCCCCGCACCGAGCCGTCAGCCGCATTGATAACGGTGACCATGCCATCATCTTCGTTGGCGATGTAAATGAACTTCCCCGCATGGTCGATATCGAGCAGCTCGGGATCCGGCCCCGCGGTTTCATGCGTGCTCGTGATCTGGAATGTCGTCGTGTCCATCACGTCCAACCGATTGTCGTCGCCCGCGCAGATGAAGAGCGTCTTACGATCGGGGGACAAGACCATGCCACGTGGTCGTTTGCCGACCGGCACGGTCTTGACAACCCTGAGAGCGTCAATGTCCAGGACCGTGATTGTGTTGTCTTTCTCATTGCTGATGAAAGCGATGCCGGCAGAGGCTTGCCCGCTCAACAGAGCGGTTAAAGAAGCGGACAATGCGGTCGCGACCACAGCGAGTTTCTTCATGTTGCTAAGCTGGTCAGCCTCTCTGTTGACATCTCGATTCCGGCTCGTCGAAACCGAGCGTGTCGGTGAGATACTTGGGATGCAGGAAGCCTTCTTGTGGGGATATCGACACGAGCGCGCGCGGCCCGACGAGCAGAATGGGTTGGCGCAATTGGCGATCCCATCTGCGAAAGTTCATGCCTTGTGATTTAAAGCCGGCCACTTCGAACTTATCCGAAATCAGATACTCTCGCAGCGTTCCCGCGTCGGACGAATTTGTCCGCGTGACCGCCTCCCCGAATATCCGCACGGCAAGCCAAGCCGAATAGTCGCGTTCGGTCATCACGCGGCCCGTTTTTCTCTCGAACCGGTTCTGCATTTGCGTGGCGGCACTCTCTTCGTATGACCGGTGCCACGAAACGGCGATCAGGCCGTGCGTGCCAGCAACAGGACGCGGCTCAAATGTATTGAATAGAAGATAGTCGCCGAAATTCTCTCCGACATCGGCAACGACGATAACATCGTAGTTTCCCAAGTTCTGGGTCAGCACTGGCATCTGTGATTGAATTTGCCGATGCCCGGTATCTGTTCGGCGCGAGCCCGCAACGTACGCATAGAGCTTTTCGCCGACGATCTCCGCGCCAAACCGCTTGGCTGCACGGTGCAACGCATCGGCGTAGTCTTTGTCCTGAGACTGCGCGCCGGATATGAGTCCCCACCTCTTCCAACGCTTCCATATCAGGAACTGCGCGAGTGCATCAGCACGCATCGACCAATCAGGTGGGACGTGGAAGATATTGCGGCGGCACTGGTCATTACGCAGCCGGCCATCGTTCGAACGAATATTCATTATGATCGCGTTATGGGCCTCCGCGATGTCCGCAACTTCCAGGAGATCCGTCGGCTCTAGATCGGCGACGATCAGCGATACGCCAGATTTCAGGATGTTGACGGCGGCGGGTCTAATATCCTCGCTCTCGGGAATGATCGCTTCCACTAGCCTGAAGGTTTGCCCGATCAGCCGCCCCGTCATGTTGTCTTCGACTAGACCTATCCGCGCTCCTTGGATGCCCTTATCAGTGAAGACTTTGTCCACGAGCGACAGAGGCTCGACCTCGGCGTAAGACTTACCGAGGTAAGCTATTTTTACATCCAACGCCGCCCCGGTACTGCCGGCCGGAGCATCATCGCTCCGTACCGGCAAAGTCAACAGAGGCAAAAAAAACGCAAGCATCAGAGCAACACCATTCGCACAAGCATGGCGTATCGAACGGCCGCACCAGCTTCGTCCGCGGCGTATCACCAGTTCCGTCGACCTTTGTTGAGCGAGTGAACGAACGCGATGATCTTCCAAAGTTCATCGTCGTCCTTGATGATCCCCCCGAACGGCGGCATCGGCCCAACGACGCTCTCCTGCCCCTTCCGGCTCAAGCCATAGGTCTTCTGGAGTTCCTGGCTTCCATGGGAAACGAGGCGGAACAGAATGTCGTCGTCGCTGCCGTAAACCCAAGTGTCGTTTGTGAGCGGCGGGCACATGCCGCCACCGCCGCCACCGCCATGGCAGCCGTTGCAGCTATAGGAAAAGTAGAGCTTCTTGCCCTCTTCGATCTTGTCCGCCTGATCCGTGTATGGGTTCTTCATGGTGCCGATCGGATTGGCCTTATCGACGTCCAACGGCGGCTTGTGGGTGACTTCCGTCGGTTTCCTGGCCTTGAACTCTTCGTAGGCTTTCGCAGCGGCAGCCTTTGCTGCGGCTTGCGGGTCATCATCGTCGTCCGCTCGCACGACATGCGTTGAAGCCAGCAGAGCCGCCGCGCACAGCATGAGCGCCGCAGTGAACAGAAAAAACCAATTCCGATTTCTCACGAGCCGATCCTTCCATAGCGAATTGGACTAAGCCAAAATTCCAAGCGATTGATTGCGGTTGACCACCGACAGCATCCATTTAACGTGTTCGCGATTGCCGAAAATTCCCGAAATTCTCTCGGTTCTGCTCAGTTGCTTCCGGCCTGCGTCAGGAGGTTCAGGAGGCTGACGACGGCGGTATTTCCGTTCGATTTCGCCAGATCCTCGGCAGTCAGCCCTTGAGGCGACTTGAAGTTGCGATCGGCCCCCGCTTGAACGAGAAGTCCTACGATCGGCGCGTTGTTGTGTGCTGCAGCGAGCAGGAGTGCGGTCACGCCGGTCGAGGAGACGTCATTGACCTTTGCGCCCTTTGCGATAAGCGCACGCGCCAATTCGAGGGGGCCAGGGTCTCCGGGATTCACCTTTTCGATCCGCGCGACCCCAGCGCCTAGGGTCAGTTCACGATCTTCGGAGCCTGCGATCAGCATCAACGGCGTGAGCTTCGCGTCACCGTCGGACGTCTCGACTTCCGCGCCGGCATCGATCAAAGCGATGGCCGCCTTGTACTTACTTTCGAGTATGGCAAGCGCGAGAGGCGTTACACCCGCAGGCGTTCGCAACTCCAGATCGGCGCCGTTGCCGGCGAGCGCCCGTACCGCTGCTGGTGAATCCCGCAGCACCGCATGTTGCAGAGCCGTGTAGCCATCGCGATCCTTGATGTTGAGATTGGCCTTGCGTGTGACGAGCGCTTCGATCGCCTTGGCATCTTCATTTCTGGCGGCAACATGAAGCGGTGCGTATCCTTCAACGTCGGTCTTGTTGACGTCCGCGCCCTTGTCGATGAGGAATGATACGCGCTCAAGGTCGCCCGCAAGAACGGCGTTGACCAATTCCTGATTGATATCGGCGCCGCTCTTTAGCCAATCTTCTAGGCGCGCGCGATCGACCTTCTGATCTGGAGCCGCCTTGGCGTAAGCTGCGCGAGGGTCGTCGATCGGTCGCGTATATGTCCCGTGAGACGGTAGGTCACCGGCCACGATGCACCGACTGCACTGCACGAGCGGAACGCCATAATCGAGGAGGATCCTCTCGATCTCAGTCCGCTTCGCGTTCAAGGCCAGGTCGAACTTGTATTTCAGAATCCAGTCGATTTTTCGTAAGCCGATTGCGAGGTCAAATTCTAAAGGGACGTCATCTTCATCGAGATTGACGGGCTGAACGACAAGCGGTTCCTTTTTTGTCGTCTTCAGCCAACCCGCAAATGGTCCCCACACTGCAGCGACATCGAGCTTACCGTCGATCACGTCCTGTACTTGGCGCCAAGGCTGGGCTGCCGGATCAAGGTCGGCGTTGTGGCTGACGACGTGGAGCGTAACATTTTCCCGGATGCCCCGCTGCGCGAGAGCCATTCGGATTCCCGACGTCTGGTACGTACCGATCGAGAGGGACTGAAGCTGCGGGTCGTCTAGATTTTTGATTTTGAGTCCGCGATCGCTTCGGTAGGCAAGGACGTAGGTCGTGCGGTAGATCGGTTCAGTTTCGAGCACCCGTTCGAAACCCGCGGGTAGATCGAGCAGGACATCGCAATCGCCGGAATCGAAAGTTTGGCGAGTTATTCCCCGTTCGAGATACGGGCGCCAGAAGTAGGTGACATAGGTCCCCATCTCGGCCGCGACGAGTTCTATGATCTTATTCTCATAGCCTGCGCGGTTGATGTCGGAGAGCGGCAGATTGCCCGGGTCGCCGCAGACGCGCAGACCAGAGACTTGCCGCTGCATCGCCGCTTTCTTGAGAGCGTTGTGATCAGCTGAGGTCAGCGGCATCTGCGCCTCCAAATGCGCCAGTGCCGTATCAAGTCGGAGTTTGTCCTTGTCGTTCGAAGCGTCGTCTGCGGCAAGCGCCCCGCCTGCTACTCCAAGCAAGGCTGCAATGGTTGCCAGACCCATCTCCAGGAACCGCGAGATGGGCGACCGCGCAGTACAAGCCATTTGCACACTCATTGAAATCTTGATTCAGCAGTGAAGATCCTGCGAAGCCGAGACGACACACGGCGCGATCCGTGTGTCGTCTCGCCGGGCGAAACGCCTACTCCATCACTCGGAACGTAAAGAGCGTTCCGGCTTGAGGGATCTTGTCGAGATTAGCCGCCTTGGTCATGGCAGTCGCGCCGATCGCACCGAACTTATCGTTGAGATCCAGACCCGCCGTAACGGGGACGCCAATCCATCCGCCGATACCCGACAAGATCGAGACATACTGCTTGCCGTTGACCTTGTAGGTGATCGGATTGCCGATGATGCCCGAGGCGAGCTTGCGCTCCCACAGCACTTTGCCGGAGTTGCGATCTACCGCGCGGAAGTCACCGCCGAGCGAGCCGTAGAACAGCAGTCCCCCAGCCGTATTTAGCGTGCCGCCCCAATTCGGGTAGGGATCCGGAATTTCCCAGTCTGTCTGGCCGGTAAGCACGTCGAACTTCTTGATCTTGCCGGTGATGCCCGGCTTCTCTGGGAACATGAAAACGTTGGCAAAGACGTAGACCGTGCCCTGCTGGGTATGGCTGCGTTCCTGCGGTTCAAGCTCCATGCACCAATTGTTGGTCGGGCAATAGAATTTGTTCGGTTCCGCCGGATCGACCGAGCAAGGCTGCTGATCCTTGCCGCCCATGGCAGACGGGCATGCATTCACATTGCGCCCGCGTTCGAGAGGCGAGTGTTCGCGCACCTTCACCGGACGGCCGGTCTTAAGATCAATCTTTTCTGCCCAATTCACGGTTACGAACTTGTTGGCACGCAAAAGCGTGCCGTCAGTACGATCGAGAACATAATTGAAGCCATTGCGATCGAAATGGACGAGCGTCTTACGAGCTCTTCCATCGACGTTCATATCGACGAGAATGTTTTCATTGACGCCATCATAGTCCCACTGGTCGAACGGGGTCATTTGGTAGGCAAACACGGCCTCCCCCGTATCAACCTTGCGCCCGAAGATCGTCATCGACCACTTGTTGTCGAACTCGCCCGAGTTGCACTCTTCATGTGTTTTCCTCGAGCAACGATACGATGGGCTCCAAAGACCAGGATTGCCTGTGGAATAGTAGATCATCTTCAATTCGGGATCGTAACTGAACCAGCCCCATGCGGAGCCGCCGCCGATCTTCCAATCGTTGCCCACGTGGGTATGGATGCCGAGGTCTTTGCCCGCGGTCCCAAAGTGAGGATTGGCCTTGTTGGTCTCGGGCGTCAGGCAACCGTCTTTATCAGAGCCGGTTGAATAGCATTTCCAGACCTGCTTGCCGGTCTTGAGGTCGTAGGCGTTCACCCGACCCCGCGCTGCAAATTCATCGCCGCCGAAACCGATAATCACCAGGCCATCAGCGATGAGCGGCGCGTTGGTAATCGTTTCGCCTTTCTCTGGCCAGGCATGCTTCACGACCCAGACTTCCTTGCCCGTCTGTGCATCAAGCGCCACGACGAAGCCGTCGAGCGTGCCAAACACTACTTTTCCGTCCGCATATACCGGTCCTCGATTGACGGTATCGCAGCACGCGCGAGGAACTGCTGTTTCATCGCGATCGGTTTGCTTCACGTAGTTCCAAACTTGCTTGGGATGATCGGGGTCGGAGAGGTCGAGCCCCTGCACGATGTTGCACTTGGACATTTCAGGGCAGCCTGAAACGAAGAACATCATCGGCTTCCCACCAACGTCACTGATGACGACGGGTTGTCCTTCATGCCCCCGCAGCGCGCCGGTCGATTGCGACCACACCATCTGCAATTTGGAAACGTTTTCGGTAGTGATGTCTTTGAGTGCGCTGTGACGCGTCAGGGCGTTGTCTCGTCCGGCAGATGGCCATTGGTTTGGGTCCTGCGCGAGCTTGGTCACCTCGTCATCGGCTAGCGCCGGCACGGATAAGCCGACCAGCGCTGCCAGTATTCCCGCAGCGAGGCGGAACCTGTTCGTCCTCATGGATACTTCCTCCTAGCCTATTTTTTCTCAGTCTCCGCACCCCGCGAAAACTGAGGTGGCTTTCTCGCCGGCCGGCTTCAGGCAACACTTCTTCACCCTCCACGGCTGTGGCGGATTTGAAAGAGCTGCACTGCGAAAGATTAGTCCGGTCTCATTCGTTCGGCCGCGACATGAACTTGCGACCGTGCTGATTTCAGCGCGCAGAAATTAGGGTGCAAAAAATTCCTCAGCCATGGGACGAGTTCCCATAGGTCATAGGAACACTTCCCCTTCACACGCTTGTGATATTGTTACCTTCCGAAATCGCTTCGTATCGATCCCGCGCGCGCAACCATCGGGTGTTTTCGCTTCGCCCACAGGCATGCTGCGCGATTTCCCACCTGTATTGATTAAGAACACGGAAGGCGCACTTCCTTCCTGACAAGGCCATTTTCCCGGGAATGCGCGAAGCCCACCCTTCAGTGTGCGCGAACGAGCTGCGCGATATGTTCCGCTAGCACATCGATATCCTGCACGCCGTCACTATCGGCGAGCAACACGACAGATACCCAGTCAGAGTTCTTGGGCTGAACGATCAGATTGAATGAGGTGTAACCCGATACGGTGCCGCTATGAAAATAGCGATCGACCTCGTCTTTATGTGAAACGAACCAACCTGCGCCATAATAGGTCCATGCATCCACGCGTCCGCTGTCGGAAAACATGACGGCTCGCATGCCGGCGCTCAGCGCATTACCCGCCATAAGCTCGGAATTCCATTTAAAGATGTCGATGACGGTCGAAGCCACATCGCCACTGCCCTTGAGCCAGTCGGGCTGAAAGAAACGAGGACGGCGTCCATAGTGGGGAGTTGCGAGCCCAGCGGCGATATGCGGATCGGCGCGAAATCCGGTGTCACTCAATCCCAAGCGAACGAAGATCTCGTCTTCAAGGATCTGGTGGTAGCTGCGCGTCGAACCAGCGACTGCGAGCTGTTCCATGATTTCCGAAAGCAAGAAGTAGCTTGTGTTCGAATATTCAAAAGACCCCGGATACCCGCTCGGTCGATAGCCTTTGATAGCCGTCAGAAGCTGCCGGGCAGGAACCGCGCCCCATGGGTCCAAATCACGCGGCGGACGCCGTGTGTAGTTCGGAAGATTGGACGTCATGGACAGAAGGTTGCTGATCGTGATGGGTGGTCCACCTTCGAGTTGCCAATCGTGAGCGGCATCGAGAATGTCAGCGACTGGCGTATCCAATTTGATCGTCTCCGAGCGCCCCCGAATACTCGCCCCTTTGTCGATGAGGCGTAACAATGCCGCCGCTGTGAATTGCTTCGTAATAGATCCGACCATGTAGATGGTGCGTGCCGTAGCGGGACGACCTGGCGAGGCGCTGCCGAAGCCATCTGCATACAAGAGCGTTCCTGCGCGGCCGATCGCAACGCTCATGCCTGAGATGGCGGGAGCGCCAGAGTCGGCAGGAGGATTCATGAAGCTGGTGACCAGCTTGCCGGTCTCGATGGCCAAAGAGGTATCAGCTTCCAATGCTTCCGCATCAAGCAAGCCGAGAAGCAACAAGCAGAGGGCAACAGATACCGTCTTGGCCAGCGCTAGACGCATCATCCCTTTCCTCGATCCGGCGAGGTCTATTCGAAAACAGGAATATTTCCCTGTCGAAATCGCAATTGCAACCGGGCCGTTCGAGTTATTCTCGATCGTACGCGGTGCAAGGGGTTTACCCCTAACTCATGGTGTCCGGAATGAATGAGAACGTGCATGGCCGGCGAGTGGTCATTCGAGCGTGTATCGGCCTGATGGCAGCCATTTCGATAGCGAGCGCAGCGCGCGCGGATGACGATCCCTGGCCGGGTCTCAGAAAAGAGCTCTTTCAAGACAGGCCCCTCGCCGAAGACGCCACCATTCAGCTGTTTGCACCCAACCAAGCGGACGATGCTGCCGCAGTACCTGTGGCTATTGCGATTTCGCCCATGATGGTTCCCGGGGCGAAGTCCCTGACATTGATGATCGACCGCAACCCAGTTCCGGTCGCGGCACAATTCACGTTTGGAGATGCTTACCGACGCGGCCCCGACATCGGCGAAAGGACAATCGCGACGCGTATCCGTGTTGACGCCTTCAGTCGCGTGCGCGCGATCTTGGAGACGACCGATGGACGCCTGCACATGGTCTCCAAATTCGTGATAGGATCCGGAGGATGCTCTGCACCGGCATCGAAGGATACTGAAGTCGCGTTGGCGCAACTCGGCAAGGCACGTCTCGTCATACGCCGCGACGACGCCAAGGGCCCGAACTGGCGCGAAGCACGGGTCATGATCAAGCATCCGAACTTCACGGGTATGCAAATGAATAGCAGGACCGGTGACTACACCCCGGCCCGCTTTGTCAACGCCATAGAAGTCAAGCAAGGTCAGGACGTCATCTGGTCTATGGCAGGAGGCATCTCCATTTCCGAGGACCCGAATATTCGCTTCACGTTCGCAGCTGACAGCCTCGCCGATCTCGAGCTCAACGCAAGCGATACGTCGGGAGCGAAATTCAAGGCGACCGGCTCGATATCTCCGCCTTCCTGACGGGGGTCGATTGTTGCGTATGCGACGCCGCCAGTTGGCAAGTCAGCGTTCTACGAAGTGCATCGGCGAGCTCATCCTCACTCTCGACGGCAAGGTATAGGCCACCCGTTTGCTCCGCCAGACAACGAGCTCCAAAAACCGCCCCGAGACCAGCCGCATCACGATGCCTATAGCCGATGACGTGGATCGTCATATCCGCGGCTTTAGCCTTTAGCGCATCTGCCATCTCGCACGGCTTGCCCGCGCAGGTCTCCTCCCCGTCCGTCAGAAGAACGATCACAGCCGGGCTACTTCGATAGTCGAGAACTTCCGCTGCGTCTTTGACCGACTGGGTCAGAGGCGTCCTCCCTGCTGGTTGGACTTTATCGACCTCCGATACGATCAGAGACGCAGCATTCGTCTGCGGCCGAACCTTAAGTTCGATGCTGTCGCACTGATTATACGCGCCCTCACCGTAGATGATGAGCCCCATCCGTCGCGAGCGGGGAATCTCCGGAAGTATCCGATGCAGTGCGCGCTTGACGCGCGCGATATGAGGTTCTTTCGTCGTCAGATCGGTGGTGCCCATCGAACCTGATGCATCGAAGACGAACATCAGATCTTTCATGCATTCGCCGCTCTTGTCTTCGCATCGCGCGACAATGGGGACTGCGGCCATCACGCCCGCCAAGAAGGCGATCACCACCTGCTTTCTCCGAGGCAATGCAATCTGATATTTCATGGTGACGATAACTGCGACACGTCCCAGACTCGGACTTTGCCATCATAGGATGCCGTAACCACCTCCCGTCCGCTCGGCGAAAATTCCGCATCTTCAACCTCCATCAGATGCCCCGCCAGTGTCAGCAGCAGAGCCCCTGAGCGCGCATCCCAGATACGTGCCGTCTTGTCATGCGAGGCGGTGAGAAGATGGGAGCCATCCGGGCTTAAAGCCAAACGCATGACATATCGATCGTGGCCAGCGAAGGTCGCGACGGCAGTGCCTGTCGAGATATCCCAAAGTTTCGCAGTTTTGTCCGTCGAAGCTGAATAGACCTTGTTGCCGGAGCGATCGAAGATGACGCGTAACACGCCGCGCTGGTGTCCTTCGAGCTTTCGGATTAGTTGGCCGGTCGACGCATTCCAGATGCGAACGATCTTGTCGCTCGACGACGTTGCGATTTTCGATCCATCCGGGCTGAAGGTTGCGCTCGTCACCATGCCGGTATGGTCGCCCAATGCAAATCGCAACGCTCCTGTCTTTGCGTTCCAAATCCGCGCGCTCCGGTCGTTTGATGCAGTGACGATAAGCGAGCCGTCAGGGCTGAATTCCAAATCGCCAATGTTCCCCTCGTGGCCTGATAGTTTCAGTAGCTCTTTCCCCGTCGAGGAATCCCATACGCGGGCGGTGGTATCGAGAGAGCCAGTCGCTATACGAGACCCGTCGGGACTGAAGGCAAGAGCTTCAACCATGGCCGTATGACCAACCAGCTCTCCGATCGAAGCGCCTGTCACGCCATTCCAAATCCGCCCGCTCCCGTCGCGCGCAACGGTCACAACAGTTTTGCCATCAGGACTGAACGCCG
This sequence comes from Hyphomicrobium sp., assembly GCF_003987855.1. Classification (GTDB taxonomy): domain Bacteria; phylum Pseudomonadota; class Alphaproteobacteria; order Rhizobiales; family Hyphomicrobiaceae; genus Hyphomicrobium_B. The sequence goes on from NZ_RXIZ01000008.1 coordinate 259,979, forward strand.
CATTGCGGACTCCTTCCGCATGCCCCGTTAGCGTTGCGATCTCCACACCCGTCTGCGCATTCCAAAGCTTCGCCGTCTTATCGTTCGAGGCCGTCAAGATGCGCAATCCATCGGGACTGAACCTTGCCACCCAGACATCGCTGGTGTGACCCGACAGGACAAGTCGCGGTCCGGTTGCTGTTTGGCCGTCTGCCAGCAAATGAAAAGGACTTGTGAGCAGAAAACCGACAAAGACCAAACTGAAAGAAAGTGGGCGCAGCATTCGCACGGCTCCCGAGATTGGATCGCGCGGGACAATGAGAAGGTCGACGCACCCTTCACAACGGGAATAATTCCCAAACTTTTCTTCCAGATCATCCAACTATTGCGCCCCGCAACGCGGCGGCCGTAGAGATCGCTCCTACAAAAGCACGCCATTGACGACGACAAGAACAATGTGCCCGTTGGAGGAATTGAATGCGCGACCTAGGTTGGCTCTCTGCATCTCTGTTTATTCTCGGCGTGTCCTCAGGACCGACTTTCGGCGACGTGGCTGCAACGACATTGCCTGAGAGAAAAGCGGGCCTTTGGGAACTCAAAACCCAAATGGATGAGGGCAATGGCCCGAAAGATCAGGTCATGAAGATGTGCATCGATGCGGATATGGAGAAGAATACAGTCATGGGGAGCATCGCTGATCACAAGGCAAATTGCTCCGCCTACAACATCAAGACATCGGGCGGCAGCACAATCGTCGATGCCGACTGTGTTTATAATGGCCGCAAGGTGGTCAGCACGACCAACATGTCGGGCGATTTCCAGTCCACATTCAAAATCACGATCGACAGCACCACGACGGATCCTAAGCAAACGGCTCAGAGCGTCGTCGTGAAACGCACGATCACGCAACTTGGCACCTTTGTCGGTAGCGCCTGTGGCGAGCTCAAACCCGGTGAAGCGGAAGCGCCAGATGGAACGCGTCTACTTGTACAGTGAGCGGTATTGAGAGGTGAGACGCCATCGCTAGCTCAAACCGCGAGGCGTCTCACACGAGTTTCAATTCGACGGCGATGCGTATCATTTCCGATGACGTACGCGCGTTCAGCTTATGGCGGAGCATGGCGCAGTCTCCCGCGACCGTTTTATAAGATACTGCGATGTCGCTCGCGATCTCTGCCATACTCCGGCCCCGGGTGAGCATCCGAAGCACTTGATGCTCTCGATCGCTCAGTAACGCCGAAGTGCCAGGCGCTTTGGCCCGCAGCAATGCGATTTCCTGAATGAGATCATCGGCCATCCAGGGCTCGCCCCGGTCCACCGCGTACACCGCGTCCCTTAAGTCGAAGGGATTGCCATTTTTGCTGACATAACTCTTGGCGCCGCACTCGATTGCTTGAACCGCGATCATCGGGGTATCGCTCATCGAGAAGACGATTACGCGCGCGTCCGGATTGTCACCGACGAATTCGCGCGTGAGTTCGAGACCCGAGCCATCGGGAAGATTTATGTCGACGACCGTCACGTCTGGCAGATGCTCTCGCATTGCCGTGCGCGCCTCGGATGCGGTCCGCACCTCAATCATCGTGACGTTGTCGTCATCTGAAAACAATGCACGGCAACCCGAGATGACAATCGGATGATCCTCGACTACGAGAAGCTTCACGTCAGTCTGCGCTCTCTTTCGCTTCAGATATCTTCGTTGTAACGAGCGAGTTGCGATTATCAATCCCGATCTCACGGGAAAAAATTCCTAACAGAGTGCGAAGGCGTCATGTCGATTCAGTTGCGTCTCAATCTGGCGATTGCGGCCCTATCAGTGATCGGGCTGCTTTGTATGATCGGATTCATTCTGCTGGACGCCAAGCCACGCATGGATGTCGAGAACGCAAGCACCATGCTGCTTACCGAAACGCTTATCCGCTCGGCGCTCGTGCCCATTCGCGAGTCGAACGATCCGAGGCAAGGCCTGACGAGGCTCATCGCCGAGTTGAAACATCTGCGTCATGCCTCGGTGTCACTTGCTTCCCAGAAAGGAGAAGCTGACCCGACGCTCGACGATGGTCTGGAAAGGACATGGTTTTCGGGAGGGAAGTCTCTTCCGGTCGCGCCCTTGAAGATTCCCGTAGAAGCGCGTGGACAGCTCCTCGACACGATTGTCGTCACGCCAAGACCCGGAGACGAGTTCTCGGAACTGCTTGAAGCCATTTTTCGCATATTCCAATGGGGAACGATCGTATCCGCGATCATGCTGTTTCTGACTTGGCTGATCGTCAATCGCTCGCTCCAGCCCGTCCGCGCACTTCGTGATGCGATGCACCGCATGTCCGGGGGTGAATTCGACTTGCGGGTCCCAGAGGTAGGCCCCCCCGAGATCAAGTCCATCTGCGGCAGCCTCAATCTACTGGCCGCTGCGTTGCAGAGATCACAGAAGGACAATCGACGACTGACCGCTAACATGATCTCGATACAAGATGAGGAACGGCGCGACATCGCTCGAGAGCTTCACGATGAACTTGGCCCCTATCTTTTTGCGATGCGCGCAGACGCTTCGCTTCTACGCCGCGAGCTCGAGAAATCAGAAATCGATAGATCGCGAAGCCTTCGCCTCAACGGTCAGATTTCAAGCCATCTCGATCTTCTTCAACAGACGAACCGGCGTGTTCTGGAACGCCTCACACCTGCTGGTTTGGCAGAACTTGGTCTGAGCGGCTCTCTGCAGGCAATGGCCGATATGTGGCAACGGCACAAGAGCGGGGTTGATCTTCAGACATCGATCGACGAGCGCATCGACGATCTGGATGACACACGAAAGCTAACGATTTTTCGAGTTGTCCAAGAGGGTCTGACCAACGCCTTTCGCCACTCTGGCGCGAAAAATATCTCAGTCGTGGTGTCATTCACAAACTCCGACCAACCCCCGAGCCAAACTGCTGTCAATATTTCTATCCGCGATAATGGCAAGGGTCGCGCTGACGGTTCGGAGGGGTTTGGATTGAAGGCGATGCGAGAGCGCGTTAGCGCAATGTCCGGCTCTATGGCCATCGAATCCCAGCGGGAAGGCGGCACGGCACTCTCGGTGACACTACCCGTCGTGGATGCGCTGGCGAGCGTGGAAGCATGTGAAGTTTAGGTAAGTCGCTCATAGCTGCGCGGGAATGCTGCCGTTAGCTTTTCCTGGGAGATCTTCCCGACTTTCTCGGGTCCATGAGAGAGTTCCTCGGGACCAGTTGTCTGCACCGTCGAAAAAGTTTAGCCACCGCCATCATGACTTTTCAGCGGAGAGGAAACAATGCGCCGAACAATTGCGCTGTCGATTGGTCTCGCTTTAACAGTTCAGTCGACGGTCGTCCTGGCAGAGAATGGCTCGAAGAGCCCGCTGAAATTTCAGATGTGCGAAGCGGATGATCCGCAGAAGTGCGCGGAGAACCGCTATCTGCCATGCGGCACCGATCCTGGTGTAGCGGCTTTGATCAGTTGCCAGAAAGATGGCTGGAAGTTCTTCACCTTGGCGAAGGCGAAGTCTGAAGCAGGCGGTCAATGCGGCGCTACAGTTTTCAACGTGACCTGCCAATAGAAAGCGCCCCGCCTGCTATTCGGTTTCCTCCATGAACGTGCCCTAAAGCAGCGCGGGCGCGTAACTGCGGGCCAATCAATTGACGCAACAGCGAGCGCTTACAACGATTGTTCGCTCCACTCTTCCAATGGGAAGGCGGTCAAAAAACATCGGGAATTCATCCCGTGGAAGCAAGCAATTTTGACAACTAGTGTCCCGCCGTCACGCTCGTGGAGGAGTGGTGCGGAATGCGCTTACTTCCATTTTCACATTGCCCTCCGCGTTTCTGGTCAGCGGATCTCCGCCGCGCTGCGATGCGTTCAGGAGAACCGCATGACAGCAATTGATGCAGCGTAATCGGCCTTGCTCGCGTGGCCACGCCTCGGCGTGAGTTGATGCTTCAGCATCAACGGCAGGACAAACGCATGTGTCGAAATGGATGGAGAGGAAAACCCATGAGCTTCAGGAAATCATTCCTGTGGGCGGGCGGCCTTGCGGTGGCGCTTTTATGCGGCGCTGCGTCAGTCCCAAGTTTTGCCAACGAGCAGATCGAGCAAGAAGCAAAGAACCCTGATCTTTGGCCGGCTCCCGGCCGCGATAATCAGCTGACGCGCCATTCCGACCTCAAGGATATCAACCTAGATAACGTCAACAAGCTGCAGATGGCATGGCAGCAATCAACGGGCGCGCTGCGCGGTCACGAAGGCCAGCCGATCGTCGTCATTCATAACGGCAAACCGATGATGTACTTCTCATCGGGTTGCCCCAACATGGCTCAGTGCAATATTCTGCAGGCCCTGGATCTCACCGATCCTGATAATCCTGTTCAGGTCTGGAACTACGTCAAGAAGACGGATCGCGACGAGACGGCCGTGCCGCGCGCATGCTGCGATACCGTCCATCGTGGTGTGAACTATGCCGACAACAAGGTTATCTATCATACGCTCGATGGCTTCATCATTGCGCTCGATGCTTCGACCGGCAAGGAAGTCTGGGTCGTAAAACATGCTTATCCGGAGCATGGCGAGACCATTACCGGTCCGACTCTGGTCGCTGAAGATCTCGTTATCGCCGGCTTCGGCGGCGACGAATTTGCGGCGCGCGGTCGACTGACAGCCTACGATCTCAAGACCGGCAAAGTTCGCTGGAAATGCCATTCGAACGGTCCGGACAAGGACGTCTGTCTGACGCCAGAGACCAATAAGGCGCATCCTGAGTACGGCACCGCCGGCCACGACATTGGCGTCACCAGCTACCCTTCGACGAATGGCGGCGAGTGGAAGATCGGCGGCGGTTCATATTGGGCATGGGGCAGCTACGACCCCAAGCGCAAGCTCGTCTACTGGTCGACCGGTAACCCCGGCCACTGGAGCCCGTCCTATCGTTGCTCGGCCAAAACGCACGACGAGTGCAACGATGGCAAGCACGACAACAAGTGGTCCATGACCATTTTCGCCCGTCACGTCGAGGACGGAACGGTCGCTTGGGCCTATCAGATGACGCCATTCGACCAGTGGGACTATGACGGCGTCAACGAGAACATCCTGGTCGACAACCTTGATGTCGACGGCAAGAAGCAGGACGTGCTCGTTCACTTTGACCGCAACGGCTTCAACTACGTGCTCAACCGTGACGACGGCACGCTGCTGCGCGCCAACAAGTTCGTGACGGTCAACTGGGCCGAGAAGGTCGACCTCAAGACCGGTCGTCCGATCAAGGTCTATGAGCATTCGCCGTTCGAGCGCCACCGCAACGTCCAGGCCTGCCCATCGGCAATGGGCGGCAAGGACCAGCAGCCTTGCTCGGTCGATCCGAAGGAACCCAACAAGTTCTACTGCCCTACCAACAACTGGTGCATGGAAGACGAGCCGCAGGATCGTACGCATACCCAGCAGGGCACGGTGTATGTCTTTGCTAACGTCTACATGTATCCCGAGAAGCCTGGCGTTACTGGCAAGATCAAGAAGTTCGACATCCTGACAGGCAAGGCCGATTGGGAAATTCCGGATCCTTATCCGAACTGGTCGGGCACGCTGAACACTGACGGTGGCCTCATGTTCTATGGTTCGAACGGCGGACAGTTCCGTGCGGTCGACCGCAACACGGGCAAGGTCGTCTGGGAGCGTAAGCTGGCGTCGGGCATCATCGGCAACCCGATCGCGTGGAAGGTCGACGGCAAGGAATACATCTCAGTGTTCGCCGGTCTCGGCGGCTGGATCGGTATCCCGGTCACGGCTGGTCTCGATATGGACGACAAGTTCGGCGCGATCGGTGCGACGGCCATGGCAAAAGCCGCTGGCCTCGACAAGATCCCGCAGGGTGGTGTGCTCACGACCTTCCGCGTCTATCCGTAAAGGTGGACGACACGAACTGGAAGACTGCGGCGTCCGGACCGGCAACGGGCCGGACGCCAAATGTTTTAAGCCCCAGCCTTTTGCTTCGTCTCGCGCCTGCACGGACGCGAGACCAACAAGACCAAAAGAGGTCCGACATGCGTGGCGCCAGAACTCTTCTGACCTTTGGACTACTCACGATTTCAGCGACCGTCGCCTTTGGCCGCGATCTAAGCTACCTCAAATCCAAACCCTTCGATCAGCTGACCTCGGCCGAGTTGTCGGCGGCGAAGGAGGAAGCAAAGAAGCTCAAGCTCACGAACCTTGTGGCCTGCGCTGATCCCGGCAACCTTCCACTCTCCGACAACAAGAAAGAGGGTTTCGAGAACAAGATCGCCGAAGCCGTGGGGCGCAAGCTTGGCGTCGACATCACGTTCTTCTGGCGTCCCTACATCGAACGCGGATTGACTCGCGAAACGTTTGATAATCACGAATGCCAAATCCTGCTGGGCATGCCCACGGATTATCCTGATTTGCTGACGACCGTCCCGGTTTATCGCTCGACCTACGTTCTCGCTTATCGCTCCGACAAGGGGATCAGCGTCAAGAACATGGATGATCCCATCCTGCATCAGCTGAGAATCGGCGTCTTCCAGCAATCGGCGATGCGACAGGTGCTGGCCGAGCACGACATCAAAGAGAAGGTGGATCTGCAGATCATCAGTGTCGACGCCGATCTTGAGCCCGAGCGGCAGCCGTGGCGCCAGGTTCAGCGCGTCGTCGACGGCAATATCGATATGGCTGCGGTCTGGGGACCATTTGCAGGCTGGCTGAAGAAAAAAGGCGCGCCTCTTACCATTGAGCCGGTCAACATGATGGTCGACAACATCCCGCTCGAGTTCTCGCTTGGTTGGGGCGTACAGAACACCGATGTCGTTCTAAAGCTCAAGATCGACATGGCCATGGAAGACGCCAAGGACGAAATCGCGAAGATCCTCGAAGACTACGGGGTCCCCTTGGTCAAATGCTCAAACTGCATCGTCGAGGGAACGTTACCCTCGCGCGGAACACTTCAAGAGCGAGAGGGACAAGCCTACGAGGACCGCTTCATGACGGTCCAGAAGTCTCATGAACATGCCGCAGACGCTTCACCCGATCAGATCGTAACGCGCGAACGCCTCGAGGCGTGGCTCAAGGACGGTGTCGACGTCAATGCCGAGCTCATGAACGCGGTTGTCGGCGCTGACGCCGAGCGGGTGAGGTTCCTCATCGAAAAGGGTGCCGACGTCAACAAGCCGGATCAATTGGGGGCGCTTCCGCTCGGCGCGGCGGCAAGCATCCGGCGCACGGACCTGATGCAGATTCTTCTCGACCACGGGGCGAACGTTGATGCCATTGATAATGACGGTATGACGGCCCTCCAACATGCGATCAACGTCAATCACGTGCCATCGATTCAGATACTTTCACAACACGGCGCCGATCTCGAGAAAGGAACCGAGAAAGGCTACACAGCACTCGAGATTGCCCTGTCGGAAGGTAAATTCTTTGCGGCGAAGGCGCTTATAGATGCAGGCGTCAAAGTCAACGTCGCTCACGGACCAGAGAAGCTGACGCCACTGATGGTCTGCGCGACCCAGCTGCAGCCTCAACAGCGCCTAAGCCAGCTCGCGCGAGGGCCCACACCGCTTGCTCTTGCCGAAGATTTGATCAAGCGAGGAGCGGACGTGAACGCTCAGACCAAAGAGGGCATCACAGCCCTGATGATCGCAGCCGGACAGAACAATGCACCGATGATCGGCCTGCTCCTGCGCGCTGGTGCTGATGCAAAATTGAAGTCATCGACGGGAAAAACCGCCCTCGACATCGCGAATGAAGCGGGCAATGAAGCGGCAACCGGCGCACTCAAGTTCCTCACGAGCGCCGCGCCCGCGCCTTTGAACGATGGGTCGAAGACGACTCAATGAGAACCGGTGAATATGCGTACCCCATGCCTTGCCCTGTTGCTGTCGCTTATCCTGACGGCAACAGCCAGCGCTAGTCCCGCGCAACCGTCCGCGCTCGACGTCACCATAGGGTATCTTGGTCGCGATTATCGTGAGCCGCTTCCCGTATCCCTCGTCGAACCGGCTGTAAGCGATGAGGGTGTTCAAGGCGCGCGACTAGGCTTGAGCGACAACGCAGCCACGGGCCGGTTTCTCAACCAAACCTACCAACTTCAAGAACGGATCACTCCGCGCAACGGTGACGTTGCCGCTGACGCCAAAGAGCTCCTGAAGGTTACAAAGCTTATTGTGGCGGATCTCGAGCCGGAGGATCTGCTCCGCGTTGCCGATCTCCCTGAGGCGCGCGGCGCGATCATCATCAATGCCCGCTCGAGTGATGATGACCTTAGGGGCAAGGATTGCCGTCAGAACGTATTCCATGTCGCTCCCAGTTGGGCCATGAGGGCGGACGCACTCGGCCAATACATGGCGTGGAAGCGGTGGAACCATTGGTTTCTTCTCACCGGCGATGCAAAAGCCGACGCGCAATATGCTCAGTCACTGAAGCGCGCGGCGAAAAAATTCGGAAGTCTCATCGCCGAAGAGCGAAAAATCGCTTTTGATCCCGGAAACCGCAATTCCGAAACGGGTCACCAGCAGATCCAGACCCAGATCCCAATGAGGACGCAATCGCCGCCGCAGCATGACATCGTCTTCGTGGCAGATACCGACGATAGCTTTGGTGATTATCTCCTGTGGCGCACGTCGGTCCCCAAACCGGTCGCAGGGACGCAAGGACTCGTCGCGGTGGCGTGGTCGCCCGTCTACGAAGAGTATGGCGGCATTCAATTGCAAACGCGCTTTCGCGCGAAGTCAAAGCGCGCCATGACTGAAAGGGACTACTTGGCTTGGCTCGCCGTTCGCGTATTTGGCGAGGCGCTCACGCGGTCCGGCCAAACGGATGCTGCCGGCTGGCGCACTTATATCATGTCGAAGCCATTTCAAGTCGCCGGCTTTAAGGGCCAAGGGTTGTCGTTCCGCCCCTGGGACCGCCAGCTTCGGCAGCCCATCATTCTCACTGGTCCCAGGACGCTGGTTTCCGTTTCTCCGCAAGAAGGTTTTCTCCATCCAACTTATCTGACGGATACGCTGGGCGTCGATGAACCCGAGACGGAATGCAAGCTGCGCGGATGATAATCGCAATTGAATAGGTAAGAATATGCTGAAGCTCTCGACGCGCATGCTGATAACTTCATTGATGCTGAGCGCGGCACCCTCGGCCTTCGCCGACAGAATCTTTGTCTCCAACGAGCGAGATAATACCGTCACGGTGATCGACAGCGATACGCTGAAGGTCATCAAGACCATTCCGACGGGCAAACGCCCACGCGGCTTGGCGCTAACACCCGATTACAAGGAACTTATCATCTGTATCGGCGACGATAGCCGCCTCGATGTCATCGACACGGAGAAGCTCGAAGTTACAAAATCCTTCGCTGCGTCCGGACCTGACCCCGAACTTCTAGCGATTAGTCACAAGGGCGATCGCATTTACGTCGCGAACGAGGATGATGGCCTCGTGACTGTCATGGATAGGGCGACTGGCAACGCCATCACCGAAATTCCAGTCGGCGTCGAACCCGAGGGCATGGCCGTCTCTCCCGATGACAGCCTGGTCGTCAACACGTCGGAACAGACCAGCATGGCGCACTTCATCGACGCAAAAAGCAATAAAGTGCTTGCCAATATCCTGGTCGACACCCGCCCGCGCGAAGCAACCTTCACTAAGGACGGCAAGGAGGTTTGGGTTTCCGCGGAGGTCGGCGGTACCGTCGCCGTCATCGATACGAAAACCTATGAGATCAAGAAGAAGCTCAGCTTCGATGTTCCAGGCGTCCGACCGGAACTTATGCAGCCGATCGGCATTCGCTTTACCTTGGATGGCAAGACCGCGTTTGTTGCACTTGGACCATCCAATCGGGTTGCCGTAATCGATGCGGCGACACATGAGGTCAAGAGCTACATCCTTGTCGGCCAGCGCCCCTGGCACCTGGAGCTGAAGCCGGACGGCACGAAAATGTATGTCGCGAACGGAATGACGAACGACATCACCGTCATCGACATCGCGTCGCTTAAGGCAGAGAAGTCCGTCCCGGTCGGGCGCCTGCCCTGGGGAGTGGCTGTGAAGCCCAGCGGCAAATGATATCAAAGAGGACGGCGACCCATTGATCGCCGTCCTCAAGGATGCCATCGAGCGACGGGAAGAACATCGACTGGCAGAAAAGAGAGGGCGCAGGCAGCCGCGCCTTCCCATTATTAGAATTTTACTTTGATGCCGCCGTACGCCGCGAAGGGGATCGCAGGCGTTATCGTCCGCGCGTTGTTGGGATCATACTTGAGGCCGTTGAGAGACGGATCGGGTCCGCCGCCGCTCGACGCGCCGCTGCAGGTCGGATCGCTGCCACAGCCAGGTCCTGCCTGCTGCGCGAGCTTGGTATTAAAATAAGTTCCGTAGATGCCGTACTGCTGATCAAAGAGGTTGTCGATCAGGCCATAGACTTGGATGTGGTCGGTGACGTCGTAGGAAGTGTGCAGGTTCACCTTCGTATACCCTCCGAGCGGCTTATCGACATTTGTGTCATCGCCGTAGAAAAACTGGCTGCTCGCCGCGATCAGGTCGGCACCAAACTTCCACTTCGGCGTGATCTTGTAGTCGAAGCCGGCCTTGAACCGATGTTGCGGAATGCCCGGGATGCGATCGCCTGGCTTGATCTTCATGCACATCGCTTCTCCGTCTTCGTCGCCACCTCCTTCATCGCCGCCGCCAATTCCGAAATCATCGCACTCAGTTGTGACCTTAGGATTGTTCTCAGATGGTATGATGTTCGTCGACTGATAGGTTGCATCGATGAAAGCGTAGCTTCCGTACCAGAACCAGCGCTCGTTGCGATAAGACGCGTTGAGTTCCACACCCTGGCGCTGTGTCAGGCCAGCGTTAGCGAAGTATCCACGGCCCTGCTGCTGATCGGCAATCTGAATGATGTCATCCGAGTTCAGAGTGCGGAACCAGTTGATGCCCCAATCGAACCGCTCCTTCCCGCTCCAGGAGATGTTCTGCCCCCGGAACCCTAGCTCCCATGTCCTCGATACGACTTGCTTCAACGGCGGGTCCGAAGCCAGCGCGCTTTCGATGATGCAGGGATTTTCCGGGTCAGAACAGGCGATTTCCGAAGCTGTCGGCGCCCTGTTAGCTTCTGAATAACCGCCATAGAACGAAAGGGCCGGCGCAATTTTGTACGTGAAGCCGGCTGAAGGATTGAACCGATTGAATTCGTTCACGCCGTTGAGGGCGTTCAAAGATTCTTCGCCCGTGTTGATGATTTGAACACGAGCGTAGTTGAAGCGCCCGCCAGCCGTCACGGTCAACCGATCGGTGACGTCGAACGCATCGAGGAAGTAGATTCCAAAGTAATCGTTGAGTGTGGTGAGCGATCTTGGCGTCACCGACGATGCATCCAGATCATCTCCGAGTGAGGGATCGCCCGTCAAAGTCGGGCCCGTTACGGCAACCACGTATTTTGGCTCGAAGCTGCCGAGCTGGCTCGAAGCTTGATAGGCTACATGACCATGATCGTAGCTGCTGCCGATTATGAACTGGTTGCGATGACCGAAGAGATCCGATTTGTTCGCGGCCTGAAGCGCCACGCCAAAACTGTCCGCGTTCTGACCCGTCTTATCGATCGAGCCGAGAACGCCGTACTGATCAAGATCCGTAATCGGATTGAGCGCGCCATTTTTCCCGAGCCCAAATAGTGGAGCGCCGTCTTCCGTGCAGAGTTCCGAACCTCCGGGCGTTCCGGGCGGACATTCGTCGAATTCAGAAATGTTGCCGTCGATATGACTTTGCTTGAAGTGCCGGTAATAAGTCACGCCGGATACTGCGGTTTGCGGTGTGACCTGGACCACGCCATTCAAAGAGTACATCTGCATGTCATTGTCGGTGACTTGCGGCGACGTGAACGTGCGTGACCTTCCTGCGAAGTTGAGAAGTTCTTCCGGAACCGCAGCGGTTACGCCAACCTGGTTCGAAGCGATGGTGCTGTTGAAATGGAACTCCGCTCCATCCCCCCTCACCCCGAGGTCGAGGTAGCCACGGCGCTCTGTCGCGCTCGAGAAGTCACGGAAGCCATCGTCGTCGATCGCTTCGAATGCCCCGTATGCCGCCCAATTGCCGCTCTGCATGCCCGCTTCGGACGAAACCTGCTTGCGCCCGAACGATCCGAAGCGCGTATCAACATCAGCGCCATGGAAGTTGAAGCCGTCCTTCATGGTAATATTGACGGCGCCGCCAATGGCGTTCAGCCCGAAAATCGGATTGGTGCTCATGACCGTGATGTCGGCAATCGCCGCATCGGGGAGGAAGTCCCAGTTGACCGTATCGCCGAACGCCTCATTGATGCGCACACCGTTCTGATAAACGGCCAAGCCCTGGGGCAACCCATTCACGGGTGAAGCTTCGAAGCCGCGATATTGCACGCCGGTTTGAAACGAATTGCCTTGAAGATCGTCAACCACTACGCCAGGGATCCGATTGTTCAGCACATCCTGGGTGATGACCGAATGATCTCGCGCGATGTCGGCGGACGAGAGCGTGTTCACCGTATAGGGGATCTTGCCGACGGGCATCTCACTGCCGGGAAGCGGCGATATCTTCACGTCAGCGGGGGGCGGAGGAATCACAAAATTTGGCGCGGGACCCTGCGCTGTCGTTTGGGACGTCGGGTCGACAGATGATGGCGGCCCGGGTTGCACCTGGGGCGCAGCGGTCGTCTTCACTTTTTTCGTCGTCTTTTTAGAAGCGGGCGCCGGCTTCTGCTTTTCCTGTATGACTTGCACCTCTGGCAGCTTCTGCTGGTCTGGTGCAGTTCCCGCACTTGGAGCAGGTACCGTTGGCGCGGCAGTGCCGCCGGCCTCCTGGGCAATCACACTAGATGTCGAAAGACAGGCGAGCGTTGCTGCCGCGATACATATTTTGACTGGTTTCATCCCCTGACCCCCACGTGAGCGCTCCGCGATCCGCTTTATCTCTCCGTAATCAGCTTCCCCCAGTTGAAGCTTAGGATCGAAAAGCGGAGCGAGATCAGAGATTTGGCCGTCTTGTTGCGCCTTCTGCCTGACTCGCAGGGACAGGGTCGGCAATAGGCACCGCGGGATGGAATTCCAAAGAATCCCAGAAGATAGGGAATTAATCTCCAGATTGTTGACGGCATCACTCACGCAAAACGCCTCGGCCGTTTCCGACCGAGGCGCCGCTCCGACGAGCAGAAGATGTATCTGAACCGTTCGTGCGGCAGTTGTGTGTAGCTAAAGCTTTCTCCCAGGCCCGTGCCAAGGCGATAATAATTACAAGTCCGAAGACGAGTTCGCTGGCCAGCAGCAGCAAAGGTCCATAAGCGCTCGGGTCCATTCAAACGAACTCGCACGCAGCTAGGTGAACCCATGCCGCAACCGCTGCGGCAGGGATCCAACTGTCTTCGCAAGTGCGGCCCGTGGGCAGTAGCATGCCGTCGTGCCCGGGGAGTCGGCGGCAGCGCATCGCGGATACATTCCTTAGGCTCGGCATTTTGCCAAAAGCGATCAAAGTGAGCGATATCGTCTGGCGCCCGGGCTCATAACTCTTCTATGTGATCTCCAGGTTTCTTTGTTTTTCCGTTTTGCGGAGCGTTGGCCTGATATCGCAGACGGCGATATTTCGCAGACACTGTGGGCTTCGTTGCTGTGATCGCTCAGGTCAATGGCTCACCTGCTGCGGGATGAAAGCGTACACTATCGAAACGAAGACTCGACAGCTTCCTTGGACTCAAACACCCGCGCTCTTCCCTCAGGGCTCCGTCCGCGCGTTGGCGGCTTCCCGTTTCATGGAACACTCGTCCGTTCACATCGCGCGTTAGAGTCGGCCGCGTGGGACGAGGTGGTACTGGCGCACTCGATCAGGGGTTTCGGGCCGCCCTTCAGACTTTAAAGCTTGCCCCCTGCGCCGCTCCGATCGCTGACGTTATCGTCAGTCTTGAACCCGTCGTCCTTTCGCGAGATGTTTGGTCTTTTGGGGGGAGTTGGGATGCTGCGGCTAAGCGTTTCCTTGATGGCTCGACGTTTGACCTCAATGGCGATCGCAGCGTTGCTTGCGTGCTTGGCAGTCAGCGATTCCGCTGAGGCGGCGGAGCCGACCGTCGCAACCCAATCCGGCCGCGTCCAAGGCGTGACTCACGGCCTGGTGACGTCGTTCAAAGGCATCCCCTTCGCCGCGCCACCCGTCGGCGATCTCAGATGGCGTGATCCGCGCCCCGTAGCGCCCTGGAAGGGTGTTCGCATGGCCGACGCCTACGGCGCCAATTGCATGCAGGCCGCGGCGCCCCCAGGCATCATCGGACAGGATAAGCCGCGGCCTATGAGCGAAGACTGTCTCTATCTGAACGTGTGGACACCGAAGCCGAAGGCGGACGCTGGCCTGCCGGTCATGGTTTGGATTCATGGCGGCGCTTACGTCATCGGTTCGGGCGCTCTCGCCAACACCGACGGCTCGGCGTTGGCGGGTAAAGGTGCCGTCGTCGTCTCGTTCAACTATAGATTACGGCAGTTCGGATTCTTTTCGCACCCAGCGATTTCGGGCAACAGCGTCGAGACGACGGCGAACTTTGGACTGCTCGATCAGATCGCGGCGCTGAAATGGGTGAAGCGGAATATCGCCAATTTCGGAGGCGATCCCGACAACGTCACGATATTCGGGGAATCCGCCGGGGCCAAGAGCGTGCTCGCGCTGTTCGCCTCGCCACTGGCTTACGGCCTCTTCTCTAAGGGAATTGCGGAAAGCTCTTACCTAATCCCCGACATGACGCGCGAGAAAGCCGTTGAAATGAGCGTCAAAATCTCCGACGCCGTGGGTCTCCCCGGCGCAAGCGCGACCGCAAAGCAATTGCGTGACGTGCCGGCCGAGAAGCTCGTCGCGCTCGAAGGGAAAGGCTTGTCCAACGCGCCCGTCCCCATCAGCGGCGACAAAGTGCTCCCGCGTTCGATCGACGCCGTGTTCCGCGCCGGTGAAGAGCAACCGCTGCCGTTAATCCTTGGCAACAATAGCGACGACGCGAGCGTCGCAGCGGCATTCGGCGTCGATCCAGCGGACGTTATCGGCAAAATCGCGGCGGCGGGCTTCGTCGTAAAGCTGCTCTATCCCGGCGTCGAGGACGAGAAGGAGCGCGCTCGGCAAGCGACCCGAGATCTCATATTCACAATGCCGGTGCGCTGGATCGCTGACCGCCACGCAAAGAAAGCACCAGTGTGGACATACTACTTCGATTATACGGCGGAGAAGCTCCGGCCGGAACGGCCGAACGGTGTGCCGCATGGCGACGAAATTCCGTATGTGTTCGACACTGGCGACCGCGATCCGGTCACGAAACCGGTGCTCACTGAAAACGATCGCGCCTTCGCGAATAAGGTCAGCGAATACTGGTTCAATTTTGCAAAAAGCAGCGCGCCGGCAGCCCAAGGCGCGCCAGCCTGGCCGCGCGACACGCGCTTTGTCGATCGTACACTCATTCTCGCTGACCCGATCGAGGCGAAAGAGAATTTCATGAAGATCCGGCTCGACGTGATGATAGGAATGACAAAGATCGTCGGCGCAGTCGCAGGGCCGCGTTAACGCGGTTGTCTGAAGCTGGCCCTTAGGATCAACTAGGAATAACGGCATTCTGCCAGCAGCATCATTTAGTTTTTGCTGTCGCCCTTACGCCGCTCTGTGCGGTAGCGACCTGGGGACAGGCCATGGTGCCGACGGAACAGCTTCGAGAATGCCGCGCTTGTTTCGTAGCCAACGCGGCTCGCGATTCTCGCTTTGGCCTCATCGGACGATTGGAGCAGAAACGCGGCCTCCGCCATCCGGCGCGCGATCAAGAACAGGGTTTGTGAGGGTCAAAGATCTCATCAGAGCTTTTTTTGCGAAGGGGAATGCACAAGGTCACTCATTCCTCAAGCATTTCACCCGTGATCACTGCTCGGAAAGCAACCTAACGCAGTCTTAGGGCAACCCGAGCTAGCGCGGTCGCCGAACACGATCAATGGCGTCTCGCCAACCGGCCCACTTGCGAGCCCGCTTCGCGGCATCCATTGTCGGTGAAAAGCGTCTGTCTAACCGCCAGCTCGCAGAAAACCCGGCAGGGTCTGGGCAAATGCCTGCTTGATAGCCAGCGAGATACGCTGCACCGAGCGACGTGGTCTCCCTCACGACTGGGCGATCAACTGGCGCGTCCAGAATGTCGGCCACAAACTGCATGGTCACATCGCTCGCAGTCATTCCGCCGTCGATGCGCAGCACCGTTTCGGATAGTGCAGGACAGTCTGCGTGCATCGCTTCCAAAAGGTCGCGGGTCTGATAACCCACGGATTCAAGCGCCGCCAACGCGATCTCGGCGGGCCCGGAATTGCGCGTTAGTCCAAACAACGCGCCACGCGCTTCGGCGTCCCAATAGGGCGCCCCTAGCCCTACGAACGCCGGAACGAGATAGACTTCCTCTTGGGGATCGGCTTTTTTCGCGAGCGCGTCAGCCTCTGCTGACCGGGAGATCATATGGAGACCATCGCGAAGCAACTGTACGGCTGCTCCAGCAATAAAGAGCGCTCCTTCCAGCGCGTAGGTTCGCTCTCCACTGAACTGATATGCGATGGTGGTGAGTAGGCGATGACGCGAATAGACCAGATTGGTGCCTGTATTGAGCAACAGGAAGCAACCGGTCCCGTATGTGACCTTCATCATGCCTGGCGTAAAGCACCCCTGCCCGATGGTCGCCGCTTGCTGATCACCTGCGATCCCGCAAACCCGGATTGCACCTCCGAAGAGTTCTGGCAACGTCTCGCCGAAGTTTGCAGCGCAATCTCGAACTTCCGGCAGTAATCCCACGGGAATTGCGAACTGGCTACACAGCTCCTTATCCCATCCGCCGCGCGCGATGTTGAAGAGGAGCGTCCGCGACGCGTTGGTCGCATCGGTTGCGTGGACCTTCCCGCCAGTAAGACGCCAAAGCAAAAACGAATCCACAGTTCCAAATGCGAGCCTTCCTTGCTCTGCAAGAACGCGAGCGCCGCTCACGTTATCCAACAGCCACGCGATCTTGGTCGCCGAGAAATAGGGATCGACTAAGAGTCCACTCTTCTCGGTGATGCCAAGTTCAAGGCCCGAGGTTCGCATGGCGGTACAGGCGTCAGCCGTTCGTCGGTCCTGCCATACGATCGCATTGTGGATCGGCTTGTCCGTGGCCCGATCCCAGAGGATGGTGGTCTCGCGCTGGTTCGTGATCCCAATCCCGGCGACATCACTAGCGCTAATGCCGGCAACTGACATCGCTTCTCGGACGGTTGCGACCACCGCCGACCAGATTTCCTCAGCGTCGTGCTCGACCCATCCCGGAGCAGGATAGATTTGCCGTAACTCCTTCTGCGCCGATGCGACGGGCGAGAGCCTTCCGTCGAATACCGTCGCCCGCGTCGAGGTCGTGCCCTGGTCGATGGCAATAATGTGGGTCATGCGATGCCAAAAATTTGCAAGCGTTGCGGAGCGAAGCACGGGGTCTGAGCGGAAACTTACTCTGTTCGTTGGTGCATTGAAGCGGCCATTTTTATCGCACCGTGGGATCGCACCGGAAGCAAAATGCAAGGGATGGATGAGAGCAAATATCTCCTTGTTTTTATGGGCGATCCCGGCAGGATTCGAACCTGCTGATGACGGTCGCATGTCCCTTGTCAACGACGAGCGGGCGAACCCGGTTCTTCTGCTAAGGGCCAATTGCTGCCATGCAAATCGAAAGTGTGTTACTCACCGTGCTTAATTATTTGAGTTCGGCAGCGGTCAATCTTAAGCTGACTACTGGCGCTTGAGCAGGACTAGGATCAGTTGCCCATTAAGGATGAGCAAAGGGAAGTAACCCGATCGGCACGATAATCACTAAACAAAAGCTTTGCCGACCCATCACCAGCTTAGCCGACGAATCATGAGCTCCCTTGCAATCGGCGCGACAGTCTTTGCCTGCACCTTCGGCGGTGCAATTATCGGATTGCTTCTGCGGGGTTTTCTTCCAGAGCGCCACCTCAACGCTGAAACCAAGGACGTAATCAAGTTTGCGATCGGCATAATCGGCACGATGGCAGCTCTCGTACTCGGGCTCTTGGTCGGATCTGCAAAGGCGACGTTTGACACGCAGAGAGATGGCTTAGCGCAGCTCTCAGCGAGCGTAATCTATCTCGACCGCATTCTCGCCCACTATGGGCCAGAAGCACGCGAACCACGCCAGACGCTTCGAGATTCACTGGCCGATATGATGGATAAGACTTGGCCACATCTCTCTCCCAACGGCACACAGGCAGGCGCCACATCCGACACGTCGGGTCGTTACGAGGTTATGTTCGATCAGGTGCAAGCATTGACACCGAGGACCGATGCGCAACGGGTACTGCAGACATCCGCGTTAGATATTCTTAAAGACATTGCAAAGACCCGCTGGTCACTCTTCGCGCACCAAAACGGCTCGATTTCCCTACCCTTCTTCGTTGTTGTGGTTTCGTGGTTTGCACTCATCTTGGCGGCCTTCGGATTGTTCGCCCCGCCAAACGCGGTGGTAGTCGCTGCGCTTCTCGTTTCTTCACTGGTGCTTTCGAGCGCAATTTTTCTTGTTTCAGAGCTTGACCGCCCTTTCCATGGCATCATTCAGATTTCAAGCGCGCCGCTTCAAAATGCGCTCAGTGAGCTTGGCAAATAGCTTATCAACCGGCCCCTTGGTCGGATATTCTTCGCGCAGGAGATGCCGCTCAGAGCGAAGGTGCGCCGCTCGATGTTTTGAGGCAAGGAATTTCGCTTAACGAAATTTACTCGACGTTTAATTCGACTCCTATTCGATGAGCGAAATTCTGCCGCGTGAAGTTTCTGGGCGTTTTGGCTGCTCAAAACATGAGACCGGTCATCCCTCGTTTCATGGAGTCTCTAAATGGCGTCTCAGCTTAAAACTCGCCGGGCGCCACCGTTGAATGTCAAGGAAGCCGCAGAGCGCTGCAATCTCACCGAGCATCAGATGCGGCGGAACATCGAGAGCAGGCGCCTGCGTGCGGTCCGCCTATGGCGCGCTGTCAGAATCCACCCTGAGCACTCCGACGTGAAGCTGGTTCAGAAAAAAAATTGCGACCGACTATTTCGCCGACGGTCAAAGTGAGATTTGATCCTTTTGCAGACAAAATGCGCTAGGAGGCATTGCATGGCTCTCTCCCTATCGCCCGCCGCTTGGTGCCGGTGGCGGGCTTGGCAGCTCCTCTTACCGGCAGTCTCCATATTTCTCGTGGGATGCGGGCCAGAAGCGGAAAGCCCGAATGACCAGGTGCGTCCGGTACGGACCGTCGTAGCGCGGAAAAGCGAGCTTGGCGAAACGGTCACGCTGACGGGGCAAATTCAGGCTGAGAACGAAGTGTCTCTGGCGTTTCGCATCGGTGGCCGCATCATCGAAAGGTCTGTGGGCGTCGGCGACCATGTCGACCCGGAACAGATCCTGGCGAAGCTCGATCCTCAAGACGAATTGAACGCGCTGCGCTCTGCAAGGGCGGCATTGTCGGCGGCAGAAGGACAGTTGGTCGAGGCGCAGAATACCTACGACCGGCAAAGCGAGCTTTTGCGGCGCGGGCACACGACCCGCGTCTTGTACGATCAGGCCCAGCAAAGCCTGCGCACCGCCCAGTCGCGCGAGGACGACGCGCAGGCACGGTTGGAGATCGCGCAAGACCGGGTTAGCTTCACCGAACTCAGGGCGAACGTGACGGGAACTGTTACGGCTCGTTCCGCCGAATCCGGAGAAGTGGTTCAGCCCGGACAGACGGTCTTTCGCGTTGCGCGGGTCGAGGGGCGAGACGCGGTGTTTGATGTTCCGGCGCAGATCATTCACTCCGCGCCGCCCAATCCGGAGATCACCGTTACTCTCACGGACGATCCATCCGTCAAGGCCAAGGGGTGGGTTCGCCAAGTCGATCCGGAAGCGGATCCGGTTACGCGAACGTTTCGGGTCCGCGTTAGCCTCATCGATCCGCCCGGCACGATGCGCCTAGGGACCACGGTAACAGGGAGCATGCGGCAGAAGTCGGTGCCAGCGATATCGATACCTGCAACGGCGTTGACGAGAAGCAATGGGCAGCCGGCGGTTTGGATTCTTGATCCAGAGAACCTCACCGTATCGCTGCGTAATGTCGAAGCGGTGAGCTTCGATCCATCGTCGGTGGTCGTCGCACATGGGTTGAGCGAAGGCGACATCTTGGTGACCGCCGGCGTTCAAGCGTTGCATCCCGGTCAGAAGGTGCGTTTGCTTGGAGCATCTTCGTGAGCGGGCTCAACCTCTCCGAATGGGCATTGAAGCATCGCTCGTTCACCGTCTTCTTGATGATCGCGGTGACGCTAGCGGGCCTGTCTTCCTATTTTTCTCTCGGACGGGCCGAGGACCCGCCCTTCACGTTTCGAGCCATGGTCGTGCAGGCTTCCTGGCCGGGTGCCACGCTCCAGGACACGTTGCTGCAAGTCACCGAGCGCATCGAACGCAAGCTACAGGAGACGCGCGGCCTCGATTTTCTTCGCAGCTATACCAAGCCCGGATTGACCACAATCTTCGTCAACCTAAAAGGCTCGACGAAAGCCGCGGATGTGCCGGACATCTGGTATCAGGTGAGGAAGAATATCGGAGACATCCGCGCTACACTCCCACAGGGCGTGGTGGGCCCAGGTTTCAACGATGATTTCGGCGACACCTTCGGATTGATCTACGGCTTTACCGCCGACGGATTTTCACACCGGGAGCTTCGCGATTATGTCGAGGAGATGCGTTCGCGACTCCTGCAGGTGCCGGATGTCGCCAAGATCGATGTGTTGGGCGCGCAGGACGAGCAGATCTATGTCGAGTTCTCGACACAAAAGCTGGCGGGCCTCGGTATCGATCGCTCCGCGCTCATCGCGGCCCTTCAGGCGCAAAATTCGGTTAGTCCTGCCGGCACGCTCGAGACCGGCGACGAAAAGGTCGTGTTGCGCGTATCGGGATCGTTTCGGTCAGAAGAGGACATTCTAAGTGCGAACTTCTTCTCCAATGGCCGGCTGATCCGATTGCGTGACATCGCCGAGGTCCGGCGGGCATTTACCGATCCGCCGCAGCCGATGTTTCGGGTCAATGGGAAATCTGCGATCGGTCTTGCCATTTCGATGCGCGATGGCGGCGACATCCTTGCGCTTGGTCGAAACGTGAAGAAGGCCATTCACGAGAGCATGGCCGACGTGCCGATCGGGATTGACGCAACGCTGGTGTCCGATCAACCGGTAGTCGTCAAGACGGCGATCAGCGAATTCACCGAGTCCCTTTGGCAGGCGATCGCGATCATCATGATCGTCAGTATCATCAGTTTGGGGTTCCGGCCGGGCGCCATCGTCGCGTTATCGATTCCGCTGACCATGGCGATCATTTTCCCGATCATGCAGTGGCTTCAAATCGACCTACAGCGCATCTCGCTCGGCGCGCTCATCATTGCGCTCGGTCTGCTTGTCGACGACGCGATGACAACCATCGATGTCATGACCTCGCGCTTGGCTGCCGGTGACAGCAAGGAACAGTCCGCGACCTTCGCCTACAAGACGTTGGCTTTCCCGATGCTGACCGGCTCCTTTGTGACCGCGGCAGGATTCGTGCCGATCGGATTCGCGCAGAGCACCGCCGGAGAATACACGTTTTCGATCTTCGCCGTCGTGACGATCGCGCTGATCGTATCCTGGTTTGTCGCGGTTTTGTTTGCTCCGCTCCTCGGTGTCTGGCTTCTGAAAGCCCCGGATTCGTCCGAACCCAAAAAGGAGAGCGCGGTCGTTGCGATGTTCCACAAGATCGTCGTCGGCGCGATGCGGATGCGATGGCTGACGATTGGCGTAACGCTCGGGCTGTTCGCCATTTCTCTGTTGCTCCTGCCGCTTGTTCCGCGCCAGTTCTTTCCCGCCTCCGATAGACCTGAGCTCGTTGTTGATCTGACGCTGCCGCAAAACGCGTCCATCTTCGCGAGCGAGCAGGCCGCAGCGAAACTCGAAGACATTCTCAAAGACGATCCGGACGTCGCGAGCTGGAGCTTTTATGTCGGGCGCGGCGCCGTCCGCTTCTATCTTCCCTTGGACGTTCGGCTGGCGAACGATTTCTTTTCGCAGGCTGTCGTCATTGCGAAGGACGTGGCCGCGCGAGACCAACTGCATACCAAGCTGGAAAAGGTTCTGGCCGAGAAACTGCCCACCGCGGTCGTGCGCGTTTCGCCTTTGGAGCTCGGCCCGCCCGTCGGTTGGCCGGTCCAGTACCGGGTGAGTGGACCCGAGATAGAAAAGGTTCGCGCCATTGCCCTGCAACTGGGGCAGGTCCTCGGGGCCGATCCCGATGTGCGCCATGTGAATTTCGATTGGATGGAGCCGGCGCGCAAAGTCCGGATTCAGATCGATCAGGATCAAGCGCGAATTTTGGGGCTGAGTTCGCAGACGTTGGCCGAGGTACTCAATACCGTCACGACCGGCACGCCCATCACGCAGGTCCGCGACGATATTTATCTCGTCAACGTCGTCACGCGCGCCCTCGACGAGCAACGGGTTTCGCTTTCGACTTTGCGATCCTTGCAACTTCCATTGGCGAACGGTCGGACCGTGCCGCTCAGCCAAGTGGCGACCTTCGACTTCGAGCAGGAGTATCCTCTGATTTGGCGGCGGCAACGTCTGCCGACACTGACCGTGCAGGCCGACGTCGCCCCGGGTTTAACCGCGGAAGCGGCCGTTACCAGGCTTGGTCCTGCGGTCAAGAAGCTCAGCGGCAGCGTACCGGCCGGCTATCATATCGCCGTGGGAGGTACCGTGGAGGAGAGCGCCAAGTCGCAGGCCTCGGTGTTTGCCCAGTTACCGCTGATGCTCTTTCTCATGCTGTTTTTCTTGATGGCGCAACTGCAAAGCTTCGGCCGCTTGATCCTCGTGCTTTCTATCGTCCCGATGGGCCTCATCGGCATCGTGGCCGCGTTGCTGTTGTCGGGGCGGCCGCTGGGATTCGTTGCCATCCTCGGTATTTTGGCGCTCATGGGAATGATCGCGCGCAATGCCGTCATCCTGATCGAGCAAATCGAAACGGAACGTGCGGAGGGACGCAGCCCTTGGGACGCCGTCGTCCAAGGCGCGCTTTCGCGCTTTCGTCCCATCATGCTCACCGCGATATCGACGGTGCTCGGATTTATACCGATTGCGCCGACCGTATTCTGGGGGCCGATGGCCTTCGCAATCATGGGTGGGCTGTTCGTGGCGACATTACTGACGCTGATCGTTCTGCCGGCGCTGTATGTCGCCTGGTTTCGGATACCGGCGCCCGAGCCAGTCGCAGCCGCCTAGAACGATCCGACCAGCGTACCAAGGACAATCACGGCGGCGAGCGCCGCCAGGGCTCCAACGATCGCAACCATGACGATATCGACGTAACTCTCTTTGTGGGTCGATCCGCAAACGGCGAGCAGCGTCACGACGGCGCCGTTGTGCGGCAGGCTATCGAGCGTGCCGGCGCCGATGACCGCGACCCGGTGCAGGAGGGCCGGATCTATGCCTTGTTCCTGCGCGATTCTCAGGTAGGTCGATCCCAATGCGTCGAGCGCGATCGTAAGTCCGCCCGAAGCCGATCCGGTCAAAGAGGCAAGGACGTTCGTAGCCACAGCAAGAGAGACCAGCGGTCCGCCGCCGATGCCAAGAACCCAGTCACGGACCACCGCAAAGGCGGGAAGTGCGGCGACGACCGCGCCGAAGCCGACAAGACTGGCAACGCTGAGAACGGGGAGAGCGGCGGCGTTCGCGCCCGCGTCCATGGTTTCTCGCAGCTTCGAAAGGCGGCCGAGATTTAGGGGAATGAGAACGGCGATCGCGGCGGCGAGCGCGGTGACGACGGCCCAGACTCCACCCACGGCCGCGAGAGACGTCTCGCCCCACTCGGGCTTTGCCAAGTAAGACGCATCGAGACGGGGCAGCACAAAGAGGGACATCAGAAGATTGACGCCGATGACGATGATGAGCGGCGTTGCGGCGATTGCGATGGGCGGAGTTGTTTCGCTGATCGCGCCGTTGGGGGCCTCGATCGGGTCGAAGGCGTTTGCGGCGGTTGCGCGTTCCCGGATCTTCTCGTTCTTGGCCGCCGCTAAAGCTGCATCCGCGCGGCCTTCGTAGCCTTCTCCCGCGCTGCGCGCGCGCGCCTCAACATTCGCAAGCCACCATAGGCCAAATCCCATGGTGATTGCCGACGCGATGATGCCAAGGCCAGGCGCGGCGAACGGCGTTGTGCCGAAAAAGGGCATCGGGATTGCATTCTGTATCGCCGGGGTTCCGGGCATCATCGACATGGTGAAGGTCGAGGTTCCGAGCGCGATGGCTGCGGGCATGATCCGCTTCGGGATGGCCGCGGCGCGGAAGAGCGCATGTGCCATCGGCGCAAGCACGAAGAAGGCGACAAACAAGCTTACGCCGCCATAGGTCACGAGGGCGCCGGCAAGGACAACGGCGAGCACGGCCCGTTTGGTGCCGAGGCGTTCCGTCATGAAGCTGGCGATCGCAGAGACTGAGCCGCTATCCTCCATCAGTTTTCCGAAGAGGGCGCCGAGCAGAAATATCGGAAAGAACTGCATGACGAACTGGGCCGCGCTGCGCATGAACGTCTGCGTCAGGTGAGCGAGCAGTGGTTCTCCCGACAACAGGGCGGCAAGCAGCGCCGCGGCGGGCGCGAGCAGCAGGATGCTCCAGCCGCGGTAGGCGAAATAGATGAGTAGGCCGAGCGCAACAAGAATACCGAGCAGGCCCATTTTCATATTCCTTCGAGCAGCGCGTCGAGGTTGAGGGTGGAGCGGCGTCCCAGATCAAGGGCATGGGCGTCCAGAAAGGCCTCCGCGGCCTTCACTCCCTCGCCATGGAGATATTCGAAGAAGGCCCATTCCGCGTTGAGCTTCGAGGATGCGCCGAGTTCAGCCATGATGTCGTTGCGCACCATGTGAAGCCGCATCCGCGCCCACCGTCGCCCCTCGCCGTCGCCCGGATCAGCCACCTTGCGCAACAGCGCCATCATCTTGAGTTCTTTCAGGGCCGACGAATTGAACGACACTTCGTTCAGACGATTGAGAATTTCGCTTGCCGAGCGCGGTATGCCGGGCCGCTCGATCGGATTGATCGGAATAAGGATGGTGTCATCGGATTCACACTCCTGCACGAGGGTTGCGAGTGTCGGATTGCCGGAGTAGCCGCCGTCCCAATAGGCTTCGCCGTCAATCTCAATCGCTTGAAACAACGTTGGCAGACAGGCGGACGCGAGAAGCACGTCAGGTGTGACGGCGGCGTTCTTGAAGACCTTGCCACGCCCCGTGCGCACGTTGGTCGCCGTGACGAAGAGGTGGATCGGCGCTTCTGCCAACAGGTCGAAATCTATGAGTTCGGCAAGGATATCGCGGAGCGGATTACTCCCGAAGGGATTGATGTCGTAGGGCGAGACGAGACGGGACATCAGATCCATGGCAACGTACATCGGGGAAGAATCGAGCGTCCAACGGCCGAGCAGCACGTCAAGCGGTCCGCGCTGAAATGGACTGAAGCGCGATGCCTCAGCGACCTTGCGCCAAAACTCTGCAAGCGCCTCGCGCGCGCCTTCCGCCCCGCCCTTGTGATGACCATGGACGAGAATTGCAGCGTTCATCGCGCCCGCCGAGGTGCCCGACACGCCGTCGATTTTCAGCCATGGCTCCTGCAGCAGCCGGTCGAGAACCCCCCACGTGAACGCACCATGCGAGCCGCCGCCCTGCAGAGCGAGATCGACGAGGACCGGTGCGCGCGCAAATGTTTTATTTTTTGGCATTGCACCTCGCTGCGATCGTTTAAGGCAAATTGATAGAGATCACTGTTGGTCTTCACGAACTGTCGGAACGCGCTGAAGACAGCCGATAACAAGTATATCGACATTTCAATTCGTTGACCGATTAATTCACGACGTGCCGTTAACGGCTGGCCCGCGCCGCTGCAGCAAGCAGCAGCGCGATGATCCCAAGCGAAATAGTCGCCGCCGGCCATTGCCGCAGACGCAAATCGAGGCGTTCGAAGGTCTCTCCGAGCCGCAAAGAAGCACGGAACGCGGCTTCCATAAGGTTGATGATGTCGCCTTCGGGAACACTTAGCAGACGGTGATCCCAGGGGCGTAATCCGTAAGCGAGCGCAGCCCCGAACAGAACTGGCCATAGCGATTTGAAGATTGCGGATGCCGTGAGCGCCTCACCGAGGCCGCCGACGACAACGGGATACAATAACCAGGGTACGACGACTGACGATATCGCCAACGCCAGCCATGATGCATCAATCGCGACTTGGGTTTTTGTCTGAGGCGATTGCTGCGCCATGCGTGCAAGCAGCATCAGAAAATGCAGCATCAGGAGCGTCGTCGCGGCCGCCGATAAATCAGCGAGTGTGCCAGCAATCCCATCTCCCAACGGCGCTTTGACGACGAGTTTCGCGAGCCATCCGCCGGTCATCGGCAAACCTGCGAGGCTCAAAGCCATGATGGCAGATAGCCACATCACGAGGGGCCGGTATTTCTGCGACGCCACAGCCGCTACGCCGATGCTAAGGAACAAAGCACCTTTCACCAGCACGTGGTGCGCGGCATAGACCGCTGAATCGAGCGCCGTACCGGGAATTGCCGAGGCGAGGCCCATCCCCATGACCGCCGCGATGACGCCCATCTGACTGATGCTCGAGTAGGCAAGAACCGTCTTCAGATTGTGCTGCGTGATCCCTACCGCGACACCATAAAACGCAGATATGAATCCTACGGCAGCCAGCGCCTCTCCCCAATCCGGAAGGGCCGTATCGAAAGGCAAAAAGCGGATCAATCCGATGACGCCGGCCTTCACGGCAGCTCCGCTCAATGCTGCGGCCGCCGGGAGAGGCGCGGCCGTATACGTGAGGGGCATCCAGCCGTGCATCGGAACGAGCGCGATTTTCAATCCGAAGCTAGCAATGATCAAAGCAAGCGCGCCATCGCGCCAAGGTGAACCGGGCAAGGCGGCAATAACGTCGTGGATTTGCAGGCTGCCGTTAGGTTCTCCGGCCGCGAGCAGCGCAAACGCTGCCAACAGAAATGCTTCGCCTAAAATGGTGAAGGCCATGTAGACGCCTGCGGCGCGCTTGGATGCGGCGTCGCCGTTACGCATGATGAGGCCAAATGCTGGAATGCTGACGAGCGCATAAAGGAGATAGAAGGTGAGAAGGTCGGCGGCGACGAATACTCCAAAACTTCCGGCCATTGTGAGCATCCAGCAGACGCTGAAGCGCACGTCGCGCGCCTCTCGACGCGCCGCTGCCAGTCCTGCGCCGATCCAGAGAATGGCGACGACCAGGAGCAGCACCCCCGCAACCTTATCGATAAAAAGCGTGTAACCGATCGCGGGCGCGGCGAACGCCGACGATTGTCCGCCAATAGTCATGAGCGCTGCGCCCAACGCTGGCAACGGCGCGATCCACAGACATGATGACAGGAAGTCGCGTCGCGCTTGTGAACCGCACAACGCCAACATGACGAGAGGAGTCGCCGGAGTTGCGATCAGAAGCACCAGACCCAACGCGTTCATGATGATCCACCGGCTACGGCTACGCGGCCAATTTGCAGGAAGTCGAAGAATGCTTTCGGCGCAAAGCCAAGGGCTATTGCGGTCAGCGCCAAGGCCAGAGCAACCGCTTCGCGACTTCGCCGGGGAGGAGCCTTCAAGTGTAAGATGTCGCTGGAAAGAGCGGGCGCCAAAACTCGGTAGAGGTA
Source organism: Hyphomicrobium sp. (assembly GCF_003987855.1). Taxonomy (GTDB): domain Bacteria; phylum Pseudomonadota; class Alphaproteobacteria; order Rhizobiales; family Hyphomicrobiaceae; genus Hyphomicrobium_B. The sequence goes on from NZ_RXIZ01000008.1 coordinate 287,721, forward strand.
ACCGGCGGCAAGGAGACCGCCGGATAGCATCACTGCTCCCCATATCGGCCGGCCGGCTTCGATCGATGCCTTGAGCAGCAGCCATTTTGCGAGGAATCCGCCGCTCGGCGGCAATCCCATCAGCGAAAGACCGCCAAGGCCGAATGCGAAGAGGGTCATCGGCATTACGGCGCCGATACCGCGTAGATCTCTGATGCGATCGTGTCCGAGAGATTCGGCAATAAGACCCGCCGCCAGGAACATCGCTGCCTTCGCAAAAGCATGCGAAAGCGTTTGCATGATACCCCCGCTCCAAGCCTCCGCGACCCAGAGGTTGGGGCCTTGCACGAGCGGAAACATAAGGAAGAGATAGCCGATCTGCGCCACCGTCGAATAGGCGATCAGAAGCTTCAGCCGCTCCTGCTGTAGCGCTAGAACACTGCCGAACAGGATTGCTGCGGAGCCGAGCGCCGCAAGAATGAAACTCACGGCCTCATGAGGCACATTCGGCAGAACGCCGAACCAAAGGCGGACAATCAAAAAGAATGAACCCTTGACGACAAGTGCCGAAAGCACAGCGCTGCAGGCCGCGGGCGCATTGGCGTGCGCAGGTGGCAGCCACAGATGCAGGGGGAAGAGAGCAGTTTTTGCGAGTAGCCCGGCCGTCATTAGTCCGGCAGCAACCCAAACGACAGGCTCGGAGCTAACGCGATCGGATAAAAGCACGATGTCGAGCGTGCCGTAGGCTCCGTAAAGCAAAGCGACGCCGAGGAGATAAAACACAGAGCCGCACAGCGCGAAGAGGAGATAGCGCAAAGCCGCGGAAATTGTTTCGGCCCGGCTATCGAGACAAACAAGAGGTACAGCGGCAAATGTCAGAAGCTCGATAGCGACATAGAGATTGAAAAGGTCGCCGCCTAAAAACACGAGATTCAACGACGCCCAGATCGCTTGTAGCAGGATCCAGAACGTCAATGGTGCGCGTGCTTCGGTTATTCCGGGGGGCGTTGCGAAAATAGCGCGTGCATAAAACCCTGCAGCGGCGACTATCAATGCTGTCGTCACAAGCATGACCGCCGAGAAGCCATCCGCGCGTAACGCGATGCCAAGAGGGGGATTGAAACCGCCTATGACATAGACGAGCGGCTGGCCGGATCGCCAGAGAAAGATTGCGATAGCTATCGCAATGCCAAATCCCGTCGGCATGAGTAGGAGCGCGATGCGTTCGGCATGTCGACCACCCGATAAAAGCGACGCCAGGATCCCGACAACCGGCAAAATGATTGCCAGCCAGAGCAGTGAACCGCCCGCCGTCGAAGCAGAGGCGATTGGCGCCGCATTCATTATTTTTCCGCCTTGTTAGACGTGTGTTCGGAGCGCAGCGAAACGGGTCCTGCAACTTCATACAGCCTCAACACGAGAGCGATCGCGAGCGCGCTCGCGGAGAACGCCACGACAATTCCCGTGATCACCATCGCTTGTGGGACCGGGTCCGCGGCAAATCCGGCAGCCGCGCCTTTACGCGCAACGATTCCAAAAAGCAGGAAGACGCCGCTTCCGATGAGATTGAATCCGAGGATTTTTCTTATGGGCTGCGGATCGGTGATCAGCCCATAAAGGCCGAGGCCGACGAGCGCTGATCCGATGAACCCTGCGAGCGTTGCTGCCGTCATTGCTGGCGCAGCCGTTTCGGCGGACCGGCAACCAAAACTGGCAGCGTCACGGCGATGGATAAGGTCATGAAGGCCTCAATAAAAAGGATCAATGGTTTGGCAAATCCAGTTGGGTAGGCAAAAACTCCGCTAGCAAAGGCGACGCCGGCGACACCGACCGCGACGAACACGGCCGGACCGGCAACAAGCACGAGCCGCAGCAATCGAGAACGGATCGACGGCATTTCGGTCAGTCCGGCCATCATCGTGATCATCCACATCGCAGCGAGAATTGCGCCGCCTTGAAATGCACCGCCCGGTTCGTCCGCACCGACCCAGACCATGTGAATGCCAATGAGTATCCCGAGGGGAGGAAGTACCTGCGCGAGCAATGCGCGCGTGCCATCGGGTTCCGCGCCGCGCGGATTTCCAGCGGCGCCGCCCCAATATTGATCGGCCGCGAGTGACCAGACGCCGACAACCGCGAGGACGAGTACGACCTTCTCCAGCATGGTATCGAACGAACGATACGAAAGAAGCACCGCCGTTATGGGATTGCCGAGACCCGTTTCCGCCAGGTGCCGAGCCGCTTCGGGAGCGAGCGTTGGACCTGGATCGGGCAGCGACAGCACGACGCCCGCAAGGACCAGCGTAACAAAAATGCACAGCGCAGCAGCGAACAAACGCAACGAAGCGCCCGGCAATTCATCATCGCCGCCGGATGCCTCGAGCTTGCGGAGACGTCCCGCCGCCCCGATCAATAAGACGCCCGTGACGCCGCTGCCGATGGCGGCTTCTGTCAGTGCTACGTCGACGGCGAACAGACGAACCCAAACGAGGGAAAGCAGCAGTCCGTAAGCGACGAAGCCGACGACCGCCGCGAACGCGTCGCGTGCGAAGACGGTCCACGCCGCCACAGCGAGCACTAGGCCGGCGAGACCGATGTCGAGTATCTGCAGTATGCTCATGGTGCTACCCGCTGCGCCGGATCGCACGCGCGATAAGCTGAGCCGATGTCGCTCCGGCCAATTGAATGAGCGCCCAGATCGCAACCAGTTTCAATGCGGCGAGAAGAGAGCCCGCATGCGGAAGCAGGCCAAGCACGATCAGCCCAACGCCAAGGTTGTCGGCTTTCGTTAGTGCGTGAAGTCGGGAAAGCGCATCTGGAAATCGCAACAACCCCGCAGTGCCTGCGAGAAAGAAAAAGGTCCCGAAGCAAATCGCGATCACACTGAAGAGATCGAGTAGAACGTTCATTCGGTGCGATCTCCCTTAGAGGTATCTGAATCTGGGGCCGCGACATTGTCCACGAAAGCGATGGCGGCGAACGCGGCAAGCAGCGCAAGGCCGAGAGCGACGTCGTCGACTCCACGAACTCCCGTCGCCGAGGCGACGAGCAGAAGTGACGTGATGCCGCCGGTTCCGAGAAGCTGTGTCGCCATGATGCGATCGGCATTCGTCGGGCCGCTGAGGACGCGCACCAGACCTACCGCCACGGTGAACAAGATTATCCCCGCTGCCGATAGAAAAAAGTCATTCATCGCTAAGCACCTGCCTGAAGAGATCTTCTTCGCGAGCGAGATCGGCCGCAACGGGTCGATCGATATCGAGACAGTGAACCAGAACGCTGCCTTCTTCGTCGGTGCCGGTCGGTAGCGTCCCCGGCAGCAAACTTGAGAGCGCGTAGAACGTGTTTCGTGCTACGCTGGAAGATAGTTGAACTCGATAAGGAACGATGCCTTGGTGCAGTCGAAGCTCACGTTCGAACGCACGTCGGGCGACGTCTATCCCTGATACGATGGATTGCCACGCAAACGTCGTCGCAAGTGTAGCAAGTCGTCCTATTCTCAGTCGCGATCTTCCCGGTGGCAGCAGAAACAGGCTGTTCCAAGTCGCCGCTGCCACTGCGGCTAATCCAATGGCAAGATCGCTTGGAGCCCATCCCGAAATCATGAGCCAGAAAATCAGGAATAGCGACGATCGGAACGCTAAGCTGCCGATTGGCATTCCGGATAGCTTTTGAGGGGCACCCAATGTTTTGTCCCTAGCAGCGAAACGGTCTTGTGCTCGCCCGTCTTACACGCGGATTGCTATTGGCATTGCTGTTTGCCGCAAAGTTATTCATCGCCAAACGAAAAACGGATTATCAGCAAACGGAGTTTTAACAAATTCTATAGCGTCAGCCAACTGGGCTCGACCGCAAAGCTTGCCAAAGGGCATGCATGAGACGGCAGCATCATTTGACCTGCGACCACAACATCCGACCTTCGTGTGTCGCATGCCATGGCCCTCAGGGCCAAGGCTCTGGCCGCCTGCCGCGGCTAAGCGGCCAATCATATTATTATGTTAAGCGGAAGCTCGATCAGTGGGGTCAAGGCTACCAAGAATTCCGCTGCGAACCAAGCACGCGAACATCGCCGACAAAACCAGACATCATCTGACGTGGCACCTCCCACAAGCGATGGCGCCTGCCTCGCCGTCCATCGTCAAGCGATTTCCTCTTCTGGGCTCGAGGGTTGCTAGACCCCGCTGGGCGCATACCGACGCGATGGTTTGAAAGTAGTCGTCTGCCTGCTCACGGTCAGGGCCACAAGGTGATGCTCTCAGAGCAAATTGTAACGGCGGCTAGGGGCCAATAGTGTGCATCTGCGCGAGTGCCAGCAGCCCATGGTACCTAGTCCGCTCTGTGATATAATTTCGCCATGGCCAAGCTCGTATTCGGAATGAACATGTCGTTGGACGGCTACGTCGACCACGACCACGATGCGTTCGCGCCTGATCCCGTGATGTTCAAATACTTTATTGAACAGACGCGCAAAGCCGCCGGCAGCATCTATGGGCGAGGCCTCTACGAGGTGATGCGCTATTGGGACGGGGACAATTGGGACCAGGACGATCCGGCGATGGGCGACGATCTGCGCGCGTTTGCGCAAGCGTGGCGGGCCATGCCGAAATGGGTGGTGTCACGTTCGCTGAAATCAGTGGGGCCGAATGCGACGTTGATCGGCGATGATGTAGAGTCGGCGGTACGAAAGCTGAAGGCCGATCTCGTCGGCGAGATCGAGGTCGGCGGACCAAAGCTAGCGGCAAGCCTTACCAAGCTTGGGCTGATCGATCAGTACCAACTCTTCCTTCATCCCGTCGTGCTTGGTCTCGGCAGGCCATTCTTCGTCGGTCCCCAGCCGCGGCTCCGACTCGTGGCCAGCGATCGCATTGGCGAGGACGTAATCAGGTTAAAATACGTCCCTGCCAAATCAGAAGGCTAATCGCTTGGCATTTCAAGTTGCAGACCCCTATCGAAGCCATTGGACAGAAAGCAGCCGCCGAACTTCCTGGCCAGCGGCACGCGCCTATCGATGTCCGAGTTGGGCCAAAATCGTCGCCTGGTGACTAAGCCAAGGAAGAATTGGGCCGATAGCGACCGCTAAAGCGGCCCGCACGGCCATGGTGAGCGCATGGCCGCCTATCCCTCGGCCAAAGGATTAGCAGGCGTGCGGCTCGGTTGACACTTCAATGACGCCGCATCGTTCTCCTAAAACATTCGATCATCCACTAGCTCGTAACGAACCCATTCATCGCTGCGTATCGGAGGGTAGTTCGGTGCACGGATTGTTCGTTGCCGAATGAATTTAGGGAGGAAGTCATGCTTGGTAAAAAGGTCGTCGCGGCTATCGCATTCACCATCATCTCTGCGGCTCCGGCCTTCGCTGGCTGCGAGGAAGAGTTTGACGCTTTGTCAAAAGCGATAAGCGGACCAGTTACGATGACAGCTGGCCATCGCGCAGCCATGATGCGTCGCGCGGTAGCGGGTTACGACCAGTGTATGGCGGGTGACGCCAAATCATTCGACGGCATCCGAGATCAAATCATGGAGCAGATCCGTCAAAGCTTGGGTGAGCATTAATCGACTACCCCATTTCGGCTCGTGAAGTCGGCGCGCTTGCAGTTTAAAGCATCGACGATCCTCACAATGTGGCTGGTGCGTCAGCTTTGCGAGCCCCTGGCAACAATCAAAGTAATCTCGTCTGCCTGCCGCCACTCTTCGACTTCGACGCTTCCCGAGCTGTACCGCAGTGTAATCGCGCGGACTTAGTCGATACTATTTCGTCAAGTTCTCACAAACGTTGCGTACAGAACTTGGCAACGCGCCTTGGATTTCGGGAAGATCGTACAGGAAAACATCGTTGGCTCTCTTTGGATTGCCACGACAGCTACTAACGAAGTTTTTCGCAAACCCTGCTAGCTTGATGTAGTAGCTGTCCACTCTGTCTTGCGCGTCCAAATAATGCGACGTGCAAATATCGTTTTTTGCAAGCCCCTGAAAGGTCACCTCTAGCGCCGAGCGCAAACTCTCTTGGTTTTCGATCTCAAACTTGTGCATAGCAGAAAACGCTTCCTCGCACGATTGACCTGCTTCTGCGCGCGAACTTTCAAACGCAATCGCCATCCATGCGATGATGAAAATCATCATGCTGCCACCTGCAAAAAAGAGGGATTCTCCCGCGAAATTTAGTAAGCGGGGATGTTCCCCTTGTCCAAAACAACTTGTTCGAAATTATTTGCACAGCGCGCGTACATTAAGATCGTCAACTTCCATCGAGAAGGTATTATCCGTAAACTGATCGGAGTTTAGCGCGCATTGTGCTGTACACAGCACAGGCTGAAATTCCGGCCATGTGACGTCGTTCTTTGAAGCGGGTGGCTGAGACATTCGAATGGCAGCAGCCAATGCATCAGCGTTATCGGTTTTTGCGCCGCTTGGATCACTTTCGTCGACATACATTGAGATTGGACAAGCGGGTCACGTCGTGTTCGGAAATTTTCCGCTTCAGAAGATGAGCTGCCAACAGTGGTCATCCTTCTCAGATAGGATCTATAGCCTGTTCAATCTATCTCTGGGCAAACGCGAATGACGCTCATCACTCCGCGCCCCTGAATTGGCCACGATCTTCACCCCCAATTCGACATCAATTTCGGGATCGACAATCCAAAGCAAACGAACCAGGCGCTCGAGCGAGAACCGATCAATTTTTCCGTGGCGAATCCGCGACATTTCCGTTTGGCAAATTCCCGTCGCAGCTTCAAGCGCAACGGCCGTCCCCCACTTGGATTTGAGCGATTTGACAATTTGTGCGGCCACGAGTTTCCTCGCGTCATCGAGCCGCGAATTCCATCTTTCGTAGAGGTCTCCCTCGCACAGCGACAGATTCTCGCTGTCGAATGCCGCGCGCTGAGTGTTGGCGCTAAGTCGAACGGCCATTTGCCCTTTGCTCATCACACCACTCTTCCATTTGGTTGGCTTTTCGGACGGCAGAATTGACGAGGTGCAGTCAGCACCCCGGCTCTATTCGCTCAGCCCTTTCCGTATCGGGAGCTGGAAGCGCAGTCCCTTGAACCGGCCACACAGTCTCTGCTGTTATCGCTTTCGGTTCCCGGACGGTGCGGGGTGTCTGTGTTCGGCGGCCAATTCTGCGGTAGCCGATCCGATTTGTGGCAGTAGGTTCGCTTCGAAAGGTTGTGACAGTGGCGATAGGAATGGGCGTCGGCGACGACAAGCATCCCGTATGCGCTCCTGCTTTCGACCGTCATCGCGCTCTTGGCAGCGGATGGCAAAGCACTGGACGCGAAGATAGCGGTCGCGACTGCAGTTCTGATAAAGGCGGCTGAGAGATTTTTCGTCGGAGACATACTGGGAAGTCCTTGTCTTTTGTTCAGTCATTCGACGACAGGTGCGCGAGACGCGCTCAATTCAGTCGCCGAGGGGCAAGGGGTTGAACGGCGAGACTCGGAGCGGGTCACGAAAAGCGAGACTCGCTTCCACAATGAACGATTCCGGCGCCGCTCCTGGCTGACGCCTAGTTCAGCAACACAACAGTCCTGAGAGCAGCGAGCCGCGGGTCGGGCTGGGGCCGATGCAACAGCGCGAGCCGCAGCATCAGATGGGATCGCGGCTGGAAGCGGGCTCTTAAATCGCCACGAAAACAATTTGAGACAATAGCATCGCTATTTGGCCGAGGGGCATCGCAGGATTTCCATTTTGCGACGACCGGAAGAAGCAATCTGTCCAGACAAAATGCGCCAAACGCGCGCGGATCATGCGATCTCCCTTCCAGCGAGGCGCCATCATTTCTCGCCGAATTCGCATGGAAGGACACCTTGACGTGGACAAACTCGATCGCACGATGACCGTTTTTTCCCATGCAGTAGCCGAGCGGCGCCGCGAGAACCGCTGCCGGCAAAAGCAGGGTAAGCATGAACGCCGCGACGCAACGCGTCAGCCATCCAAAAGAGCCCGCCCGTGATAATACAGACTTGCGATTTCTCATCTCGAAGCTGCTCCCGAATGAAAGGCTGCATTCGCCAGCGCGTCGCCTTCATCCTGGACAGTGGATGTGCCGCGGACCCGCGCGCAAAGCGCGGGTAGAACAAGCAACGTAAGGATGGTGGCGCTTAGCAGGCCACCAATGACCACCGTCGCGAGTGGCTTTTGGATTTCTGCGCCAGTTCCCGTGGAGAGTGCCATAGGCACGAAACCCAAGGACGCAACGAGCGCCGTCATGACGACGGGTCGGAGCCGAGTCACTGCTCCGGCAAAAATTGCCCGTCGACGCTCCATGCCCTGCTCAACGAGCTGATTGATACTCGTCATCATCACGAGACCATTGAGGACCGCGACGCCGGAAAGCGCAATAAAGCCCACAGCTGACGACACTGAGAACGGCATGCCGCGCAGCCATAAGGCGATAATGCCGCCTGTAAGGGCAAGCGGAACGGCGGAACAGACCAAGAGCGCGTCTCGCGGAGACCCGAGGGCCGAATACAAGAGCAGGAAGATTAGGAAGAAACACGCCGGGACGACCAACGTCATGCGCTGCTGGGCCGCGGCAAGATTCTCAAACTGGCCACCCCACGAAACGTAGTAGCCCGCCGGCAGCTTAATTTGGCTTGCCACCTTTTCTTGCGCCTCCGCGACGACGGAAGCGATGTCGCGGCCACGCACGTTAGCAGTGACAACGACGCGCCGCTTTCCATTATCTCGGCTGATTTGATTGGGCCCCTCCGTGAAAGAGAAACTGGCCACCTGTTCGAGAAGAACAGACGATGACTTTCCTGCGCTGTCGGGCGGCAGTGAAACTGGCAGATGCTTGAGTTTTTCCAGATTTTCTCGCATGCCGTCCTGCAACCGGACGATAATGGGGTAACGGCGGTCGCCTTCGAACACCACTCCGGCGTCACGCCCGCCGATTGCGGCGCCGATGACGTCCTGGACGGCCATGACGCTCAGGCCTAAGCGCGCGATTTCATCTTGGTTGATGGTGATGGCGAGAAACGGGAGGCCCGACGCCTGCTCAACGCTGATATCCGTGGCACCCTCGGTTCCGCGCAAAATTGCGGCCACCTGATTGGCAGTCCGAAGCATAGGCTCGAATTCTTCGCCGAAGACCTTTACAGCAAGGTCTCCTCGCGCGCCGGCCAGCAGCTCATTGAACCGCATCTGTATGGGTTGCGAGAACACCAAGTTGTTGCCTGGCTGCTTTTCGATCGCGGCTTGGATTTTTGCCACGAGCGCATCTTTGGTAAGCGCCGGATCCGGCCAATCCTTCGTTGGCTTCAGGATGATGAAGGTATCTGATGCGTTCGGCGGCATAGGATCGGACGCAACTTCGGCCGTGCCGGTTTTTGAGAACACGAAAGCCACTTCAGGCAGCTGGCTGACAACTTTCTCCAGCTCGAGCTGCATACTTTGCGATTGCGAGAGCGACGTGCTCGGGATGCGAATAGCGTGCATCGCGAGGTTCTTTTCATCGAGCGTCGGAATGAATTCCTGCCCGAGTTTCGAAAACACAGAACCGGCAAGCACAAGCAATCCTACCGCGCCGGCGATGAACCAAACTGGTCGCGCCAAAGCTCGGTTTAGCACGGGCTCATAAACACGCTTGAGCGCACGAATGAAAATATTCTCCTTCTCCTCGACGCGCTTCGACAGTGCTATTGCGATGGCCGCAGGAACGAACGTCATAGAAAGTATAAAAGCGGCGACCAGCGCGATGATGACCGTCAGAGCCATCGGCTCGAACATCTTGCCCTCGACGCCGGCAAAGGTAAGCAATGGCACATAGACAAGGATGATGATCGCCTGTCCGTAAACCGACGGCTTGATCATCTCCTCCGCAGAGCGGATGACCGTTGCCAGACGCTCTTCGAGCGCGAGTTTGCGGCCCAATTCGTGCTGATGCTCGGCAATTCGCCGTAAGGTATTTTCTGCGATGATGACGGCACCATCGACAATGAGCCCGAAATCGAGCGCGCCGAGGCTCATCAAGTTGGCGCTGATCCTCATCTGAACCATTCCCGTCATAGTGAGGAGCATCGCGAGAGGAATAACAAGGGCGGTGATTAAGGCGGCGCGGAAGTTTCCGAGCATGAGAAAGAGAACGACGATAACGAGAAGGGCCCCCTCGGCCAAATTCTTGCTCACGGTAGCTATCGTCGCGTCGACCAATTGCGTGCGATCGAGCACGGTTTGCGCCTGCACTCCTGGTGGGAGGCTGCGACGAACATCCTGCATTTTGGCGTCCACGGCTGCCGCGACGGTGCGGCTATTGCCGCCGATCAGCATGAGGGCAGTACCCACCACGACTTCCTGACCATTTTCGCTGGCGCTTCCGGTCCTAATTTCGCGACCGATACCCACGGTCGCGACGTCCCTAATGCGAATCGCAACGCCGCCACGGGTCGTAATGACCACGTTGGCGATCTGCTCGGGCGTCGAAAGGCGCCCTGTGCTTAGGACCGCAAATCCCTCACCGTTTCGTTCGACGTAGCCCGCACCGCGATTGACGTTGTTTTGCTCGAGAGCCTGAGCAACATCCGCGAATGATAATCTAAGAGCCGTAAGCCGCGCGGGATCGGGTTGCACGACGTATTGCTTCTCGAACCCTCCAATGACATCGATGCCAGCAATGCCTTGCACCGTGATTATTTGCGGCCGGATGATCCAATCCTGCACGGTTCGGAGGTATGCGGCACGTTCAACGTCCGTCGTGAGCCGCTGGCCTTCGGGTGTGAGATAGCTGCCGTCGCGTTGCGGACCCGGTTTGCCGTCCCCAAGTGGCTCTGAACCTGCTGGCGCATACTGCACTGTCCACATGTAGATCTCGCCGAGACCTGTGGAGATGGGGCCGAGCTTGGGCGTGACGCCATCCGGTAAGTTTTTCTCAGCTTCTCTTAGTCGCTCACCCGTCTGTTGGCGTGCAAAGTAGATATCCGTCTTTTCTGAAAAGACCGCCGTAATTTGCGAAAACCCGTTACGCGATAAGGAGCGAGTGTATTCAAGGCCGGAAATTCCCGCGAGTGCAGTTTCTATGGGAAAGGTTATCTGCTTCTCGATATCGACCGGCGAGAGCGACGGCGCGATCGTGTTGATCTGCACCTGATTATTCGTAATGTCCGGAACCGCATCGATAGGAAGCTTATCGAGCGAATAGACGCCATAAGCGGCCGCCACGAGCGTCAGCATCACGACGAGCCACCGCTGATGAACCGAAAAGTGGAGAAGTCGGGCAATCATCATCCGGTCCTAATCAATGATCGTGCTCTGCTTCGGATTTCCCAAGCTCGGCTTTGAGCAGGAACGTGTTCGCCACCGCGATCGGCTCTCCGGCTTTCAATCCGGTCAAGACCTCAACGGCCTTTCCATCGTCCTCGCCTACCGTTATCTGGCGCGACTCGAACCCTTCAGCTGTCCTGACGAAAACGCGGGTTTCACCCTCGATCGTCTGCAGCGCGGCCTTCGGGATGACGAGATCGGCCTTCGACTCCGACACGGCGATGTCGGCATTGACGAATGAGCCTGGCCGCCAGGCCCCGTCGCGATTGTCTACCGACGCGATCACCCGGGCTGAGCGTGTGTCCTGGTTGAGTAGTGGGCTGATGAAGATGATCGCGCCATCCGACGTCGCGGTGCCTTCGATGGTGAGCCGTTGCCCCTCCTTGATCGACGGCAGATCCTGCGGCGAAACCGTGAGTTCGACCCATACCTTAGAAAGGTCTGCGATGGCATATAGCTCATGGGCCTGACCCTCTCCGCCCATGGGCGTGCCGATATCGACGAACTGCTCCACAATCCGTCCGCTGATGGGTGCTTTGATTTCGTAGCGCTCTAAACCAGTCGTCTCTTCGACAGCATTGGCGAGCCTCGCGACCGCCTCCTCGCCGACGCCCAGTGCCGAAAGCTTTTGCTTTGCGACGTCGCGGCGGACCTGTGCCTCCCGAAACGTTGCATCCGCACGAAGAAGGCGCTGTTCGGACGAGACGCGCTTCTCCCAAAGCGTCTTTTCGCGCTCGAACAGTGTTTCTTGCAGTCTGAAGTTCACGATTGCGGCGAGGTACTCGCTTTTTGCGTCGGCCACTTCGCGGCTATCGAGGATCGCGATGACCTCCCCGGCTCGCACGGAATCACCAAGGCGCTTTCTCAGCTCGGCGACCGCGCCAACGACCTTGGAGGGTACGCGCCCCACGCGGTTGCGATCAGGAATAATGGTTCCGGGAGCGCGCAGACGCGTTCGCAAAAGGCCAGCCTGAGCCGGTTGGACCGAGATCTTCGATTGATCGATCTGCTTGTCCGCGATCGCAACTTTAGTGTTTTTCTCTTCATGCCCGGCCTCGGCCTCCGCGCTCTTCGCAGATGCCGACGACTTTTCCTCATGCCCATGATCGGCATCTTCCGGCGCATCGATGGCTTCAGCTTGAGACTCGAGTCCCAAGACATCCTTCCATCCGGGAGCGAAACTTCCCGTGTGAAAAAAGTACGCGCCAACGAGCGTGCCGACTATCAGAGAGCCGGCGACGAGACCTAGTCGCTTCATAAAAAGACAATCCATGCCGAACGCAGCGCCGGTTTAAGGCGCACGCTCACGCTTCAGCTTTGAGGAAGACGGCGGATACACCCGCGCGAGTGAGGATTGCGCGGGTTCAGCGCTTATGCGCTGGCGCTAAACCTGGGAGGTTTATGAAGTGGATCTGGGTCGCGGGCAGCCCGAAGTGCATCGAGGTAAGGGGGATACCGAACTCCTGTTCCCTCAAGATACGCAGTCACATAGGATGACCTGTGGGGGAAGGCTTCAATGCACGGGCTATAGCAGGAGTGATGCTCAATCCCGCCTAACGGAGAGCGGTCTGCATCGCTATCATCGGTACTAGCATCGGCAGAGTTTACTGCATTGATAGCGATATGGGATTTGGGATCCCCAAAATGCGCGTTTGCGTGGGACGCCGAAACAGGGGCGCCGGCAAACAAGATCACCGCAACTAGAAGGGCCTTCAGGTACTGGCTCGCGCGGGACATAACATTCCAGTGCGGTTCGATCCGACCGCACGAAAAACGTTTAATGATTTGTCCCGAACCTTTCATGCGACGGAAGGTGGTTTCAGATCGTGGCCGAGTCAAGACGGACGCCAAACCTCGCCTGCGAAAACGGGCTCAATGATTGATTTGACGCAGCGAATGTCTTTCTAAGGCAACAAATAAATTCTCGAAATTGACGACTACAGCCAATACCAACCGTTGGCTGCTCATTTTCCAACTGCATCTTCACTTCGCGCGGTCGGCCGTCAGCATTATTGGCCGTAGCCCGTTCCTTAAATTTCCCATCGAAAACCATGGCGAGTGTTGACGAACTGTTAGGGCAGTTTCACGAGTTCCAGCGTGTGTACCAACGATCACATCGCGTCGTCGCCATTCTGCGCCTAAAGAACGGACAACCGGTTTCTCGAGACCGAAGGCGGAAGTTAGCTTATCCGAGAAACAGTCGCGTCAACGGCAAAAGAAAGTCCAACAAATGTTTAGCCATCGCGCCACATCCAATACGGCTGCAGTTGCTATCGTAGCGATCCTTCTCGGGGCCTCGGCGCAAGCCGTACAGGCCTGTACCGGCATTCGTCTCATTGCGGAAGACGGCACCGTCGTTCACGCCCGGACATTAGAATTTGCTACCGATATTCACTCCGAACTCATAATGATCCCGCGCGGCTATGCGCGGATTGGCACCACTCCAGACGGAAAAGAAGGACTGAAGTGGACGACAAAGTACGCAAGTGTCGGAATGAACGGCGTCGGACTTCCGATCTTGTTCGATGGACTTAATGAAAAAGGCTTGGCCGCCGGAATGTTCTACTTTCCGACCTCCGCCGGATACATGCCCTACACTTCGGGCGACGCGAGCAAGACCATTGCGCAGTGGGAAGTCGCTTCGTGGATTCTGGAGAACTTCGCCAGCGTCGACGAGGTTAAAGCCAACATTGCTAGCGTAGTTGTCCCAGCCGTTGTGTTCGCTGGATGGGGCTTCGCGCCCGAGGCCCACTACATCGTGCATGATGCTACAGGCAAGAGCATCGTCATCGAGTATGTGGGTGGTAAGCTCAACGTCTACGACGATGCACTGGGTGTGGTTACGAACTCGCCAGCGTTTGACTGGCATATGACAAACCTTCGCAACTTCGTGAATTACTCGATGACCAACGCGCCGCCCGTGCATTTAGGGGCCGTCACACTGCTCCCGACGGGCCAGGGTTCGGGCATGGCGGGCCTTCCGGGAGACTTCACGCCACCGTCGCGTTTTGTTCGAGCGGTCGCCTTCAGTCAGTCGGTCTTTCCGTCAAAGACCGGGCGCGATGCCATGCTGCAAGCCTTCCACATCCTAAACCAATTCGACATACCAAAAGGTGCCGCCCGCGAGCAGAAAGACGAGCACGGCAACATTCCAGCAGACTATACCTTGTGGACCTCGGCCAGCGATCTCAAGACAAAGCAGTACTTTTTCCGCACCCACGAGAACAGCCAGATCCGCATGGTCGATCTGATGAAGATGGACATCGATGGCAAGGGCATCGTCAAAATCTCAATAACGGGCGACGAGGTCATAAAATCGCTAACGCCATGAACGGACGCGAGGGTGACATGCGTTTAAGAACTTTGCTTCTGTTGTCAGGCATTGGATTTCTGGCCGTTGCAACGCCGATTAGTGCGAGGATATCTTCAGCGGCGATCCTGCATATGCTGGACACGGACAACGATGCCACCGTTGATCTTGCTGAAGCTAAGCAAGCCGGGGCTGCGGTTTTCGACCGACTCGATTCCGACAAAGATGGCACTTTGAATGTCGACGAACTGAGTGGCCGTCTTACCAAAGAAGAAATCGAGGCAGGCAACCCAGGTCACAAAGACAATCTAACCAGAGATCAGTACTTGGCGATCGTGGATCTGCGATTCAAAGGCGTCGATTCAAGTCACGATCAAAAACTCGACATTCAAGAACTTTCGTCTCCATCTGGCGAGAGCTTGGTCAAACTCATCGTCTATCGCATTCTTATCTAGGTCTGCGAATTCTTGCCTTGGGCATGTGCGGGAATTGCCTTAGACGACCGACTGCCTTCAAAACGCTGCCCTGTGTAGCGGGCAAGCGCGACGCACCACCAAAGGTCCTCGCGGAGATCGTCGCGTGCAGCAGATAGCGGGTCGTGAGAACCTCTGGCGGCCCGCAGTCATCGGGGCCGCGCGACGCGCCCGCGGTAAGCTCAGCTAGGCCATGGTGAGATAGTTGTCCCAAGTCGAAAAGCCAACGCTGAATCCTGTGGCGATAGCAGCCGCGCAATTTCAGCGCCCCGATTTCTCGAGATAATCAACTGCAGGAACCTTGCCTTCTTTGTCGGGAATAAACGCACTTAGCCTATCGAACTGAGGCACCGTCATTCGCGCTGGCATCAACCACAAAAGCGCCTCCGCGGCACCAGTCACGGGTGCCGCGATAAGAGCGATCGGTGTCCAGTTCATAGCATTCAACCCTGCGATCGCTCGTTCGCCGCGAACGTAGAACGAACTGTGATTGCAAACCAGATCAGGTCGAAACAAGCTAAGTATTGGCGATCCCGGCAGGACTTGAACCTGCGACCCTCTGCTTAGAAGGCAGATGCTCTATCCAACTGAGCTACGGGATCGTTGAGCCAGTCTATACGCGCAAATGCACCGCGGGTGGAAGACGGGTGTTATACCGCATCGATAAAAAAGATGCGGCGTGGCGTCCCCAGTGCTGCCGCTAAACGGCATGAGATGGCGCTCGAGGCACCTTCATATCCTGGATCGACAGCCGCCAGATGCGATAAACTTTCAGGAAACGGAAGCGGGCCTGGATGGCGGCATAGCGAAACCCTTTGACCCCACCCGTGAAGTGCCGGCGGATGACGTAATATTTGAAGAAGTTCATGGGGTATTCGGACACTAGCCGGACGCTCAAGACACCTACGGAACTGGGCCTGGCATTCGCAACCTGCAGCCAAGTCCGCTCGTCGAGCTTGCGCTTCATGTCGGCAAACGAGCGCATCGAAAAATGGTGCATCGGCGAGTTGAACTTCCCCACATCGTAGCCGTCGGTCACGACGGAGTCGTGAACATTGGAGTGCCTAAATCTGACGAAACGGCGATTGTACAGGCGGATATACCAATGGTCCCGAGGCCAGGGCCTCGGCTGTGCCGAACCGGGGTAGACCATTTGCAGCGGCATTCCGTAGGCGACGAACTCAGGATCACCCGCAGCAAAGACGGCCGAAATTTCGCGTTGAAGATCGTCTGTTACGACTTCGTCCGCGTCGATGTTGAAGAGCCAATCGTTGCGACAGGCCTCTTCAGCAAAACGCTTCTGGCCGCCAAATCCCAGCCATGGCTGGGTGATGACCCTGCAGCCCTCTTCCAGCGCCACGGCGACGGTATCGTCGGTGCTTTCGCTATCGACCACGACGACTTCATCGACCCAGCTGCGAACGGATCGAATTGTGCGCGCGATTCGATCTGCCTCGTTCTTGGAAATGATGAAGCAGGATACCGGAAGCTTACGCATGCAGGGCGGCCCGCCCCGCGTTTAGCGAGTTCATGTGTTACTCGACGTAATCATGTCATTCGCCCGCAAGATCATAAGCGCTGACGCTGACGGTACGAGAGTTTGTCTGGCGGAGCAACATACAGCCTGGGACGAACATTGCTGAATGGCGCGAACGACCATCCAGAACCTGGCTTCTCGCATTTTCGGTTCGCAGCTATCGTCTGCTAGCAGGCGCAACGGGAATATGTATGTATACCTGGATTAGTCTGTCTGGCTGCGCACACCGATCAAGCGCGCGCAGCCGATATTCTAGATCAGCTCATTGCTAGGCGCGTTTTACGAGCCTGAGCACGAATAACAGTATGATCGCGCCGATGGCTGCAGCGATGATTTCACCGAGGATGCCGCCGCCGAGACGAATTCCCAAATAGGGAAACAGCCAACCGGCGATCGCAGCGCCGATAATGCCGACAATGATATCGCCGACAAGTCCGAAGCCGCCGCCGCTCATAATCTGCCCGGCAAGCCAACCGGCAACCGCGCCGATTAGCAGCCAAATCACCAATACCGTGGGATCCATTTTTTTCTCTCCCTGTCAGCACGCTCACGAATCGAAACTAGGATCATGATCCGCGTCAAAACGCGCGCTGACAAGTTTTTGTCTCTTTCGGGAACGGGCAAAGAGATTCGCGCCGAATGCAAGATGTTTCGGTCCCGCGCCGATGCGGGCGGACGCAGATCAGATGCCGCGTCGCGCCTCCTTTTGTGCAGCCGGAGAGATGCCTCCGTCTGTCAGAACTTCACTTTCATGCCGCCGTAGTAGGTTCGCGGATTGCCCGCGTAGATCGATCCCGAGATCCCCGCCAAGCCTGCAGAGTCGTATCCCACGCGATCGGTGATGTTGTTCGCCGACGCCACGTAGGTCTCATCAAAGATATTCTTGATCTCGAAATAGGTCATCAGCGACCGAATGGGGCCGGAGCTGAAGTCCTTATTGTAGTGGATGTTGACATTCACGAGCTCGTAGCCGGGCGCCGTCAGGAGATTGGCGTTCTCCATGAAGAAGCCGTCATGCCATTCGTATTCGGCGAACGCACCGACGCCTTTGAACGAGCCATTCGGCACGTCGTAGCTGAGGCGCGTCGTCAACTCATTCGGCGCGACGCCTGGGATCTTGTTCCCGTCGCGGCTATACCGATAGAGTGCTGTGGGCGTTCCCGGCGGAGCGTTGGGCGGCACTCCAGTCAGGCCTTCCGTGTAGTCGGTGTAGATTTGATCGTCGAAGATATACGATGCCGTCAACCGGAACCCGTGTCCCAGCGCTACATCTGCTGACGCTTCAATGCCGCGATGCTCGGAAGCCGGGGCGTTGAACGTGAAGCTTTGCAATCCCGGTCCCGCCGATTGCGAGACAAGCTCATTTCTGAAGAACTCATAGAAGCCGGTGACGCTGAGCGTAACACCGGGCGCCGGTGTCCAATCGCCTCCCAAATCGAAGCCGACGTTGGTCTGCGACTTGAGATCGGTGTTGTTGCCTGGCTGGCCAGCGGATGTGACGAACAGGTTTGAAAATTGCGGCGTGCCGTAGCCGGTCCCCACACGCGCGCGCCATTGCCATTCTCGTGTCGGCGCATAGATCAATCCGAGTTCGGGTGCGACGTTCGTCATCTCGCGGTCGGCGGTGACGAAGTTGGTCCGTATGAGGTTGCCGCTGGTGTTGTAGATGTAGCCGCGCTGTGCGCCGTCGAGCAGCGTGCGTTCAACGGTTGCTCCGGCGACGACGGAGACGTCGTCGGCCACTCTCACCTCCTGGCGTGCGCGTACGCCGACATTAGTCGTCGATCCCGTCTGCTCGGACTGGAGCAGACCGAGCTTCGCGTCGCCACCGGGAGCAACGTTGTAAGTTTTTCCGTCGACTGGAAGGTAATTCCAGAAAGCCCCGAGGTAGCCGAGCGTTGGAAGCCCCGCAATCACGGTGCGGTGGCTTACACCGCTGATGAGATTGTACGAGAGATAGTCGCCGATCGCGCTCGTGGTGCTGGTCGGCTGATTGATGTTGCGGTCGTCAACGACCAGCTGCACCTGGCCTGTTGTTGCGGCGTCGAATGCGTGCTCCCAGCGAAAGCCACCCAGTGTGCGACGATCATTGCGGTTCGAGCCCGCCTGTTCAGCTGTCTGCGGGACGGCGTTCGATGATGTTCCGGTCGCAGAGAAATTGTTCGTTGCGCAGCCCGCCGCTGCGGTGGCCGCTGTTGCACAACCCTTCTGGAACGGATTCTGATTGAATTGATTGAGAGAGGTGCGGAACGGCAGCTCCGTGTCGAGATTGTTATTGATGAACTTGAACGTGAGCGTATCGGTAGTGGATGGCCGATACGTCAGAAGCGCATTCAGCGTCTGCGTATTGAAATCGCTGTAGCCGAAAAAGCCATCGCCTCGGACATCACTGGAGAAGACGGACGCTTCCCAATTGTCGCCGCGCTTGCCTCCGAGAACGTAGTTGTTGAGGTAGTTGAAGCTGCCGACATCGATGCCGTACTCGATGCCATCGATTGTGCCGCCCGGGTAAGTGCGGAAGTTGATCGCGCCGCCCGTCGCGTAGTTGCCAAACAGCGCAGAGGATGGTCCGCGCCAGACATCGATACCAGCGTAGGCATGGGGATCGATGAGGTCGCTGCGAGAGAGGCCATCCGGCTGCGTCACCGGAAACCCATCATCGAGGATCACGATGTTGCGGATACCGAAGCCGTTACGGGCATTGGAACCACGGATCGAGATGCCGATATCGCGCGGGCCATTACCCTGTTTCAGCGACACGCCGGGAACCTGGCGGAGAATGTCGGTGACAGAAAAGACCGGCACGTCTTGGAAGAGCTTCATGTTGACGGCGGTGGCCGTCTGGGCGCCGGCGCCGGTTGCGCCGGAAACTCCGGCAACGGCGGCTGACGGCGCGCCGGGATTCTCGACCAACGGCTTTGAAGCAGACCCTTGTGCCGGCGAGCCTGCGATTTGCGCTGATGCGCTTGGTGGAGAGGCGGGGCGCTCTTTCTTCGCGGATTTCGATGGCGTCTTGGCCGAGCCGGAGATTTTTACCTGCGGGGCTGGCGCGGGTTTTACCGCCGCTCCGTTGGGCTGCTCGACGGTGACCTCGGGCATTGGAACCGCGGCGGGGGATTTGGTCTCTTCGGCACTGGATTCCGACCCATAGGTGAAGATGGACAACGATGAAAAGGCCGTCGCCGCGACAACGCGGGCGAGCGCCGCACGGATGCCGCTCGATGAAGGTTGCATGCACAGAACCTAACTGATCTGACGATTTCGAGATCACGCGCGCTGGCGGAAGCACCGCCGTCGCAACGCAACTCAACAAAGACTAGGAAGAGGTCTTCAGATCAGAACTGCCGGAGGTCCGCGCGCTGATTGCGCCCCGGGCTTTGGTGTCGCGCGAAAAAGTTCGCTCGCAATTGCGTAAGTGACGGCGGCGTAGCGAACCGAATGGACGAGGAGATGCGGTGCACTGCTGAGACCATCCACAGCAGCTACCGGCGCATAAGGACACGTGCTCTTGGTATCGGCGTTGGACTGGGCCGGATGCGGAACGCCCTTTTCATCGAGCGTCCAACTTTGAGGTCCGTGCCCCGTACAAATGACGATTTGCAGTCCGCCGTGCTCGGGCGTGCTGGCAAGCATGAAGCCCATAGGGAGAAGGCTGCGCACCGCGAACGCAAGGACGATCAGCAGATTTAACGAGCGGTGCATCAGAGAGGACTTTCGCGAGCGAAATCGTGATTGAAAAAACTAGCGGCGCGTCAAGGGGTTCGCAAGGACACTGCAGGGTTGCGCGCAATATCGCTTTGCCGGCGTAGCCTTTGGGTGACGAAAGACGAGCCCCGCCCGCGACAATCGTGCCTTTTTTCTCAGCAACGTCCGGGCGAACGGCTCAGCTCTTGAGCAAAGGATCGACGTTCACGTTCCAAGACGTGCGGTCGATTTGGAATTGGTCCAAGTGGGCCAGTGGGTTAACGGCGACGGCTTTCCGTGGCACACTCCTTGATCTATCTGACCCTATCGCGATCAACAGGCAGAGCAGAGCGTGTCCCCGTGAGCCAGGACGATATGCATGGCTATACGGTGGCCTACGAGCGAGAGGAGCTTTCCTTTCCCGTCTACGTGGTTGGCTTCATCGGTGCCGTGCTCGCGACGACAGGGGCCGCGAGCGACAATATCATTCTTGTCGCGCTGTCCTTGTTCGCCTTCGGGTTCGCCTATTACAATTACCCTCTGCTCGAGACGGGCAAGCCGCGGATTGGCGCTGGCCAGTACGGTATTTTTGCGGAAGGCCTCGGTATTATCGCTTGGAGATCAATCAAGCAGATCGAGCTCATACCGTACGAAGTGCGAGGATCAACCACTAACGAGCTGCGCATTACTCTTGAAGAGCCGCTCGACCGGGCGCTGCTCGCAGACTGGCGCAAGCGACCATTCTATCGCTTTCTCATGCGGCTGCCATGGCGCGCAGGGCCGGAAAACAGCATCCGCATCCCACTCGATATCTTTGACCGGCCTGCGGACGACATCATGCGGAGTTTCAGCCGCATGAACTCCTTTTTCCGGGCCGGAACCCCTTAAGCGCCAGGGGCGAGTGTTCCAGGTGCTATGTCCAGCGGCACGAGATGTGCTAAGGCCCCGCGAGGGATCGAATTCATGCTCAAAGAAGAGGTCATCCTCGTCGATCGCGAGGATAACGAAACTGGAACTGCCGAAAAGCTCGAGGCTCATCGCTCCGGGCAACTTCATCGTGCGTTTTCGGTAATGGTGTGGGACCCGCGGGGCCGTCTTTTGCTGCAGCGCCGTCAGGTCGGCAAATATCACTCCGGTGGTCTATGGACCAACACGTGTTGCGGCCACCCGCGCCCCGGTGAGCCTGTCGGCGATGCTGCAGCGCGCCGGCTTTACGAGGAGATGGGCTTCGTTTCCGAATTGGAGCCGATCGGAACGTTCACGTATCGCGCGGACCTCGATGCCGGCTTGGTCGAGCACGAGTTCGTGCATGTCTTTCAGGGGGTCTACTCGGGACCGATCGCCCCCAACCCCGAGGAATGCGACGGCTACAGCTGGTCGACCCCGGAGGTCATCCGCAAGCAGATCGCGGCCGTGCCGGAGTGCTTCAGCGCATGGTTCCGCAAGTACGTCGAGGCCGGCTGGCCAATCGCGCCGCCATCCTGATGTTCTGCTAGCTTGTATTGCTCCACGCCGAATTCGCTGGGGAGTTGGTCTTCGGCGATTTCGTGCGCGAGCTTAAAAAACGAAAACATTCGCTGCCCGTCATCTCTGACTTGCTCGCCGCTATTGGCGTGTTGGGTACCTGACCTTCGTCGCGATCGTCTCGGCTTCTTCGATGAGCGCTTCACCGAGGCCCAGCGCCTGATCCGCCGTCAGCCCATAGGCAGCATCCTCTTCGAAGCGCAACATCACGACCGGTTCGTGACGGCCATGCCCCACTGCGAACGAATCGGGGAGCTTCGTTACGTTACTCTTCGAATTTTCATGGACATGATCGGAAAGAAGAGATGCGAGGCCCGCGACGGCCTCTTCGCTGAGCGAAATCGTACGCGCTTCGCCGGCGATATTGCAGATTGTGATCTCTAGTCGATCATTGACCCGGTCGCGTTCAGAACGAACGAGAAGCTCGGCGCAAAATTTCTCCGGCATTTACTGAGTCCCCCGGCGCGAGAATCGCAACGTTGCATTGCCATTCTAATCGCTCGAGGCAAAAAGAAAGGCCCAAAATTTGGGCCTCTCCAGTATTAGACTGCCGTTATCTCGATCAGAGCGAGTCAGACCAGCTATCCAGCTCCTGCTTCGCCTTATCCTTGGCATAGCCATAACGCTTCTGGAGGATACCCTCGAGCTGTTCACGGTTGCCGTTCACCTGGGCGATGTCATCGTCGGTCAATTGACCCCACTTTTCCTTCACCTTGCCGCTGAACTGCTTCCAGTTGCCTTCGATGCGATCCCAATTCATGACTAATCTCCTGTGTTGTGGGCATTCAACGTCCACCAGCAAGAAGCGGTTCCTGCCTAGCTTCGTTCAGGAAAATAAAAACGCATGGGACCTGAGAAGATTTCGGGTCGGAATAAATTTTCTCAACTGTTCGTGATTTCTTCGAATTATAGGGAACTCTTTGCTCGCCTCCCGCGTCAACGCTCTTGGCAAGCCGCACTTACTGACCCGCGGCAGCTGGTGGGGGGTCAATGAGACCGCAAGAATATCCATCGCAGAGTGATGATCGAGCCGCCGAGCACACGAGCCATGGTCGAAGCCTATCACTGCTTCATCGATGGTTCGCTCGCCTGAAGTGGCCAGTTCTTCGTCCTGGCGTCACTTCGCGGGCGTATTCATCTCGTATTGGTCGTATTGGCCGGCTGCGTTTCGCAGGCACGGAGCGAAAAATGATCAAGGCAACCGAATATCTGGAAATTTGCCAAGAGTGCGCTGCCTACGCACATACGATCGAAGACGCCCTTTATTGGCACAACGAGATCGTCACCGAGCTTTCGGTCGAGATCAATTTTGTCCAGGCATCACGTTGGCCTTCAGCGGTGAAGGCCAGCATGACTGCTTCTTTGGAAGAGCGGCGCAGGAATCATGCCGCTGCCATATCCAGGCTCACCAGTGTGCTGGAAAACGACGAGCGTTTGATCTGGCAGCCCTGACTTTGAGCGCGAATTTTGCCGATCAGCCGTTGCGGGCTTTTTTCTCGGCTTTGGCCGTTCGCTTTTTCTGATTTTCCAGCTTCCGCTGGCGGGCAATGATGCGGCGGCGACGGTTGTCTGACATCGTAGGCATTCTTGTCTCCTGAATAGTCTGAAAAACGCCGATCGCTCGTTCGCGATCGGGATGAGGCGCGCAGTCCTAGCAGAGCTTGTCATACTCGTCACCGAGATCTTAACAGAGCGAATATCTGCCCGAAAATGGGGGCTTGCGGCCTCGGCTCGAAAACGTTTCGAAAGATTTTGCGCTTACTCTTCTTTCGTATTGCATCAGTCGGATGAGGCTCCCGAGCCCGGGTAAACTGCTATGCACGATGATTGGATAACTGTCTTCCGGGAGCGCGCTATGCCGACGCTCAAAAGCCTGTTCACCGCGAAGCACGATTTCGCCGAACTGCCCGAGATTATTGCTGAACCGTTGAGGCGCCTTGCCTCGATCGAGCAGCAGCGCGCCGGGTCGCTCTCCTAAAAGGACCTAACAGGACGCAGCCTCCGTCACCGTGGCTGCCCTTTGAAAGAGCGGAAGCCGCAGTAGGCGACTACCTTCAACTTCGGCCATCTTTTTCAGTGCAAGGCGCTTCTCTTCGAGAAACGTCGGGCCGAAGTTCGGGTTGTGCACCACTATTGCAGTGCCGTTGTCGATGATGTCAGCAAGCTTTATCAACTTAGCGTCCCAAGGGGCGCGAGCAAGCCGCCACGCCGCTTGCAATGCTTGAGCCTCGCGACTGCCCTGCTCGCTATCGGTGAGCCAAAACACGAGCTCTGCGACGGCAGGGCCGAACATCTCAATCAACGCGTCGATATTCGTGTCGGACTTTTCGAGAGTGTCGTGCAGAAAGGCCGCCGCAATGAGGTCGGAACCTTTGTGCCCATGCTCGGTAAGAATCGACACCACGCCGTCCAGATGCACGATGTATGGCCTGCCGTCGTGCTTGCGTACCTGCCCGGCATGCTTCGAACGCGCGAAGTCTCGAACATGCTGTAAGGTCGCGACGGTCATCTAAGCCCAACAATCCTCGATAGCCTTCGTGTGAAAACACGGCGCATAGACGCATCTGAACGGAAAACGGTTTCACAGGCGAGTTGTCGCCCTCGATTTGCTCATAAGGCCGTGAAAACACGTGAGCGGGGCTCACATTTGCGGCGCCGCGTTATCCGTCAGCTCGCAAACAAGCGCGTGTTGATGAGCGTTGCGGGGGGCGAACTCAGGTAACTTTCTATCATCGGAATGTGCGGTTTTATCGCCGCCTTGCCACTCTCGATCATTTCCTCCGCTAGGTGGAAATCCAACACGCCGATCCCAGCCAGATTGGGAGCGACGAGAAGATCGGGCGGATCTCCCATCAGCCGCGCACGCGCAATCCTGTCATGAAAGATGCTGAAGGAATTCAGAATCACGGACGTAATACCGGGAGCTCCGTCACTTCGTCCGAACAGCTGGCGATGCAGAAGTTGGAAGGCCCCCCGGCCGTTCCAACGGGTAATTGGCGCCTCCTCCACAACGGTTTCCTCGACAGGTTCGCCGTCTTCGTCCCCGATGCAAATGCCCCCGCGCCCGAATTCGGTCGTAAGGTTCACGCCGACCACCAGGCGCGCTCCCAACGCACGGCACACTGACACCGGGACGGGATTGACAAGGCAGCCATCGACTAGCCAGCGGCCGTTCAAGCTGACGGGCTTGACGATTCCGGGGATCGCAGAGGAGGCCCGCACCGCATCCGTCACAAGACCGCGGCGGAGCCAAACCTCTTCACCGGACGAGAGATCTGTGGCGATGGAAGCAAACCGCACCGGCAGGTCTTCGATGCGAATGCCACTAAGGTGACCCTCAAACTGATCAAAGAGGCGCTGGCCCGCGATCAGGCCAGAGCCCGAAACGCTGAGATCGAGAAAGCTGAAAACACGCCGTCGGGTCAACTCCCTGGCAAAGGCTTCGAGAACATCCAGGCATCCTGCCGCGTAATGGCCGCCGACGATGGCCCCAATCGAAGTTCCGACGACGATTTCAGGCTCGAGTCCGGCTTCCGCGAGGCCACGCAGTATCCCGATGTGGGCCCAGCCACGTGCTGCACCTCCACCCAAGGCAACCGCAAATTTCTGCTTCGCCATCGGAACCACCTCTCGCCGCGGAGATCCACGGCCCACGTCCCAACGCAGATGGTGGGTATTTTGTTCTCGACAAGCGCGTTCGGCAATCGTCTTGGCGGATTATCGCAAATGGAGGGCGTTCCGGCCTCGCAAGGCCCTCGCTTGGATGCGGCTCAGATTGCCAATTCCGAGTCCCGCTCCATCCAATACAGGTCCGCCAACCGGTCCAGCAAGGGTGCCGGGAGCGGCGTTTGGGCGATGTCCGAATGGAGGTAGGAATTGGCCAGAACGAATGACGAGGCCTTCGCGTGACTTTGCGGCAATACAATTGGCTGCCGGTCGGAGACGTCTGGCATCGGCACGAAATCCGTTGGATGCCAGAGCGAGGATTGCCAAGCCCGGGCCATTGAGACCGACCAGATCCAAACTGCCATTGCGGGGTGCATTGCCATTCTCCGATTGAGGTCGGCTGATGTAACGCGCGCGGCCACCGGTAGGTTTCGCCCTGCGACAACGCTTGCGCTCGGTGAGTGTCAGGATTTGCGATGGCGCGCGAATTCTTTCTGAATCCTCTCCATCTCTTCTTCCGTGCAGTGTTCTAGGTCGATCAGCCTATTGCGGGCGCTTTGGGTGCACCGGATCAGCTCGTCGAGTTTCAATTGAATGGCGCGACCATCTTTGTTCTGACTATGTTGAATGAGGAAGACCGCGAGGAACGTCACGAGCGTAGTGCCCGTGTTAACAACGAGCTGCCAAGTATCCGAATAGTGAAAATACGGGCCGGTGGCGGCCCAGACGATCACCGACAACGTGGCGACCACGAATGCTGACGCCGAGCCGATTAGGAGCGCAGAGCGACCGGCTAACTCCGAAAACCCAGCCAACATCTTTTGCCGCCAATTTCCGTGCGGCTTCTCGATCGGGTGTTCTTCTTCAGCTGTGACGGACGGGGTTGTGTTGGTCATGTCTCGCGAGCCCTGAAGTAGAGCAGCGGCCACAACCGAGAGCCGCCGCTCCTGACAGGAATTTTATAGCTGCGTTATAAAACGCGCTTCTCGCAATCATTGTTCCTGTTGTTCCTTAGCTCGCCGATACCGCTGTCAGGTACCGGTGGCATCCTTAACGCACTTCTTCGTAAAGCTCGTCTCGGCCGCGCCGTGGAGCTTCTTATCCTTCGCGTCCGACGAACATTTCGCCTTCGCGTCCTTCTCGCATTTCGTCATGAAGCTTTTGAGCGCTGCGCCCGCCAGTTTCTTGTCCTTGGCTGTTGCGCTGCATGTCTCATCCGCAAGCGCTGCACCAGAAAGCCCAACGCTCAAGAGACAGATCAGAAGTGTCTTCATTCCCATTCCTCCAATTCGTTCAAGCCGCCTGCAGTCTCTCAACTTAGTCATCAAGCGGATAGTATGTCATCGTAGCCCATTGATTCCGGCAATTGACCGGCGATGGGCTTACTGAAAAGTAAAGTAAAAACCCGTCCGCGCACTGTTCGTGTCATGGCAGGACAATTGCGCTTGCGCTAACCCTCGCGTGCCGCAGATCGTATTGCGAAGGGGGCTTGGGCATGGGGAAACTGACGAGATTTGTCTGCCGGCTGGTCACGGCGCTGGCATGCATCTCCATCGCACTTGCGTCAGCCAGCGCGGAAGACGCGGCGCCTGCCCTTCGCGTAGCTACGCGCCTCGTGCCTCCCCTCGTTCAACGCGATGGTGATCATCTCACTGGCTTCAGTATAGACCTTTGGAATGCCCTGGCCGGACGGCTCGGTGCAAAAACCGACTTCATCGAAATGCCGGATGTCGCCTCCCTGCTCGATGCGGTTCATGCCGGAAAAGCAGATGTGGGCATTGCCGCCATCTCGATCACCGCAGATCGCGATAAGGTCTTCGACTTCTCGCAACCGATGCTCAGCTCGGGGTTGCAAATTCTTGTTCGGGGAAAGGCGGATCAGGGTGCTCCAAACCCGCTGCAAGGGTTTATGCGTCTCACTCTGTCGCCTATGATTTTGGTCTGGCTCGGTGTCGCCGCCATTCTCATCGTCATTCCCGCGCATATCGTTTGGGCATTGGAGCGAAGAGCACCTAACGGCATCGTCCCTGATGCGCGCTATTTTCCTGGGATATTCCACGCGCTCTGGTGGGCAGCCGGCACGCTCGCGACGCAAGCGGACCAGATGCCGAGGCAATGGCTTGCTCGCGTAGTTGCTATTTTGTGGATGTTCACCGGCGTTATCTTCGTCGCCTATTACACCGCCCAACTCACGGCCGCGCTCACCGTCGAGCAGATCCAGGGTGACATCAACGGTCCAGACGATCTGCCTGGAAAGCGCGTGGCAACAACCCGAGCCAGCACCGCTGCCTCATTCCTTCGGGAGCAGCACGCACGCGTCCAAGAATTCGAAACGGTAGACGCGGCGTATCAAGCGCTTCTCGGCAGCACCGCTGACGCTGTTGTTTTCGATGCTCCGGTCCTCCTTTACTTCGCAGGACACGACGGCAAAGGCCGGGTTCAAACCGCAGGGAGCGTCTTCCGCAAAGAGGATTACGGCATCGTGTTCGCTGAGGGCAGTCCGTTGCGCAAACGCGTCGATCGCGCCCTTCTCGAACTGCGCGAGAATGGCACCTACGCCCGGCTCTATCAGAAGTGGTTCGGCCCGAGTTGAGAGCGCCTCGCGGTCATTTCGGTTGCACGCTCTGATCGCCACCGGGTTCACCTGGTGGAATGATCACAGGCATCTTATCACCCGTGCTGGCGGGCGGCGCCTGATGCATTTCCGGATCCACCCCGTGCGGTGGCTTGAGCACGCCATCGTTCTCGTTGAGCTTTTTACTCAGCGGCTTTTCAGCGTCTTTCGTCGCCCCGTTATTCGGAGATGCCTCGGGTGGAGCGGGCGTGGTTTGGGCACAGGCCAGTGACGCCAACAGCATGGGGGCGCTGACAACTAGCGTGAGTAGCGCCGATTTTTGATGATGTCCCATGGGCGGCTCCCAATTGCTGTGACTTAGCATCGTGGAACGGGCGAGCTGCCGTCGGGTTCCGATTGAACTTAAGTCGCGCAGTGCGCGCGGAACGGAACGAATGCTGGTTCGTATCCCCAGCGCCACGGCACGCACCTACCCTCAGTGCGACTGCCCCCAATGCCGTGGTGAAACGGAGCACCTCGATTGAGCAGGGAATCGGGGTGCTCCATAATTTTCTCCTCACGGATGTTCTTCGGGCCGCGATTCCGGGACCTGGGCCGATTTCTTCATCAAACTGTTCAGCTGACTAAATAACAACCTGCCCTCGACCTGATCGTCGAGGTAACCTTCCTCTCGCAGTTTGCGTTTGATTTCCGCGACCGTGGCGCAACGGCCGGAACGAGCCAATTCAAACGCGCGCTCCAGTTGAGAAATGCGACTGTCCACAGCGAATGCTCCTTGCACTATCCGTTTTTTTTCCGTCAGTTATCGTCATCGGGAGCATGATGCGCGAGAATGGTTGCGCGACACCTTGGCAGCTATTCAGCGGGTCTTTTTTCTCGCGAACGACCAGCTTCGCAGCTATGTGCCTGCGCTAAATCCGGTCCCGCGATCACGCGTTCCGCCAGCCATACCCAAAATGGTTCGGAGTGCGATGAAGTTCCGGAACAAATTCGGAATTGTTTAACATGACACATCGCCATCATCTGCCGCACGTGACCCGCGTCTTGGTAGCCTGCAGCCCGACCTACCATAATCACCGGGCCATTATGGAAGCGATCGGCTCGATCTTTCTCGATACGATCGAGGAGCAGCGCGAATATTATTATTTCGCGT
The DNA here is from genome assembly GCF_003987855.1 of Hyphomicrobium sp. Taxonomy (GTDB): domain Bacteria; phylum Pseudomonadota; class Alphaproteobacteria; order Rhizobiales; family Hyphomicrobiaceae; genus Hyphomicrobium_B. The sequence continues at coordinate 316,884 of NZ_RXIZ01000008.1, forward strand.
GTCCGGCGATGTCTGAGATCTTCGATGACGGCGCGCTCAGCCCCCTCAGCTTCCGCGAACTCGCGCACGAAGATCCCGAAATCAAGCAAACCTTGCAGAACCTGAAGTTCACCTATGTCGTGGCCGGCGGCGAAGACGCATTCGTCGAGAAGCTGCTTTCGGATGTCGGCGGAAGTGGAGCGTCGCTGGTACGTCTTGCGTGAAGGCTGCTTGCGACCCATCCTAACCGGGCCCCCACGTCAGCGGAGAAGGAGTTAGGGTGATGGACAAACGCAAGACGCAAGTCATCGAACCGGAAGAATTCGATCCGGAAGCGCCCTCGCCTGTTCCGGAGCGTCTTCCAGGCCGTCCTCAGGACGTTCCCGCATATCCGGGTGACGAAGATGACTCCGACGACGAGCGGGACGATGAAAACGTTGCTGTTCCCGAAGATGAGAACGACGAAGCCTGAAGAGCTCTTTCTCGCAGCAAAAAGCCCTCGCTTGTCAGGCGAGGGCTTTTGAATTTCGCGCCTAATCAGCCGCTAGTTGATCAGATCGTAAGTTTGCGGGCTGTGTTCGGCTACGAGGCCTCTGACCGCGATAATCGCTCCCGACATATGACGCCGTGTCGGGTAGCGCGCGGGAGGTTCAGACGTAAACACTGAAGGCGTGTTTCTCGCCGCGAGCAAGCGGCAGAACGCAACAGTTTGAGGGTCGCGCGAATAAGGAAGCACTACAGCGTCAATCGTCTTCGCATCGAGCAGCAATTCGGCGACTGCGAGACTTTCTACGACGTGCGCTTTCGCGCCTGCCGCGACAAATGATTGCCTCAACCCGAAGGCGGACTCGCCTTTCGGGTCGATTATCAGAATGGATAGATCATCGAGGGTGGTCATAGTGGGTACCTTGCGGCGCGATGCGGTCGCGCTTTCCGCTTGGAGCTCGCACTAATCTGGCGAGCAGTCCCAGGATGACAGCAACGCAACGGGGCAACGCAGCTGACCGGAAATACATAAAGCCCCGGTGCCCGAAAGCTACGCAGTTGCACCGAGTTCAGGCAAGCGGAAGTTATCCGTTCAATCCAACAATCGTCATTGCATCGCACATCGCCCGAAAGCGATAAACTTCATGCAAATTGCTACTAAGTCGAATGCGAAAGCGCATTGACGGCCGATAGGCTCTCCGTTCGAAAGCCAACATAGCGCTGCGCCCATAACAACATACAGCGATCGGCACTCTCATTTAAGCGCGTCAGAAGTGCGCTAGCGCGCAACTGCGAGAGCGGTCATGATAACTGACCGTCTCATCACAGCGAAGATTTTTCATGACACAATCATCAGATTACACGCCTCCCAAAGTGTGGACATGGGAGAAGCCGAGCGGCGGCCAGTTCGCAAATATCAATCGTCCGATTGCGGGCGCCACCCATGAGAAAGCGCTTCCCGTCGGCCGCCACCCATTGCAGCTCTACTCGCTCGCGACGCCTAACGGGCAGAAGGTGGCCATTATGCTCGAGGAGCTCCTGGCACTTGGCCATAGCGGTGCAGAATATGATGCGTGGCTCATCAATATCTACAAGGGTGACCAGTTCGGGAGCGGTTTCGTCGAGGTGAATCCAAACTCGAAAATCCCGGCACTGATGGATCGCAGCGGAAGCAAGCCGAGACGTGTGTTCGAGTCCGGCGCCATTCTCCTGTACCTGGCTGAAAAATTCGGGGCGCTTCTGCCCACGGACGCGGATGCGAGAACTGAAGCGCTGAACTGGCTCTTCTGGCAAATGGGAAGCGCGCCCTACGTCGGCGGCGGGCTCGGACACTTCTACTCGTACGCCCCCATCAAGATCGCTTACGCAATCGACCGGTTCGCAATGGAAACGAAACGGCAGCTCGATGTCCTCGACCGCCACCTCGCAGAAAATAACTTCATAGCGGGTGGCGAATACTCGATAGCGGACATCGCGATTTGGCCATGGTACGGCAATCTCGTCAAAGGCGAGTTGTATGGCGCGGCCGAATTTCTTCAGGTGTCAGACTACGCGAATGTCGTTCGCTGGGCGGACACCATAGGCGAACGTCCCGCCGTGAAGCGCGGCCGAATGGTCAACCGGATTACCGGACCACTTTCATCACAGCTTCACGAGCGTCACGATGCCAGCGACTTCGATACGAAGACGCAGGACAAGGTGCAAACCTAGCCGGACCTATTTTCGGGACGCGGCGCGCTGTCTAGCAGCCGCGCGCCGCCATGCACTGGCCATAGCCAGGCTCGCTCACGCCGAACTGGCCAAAGCAGCTGTGACGTACGTCGCTGCAATGGACCTGGTAGTCGCTCTTTGGCGGGATGCCTGAGTTGTTTCCGTTCATGATCTGAGACCACGGCACATCCAGGAAGACGCCGCTATTCTGCGCCCACGGATTCTGGCGAGCACCGTTGCCGCCGCCCGCGGGGCCTCGCATATCTTCCGCGAGCGCGGCGCCCGCAACAACCGTGCAAATTAAAAGTCCCGTAACGAGCGCTTTCATCGAACACTCCGATCTGGATTCTCAAGGTCCAATATGCAGCGTGAACCTTGCCGGAGCGTATCTTTGCTACGGGAAGTTGAGCCGAGGTTAGAAGCCGGAGAAGAAGCGCTCCAAAAAGGCACATTTTGCCTAGAGCTTCGCTTTGCTGGGTGCGCAGGAGCAAGTGTCAGCCCGCCCTACGTCACAGAATGGTCCAAAATGCCCACGGAACCGGAAGGGGTAACGGCCATTACCGGTGCATGAGTGTGGATAACAACAAGCAAATGGCCCCGCGTCTTCTGCTCCGCCGCGGATGTATCGAGGAGCTTCATTGGGTTGAGGTGTTCAAGGACCGCGTCGCCGAAGAGTTAAAGGCGGTGTTGCAGGATGGAATGGATTGGACAACGTCGTCTCCCATTCTGAACCTTCTGAACAAGCTTGAATCCGTCGAGGCGGACCGAAATCAGGGCCGCAGTCCGAACACTGAGAGTTCTCGCGTTGCGGAACAAAGCGCCGACACCGCGCGTTCGCGGTGAAGAAATTCTCACCACTTCAGCCATCGGGAGTACGGCAAATGGCGCGCATCGAAACATCAGAACAGGCAAGAGCGGCCACGCATGATTTCACGGACAAGGCTGTCGACGCCGGCATCCGTGCAGTGGATTCGCTTGAACGTTCGGCGGCAAGTGCTCAGGAGATGGGCGATCGCTTGATCTCCAAGAGTTCTGAACTCAGCGACAACGTTCAGAAGGTTGCGAAAAATTTCTCAGCCGCATTGGACAAATCAGTGGCAGACCAGCCTCTCACCACGCTGGGCATGGCTATCGCCGCAGGCTTCGTGCTCGGCGCGATCTGGAAAGCTTAAAATCGGAGAGCGATGGTGTTCGCAAGCTTATTCGAACGAGCGGAAGCGAGCGTCGACAATGCGATCGGCGATCTCGGTAACCGCGTAATTATCACCATCCCCTTCATCGTTGCGTTGGGGTTTGGAGCCGCGAGCTTATCGCTGTTCGTGAACCGGACCTATGGCGCTGAGGTCGGCAATCTGATCGTCGCCGGAGTTTTTGCCGTCCTCGGCGGCATTATCGCGCTGGTGGTCAAAGCTCGCAGGACTGCGCGCACTGGCTATTCAGCCCAGTCTGAAGCGCAGAAGGAGACGGCCAGAGAAGCTCAGCCTGCCATGTCGAAATCCTTCTTCGACAACGAGCAGCTTATGGGCATTGCATCTGCCGCGGCACCGATATTGCTGCCTGCTCTGCTCCGGACTGCAACGAAGAACTGGCCGCTCGTCTTAGCGGTCGCTGCTGGTCTCTATGTTTTCAGCATGTCGGACAGCGGCGACAAAGCCGCTGCGCCGCTAGCGCCCCAAGCCTAAACAGGAGTGAAAATGTCAGCCGAAATCGACGATACAGACGGCTCGAACGTCATCGAGAACAACCCGACGATCGCACTGCTTGGCGCTGCAGCCGTTGGCTTCGCGCTCGGGGCGGTCATCTGGCAGTACAGGCGCACGCCAGCGCAGCGCTTCGGATCCTTCGACCGCGCGGTCGACATGGCGCGCTCAGGTGCAATCGATACGGTGCAGAGCCTGCGCCGGCGGTTGCGAGAAGAAGGCTATTCTCCATCGGACATAGAAGGCCGCGCGAAGAAGTTTATCGGTCAGCTCATAGATAGCGCTCAGCGGCGTTTCTAAACGCTGCGTTGGCCAGCTTTGGCTCGGCCCTTCTCAGATAATGTTCGGAATGTGATTGACCATCGCGGGGCCCTAAGCTCCGCGATGCTGTGCTCCCAATGATGCCGAGCTTCGCCAGACAGAACGTAGATCGATCGCGGAGCGAGCGGGATGGTTCTCCGCTCGAACCCTTTCTCGAGCCGCCGTCGAAATCGCATGGGGGCCGACGCGCCCAACGATATACCGATGACCTGCTCGAACACCGGCCGATCGCGATGCCAGCCAATTCCCGCGCCAACATCGTAACGTGTCAGTAGCAGTTGCTCGAGAGCGTCCGGACAGAGCCCGGCGAAGGACGCCGCGCGCTCACGGATAGGATGGAACTCCTCGGGGATCGGTGACGTCTGGCCGAAAGTAGCGGCCTCGAAATCGTAGTTCCACCCAAACGTCACCGTCAGGCGCTTTCCGAGCCATCCCTGAAAGCGAAAAGGCGTCAGCTCAAAGGCATTGATCCGCTCGATCAGGGCTCGTTCCTCGGCGTCGGAGAGGAAGCTCTCGGCGTAGACGAGGCCCGGCAGTTCGGGCGCGCCAAATAGATCGGCTGATGCAGACGAAACGGTGGACATTTTGAGAACGTGGGGTGTCAGCCCTAGCTTTCAACCGCCGGAAAGGGAACACCCCGGCGCGGGGGGAGCCGGGGTGTTCGGTTCAGCCACGATGGGACGGGATGGCGCGGGGGGAACGCCTTATACCGTGGCATCTCAAGGACTATTTCGAACGAATTTGGTTCCTGCCGCAGCGCATTATTTTCGCTGACTGACGTCGGGTCGCAGTTTACGAGGGCGATTGGGCGATCAGAGGCGCAAAAAGAAACACCCCGACGAGCGAGGGCTGCTGCCGGGGTGCAAGGTCTCACCAAAATTTGCCAATGATGGGGAGATGTTTGACGTTTGGTCCGGCCGCCGATTCGGTTCAAGGTGCAAGCGGAGTTTTCAACAACTTGAGAACTTCTCGAAATGCAATCTCACTCATGGCGCCAAATAAACTGCCGGCCCTGTTCGATGATGTCGGTCAGCCGATCCACCGCGTCGCGATGGTACTCTGCCGACTCGTTTATCTCTCGAATCATGTTGGCCTTCACGGCCTCGCTTCGCGAGCTCACACGTACGATCATAGCTTCGATCGCCAAGAGGTCGACCAGCTCGCTATGGCAACGAATGGCGTCTTCGACCGTGTGGGCATCAAGCGCCCGCTCGTACGTCGCGTCGATCGCCTGCTGGGTCAGCTCGTAGCTGGTCGGACGTAAAGACATCGGATCCCCCGGGTTACGCGTTCAATACGCGCCAACGGGGTGCTGGTTTCATCTAACGATAAAAAAATAATCGCCGTTCAGGCAGCAGCCGACGCTCTTCCCGCCCGTCGAAACATTGCCTCCACAAGGCATGCGCGGTCCCGCTCGCCATCTTCAGCGGCTTGGAACAAGCGGCGCACCATGTCGGGGATGGAAACTTCCAAATTGCGCTCAGCCGCCTCTCGGACAGCGCAGTCGAGCGCGGCGTAGAAGCTCGATAGCTCCGATGCCGAATAACCATGCGTTCTCATGAAAACGTCCCTCGTCGTGCAGACAGCCCCCTGCCTACGCGCTGAAACACTGGTGGCCGTGTCTTGGTTCCACTTTGGCAAAGGCAAATTTTTCCCGACGAGAAAACTGCGTTCATCGTTCGTTAAGTCCGGGCTTGCCGCCCAGATGACCCGTCGCATTAAGGCTGCCCTCATATTTGCCTCTGAAGTCGCGCGGGCTTGACTTGAGTCAACGTCCAGACGGATGCACAAAGAAATTCAGTGTACGTTTCATAAGAAAAAGAAGCGCTCTGGGAGGTCTCGAAATGAAATCACAGGTCATTGCGGCCTTGGTAGGCATGGCTGTTGCTGGTGGCGTGTGCGGACATGCGCTCGCAGAAACGTCCCTCGCCGAAGAGGAAGCACACGCGATCGGCGTCGACGCCTATCTGTATTTCTATCCGCTCGTGACGATGGACGTTACGCGTAAGCAGGCGACCAACATTGAGCCTGGAAAAGTCTTCGGTCGCGGACCGATGAACATGTTCGTGAGCGTGCCTGAGTATCCGCCGGCATCGTTCCGAGATGTCGTTCGGCCAAACTACGACACGCTTTATTCGATCGCCTGGATCGACATGACCAATGAACCCATGATCGTCTCGGCTCCCGATACTCACGGCCGCTACTACTTACTGCCCATGCTCGATATGTGGAGTGACGTGTTTGCGTCCCCCGGTTGGCGCACCACGGGCACAGAAGCCGCGAATTATCTCGTCGCCCCGCCCGGCTGGACGGGTTCGCTCCCCAACGGCGTGATCCGCATCGATGCGCCGACGCGTTTCGTTTGGATTATCGGGCGAACAAAAACGGACGGGCCACAAGACTACGCGGCGGTGCATGAGATCCAGGCGGGTTTCAAAGTGACGCCACTTTCGCAGTGGGGGAAAACGCCGACGGCGCCCGTGGTCACAATCGATCCGTCAGTCGACATGAAAACCCCACCGAAACTGCAGGTCGACGCGATGACAGCGGCACAGTTCTTCGGCTACGCGTCCCGACTGCTCAAAGACAATCCCCCCCACATCACCGACCAGCCGATCATCGCGCGGCTGAAAAGGATTGGCTTTGAACCCGGCAAAGACTTCGACCTCGATAAGGCTGCTTCCGCTGTGCGCAACGCGTTCGCAACCGTCCCACAAGAAGGGCGCCAGCTCATGGCCTGGAAGGTCCCGTCGCTGGCTCGCATCGCAAATGGATGGTCGATGAACACCGACACGATGGGCGTGTATGGCAACTATTATCTCAAGCGCGCCATCGTCGCGCAGGTCGGCCTAGGTGCAAACGTTCCGGAAGATGCCATTTATCCGATGAACCTCGGTGATGAGACGGGAAAGCCGCTCAACGGCGAGAACAATTACGAGCTCCATTTCGACAAGGGCGACTTGCCTCCCGTTGACGCGTTCTGGTCGATCACCCTTTACGACTCTCAGGGCTTTCCTGTCGCAAACGATCTCAACCGCTTCGCCGTGAGCAGTTGGATGCCGATGAAGCGCAACTCCGATGGCTCGCTCGATCTATATTTTCAGAACGAGTCTCCTGGCACAGAAAAGGAGAACAACTGGCTGCCTGCGCCGAAGGGCGCGTTCAATCTCGTCATGCGCCTCTATGCACCCAGGTCAGAAGCGCTGACTGGCAAGTGGAACCCGCCACCCGTCGTACGGATGCAATCCAGTCCTAACTTTTCCGCTCAGTAGGCGCCCGCGAAGTAGATTTTGACCCTCTCGGAGTTGCCGAGAGGGTACCAATAGTGACTGGCCCACCGATGTTTCGCAACTAAACGTCGTATACGGATCGTCGTTGCTAGCCTGCCACGGTTATGCGTGCGCAGACGCGCTAGAGTGCGCTTCGGGGAATCGTTCTCCTTAGCAGGCTCGCCATGAACACTCCTCTCCGCACTGTGCTCTTAGGTCTTTGTTTGGCAATTAGCAGCGCAACCACGGCTTCGGTCGCGCGCAGCGATGGTCTATCGGAGCGCGCGGCACCGCGAGAGAGCGACGACGGCTGGTCCCTCGTCTTCACCAGCTATGGCTGGATCCCATGGCTGTCCGGCAACACCATAATCAAGGGGCGTTCGTTCGACGTCTCTGTCGATCCCAGCGATATGTTTGGCCATCTAGACTGGTCAACACTTCCGGCATGGATGAGTTATGCAGAGGCCCGCCGCGGAAAGCTCGGGCTCTTCAACGACATCGTCTATGCCAGCCTCAGCGGCTCGCGCGGGTTCGGGAAAGACGGCCAACACGCCACGTTTTCCGGAAACGTTTCAGCCGACTACACCCAGCTGACGGTCGAGGCCGGCGGTGCCTACGAGATTTGGTCAGGCCGCAATCCGGTCGCTTCCGGATCAAGCGCGTTCGACCTTCTCGGCGGCGT
>NZ_RXIZ01000010.1 GCF_003987855.1 Hyphomicrobium sp.
TCTCACATTCAAAACCAGAAATCGCAACCGCTCGGCCCGGTCGTCGTCCTGGTGATGGATAAGGGTGAGGTCGCAACCTATCAGAAGATGACGCAATCGCTGCGCAATGCCGGCATTCGCGCCGAGATGTATCTTGGTTCGTCGGGTATGAAGGCGCAAATGAAGTACGCCGACAAGCGCAACAGTCCGTGCGTGATCATTCAGGGTTCGGATGAGCGTGCGAAAGGCGAAGTGACGCTCAAGGATCTGATCGAGGGCGCGAAAGCCGCTGCCGCGATCAAGGACAACAAGGAATGGAAAGAAGCGCGACCCGCGCAGTTCGCCGTTCCGGAAGCGCATCTCATCCAAGAAGTTCACAATCTCATCAAGCGGCATCAGGACGTGAAATGACCGCTGAGACGGTCCAAAATCTTGAGGCGCTGGCGGCTCAATCGCAGACAGTGATGTCGGTTTTCATCAAGGCCGGCTATGACGCTGTCGCGCCTGCGATCATTCAGCCGGCCGATGTGTTCCTTGACGTGATCGGGGAGAGTTTGCGTGCCCGCACGTATGTTTTCACCGATCAGGATGGCGCGGAGCTGTGCCTGAGGCCCGATATCACGGTTCCGACCTGTCGGCTCCACCTTGAGCGTCACGCTGACCCGACCACAATCGCGCGCTATTGCTACAACGGCCCGGCTTTCCGCTTTCAGCCGCAAGGCGCAACGGCCGCTCACCCGCGAGAGTTTCGCCAAGCGGGAATCGAGCGGTTCGGAGATGAGGCGCGAGAAGCCGCGGAAGCCGAAACCGTCGCCATCATCATCAAGGCGATCGAAAAGATCGGATTCAGGGACTGGACGCTTAAGCTCGGCGATATCGGATTGTTCTCAAGCGTGCTCGACGCCACCGGGATTTCGCCGAATTGGAAGACGCGGCTCGACGACGCTTTCCTGAGGCCTCTTTCCTTCCGAGAGGCGTTGAAGGGATTTGCCGTCGGCGTTCGACCACCATCGGCAAACTTTCCCGAGGAATTGCTGTCTTCCCTTCGGCGCGACGATATGGATGCCAGCGAGGCTGCGGTTGCTGTCTACCTCGAAGAGGAAGCAATCGAACTTATCGGAACGCGTTCGCTAACCGACATCACCGAACACCTGATCGTTATCGCCGAGGAGCGAAACGAACCGCCTCTCGATGCGCGAGCAGCTGAGCTGATCGAGCGCTATGTCGGGGTCTCGGGTCCGGCTCTCACCGCAGGTGAAAAGATTTCTACCCTGATCAAGGAGGCACCGAGCGGATCGGGTTACGCGCTCGAAACCTACGACCGTCGGCTTGCCCTCCTGGCAAATGCCGGCATTGATCTCGGTCGCGTGAGTTTCTCGGCGGAATTCGGTCGCACGCTCGCTTACTACAGCGGGCTTGTGTTCGAGGTGAATGCCGCGTCGCTAGGGCCAAAAAGCCCGATCGCCGGTGGTGGCCGATATGACGGGCTTATGCGGGCCGCGGGATCTGGGGCTGATATCCCGGCCGTGGGGGCTGCGATCCACTCCGAGCGCCTGCTCGCGGCAATGGGAGGCAAGGCGCCATGAGCAAATTGACCCTCGCCATCCCCTCCAAGGGCCGCCTGATGGAGCAGACGACCGACATGTTTGCACGCGCCGGTCTCGTGGTGCGTAAGGTCGGACACGTGCGCGGCTATCGTGGCGAGATCGAAGGCTTGCCGGGCGTAGATGTGGCCTATGTGTCGTCGAGTGAGATCGCGGCGGCGCTGAAATCGGGAAGCGTCCACCTCGGCATTACCGGCGAAGACTTGATCTGCGAGAATATCTCGGATGCGGGAACGCGGATAAGATTTCTGCAGAAGCTAGGTTTCGGTTTCGCCGATGTCGTGGTCGCAGTTCCGACCTGCTGGATCGATGTCTCGACGGTGGCGGAGCTCGAAGAAATCGCCATTCCCTTCAGGCGCAAGCATGGCCGTTGGCCGAGGGTCGCAACGAAGTACATCAATATTACCCGGCGCTTCTTCGGCGCGAAAGGGTTCGGCGATTACCGTATCATCGAGAGCGCGGGCGCGACTGAGGGCGCGCCGTCGTCTGGCATGGCCGAATTGATCGTCGACATCACGACGACCGGCGAAACGCTGCGCGCCAATGGGCTGAAAATTCTGGATGACGGCGTGATCCTCAAATCGCAGGCAAACTTGTTCGCGACGAACGCGGCAGCCTGGACGCCGGAGCTTGAGGCGCTGTGCAGCGAATTAACGGGCAAACTCGCGAGTTCTGTCCGTCAAACGGTGATATCCCGTATCTGATCAGAGATTAGAACAGCCTCACGCGCTGTCGGCGAGCTGACACTTCAGGATGCCGTAATCGTAACGGCCGTCCAACGCAGCGAATGCAGGGCCAAGCTTGCCCGTGTCGCGGGTTTCGCACCGCTCGAAGGCCGCTTCGATCTCGTCACGCTCGGCCGGGTCGAGCTTCAGAGCATCTTCCGCCGTAATCAATCCGGCTTCGATCGCTTCGGCCAAATGCCCATACACTGTTGACGTCTCGATCCCGCGCTCGGCGGCGATGGCTTCGGCGTCGAGGCCGCGCAGGTGAGCCGCAAGCGTCACGTTGACGGTAGCCGATAATCGGTTGCTGAGCGCCGGGTGCTTTTTGAATTGCGATATGACTTCAATGAAGGCCGCGCCATAACGCGCGATTTTGCTGGCTCCGAGCCCCATGATGTCGTGAAGCGCGCTTTCCGATGTCGGCCGCTTCTCGGAGAGCTCGATGAGTGTCTTGTCTTGCGCGACGACGTAGGGCGGTAGCTTCGCAGCGGCAGCGAGCTTCTGGCGCAAGGCGCGCAAAGCATCAAACAGAGGCTGATTTTCGCGTGCGACTTTCTGCGCGCTCGAACTTGAACGCTTAGCGACTTTGGCGGTGTGGCGAGCGACGCGCAGAAGAAAGCGTTCCTCGCCGCGGAGCAGAGGCCGCGCACGCTCGGTCAGAGCGAGAGAGCCCAGGCCTTCCTCATCTATCGTGAGATACCCGAGTGCGGTGAGCTGCCGGAAGAGGCTTTTCCACGTCGCTTGCGGCAGCTCCTTGCCGATGCCGTAGACGGATAATCGATCATGGCCGTTGCGGATGATGCGCTCGTCGACAGCGCCTGTGAGGATGTCGACGAGATAGGTAACGCCGAAGCGTTGCTCGGTGCGGTAGACGGCTGAGAGGGCTTTCTGCGCGAGGACCGTTCCGTCTTCGGTGTGCGGCGGGTTCAGGCAATTATCGCAGTTGCCGCAAGGCTCGGGTCGCATTTCGCCGAAATAGGCGAGCAATGCTCGGCGACGGCAGCCGGGCATCTCCGCGAGCCCGATGAGTGCATCCAGCTTCTGCCGTTGCACTTTCTTGAATGCTTCCGAGCCGTCGGATTGGTTGATCCATTGGCGAAGCTGCACGATGTCTTGAAAGCCGTAAGCCATCCAAGCATTGGCAGGTTCGCCGTCGCGGCCGGCCCGACCGGTTTCCTGGTAATAGGACTCGATCGATTTCGGCAGATTGAGATGGGCTACAAAGCGCACGTCTGGTTTGTCGATGCCCATACCGAAGGCGATTGTCGCGACGATGATGAGCCCGTCTTCGGTCAGGAACTTCGACTGCGCGGCGGAGCGCAAATTTGCTTCGAGGCCCGCATGGTAAGCCAGCGCTTTCCGGCCTTTGGAAGACAGCCAAGCTGCCGTCTCTTCCACCGATTTGCGGGAGAGGCAGTAGACGATCCCGGCATCGGTCGGGTGCTCGGTCTCGATGAACTGCCACAGCCGCTCGCGGGCGCTCACGCTGCCGAGTTCAGCAATCGTGTAACGAATGTTCGGCCGGTCGAAGCTCGCGACGAAGGCAGCGGCATTTTCAAGGGACAGCTCGGTGATGATATCCTGACGCGTGCGTTCGTCGGCCGTCGCGGTCAATGCAACGCGCGGCACGCGCGGAAATCGCTGCGCGAGGATCTTTAGCTGACGATACTCCGGACGGAAGTCATGGCCCCATTGAGAGACGCAATGTGCTTCGTCGATAGCGAAGATTGCGATCTCGCTGCGTTCGAGCAGATTAAGCGTGCGCTCCTGCACCAGGCGCTCCGGCGCCACGTAGAGGAGATCGAGAGCTCCAGCTGCGAATTGCCTCTCGATCTGGTCCTGCGTCGCGCGGTCTTGCGTGGAATTGAGGAACTCCGCCTTGACGCCCAAGTCGCGCAGCGCGTCGACCTGATCTTGCATCAGAGCGATGAGAGGAGAGACGACGACGCCTGTGCCGGCGCGGACAAGAGCAGGAATTTGATAGCAGAGAGATTTGCCACCGCCCGTGGGCATCAGTGCGAGGCAGTCGCCGCCGCCGAGAAGTGTTCGGATGATGTCGCTCTGGTGCGAGCGGAAGCCCTTGTAGCCGAATACGTTTTCCAGCGTATCCAGCGCAGCCTGCATCAAGTCGCGGGAACCGGGTGCAGCGGACGGAAACAACGGCGCGGCGCGGGCCGGCATCTGGAATAACCTATGCGCAGGGTATCGAAGCCGGGACGCTAATCTGATTCGACTTCATCGGTCGCGCCGGAACCTGCACAACTCGAAAAAGCCGTTGAAATTACAAAGGCGTCGGGAACCGGCGAACGTTGCGACTATTTAACCCTGCGTTCAGAATGAGTTCATCTTCTCCCCCTTAGAGTGGTCCTCAAGCTGGTGACGACACCTCCCCCCGTGCGCACCAGATGCTGCTGAGCCCGACCAAGCCCCAAGACAACCCCCCGTCTTCCCCGCTTGGTCGGGCCGCGGCTTTCCCCAAGAAACACTGTTCCCTAAGTCGGCACGCTCTGCCTGAGCCTATGGGGCTAGGCAAATGCCGATGATGCCCATCATCGCGGTGATGATTTCGTTCATCCGGTGGATGTCGAGGGGATCGCGGGGAACGTGAACAAAACCTGCGGTGCCGCTTCCCCGAGCTTCGCAACTTGCGAGGGATTGATAGAGCACCGCATTGCAGAGGTAGCTTCCGGCATCGTCGGATATCTCGTGGCCGATGGCGAGATCATCGAGTTTATGCGCGATAAGCGGGATGTCGATTGAGACGGTGCGTTCCGGGGGACCATCTGGACAAAGCGTGGCAGACAGCGGCGGCAAGCCCGCGGCATCTACCGATTCACGGCAGACGTTCTCGGCGCGGGTCTCAAGACGAATCGTTGGTCGTTGCGAAGCGACGCCGATATGCAGAGCCAAGACAGGCTGGAGGCGGGCGTGAAACACCGCTACGCGGCGGGGCGCGCGCCGCCATTCCGTCGGCAGCACTGTTGAGACGAAGCGCCGATTGGGAAATTCGGACCTAGCTTTCGCGGCGACCCGTTCGGCGATTGCCGCGGATGCGTTGTCAGGCACGCCGGGAAATGGCCCAAATCCCGTCAGCAGGACAGTAGGGCGCGGATCAGCCTTGCTCTGCATCGCTCCAATATAGGCGATCGCGGCGACGATGAAATGCGTTTGCTCAGCGCGCCGGGGGTGACTTATCCTCGACCACGAGCCTGCCCTCTTCAGCTTTGTTGAAATACTGACTTGCGATCAACCAACCCTTCAACGGGCGCAACGGCGGGATGCAGGTCAAGAGAATGATCGGCAGGCTCGTCACGAGATGAACCCAGAAATCGGGCGAGTACTTCACCTCCAGCCACACCGCGAAAGCTGCGCTCGGAATACAGGCGAAGCACATCACGAAGAATGCGGGGCCGTCGGCGGGGTCGGCGAAAGACAGGTCGAGGCCACACACCGGGCAGGATTTCTTCACCGTCAGAAACCCATCGAAGATTTTGCCATCGCCGCAGCGCGGGCATAGACCCCAAAGGCCGGTTTTATAGGGGGGTAGCTCCGGCCATTGATGTTTCGCGCACATCGCTCGTTTCCTTCTAAATCCCAATGCGAGGATCTTATGTATGGCTTTGTATGCATATCACTGTTGTTGTGTATGGGCTATGCGTCATTCCGACGGTTACACGACAAATAATTGAAAATAATACAATATAATTGCTTTTTTGCTATGATTGTAGTGCGTTTTTGGGAACTGGTTGCCTATCCCCCTTCCGTAACTTATCCATACATGTTATCGATGCGTATGGCTCTAGTGGCTGAGGATCAATCAATGTCTTCTTGGAAGCCTTGGCTGGTTGAGGGAAGTCAGCTCAAGTATCGCGGCATCGTTGAAGCGATCGAATCCGATCTGAAAGCCGGCCTCATTCAACCCGGTGACAGGCTGCCGCCTCAGCGCTTGATTGCGGAAGTGTTGAGCGTCGATCTCACGACCGTGACGAGAGCTTTCAACGAAGCGCGGCGGCGAGGGCTCGTCGAGGCCAACGCCGGACGGGGAACATTCATCCGCCGCAGGATCGAGGATGCGCGTGCAATCGGGGTGCGCGGCGCGCCGGCCGTCGACCTCAGCATGAACATCCCGCCGCAACCGGCGAGCGCCAACCTTAAACGGCTCATCCCGGAAACGATCAGCACGCTGCTTTCCGAGCCGCATGGATTGCTGCATCTGCATTACCAGGAGAGTACCGGCAGCGATGCGGATCGAGCAGCAGCGGCCGCTTGGCTCTCGCGGCGTATCGAGCAAGTTCGCCCGGCATCGATCGTGCTGGCGAGCGGAGCGCAAAGCGCGCTGTTCGCGATTTGCGAATGTCTTCTTTCTCCTGGCGACGCGATCGCGGCAGGTGCTGTCACTTACCCCGGGCTTAAGGCTGTCGCGCGGCAGCGAGGATTTACAATCCGACCGTTGGCTATGGACGAGAACGGGATTCTTCCGCAAGCCTTTGAAGCCTGTTGTGATGAAAGTCCGCCGAAGTCGATTTATATCGTGCCGGCAATCGACAATCCGACAACGGCAACTTTGCCGGAGGACCGCCGTCAAGAAATTGCTGCGATAGCCCGCCGTTTTGGCGTTTCGATCATCGAGGATGATCCATATTCCGTGCTCCAGTTCAATCCGCTGGCGCCTCTGGCGGCATTGGCTCCCGAACTGACATGGCACATCGCGACGCTTTCGAAATGCGCCACGCCTGCTCTTCGGATTGCGTATGTCGTGGCTCCTGGGGCAGCGCAGGCGATGCGTCTTGCGGGCGTCATTCGCGCGGTGAACCTGATGGTGCCTCCGATCAATGCGGCGGTCGCCTCGCGCTGGATTTCCACGGGCGTCGTTGATGATCTGACGGTCGCCATCCGTGAGGAGAATATTGCGCGTCAGAAAATCGCGAAGACGATCCTGGGTAGCGCCAAAATGGCCGCCGATCGTTGCGGGCATCATATCTGGCTCAAGATGCCTCCGCAGTGGGGAGCGGCGGATTTCGTCGATCATGCCAAGCGTTCGGGTATGTCAGTGGTGCCGGGCGCCGCATTTGCGACGGGACCAGGTGAACCTGAAGCCATCCGGATATCGTTGGGCGTTGCGCCAGACCGTGACACTCTCTCTGATGCGCTGAAACAGTTCGCCCAGTTGCTCGCGGAGCCTTCGGTGATGGTCAAGGCGATTGTGTAGTGCCGAAGCGCGACCGCTCGTGATTTGAGAGCAAGGTTCGGAGTGTGCGGCGGTAGGATGCGCGCTAGGGTGCCGCCATAATGGCACGCGGAATCGATATGGCGCCGAGACAGCGAACAAACCGGTCAACACCGATCCCAAACGAGGGCCAGCGCTGGGCCGCAATCCTGGCACGAGATAAATCGTTCGATGGCACGTTCGTGTTCTCGGTGGCCACTACGGGTGTTTATTGCCGGCCATCCTGTCCCTCACGCCGCGCCAAGCGCGAAAACGTTGCTTTTTATGCCGACCCGGCGGCTGCCGAAGCGGCGGGCTTTCGTGCGTGCAAGCGTTGTCGGCCGGACGGAGCATCGCTGGATTCTGAACGCGCGCGCCTGGTAGCGGAAGCTTGCCGAGAAATCGAAAACAATGGTTTGCAGCGCCTGGATGATCTGTCGGCCAAAAGTGGCCTCAGCCGTTTTCACTTCCATCGGATTTTCAAGGCGATCACCGGTGTCACCCCTAAAGAGTATTCGCTGGCGCATCGACGAAAAGCTGTTCGAACGGCTCTGAAAAGCGGAACAGCCGTGACGGATGCCATCTATGACGCGGGGTTCCAGTCGAGTTCGCGCTTCTACGAGAAGGTTACGGATACGCTTGGAATGACGCCGAAAGCATTTCGCGCGGGTGGCGCAAACGAAGTGCTGAACTTTGCCGTGAGCGCGTGTTCGCTCGGCCGGCTTCTCGTGGCGGCGAGCGATAAGGGGATCGCGGCTATTCTGATCGGCGATGAAGACGATTTGCTCATCGCCGACCTGAGGAAGATCTTTCCGAAGGCTGAATGCGTTCCCGGCGAAGGGGCTTTTGCCAGTACGATCGGCCACGTCGTCGAAATCGTAGAGCGGCCGGGGATCGCTTCCGACCTTCCACTCGACATCCGTGGAACGGCATTTCAGCAGCGCGTGTGGAAAGCCCTGAAGGCTATTCCGCCCGGTTCGACTGCGACCTACTCCGAAATAGCAACGTGGATCGGTCATCCAAAGGCCGTCAGGGCGGTGGCCCGGGCGTGCGCCACCAATCCGTTGGCCGTGGTGGTTCCATGCCATCGGGTGGTTCGCGGCGACGGACACATGGCAGGGTATCGTTGGGGAATCGAGCGTAAGCGGGCGCTGATCGCGCGCGAGGCGGGGATCGTAAAAAGGCCTAACCGCCAAAAGTAGAGTGCTTCCACCACAGCGTGTGGCCTTGCCTGCAGCAGACGGTCTGGAATTCTCGCGCGCAAACAATCGGTTGCAAAAGTTTTCCAGCTAGATATCCTCTCGGCTATATCGAAGTCATGCTGGGTGGATCATGCTCGCCGCATCGTATCTTTCACGTCTCTACCTTCGGATTGGCCTTGCCGGTCTACTTCTGATTTCGCCGTTCGTCACAGGAGCTCAGGCACAAAAGACGGACGCCTCGAGCATCACGATCTTTGCGGCAGCCAGCCTGAAGAATGCGCTCGATAACGCAGCCAAGGCTTTTGAGAAGAGCGCGAGCACGAAGAGTGTGATCTCTTATGCGGGCTCATCGGCGCTGGCGAAGCAAATCGAGCAAGGCGCGCCAGCGGATATCTTTATTTCCGCAGACCTCGACTGGATGGATTACGTCCAGAAAAAGAAGCTGATCAAAGACGATACGCGCTTCAATCTTCTGGGGAACAGGCTCGTGCTGATCGCGCCGAAGTCTAGTCCGGTCGAACTCAAGATCACCAAGGATTTCCCTTTGAGCGCGGCTCTCGGCGATGGCCGACTTGCAATGGCGAACGTGAAGTCGGTGCCCGCCGGCAAGTATGGCTCGGCTGCGCTCGAGAAGCTTGGGGTTTGGGGCGAAGTACAATCCAAAGTCGCGCAGGCGGACAACGTGCGTGCGGCTCTCGCGCTGGTCGCGCAAGGTGAGGCGCCGCTCGGCATCGTTTATGAATCGGATGCCGCCGCTGAACCGAAAGTTAAAGTTGTCGACGTTTTTTCGGAGGACAGTCATCCGCCGATCATCTATCCGATCGCGGTTCTGGCGGATGCAAAGAGTGCCGCTGCGGCGTCGGCCTTCATTCAGTACCTGAAGACGCCTGAGGGGCAGGCCTTCTTCACGAAGGAAGGCTTCACGGTGCTTAAATGATGGGGCACCTTGTATCCTGGAAAGGGTGAAATCGTGTTCGGATTTTCTCCCGACGAGTGGACCGCCATTCTACTCAGTTTACGAGTGGCTACAGTCGGTACCCTCGTCGGATTGCCGATCGCGCTCGTCGCAGCTTATGCGCTGGCGCGGTGGCGGTTTCCGGGGAAAGTCCTTCTCGATGGCATTCTCCACCTTCCACTAGTTTTGCCGCCTGTTGTGACGGGATATTTTCTGCTGCTGACTTTCGGACGGCAGGGTTTCATCGGCAAACAGCTCTACGAGACGCTTGGATTTACGTTCTCCTTTCGGTGGACGGGGGCAGCGCTCGCCTGTGGCGTTATGGGGTTTCCTTTGATGCTGCGCGCCATACGCCTTTCTTTTGAGGCGATCGATCGGCGTCTTGAAACTGCTGCCTCTACCCTTGGCGCGAATTCGTGGTGGACTTTTGCGCTCGTGACGATGCCGCTGGCGCTTCCAGGCGTGCTCGTCGGCGTGATCTTGTGCTTTGCAAAGGCACTTGGCGAATTCGGCGCTACAATTACGTTCGTCTCGAATATTCCCGGCGAAACAGAGACAATTCCGTCCGCCATCTATACGTACACGCAAGTTCCTGGGGGCGAATTCCAGGCGTTCCGGCTGGCTTGTGTTTCGATCGTCATTGCCATGGTTGCGCTTATCCTGTCCGAAGTCTTGAACCGACGCATTCAGAAGCGGATCGCCGTGTTCGAATGACGAGCGAACGCACGGCGCTGAGCGTCTCCGTCTTCCAGAAGCGAAACGGATTTACACTCGATGTGGCCTTCGAAAGCGAAAGTCCTCTGACCGCGCTGTTTGGTCCGTCGGGTTCGGGCAAAACATCGGTCTTGAACATGATCGCCGGCGTGCTGCGCCCCGATCGCGGGCTCATCGCCCTATCCGGCCAAGTTCTTACCGATACGAGCAAGCGGATCTTCGTGCCCCCCCACCGCCGCCGGGTGGGCTACGTATTCCAGGATGCGCAGCTTTTTCCGCATCTCACGGTCGCGCAGAACATCAAGTTCGGTCAATGGTTCAGGCGGCACGAACAAAGCGCTCTCCCCGTGGATACAGTTATCGATGTCCTCGGCATCGAAAACATCTTGAAGCGTCGACCGGCGACGCTGTCGGGCGGGGAAAGGCACCGTGTGGCGCTCGCTCGGGCGTTGCTTTCCTCGCCGCAGATCCTGCTGATGGATGAACCGCTTGCGGGGCTGGACGACGCTCGGCGGCAAGAAACGATGGGATTGATCGAGCGTGTGCGTGACGAATTTGCCGTGCCGATCGTGTTCGTGACGCACAATGTCGATGAGGTACGCAGGCTCGCCTCGCGGGTAGCGAGGATCGTGGATGGTCGGGTAACTGCAATCGGCACACCCACCGAGGTCTTGGGGCGTTGACTCTAGCTCCGCGCACTCTGGCCGGATTTCTTCGTTGGTTTGGGAGCTGGCTTCTCGGCCGGCATTAAATGCTTTTCGATTGACGCAAGCGGCTTTGAGAAGACCGTCAGGGCCTTGGCCTCCATATCGCGATATTGGCGGACGAGGTCGGCTCCGAAGGGGGTCAATTTTGCTGCGCCGCCCCCGCGCCCCCCATGCTGGCGCTCGATCAACGGGTCGGCGAACATCGAATTAAACTCGTCCATCAAGTACCAAGCGCGCTTGTAGGACATGCCCATGGCCTTCGCCGCCTGTGCGATCGATCCGTGCTGGCCGATGAGTTCGAGGAGCTGGACGCGGCCGTGGCCGATGTAGCGATCGTCGTCGAAATCGATACGGATCTTTATGACAGTCATTTCCAGCCGCTTTTCATTTCAAGAGCGATCCGTCGCCGGCGCGGACATCCGTGTTTTAACTCGCGAGATGGACGATGGTAAACCGACCGAGTAACCAATTGCGACCACGAAATCACCGGCGTCCGTGCGCAATACGATGGCGACTTGCGAGTCCCGCAGGCCAGTGCTGCCGAAACTCTGGGCACTCCGAGAATCCGTTCGTCGCGTATGCGAAGAAGTCTGTCGCGGCCTCTCTGGCGTGCCTCCCGTTCATGAACTAACATTACCCTCAGTAAACTCCGTGGTTGAGGTCTGGGGACGCGATCGACCCACCAGCCTGTCCACGGCGTGCAATCGGAGGAGTAAGCACACATGACGGCCACCCGGAAGATACTAGCAGCTTCGACGGCGATTCTCTTGATGGGCACATTCGCTGCTCTGGCCGAGCCTCCGACGGCCGTCGGGCAAGGCGAAGGCGAGGTCGATATCGTCGCTTGGCCGGGCTACATCGAGCGTGGCGAGTCCGATAAGAATTACGATTGGGTGACGGGTTTCGAGAAGGAAACGGGTTGCAAAGTCACCGTGAAGACGGCGGCGACGTCCGACGAGATGGTGACCCTGATGAATCAGGGCGGCTTCGATCTCGTGACTGCGTCCGGCGATGCTTCTCTCCGTCTCGTGGCCGGCAAGAAAGTTCAGCCGATCAATGTCGATCTCATTCCGAGCTGGAAGACAATTGATCCGCGCCTGCAGAATGCGCCATGGCATACCGTCGACGGCGTTCACTATGGCGTGCCGTACCAGTGGGGGCCAAACGTTCTCGCATACAACACGACAGTCTTCAAAGAAACGCCGAAGAGCTGGGCGGTTGTATTCGAAGAGCAGACACTGCCTGACGGTAAGACCAATAAAGGCCGCGTCCAGGCGTATGATGGGCCGATCTATATCGCCGATGCTGCGCTCTACCTCAGCAAGAAGAAGCCGGAACTCGGGATCAAGAACCCCTACGAACTCAACAAAGAGCAGTATGATGCCGTGATTGCGTTGCTTCAGTCGCAGCGCGCTCTGATTGGACGCTACTGGCACGATGCAACCGTGCAGGTCGACGACTTCAAGAACGAAGGGGTCGTTGCGTCTTCGTCTTGGCCCTATCAGGTGAACCTGTTGCAGGCTGACAAGAAGCCCATCGCATCAACCATTCCGGAAGAGGGCGCCACAGGCTGGGCCGATACGACGATGATGCATGTGAACGCCAAGCATCCCAACTGCGCCTATAAGTGGATGGAGCATTCGCTCAATCCGAAGCTGCAGGGTGATCTCGCATCTTGGTTCGGTTCGGTGCCGACTGTTCCGGCGGCTTGCAAGGGCAATGCTCTTCTGACCGATGCGGGCTGCGCGACGAACGGTTCGGAAAACTTCGAAAAGATCTGGTTCTGGCGGACGCCGACCGCGAAGTGCGAAAAGGAAAGTTCTTGCGTTCCCTATTCTCAGTGGGCGAAAGACTACATCGCAATTCTCGGCAAATAGTTGCCACTTCTCCTGCGGCCGGCTGCGATCGGCCGGCCGCGACCCTTCAAAGAGTTTCATGTCTCCCGCAGTTCGCTTCCAAAACGTATCTCGACGGTTCGGTGCCATCCGCGCTGTCGATGGCGTGTCTCTCGATATTCAACCGGGAGAATTCTTCGCGCTTCTTGGTCCATCCGGCTCCGGCAAAACAACGTGCCTTCGCCTCATCGCCGGCTTCGAACAGCCGGACGAGGGTCATATCGAAATCTTCGGCGAAACCGTCGAGGGCGTGCCGCCCTATCGGCGTAACGTCAATACCGTCTTTCAGGACTACGCGCTCTTTCCTCATATGACAGTGGGCGAGAATGTTGCGTACGGTCTTATGATAAAGGGTGTCGGCAAGGCCGAGCGAGAGACAAAGGCGCGCGACGCCCTCGCCATGGTCAAGCTCGCTGGCTACGAGGGCCGGCGAACGGCGCAGCTTTCCGGCGGACAGCGTCAGCGCGTGGCGCTTGCGCGCGCTCTCGTCAATGGTCCGAAGGTTCTGCTTCTCGACGAACCGCTAGGAGCGCTCGATCTCAAGCTGCGCGAGCAGATGCAAGAAGAATTGAAGTCGCTGCAAACGAGTCTGGGGATCACGTTCGTCTTCGTCACGCACGATCAAGGCGAGGCGTTATCAATGGCGAACCGCGTTGCGATTTTCAGCGAAGGTAAAATCGTTCAGGTTGGAACGCCGGCGGATGTCTATGAGCGGCCGACGTCGCGGTTCGTGGCCGACTTCGTGGGATCCTCGAATGTCCTCTCGCCGGAAGTTGCCGCCTCCCACGGCGGTTCCGCTACATGGACCAGCCTTCGTCCGGAGCGGATCGAGGTCGTGGCAACTGGGGCGGGCGTGCCAACCGGCTACGCTTCGGCGCGCGGTAAGGTTTCTGTCGTGAGCTACCAAGGCGCGGTAACGCGAATAACGGTCGTGACGGATAAGTTGCCACTCGTGGCATCCGTGCCGGCAACAACACCCTTCAACAAGGGCGATGAAGTTACCATCGCCTGGCCGATGGCAGCCATGGTCTCGATGGGAGATGCCGCGTGACGATGGCGGCGGCAGAAAGACCGCGCGGAATTGGCGGCGCGATTTCGGACATCTTTTTCGCGCGTCCGCAACTCTTGACGCTATTGCTGTTGATGCCGCCGCTTCTGTGGATCGGTGTTGTTTACGTCGGCTCGCTGTTCGCGCTGCTGCTCCAAAGCTTCTATTCGCTCGACGACTTCTCGGGGCTTGTGGTCCACCAATTCACGCTCGCAACCTATCAGCAGCTGTTCGAAGGCTCGAATGTTCAGATCATCCTTCGCACGGTCGTGATGGCGGCGCTGGTAACGGTCGTCAGTGCTTTCATCGCATTTCCAATCGCGTATTACGCGGCGCGCTATGCACGCGGCTGGATGAAAGCTCTCTTCTATCTCGCAGTGATGATGCCGCTTTGGTCCAGCTATCTCGTCAAAGTCTACGCCTGGAAGCTCATTCTCGCCAAAGAAGGCGTGATCACGTGGTTCGCCAACGCGCTGCACATGGGATGGCTTCTCGATGGTGTTCTGGGCTTGCCCATCGTAGGTGGGCCCTCGCTGTCGTTCAGTTACGTCGGGACGTTTCTGGTCTTCGTATACATCTGGCTGCCCTACATGATCCTGCCGACGCAGGCGGCGCTAGAGCGTGTGCCGGCGAATTTCATCGAAGCTTCCGCTGATCTCGGCGCCGATCCTGGCCAGACGTTTCGGACCGTGATTTTCCCGCTCGCGTTGCCGGGAATTGTGGCGGGATCGATCTTCACGTTCTCGCTGACGCTCGGCGACTACATCATTCCGCAGATCGTCGGAAATTCGCGGCTGATGATCGGTCAGGCGGTTTACACTTTGCAGGGTACAGCAGGCAACATTCCTTTGGCTGCGGCTTTCACAGTCGTGCCAATGGTCATCATGGCTTTCTATCTTTGGATGGCGAAACGCATGGGGGCATTCGATGTCCTCTAACGGAAAGAATACCTCGCCACTCGGGCTGCGCGTTGCAGCCATCGGAGGGTTGCTGTTCCTGCATCTGCCGCTCGCGTTCATCTTTCTTTACGCGTTCACGACGGAAGAGAAGAGCTTTGCGTTTCCGCCGCCGGGCCTGACGACGAAGTGGTTCGGCGTGGCGTGGAGTTCGCGGCCCGATATCTGGCCGCCGCTCTATCTGTCGCTGCAAGTGGCGGCGATCGCAACGATCCTCGCGCTGATATTCGGCACGCTTGCAGCAGCGGCTTTGTCGCGAACCAAATTCTTCGGGCGGGAGTCGATTTCGCTGTTGTTCGTGCTTCCGATTGCGCTGCCTGGCATCATCACCGGTATCGCGCTCCGGTCGGCCTTCGACATCATGAGCATTCCGTTCTCCGTGTGGACGATTATTCTGGGCCACGCAACGTTCTGCATCGTAGTCGTCTATAACAATGCCGTTGCGCGTTTCCGCCGATTGTCAGGCAACTTGGTGGAAGCCTCCATGGATCTTGGCGCCGACGGATTTCAGACGTTTCGTCATATCATTCTACCGCAGATTGGCACCGCACTTCTCGCTGGCGGCATGCTCGCATTCGCGCTGTCGTTTGATGAAGTCATCGTCACGACCTTCACCGCCGGCCAGCAGACGACGCTGCCGATTTGGATGCTCTCCGAGTTGATCCGGCCGCGGCAGCGCCCCGTGACCAACGTCGTCGCTGTCTTCGTTTTTCTCGTCACCCTACTGCCCATTCTCGCGGCCTACTATCTGACGCGCGAGGGCGAACACACCGGCGGCTCCTCGAAGTAGCGGGGAGCTCCAAAGACAATCGGAGGAAACCATGCTCGACACAAACATGCTTATCGGATCCGACTTTGTTGCCGGAACGGATGCGCCCGAACCGATCGTGAATCCCAAAACTGAAGAGGTGATCACGAACCTTCCCGACGCCTCGGTGGCTCAGGTCGACGCTGCCGTCAACGCTGCCCAGAATGCTTTCAAGACGTGGTCGCAGACGACACCTGGCGAGCGTTCGGCTCTCCTTCTCAAGCTTGCGGACGCGATTGAGAAAGATGCCGAAGCTTTTGCCGCGCTCGAAGCGCTCAATACTGGCAAGCCTCGCATCCGCGTGCTGCAGGATGAGATGCCTGCGATCGTCGACTGCTTCCGCTACTTCGCGGCCGCTGTTCGCAACATGCACGGTCCAGTCGCCGGCGAGTATCTGGCCGGTCATACGTCGATGATCCGCCGCGATCCCGTGGGAGTCGTCGGCTCCATCGCTCCTTGGAACTATCCTCTGATGATGGCCGCGTGGAAGCTGGGTCCCGCTCTCGCGGGCGGCAACACTATCGTGTTGAAGCCTTCCGAGCAGACACCGCTTACCCTTTTGAAGCTCGGCAAGGCCATCGCCGACATCTTTCCGGAAGGCGTCGTCAATATCGTCGTCGGCAAAGGCGCGACGACGGGGTCTGCCCTGATCAACCATCCGAAGGTTTCGATGGTCTCGCTCACGGGCAGCATCGGAACGGGGCAAAAAGTGCTTCAGGCCGCTGTTTCGAACATTAAGCGCACGCATCTCGAATTGGGCGGCAAAGCGCCGGTCATCGTGTTCGACGATGCCGATATCGCTTCGGTCGTCGAAGGCGTGAAGATCTTTGGCTATTACAACGCGGGCCAGGATTGCACCGCGGCCTGCCGCATCTATGCCGGCAAGAAAGTCTACGACAATCTCGTTGCCGATTTGGCCAGCGCGGTCAGCAGCCTTAAGTACAATCAAGCCAACGATGACGACAACGACCTTGGTCCGCTGATCTCATCGGCTCAGAAGGGCCGCGTGCAAGGGTTCGTCGAGAGGGCATCTCAGCTCAATCACGTTAGCGTAGCGGCGGGCGGCAAGGCTCCAGCGGGCAAAGGCTTCTTCTTCGAGCCGACGCTCATCGCCGGTGCGCAGCAGGAAGACGAGATCGTCCGCAGGGAAGTTTTCGGTCCGGTCGTTTCGGTCACGCCGTTCGATGATGCCGATGAAGCCATTGCTTGGGCCAACGACAGCGACTATGGCCTCGCGTCCTCGGTTTGGACGTCGGACATTGCCAAAGGCATGAAGGTTGCGTCGCGCCTGCAGTACGGCTGCACTTGGGTCAATACGCACTTCATGCTCGTCAGCGAAATGCCCCACGGCGGCTTGAAGATGTCGGGGTATGGCAAGGATCTGTCGATGTATGCGTTGGAAGATTACACCGTTCCCCGCCATGTGATGGTGAAGCTCTAGGCGTTGGCCCGTCTGCGCCGCATGTCCTGTCAATAGCTACGGCGGCGAGGTCAAGTTCACCTCGCCGCCGCTTCGTACTGTCGGTTATGACAAGAAGGCGGCTTGCAAGCCGACCGACCAGAAAAAACATGCGGGATCTACGCTGATGACGGCGACGGGCGAACTCAGCCACCAAGAACTGTTGGAATCTCTGCAACGTGTCGCTGAGCGCGCAATTAGGAGGTTCGGCCTTCCCGAGGGTTCTTCCGTCAAGCTGATCAATGTGTCCGAGAACGCGACCTATAAGGTCGATGATGGCACAGGACGGAAGTGGGCGCTGCGCGTCCATCGCGAAGGCTATCATTCCCGCACGGCCATCGCCTCCGAACTTGCGTGGCTCCACGCGCTGCGAAATGACGGCATCATCTCGACTCCCGCGGCCGTGCGGGGCCTTGACGGCGAATATATCCAGACGGTCGCCGGGGAAGGGCTTCGCAATCCACGTAACGTCGTTTTGTTTGATTGGGAAAATGGTGCAGAGCCTGAACGCACCGACGTGGCAGGATTTGAGCTGCTAGGCGAGACGGCGGCGCGAATGCACGCCCATGTGCGCAAATGGCGACGTCCCGTCTGGTTCGAACGTCATTCCTGGGATTTCGAGACGAGCCTCGGCGGCCGACCACATTGGGGCTATTGGAAAAACGGCATGGGCATGACGCCAGAGGCGTTGGAGGCCTTTACGGAAACCGTCGCCCTCATCGAGCAGCGGTTAATCGATTTCGGGAAGTCACCCGATCGGTTCAACCTCGTGCACGGCGACATGCGACTGGCCAATCTCCTCATGGACGGGAGCACCGTAAAGGTTATCGACTTCGACGACTGCGGCTTCTCCTGGCTTCTCTATGACTGCGCCACCACTGTCTCATTCTTCGAGCACGCCCCGGAGGTTCCTGAGCTTCTCAAGGCTTGGGTTCGCGGATACCGACGCATCGGTACCTTGAGCCCGGAGGAAGAGAAGGAAATCGGCACATTCGTAATGTTGCGCCGCCTGCTTCTTGTTGCGTGGATTGGGTCGCATTCGGAGACGGACCTCGCAAAATCGATGGGCGTTTCCTACACGCAGGGCTCGATACCACTGTGCGAAAAATATCTCTCTGATTATGGGTCGGGAAAAGGCCTCTCCATTCAAGCGGAGCCAAAAAAGGGGCTGTTTGGACGGCTCTTCGGCTGAATGCTGCAACGCAATTGTGCAATTGCGTTATAAAATGCTGAATATTTTCGCGTGCTCAACCATTGACCCGTTGGGCGCTTCTGCTAGCCTTTTTCTCAGCAATATTGGCACCTGCTCACCAGGAAACGATGGGAGTCGGCGTTATCGAGTCATTGGCGACGAGCGCCGGCAGCGCGGGCGGCAGAATTGCCGATCCCTCAGTACTTGCGTCTGCGGCTACCGGGATAGTGAAGTTCATCGAGCGCCAAAAAGGCGACGTCGATCAGATTTTCGGAAACGCGGGAATGTCGCCGGAGATGGTGGGATCGCCCACGCTTCAGCTTAGCCTAAGTTCTTATTGCCGGCTGTTCGAGGAAAGCGCTCGTCTGACGCGCAACGATAATTTTGGGCTTTGGTTCGGAAATTCCTTCGATACGCGCGACCTTGGCCTTGTCGGGTATGCCGCATTATCGTCTCCGACCCTTGGCGATGCGCTGAATACCTTGGTCGAGCTCTTTCCCCTCCACCAACAATCATCTTCGATTTCTGTTGTCAGGTCGGAAGACGGGCTCGCTCGTTTAGAGTATCGGGTCGTCGCACCACAGATCATCGAGAGGCGACAGGACGCTGAGCTCTCGCTTGGGATGCGTCTCAATCTCATTCGCGAAGCAATGGGTTCGAGTTGGGCGCCCGAAGAGGTCCATTTCGAGCATCCGAAACCTGAAGGCTGGCGGGAGCATGAACGCGCGTTTGGCGCGCCGGTGTTCTTTTCTCAGCCTACAAACGCCATTGTTTTTCGCCCGCAAATTTTGAAACACGTCATGCCTGCGGCCGATCCGCGGCTGATGTCGGCGATGAAGCTTTGTCTTGAAAGGCTTTCAGAACGACGGGATGTGCGCTTCAGCATTACGGATCGTGTCCGCAGTGCCGTTCGCGCACGGTTGCCGGAGGGCTTCCCGCCGATAGAGGTTATCGCGTCGGAGCTACGCCTTCCGCTCAGCACCATTCAGCGCGAACTGCATTACGATGGTTTGAGCTACAGCACGCTCGTTGAGAATACCCGGCGGGACCTGGCGCTTTCATATGTCCGGCAGCGTCAGCTGTCGTTTTCTGAAATCGCCTTCTTGGTCGGATATTCCGAGCTTTCCGCCTTCAGCCGTGCGGTCCGCCGATGGACCGGGTTGTCGCCGCGAGCGCTCCGTGCCGAGGTTCTTCGCAACCACGGCTGACGAAGCGCTCGCCGCTCCGTGCTTCAAGCTTGCGCGAGTGCGTCCATGCTTTCGGGCAGGATCTGACCGCCATCGACGATAATCGTCTGACCGGTGATGTATGCGGCCTCCTTGGACGCCAGGAACAGCGCTGCGTAACCGATGTCTTCCACTGTTCCGAGCTTGTTCAGCGGGATCGATGCCGCCATCGATTTCGCATATTCGGGTCCGAGCGATGCAAGGCCCTCGGTCGCGATGTTTCCGGGAAGCACGGCATTGACCGTGATGCCGTACTTTGCAAACTCAATGCATGCGGTCCGCATGAAGCCGAGTTGACCCGCCTTCGTGGCCCCATAGTGGGCCCAGCCTGGAAATCCGGTTACTGGACCCGTGATCGACGACGTGATGACGATGCGGCCCTGGTCCGATTTTTTCAGGTACGGCAGGCAAGCCTTGATCGGCAGGAAAGTGCCCTTGAGGTTCGTCGTCGATACGAAATCCCAATCTTCCGGAGACAGGTCCTCTATCTTCGTTTGCGGGAAGATCCCGGCATTCGTGCATAGAATATCGATGCCGCCGTAGGCGCTGGCCGCAGCGTCGGCGAGAACCTGCATGTCCCCCATGTTGGTGATGTCGGCCGCGAAGCCTTTCGCCGTGCCGCCCGCCTTACGGAATTCTTCCGCCGTTGCCTCGGCTTCCTCGAGATGGCGCGATACCACGAAAACCTTGCCGCCATTCTTCGCAAAGACGCGGGCAATGCCCTTGCCGATACCTTTGCTGGCGCCCGTGACGATGACGGACCGTCCTGCGATGGACGTAAGCATAGCGCGTACTCCCTTGTTCGTGCGTTTGTTCTGATGAAAAGGCGGACGCCGCTGAGCGTCCGCCTCCTTGAACTCTTCTGTCTATCGGTCCGCAGACTACTCGTTCATCACCATGCGGCCGATACGGGCGTGAGCCTCAGGCGCGATCACCCGCAGTGCCAATCCCCAAACCAAGCCGATGCCCAGGATGATGAAGGCGATCAGCGGGATGCGGCTACCGAAGCTGCCCGTGCCGCCGAACGTCTCGAGGTTCACCACGAGGAGATAGACGAGCCAAACCTGTGAAACGAACGAGATGACCGGCGCGATGAAGCCGGCGAACACGTTGACTTCGCCCGGGTGATTGGCGCGGAAGTAGACAATGATCGCGATCGAAACGACGGCCTGCAAGATCAGCAGGAGCATCGTTCCAAGGACGGCTAGCATCGTGTAGACGCCGAGGTAGGCTTGAGCGTTCGGATCATTCGTTCCGGCGAAATAGGCGAATAAAACGATCCACAGAGCGGCAAACAGCGTCTGAACAACAGAGGCCACATGCGGGCTCTTATGGGTCGGGTGCGTCTTGCCGAGAACGCCAGGCAATACGCCTTCACGACCGAGCGAGTACATGTAGCGGGCCGCCGTATTGTGGAAGGCCATGCTGCAGGCAAAAGAGCTTGTCAGGATGAGTACGGCCATCGCTTCGTTAGCCCACTGACCGACGAATTGGGTCAAAGGAGCCAGGAAGAAGTTGCCGGAATCACCGACCGCTTTCGCAAGCATCTCGCCTTCCGATGGGTAGGCGGCGATCGCGCACCAGCTCGTGATGATGTAGAAAATGCCGAGACCGATGACCGAATAGTAGAGTGAGCGCGGGATGATGTGCTTGGGATCGACCGACTCTTCCGCGTAGTTGGGAGCCATTTCGAACCCGACCCAGGACCAGAATGCCATGAACACGCCGACCGCTGCGGCACCTGCCGCAATGTCGACGGTACCAACTTTCTGGGCCGCAACCGGCGTCATCACATGGAGGACGTTAAGAGATTCGGCATTAAACCCGCCGGGGCCCTTGGCCATGAACACGCCGACATCGAAGATCGTCAACATGATGACTTCGAATACCAGCGCTGCGCCGAGGACTTTCACCGAGAGCTGCACGTCTTGATACGAGAGGATCGAGCTCAAAGCGACGACGAACAGAGCCAGATAGAGCCAGGGCACGTTGATGCCAAAGTGTGTCTGGAGCCACGAGTTGCCAAAGAAAGCGAAGAGACCGGTCAGGGACGCTTCGAAAACGCTGTAGGACGCCAGCGATGCAATGCCGGCCGCCATCCCTACGTCGCGCCCGAGACCCAAGCTGATGAATGAGTAGAAGCCGCCAACGGAGGAGACCTTGCTCGCCATCGCGGCGTAGCCCACCGAGAAGATCGTGAGAACGATTGTCGCGAGCAGGAACGCTGCGGGCACATACATGCCGTTACCGAAGCCGGCTGCGAACGGCACGTTGCCGAGCATCGCGGATTCGGGCGCTGCGCCGGTCACCGTCAAGAACAGCACGCCAATCAAGCCGATGGCTTTGGCGTGAAGCTTGTCGACGGAAGCATCCTTATTTACGTCGAAGCTTTCTTGGGCTTCGAGAGCACTTGCGTTGGGTGATGTCACGTTGGCTACTCCCCCTGGGTTGCAGTCATCCGAACATCCAGGATCTGTTCGGCGCGATTGGCGGTCGTACACGTACTATCCAGCGGTGAACTTCGGCTCAGCGTCGAATTCAGCTCTCCCGACAGCTCACACAAGCCGATGAGCGTATATGTGCGGTGCAGAGCGGGGTTTGACATTGCGCTGTCAAAACTTGACCTATCTTAGCTCAATCCCATGATCTTCTTAAGCTCTGTGCTCGACATGACGTGGCAGTAGATCATGTTCATGATCTCAAGCTCCTTATGGTGAAGCTCATCCGAGCCCGCCGCGCAGCAATCCTCGACGACCACGACCGCGAAACTTTCGTCCGCCAGACTCCTGACGGTCGACGAGACGCATTGGTCGGTGAAGATACCGCAGCAGACAACAGTCTTGATGCCGAGGTTATTAAGGATCAAGCGCAGGTTTGATCCCGTCAGTGCACTGTCAGTAGTCTTGGTGACGACAATTTCGTCACCAACTGGCGCAAGTTCAGGCACGATCTGGGAAGGCAGGTCGTCCTTGGGCAGCAACAGGTTGTTCCAGCCCGGCATTTTCTGAGACAGCGACCGTTCCCGCCCGTCTCTGGTCTGGCAGGCAATACGGGCAAAGAGACACTCTATTCCGTTTTGGCGGAAGGCTCGGAGCAGGTCTTTCGATCGAGGAAGCACCGTTTGGTGCATGCGATCGTGGAAAGGGGTCCAGGCGTCGTAGCGACGTTGGTCCTCGGGGGAGAGTTTGTTTCGATCGGGACGTTCCAGGTAGGTGTTCTGGACGTCGATGACGAGGAGGGCGGTATGAGCTTTGGATAGATCGGGATCGGCCGGTTCCGGGGCGCCGTCGTAATAAATGGATCGATAGGCTGTCTTCCAGCTCATGCGTAACCTTTCAATATCGCTTCTTGTAGAGTGAGCGGCGCTCATAGACGTCGGCGGCTTCCTCAATGAAAGCGGCCACGCTGCTAGCGCCATAAACGTCCCGGAGCTCTCGCGCGGCCGCGAGAAGCTCATCTTTTGAGCCCGCCCGGCCGGGACGCAAGAGCTCGTAGGTCCGCATGATCACGTCTTGCGGAACATCGACAAGCTCGGCCCCGCGCTCAAAATTGGCGGCGAGTGTAGGCCGGCCGGCAGCGCGCGCAACCTCAGCTTGTTGGCGGAGCGCTCGGCCGGTGATCCGCAAGTCTTCCAACCCGATCCGGTCGGCCAGGACGGCCTCAAGGCTGATGTCGTCCAGCGTCTTTCCGGCTTTGGTCTGGACGACTTCGGGCCGTTTCTCGGCAAGGGGATAATCGGCGACGGAGAGGGGTTTATCGCTCATGCCGCTGCTCCAAGAAACTTGATGTCGATCTCTTCGGGCTCCGCGCCCTCGGACGTCATTTCGGTTTCGATCGCGTAGATCATGGAAACACGGGCATGGTAGCGGGAGCCCATGGCTTCGCCGCGTGTAGGTACGATGACGGGTTCCGGCATCTCACCACGGGCGTACGCAGCTGCATTGAGACCCATCCGTTTGTAGTGTTCGAGCTTAGTGATGGGAGAATTTGAGAACAGTTCGAGATTGTTGTGCGGGAGACGATCCCGCTGATGAATTACGGCCGTACCTTTGGCTTGGATGCCGATGCCAATTCCCGAACCTGCCAAGCGCGCGGCGCTGAGGCCAAGGAATGAAGTATCCGCCGTATGAAGCATGCGCACGACGCGGGCCGTGCAGCCGCCTTCGGCAATTCCGGAAATCAGCACGCGCAAGATAGCCGAGAGCGGATGGCCAGCGACCGTCTGGAACAGCTTCACCCCGAATGCAGGGCTGATGCCGATTACCACCTCGCGGGGATTTCCGGTTGCCGCGGCCGGTCCGACTGGACGGTAGGCAATGCGCGTGACTTCGGCTGGGCGAAATTGCGCTTCGCCTCGCAGAACTTCCTGGCGGGTGAGGACATCGCGGATTGCAACGATTTCTTCGCGGCGGGCTTCGCTGAGGCGGTACCCGGTACCTGGGCCATGATACTCGTTGGGGTCATTGACGGCGCTAACAATTTTGCCGTTGCGGACGACGGCCGAGGTCTGCAAGTAGTCACCGGATACCCGCAGACGAACCAACTTCAGAAGGTTTTCGGCCTCCTCATGGAAGCCGCGCGCGGCCAACGCCTTGATGACGTCGATGACGGTAATTGAGCGGGCGAAGATGGCTTCGCTAATCATCGCCACGTCGCGACCGGAGAACGTTCGTGTTTCGTCAGAGCCCGACGCAGCGATGACGCTTTGCTTCATGTCGGCTGTCGGCTTTGCCAAGCCGAGTTCTTCGAGGACGGCGCTGATGGCGTCAACGGCACGGGCGCGAAGATCCATGATGCGGGCTTCTCCGACGGGGGTGAGCCCGCCGTCGGCCTCGAAGTCGCGCTGGAGCACGAGATAATCCTCAAGCTCCTCGCCGTTGAGCAGCGAGGGATTGAAGGAGTTGTCGTATTTCAGGATCGACCCGAAGCCGGAGCAGATAAGGTCGGAACCGGCGATGAGGTAGGGAAGGATCTTGGCGCCGACACGGATTTCCGACTCGGTTGCTCGCGCGTCATTGCCCGATGCGCATTCCAAATCCAACCAGACCGCGATCAGATTCTCGGCCATCAGTTCCCGCATGCCGCCGGGAACCGTGCATGTCACCGGTGCACCATCGACGCCGCCGTTCTGCGTCCCTTGAACTCCCATTGCGCGCTGCAGACAGAGGCAACGTGCTTCGAGGTACAGGAGGGATTTGCGCTCGTGAAATCCCATCAGCAACTCGGAGCCAGCGCCTGATGTGCAGCGCATCTTGATCCCGCGGGAGGCGTAGGCCGCAGCCAAAAATCCCTTGGACCAGGGGGTGTCATCTCCGTCGACGAAGCTTTTTTCGGTTCCGTAAACCGATAAGGTTTCGGCGTAGGACGTGAACCCTGCCATACCGATCTTCAGCTCTTCGGCTTCTTCGCTCGAACACTGGAAGAGTGTTCCCCACCGTCCGACGGAGGCTCCGACCGCGCAGGCGACGGCGTTCGACCAAGAATTGCGGGCGACGCGCATGGTCGTTTCGATTTCGTCGAAGCCGAAAGCGACCGCGGTGGCTGCGTCGGCAGCCATCTGCAATGGGTCATCCTTGGCGTTGGTAACGTGCGCTTGGTTGCCCGGAGTCTGTCGGGCTCGCATCTTGCCATACGCGAACGCGATCTCCAGCGAGGACAGATGCGCGACGACTTCGGCGAGCTTTGCGGGCGTCATGCCATGAGCCAGACGGACGAGCGTGCTTCTTGGCACGTTCATGTCGACGAGCATGCGAGCGATTTCGAGCGAGGGCATCGCCATCGCTTCGGGCGCAATCTCGGGATCCAGATGATACTTGGCTATGAAGATGTCGATCATATCGAAGTCGCGAACGGCGATGCCGTCCATCGACTCAACGACACCTTGGCCCATTGCGAGACCCGGCTTGGGGTCGTATGGGCTGTTGAATGCCGCGAAACCACTCGAAGCATCCTCGACGGCAAACTTATCGAGACGGAGCGGGCGCTCGTCCCAGTCGGAAAACCGTTTCCATCTATTGGCGCGTACGTGCGAGTCGTCCGTCATGGCATGCGATCTCGACAATGAGAAACCGATTCAGCGCAGGTACGATATCCTGCTGTCTAACTTGCCGTTTGACCATAAGCGCTCGGAAGTTGACGGGTTTTGCATAGCATCCGGGTCAATGCGGCTGGGGAACTGAACAGACACTACCGTTGACGGTCAAGCCACACGAGTCGGCTCATCCTATATCCGGGATGATGCGCCGGTCACGAGGCATCAAAAGGAGCCTTCTTGAGGGCTGCATGGAAGCAACGAAGAAAATCCTAGAACTCAACGCCTTCGATATGAATGCGGATGAGGGGCTATCGGATGAGGTGAAAAGCCTCGTCAAGCGCCGTCGGGAGACTTTTGGTCCGACGTCGATGCTTTTCTATGACCGGCCTCTGAACCTGGTGCGCGGGGAGGGCGTCTGGCTGCATGATGCCGACGGTACTCGCTACCTTGATGCTTATAACAACGTGCCATCGGTCGGGCACTGCCATCCGCGCGTCGTCGAAGCTGTTTCGCGCCAAATGGGGACGCTCAACACCCACACGCGCTACCTTTACTCCAACATCTACACCTATGCAGAGCGCCTGCTCGGGACGATGCCGGAGGCGATCTCGAATATTGTCTTCACGTGCACAGGCAGCGAGAGCGCCGATTTTGCCCTGCGCGTTGCGCGGGCGGTTACCGGGGGCACCGGCTTTATCGTCACAGACAATGCTTATCACGGCAACACCTCGGCAGTGACGGAGATCTCGCCGTCGTCCGCGAGTGCGGAACCGCGTCCACCCTACATTTTTCTGGTTCCGGCGCCAGACACATACCGCGAGGGCACGTCCCAGGTCGGACAGCGATTGGCTGCCGACATCCGGTCGGCGGCCGAGAAGATGACAGCGAAGGATATCCGCTTCGCCGGATTTATTGCCGACAGCATCTTTTCGAGCGACGGCGTTTTCCCCGGAGAGCCTGGGTTTTTGAAGGAGACCCTGGAGGCCGTGCATCAAGCTGGAGGCCTTTACATCGCGGATGAAGTGCAACCGGGCTTTGGGCGGACGGGCGAGAAGATGTGGGGATTTGATCGCCACGGGATCGTTCCTGATATGGTGGTAATGGGCAAGCCCATGGGCAACGGCTTCCCGATGGGCGGCGTTGCGATCAAGCCCGCTCTTCTGGCGGCGTTTGGAGCGACTTCGGGATATTTCAATACCTTCGGCGGAAACCCGGTGGCGGCTGCTGCGGGTCTCGCGGTTTTGGATGTTTTGGAAGGCGAGGGGCTGCAGCAGAATAGTTTCGAAACGGGTGCCTATCTCCGGTCGGAAATTCGCATCGCTGGCTCTGGCGGTGAAGTGATTGGCGATGTTCGCGGAACGGGACTCTACATCGGTGTCGACATCGTCAAGGACCGCAAGTCGCGAGAGCCAGATCGGCAAGCCGCCGAGAGGATCGTCAGTGGCATGCGGGCCCGCAACATTCTCATTGGCATTGCCGGACGGCATGGCAACGTTCTGAAAATCCGTCCGCCGCTCTGCTTTGGGCGCGAGCATGCCGATATCTTCCTTGATGGCCTGCGGAGCGCGTTGTTAGACGCTTCGTGATCCGGCATCACCTCTCTCCGCAGGAGCTAGAATGCAGAGCAAGCTTTTCATTGGCGGGAAGTGGGCAGAGCCGCTGGAGGGCGGCACGCTGGATGTCATCAATCCGGCCACCGAACAGGTTTTTCACCGGTGCGCCGCGGGCACAGCCGCCGATGTCGACGCCGCGGTCGCTGCAGCAAAAGGGGCAATGGCCGGTCCCTGGTCGCGCACATCCGGCCATGATCGCGCGGGATACCTCCGCGCCATAGCTGCGAAGATTGAGGAGCAGAAGCAAGCGCTCGCCGAAATCGAGGTTCGGGATAACGGCAAGCCGCTGCCGGAGGCGCTATGGGATGTCGGCGATGCCGCGTACTGTTTTAATCTCTACGCGACGTACGCCGAGGAGCTCGATGGAAGGCAGGGCGAGATCATCGGGGTGCCCGACGACCGATTTCAATCGCGGGTCAAGTACATGCCGGCTGGCGTCACGGGCCTCATCGTGCCTTGGAATTATCCGCTTTTGATGGCGGCTTGGAAGGTGGCGCCCGCAATTGCGGCGGGTTGCGCGGTGGTCCTGAAACCATCTGAATACACGCCGCTGACTGCGCTGGAACTTGGCCGCATCGCTGCTGAAGTTGGACTGCCCGACGGAGTCTTGAATGTCGTCACGGGATACGGGGGCACAGCCGGCGCGCGCCTTTCTGCTCACCCAGACGTGCGCAAGCTCGCGTTCACAGGGTCGGTGCCGACCGGCATTGCGGTGGCGTCAGTGGCGGCGCGCGATGTGAAAAGCGTCAGTCTCGAACTTGGCGGCAAGTCGCCGATTGTCGTTTTCGACGATGCCGACATTGAGCACACCGTGGAGTGGGTCATGTTCGGGATCTTCTGGAACCAGGGACAGGTTTGCAGCGCCACGTCGCGAATGATCGTAGAGAAGGGCATCGCGCCGAAGCTCATCGGTCGGCTGTCCGAGGAAGCAAAGAAGATTACGATCGGCGACGGCATGACACCCGGAACTCTTCTTGGGCCGCTCGTCAGCAAGATCCAATACGACAAGGTGCTGAATTACATCGAGGTCGGAAAGAAGGAAGCGACGCTCATCACCGGAGGAGCGCGACCTTCGCACTTGAACGAAGGCTATTTCCTGGAGCCCACAATCTTCGCTGATGTTCGGCCGAGCGCTCGCATTTGGAAGGAAGAGATTTTCGGCCCTGTGTTAGCCGTTTCCACGTTCGAGACCGAGGATGAAGCGCTGCGGCTTGCGAACGATAGCGAATTCGGACTGGCAGCTGCTGTGATGTCCCAAGACATCAAGCGGGCGGAGCGTGTGGCAGATGCCTTCGAAGCGGGCGTCGTCTGGATCAACTGCTCGCAACCAAATTTTCTGGAGCCGCCATGGGGCGGCGTGAAGAAAAGCGGTATCGGTCGCGAACTCGGCACTTGGGGGCTCAATAATTTCTTGGAACCCAAGCAAATTACCAGGTACCTGACCCGCGATCCCTGGGGTTGGTACTTGAAGGGCTAGACCCTATGCCTTCAGGCGATATCCCGTCTTGAAGATCCACCAAACGATGCTCATGCAAATTGTTAGAAACACGAAGATCATGAGCAGACTGACGCCAACGTTCACATCTGAAATCTCGTAGAAGCTCCAACGGAAGCCGCTGATGAGATAGACGATGGGATTGAAGAGCGTGATGGTCTGCCAAGCCGGGGGCAACATCTTCAGCGAATAGAACGTGCCGCCAAGAAACACCAGCGGCGTTATGATGAGCAGCGGCACGACCTGCAGCTTCTCGAAGCCGTCAGCCCAGACTCCAATAACAAAGCCAAGCATACTGAAAGTTGCCGCCGTGAGGATGAGAAACGCCAGCATCCAAAATGGATGAGCGATGTGAATGGGGACGAACAGGCTTGCCGTCGCGAGGATGAGCAAGCCCAGCAAGATCGATTTCGTCATTGCTGCGCCAACGTATCCGACCACGATTTCAAATGGAGAAATCGGCGCGGACAAATGCTCGTAGATCGTGCCTGTAAAACGTGGGAAATAGATGCCGAAAGAGGCGTTTGATGTGCTTTCTGTTAGCAGCGACAACATGATCAGTCCTGGCACGATGAAAGAGCCGTAACTGATGCCCTCAATGGTCGATATCCTCGAGCCGATGGCGGCGCCGAATACAATAAAGTAAAGGGACGTCGAGAGGACGGGTGAGATCACGCTCTGCATCAACGTGCGCTTCCAACGTGACATCTCGAAAACATAAATTGCGCGAACGGCTTCGAGGTTCATCGCTTTTCCCTCACGAGATCTACGAAGATGTCTTCAAGCGAACTTTGAATCGTCGAAAGGTCGCGAAAAGAAATTCCCGCATCTCGCATGTCATTAAGAAGTGTTGTTATTCCGGTTCGTTCGGCTCTGGTGTCGTAGGTGTAGATGAGCTCGCTTTTGTCCGCACCGAATTGCAGACCATAGCCGCTGAGGGCGTCTGGTATGCCTTCGAGCGGCGCCGATAGCTGCAGCTGAAGCTGCTTCTTTCCCAGCTTGCGCATCAGCTCGTTCTTTTCCTCGACGAGAATGATCTCGCCTTTGGCGATCACGCCCACGCGGTCGGCCATTTCTTCGGCTTCTTCGATGTAGTGGGTGGTGAGGATGATTGTGACGCCGTTGGCGCGGAGTTCCCTCACGATGTCCCACATCTCGCGACGCAACTCGACGTCGACGCCGGCCGTCGGTTCGTCGAGAAAGAGGATGCGCGGCTCATGGGCCAGCGCCTTTGCAATCAGCAACCGTCTCTTCATGCCGCCGGAAAGCGTCATGATGCGACTGTCTTTCTTGTCCCAGAGAGAAAGGTCGCGCAAAACCTTTTCGACAATCGCGGGATTTCGTGGCTTGCCGAAGAGGCCGCGACTGAAGTTCACGGTTGCCCATGGCGTCTCGAACATATCGGTCGAGAGTTCCTGCGGAACGAGGCCGATCATGCTGCGGACCGTGCGATAGGAACTCACAATATCCATGCCGTCGACGGTGATCGTGCCGGTGGACGGATTGACGATGCCACAGATCGTACTGATGAGCGTCGTTTTGCCGGCGCCGTTGGGACCGAGTAGGGCGAAGATCTCACCCTGCTCGATTTCCAGATTGATGTCTCTCAGCGCCGTAAAGCCGGAGGCATAGGTCTTCGAAAGATTGGCGACACTAATAATCGAGGTCATCTATGAGCTTTCGGCGGGTCGAGAGAGCGTTGCCAGGGCATCGCAGCGTAGCACTCGCGTGTCAATGGTGACCGCCGTTGGATTACCTTTCGGTCATTCAGCCGGAGCTGGATTGATTTGCGAGTGTACGGTGTGGCTCGCAGGAGCGGCAGTCACGTTCCCGGCGTGCGCCAAAGGTTTGTTGCCGCTCAACTTGCGCAGGATCACGTAAAAGACCGGGGTCAGAAAAATTCCAAAGAGCGTAACGCCGATCATTCCAGAAAATACCGCGATGCCCATTGCTTTGCGCATCTCTGCACCGGCGCCAATCGATGTGACGAGCGGGACGACGCCCATGATGAAAGCCATCGACGTCATTAGGATGGGCCGAAGCCGCAAACGGCTTGCTTCGACAGCGGCTTGCACCGGATTGCGACCGCTGAGCTCAAGTTCGCGCGCAAACTCGACGATCAAGATCGCGTTCTTCGCTGACAAGCCGACCAAAACGATCAATCCGATCTGGGTGAAGACGTTGTTGTCGCCGTGCGAGAGGTAGACCCCAGTAATGGCCGCCAACAATCCCATGGGCACAATCAGAATG
This sequence comes from Hyphomicrobium sp., assembly GCF_003987855.1. Classification (GTDB taxonomy): domain Bacteria; phylum Pseudomonadota; class Alphaproteobacteria; order Rhizobiales; family Hyphomicrobiaceae; genus Hyphomicrobium_B. The sequence continues at coordinate 31,069 of NZ_RXIZ01000010.1, forward strand.
ATGGAGAGCGGCAGCACAAGACTTTCGTATTGAGCTGCGAGCACCAGGAACACGAGGAATACGGATAACGGAAATACCCAAATTCCCGAGTTGCCAGCGATGATCTCCTGATAGGTGAGATCCGTCCATTCGAACCCTATACCCTTGGGAAGAACGTCTGCAGCGATCCGTTCAACCGCTGCCTTTGCCTGGCCCGAAGAATAGCCCGGCGCAGCACCGCCATTCACGTCGGCGGTCAGGAATCCGTTGTAACGCATCGCTCGTTCGGGACCGGCAACCTGTTTGATGTCCAGCAGTGCCGATAGTTGAATCATCGCGCCGTTATTGGAGCGCACTTTCAGCAAGCCGATGTTCTCGGGCCGGGCGCGGTATTTGGCATCTGCCTGAACGCGCACCGAGTACGTCCGGCCAAATTTGTTGAAGTCGTTGACATAGAGCGATCCGAGATAAACCTGCATCGTGTCGAAGACGTCCTGGACGGCGACGCCGAGTTGGCGAGCCTTCGTTCGGTCGATTGCGGCGTAGAGTTGCGGCACATTCACTTGGTAGGAAGTGAAGACGCCCGCCAATTCCGGCGCTCTGCTCAACGCGCCTGTGAACGCTGTCATGGCTTCGGTGAGCGCGTCGTAGCCAAGACCAGCCCGGTCCTCGACCTGCAGCTTAAAGCCACCTATCGTACCCAGTCCCTGCACCGGAGGAGGCGGGAACATAACGATGAATGCGTCTTTGATGACGGAATATTCCTGATTCAAAGTGGCGGCGATGGCTGCGCCGCTCAGGTTTGGAGAGCGGCGCTCATCGAACGGTTTCAGGGTCGCGAACACGATGCCCGAGTTCGAGCTGTTCGTGAAACCATTGATCGAGAGACCTGGGAACGCCACCGCACTTTCGACGCCAGGCGTCTTCAGCGTGATGTCGCTCATGCGCCGGATGACGTCTTCCGTGCGGTCGAGCGTGGCGCCATCGGGGAGCTGGGCGAAGCCAACTAAGTATTGCTTGTCTTGTCCCGGCACAAAGCCGCCTGGCACTGCTTTGAACAGGCCAACAGTGGCGCCGATCAAAAGCAGGTAGATGAAAAAGGCGATGGCCTTATGCCCGAGCACGCGCCTGACGCCACCGCTATAGGTGTCCGAGCCCCAGGTAAAGGCGCGGTTGAACCGTCGGAAGAACCATCCGAAGGCGAAATCCATGCCTTTTGTCAGCCAATCCTTGGGCTGGTCGTGGCCCCTCAAAAGAATGGCCGCGAGCGCGGGTGAAAGCGTCAGCGAATTGATGGCGGAAATCACCGTCGAGATGGCTATCGTCAACGCGAACTGCTTGTAGAACTGGCCAGTCAGACCTGTAATGAGCGCCAGCGGCACGAACACGGCGACTAGAACGAGCGCGATCGCAATTATGGGGCCCGAGACTTCGCGCATCGCTTGAATGGTCGCATCTCTGGCGGAGAGACCATTCTCGATGTTGCGCTCTACATTCTCGACGACGACGATGGCGTCATCGACGACGATACCGATCGCGAGCACGAGTCCGAACAGCGTCAGAGCGTTTATCGAAAAACCGAAGATGTGCATCACCGCGAAGGTGCCGATGATGGAGACCGGTACTGCGATCAGAGGAATAATCGATGCGCGCCACGTTTGCAGGAATAAGATAACGACCAAGACGACGAGCGCTACTGCCTCGAGGAGCGTGTGGATGACGGCTTCGATCGATGCGCGGACGAACTGCGTGGGATCATAGACGATGCGGTAGTCGACACCCTCAGGCATGTATTGCTTCAACTCAGCCATCGTCTTGCGCACGTTGTCGGAGATCTGAATGGCATTGGAGCCGGGGGATTGGAAAATTGGAATGGCCACAGCTTGCTTGTTGTCGAGGAGCGAGCGGAGTGAGTAATCGGCGGCGCCAAGCTCGATGCGCGCAACATCGCGCAGTCTTGTCACCTGATTGGTGGCACCCGCTTTGACGACGATATCGCCGAATTCCTCCTCAGACGCGAGGCGGCCTTGCGCGTTTACTGACAACTGGAAGTCGAGATTTGGCAGTGACGGCGATGAGCCAACTACGCCGACGGCCGCTTGCACGTTTTCCGCACGGACCGCGTTGACGATATCCATTGCAGACAATCCGAGCTCAGCGGCTTTTGCCGGATCTACCCAGACGCGCATGGAATAATCACCAGAACCGAAAAGCTGTACGTCGCCCACGCCATCGATACGGGCCAGTCGGTCCTTGACGTTGATCACCGCGTAATTGCGAAGATACGTCATGTCGTAGCGATTGTTCGGCGACAGCAAGTGCACGACCATCGTAAGGTCGGGAGAACTCTTCACCGTCGTGATGCCGAGCGCACGCACATCAGCCGGGAGGCGGGGCTCAGCTTGCGATACGCGGTTTTGAACAAGCTGCTGAGCCTTGTCAGGGTCAGTGCCGAGGCGGAATGTGACTGTGAGAGTCATCAGGCCGTCAGTCGTGGCCTGGCTGCTCATATAGAGCATGCCCTCGACGCCGTTTATCTGCTCTTCGATCGGCGTCGCCACAGTCTCGGCGATCACCTTGGGATTTGCGCCGGGATAGTTGGCGCGGACGACCACCTGCGGCGGAACGACCTCAGGGTATTCCGAGATCGGCATAGCGGGGAGAGAAATCAGGCCGCCGAGGAAGATGAGCGTCGACAGCACGCCCGCAAAGATCGGGCGATCAATGAAAAACTTGGAGATGTTCATATCGGGCGTGCCTGGTGGCGTTACGTAATTGCTATTGGGAGATGTCTGCCGCGGCGTGCTCTTGGGGCACGGGCCGTCCGTCCATCGCAACTTGTTCCGGGGCAACCTCGTCGCCGGGCTTCACATGTTGAAGGCCCGCGACGATCACGCGTTCGCCTGCGTTGAGGCCGTTCGTGATGATCCGAAGATTGTCCGTCATCGACCCGAGTTTGACCTCGCGGTAGGCCGTCTTGTTCGCTTTGTCGACGATCATGACGTACTTTTTGTCCTGATCGGTGCCGATGGCGCGTTCGCTGACAGCAAGAACCTGGGCTGTATGAGGCTGAGCCAATCGCACACGCACGAATTGGCCGGCGATGAGGCGGCCGTCGCCGTTGTCGAAGGTGGCGCGGAGACGGACCGTGCCACTGGCAACGTCGACTTTGTTGTCGATCAGCTGCAACGTCCCCCGACGCCATACGCCGCCGTTGTTTGCCGTCGCCATTTCTACCGGAATCTTCTCCACGTGCGCCGTTGCATTGGCCTCGGGAGAGAGCGTGGCAAGCGCTTTCGCAACGATGTTTTCGTCGGCGTTGAAGCTTGCGTAAATCGGGTTGACGGAGACCAGCGTCGTCAGGAGCGGAGCGTTAGCTCCGGCTTCGACAAGATTGCCGACGGTAATTTCTCGGCGGCCCACCCGGCCCGACACTGGAGCGCGGACTTCGGTCCACTCAAGATTGAGTTTCGCGGTTCTCAATGCCGCTTCGGCACTCTTTAGATTGGCAACAGCGGCATCATAGGCATTGGCGCGGGTATCGAGTTCGCGTTCCGAGAGCGCGTTGCCGATGATTTGACGCGCACGAGCGACGTCCGCTTTCGTGAAGACCGCCTGCGCCTGTGCCGCAGCCACGACCCCATTCAGCCGCTCGACTTCCGCAGCGTAAGGAGCGGGATCGATCGTGACGAGCGAATCCCCGGCCTTTACGAGGGCGCCCTCACGGAAGTGGATCGCAACGATTTGCCCTGCAACGCGGGGACGCAGATCGACGCGCTCGATGGCTTCGAGACGACCTGAGAATTCATCCCAGGTATTCGGCTCACGCGGTTGAACGGTCGCAACGGAAACCGAAGTTAGTGCTCGGCCGGGCGTTTCCTGGGCCAAAGTCATGCCGGTGGAGGCTATGAGCAGGGCTACACCAGCTGCCGACCCCTTAAGTGCTTTCGATACGACGAGATGAGTATGGACGGACATAATGGATTCCTTGACTGCTCGGTCTGCCCGGCGTGGTCGGGAGCCGTCGACTGCTGCGCGCTCAGTTTGCGGAGGAAAGCCTTGGGTAGATGCGGCGAGAACTCAGGAGAAGTTTTCGAGGCTCAAGCCGGGCAGCCAGCGCTCGCCGCCCTCATCCGCCGCTTGGCGCGCGGGAGGCGCGTGATAACCGCATGCGGATACGACAAAGGGTACGTGCTCTTCGTCAGACAGCGCGCTGGTGCGGATCCTGGAGAACCAACTGGTAAACCCTCGAAGCGTCCTTGCGGTCGTGTAAGAGACAGAGCTTTTCATGACCTGCGAATTCCCATATATGTACTGAACGGTACGGATATAGGGCCAGGTAAGGTCGTGTCAACTATTTATTTGTACCGATGGGTATTGAAATGTATATCGGCTCGATAAACAAAAACAAATGCCGGAGCGACGCGGTGCAAAAAGGCCGCCCTAGGGAATTTGATACCGAGTTAGCGCTCGATAAGGCGCTCCACGTGTTCTGGCAGCGCGGATATGAGGGCACGTCCCTTACCGATCTCACCGAGGCCATGGGCATCAGCCGACCCAGTCTCTATGCCGCGTTTGGAAACAAGGAAGAGCTCTTTCGACTAGCGTTGGATCGCTACGCGAAAAAGGGCCCTGGCGCTATTCACGGCGAAGCGCTTGCCGAGCCGACCGCTCGCAAGGTCGTCGAGCACCTTCTGCATTCAGTTGCGATGTCCCTTACGGACCCGTGTAATCCATCAGGCTGTTTAGCGGTTCAAGGTGCGTTGACCTGCAGTCAGGCCGCGGATTCGATCAAGCGGGAGCTGTGTAAGCGCAGGTCAGAGGGGGAAGATAATCTCCGCAAGCGGTTCGAGCGGGCCAAGTCGGAGGGAGATCTGGGTCCCGACTCCGATCCCGGGGCCCTCGCTCGATATGTTATTACCGTGACGCAGGGAATGTCCGTGCAGGCTTCGGGTGGTGCTACGCGCAGCGACTTGCTGACCGTCGTTGATATGGCGCTAAAAGCTTGGCCGGCTTAGCTCAAAATTCAAAGTCAAGTCTTGTACCGTACGCGGCTCACGGCCACGTGTTCGCCAATGAGTGAAAACCGATTTGGCGGAGCGCATAATGAATTTCGGTCGGCTCGATGATGGTGCAAGCCAGGCAAAGAAGGTGCGCCTCGCTGCCCTGGCGCTTTCGACGTTTTTCGCGTGGTCTTTCCTGGCGATTCAACCATCTGTTGCTGTCGAAGGCGCTTCCGCGAAGTGCCCGGAGGGAAATGCCGGCCTCACACTGCCCACCGGTTTTTGTGCGACAATCTTCGCTGATAAGGTCGGGGCGCCGCGTCATCTGACAGTTGCGCCGGACGGTACGGTCTACGTCAACAACCGTCGCCGTGGTGGCGGGCCATCCCTTCTGGCGCTCAAGGATACGAAGGGCGATGGCAAAGCTGATGTCATCGAAACATTCGGTCCTGCGGGCGCCGGGGGAACAGGCATCGGTCTTTATAAGGACAACCTGTACGTTGAACTGGGCGATAAAATCGTTCGCTACGAACTGAAGCCCGGTGAGGTCGCTCCAAAAAGCAAGCCCGAGGTCGTCGTCTCGAAGCTGCCCATTGACGGCGACCACACCGCCAGGCCATTCGCAATCAATTCGCAAGGGGAGCTTTTCGTCGACTTGGGTTCAGCTACGAACTCATGCCAACGAGAAAACCGCGCTGATGGCTCGCCCGGCATCGATCCCTGCGTCGAACTCGAGACACGCGCCGGGATTTGGCGCTTCGATGCGAACAAGCCCGGGCAGGTTTTCTCCTCTGCACAGCGCTTTGCCACGGGTCTTCGCAATGCCGAGGGTATCGACTTCGATGATACTGGTCGCGTGTTTGCGACCCAGCACGGGCGAGATCAGTTGTACGAAAATTGGTCCAAACTTTATTCCTCAGAGCGGGGTTCGGAATTACCGGCCGAGGTGCTCGTCGAGGCGCGCGAAGGCGGTGATTATGGTTGGCCGTACTGCTACCACGATGGCTTTCAACACAAGCTCGTTCTCGCTCCAGAGTATGGTGGAGACGGTGGCAAAGCCATTGGGCGCTGCGCGGATAAGCTGCCCCCTGTAGCGGCTTTTCCGGCGCACTGGGCGCCCAATGACCTCAAGATCTACAAGGCCAAGCAATTTCCTGCGGAATACCAGGGTGGCGCATTTATCGCTTTCCACGGGTCCTGGAACAGATCCTCCGGCGGACAGCAAGGGTACAACGTCGTGTTCCAGCCGTTGAAAGACGGCAAGGCCTCGGGTCCATACATTGTTTTTGCAGATGGATTTCGGAACGGAGATGGAACAGGCAGCGAGCATCGTCCAACAGGGCTTGCGGTCGGGCCTGACGGTGCGCTTTACGTTGCCGACGACGCTGGCGGCCGAATCTGGCGCATCGTCTACAAGGGGTGATGATCAATACCGGTGGGTAGCGGGGCTCAGGAGTTGGCGACTAAAGACATTGCATTCCTGACCGGTGCATCGGGATTTGTGGGATCGGCCGTTGCACGAAAACTTATCGATGCGGGCTTCGCCGTGCGTGCTCTCGTTCGAAAAAGCAGTAATCGCGCCAATCTCGCCGATATCGATCTCGACGTTGTCGAGGGCGACATTCGCGACGCTGCACTTGTTCACGAGTCGATGCGCGGATGCCGCTATGTCTTTCATGTCGCTGCAGACTATCGGCTATGGGCTCCCAATCCGCAGGAGATCATAGACACCAACACAGAGGGCACGCTTTCGATCATGCGGGCGGCGCTGGCGGCCCGGGTCGAGCGGATCGTCTATACGTCGAGCGTTGCCACGCTTCGCCTGGACAAAGACGGCCATCCGTCCGACGAAAACATGCCGCTCGCGGTTGATGATGCGATCGGGGCTTACAAGAAAAGCAAAGTTTTGGCTGAGCGTCTCGTTGAGCGGATGGTGGCCAGCGAAGGGCTGCCGGCTGTGATCGTTAACCCTTCGACCCCGATCGGTCCCAGGGACGTTCGCCCCACGCCGACCGGGCGAATTGTCGTTGAGGCCGCATCCGGCCGTATGCCCGCCTATGTAGAGACGGGGTTGAACCTGGTCCATGTCGACGATGTAGCAGACGGTCACGTTGCTGCCTTGAAGAAGGGGCGAATTGGCGAGCGATATATTCTGGGGGGACAGGATATGACACTCGGGCAAATGCTGGCCCACATCGCACGGCTTGCCGGACGGCGACCGCCAACGCTCGAGCTGCCGCGATTATTGATATATCCCATCGCCTATGGCGCCGAGGCGGCAGCTCGCATTACGGGGCGTGAGCCGTTCGCGACGGTCGATGGGCTGCGCATGGCGAAATACAAAATGTTCTTTTCATCGTCGAAGGCGGAGCGCGAGCTCGATTATCGTGCGCGGCCGGCGCCCCAAGCTCTTGCGGAAGCTTTCGATTGGTTTCGCGGAGCGGGGTATCTCTCGTGACGAGCGTTGAGATAATAGCCGGTGTTGGCCTTGCGGCTTGGATCTATCTCATCTTCTTCAACGGCTGGTTCTGGCTTTCGCGCGAGCGCGAGGAACCGGAAGCCGGGAGATACGCTGCACCCGGCGTTTGGCCACGGGTCACCGCCGTCATTCCCGCTCGCAATGAAGCGGACGTGCTTCCCAGTTCCTTAGGCTCTCTCATCGCTCAGGATTATCCGGGTGAGTTTTCAATCGTACTCGTGGACGACCAAAGCACGGATGGCACCGCCGATGTCGCCCGCTCCATTGCTGGGGGTTCGCAGCGCGTTCTAATCGTCAATGGCGCGCCGCTTCCGCGAGGGTGGACCGGGAAAGTCTGGGCGATGAATCAGGGCATTGAAGTTGCGTGCAGCTTGGACACTCCTCCTGATTTTCTTCTGCTGACGGATGCGGATATCGGTTATCGCCCGGGAGTTCTGAAGTCGCTTGTCGCGGCCTCCAGCGCAAACAGCCGTGCGATGACTTCCGTCATGGCCAAGCTCAAATGCGATAGTATCGCCGAGCGATGGCTCGTTCCTGCCTTCATATTCTTTTTCCAGATGCTTTACCCGTTCGGCCGCGTCAATCGCGTGGACGACAAAACCGCTGCGGCTGCTGGAGGTTGCATGCTGGTAGCCCGCTCAGCGCTGGAGCGAGCCGGCGGGATCGGCGGTATTCGTGGTGCTTTGATCGACGATTGCGCGCTCGGAAAATTGTTGAAAACGCAGGGCCCTATATGGCTGGGTCTGTCTGATCGCGTGACCAGTCTTCGGCCCTACGAGACCTTTGAAGACATTCGCCGCATGGTTGCGCGATCCGCATACGCCCAACTTCATTATTCGCCGGTTTTGCTGGTTGGAACGCTCCTGGCAATGGCCGTCATTTATATCGCTCCGCCCGTTCTAGCTGTATTTTCTGGCTATCCCGCGAATATGCTCGCCGCTGCAGCATGTCTTCTGATGTTCCTTGCTTATCAGCCGACGTTGCGCTTTTACAACCGTTCGCCACTTTGGGGCTTCGCGCTCCCAGTTATCGCGTTAGCCTATATGGGTTTCACGCTAGATTCGGCGTATCAGCATGTTCGAGGTCGCGGCGGTCTTTGGAAGGGGCGCGTGCAGGCCGAAGTGGGACGGCAATGACAGTCGATACCAAGTACAAGTCCGGCAAATCCGAGGGCGACGAGAATTTTCCCGTTGCTTCGCGGATCGTCGCTGTACGTCATCGCGCGCCGATCCTCGCCTTCTACCGCTTTGCTCGTGCCGCAGATGATGCAGCCGACCATCCGACGCTCGATCCTCAATCGAAGCTTTCCATTCTGGCGGCGCTCGAAGAAACGTTGCTTGGTCGTTCTGACGAAGCCAGCGACGCCATCGCGTTACGTGAGCAGTTGCGACTCAGGAATTTGTCCGCACAGCATGCGCTCGATCTGTTGAAGGCATTTCGCCAAGACGTCACTAAGCATCGGTATGAGACATGGGAAGATCTGATGGATTATTGCCGTTATTCGGCGATGCCCGTCGGTCGTTTCGTTCTCGATGTCCACGGAGAATCGACGGCAACCTGGGGCGCTTCAGACGCGCTTTGCGCGGCGCTCCAGATCATCAATCATCTGCAGGACTGCGCTAGGGATTATCAAAATCTCGACCGCGTCTACATGCCGTTGAACGATTTGTCGGCTCATGGAACGACCGCCGCGGCGCTGGGTGCCTCTCAGGCTTCGCCGGAGTTGCTCGGCTGTATTCGCGCCCTCGCGGCCAAGACAGAGGCTCTGATGCCCGACGCCAAGTTGCTGCCGTCGAGCGTCTCCGACCTGCGCCTCGCGGCGGAGACATCGGTCATTGTCGAGCTGGCTCGGCAGCTGATCAACCTTCTCAAGACACGTGATCCGCTATCGGAGCGTGTTCATTTATCAAAGATGCGGGCGTCTTGGTTCGCTGCGAAAGCGATAGGCGCCACACTTGCCGTCCGGGGTATCGCGCGTTTCGCGCTTTCGAAATCGACGGGGATGATGCCGCATGAGCGCTGAAGTCGAAACATTGACAGTCGAGGATGTTCCTGCGGCGGCCAGCAGTTCGTTCTATGCTGCGATGCGGGTGCTGCCGCGTTCTCAGCGCGATGCCATGTATCACGTCTACGCGTTCTGCCGCGCAGTGGACGATGTGGCCGACAATGGCGGCTCTCGAGAGGTTAGGCTTGCTGATCTCAATCGTTATCGCACGGACATCGAGCACCTCTATTCAACGGGCCGGGTAACGCCGCGTACGCGCGATCTCCTGCTGCCAGTACGGGATTACGGGCTGATAAAGGATGACTTCATCGCCGTGATCGATGGCATGGAGATGGACATTGTGCGTGACTTGCGCGCGCCCGAATGGAAGGTCCTGGATCTTTATTGCGACCGTGCGGCTTCGGCAGTTGGACGGCTTTCGGTTCGCATCTTCGGCATGGATGAAGAGCCCGGCATTGAGCTGTCGCATCATCTTGGACGCGCGCTGCAGCTTACAAATATTCTGCGCGATATCGACGAAGATGCGGCGATGGGACGGCTCTATCTGCCTAAAGAAGCACTCCGGGATGCCGGTATTGCCGATACTTCCATCGACGATATTCTTGTCAATCCCGCGCTCGATCGCGTGTGTCGCGGCATCGCCGACATGGCACGAAAATATTATGACCGGTCTGAAGCGATCATGGCTCATTCGCCACGCCGTGCTGTGAGATCGCCCCGCATGATGGCAACTGTCTATCGCGGTATTCTTGAAAAGTTGATCGTGCGTGGCTGGCGCGCGCCTCGCATTGATGTTCGCCGCTCGAAGCGTACGGTGCTTTGGGCTGTCTTGCGCGACGGCATCTTCTAAATGAGTGGCGGCACCGTTCACATCGTCGGGGCCGGTCTTGCCGGCCTTTCGGCGGCGGTTGCGCTCGTGGACACCGGCAACAAGGTCGTTATTCACGAGCTGGCGCGTCACGCGGGAGGCCGATGCCGATCGTATTTCGAACCCGCGCTCGGGATGACTATCGACAATGGCAATCACTTACTGTTGTCGGGCAACGCCAGCGCAATTGCATTTCTTAGCAAAATCGGCGGTCGGGACCTTATCCACGAGCCCGTGCACGCCGAATTCAACTTCTACGACTTGAAGTCGAAGAAGGACTGGATGCTGCGGCCCAACGACGGACCGCTCCCCTGGTGGATTTTCTCTGCAGGTCGTCGTGTGCCGAATACTCGTTCTTTTGACTATATCCGACTTGGTAAACTCCTGGGTGCGAGAGCGGATGAAACGGTTGGCCAGAAGATCAATACCGATACGACCGTCTACTCACATCTCATGGAGCCTGTCCTTCTTGCAGCATTGAACTGCGATCCCAAAGAGGGATCAGCTCTACTCGCGGCGGCTGTTATTCGCGAGACGCTCGGACGGGGCGGAAGAGCTTGCCGTCCGCTCTTCGCGGCGAATGGACTTGGACCCGCGCTCGTTGAGCCCGCCGTAGCCTACGTTGAGGAAAGAGCCGGCGAGGTTCGGTTCGATCATGGCGTGCGAAGTATTGCTTGGGAAGGCGAACGCGCTCGCGCCTTGCAGTTTGCGGACGAAGCTGTGGAACTTGGAAGGGGTGATAGGCTCGTATTGGCTGTTCCTGCGTGGGTCGCCAAAACGCTGCTGCCCGAGCTGCGAGCACCTTCCGAGTACCGGTCGATTTTCAACGCCCATTTTGCGTTTCCGGCACCTAAGCAGCTTCCCAAGATTACCGGCGTGATCAACGCTACGACGGAATGGCTTTTTGCCTTTGAGAACCGTCTGTCCGTTACTGTGAGTTCTGCGGATCGTTTCAACGAAGCCGAGCGAGAGCCGATGGCGCGGCGAATTTGGTCGGAAATCTCGCAGATCGCAGGCCTTGATGCGGAGATGCCACGTTGGCAGATCGTCAAAGAGCGCCGTGCGACATTTGCCGCAACTCCAGAGCAGAACGAACTCAGGCCGCGCGCTGAGACTCGGTGGAGAAACGTGTTTCTCGCCGGAGATTGGACGGCGACTGGCCTTCCAGCGACAATCGAAGGCGCGATACGGTCCGGCGAAACGGCCGCCAAACTGGCGATGGCCGCTTAACTCTGGTAGGACGCTCCGATCTTTGGAGATGGGATATGAATTACGAATCCGCTTCGCAATCTGCTCGATTGGCATCTGAAGCTGTAACTCGCGACATCTCGCTGGCGGAGGTCGAACGCGCTATCGGGTCGGCGAAAGACGCGCTTCTCGCGATTCAACGTGACGACGGCCACTTTGTCTTCGAACTCGAAGCGGATGCCACGATCCCGGCTGAATACATCCTGATGCGTCATTACCTCGCTGAACCTGTCGACCAAGTGCTCGAGGGCAAGATCGCGAACTATCTTCGGCGCATTCAATCCGATGATGGCGGATGGCCGCTGTTTCACGACGGCGCTTCCAATATCAGCGCCAGCGTCAAAGCCTACTTTGCGCTCAAGATGACGGGCGTCGGCGTTGATGAGCCGTATATGAAGAAGGCGCGGGGTTGGATTCTGTCGCAGGGTGGCGCGTCGCACAGTAATGTTTTCACCCGCAATCTCTTGGCTCTTTTCGGTGCGATCCCATGGCGGGGCGTACCGGTGATGCCGGTTGAGATCATGGTGTTGCCGCGCTGGTTTCCATTTCACCTGGACAAGATTTCGTACTGGGCGCGAACGGTCGTTGTGCCTCTGACGGTCTTAAACGCGCTCAAACCGCTAGCGCGCAATCCGAAGGGTGTCGGCATTCCCGAACTCTTCACGATTCCGCCGGATCAGGTGAAGGTCTGGCCGAAGGGGCCGCACCAGAAATCACCTTGGGCAGAGATTTTCGGGATCATCGATCGCGTCCTGCAGACAACCCAACCCTACTTCCCCAAATCATTGCGCAAGAAGTCCATCGATAAAGCTGTCGCCTTTGTCGATGAGCGTCTCAACGGAGAAGATGGCCTCGGCGCAATTTTTCCGGCCATGGTCAATGCGCTGCTGGTTTACGACGCACTCGGCTATCCCACAGATCATCCGAACTACAAGACTGCGCGCGGCTCGATTGAAAAACTGGTGACCATCAAAGAGGACGAGGCCTACTGTCAGCCGTGCCTATCGCCAGTTTGGGACACTGCCCTCACCGCACATGCACTAATGGAAGTTGGGGGAGAGCAGGCTGAGCGCTCTTCGGACCGTGCGCTTGAGTGGCTGAAGCCTCTGCAAGTTCTCGACACGATCGGCGACTGGGCCGCTACTCGTCCGAATGTTCGCCCTGGCGGCTGGGCGTTCCAGTACGCAAATCCTCATTATCCGGATACCGATGATACCGCGGTCGTGGTCATGGCCATGGACCGGGCTCTCGGCCGCAATGCGCAACACGACACAACCACCCGTGAAGCAATTGCGCGCGGGCGTGAGTGGGTTGTGGGCATGCAAAGCAAGAATGGCGGCTGGGGCGCGTTCGACGCCGACAATACCTACGAGTATCTCAATCAGATTCCATTTTCCGATCACGGTGCCTTACTGGATCCGCCAACCGCCGATGTTTCGGCACGTTGCGTTTCGATGCTTGCTCAACTCGGAGAGCGACGCGGTCAATGCTTCGAACTCGATAAAGCGATCGACTATCTCGAACGTACGCAGGAGAAAGACGGCAGCTGGTATGGCCGCTGGGGGATGAATTACATCTACGGTACGTGGTCGGTGCTCTGTGCCCTGAATGCGGCCGGTGTAGATCCTTCGTCGAGCGTCGTTCGGAAGGCAGTCAAGTGGCTTCTCTCTATCCAGAACTCAGACGGTGGATGGGGCGAAGATGGGGAAAGCTATAAGCTCGACTACAAAGGCTATGAGCCAGCGCCGAGCACGGCTTCGCAAACCGCATGGGCGCTGATGGGGCTTATGGCTGCCGGTGAAATAGACAACCCGGCTGTAAAAAAGGGTGTCTCCTATCTGGCTGCGACGCAAGCTGGAGACGGCTTCTGGAACGAAAAGCGCTTCACGGCGACCGGTTTTCCGCGGGTGTTCTATCTGCGCTACCACGGTTACTCGAAGTTCTTTCCGATGTGGGCGCTCGCGCGATATCGCAATCTGAAGGTCTCCAACACCAAAGCTGTGCTGGTTGGGATGTAAGGTGGTTCACAGTGTCGTCATCGCGGCGACGGGCCTAAAAGCCGAGGCGCGAATTGCCGAACGATCCAGCAATGTAAAAGCCATTGTCTCCGGCGGGCGAGAGTACCGTTTGCAGGCACTTCTACATGAAGCCATCGGCGCTGGTGCCCGAGGCGTGATCAGCTTCGGAATTGCCGGCGGGCTGAGACCCGGGCTGAAACCAGGCACGATCATCATCGGCACATCTGTTCTTCACAGCAGCGGACGAACTTATTCGGCGGATGCGCGATGGAGTGACCGGCTTTTTGAAGCCCTTCCAAACGCTGAAAGTGGTCCGATCGCCGGTTCCGGTTCGATCATCGCAAGTCGCGACGAGAAGCACGCAATTTATCTCGCGTCGGGTGCGTTCGCTGCAGACATGGAAAGCCACGTCGTGGCTCAAATAGCTACGGATCAGAGCGTTCCATTTGCGGTACTTCGTGTGATAGCGGACCCGGCGACATTGAGTTTGCCGCCTGCCGCCGTCGAAGGGCTCAATCCGGATGGCACGCCGAATATTCCGGCGGTTCTGAGGTCACTGGCGGCCCAGCCGAGCCAGCTATGGGATATCATCCGCATTGCCGGCGCGACCCGTCGTGCGATGAATGGTTTACTCCGCTGCCACCGGCTTTTGGGCCCGGGCCTCGGCTGCGCTGATCTCGGCTAGCTTATTCTCGACATGTCGCGAGAAAACGAATTCCGCCGGACGTTGCTTGTCCAGCGCGATCTCGGGCGCCATGGGGCCGTCTGTCTTGACGCCGCGAAGGGCAACGGCCGCGATCTTCCAGGGCTTCTTCACCGCGTCCATGACGGCAGTTGCCTCAAAGCCGGAGTGGACCATGCAGTCGGCGCACTTTTCGTAGTTGCCGGTCCCGTACTTGTCCCAATCCGTGCCTTCCATAAGCTCCTTGAAGGTCTTGGCATAGCCTTCACCGAGCAGGTAGCAAGGACGCTGCCAACCGAACACCGTGCGCGTCGGGTTACCCCAGGGCGTGCAATTGTAGGTCTGATTGCCGGCGAGAAAATCCAGGAACAAGGCCGACTGGAAGAACGGCCAGGCGCGACCGCCCTTGCCCAGCTTGAAGATGTCGCGAAACAGCTGCTTTGTCTTCGTACGGTTGAGGAAGTGCTGTTGATCGGGGGCACGCTCGTAAGCATAGCCAGGTGAAATGGTAACGCCGCCGATGCCTAGTTTCTTCATCTCATCGAGGAAGTTTGCGACTTGCTCCGCCTTCGCGTCGCTGAAGAGCGTGGTATTGATGTTGACGCGAAACCCTTTTGCCTTTGCGATTTTGATCGCTTCGATGGCGCGATCGTAGACGCCTTTCTGGCAGACGGATCTGTCGTGCATCTCCTTGTCGCCGTCGAGATGGATCGACCAATTGAAATTCTTGTGCGGCTTGTAGAGATGGATCTTCTTTTCAAGCAGCAGCGCGTTCGTGCACACCGTCACGAACTTACCTTTGGCGAGTGCGCCTTCGACGATCTCAGGCAGTTCCTTGTGCAGCAGCGGCTCGCCGCCAGCGAGCACAACAACTGGCGCTCCGCATTCGTCCATCGAATGGAGTGCGTCAGCGACCGAGATGCGCTGATTCAGAATCTTGTCGGGATAATCGATCTTGCCGCACCCCGCGCACGCGAGATTGCAGCGAAAGAGCGGCTCGAGCATCAGCACGAGCGGATAGCGCTTGTTCCCCCTGAGGTGCTGTCCGATGACGTAAGCACCCACAGACAAAGCTTGGTTTAGCGGAATTCCCACCCCACAGGGCTCCTTCTAGCGAAGCTCAAAGCAGCACGATTCCCCATCATGATGCTTCAAGCAATTCAGGTGGCAGGCGGAACGTTATCTTTTCTTCGACGCCGTCGAGCGTCTCGATTTCGATTGGTCCCGCACTTCCTATCGTAGCTATCACGTCATCGACAAGAACGTCGGGCGCCGAAGCGCCTGCCGTTATGCCGACAGTCTTTACCCCGGCTAGCCACGACAGGTCGACTTCGCTGCCGTCGGCGACGAGATAACTTGGAATCCCACACTCCGACCCGATTTCCCTCAGGCGGTTCGAGTTCGAACTGTTGGCCGATCCGACCACCAGTAGACGCTCCACATGCCGGCATAGGTCGCGGACGGCCGTCTGCCGATTCTGAGTCGCGTAGCAGATGTCACGCGTTTCCGGCCCAATTACGTCAGTGAACCGATTTTTGACAGCCTCGATTGTCGAGCGGGTATCATCAACGCTCAAGGTCGTTTGGGTGATGTATGCGACCGGGGTATCGATGGCAATTGGGAGGTTGGCGACATCCTCGCGGTTTTCGACAAGGTAAACCGGACCGGAAATTCTGCCGAGAGTGCCTTCGATTTCGACGTGTCCGGCATGACCAATGAGAATGATGGTGCGGCCGAGCGAAGAGTAGCGTTGGCCTTGCTTGTGAACTTTCGATACCAGCGGACACGTCGCGTCGACCACGTGCAAACGGCGACGCCGTGCATCGTCCTCGACCGCATGGGAGACGCCGTGCGCGCTGAAAATAGTGGTCGATCCGTTCGGAACCTCGCTCAAGTCTTCAACAAAATGAGCGCCCTTGGCCTTCAAATCATCGACTACGCGGCGGTTATGGACAATCTCGTGACGGACGTAGACAGGACCGTTCCGATTCTCGAGCGCGCGCTCGACGACGTCGATCGCACGCACGACGCCCGCGCAAAAACCCCGGGGTTGCGCCAGAATGATCTTCATGCAGAAACCCCCGTTTTCTGCCGATGCAATCGACTTACGAAGTCCGGCAGTGATGGGCACATGTTACGGCAGCCACCAAGCCCGCAACCTGTTACGCAGCCAAGTTCCAGTTTACGCGTGAACTCTGTTCCAGACAGCAAAGCCAGCGTCGCGCCATACATCCTGACTGTATGACGTGTCTCAAAAGCAACACAACTACCGTGCTTGTCCGTCGGGCGCTCGACATTGCGTCCGCCCGCAGCGGAGTTGGTTAAGAGGATCGATCCTTTGAGCAGCAATCATGAGACGTGCTGAATGACTAATCGCGTTCCAACTTATCGGCCGGGCACGAAAGCGAGGGCGGCTAAAGCATGATCGAGCGCCTTGTCGCCGGAACTGTCGCACTGGCGGTGCGGCTGTCATGGCTTACGATTCTGCTCGGTCTCATCGTGACGGCGGGTGCGGTCTACTATGTTGCCAATCACTTCGCGATAACGACCGATACGAGTGAGCTGATCTCGCCCGAACTCGACTGGCGCAAGAGAGAACGCCAGTTCGATGCCGCCTTTTCCCAGCACACCGATACGATCGATATTGTTGTCGACGGCAAGACGCCGGAGCTGACGGAAAGCGCCGCAGCTAGGCTCGCGGCTGCGCTCAGCCAATCCAAGCCTCACCCCTTGCAGATCGTGCGGAGACGCGATGGGGGGCCGTTCTTCGAGCAGAACGGTCTGCTCTATCTCTCGGTGCCGGAAGTCAAAGACATCACCGCTGGCCTTATCAAGGCTCAGCCCGTTCTTGGCACGCTCTCTGCCGATCCAACGCTGAACGGATTGGCCAAGGCGCTTTCGCTGGTTCCCTTGGGTATCAAGGAAGAGCGCGCGAAATGGATCGAATTTGAAAAGCCGGTGGGTGTGCTCGGCACGGCGATCGATGATCTACTAGCCGGCAAAAACACGACCTTTTCTTGGGGCGAACTTCTGACCGGCGGGCGACCGAGCCCGTCCGAACTGCGTCGCTTCCTAGAAGTGAAGCCCGTGCTCAATTACTCCGACCTAGAGCCCGGGGCCGACGCTACGGATCTCATTCGGGAGACGGCTAAGCGGCTTGGCTTGACGCCGGAAAACGGGGTTCGCGTTCGTCTCACCGGGTCGGTCCCAATGGCGGACGAGGAGTTCGGTACGGTGGCGGAAGGCGCCGCGCTCAATACGTCTTTGACCCTCGCTGCGGTCCTCGTCATTCTTTGGCTGGCGTTGAGGTCAGGAAAAATCATCTTCGCGGTCCTCGTCGGTCTGGGCTGCGGTCTCGCAGTCACTGCGGCGCTGGGATTATACCTTGTTGGCGCACTCAACCTCATTTCCGTGGCGTTTGCCGTGCTGTTCGTGGGCATAGGCGTCGATTTCGGCATCCAATATTCGGTCCGCTATCGGCATGAGCGGTTTATCCGGAACGATCTCAAAGGATCACTTGTTGGCGCCGGCCGGAACGCGGGCAAACCTTTAGCACTCGCTGCAGCTGCCACGACTGCCGGCTTCTATTCCTTTCTGCCCACCGATTATATCGGGGTTTCGGAACTTGGGCTGATCGCCGGATCGGGGATGATCGTCGCCTTCGTTCTCAGTATTACTCTGCTGCCCGCATTGCTGGAGGTGCTGAATCCGCCCGGCGAGCTTCACGACGTCGGCTATCGATTTCTGCAGCCTGTCGACCGTTTCATGGCTCGGCACCGATATGTCATACTGGTGTTGACGGCGGTGGGCGTCGCCGCGGGGTTACCGCTGCTTTCACGGCTCGAATTCGATTTCAATCCGATCAACTTGCGCAGCGCCAAGGTCGAGTCCGTGTCGACCTTCAATGATCTCATGCGCGACCCCAACACGGCGCCAAACACCATTCAGATTCTCGCGGCCAACTTAGGCGACGCTAAAGGACTAGCTGAAAAGCTCGATAAGCTGCCGGAAGTCGACCGGGTCATTACCTTGGCGAGTTTTGTGCCCGATCATCAGGATGAAAAACTCGCCCTCATCCGCGACTGCTATGATCTTATCGGGCCGACGATTGAGCCTGATGAGCCGTCGCCCACGCCGTCGGACGCTGACACCCGCGAAACGCTGCTCGCTACGGCTGGCGATTTCGAAAGTGTCAGCAAGCTGCCCGGTGCGTCGCCAGTTGCTGCGCATATGGCGAGCACGCTGCGGAAGCTCGCGGACGCCACTCCCGAAATAAGGGCCCAGATCGGCGCGAAACTACTTGATGGAATGAAGCTTAGACTGGCGCAGATCCGTTCAGCGCTAAAAGCCCAGCCAATCACGCTTGCTAATCTCCCGCCGGAGATCGTCTCCGATTGGATGACAGCAGATGGGCGTGCTCGCATCGAAGTTGGTCCTAGAGGCAACGGTAACGACAACGAGAATTTGCGCCGCTTCGCGGCCGCGGTTCAGGCCGTTGATCCACAGGCGACGGGGGTTCCGATCCTCATCCAGGAATCCGCAAAAACAGTCGTGCGAGCATTCATTCAAGCGGGTGTGCTGGCACTCGCTTCGATCGCAATTATTCTTTTTATCGTGTTGCGCCGCGTAACCGATGTCCTGCTGACGTTGGTGCCACTCCTCCTTGCGGGCGTGGTGACGCTGGAGCTTTGCGTGCTGCTGAAGCTGCCGCTTAATTTCGCGAATATCATCGCGCTACCGGTTTTGCTGGGTGTAGGGGTGGCGTTCAAGATCTACTACGTGCTTGCGTGGCGCGAGGGCGAGACGAGCCTGTTGGCTTCGCCGCTGACGCGTGCCGTCATGTTCAGCGCCATGACCACCGCCGTTGCCTTCGGCAGCCTGTTCTTCTCAAGCCATCCAGGAACGTCGAGCATGGGTGAGCTGCTTGCTTTATCGCTCGTGACGACTCTCGCGGCCGCCGTTCTGTTTCAACCCATATTAATGGGCCCGCCACGACAGGTAGCGAGCCCTCAAAATGCCGATGGTTCGAGCGGCGCCGAGACTTAAGCGGCGGCGCTGCGTCTTTCGCGGAGGAACTGGAAGAATTCCACACCCTCTCGCAAACGACGCTTCATCATGTCGGGCTGCGTTACCATCTCGCCAACGATGGCGGCAATCTTCGGCACGCGGAAGTAGAACTTGCGATAGAAGTCTTCTACGGAAGAGAAGATTTCGGTGTGCGATAGGCCAGGATAATGCAGCGGCGCAATCTGGATGCCGTTTGCGTTGATCAGCTCGGCATTGTCGACGTCGAGCCAACCGTTCTCCGAAGCCTGCTTATAGAGGAACGTGCCCGGATAGGGTGCCGCTAGGGAAACCTGGATCGTGTGAGGATTGATCCTTGTCGCGAACTTGATGGTTTCCTGGATTGTCTCCTTCGACTCGCCAGGAAGGCCGAGGATAAAGGTGCCGTGGATTTTGATCCCGAGTTCGTGGCAGTCCTTGGTGAACCTTTCGGCGACTTCGACGCGCATTCCCTTTTTGATGTTGTGCAGAATTTGCTGATTGCCGCTTTCGTAGCCCACGAGCAGGAGGCGAAGGCCGTTGTCCTTCAGAACTTTCAATGTTTCGCGCGGCACGTTCGCCTTGGCATTGCAGGACCAGGTGACGCCGAGCTTGCCGAGTTCCTTCGCGATCGCCTCCGCGCGCGGCAAGTCGTCGGTGAAGGTATCGTCGTCGAACATCAGCTCCTTCATTTGTGGGAACGCTTTGAGGATATAGCGGACCTCATCGATGACGTGGCCCACGGAGCGGGTGCGATAGCGATGACCGCCAACCGTCTGCGGCCATAGACAGAACGTGCAACGGCTCTTGCAGCCGCGACCCGTATAGAAGGAAATGTACGGGTGCTTCAGATAGCCGATGAAGTAATTCTCCATCACGAGGTCACGCTTGTAGACCGGAGTGACGAAAGGAAGAGTGTCCATATCGTGCATGACCGCGCGGTCTTCGTTGTGCACGATGACGCCTTGGTCGTTACGATAAGATAGTCCTTTAATGTCGCTCCAGGACACGCCGTCGGCGACATCCTTGATCGTGAAGTCGAACTCGTTGCGGGCAACGAAGTCCACGATCGGCGCGTCTCTCAAGCTCTCATCGGACTGCACCGCGACCTTGGCACCGATCAGACCGACTTTCAGATTCGGGTTCGTGGCCTTCATCGCTTCGATGACCTTGACGTCTGAATCGAAGGACGGGGTGGACGTGTGCAGGACTGCAAGGTCGTAATCGCGGACCTGACCCAGAACTTCCTGCAGGCTCGTTCGATGCGGTGGCGCATCGATCAGCTTCGAGTTCTCAACCAGTGCGGCAGGCTGCGCCAACCAAGTGGGATACCAAAAAGATTGGATTTCACGCCGGGCTTGATATCGCGATCCAGCCCCGCCATCGAAGCCATCGAAGGAAGGAGCCTGCAAAAAGAGCGTGCGCATGTTGGCGCCTTTCATATCGGCGTAACGGTTCCATCGGGGCCGACACTATAGTGCCGGCCTCTCCAGCTGACGGTTCCGGGCATGAAGCTCGCAATGAAAATCGCGAAGCTCAATAAATCCCTCAGTGGGCTGAGCCAAATCGTGCTCTTGCCCCCGCCCGACAACTTTTCAACTTGTATCGGAATGAAAAGGCGGCAGGCAAGCGTCACTATCAGGATCATCCACGCTATGGCGCTGAAGCCACTTAATGGGAGGGCAGCGAGTGCAAATGGCAGTGGATGAGTTGCGATTGATCCCAGATATCCGCCGGGGTCGACCAAGCGAATCGTTTTTGCCCAACGCAGTTCGTGCGCCCAAAGCTCGCCAAAAGAGCCTTCTGAAAACGTGTGGCCGATTGTGAAAGGCGCGATTTCGACGCGAAGACCTTTCCGGCGTACGGCCTCGCCCATGGCGTAGTCATCAGCCAGAGTATTAGCGTAGGCTCCAAATCCGCCGATCGCCTCGAGCGTTTTTCGTCGCAATGCAATCGTGGACCCAAAGCAGGGTTGCGCGAGGCCGAGCCAAGTGCCGACAAGCACGTTTGGCAGGAAGTGATGGTCGACGGCTGCAGCGGCCATCCGCGACCAAAAGCCTGAAAGTGCGCACCCGCGATAGAGGCACGTTATGAGGGCGGTGCCTTCCTTCTGTAGAAGCGCGACGACCCGCGCAACATAGTCTGCGGACACGCGCATATCGCTGTCGCTGAGAATGAGAATGTCGTGCTTGGCAGCCGGAAACATGCTGATCACGTTGGCGATTTTCGGGTTTCCACCTGTTGGCCGGCGGCCTGTTACCAGCTCGAGATCGGCGGCGGGATATTGCTTCTGGAGAGCGCCGACGATGCGGATTGCCGGATCAGAAGGATCTTGCACCCCAAAGACCACCTGCATTTTCCCGCCATAATCTTGCGTGCAAAACGTCCACAGGCTCGTGGCCAATCCGGGCTCGGCGCCGTAAAGCGGCTTCAGCAGTGTGACACCCTCTGCCGCAGCCGAAACAGGCTTGGGTTGACGGGCAAATCGTGTCACCAAGAGGGATGCAAGGACCGCGTAGGCCGACCCGAATATGGCGAAGAGGGTGCATACAAGCCACAGACAGGACGTCATTCTGACGTTACTTTCTGGTTTGAGTTGGGGGCAGGTCTGCCGGCGTTTTGGTCAGGCTAGCGTTTGGAACGCGACTGCGATAGATGAGAGATTGCTTCGGCTGGTGGGGCCAAGCAGGGGGAATATCGGGACGTGAAAGTCAGCGCCATCCTAAATTGGGTCGGCTGCGCCTTCGTGGGTTTGAGCCTCTCGGCCTGCGCCAGCGCGTCTCCGCCTGCGCTCTCGCCACAGCATTTGGCCGCCAAAGAAGATGATGCGGGGCCTAAGCCCGTTGCGGATCCCAACGAGGCATTCAACCGTAAGGTTTTTGAGAACAACCAGCAGTTCAACCACGATATTCTTTACCCAGCTGCACAGAGCTACAACAGCACTGTTCCCGAAGGCGTGCGCGATCGCATCGATGCGTTCACGACCAACCTTGCCGAACCGATGACTTTCGCGAACAACATCCTACAGCTTCGCTTCGAAGCCGCCGCGACGACGTTCGGCCGGTTCGCAATGAACTCCACGGTCGGCATAGGCGGGCTGTTCGACGTTGCAGCGACGCAAGGCATGGCGCATCAGTCAGGGGATTTTGGCCAGACGATGTACGTTTGGGGATACCGCGACAGCGCGTATGTCGTTCTGCCGGTGCTTGGGCCGACCACAGTGCGCGACGCGATTGGCACAGGCGTCGAATTCGGAGCGACCATCCCAGCCGCTGCACTGATTCCATCGCGGTATGCGGCGTTGGCAAGCCACGTCGATCTTGCAGGCACGATCACGAGCCCGCTCTCAAACCTCAGCAAGGCTGAGGACATGAAGACGCTGGAAGAAAGCTCGATCGATTTCTATTCAATGCTTCGAAGCGTAAGTCAGCAGAAGCGCCAAGCCGAGCTTCAAGAAGCGCTGGACACGAGTGCACTGACGGGAACGCCAAAGCCGCGGGATCCAAACGCGATCGAGCCGGTGACGGAGCTGGTTTCATCGCCGACGATGCTTGAGAAGCGCAACATCACGGATGTTCCGAAGCTTACGAATCCTGTCGATCGTACGGCCTTCGTCGTAATCGGCTCACCAAAGCCCGCGGATATGCAGAGATCGCCTGCGGAAGAAGATACGTCACCAGCGGAAGAGCAAGCTTCCCCGGCCCAAGAGCAGAAATCCCCGGCTGAGGAATAGTCGGGGTTGGCTTTCGAGCTAAGACCTCCGGGCATGCTCAACAGCAGCGCACGCAGGCCGCTTTCATTGTGTCTGGCTAGACGTAGCCGTCTCATAAAAAAAACGCGGGACGAATGAGTCCCGCGTTTCGTTGTTGATCGGCTGAAAGCTTCAGCTGCCCGAAAGTAACTTGTCGCCCTGTTTCTTCAACGAAGCGATGAGAGCATCGGGTCCGCCCGATTGGAGGATGGTGGAGAATTCCGCGCGCCGGCTTGCCAGTTCGCTGATGGTGCCATCGAGATAAACATCGACGATCTTCCATTCTGGTCCTGACTTGCGCATCAGGTAGTTGATGGCGATGGGTTTACCGTTGCTCTGAATAATCTGGGTTTTGACCATCTTGTCGGCCGTTCCGCGGTTGGAAATCTCGACAATCTGAAAGCTTTCCCCAGAAAACCCGTCGAATCGCTTGGCGTATGTCGCGATCATCATGCGTCGGAACGAGTCGGTGATCTGCGCTTGCTGGTCGGGCTGCAGGGAGCCCCACGTTTGACCGACAGCAAGCCTCGCCATCAAAGGCGTATCATAGGTTTTGCTGAGGACCGGCGTTAGCGCTTGGTACCGTCCTGCAACGCCGAGCGCCTGTGCCTGTTTCATAGTACTGAGCAGTGTCGCGTTAAGCCCGCTGATCGTCGTTTCCGGTGAATCCGCGGCTTGCGCGTAGGCCGCCACTGGCGGCAAAGTCATCGACGCGAGTAAAAGCGCAGCGATCGAGCCGCCGAACGCGTGAAATTTCTTCCTCGGGACCATTGCCCCTCCTGCCTTGTTCGAAAATGTCTGATGCCCCCGCCGTTGTCAGCGTTACGGCCAAAAGGTGGTAGGCACGCACGATGGCGGTATTTAGCCAACCTGCATTCGCATTTGTGATGCCAGGATGCAACATATCCCCGCAGAGTCCGGCTGGCGGCGGATGTTCCATTTTTTGAGCCCTTTCATAGGTTCATAGTCTGGGGGCCGAGGAGGACTCGGGCAGTTGGGGGAGTCGGTCAATGGATGCAATCGTAGCTCGGCAATCCAAAACTCCGCTTTTGGATCAAGTCGATACTCCGGATGACCTGAAACAGCTTTCAGAGAGTGAGCTGCCTCAGCTGGCGGCTGAGCTTCGTACGGAGCTAATCGACGCGGTATCACAAACGGGCGGCCACCTTGGTGCCGGGCTGGGTGTGGTCGAGCTCACAGTCGCTCTGCATTATCTCTTCGACACTCCCCGTGATCGGCTGATCTGGGATGTCAGCCATCA
>NZ_RXIZ01000021.1:0-52492 GCF_003987855.1 Hyphomicrobium sp.
TCGATGCCGGACCGGGAAGAAACTGGCAGAGAGCGACCAGATCAGCATAGCTTTCTTCGTCGATCCAGCGCCGCCGCAGCACCAGTTCATTGCGATAGTAGCCGAGATGCGCGATAGGCCCTCCAAAAGACGAGAGGCCGAGCTTCAGAAAGACGCGAAACACCTCGAGCGAGCTTCCACGATGATCGCCCGTTCCCGCTCCGCGCACAGCCGGATCATCGTTACCTTTGCTTTCGATAGTCAAATCCGCGGCGTCCCCAGGCGCAAGTTGCGCCAGCTATACACGCCACCCTAAGGGCTTCCAATCCCTCGCCTCTAGAGTTTGGCAGCCCTACTGCGGACACAAATAAGCAGACGCCTTTGCTTGGCCGGTTCGGGGAGGCCGTTCTTGGCTGATCATGCGACAAGAACCGAATGCAGACGGCGACGAAGCTGATCAGTCCTTCTTCTTCCCAGTGAGCTTGGACGGATCGATATTATGGACCTGGCTGCTCGGGTCTGTTCCCCGCTTTGCCGGCTGGTCTCCAGGCAGGATCGGCTTATCGCCTTCCGCGGGATTGCCGGGATGCGGTGTGCCGCTGCCCGACGTCTGCTGGCTCTGTCCCGTCCGATTGACGTCCTCGGCCAGCGCTGCGCCCGTCAACGGCAACACAAACGCTAAAATGGCGGCCATGAGGGTTGGGACGGTTCTTGTCTCGAGCGTTGCCATGCCGATTGAACGAAAAGCGGCACAATAAGTTGCGCTGTTCCATGCGCAGCGAGGAACTATCGCGTCTCACGAGTGGTTGCCCGATCAATCAATGATGGAGAATTCTCATGAGAAGTTTGCTCATAGTTCTGTCGCTGTTTTTCGCCCTGCCGGTGTTCGCGGATGACGTGCCGCCAGCCACGAAAACATTCATCGACAAGGTGGCTGTCGCGAACAAATTTGAAATCGACACAAGCCAGCTCGCCTTGAAGTATGGTCAGGCTGCGGACGTGAAATCTTTCGCTCAGCAGATGATCACCGATCACACAACGGCTGGCCAGGATTTCAGGGCAGCACTAGCGGAAGCGAAGATCGAACCACCTTCCGACTCGCTAGACGTGACGCACACGGCGAAATACGCAAAGCTTCGTGTCTTCACGACCGAGAAGGGGTTTGACACTGCATACGTTGACGAGCAGCTTTCTGCTCACCAAGAGGCGGTCACTCTTTTCAAGGACTACTCCGCCAATGGGCCGACACCTGCGCTCAAGGCGTTCGCCACCAAAACTCTTCCCGTGCTCGAACATCATCTTATGATGGTCGAGAGCCTTCGTAAGCAAGTGCCGAAGTCGTAAGAGAAGAAACGCCTTCGGCTGATATTCAGGCGTAGGCGTTTCCTTATGCAGTGACTTCATCGGCGGCGGTCAGCAACCAGCTATTCAGCATTTGCGACAAGCCAATGTGTTCGTGCAGCCCGACGTCTTGCGCATTGAGCACCCCCAACGTTATGGCCCTGTCTTCACCGACCGTGGCGTAAACCATGCCGCGAATATCCCCGTTTCGGGCCTTCCTCAAAAGCTCTTCCAGATTGTTGACGAGACGATCCTGCTCTTCCGTCAAGTTTGGGCGCATGCCCTGGAGTACGACGAGTTCAGCCATTATGGGTCTTTCCCGTGGTTTCGATCACGGATGAAACCCGAGGCTCGAACAAACAGTTCCGAGGAGCTGTTGGCGCGAAACCGCGGAACACCCCCATAGCTGGAGAGTTGGTCTTACATAACCACAAAGGAGATATGAGCGTGAAAACATTGATATCGACCGCTGCCGCAATCGCACTATTTGCTGCTCCGGCGTTCGCGGCCGACACCAACACTAATCCCAACTCAACGGGCGGAAAGCCGTCGGCAAGCTCGAACCCTTCGACGGATTCCGCGGCGAAGAATGAGAAGGCCTACAATTCTACGGGAAACAGCGGGTCGTCCACCGGCGCCTCAGGCGCATCGGACCAGCAGATGCCAGGCGCGTCGGACAGCACCAAACCTGACAGCAGCCTTTCGACGAATGGCAACAAGATGAAGCAATAATCTTCCTGATGGCGGGTCGCCGGACACCTTCGGCGACCTTGCCACTGACCGTGAAACACGTGTGGACGATCAACTGCAGGAGCGTGGAAGAGCGCATGACTGAGCGAAGCCACACTGCTGCGGCGCGACGCAAGAAGGGCTCAGGGCTAGGCGGCTTTATTGTACTCGTCATCATCGTAGGCGCGGCAGTGTTCGGTTATCACGCGGTCGAAGATGAGATGAAGACTAAGCCATTCCTCGGAGCCAGCGTTGACTCCGTTTCAGATACCAAAAATGCGGGCGGTTCACTTTACACCGCGCCGTCTCGCAACCCGGGGCCAAGAAATGACACCGCTGAATAATCCACAAGCACGAACAATGGTTTTTTATATTTCCGCCTTCGTCGTCACTCTTGCGGCCGCTGGATCCTTAGCGGCATATTTCGGAACCCACTTTGCCAAGCCGCCGACAGTGGTGGGAGATCCGGTCAAAAGGATCGGCACCGGCGACGCGCCATCGCAAAATCCCGTGGTGCTAGACGGCGTGACCAAAGAGAGCAATCGATGAAATCAGCGAATTGCTCCATTCCTTCCATTATGCGGGTTGCTGGCTTCGGCGAGATAAACCTCCGTTAGAACCAACTTCGCGTTGTGCAGAGCTCCATTCGCGCGGCGAGGCGAGTTCAGCCAAACGCCACCTCAGTTTCGGTCCGCGGTCGTTAGACGCTCACCGTGAAAATTAATCTTGCGCAACCGCAACTCTCACTGCGTTTCGGAGTCGTTGGATTGTTCCGTTTAGCACAGAGGAGAGTCCAATGGCCGGAAATAACTTCAAAGACGATCCGCAAAAGGCTTCGGAGGCCGGCAAAAAAGGTGGCCAGCACTCGCACGGCAGCCAGCAGGATCAAAGTCATGAGCATGGCGGTCAGCAAGGCGGGTCGTCGTCGTCCGAACAGCGCGGAGGCTCTCGCGAGCAGCACGCGGAAGCTGGAAAGCAAAGTCATAAGAACCGGTAATACGCCTCGGGGTGGTTTATTCCGAACCACCCCTCCTTGTCTGAGCGGAAATGAGCAAACTTCCTGATGACGCCACCAAGGCGTACCTCTTTGCCAATACCGAAGAACCAGTGAAGGCTATCTCGCGCGACAGGGAGGGGGCGAATTTGCCTCTTCTTCGTGGTCAGTGGGTGCGCGAAGGTGAGGTGACGGTCGGTGTGCAAGAGCCTTTGCAGGTGGACATAGATCCCGAGCCCGTTCTTCGCGGTTTGCGATCCGACGGATATTTCATTTGGCCGGCCAGATCTATCGAGCCGTTCGGTACAAGCCAGTGAGATTGTGAGGGCTTGTTAGTCCGTGATGGATCAACACCGCGCCAGCTTCATTTTTTCCATGGTGCTCGGTCTTCGACTGCGGGCCAACGAAGGGGAACAGAAACCGGCCGGTGCGGTTGATCCTTCATACCCACAGAGCAAGCGGTTTCAGAAAAAGGAGGACCAAATGGGCCTGTTTTCAAAGGACATTAAAACTTTCGACGATCTCTTCGTTCATACCCTTCGCGACATCTACTACGCAGAAAATCAGATACTGAAGGCGTTGCCGACGATGATCGACAGAGCAACGGACCCGACACTCAAGCAAGGGTTCGAGAAACACTTCAAGGAGACTCAAGGCCAAGTTCAGCGCCTTGAAAAGGTGTTTCAGCTGCATGGCGTCGAGGTCTCGGGTGTAACCTGTCCTGCAATCGATGGCATCATCGAAGAAGCTAACGAAGTGGCGGGAGAGGTCGCCGACAAGAATGTGCTTGACGCTGCACTGATCGCGGCAAGCCAAGCAGTCGAGCATTACGAGATTACGCGGTACGGCACGCTGGTTGCCTGGGCTGAGCTTCTTGGACGCAAGGACTGCGCCGCCCTGCTGCGTCAAAACCTCGAAGAGGAAAAGGCAACGGATGAGAAACTAACCTCATTGGCCGAGCGCAGCCTCAATCGAAAAGCAGCTTAGTCCGAGTAGATGATACTGTAGATTGAGTAGATCAATTAAGGGCGGCGCAAACTGCGTCGCCCTTTTTCATGCCTTTTCAAGATATCCAATTTTGACATCGCGGCGGCCCACCGCGCATCGGATTGCGCACCTCTCGGAACGGATCACCGACGGAACCGTTGCGCCCTTTGGAGCGACGTTTCGAAATTGCCACGTTCTTTGGAGGCGCAGATGGCGACAGCAAGAAAAAACAATTCATCACGTGGCACTGCTTCGAAGGGACCGTTCAATCCTCTAGGTCCTTCCAATCCGACAAGCAGCTTCGAAACTGACACCGGCCATGGAGGCGAGGTTCATCAGCAGTCCACGGACACCGATGTGCATCTCACGACCCAGCAGGGCATTCCAGTCGCCGACGATCAGAACTCTCTGAAAGCTGGCACGCGTGGCCCGACGCTTCTCGAGGACTTTCATTTTCGAGAGAAGATATTTCATTTCGACCACGAGCGGATTCCGGAGCGTGTCGTTCATGCTCGAGGCTACGGAGCGCACGGTTACTTCGAACTAACCAAGTCGCTGGCGGATGTCACGCGAGCGGATATCTTCCAAAGAGTGGGAGAGAAGACGGAAGCTTTCGTGCGCTTCTCAACGGTCGCCGGGAGCAAGGGCTCTTTCGATCTTGCGCGCGACGTTCGCGGCTTTGCCGTGAAGCTTTATACCAAACAGGGGAACTGGGATCTCGTTGGAAACAACATTCCTGTATTCTTCATTCAAGACGCAATTAAATTTCCCGATATCATTCATGCAGTGAAGCCCGAGCCTGATCGCGGTTTCCCGCAAGCCCAATCTGCACACGATACCTTCTGGGATTTTATTTCGCTCACGCCAGAGAGCATGCATATGATCATGTGGGTCATGTCAGACAGGGCGATTCCGCGATCATTCCGGTTCATGGAGGGATTCGGTGTCCACACGTTCCGCTTCCTCGATACGAACGGCCGTTCCACGTTCGTGAAGTTTCATTGGAAGCCGAAGCTCGGCATGCAATCCGTCATGTGGAACGAGGCCGTGAAGATCAACGGCGCCGACCCAGACTTCCATCGTCGCGACCTGTGGGATGCCATCACCAGCGGCAACTTTCCCGAATGGGAGCTTGGCGTGCAGCTATTCGACGAGACTTTCGCCGAGAAGTTCGAATTCGACGTTCTAGACCCCACCAAACTCATTCCCGAGGAAGTGCTACCCGTCCAAGTCGTTGGCCGCCTGGTTCTGGACCGGGTTGTCGATAATTTCTTTGCAGAAACCGAGCAGGTGGCGTTCTGCACGCAGAACATTCCGCCAGGAATTGATTTCAGCAACGATCCGCTTCTTCAGGGGCGCAATTTTTCCTACCTCGACACTCAGTTGAAGCGCTTGGGGAGCCCGAATTTCACTCACATACCTATCAACGCGCCGCGCTGTCCGTTCGCGCACTTTCAGCAGGATGGTCACATGGCGATGCACAATCCAAAAGGGCGCGCCAACTACGAACCAAATAGCTTGGGTGCAGAAGGCGGACCACGGGAAACGCCGGAACTCGGATTCCGCAGTTTCGCGGAACCTATCACCGGGACCAAAGAGCGTCTTCGCCCCGATAGCTTTGCAGATCACTATAGCCAGGCGCGCATGTTCTTTCGTAGCCAAACAGCGCCGGAACAAAAGCATATCGTCGACGCGCTCGTCTTTGAGCTTAGCAAGGTGGAGCACCCGCACATTCGTGAACGGATGGTGGCCCATCTTCTAACTCTTGACGCAGCGCTCGGCGAAAAGGTGGGAGAAGGGCTCGGCATGGAGCTTCCCGATCCAGCGGTGCCAGCTAAGAAGCCGATCGATGTCAAAACCTCTGACGCCTTGAGCATTATTGCGCGCGGGCCTGAAAGCTTCGAGGGGCGCAAGCTGGGGATCCTCGCGACGTCAGGTGCGGATGCGAAGATTTTCAATGCACTTGTGAAAGCAGTCGAGAAAGCGGGAGCGGTCTATGAGATCATCGCGCCGAAGATCTCTGGGGTGACGCTGTCTGACGGAACAGCAGTGACGGCGAAGCAAAAGATCGACGGCGGGCCGTCGGTTCTTTACGACGCCGTCGCGATCCTGGTTGGCGTGGATGAACTTGGTGCTTTGCTCAAGGATGCGCCCACGCAAGACTTCGTTCGTGATGCATACGCCCATTGCAAATTCATAGCTTTTACAGCAGAGACAAAACCGTTGTTCGAGAAGTGCGGCTTTACGGAAGAAGATTTTGATGATGGTTGCTTCGAGCTCGGATCAGCAACAAACGTCAAGCAATTCCTAGAGGCTTGCGCCAAGCTCCGCGTGTGGGATCGCGAGTTGAAGGTGGACCTTGATGCATGAGCAAACGCGCTCAATAACTTGATCTTCCATTTGACGTGTCAAGATAAGATGCGAGTTCATCAGCTAGGGCTGGCGAGCTTCCCATGTTGGCATCGCGTTGCCGGGCACTTGCTTCAGCCCGTATGATCGGTTGGTGCCGTCAGCAGGGACGCACGTGGCACCCGGCCAAATGCGGACGTCGTCAAGCCCTGAAAAATTGAAATAAATCGTGTGTTGCGACCGCGGCACGTCTATGTTCGAATTGCGGCTAACGAAAGGGCCGACCAACGGGGGTTCTCTCGTCGATCAAAAATTTGGGTAGCGTCGCTAAGCTCTCAGCCAATGGGTTGATCAGCTGGTTGCGGAGCTATGTTCCTTGACGCGAGTGGGGCGAGGTAAATGAGCGTACAGCAGCACGCAAGCAGTACAAAGCATTTGCACGAGGAAGGTTTCATCACTCTCGGCGTTATCGGCTTTGTCTTCGCCACCGGTCTAATGGGCTGGTGCTTATTTGGCCATCAAAGACCAAACATGCCACGCGCTGAGATCATTCAGGATATTGGCTCGCCACGATAGAGGCGCCCTAATCCGGAACTCCGGATATGGAGCCGTAAATTTGCTCCATATGATCACTGGAGGAAGCTCGCGGTCAGGTAGCGTTTCGCGGCTTTCGATATGCGCAGCACGGAAAGATGTCCGGACAATCCAGTCGCGTCCGAGAATTTTGGGCCAACGCTCGTAATACTCCCCGGCGCGGCGTTCCGTATTGCCTAGGGCTGCTGATTGGGATCGGGCACTCCAAACTCCCCACGTTCGCGGCGAACCGAACCCTCGATCATCCGATGGAAATTAGAACTGATGCCTCTTAACTCCGCGAGTCGGCGGTCTCTGCACGAGCTATTTCCTGATTGCGTTTGACTGCTTCATTTTGCGCGCGAAGCCATGCGTACCATAGGTCAAGACCTTCACCCGTACGGGCCGACAGGCAGATGATCGTCGCTCGCGTATTTACAGCCCCAAGGTTCGCAATCGCTTTTTTGAGGTCGAATTCCAGGTGAGGCAGCAGGTCGATCTTGTTCAGTAATACGACGTCAGCTGCGCGAAACATGTGAGGATACTTCAGCGGTTTGTCCTCGCCCTCGGTCACCGAGAGAATTGCAATTTTTGATCGCTCCCCAAGGTCGAAGAGAGCAGGGCAGACGAGATTGCCGACGTTCTCGATCAGCACGACCGAACCGAAAGTTGGACGAAGTTCTTCAATGCCGCGGGCGACCATATCGGCCTCGAGATGGCATCCCGTACCGGTATTGATCTGAACGCAGGGCGCGCCTGCAGAACGAATACGCTCTCCGTCGGCGGACGTCGCCTGATCGCCCTCAAGAACAAAAAGATCGTTCCTCGATTTCAAATCCAGGATCGTCCGTTCCAATAACGTCGTCTTGCCCGACCCTGGCGAGCTTACGATGTTGAGCGCGAGAATCTCTCTTCCCGCAAACCAGGCACGATTGACGTCCGCGAGCCTGTCATTCTTCTCCAACACCCGCGCCTCGAGTTCGACGATCGAAGCCGAACTGGACCTGTGTTTTGGATGCTCATGCGTGTGGTCGTGGGGGTGATCATGGTCGTGATCGTGGTCGTGATGATCGTGCCCATGGCTGTGCCCCTTCCCATCGGAATGGACATGCTCATGATGGTGATCGTGATGATGAATATGAGCGGGCGTGTCGTCGCGCAGCGGGCTTGTTTTTCCCGTTTCCAGATTGGTCAGCGTCGTTTTGGCTCCGGTGCTGCAACCGCATGTGGTGCACATTAGGCCGCCTCCTCCAATTCCATCGATTTGATATTGAGCTCTTCGCCGCCGATCAGGTCGACTTCGCGACTGCCGCAAGGGCACGGCGAATAGAGCGAGGGCGCGACAAACTCCGAGCCGCACGAACGACAGCGCCCGCGCCCCTCTACTGCACGAATATCGAGGCGGGCACCGTCCACCGGCGTTTCAGCGGAAATCACACCGAAGCAGAAGGCGATGGCGTCAGCCATAACGCCGGAAAGCGCTCCAACTTCGAGTGTAACGGCACGAACGCGGCGGCCCCGGGCAGCTTCGGATACGATTGCCACGATATTTCGCGTGATGCTGAGTTCGTGCATTGCCAGCCACTCCTGTTTGACGGCGCAGCTACGGATTTAGGCTGCGCCGCCCTTCGAAACTCAGGTAGCGAGCCACCCCGCGAGAATAGACACGCCAGCGATAGCTCCGGCCGTGCCCGCACATCTCTTCAGGATCGTCGCGGGAGTTTCTCCAAGTCGGTCGAGGCTCAGCCCGAGAGCGATACCGGTTATGTGGAGAAGCGCGGTCGCGCAAACGAAACCCGCGGCATAAGGAAGAAAGCTGATGCCCAGACCGATCCCCTCTGAGCCGTGCGCGTGGCCGTGAAAGACAGCAAAGATGCCTACGAGCGCCATCGCGGCAATCGTTGGCAGCCTGACGCCGAGAGCAATGGCCAATCCCATGGCGACAACGGAAATGCCGATACCTTCTTCGACCATGGGCAACGGCCAGCCGCAATAGCCGAGCGCACCGCCAAAGATCATCGTGCCGACGAAGGCCGAAGGGACAAGCCAGATTGCAGCGCCGCCGAGGTTCACGGCAAACAAGCCTACGGCAACCATGGCCAGCACATGATCAATGCCGCTCAGCGGATGCATGAAGCCGCGGCTGAAAGTATCGACGGGTCCCACCCCGACGTGTGCGAACGCAGGTCCGGCGGTCATAAGGATCATGGCGCCTGCGAGCAGTGGCAATTTCCTTAGCATGGCATTTCTCCCGATAGAGGTTTCTTTAGACATCAACAAATTCTTGGAAGCTGCTCGCCGACCAGCATGTCGACGATGCGCACGCCGCCGAATACCGTGCGCATCGTGACACGACCGGGCTCCCCTCGACCCACTTCACCGATGATCTCAGCATCCTGTCCCAATGGGTCGGAACGCAGAGCCCGAAGTGCGGCATCGGCCTCCTCGGGCGGAACGACCGCAACGAGCTTGCCTTCATTGGCGATATAAAGCGGGTCTAGTCCCAGGATCTCACAAAATCCCTTCACCTCAGGCCGTATCGGTGTGTGCTCCTCGTCGACTGAGATTGAGACACCAGACGCATCAGCAATCTCGTTCAGCACAGTTGCGATGCCGCCGCGCGTCGCGTCGCGGATCGCGCGGGTGTTTGGCGCAGCTTTGAGAAGGTCTGCAATCAAACCATGAAGCGATGCGCAATCACTCACGATTGGGCTATCGAGCGCCATGTCCCCTCGGGCGCCTAGGATAGCGGCCCCGTGATCGCCAAGAAGGCCGTTGACGAGGACGACGTCGCCGGGCCTTGCACGATCGACGCCGAGGGAGATGCATTCGGCGATAACGCCTATGCCGGTCGTCGTCAGGAATACCTTATCGCAGGCACCTTTATGGACGACCTTCGTATCGCCGGTGACGATCCTAACGCCGGCGGCTCGCGCCGTCTCGGCCATCGAGCGGGCAATTTTTCGCAGAAGATCGACGGAAACGCCTTCCTCGATGATGGCCGCGCAGGAGATGTAGAGCGGCTTGGCGCCGCCAACCGCCAGATCATTGATGGTGCCGCAGATCGCAAGCTTTCCGATGTCACCGCCAGGAAAGAAGAGCGGGTCCACGACGAACGCATCGGTCGTGAAGGCGATGCGGTCTCCAAGCTTGGTCAAGCTAAGAAGGTCTATACGCGCTTGGTCTTCAAGTGCGCTGGCGCCTTCGCCGTCGAACACCGAAATGAATACATCATCGATGAGGTCTTTCATCGCCTTGCCGCCACCGCCATGTGCCAGCGTGACGTTCGGTACTGAGACGGTGCCCAGCCTTCGCTTTGCCCGGCTGATCGGGATGACGTTCATGATGCCACCGCCTGTTTTTTGATTCCGCCATATTGGTAGTAAGCAGCACAGGCACCTTCGGAAGATACCATCAGCGCGCCGAGCGGCGTCTCGGGCGTGCATGCGGTGCCGAAAACTTGGCATTGCCAGGGCTTGATCAATCCCTTCAGGACGCCACCACATTGGCACGCGTGTGGATCGGCGACTTTCAGATGGGGCATGGCGAATTTTCGTTCGGCATCGTATTGCGCATAGGCGTCGCGAATGCGCACGCCGGAGTGCTCGATGGAGCCGAGGCCTCTCCATTCAAAGAATTCGCGCAACTCGTAGACCTTGTAGACGGCATCGAGTGCTTGCGCATTTCCCTCTTCCGGAACGATGCGCGTATATTGGTTTTCGATCTCGGCGCGGCCGTCCTTGATCTGCTTCAGGACCATCCAGATCGACTGCAAAACGTCGAGCGGCTCGAATCCAGCGACGACCATCGGCCGATTGTAGTAATGGGCGACGAATTCGTAGGGGTTTGTTCCGATTACCATCGAAACGTGGCCCGGCCCGAGGAAACCGTCGATCTGCATGTCGGGATCGTCGAGGATTGCTTTAATCGTTGGCACGATCGTGATGTGATTGCAGAACACTGAAAAGTTCGTGACGCCCTCTGCCTCCGCTTGCAGGATCGTCAAAGCCGTCGAGGGCATCGTCGTTTCAAAGCCGATGCCGAAGAACACGACCTCACGATTTGGATTCTTGCGGGCTAAGGCAAGTGCGTCCATCGGCGAATAGACCATGCGGATATCGGCACCGCTGGCCTTGGCCTGCAACAGGCTCTTGCGCGAGCCAGGAACGCGCATGGCATCTCCGAAGGTTGTGCAGATAACATTCGGCTGCTCGGCGACCGCGACGCAATCGTCAATGCGCCCCATCGGCAGCACGCAAACGGGACAACCCGGTCCATGAACAAGCTCGATTTCCTTAGGCAGCATGCCTTCGATGCCGTAGCGGAAAATGGAATGCGTGTGGCCGCCACAGACCTCCATGATCGCGATGGGTCGGTCCTTAGCGATATCGATCTCGCTGACGAGCGCCGCTATTTCCTTGACCAATGATTTGGCCCTGTCGCGATCGCGAAATTCATCGACGTACTTCATCCCGACTCTCCCGGCAGTGTATTTGTTATCTTGCTATCGCAGTCCTGAAGAGCGCATCGCCTCCATCTCGGCTTGGGCTTCGCCGAGTTCGCGTAGGATTTTCAGCGTTTCGGCTGCTTCAGCCTCATCGATGCGACTCATGGCAAATCCGACGTGGATAAGGACCCAGGCGCCGACGCAGGAGCTGACCGGGTTCGCCTCGTCGACGATGCACGCGACGTTCACTTGGCGCTTGATGCCGCTGACGTCCACGGTCGCCAGTTTCTTATCCGCATCGTCAATCTTTACGATGCGTCCTGGAATGCCGAGACACATGGCGTCGATCCTCCGGCTTTCTTGTTCTTGCATTCTATGAGTTGGGCGGCTGCGATCGCCGCCTGACCGAGCGATAGTCCTCCGTCTCCCGACGGCACGTTGGCTTGGGTGAGAACTTTGAAATCCATCGATTCCAGACGGGCGGTAACCTGCTCGAGTAGAACACGGTTGTGGAAGCAGCCACCAGACAGAGCGACGGTGTCGAAGCGCGGCCCTGCTTCGCTGTCGCGCGCTACGAGCTTCTCGCACATCGCGGATATGACGCGAGCCAATCCCCGATGGAAACGTGCCGCCATGATACCGACGGGCGTTTTCAGAATGAGATCGCCAAGGATGGCGTTCCATGCTGCGAGCGGTTCTACATAGGGGAGCCGCGACCCCTTGAGGTTCGGGATGGTGAATGGGTAAGCGAGCGCTTCATCTTCATTCCAAAGCGCCTCACGATCGACGGCGGCTTCGAGCATGGCGGCCGCTTCCCCCTCGTAGCCTTGCCGTTCGAAGCACAGGCCCATAGCTGCGGCGGCAGCGTCGAACAAACGCCCGCAAGACGAGGCTTTCGGTGAATTGACGCCGGCCTGCAGCATAGATTCGATTATCTCACGCGGCTTACTTTCGAGCAGATGGAAGATCTCAAGATCCGCAAAGTTCATCGCCAAGAACGACCAGCCCATTTCGGCCGTTAGATGAGCGTAGAGATTGCGCCAAGGCTCGCGCGAGGCCGCGTCGCCTCCGATCATAGCAACGGGCTTGAACGTCCCCAGGCGTTCAAAGTGCCGATAGTCCGCAAGCAAAAATTCGCCGCCCCAGATTCCCCCGTCCGCACCGTAGCCGAGGCCGTCGAGCGAGATGCCGAGCACGCGACCGCCATCTAACGGCCAACCGTTCTCAACGAGGCAGCTTGCGACGTGAGCGTGATGGTGTTGAACCTCGATGAGCGGCACGCCGAGACTGCGGCACATGCTTTCTGCGTGGCTCTTGCTGCTATATCCGGGATGGCGATCGCAGACGATGGCAGTCGGCGCCACGTCGGTCATGTCCCGGTAAAGGTTTATCGACCTGGTGTAATCATCAAACGTCCGCGCGTCGACTAGGTCGCCGATGTGCTGGGACAAAACTGCGCTTCCGGATTTGACGATGCAGAATGTGTTTTTCAAATCCCCGCCGGCGGCGAAGAGTTCAGGCGCTTGCTCGAAGCCTCGTGGCAGCCCGATGGCGGCCGGCGCGTAACCCCGCGAACGACGCAGAACTCTCGTCTTCCCCGCGGAATTCTGAACAACGGAGTCATCCACTCGGTTCAGTATGTCCCTGTCATGGGCAAGAACGTACGTCGCAATGCCTGAGAGCTCTTCTTGAGCGGCGACATCGTCGATCACTTGCGGGGCATCGGAACAGTTTCCAGAGGTCATCACGACCGGGCGAGACATGCGCCGAAGGAGAAGCGCATGCAACGGCGTGTTGGGAAGCATGAATCCGAGCGTGCGTAGCCCGGGCGCGATGACCTCCGGAAGGGGCGCGCTGCCAGACGCGTCCAACAAGACGATTGGTGCACAAGCACTCTTTAGAACCGCTTCATCTTCAGCCGTTACGGTCACATAGCGTCTGATAACCTCGAGGTCGCGCGCCATGAGCGCAAACGGCTTGCGGTCGCGATGTTTCCGTTCCCGGAGGCTCTCTACCGCGTCGACGCGCGTGGCGTCGCAGGCGAGCTGATAGCCGCCTAGCCCCTTGATGGCGACAATCTCTCCCTTCTGGATAAGTCCCAAAGCAGCGTCGACCTCATCGAGCATTGAGGCTTGGTCGAAGTTGAATGGCTTACCGTCAAAACGGAAGAGGCGGGCTTTCGGGCCACAAACATGGCATGCAGTTGCTTCAGCGTGGAACCTGCGGTCCCGGGGATCGCCGTATTCGGCTGCGCAATCGGAACAGAGATCAAAGGCTGCCATACTCGTCGTCAGCCGATCGTAAGGGACGGACCGAACGATAGAGAGTCGTGGACCGCAATTGGTGCACGTCGTGAAAGGGTATCGGTAACGGCGCGAAAATGGATCGAAGATTTCCCGCTCACAATCCGCGCAGAGTGCGGCGTCAGGCGCAATCTCGGTGTTGCTCCTGCCTAACGTGCTTTCCGCGATTTCGAAGGTAGCGGGCAATTCCCCCAAGAAGCGCTGATGCTCGACGGATTGGATCGAAGCAAGCGATGGCGCGCCCATCCGAATTTGGCGGAGAAGCGCTTCGATGGCTGGGTGTTCACCACGTACGCGAATAAGAACTCCCTCAGCGTCGTTGCGTACGTATCCCGAGAGTCCAATTTCGCGTGCGGTTCTCCAGACGAACGGACGGAAGCCCACGCCTTGCACGCGGCCACGTACTCGAATCTCGACGCTCTCGACTGCTGATCCTACATCGATACGGGGGGCGATGTTCATGATGCAGCGTTCCAAAGAAGAACGCGGTTGTTGCCGCTGTCGGCGACGATCAGCGTTCGGCCGCAAGCCGCGATTCCGTAAGGCCAACACAGACTATCGCGCCGGGCAGAGCGCCACCTGTTATCGCCTTTGTCCGAAAATGCCGGCTGGCCGCCCAGGTAGCCGGCGCTGGCGAACATGTGAAGGTCGCCCCGTTCATGTGCGACGATGCGAGAATTCGCTGTATCCGCGATGACGATTCGGTCGCCAAGGCAAGCAACGCCGTAAGGCATGTTGAGCGTCGCCGCCGTCGGATAATAAGCGCCGATGTTATGGTCTATTCCCGAGAATGATTTTTGACCCAGCACGAACGTGCAGGGCGATCCATTTTTTGCCGGAAGCTCGTTCCAGACCATGATGCGATTATTCCCGGCGTCGGCCACAAGCAGGCGGTCATCGACGACCGTAACAGCGTGAGGCCATGTCATGCCGATGTCGGCGACCGCTCGGCCGGCATTGCCGTCGCGTGAGATAAAGTCCGTTTCTCCGAGCACCAGATCGGCCGGTGTTCCATTGCCGGTCGGGATGCGATTCCATTTCAAGACGCGGCGATTACCGGTATCGGCTACCCAAAGTGCGCCTTGGTCGATGGTCACGCCGTAGCACCAGTTCAACGTGTCGGCTGCGGCAGAGGCCTCACCGCGGTTTGCAAGAATGCCATCGAAATCGCGTTGGCCGATCACCACGTCTGCCGGTTGATTGGAGCGCGTGGGCATTCCAATCCAGAGCAAAACGCGGTGGTTCCAGGCATCAGCGACGGCGAGCACATCGCCACTCACGGATACGCCCGTCGGCACGTTGAGCGTCGCGGGTCCAGGGTCGCCCTTCGCGTTGCGGCCTTCACTTTCGAAATCCGGCTGGCCGATCAGCATGTCGGCCGGTGCTCCATCGTGAGCAGGCGCTTTGTTCCAGATCATCAAACGGTGATGGCCGGTATCGGAGACGAAGAGCGGACCTTCTTCGGACGCGAGCGCCGCCCCGCGCGGGCCAAACAGCGTCGACGGCGAAGGGGCAATCGGATTGACGAGGCCGTCGAGGTTCGAAGCATTCCCTAGAATGACCCTCGCGCCTTCGGATGCCAGAAATGCCGGAGCTTGGCCGTCCAAGGAAGGGCGCAGCTTTACCGGTGCAAGGGACACGCGCATGATCATCCCGCCAGCCTCACCTCAACTCGGGCTCCGATCACGCGAACGGCGTGCGGGCGAAGCTGAACGGTGGGCGCGGTCAAGCATTCGCCGGTCATGAGGTCATACTGAAAGTGATGGAATGGGCAGGTGATGATACCGTCTGCAATCTCGCCGCCGTCCAACGCCAGACCCAAATGCGCGCACGCGTTTTCGAAGCACGTCACGATCGAGCCGCGGCGAGAGAGTAGAATTCGCTCGCCCTCGATGATCTGGGACGTCACACCGCCTTCCGGAATTTCGGAGAGACGCGCCGCGTAGTGCCAAGTCCCGCCCGAGACGTTTGCAAATGGACTGACGAATCGCAGACTTCCGGCCTCGGCGTTCCCGTTCGCCGAGGACTTAACCTGCAGGATCTCAGTTATTTCCGGGCAGGCGTCTTCAACAGCCTTCTTAACGCCGGCGTGAAACGTCAGCGCCGAGGCGGGACAGCCGTCGCAAGAGCCGACGAAGCGAACTTCAATCGACGGCGGCGCGACGCTGATCAATTCGACGTCGCCACCGTGAGAGGCGAGCATCGGTCGAATGCTTTCAAGCGCCGATTCAACGCGCTCCGTGAGGCTCGGCTTGATGATGTTGTGGCGGCGTAAGACGCTGTAGACGACATCGTCGGCAACTGCCGTCTTCATTGCCTTAAGGGCCGCAGGATCCCGCTTTAACGCGGTCACGAGACGGCGGAGCGCTTCGGCATTCAAAGCTTCGATGGCACGGCCATAGGCAGTCGCGGCGGCACGTGGAGCTTCATCCCAGCCTTCGAAGATCATCTCCAAACGCTCGATATCACCGACGAAGTCGACGATACCGCTTTTGATCTCGACGGCCTCGACTGCTGCCATGACAATTACCGATATCTAAGATCGCGAAAGAGACGCGGCTGCAGCGCGCCGCCCAGGAAGCCCGCAACTGCCGCTGATGCCCAATAGGGAAGGCCGGCCACTCTCGCCGCCAGGACGAAGCAGAGCGCAGCGAAGATAATTCCGATTGCAAGTTGCATGTAGGCTCGCGTGGGCTCAGCAAAAAGCTGGCCACGGAAGAAGAGCCCAATCGCATTTCGAACCATCTCAAACATTCTGGTCTTACCCAATGAAAGCGGAAACGATGATGCCGATGAGAACGCCTGCTGTTCCAGCGACGACGCCGTAGAACGAGCCCATGTAAGCCGCCAGTTCGGTTCCAAGAGCCTTGCCGCCCGTCAGCACGCCGCCAAAAGCGCCGCCGGCGAGCGATGAGACGAATCCGACGACGAGAGCGAGAACGGCGGCTTCTATCGGGATATTTCCAATCATTGATCTCGTCTCCTTCGCGTACTTCTTATTGGTCAGTCGGCTTCGAGCATCTGTCGCTGAGATACGCTGGGCGTCGCATAGGCGAGCATCTCGCGATCGATCTGATCGAGCGCCTCGGCGACGATCCGGGCTTTGCCGTGCTCGCCTGCGGCGACAAATATTTCTCTAGCCTCAAGGTACAAATTCCGCGCGGCCGAGACGTTTTGACGATTGCCTGATGTTGGGTCGCCGGCGTCATCTGGAAGATTCCAGAGGCAGTTGGCTTTGTTGGATATCGTGTTGGCGTATTCGAGCGGCGTTGATTTACGATCTCGAACCTTCAGTGCTTCATCGTAGGCTTCGATGGCGCGAAGATTGTTCTCCAAGACGTGGCTGGAGGACGCGTATTGGAGTGCGTTTCCGAGATTGTTCTGAAGCATCGCATATTCGGAAGGGTGATCGATCAAGCTTACGACCCTCAAGCCTTCTTCGAATGCTTGTACGGCGAGCGCCTCGCGCATTTTCGAGCGTTCGTCGGTGAATGGGATTGAAAGAAAAGCCGCCGCGAGGTTGTTTTGTAGGATCGCATATTCTTTCGGAAACGCCACACGATCGAAGGTCCGGAGAGACCTCTGATAAGCGGAAATGGCGTCGGTGATCCGAGACTTTCCCTGGCCTGCGAGACTTTGCAAAACGAGACCGAGATTCATTTCGGCTTCTGCAAGCTCTTCCGCGGTTCCCTGCTCCCGAATGGCAGGAATCGCTGATTGCAACTCATCCCGCGCGCGTTCCAGTGATTCCGAGCCGTTCTCGGGCAAAGACTGAAGCGCGGTCGCCTTTCGCGCGCCGATGCGTGCATTCAGCAGCACATGCGTAGGCGGACAAATTTCTTGGGCTTTACTGTAGAGTTCGACGGCTGCTGCAAGGTCATCGGTGGATTGCGGCCTGATCTGGAGACCGAGTGCGATTTCCATCAGCATCTCGGCACGCTCTTCAGGCGCGGCGGCATCGGCATCCGCTGCAGCCAAGGCGGCCCGCACCTGCTCTTGCGCACCGATCGCCACGCACATCCTCCCAACCGTTTCGGCTCTTGCGAGCTCTTGATTACGGCTATGCCGCTTGGAACATCACTATTCTGCGTGCGGTCAGGAGCGTCTATTCACATTTCAGTTTGCAAACCTAGTTGGCAGCCGAACGCTTGGCCTGCGATGAGTGCTGCGCGATCCTTGTCCCATGCTGCCAGCAGCGTAATTTCAACGGAGTCTTCGATGCCGTTGTCGCGGAAGAAATCAGCGGCGGTGACGACACGGCCGCCCGCGCTCGTGCTTACTTTGATGATGTAACCCCCAGCGGCGCGGTTCAGCACCGGGAGCATGACCAGATCGTCGCCGTCGCGAAGAAGAACGACGGTGTCGAGAGAGTTGAAAAAGCGCTCGTAAATCTCGCGACTAAAGTGAAGGGCACCGCGGCGAATGACAAGTACTGCGGTCCCGGTCATGCGTCACCGACAGCGTCCGAGGGCGCGAAGGAAGCCAGTCGCGCCGCGACGCGATCCGCAACGATTGCCGCCGCGGCGTCGATTTCGGGCGAAAGACCGATCCCAAGGCTGAGATCGCCCGCCTC
Source organism: Hyphomicrobium sp. (assembly GCF_003987855.1). Classification (GTDB taxonomy): domain Bacteria; phylum Pseudomonadota; class Alphaproteobacteria; order Rhizobiales; family Hyphomicrobiaceae; genus Hyphomicrobium_B. The sequence continues at coordinate 18,276 of NZ_RXIZ01000021.1, forward strand.
GATCAAGAAGACGGTCACATCGGCGGGAAACTGATCGCGGTAGAGCTTCCGCCCGGCAAAAAGCGCATGGTCCCAGCGAAAATCGTGAAGATTGAGCGACGGGGAGTGCTGCGATTCGAGGTGTTCGCCCGGAACTTCAAAAATTGATCCAGGCTCGGAAGCCGTTCTCGAGCTGTCGACAATAATAAGCGCGTCACAGCCGCGCGCCGCGTACATCACGCTCATTCCGTCGGTGCCCGCATCGAGGAGACGAACGTCCGCCCGGGTGCGAATATCGTCGCGGCGGCGGAGCAAGCGAATAACCTCGATGCCTACGGCATCATCCTTCCTGTTGGCGTTACCGCAACCAATCACCGCGATCATGTCAAATCCGCCAGAGCCGGCACGACCATTCGGGCTCAACCGGGCAATCGAGCTCCGGCAGCTCGCAATATTTGCGGTGTACGAGATAGTACATGCAGGTTTCGCACGGTTGATCGATGCCGCCGTGCTCAATCGTGTGATCCGTAAACCCGGCGATCACGAGCTTGGCCTTGAGGTCGTCGCCGGCAGATCTCAGCCGCATGATGATAGCCTGCACCTCATCATGGGTATCGGCACGGGGAAAGACCTCGGTTTCAAGGCCCGAACGGAGAAGCGATCGGATTTCTTCCCGCCGCTGCTCGTCGTTCGTCGTTTCGAGAGTTATCGCCACGGCACCACCTCGGTTATCTCTCTGCTCTCAGATCCTCCACAACCGGCACCACCAGTCCGGCTCGACGGGGACCGAAAGCTCCGGCAGGTCGCACCATTTCCGATGCACGAGATAATACATGCACTCGAGGCATCGCTGCTGGTCGGGTCCATAGGGATGATTGACGAAGCCGCTGATTACGAGCTTCGACTTTAGATCTTCCGAATCAAGATGACGAAGTTCGGTCAGAATCGCGCCGAACTCCTTCTCGGTTTCCGGAAACGGTTCTGTTTGCGTCTCGAGACCTGCCGCCATCATGTCGGAAATGGTTTTAAGCACAGCCTCGTCTTTTCCGTTCGCGCTCATTCTTCCACCTTGATGCCAGACGCGCGCCGTCCCCGACGTACCAGACGAAAGGCTCCCCTCTCTGACCGGTACTTCGGAAGTACGCCACGCCTTATCAGGCTGTACGGAAGCGAGCGAGCTGCTCCCCGGATTTCGCATCATATGCATGCACCGTGCAAACGAGACAGCTATCGTATGATCGGCAGACATGCCCGACCTCGACCGGATCGTGCGGATCGGTTATCGGCGTCCCGATCAGGGCTTCCTCGATGGGCCCGCGGATCCCGTCCCCCGTTCGTGGACCGACATTCCAAGTGGTCGGTGCGATGATTTGATAATTCTTGATCTTGCCGCCCTGCACGTCGATCCAGTGGCAAAGTGCCCCGCGCGCCGCTTCAGTGGCGCCCCAGCCGCGGCCGTCCTTTTCGGTCGGCTTGATGTACCACTGATCCTTAAGTTTTAATTCGCGCAGGATGCGCTCCGCTTCACGATAGAGCTTCACCGCTTCGTGCATGCGTGCGAAATGGCGAAGCACGATGCTGGCTCCACCCATCTTCTGGTACATGTCAAGCACAAGCGGGTCGTAATGCTGCCAGCTCTCGCCATGCTTGCCGCCGGCGATCAACTGTCGCGACAGCGGGCCAGCTTCGAGACGGCCGTCCTGAAGGTGCATGACGGCCGAGGCCCACGAGTACTTGCCATCGTGGTCGATGACATTTTTCTGTACCGGCTTCGTGGTGCGGTCGAAAGGATGAACCGGCTGCGGTTCGTCATACCAAGCGTGGCGCAGATCCTCGCGCGTATACTGCTGATCCATCAGCTTATGTGTGTTTGTTGCGCCGTCAAACACACCGCTCTTCATGATGACCGCAGCGTTGCGGCCTTCGATCGTTGGCTTGTTGTAGCGATCTTCGTGCGGCAGATATCCCCACGAGATGTATTTGTGGTGGCCGCGCCCGTATTTGTCGAGGCCAATGTCCATCGACATGCGCCAGAATAGACCGAGATCGGAGTTCGCGTGCTCCGGGCGCTCATCGAGCCAAGCCATAAAATCGTCGTAGGAACGGATCTGCTCGTAACGCTCGAGCGTGCAGCCCAACCAGATTGGTTCAAGCCAATTGCGGCGGAAATGCTCGAGGATCGACCAGGCACGGGTCACGTCCGTCAACGTCGGTGCGCACATGACGCCGCCGGGGACCATGTAGCTCGAATGCGGCCACTGGCCGCCAAGCAGCGCATAAATTTCTACCGGCCGCCCCGATATTGTGACGCCGACCTCATAATTCTTGCCTGTGAATGGCGCCCAGCGCTTTACCGCTTCCTCAAAGAACGGCGACTTTGAATAATTCTTGTTGGTGTAGTCGATCATGAAGAGGCCGTAGTGGTGGCGTGGCTGGCTCTGGATCGTTTCCACGATTTGCCCGAGATTGCGGGCGAGGATGGCGTTCCTCGGCACCTCAGTTTTCCAAGCCGTATCGAGCGCCCAAGCGGCACACGAAAGATGGGAAGCGCCACAGATACCGCAGGCGCGCGGCGTAACCACGAGCCCCGCTTGCGGGTCCTTGTCGCGTAGGATGACTTCAAAACCGCGGAATAATTCGGCGTTGGTCCAGGCATTGACGACAACGCCGTCCTGGATATCGACGCGAACGTCAAGGTCGCCCTCGACTCGTCCGACCGGCGAAATGTCCAGGGTTTGAACTGCTGCTGACATTGATTGACTCGCTCCCTACGAGGATCTGATCGAAATGTTTATTGGTTGGATCAAACGACGAAGATGTCTTCTTCGGCCCATTTCGGAGACGCCGCCTTCGCGGCCGCAGTCAGCTTCACGTAGCCGGTCTTGTCGACGCCTAGCGGCATGTCTCTCGGGACGCCCATCACTGTCTGGGTTTTAAAGACGGTGCCGGGCGCGAGGTCATAAAAGGGGAATTCCGGCTCGGTGCAGCCCATGCATGGCATACCAGCGCGGGTCTTGGACGATTGGCGATTCCAGAGAATGCGGTTGCACGGCGAATGCGTCATCGGTCCGCGGCAGCCAAGGTCGTAGAACAGGCATCCCTTGCGCTGACCGAATTCCGTTGCGGAAACCTTGTAGGCGAAGTGCATGTTCCGAGTGCAGCCTGTTTGCGTAAAGCTCTGAAAGAACGTTTTCGGCCGCTGGAATTCATCGAGCGTGAGATCGCCGCCACGGCCGGTGGCAACGGCGACGACGATCTGCGTGATCCAGTCTGGATGGGCCGGGCAGCCTGGGATGTTGATGACGGGAAGCCCGGCTTTCGATTTGTAATCTTTACCGAGAAAGCCGCCGTGTCCGCGCTTCAAAAATTGCAGGCCAACGCTCTCAGATGGGTTCGGCGCTGTCGCCGGAATGCCGCCCCACGTGGCGCAATCTCCGACGGCGACGGTGAAGGAAGCGACATTGGCAAGCTCGCGTACCCAATCCATCATCGGGCGCCCGGCGAAGCGGTTCCATTCTCCGGTTCCGTTCGGAGCTTTGACGACGCTTCCTTCGAAAACAAAGATGTCGAGAGGCACCTGCCCGCTCACGAGCGCGCGCATCAGCTTCTGGAGATTTTCTCCGAGCTCCATTCCGAGAGACGGATGCCAGAGAACATTGATGCCGAAATCAGTGACGAGATCGCACGCACTCGGCTCCTCGGCATTGAGAAACGACATCGTATTGCCAGAACATGCGCCGCCCTGGAGCCACAAAAGATTGGCCATTTAATCCTCCCCTGAGCCCGGCGATTGAATTCGCCTTCATCGTTAAGGGGAGCAAGAAGCAGGCCAGTCCAAAAAAAATTTTGAATGCCTCGCGATTTCAAAATCTTCCCGCGCTGCGTCGGAAGAATCTCGCGAGCCGAGAGCGTGAACGACGCTGTAAAGTATCTAAGCAGCCGCAAACTTGCTTTGCTAAACCGCGCGCCAAGTCAGCCTTGGCGGCTGCCGCATGTGGGGCACGCAACTTCAAGCAAGTAGCCGAACCATATTTTCCGACAGTAGCTGCACCAGTGTCCCGTCGTCTGCTCGATGGGAAGGCCGATTTCCCGCGCGAGCGTTCCAAACGTCGCGCGCTCCAAATCGGACGTCGGGTTCGGCCTGACCCGCGAATAAGGAAATGAAACGATCTCTGCCGGGCCGTTTTTATTGTCGCCAGCCCCCCCACTCATCATGACGCGTTTTCCTCGTTGAGGCGGTAACGCCGGATCTTATTCGAAAGTCCTACCCGGGATAAACCGAGTTCCTCAGCAGCCCTGCTTTGGTTCCACCGATAACGCTTCAACGTCTGCTCCACCAAATGCCGCTCGAGGCTCTCGACCTGGTCTTTCAGCGTCTTGCCATCGGGTACAAATCCTCGATCCCGGTTCGCGGAACCGCGGCGGGGGGCGTCCTGAATGTTCGGCGACAGATGTCGCGTCGTAAGGTATTCGCCGTCACCGGTCAGCGCGACAAGGCGCCGGATCTCGTTCTCCAATTCGCGCACGTTGCCGGGGAAGTCGTAATGCGAGAGCTTTTCCAATAAATTTGCCGAGAGACCGAGAATCTTGCGGCCCATGCTTTCGCTGTGCTTCGCCGCGAAAAACTCAGCGAGCGCCGGAATATCGGCGACGCGATCGCGGAGAGCCGGGACCTCGAACTCTATTCCTTTTAAGCGGTAATAAAGATCGCGACGGTATTCGCGCGCGGCCACCAACTCCGAGAGCGACCGGTTCGAGGCGGCGATGATGCGCACGTTCGAGTGCGTTGTCCGGTCCGAACCCAAAGGCTTCACTTCCCCTTCCTGCAAGAAGCGCAGCAGCGAAACCTGAAATGATGGCGAGACCTCGGAAATCTCATCAAGAAAGACTGTACCGCCGTCGGCGGCGCGAAAGAGGCCCAGGCGATCGGAAATGGCGCCGGTGAAGGCGCCGCGCTTATGCCCGAAGAGTTCCGACTGCAACAGGTCATCGTTCATACCACCGCAGTTCTGCATCAGAAGCGGGCTCGATTTGCGTGGCGAGTTATAATGGATCGCCCGCGCGAGGAGCTCTTTGCCCGTTCCTGTTTCGCCTAGAATGAGGATCGGCAGGTCCGTTCTCGCAGCCGTCTTCGCCATCGCGCAGATCGTTGCCATCTTCTCGCTGACGTAGACGAGCTTTTCAAACTGCTGCCCCTCGCGGATCAAACGCAAGTCATGCGGTTGCTGAGAGGTCATACTGTCCTCGCTCATCTTGAACTCGCGCGATATTAGCCGATGGCGACGAGCGAGTTCTCTGCTTTCCAGCCCCCGCTTGACGATGAGTGCGATCTGCTCGACCTCAAGAGGTTTGCGGACGTACTGATAGACCGAGGCTTCCTTAAACGCCTTCGATTGGCGGCTTGCGGCTTGGGCAAGCACGAGGACACGAACGATGTCGGGATGGGAGATGCGCAAATTGGAAAGAAAGGCGCAGCCATCAAAATCCTTTGTTCCCTCTTCGGCAACCACCAAGTCAATGTGGACGTCCCTGATGAGCTGCTGGGCATCCGAACCGGTAGTCGCAAAGAGCACGCGATAGCCGTTGCGATCAGCTAGAACCTCTGCGAGCTCGGTCCAGGCGCCCGCATCGCGCGCCACGATCAAGATTGTGTAGTCCCGGTCCATGAAACTAGCTTTTCATTTTGTCAGCTAAGTAATCAATAGCGTCGGCCGCCCAAATGCACAATGAGTCGGGTGACCGTCCTCCGTAGTGATCCGTAAGGATGGGGACGAGATGGAAAATCGCGTGATGCGATCAGCTCGAGCGCTCGGAAGGACCCATAGGCTGGGGTTGGTCTGAGAGAGAACCGGATCGAAACTATCGCGCCGAAATTCAATTGATCGGCGGCCATGCGCTCCACCAAACAGACTGGGCCCGCCTGCATGCGTGGCTAGGCGATCCCGTTATCGAGCAATCAAGCCTGAATAGAAGCTTTGCCCGATAAGAGGGTTGTCGCAGAGGAAGCCGCAAAGTCCGCTCCTGCGTAAGAGAGCGGATTGATCGCAACCGGCGAGTTTTTAGACAGCGATGGATGCGCCGCCGGAAGCGACAGGGCACCGGTGGAACTGAACGAGCATTCAGCTTCTATAAATTCTCGTAAGCGCAAACGATGACCTATTTTTCGATTTATTCAGTCGCTTCCATCGGAGTTTGATTGGAGAGACTTCAATGAAAAAAATCGTGTTCGGGTTAGTTGCGCTTGCGAGCGTCTTGTCCACTTCAGCAATGGCCGCGCCAAGCGTCGGTGATGTGGCTTCCGTGACGGTATCGAGCGGTCAGCCGCTGGTGCAGAAGGCATACTACTATCGCCGTTGGCATGGCCCCTGGTACGGTCCTGGATACGGCTATGGGTACGGCTTCTATGGCGGACCAGGCTACGGATATGGCCGTTGCTATAGGTGGCGCCATATCTGCGCGGATCGTTGGGGTTGGGGTGGACCAGGTTTCCGCCGGTGCCTATGGCGCCACGGCTGCTAAACGCGTCAAATATTTGCATTCAACTTTGAGGCTGGGAAGCTCCAACTTCCTGGCCTCGCGCCATGGTTCGTCTCCCCAATCGCCTGACAACGTTGCCGGTGATTTGGGTGGAACCACAAAAGCTCAAAATCGTGCGGTTTTAGGCGTTGGTATTTGCCAACAAAAGGCAAAATTCGCGGCCAAATCTGGCAGGATCTATCTCGGCTATAAATCGTTACAAATCAGTTGGTTGCGGGGGCTGGATTTGAACCAACGACACGCGAGCGCTTCGCAGTCTTCGCTCTTGCGTCGCCCTTGGGCGCTGAGCAGAGACATCGTCCAAACGGATCCCACCGCAGGCCTGTCTCCCACCGATAAAGCGAGAGAAGGTTCGCGAGCGGGAGCTTGAAGCCGTCGAGCTTCGTCGTTTATGGAGCTCGCTCGAAGCCACGCCCACAGCACGTCGCAAGCTCACAAAGGGATGCCAGACGGGCGATCGTGTAGTTATGAACGGCGAGTTGAAGATGACGCGCGCGACCGCGTTGATCATTCAGCTAGCTCTGGTGACGGCCCAGCGTATCGGCGAAGTCGCTGGAATCGCGAAGTCGGAACTCAGTATCGACGGTGACTCACCCGTATGGATTGTTCCGGGGGCTCGAACGAAAAACGGTCATTCCAATCGAGTGCCGTTGACACCGCTGGCGGTGAAACTGATCAAGAACGCCATCCAGCTGAGCAATGGCAATGAACACTGGCTGTTCCCTAGCTTTACCGATCCAAAAAAGAGAGGATCGACGCTCACGCGCCCACAAAAGCCTTGGAGCGGTCTCGCAACGCGCTCGGGATTGATAATTTCCGCATCCACGATTTGAGGCGAACAGGCGCGACTGGAATGGCGAGCTTGGGAGTAAGTCCATTTATCGTGTCGCTGGTGCTAAATCATGTAAGCGTCCGGCGTGGCACGGTGACGGGTCGCGTATATGACCAATACACCTACGACAATGAAAAGCGGGAAGCACTGACCAAGTGGAACAATCATCTCGAACCGATCTTAGCCTGACGCCAGACTACGAATCGGGGGGTCGTAAGTTCGAATCCTTACTGGCGCGTCAGCTAAATCAATTGGTCGGCCAATTTCCGATTATTCTTGATTTATGTGGGGTTCCGCTGGGGGTTCCATAAATCACCGACAATGCGCTCCGGCGTAACTTGCGGCTATCTCGGCGTTGCGACGGCGCGGCAGGCTGCTTTATCTCAATAGCAGAAGTTGGCTGGCAAAAGCGGAAACCATCGACGGCCAGGTTAGCTTATTGAGGCCAGCGGACTGCTCAACTTGGCCGCAAGATACAAGTTGAAGGCATTTTAGCATTTGGACTCAACTCAGTCGCGCATTTCGCTGACATTAGCGTTTGGATATCGACGCCGACGTTTCAGTCAATTCCTGAGGGCAACTCGACGACGACGCGCAATCCCCCTTTAGGGGAATCGGCCATAATGATCGCGCCGCTGTGCAAATCGACGATTTGCTTTGCGATGGCGAGTCCAAGACCCGTCCCACCTGTTTCGCGACTCCGTGAGTGCTCGCGTCGATAAAAGGGCTCGAACACGAGGGCGCGCTCGGCCGGAGGTATTCCGGGCCCGTCATCATCGATCGTGATCCGCACCCGGTCGCCCCTCGCGTCCGCCGTAACCTTTGGTGATTTACCGCCATAACGTAGGGCGTTGTCGATGAGGTTCGTAAATAGACGCCGAAGTGCAACCGGGCTACCCGTCAGGATCAACGGCGCATCTGGCATAGAAAGCTCTATACTCGGGTGATCGGTGCGGAGCAGATAAAAAAGTTCGGTGAGATCGACGATGCTAGCTCGATCTTGTTCCGATCCGCCGCGCGCGACGGCGAGCGCATCTTCAATCAGAATGGTCATCTCGTCGAGATCGCCCACGGCGCGCGCCTGCTGATCCGGGTCTGAGATCATCTCCGCGCGCAGCTTCAGCCGCGTGATGTAGGTCTTGAGATCGTGCGAGACCGCGCCCAGTAAGATGGTTCGTCCTTTGAGCAGCGTCGCGATCCGCTCCTGCATGCGATTGGTTTCATCGATAAGCCGTTTCAACTCCGGCGCGCCACGCGGGACAATCAGAAGCGGATTGCCATCGCCCGAGAAGCGCGAGACGGCGCGCGATAGCTCCCTGAGCGGTTGGGCCTCCCGCCAAACTGCAAACAAGGCCGCAATACCGACGAGCGCGCCAAGGAAGCCGAGCCAATATCCAGGGGGCACGCCGAAAAGACGGCGCGATATCTCACCGCGAGGCTGGAAGATGACGTATCCGCCACCGTTAAGGGCTACGCCGATGCGGATCGACCCAGAAAGACGTCCAATCGGACTGTCAGGCAGAGTTCCCGCAAAATTACCCGACGGAATCGTCGCGATCAACTCACGCGGTCCTAGGGCATTGACGTATTGCCCGACGAGCCATTCGATACCCTTGAGGCGGCGTTGTCCCGGCGTTGCCTCCGGGGCCATTTCGGATAGCGTAACCTGCAGTGTGTCGGTGTTTACCGCACTCAGAATGATCTTCCTCTGTTCGGCATCGCCCTTTTCGAGGAGTTCAACAATCGCTGCGATTTGGTGCGGAAGAGGGAAAGGGCTCGGAGCTGGGACGAGCGGCGCTCGTGTGACGTAGCTGAGAGCAGCGCCGAGCGCCCAAAGAGCTAGCAGGGCAAGTAGGAGAATAGAGGAGATACGTCCGGCAAAACCGAGGCGCGACAGCACGTTCAGGCCTCCTCGACGCGCGCTGTGAGGATGTAGCCGGCATTACGCATGGTTTTGAATAGTGGCGGTTCGCTTTGATCAATCTTTTTGCGCAGACGGCTGAGTTGGACGTCGATCGTGCGGTCGAAGGGTTCCGAACGCCGCCCACGCGTCCAGTCCATCAACTGCTCGCGAGATAGAACCCGGCCCGGCCGTGTCAGGAAACATTCTAGCAGATCAAATTCCGCACTCGTCAGTTCAACGACACTGCCTTCCGCGTCGATGACCGACCGAGCTTCTAAATCGACAACGAAATCGCGAAGCTTGAGACGCTTCTTCGCGACGGGACGGGGCTCATTTCGGCGCAGGATAGCTCGAATGCGCGCGGTGAGCTCGCGCGGGTTGAACGGCTTAGGAAGATAATCATCGGCGCCGATCTCAAGTCCGATGATGCGGTCAATGTCTTCACCCCGTGCCGTCAGCATGAGGATGGGCACGCGCGATGACGCTCGCAGCCGCCGGCAGATCGACAGTCCATCCTCGCCGGGAAGCATGATGTCGAGCACAATAAGGTCGGGTTCGCCAAAGACCGACAGATGCCGATCGAGCGCCGCTCCACCGTCCCCCATTTCAGCGCGAAAACCGTGCTTTTGGAGGTAATCTTGGACGAGGGATCGAATTTCCGGATCGTCCTCGATGATGAGGATATGAGGTCGTTTCGTCATGACAGGATGTGACGGAAGCCATGCCTCCGGCGCAAGCCCTTCGAGGACCTGTTACAAAACGTAAAGATTAACGCCGTTCTTGAAACACCACCGATACGACCTGCCGCCAATCTCCTGATCGTCACGCCAACAGGGGCTGTGACGAAATACAAGGAGACGACCCCATGTTCCTGAAAAAGAGGTTGGCTGCGCAATTTTGCGTCGCCGCCGCACTGATGGTTGCGGGCGCTTCGGTCGCCGAAGCTGGCTGGCAGCGTTCCGGGGGCGGCAGCGGCCCTCGCGGCAATAGCTGGCATTCTTCGGGATCCGGTTCCTGCGCCAATGGTTCGTGCAGCTCATCACAGAGTTTCACAGGGCCTCGCGGACTGACTGCGACGCGCAACGGCAGCACGAGCTGCTCCGGAGGGACGTGCAATCATTCCGCGACAATTAATGGACCATACGGTGGCGCCGTGACGCGCGACAGCAGCGTGTCTCGCTACTGAGATTATTGCAAAGGGGCAAGGCTGAGCGCGCGGGGCGCTCGGCCGCCCGCCCGACTACCATTTTCGCAAAAAGAGTACGCCATGCGCCCTACAATCCTTGCTGCCTTGATGACATTTGCCGCGTTGGCGGCAACGTCGAACGTTGCACTCGCTCACTCGGTGCCGCCGCCCAATCTGACCCAGGCGGAAATCGACGCGATTGTCCATAATCCGGCTGCGCGCGCCGCCGTATCGGCGTGCAGCGACGACCGTTTCAGACTGTGCGGAGGCATCTTTCCCGGAGGCGGCCGCATACTTCGTTGTCTGGCTGCGAACGCGGACAGAGTTAGCGCAGAATGTCGTTCGGCGATCGATTTAGCGATCCAATCCGTCGCGGCCGCCCGAGAACCTCGCTGAGCGTAGCTGAACTTTGGCATTTCACTTAAGCGAGATACTTTGATGCCTGATCTGCCGGCATTTCTGAGCAGCACGCCCAAACCGCTCTTTGCATTTTTTCCCATCGCGCTCGTCTTCATTGCGGTTGAATTAATCTACGTGAAGCTGGCCCTTCACCGAGACGATCACGATGCAAAAGAGACAGTAGCGTCCATAGGCGTTGCTGTCGGCGACCTCACGACCCGCATCCTGACGGGAAGTATCGTCGCAATCCCCCTATACGTTAGTTATCAGCGCCGGCTGTTCGATATTCCGCTGAATACCGTATGGAGCTGGATCGTTCTCTTCATTGGCGTTGAGTTTTTCTACTATTGGTTCCATCGCGCCTCGCATCGGATACGCTGGTTCTGGGCCACCCATGCAGTTCACCATTCCGCGACGCGCTTTAATTTGTCCGCAGCCGTAAGATTGGGTTGGACGGGTACAATGAGCGGCGCATTTCTGTTTTTCGTCCCACTTGCTTTCGTGGGCTTTCATCCGGTTTCAATCGGCCTCGTCCTAGGGCTAGGCCTCATCTACCAGTTCTTTTTGCATACGGCTTTTCCGATCGGGCTCGGACCACTTGAATGGATACTGAACACGCCGACGCATCACCGCGTACATCACGCTTCTAATGAAAGCTGCCTCGATAAGAACTATGGTTCGATACTCATTGTGTTCGACCGAATGTTCGGAACGTTTGCGAAGGCACCTGAAACCGAGCCTCTGAAGTTTGGCCTCAAGGGCCGAGAGCCAAGTAACAATCCATTCCGCATAGCTCTCTCGGAATGGCGTTTCCTTTGGCAAGACTTCCGACGTGCGCCATCGCTGCGACGGAAGCTTAGTGTCCTCTTTGGATCGCCGTGAGCTTCCGCTGCTATTTTAGCGCCGTACATACGCACTCGGATCGCTCGTCGCGAGCTCTTGCGCCGTCACCGCAAATTTGCAGGCAGCCCTTTCGCCTGGGCTAAGTTTTTCGCCTCATTGAGGTTCTTGATCTCGGCAGTGCCAGCTGACGTGAAGTCGGCGCCATTCACGTCGGCGCCGGAAAGATTCGCACCGTCGAAATTGGAACCTCCGAGTTCCGCGTTTGTCAAATCGGCGCCCGTAAGATCAGCCCCGCGAAGGGACGAAAACTCTATCAGTGACCGGCGCATTTTGGCGTTCTTGAAAGAGGCTCCGTCGAGTGCTGTGTTGCGGAATGTGCCCCGCATCAGACCCATCGATTGGTTGCTCTCATTGGGCGAAAGGTCGGCACCATCGAAAATCGCGTTCTTGAGGCTAGCTTTCGAAAAATCACCCGCGATGTGCGCACCTGACAGATTGGCACCGTCGAGGTTTGCACCTTGAAGCTGGGTCTGAAACATGCCGGCGCCCTTAAGATTGGCACCTTTCCAAGTTGAATTCAGCGACCACGCAGAGTCAAGGTTCACGCCTTCTAGGTTGGCATTGGAAAGATTGGCGCGCATGAGGCGGGCCGCCTGCAGGTTCGTCCGGCGGAGGTCGATACCAGACAGATCGAGCCCATTGAGAGCTTTCCCTGAAAGATCGAGTTTTTCGCCGACTTTGAGCTTCGAGATCGCAGCGACAATCTCATCCCGACTCATCTCAGCCTTGGAGTAGGCGTCGGAAGAAAAATCGACCTGATCCATCATGCTTTGAGCTCGGGCCGGCAATGCAAGAAGGGCCGCCGCAACGGCGATTATGACCACGATCAGTGACTTTTCTTTCATTCTTGGTTCCTCCCGTGATCGCTATTCGCGTGAAAGCCAATACCCGTTACAGGGGTCGCGGAAATTAGCCGGCGACCTCCGGCAAGGCGCGAACGACTACGAAAAGACCGGCAAGCAAGACGATCGTTGCGAAGACCTGAGAAAGCAGTTGCTTTTCGCCGGAAAGATATCGTCCTGCAAGCCGGCCAAAAAAGCTGCCAGCGATGCCGCCGCAAATGAAGTAGCCGACAAGCACCCAGTCGACCATTCCTGATACGGCGTAGTTGCCCGCCGTCGTTAGGCCGAACGCGGCCACAGAGACGAGCGATGAACCGATGGCGTAAATCATCGGCATGCCGGTGGCCGCCATAAGTCCGGGCACCACGAGGAACCCTCCGCCGATCCCGAAAAATCCGGATAAGGCGCCGACGCCAACGCCGTACAGAAGCAGGTATGGCAAGAGATTGGGCGCTGTCGACGCACTCAACCTGACAGCGGCGTTGCCGTCGCCGCTCCGCTTCCAATACATGCGCCCTGCGATCACGATCATCAGCATGCCGAACAAGAGCAGCAATTTCTGACCGTCAAATGCCTTGCCGAGCGAGGAGCCGAGGATGGCACCCGCGACGCCGGCGCAGGCAAAGACAACGGCACAACGCCATTTGACGTGATGCTCGCGCGCGTGTCCCGCAAGCGACGCCAGCGCACTGAGCGCAACTGCGACGGCGCTCGTGCCTATTGCGACATGGGGCGACTGGACGCCGACAAGATACACGAGCAATGGAACCGCAAGGATAGAGCCGCCGCCACCTATTAGGCCAAGCACAAACCCGACAATCGAACCGGAGAACGTTGCCAGCGCATCATGTGCGAACATCACGCCATGACCTTGGGTTTCGCGAGCCACTCGCGGCCCTTCAGCATGGCTTTCCAATAGATCGGTGGAAGAATGCGCTCCTTCAGTATCCACGCGGCGCGGGAAGGCTTGGTGCCATCGACGATGAAAGACGGGAACGACGGCGCGACTTTGCCCCCGTATGTGAACTCAGCGAGAACGATCTTGCCTCGTTCAACCGTGAGCGGGCACGATCCATATCCGTCGTACTCGCATTGCACGGCGCGCTCGCCCATGTCGTAGAGGATATTTTCAGCAACGACGGGCGCTTGCTTTCGAGCTGCCGCCGCGGTCTTCGCGTTTGGAGTGTTCGTCGCGTCGCCCAGGCCATAGATGTTGGCGTAACGCTTGTGCCGCAAGGTTGACGGATCGACGTCAATCCAGCCTGCGCTGTCGCTCAGCGGACTATTGCGAATGATGTCCGGCGCAATCTGCGGCGGCGCGATGTGGATCATATCGAAGTTTGACTTGATCGTGTCGGAACTCCCGTCAGGTCCACTCCTATTGAAGTACGCAACCTTCGCATGACCGTCGATCGCCACGAGGTTAAGCGAAAACTTCAACGCCACATCGTAGGCACGCACATACTCCATGAGCGCAGGCACATAATCTGGCACGCCAAACAAAACGCCGCCGGCGCTGTAGAATTCGATGTCGATATTGTCGAGTGTCCCTGAACGACGCCAGTGGTCGGCTGAGAGATACATGGCTTTTTGCGGCGCGCCTGCGCACTTGATCGGCATCGGCGGCTGAGTGAACAGAGCTCGTCCGGATTTCATCGAGCGGACGAGTTCCCAGGTATAAGGTGCGAGATCGTAGCGGTAGTTCGACGTAACGCCGTTCTTGCCGAGCGTCTCCGGCAGGCCTTCGATAGCAGTCCAGTTGAGCTTGATGCCCGGGCAAACGATCAAATGGCGGTAGCGGATCGCGCGGCAGCCTTCGACAATCACCGCGTTGTGGTCAGGGTTGAAGCCGGCAACCGCCGCTTTGATCCAGGTGACATGGCGCGGAAGCACAGCACCCAAGGGTTTCGCCGTAGAAGGAGCCTGGAAGATGCCACCGCCGACCATCGTCCATCCGGGTTGATAATAGTGCGTATCCGCCGGATCGATCACGGCAATGTCCAGTTTGCTATTCCGGCGCAGCAGGCTCGCTGCTACGGCCGCACCCGCAGCACCTCCGCCGACGATCACGATTTCATGGCTGGCAGCCGGCTTGTCGGTCGCGATCACTCCAGCCTTGGCGAGGCGCTTGGCGACGCCGGACAAATCGTAACCCGCGGCAGCGGCCGAGGCGACGATCTCGTTGATCGGTTGATGGCCTGCGCGCGCGAGTGCCCAGAGCGTGGTGGAGCGCGTGCCGCTCCGGCAATAGGCAAGAACGGGCTTTGGCAGCTGGGCCAGCGCCTTCGCGAATTGCACCGCCTGCTCGTCTGTCACCATCCCTGACGACACGGGAATGTAGATCGATTCGATGCCTGCCGCCTTGGCCGCCTTTTCGACCTCGGCGAACAAAGGCTGATCCGATCCTTCGCCGTCGGGACGGTTGCAGATGATGGACGCGAAACCGCACGCCTTGACATCGGCAATATCGGAGACGCTCAATTGCCCCATGACGGACAGTTCAGGCGTCAGTTGTTTCGGCTGCATCGGCCCTCCGCGAAAGCTGGTGATTTCAAAATCAAAGCTGATTGATCGGCACTTTGAGGTGGCGGTTGCCCGCAGCATCGGGCTCGGGGAGGTTGCCGCCTCGGATGTTGACTTGAATTGATGGAATGATGAGTCTCGGAAGTCCAAGTGTCGCGTCGCGCTCCTGGCGCATATTCGCAAACGCGTCCTCGCTCATACCGTCGCGCACGTGAATATTGCTCGCGCGTTCTTCGCCCACGGTCGTCTCCCATTTGATCTCCCGCCCGTTCGGAGCGTAGTCGTGGCACATGAAGAGACGCGTTTCGCGCGGCAGTTCGAGGACGCGCCTGATCGATTTGTAAAGAACGCGCGCGTCGCCGCCTGGAAAGTCCGCGCGTGCCGTACCGCCGTCGGGCATGAAGAGCGTATCGCCAACGAAGGCCGCATCTCCGATGACGTGCGTCATGCAAGCGGGCGTATGACCCGGCGTCAACATGGCGAACGCTGTCACGGTACCGATGTTGTAGGTATCGCCGTCTTTGAAAAGCCGGTCGAACTGGCTGCCGTCGCGTTGAAACTCGGTGCCCTCATTGAAGATCTTGCCGAACACCGACTGCACGATCGTGATGTTTTCGCCGATACCGAGTTTGCCGCCGAGCTTCCCTTGAATGTAGGGCGCGGCCGACAAATGATCGGCATGCGCGTGCGTTTCGATGAGCCACTCGACTTTCAGCCCGCGCTCTTTCACGAACGCGATGATCCTATCTGCCGATTCATAGCTGATGCGGCCCGCCGCGTAGTCGATGTCCATGACGCTGTCGATGATGGCGCATGACGGCGACTTGGGGTCCTTGACCACGTAGCTGACCGTATTGGTCTGCTCGTCGAAGAAGCCGGTGACCTCGGGTTTGATACTGAGATCGACGGGATGGGGAATTGCGGTCATCTGAGGTCTCCTGAGTAAGGTCTGACCGAGCGGGCCCACCCGTCGCCGAGATCGCCGACGACTTCGCTCGGAAAAACGAAGACAAAAAGCATGCCGACGCTCGTCTGTTACTTGCCCTGGTGCCGACAAGTGTCGACCCCGGCGACGCGATAGGCCGGGCAAAATCCGGCAAGGCCCGTGAGCAGCGGCACAAGACCCACCAGCCCCCAAAGCGACTTCGGCCCCACGAAAACAAGGCTAAGCAGCACGACGCCCAGCAAGATCCGGGCGTAACGGTCGAATGATCCCATGTTCGTCATTATCGGCGCCTCCTCCCTTGTGGATTGGAATACTACTATGCGCCGGCAGCGTAGAAGTATGTGACCAAGTCACATTACTAAAAGAGGAAATTTTTTTGTTATTGTGGCGCGAAAGAGTATTGATCGCCGCAGATGGGCAGCTTTATCTAAGGGGCGGCCGCGAGCTGTCTCAACGCTTGCGGCTGTTTGATATCGATAATGCCGCGCGACGTTGCGATCCATCCGCGGCGCTGAAACTCGTTGAGCTGACGGCTGATGACTTCCCGCGCGGTGCCGAGCTCTGACGCCATCTGCTGATGCGTGAATTCGATACGTCCCCGATCGCCGCCAAGTTCGAGCAGACGCTGCGCCAGACGGACATCGATGCGCGAAAATGCGATATCTTCGATCACGCGACAAAGATTGGTGATGCGAACGCCGAACGCAGTGAAAACGAATTTTCTGAATTCCGGCGATCTAGTGATGAGATCGTCAAACGTCGCGCGCGGAATCGTGACGGCTTCGACGTCGGTTTCGGCGATCCCTTCGGCCTGATAGTCCTCAAAACCCATCAGACACGCCGTCGTCAGCGCGCAGCTCTCGCCGGGCGACACGCGATAGAGCACGATCTCCCGTCCGCTGTCGGATGTTTGCTGGATTCGAACACGTCCTGCCGTGACGAGCAGATAGGCTTGAGGCGCCTGACCAGGTCCGAAGATCCGCGTGCCTGCCGGGAGATGCACCACCTTGCTGGCCTCGATGAGCGATTTGGTGATCTCAGGGTCGAGCTTGTTGAGTCCAGGGAACGCAGAGATCCAGTCCGCAGTGGTCATGTGATGCACTCTCAGCGCCAGCCGGAGTGCACTAGCACGACGTAGGGCCCGCGCCAACTTGCAGACATTTTAGCCGAAAGCAGAGCTACAGCTTCGCACGCGTTGGTGATGCCCGCTTTCCAATCGGAGTTCGCATCACCGTGGCTGGACAACGTGTGGACTGCCGCGGCCCGCAAAAATCGTGACGAGCCTGCCCGGTGGATATAGGGTACCGCCCTATATTATTGTCGGGAGACGCGGTGATGGCGCACATGATCAAGGAAAAATCGAGGCTCATGGCCCGGGTGCGGCGTCTAAAGGGTCAGATCGAAGCGATTGAACGGGGCCTGGAAGCTGAGGTCGGCTGTGCAGACATTCTGCAACTCGTCGCTTCCGTCCGTGGTGCTTTCAACGGATTAACCGTCGAGCTGATCGAAGACCACATTCGAAATCATGTCGTCGCGGCCAAGAACAACGAGGAGCGCTCGGCGGGTGCCGATGAACTCATCGACGTCGTGAGGTCGTATCTGAAGTGAAAGTATTTGCCGTGAAGTCGACGCAAAACCCAACGTTTGCCCATTGACGAGCTGTCCCCCGCCCTGGCGCAGGGGTGTTTTGATGGGTTAGGCTTAAAACGTCTGTCAAAGTGATGACCGATTTCTCCTCTCTCCTCCAATCCGGCAACGCTTGGCTATTCATCCCGAGCGCGATCCTCCTTGGCGCGCTTCATGGCCTCGAGCCTGGACACTCCAAGACGATGATGGCGGCTTTTATCGTTGCGATTCGCGGCACCGTTGGCCAGGCCGTGCTGCTCGGACTGGCGGCCACCCTGTCCCACACAGCCGTGGTGTGGGCGATCGCGCTGGCTGGGCTTCATTTTGGTGCGAAATTTAATACCGAAGCGACCGAGCCTTACCTGCAGCTGGTCTCCGCAATGCTGATCATCGGTGTGGCGCTATGGATGGTGTGGCGCACCCGTCGCGAGGTCGTGGCCCACAGTCATCATCACGGCGAGGAGGTACGGGAGATAAACACGGGCCACGGCGTGCTGAGTCTCGAAGTGTTCGAGAACGGTGTCCCGCCTCGCTGGCGCATCCGTTTCCTCTCCGGCACTGAGATTGTGGCGGCCGACCTCACGGTCGAAACCAAAAGGAACGATGGCGCCCAGCAGATTTTCAAATTCATTTCGCGAGGGGATTACCTTGAATCCATTGAAGAGATCCCTGAACCGCATGAGTTCAATGCAACTCTCAGGTTGAGCCATGGCAATCATGCGCACAGCTATGTCGTTGAGTTTCATGAGCACGACCACCATCAAGCTGATAGCGACGGCCTCGACGTAAGCGATGGGGAGTATGCGGATGCTCATGAGCGTGAGCATGCCGAGGACATCCGCCGGCGTTTCGCCAATCAGCATGCGACGACCGGGCAGATTGTCATGTTCGGCCTGACCGGTGGACTGATCCCCTGCCCCGCCTCGATAACGGTGCTCTTGCTGTGCCTGCAGCTGAAGAAGTTCACACTGGGTTTGGCATTGGTTCTATGCTTTAGCATCGGGTTGGCGGCGACAATGGTGGCTGTAGGGGCAGCAGCCGCATTGAGCGTCCAGCACGCCTCCAAGCGTTGGTCAGGATTGGGGGAAGTCGCGCGCCGTGCTCCCTACTTTTCCAGCGTGCTGATCTTTCTGGTGGGTCTATACACGGCATATCTCGGCGCGAGGGGAATCGGAGTGACCCATTTTTAGGCTTACTTGTTCTTGCGTTGCTTGCACGTTCCAACAGCCCCAAACGCCCGGAACAGGCTACGAGACTCAAGGCATGATGGGCGGCCCCGGCCACATGGTTGTGAT
This sequence comes from Hyphomicrobium sp., assembly GCF_003987855.1. Taxonomy (GTDB): domain Bacteria; phylum Pseudomonadota; class Alphaproteobacteria; order Rhizobiales; family Hyphomicrobiaceae; genus Hyphomicrobium_B. Next base: position 37,247 of record NZ_RXIZ01000021.1, read on the forward strand.
GCGACCGCCAGACTGCTCAGCGCACGTGATGCAGATGTCGGGTTCCTCTGCTTAGCTGAGTTTCAGTGATTACCTAACGGCGGAACCGCCAATGTTAGCTTTGGATTATATGCTAGCGCTCGCATGGCCGAATTTCCTTCCACTCTTCATACAAAAGCAGACGTGTCTATAGACGCGCATGCGCGCCGCCGGACCAGCACGGTCAGTGTCTGCTAATGGAATCTTACGGCTATGCTAGGCAAAAAAGCGAGGTCAAAACCAAAAATTCAACGATCCGTCTGTACTGCAGTTACTACGCTCGTGAACCTACGCAGCCGGCATGCGAACGGTGGGCACGAGATACCAAAAAACCGCGATCAGCACGATAGCACCCCCAGCCAAAACGGTCACGCCGGGTTGTTCTCCGAAGAATATCCACACCAGAAGCGGGCCGAGCACGACGTCGAGCATTTGGATAAACCCAGCTTCGCCTGCGGCAATGTAGCGACCGCCGTTGAGGGCTAGTACATAGGCAAAACCAGACGTCAATCCACCATACAGTGCGCAGGCCAGAAGTGACTCTGGCGGCGGAAGTCCGGGCTCCATGAAGGGAATCGCAATCAAACCGCAAGCCCCCGCCGCCAAAGCCATCGCTACGTTCAAGTCAAGCTTGGGATGAACCTTGGTGTGCACAATCTGAGCCGCGAAAGTCGCCGTCATAACGAAGGCCCAGAAGATGCCGACGACATCGTGCGCGGTCGCCGCCGCTCCAGCCATGATGAAAATGCCGGTAAGGGCCGCAAGCCCTGCGCCGAGCAAGCGCAACGTGACCCGTTCCTCGATCCAGACATAACTGATAAGCGCGGCGATGAATGGCAACGTCGCATAGACAATCATGACGTTGGCAACAGTCGTCAAGTTCAACGCGAAGATGTAGGCGATCGTGGACAGAACTGAGATTGCAACCGCCACAATACCCGCAGACCCCATGTCCAATACGGCTATCGGCAAGCGGGTCCGGTGTTGGTAAGCCGCGACGCCTGCCAGCGTTAGAAAGGCGAACAAGGATCGCCAACCAATCAGTGTCCAAGATTCAAGATTGGCCATCCGGACGAACGGCCCTGCCGTGCTCCAAAAAAGAGCCGACAAGGTGACGAGAATAATCCCATAGGTCCTGCTCGCCATCATGTCCTCGGGTGATACGCGGTTTGTCTCGGTCCAATTTGCTCAAGCAGCAATTTGACACCATCCCAAAGACGACCTGGATTTGGATTTTGCCCCGAAGTGTACTGGTGTGCTCGCTCGCTGGATGGAGGAGTTCCTGCTCGATTTCAGGGGGAAAGCTAGCGTTAAAAGACGGTCCGTTGTGGCTTCTGGGGCGACCGAAATGTCTCCAGTGGGTCAAACGCGGTTATTGATGTCATCAGGAACGCCTCTGATTGACTACTGAACGCCGAAGACTGCTTCTGGGATGAGCCCGAGAAGTTAGTACGCCACTTCAATCACATAAGTGTTCGCACTTTCATCCTGCCCGGCGCGCCAATCATGACTTTAGCGTTCTCGCCTTCGCCTGAGCTGCCCGTCATTGGTCCATAATTGGGCCCACCATTCCATCGCTCGCTAACGCGACTTTGCACCGTACGGTCGAACAGCCGAGGAAGCGGAAGTCGTGCAGCGATCGTTGGTGTGCCCAAAACATCAGAAGCGACAGCGCTCGAATGAGCGCATTGCGGAAGGGCTCAAATTCCCGTTCGCTGCCGTCATACGCAATATCAGCGAGTTCTGTACCAAAGGCGATTGCTTCACTCCAGCGAGGTGGCAAGGCCGTCAAAGCGGCCATGAACACCCGGAGCGTATCGGCAAGCGCGTATTTCTTGCATCGCCTAACCGCTGGAGTTCAGAGGCCAAATCGAATTCTTCTTCCAGGATACTGTAATAGCGATCGTCGATTTGGTCCGAATAGGATTTCATGAGAGTTCTCCAAGACTAGAACTCTCATCAGCTATGCTGCGTGCCCACTGGCGTAAATAGCGAATGCTAAGACCGCTTTGCTTTTTGCAGGACACGATTCTCCGGGCGTATCACGCGCGCCCAGTCGGTACACGAAAGTGGCGCAAGCGGCACAACCCGCGAATTTAATCGGTGTGCCGTTAGCAGTGTTGGCCGTTACTCGAGCAAAAACTTAGCACTCGCACATATTCTGCTTAAGTAACCCGGCGAAAGTAGTCTCGACCGCGCTCGCGAACAACATCGCCTTGGGCTTCATGCCACCTCCGCGCAATCGGCTTTCAGCGGGTACACCCATGTTGGATCATCTCTTGTTGCGAAACGTGTCGCCTAAACCAATAACCTGCTCGCCGTTCGCCTCGATCGGTTGATCGGTCCCAACACAGAGGTCCACGCTATAATCGGCCGGCGACGCAGGGCTCCGCCCGCTCTAATTCGTCCTTACCCCCGAATATTGGATTATAATTCGAAACGATGGCCGGTGCAGCCACATAGTCGTTGAAGTCGGGCTCTCGTGCTTTTTGAATCTCACAGAAGTGAGACGTTTGACGTGCGTCATCGAGTTCAATGAACTGCACTGCTGATAGTTGAGCCGTCCGGTTCCCTTCTGGTTGGCGTTGGGTTGCTCTCGTTGATCCCGGCGGCGAGACTTCGGACTTATCGAAGCAATGCCCAAGCGTCGTCAAGCTTCTCCCGGCTTGATGCCGAGTTCAACAAAGGAAGATGAGTATGAATTCGCCCAAGATCATCGATCCATTGGCGAGCCAGTTAGCAGGCGATTGCCGCGTTTGGAATGACGCGTTGCAAGCCGCTGTTCTCAGCATAGCTTGCGATGATGCCGGTCCATTGTGTCAACATAGGTTGCTCAAATCCGATCCGTGCAGGGATTGTCCTAAAAAAGACTCGGCGCGGGAGACGTTGATCAAAAGGCTACTGGGACTGAAACGGAGCCCAACTTCCCGGTAGAGATGGCTGCTCTAAACCGCCGTATCCGTCGGCGTCCTATCTCGAAAGAGCCATAATAAAAAGAAGAGAGGTGAAGCTATGAAACAGCCCATTAACCGCGCCCTCGTATTCGGAGCAGCTCTAATCTTCGGAGTCGCTGCAGCATTGTCCCAGGCCGACGCGCGGCGCGGAGGCGGCGGACACCGCGGCCAAGCTGTCCACCGCAGCGGAAACGTTCATGTGAACAGGAATGTTGGAGTCAATCGTAATGTCAACGTTCACCGAAACGTAAACGTAAGCCGAAACGTGGTTGTCGGCCGTCGTACTACGGTGGCGTATATTACGGACACGGTCGGCGTTACTGGCACGGCCGGTGGTGGGCCTACGGCGTTGGCTCATGCTGGCGAATGACCCCTGATGGTTATTACGTTTGGGTCTGTTTCTGAGGTCGCACCAGAATAGCTGCGACCTGCAGGAAAACGCGTGCGATGCGCTCGGACATCGCACGACCCAAAGACGGTTGCCGGGACGATCAAGACACGTCACGTGCGATCCGCATGAATTACACCTCTCTGTTTGCATTCTGTTATTTGCTCGCACGCTGCAGCTCTTCGTTTGTGAGAATGCCTGCAAACATGAAAGCTCGAAGAGGCCAAGTCCATGACTAAGCTCATGCGCATAACTGCTTACCTGCTCGCGATTTTGGGAGGGCTACCCGCTGCGTATGGTACGCAAGCCGCGCCCTGTCTTGTGGTCACTTTGACCGGCACAAGCGGCCCACCGCCTTTTAACGGCCTCGCTGGGCCCGGGACGCTGGTACGGTATGGCGACGACGCCAACGACTGTCGGTCCGTCCTGATGCAATTCGACGCCGGGCGCGGCACGCTTATGCGGCTATCGCAAGTGGGTGTCCAAGCTTCGCAGCTCAACGCTGTCTTCTTTACCCACATGCACTCCGACCATATGGAAGGATTTTCCGATATCGTTCAGATGCGCTGGATTTTTGGCGGTCATCAAAAACTCGACGTCGTCTGCAGCACGGATGCAAAAACGCAGCTGGGGTTCGCTTTGAGCTGCAGCAAATTCGTCGCGCACATCAACGACGCCTATGAGCAGTCAGGTGAAACCGCCTACCGCAACGCCGAAATGAAAGGTCTAATCGATGCGGCCGGACCCGTCGCAGGGTTGAATGTCATTACGTTCGATCCCAAGGACGATTCTCAGGCCGTGTGGACGTCGGGTGACGTGAAGGTCAGCGCGGTCCGAACAACTCACATCCCAGGGTATGTGGCCTTCCGCGTCGACACGCCGGCGGGCAGCATCGCGATCGGTGGAGACTCTTCTAACGACGTTCAGGAACCGCCGCGCAAGACGTCAACATCGGACGAATTCGAAAAGCTGGCAAAGGGCGCAGACGTCATCGTGAACACGACTATTCATCCCGTTCTCTCTCCAGAGAGAGGCGCCACCACGCCGCCACCGGTCTACTACCGCCAAAGCAACGCCACTGATCTTGGCGCAATGGCGCAAAGAGACGGAGCCAAGTACCTTATGCTCACTCATCTAGCGCCGCCTATCGGTGCCACGATGCAAGGGACCGTGAAGGTTCAAGGCGGACCGCTAACAGCGCAGGATTACAAGAAGGCTGCCCAAGATGGTGGCTTTACCGGAGATGTCATCGTGGGAACAGACCTTGCGAGCGTGAAGCTGCCACCGAAATGACGGTAACAAACCCCGCACTTGTGTGGAGTTTATCAACTTTGACACGGCAATCTATGCGGCCGTGCAACCATTGCTGACGCGTCTTTGAAGAAGCACAGTAAGCGGCTCAGTGTCCCCCGCCGGAGAGCGGGATCGTGAAATTCAGGTAGCCAGCATCACCTTCGAGACGGTTTTCAACGGCGAATTCGTGAAAGTATTTCACATTGCCGCTGACCGGGGTCTTGCCCAATGCGAACGAGAAATCCAGCGCGGGACCGAGCGCAACGACTCTGCCTTTAAAATCACCGAGGAACTTCGTTCCGGGGCCACTGTCCCCCGTCACTTGCTGGTAGTAGTAGCCTTGGAGACCGAAGGAGAGCGTCTTCGAGAAGTGCTGCATTGCAGCGCCCTCAAGATGGAACTCCGTGCCGGTTGTGTAGTCGGTAGCTTCGTTCGTACCGTTGAACGTGAACCCAGCAGCGCTAGACAATTCGATACCGGTCTTCATATCGAGGTAGGTGACGGCACCGGTCAGATCTCCTGCCCAACGATTGAAGCCGATGTTGGTGACATCTCCCTTCTTCCAGTATCCAACCGGGACATTGAGGAGCGTACCGACACTCCAGTGCCAGCTGCCCTCGTGCCATCCTAACGACGCCCCTAGGACAGGATCGCCGATATGAGCGCCATCATCCTCGAATTTTGGCTGTAAAACGTGGCCCAACACATCCACGGCCGCGCCAGCCGAGACATCTTTCCAGCCGATCGGGACCGAAACGCTGAAGGCGATGTTGCCACTCAGTACCTTGTCGGGCGCGGTCCAGAGCCCGGTAAACAATTTGATGTATGCGTTCGCGTCAACGCCACCGGTGACATCAACGCCACCGATATTGAAATTGATTGGGGCGCTGCCGCTGTAAAAGTAGTTGTAGTCCGCAACGTAGGTTCCGGGCGGCGGAACAAAGCCTGCAAGGCTTGTCTTTGAGCCCAGAAGATAGAAACCCAATCCTCCCTCTGCTGCTTGCGTCTCTTGTGAGCCCGCAACGAACTGTAAAGTGAGGCCCGCCAACAAAAATGCCGTTGTTTGTTTCATAGCTATTCAGCTCGCTGACGGGACCCACATCTGTTGATTTTGAACTCCGAAAGCTGCGCTCACGATTTGGGAACCAAACGACTCCAACTCTTAGGCTAACGGATGTTGACGTGAAATAACGTGTTCCCCGAGATACATCGGGGCATGTGAACGTGATTCTCTGATCTATCTCAGTAGGCAGATGACACGTCAGAGCCGTTCAATCGTCGGGTGCCACTGACAGGCTCCGGTCTTTCAGCGGGCGATGAAAAGGCCGTTTAGGAGGGAGCGATCAAACGCGATCAGTGTCCGACAGCGCTAAGAATTCCAGTCTGCGGCGGAGGTATCATTCGAGCGAAGAAATCCGATGGAACACGTCACTTGATGGCCCTCAGTCGACAAACCATCATTGTCCGCTTTCGTGAGAGCAGCTGACGCACATCGCACCGGAATGATCCGCAATGAGATCGAGCGGTGGACGAATGCTTTCTCTCCAAAGCTACTCTTGCGAAATGTCCGTTTGATCCCACTTGCCGACATTTGAGCCTAACACGGAGCGGAACTCTGCGCGTGTTAGCCGATTCCTACTTTCGGTTCAGAAACGGACGTTGAGGCGGTCTGAGCCCAGTCTTTTTGTAACCCATTCCAGACCTTGCGGCGGATATTGACTGGGTTACGCGCTCATGGTTCCAAACGATCTTGGCCAATCGGCGAGATGGGCCCAGCGTTGAAATCGCATTGCGAAGCGACTTTCCGGCAATGACCTGGCAATTGCTGAATTCTATCCAGGCAAGCAATCGCCGCTTGTTCTAGATCAACACTCGTGATTTATCAGTATGCTGACGTACTTGGCAGACGCGCGCCACGAAATCGTCCTTCGTGTTGCGTCCATACCGGGAGCGGAGCGTATGCTAAAAAAATAACAATAATATGTGGGCTATCTGCTGGATTGCTGTCACCTTTGTCGGCGTACGCGGCTCATGTGCATGGCCGAACCAATGCACACGTTGGCAGAAATGCGCGTGTTAACAGAAATGTCCATGTCGACAGAAACGTGCGTGTCAATAAGAACGTGCATGTCGGGACGAATAGTCTTGTAGTCGGCCATCGTTACCATGGCGGCGTCTGGTACGGCACAGGGCGGCGATACTGGCATGGCCGCTGGTACGACTATGGTGTCGGTGCGTGCTGGTTGCTCACGCCCATCGGTTACGTCTGGACCTGCAGTTGATTGCTTTGACAGGGCAGCTCAGGTCGAGATTGCCTGAGCGAAAAGCACCGAGTTCGCGGCGCTTGGCAGTGGCCTTTTATGTAAAGAGCATCGTCGTCCTGACCCCAATTTTGCTGTTCACATGCTCTGCGAAGGCAGCTTCGAACGACGGATCCGTACTGCCGTTCCCGCCGACACCATCAGCGAGCATTGCGGCCCCGAGGCTCCAAGATTCCAAACATCAGAGGCGGGTAGAGCAGGACCACCTACCTAAAGACGCACCGAATATCCTGATCATACTATTGGACGACGTCGGCTTCGGACTTCCTGATACATATGGCGGACCAATCCATACGCCGACGCTCTCTCGGATTGCAAACGACGGCATCAGCTACAACGCTTTTCACACGACTTCGATCTGCTCGCCAACGCGCGCCGCTCTTTTGACAGGGCGTAATCACCAGCGCGTGGGTTCGGGAACCATCGCCGAACGTGCCGTCGATTGGGACGGCTATACGGGCGTTATTCCAAGAACATCGGCGAGCATCGCCAAAGTCCTTGGTGATTACGGCTACAAAACTGCGGCCCTCGGCAAGTGGCACAACACACCCGCCACCGAAACCACGCCGATGGGACCGTTCACGCTATGGCCGACCGGTGAAGGCATCGGCTTTGACTACTTCTATGGCTTCTTGGCGGGCGAAACTTCGCAATGGGAGCCGCGTCTCTTCGAGAATTTCAATCCGATCGAGCCCCCGCAGGTTGAGAAGTATCATCTGAGCGAGGACTTGGCGGATAAAGCGATCACGTGGATGCGCAAGCAACGTGCGTATTCGCCCGATAAACCGTTCCTCATGTACTGGGCTCCAGGCGCAGCGCACGGTCCCCACCACATCTTCAAAGAATGGGCTGACAAATACAAAGGTCAATTCGATGACGGATGGGATGCGCTCCGCGAGCGTACATTCGAGCGACAAAAGCAACTTGGCTGGATTCCCGCAGATACCAAGTTGACGCCACGTCCCGAGACGATGGCGGCGTGGAACAGCGTTCCGGAAAATCAGCGCGCGTTCCAACGGCGGTTGATGGAAGTATTCGCAGGCTTTGTGGAGCACATTGATGTTCAGGCCGGCAAAGTCATCGACGAATTGGATCGCCTAAATATCCGGGACAACACGATCGTCTTCTATATTTTCGGGGACAATGGTGCGAGTGCCGAGGGACAAAACGGCAGCATCAGCGAGCTGTTGGCGCAGAACCAGATTCCGAACACCATAGAGCAGCAAATCGATGCAATGAACCAATTGGGTGGTTTAGACGCCCTCGGTGGCCCGAAGATGGATAACATGTATCACGCCGGCTGGGCGTGGGCGGGCGATACACCATTTAAATACACGAAGTTGATTGCGTCGCACTTCGGCGGCACTCGGAATCCCATGGCTATTTCATGGCCCGCCCGCATCAAGCCGGATAAGACGCCGCGCTCCCAATTTCACCACGTCAATGACATTGTGCCCACGATTTATGACATCCTGGGTATCAAGCCGCCAAGAGTCGTCGATGGTTTCCAGCAAGACCCGATCGATGGCGTCAGCATGGTGTATACATTCGCCGACGCAACGGCGCCGACTCGCAAGGTTACACAATATTTTGATAATAACGGCAGTCGCGGCATCTACCACGACGGTTGGTTTGCTTCGACGTTCGGCCCGTTGACGCCGTGGCTCACCATTTCGCCAGGTCTCGCAGCCTGGGATTCAGCAAAAGACAAGTGGGAGCTCTACAAGCTCAATTCCGATTTTTCGCAGGCAGAAGATCTCGCCGGCAAGGAACCGCAGCGCTTAAGCGAGATGAAGTCTTTGTTTCTAAAGGAAGCAGAGACTAACAATGCATTCCCCATCGGCGCGGGAATTTGGCTGCGCATTCATCCCGAAGATCGGGCAAAGACACCCTATAGGAGCTGGGATTTCGATGCGACGACGACGCGGATGCCCGAGTTTGCCGCTCCTGGCGTAGGTCGAGAAAGCAATCGCGTCACGATCGACGCTGTATTCGGTGAGAATGCGTCCGGCGTTCTCTATGCTCTCGGCGGCGCGAGCGGCGGCCTCACGCTCTACATGGACGACGGCCACCTCGTCTACGAATACAACATGATGATAATCGAGCGGTACACCGCGCGCTCCGCGCAAAAGCTATCCCCCGGCAAACACCGGATCGAAGTCGGCACCAGCATCGCCAAGCCGGGAGCGCCTGCACTCGTTGTTCTAAATGTTGATGGACATGAGGTCGCGCGCGCCGACGTCAAGCGCACCGTTCCTGCCGCATTCACCGCCAGCGAAACGTTCGACGTAGGCGTCGATCTCGGATCGCCTGTTTCTCTCAAATATTTCGATAAACGGCCATTTCCATTCAATGGCACGATCAACCGCGTTCACGTTGAGCTTCAATAAGTAAGGGTCGCATGGAGTAAACAATATGGATATCAGAGGACTTCTAGGCTTACCCGCGCTTGCCATTGTAGGTCTTTCATTAGCGGCGCCTGCACACGCTCAATCTCCGAAACCCAACGTCGTTATAATCTGGGGCGATGATATCGGAATTTCAGACATCAGCGCCTACTCGCACGGGTTGATGGGTTTCAAGACGCCCAACATCGATCGCGTCGCGAAAGAGGGCGTCATCTTCACCGATTACTACGGCGAACAGAGTTGCACCGCCGGCCGCGCTTCTTTCATCACCGGACAATCTGGCCTGCGAACGGGCATGACCAAGGTGGGCTTGCCGGGCGCCACACTGGGGCTTCAGAAAGAAGATCCGACGATCGCCGAATTGCTCAAGCCGCTTGGCTACGCGACTGGCCAATTCGGAAAAAATCACCTCGGCGATCGCAACGAATTTCTGCCAACCGTGCATGGCTTCGATGAATTCTACGGCAACCTCTATCACCTCAACGCTGAGGAAGAACCTGAATTACCCGACTACCCGACGGACCCGCAGTTTCGAGCGAGGTTCGGTCCGCGCGGAGTCATGGACTGCAAAGCGTCCGATAAGGACGACGAAACAGTCGATCCTCGTTTCGGCAAGGTCGGCAAGCAAGTCTGTGTCGATACCGGCCCCTTGACGCGGGCGCGGATGGTAACGATCGATGACGACATCACCAATCGCGCCGTAGACTTCATGCAGCGCCAAAAGAACGCGGGCAAACCGTTCTTCGTTTGGATCAACACCACCCACATGCACTTCCGTACTCACACCAAGCCCGAGAGCGTCGGACAGGCTGGGCGTTGGCAAAGTCCCTATCACGATACGATGATCGACCACGATAGGAACGTCGGACAGATCCTGAAGGCGTTGGATGATCTAGGCATCGCCGACAATACGTTCGTGATGTACTCGACCGACAATGGCCCGCACATCAACAGTTGGCCCGACGCCGCAATGACGCCGTTCCGCAACGAGAAAAATTCGAATTGGGAAGGCGCCTATCGAATCCCGGCGATGTGCCGGTGGCCAGGCAAGATCAAGCCGGGAGAAGTGTCCAACGACCTCGCCGCGCACCTCGACATGCTACCGACAATCCTAGCTATCGCTGGCGACACGCAGGTCAAGGACAAGCTAATCACTGGATACAAAGTCGGCGATATGACGTACAAGGTTCATCTCGACGGCGACAATCTGGTGCCGTACTTATCGGGACAGACCGCGAAGAGTCCGAGAGAGTCGTTCTTGTACGTCAACGACGATCAGCAGTTGACGGGCCTTCGATACGATAACTGGAAGTTTGTCTTCATGGAGCAACGCGCACCAGGTACGTTGCGCGTTTGGGCGGAGCCATTTACCAACCTTCGCGTTCCAAAAATCTTCAATCTTAGAACGGATCCCTACGAACGCGCCGACATTACCTCTAATACCTACTACGATTGGCTGCTGGACCATGCATTCGCGTTAGTGCCAGCGCAGGGCTACGTGGGACAATTCCTGTCGACGTTTAAGGACTTTCCCCAACGGCAGAAGTCGGCGAGCTTCAACATGGATGAAGTCTTTGCAAAGCTGAAGGAAACACCGATCGAAAAGTAAACCTTCTATTGGCGAGGGCGCTTCGACCGAAAGCGCCCAGCCATCTCTAACGCGTGCAGTCGGTTGGAGATCTCCGCAATGAATTTTAGGCTCATTACATTGGCGGCCGTTTCGGGGCTTCTATTCACTGCGCCGGTCAATGCGCAAGAGAGCCGACCGAACATCATCTTCATCATGGCGGACGATCTCGGCAACGCTGACCTTGGCTACCGAGGCGGCGAAGTTAAAACCCCCAATATCGACAAGCTCGCCAATGAAGGAGTTCGACTGGAGTCGTATTATGGCGAGCCGGTCTGTACCCCGTCACGTGCAGCGCTCATGACTGGCCGCTATCCCATGCGCTATGGCCTGCAAACGTTGGTTATCTTTCCCAGTCACACCTACGGATTGCCAATGGACGAGCGCACGTTGCCGCAAGCTTTGAAGGATGCCGGCTACAAGACTCTCATGGTCGGAAAGTGGCACCTCGGACATGCCGATAGGAAATACTGGCCGCAGAACCGGGGCTTCGACTATTTCTACGGCAACGTCGTCGGAGAAGTTGAATATTTTACCCGCGAGCGTGGCGGCCTGATCGACTGGCAACGAAACGGCACGTTCCTGAAAGAGCACGGCTACTACACGGACCTTATTGGAGACGATGCCGTCAAACTTATCGATCAACAGGACGGCAAGGCGCCGTTCTTTCTCTATTTCGCCTCTTTGGCGCCTCACGCGCCGTATCAGGCGCCTCAGAGCGTCATCGATCAATACAAGAACGTGCCTGACAAACTCCGACGAACCTACATGGCTATGATCACCGTTCTTGATACGCAGGTCGGACGAGTTGTGGCCGAACTCGACAGGAAGGGATTGCGCGACAACACGATCATCCTTTTCGCCAGCGATAATGGCGGAGCAACGAGTGGTCTCTTCGCGCAAGGAGCTAAAAGCAACGAGGAGAGGAGAACGGAGGAGGGTGGCATCGGGCAAGGTGAGAAAGCGCCGGCCTCCAACGCCCCGTTCAGCGGCGGCAAAGGGAGCCTCCGCGAAGGCGGAGTGCGCGTACCCGCATTCGTCAATTGGCCAGCCAAGCTCAAACCTCGTGTTGTCAGCGAGCCGCTGCACATGGTCGACGTGATGCCGACGCTGCTGGCGCTCGCGGGCGGCAAAGGCAGCGCCGATCATCCCTTTGATGGAAAGGACATGTGGCAAACTCTTTCCGACGGAGTGCCGTCCCCGAATGAGGACATTCTGATCAACGTTGAAGCATTCCGAGGGGCCGTCCGCAAAGGCGACTGGAAACTTCTCAGAATTGCTCTTCTGCCGGGTAAGACTTTGTTGTTTAATATCGCCACAGACCCCGGGGAGACGACTAACGTAGCAGACCAGAACCCCGAGATCGTCCGTGATCTCGATGCTCGGCTCCTTGCCTATGCCAAGCAGCAGAAGCCCAGCTTGTGGATCAAAGCGCAGCCTGCATTTGTCGGCGTCCAGGGGAAAACAATCCTAGACCCTGACTTTGATATCGACGATAGCGGGCTACCCAAAGAAAAGATGAGGCTTCCAGACAGTAAGTGAAGGCCTTTCGTGGACGCTTGGGGTCCAAGGGCAGCATTAGAAAAAGAGCGTGACTTGAAGTTCGGGGTCTGTCCGACGTACGGAAGTGACGGTGACCTGCCCCAGTCGAGTGGCGACACACGGCAGTAGCCCGCGAGTGAGGCCAAGCAGCTAGCGTTGGCACGCATACTTTCGATGCCGGCGGCTTATAGCCAAGCCACAAGCTTCAATTCCATTGCTTGAGCTTCTTTGCAGCCGTGCCAAACGCGCCTAACTGGTATACGGCCGCGCCAGCTGGCGAGAACGTGAACGGTTGGAACGGTTCGGCTATCATCTTATCGAGGTAAGTGCGCGGGGCGACGCCCGTGCTGACATGCGGATTGAAGTTCTCTCCAGACAATTTCGGTACGAACGTTGACACATAATCGATAATGGCTGCATCGATAGCGGAATCCGCGTGCGACGCGGTAAATGCGCCAATGGGGCCGGTTTGCAGCATAAACGGCTTCGCTGCGTCAATGATCTCGGCCTGTAGTTTCAATATTACCGGCGTTGGCTTCGCTCTGATGCCGGCGACGCCAGTCGCGCCGGTGGGAGCATAGTAGAATTTGAACGCCTCCAGTTTCATCGTGTTCACGTTGGAGGTCGAGAGTACCTTTTCCACGGCAGCATATAATTTGTCCAAGTCCGCAGTGCGGACGAAGCACTGAAGCATCGTAATGTGCGGACGGTGCGCGGCATCCAGAGCGAATCCTTGCGGGTAAATCTGGAGGAGCCGGGTGTTGTTGGCTTCGGCATGTTGAAGCATCGTTGCATCCGGTTCCAGCAAGATGTCGATGGCCGTGACCGACGAATCGTCAGAAGCAAAGACCGTATTCCAGTCGTTCTTCATGTCGACAATGGTCCAGCCGCGCTGCGGCGCTTCCTTCAGAGCTTCGACAAGCTTGCCGCTGCTCTTTGGATTGACGTCATAGGCGTATTCCCGCTCGCTGTCAGTGTGGTGGACGATGAGGCCGAAGCTCGGGCGCGGGTTGTTGATGGTGGTGTATTCCAGCATGGCTTGGTCGCCATCGCTGTTACCAAAACAGGCGATGGGGCGGCGGCCGATAAATTCCCAAATTCCCACCGGCTTGCCTGTCTTGTCGTCGACGAACAAGTAGTCCAGCGTTTTTACTAGCACGGGTCCACTGTCGCGCAGTTCGAACACCGTGCGCCCCGTGGAGCCGACGACCTGATCGGGCGGAATGCCGTAAACGCGCTCCGACCAGACGCGCATGAAATCCGCGCCGCCACCCGAGACGATGAATGTCTTGAAGCCATTCGCCCGCAGGTAACGCAGGAGTTCCTGCATCGGCTGATAGGTGAGCTGATCGTAGGGCCTGCCGAAGCGCGGGTGTTTAGCAGAGGCAAGCCACGCCTCCACCCGAGCGCGGAAGTCGTCGGTCGTAATACCGGCATGAGTGAGCGCCACGATACGTAGCAGGCCGTCGTGATGCTCGCCTGCGAGGAGTTTGCCTATGTCGCCCGCAAGGGCCGCCTGCACCATGGGATCGGCAGCCAGCTTGGGCTCGTTCGGCGAGCGGCGCTTCAGCTCATCAAAGACGTACGCCATTTGAAACGGTACAGGATTTTCGGGCCACAACGTACCATCGTTGTCAAAGACGGCGATGCGCTCGGCGGGCGGCACAAAATCAGCCGAACCTTCCTGAGTAACCCTTTCAACGAATGCTTTGATAGCTGCCTTCGGCGCGGTGTCGTTCCAAGATGGAAGCGGGTCGGCGGCGCAGGCGGCGCTGGTGAGCGCGAGCAGGAAAAGCAGCGACTCTATGAGCAATCGTTTCATGATCTTCCTTAGCCTGCGACGAAGATCGTCTCCTCTTCGCCCTTCCGCAATCTGGCAGCGCTGCAAGGGACCGCTACAAAAGGACGGTCCCAAGTCTACTCGTTCAAAACGACAGCCAGCCTGACATTCTGGACTTGGGAAAGCGAACACCTTTCGTCAGCGTCGTGTCGGAATCAGAAGCATCAAAGTTGGCGGTGGATGCCGGCGGCCGCGTCCCACCTCCCCCCAATGCACTAGAAACACCACTTTTAGAAGATCACTTTGCGGGGCTCGAAGTTTTTCGTCACGTCGCCTGTCAGGTTGATGTCGTCGGGGCGAGAATGAGGACGGCGCCGCAGGCATCAGATCGAATTTGGAGAGTTCCATCCAAATGACGTTAGGGCTGGTCGTCAGCTCGAAATAATAGGCGTGGTTCGTGAGGTCGATGGCCGTGCGAACTGAGTATTATAGAGGCTTCCCGGGGCCTGTTCGGCGCACCGAACGGGACAGAGACGTTGCGGACGATCGCAAGGATGGCGGCAATGGCCTCTCGCGTGTTCTTTGGCTCCGGGAGCCACTCGCGATAGTAATCGGCCCGTATGAAGCGATCCTTCGCGTCCGTGTTGCCGGGAATGGGGGTTTGGCGCGTCGCGTTATCAAAGTTGAACGTGGCACGGTAGGCGAGCTGCTGGTGGTAGGATGGGTCGTTCGTCATGATGCGATATTCGCGGCTGTGATAAACCGTCTTCTTCCCGCCGGCGACGTATTCAATGATGGCGCTGTCGCCAGTTGCATCCTCTCTGCTTATTATTCTGCGACCAAACATGCGCTGGAAGGCTATTCGGAGTCGCTGGATCACGAGGTCCGCGCCTTCAACATTCGCGTCTCAATTGT
>NZ_RXIZ01000021.1:52542-85491 GCF_003987855.1 Hyphomicrobium sp.
AGGGCCGCGACCGCCACCCGTCCACGTCGGCGCTATACAGCCGGCAAGATCGCTAGCCAGATTAGCTTGCTGCGTCGTTTGTCCCCCGCCGAGATCTTCGACAAGAGCCTTCGCAAGCAGCTGCGGTTGCCCGTGTGAAAAACGGCACGGTCCAGCAAGCGACGCTCATGGCAGCACTTCGCCCTTATCAGAAGAACCGGGTTCGCCCGCTCGTCGTTGAACAACGGACATGCGACCGTCACCACCAGAGTGCTGTCCGCATTCCAAAGCAAACGTCGGCTTTCTCTGCAAAGCTACTCCTTCGGAATGTCCGTTTGATCCGAGGAGCGGACTCTGGCAGGTGGTTTTGGAAGGTTGTTGTCGGCGACTGCCACGACGTCGGGCTTTCAGTGGTCAATCAGAAGCGTCCTGATGACATCGACAACCGCTTTTGACCCCAAGCGGTCATCAAGTTCGGTCGTCGATGGCGACGCAAGGCAGAAGAAGCTGGCACCGCTCTCGAACTGATTGAGATATTCGAGACTCGTGGGTTTATGTCCGCTCCCACAGACATCAGAAACTAAGGGTGCGTGTTGTTAGGCTAGGACCAGAAGGCGCCCACAGTGGCCCGCCATTGGGTGTGACGCCAGAGCCTGGCGTCACGGATACTTAGAATGGAATTGCCTTCCGAAAGGCTCTGCCGATCGAACTCGCTCCCTTTGTGATGGCGCGTCCTGCATTTTTTGCCGGACTTGTGACTATATCGGCCGTTTTCAATCGGGTAATGGGGTCGATACGGAGAGTCTTGCCGACAAAAGGAAATGCAGTACCCACTCCTAGCCCCGGAATGAGCCCTTTTGAAAACTTAAGAGGCGCCGAAAGCACGCCACCAATCGTTGCGTGAATAATTCGCCCCACCGCGTTATGGCGCGTGCACGTGTGCGTCTTCGTGCAAATATTAACTTCGCCCTCCTGAAGAAGAACCAGGGTATCGCCATTTCCGTCGACGTAAACGTCGAACACCGTCCCCCGGACACCGATTGTTGCTGATGGTGTATCGATGCGGTAGGCGTCTTTCTTTTCCGAGCCCGTGATGAAACGAAACGTACCCTTGAGGAAATTCACTCCGATACTGGTTACGCCGTTGGATTTTCCGATCACGAAATCATCAAGCTTGAGGCCGGCGTTTGGCCCAAGTGCGAGCTTTGTCTGATCGTCAAGCTTCAATTCCGCCTGACCATCATTTCCCGTCTCCAAGTACTCCGAGCGATGCACTCGGCCGCCTTCCTGCAGATCGCGCTTTTCATCGCCGAGTGTTGCGACGACTTCTCGCTTGATCGTTATGGCTGTGCCGATTTCGGGCGTACCGTCGTCACCCAGTGCCTGCTGGTCAAAGACGAAGACAATTGCCGACATCATAATGGCGAGTTGGCTGGCGCATCGAACGCTAGGTGGAAGAATGCTCCCCATACGGAGTTCCGAAGAATGTGTTTTCCCTCTATTGAGCCTTATGTAACATAACCGCAAAAATCCACCACGGGCTTTTTAATTCGCATGCTGAATGATGGGACGCCTCGCGATCGCTGGCTAAGCATTCGCGCGACTTACTGGCTTCTGATCGTCTGCGTCCTGACGGCCAGCGTCCTGTTACGTGGCAAAGATCCGGAATTCGTCGCACGTCTGCGATTGCTCGGTTTCGACGTCCTGCAGCAAACGGATCCCCGAACGGTCGATACTGATTATCCGGTCCGCATCATCGATATCGACGAACGTTCAATAAAAGCCTTCGGCAATTGGCCGTGGAGACGCGATGTTCTCGCGAAACTGATCGATAAGCTCGTCGCGTTGGGCGTAAGCGTAATCACCTTCGATATGGTGTTTCCAGAGGAAACGCCCGGGCCGCTCGACCAATTGCCTGATGCCTTGCGAAAGGCGCCAGAACTAAAACTGCTACTCGACAAATATCAAGGGGTGGCCCCCGACAATGCGATGGCTGAGGCGCTGCGGGGGCGCCGCGTCGTGCTCGGGATTATCGGGACCTCCGGTAATACAGGCAACATTCCAAAGCCCAAGGCTTCGTTCGCGACGATTGGGGAGAATGCGGGCCTTTTCGCCCACGGATTTCAAGGTGCCACAGGCAATATTTCTGTACTTTCAGAAGCGGCGACCGGACTAGGCGCGTTGAATTGGTTTCCTGATCACGACCAGATTCTTCGTCGCATTCCATTGATCATCGACGTATCGGGGCAGCTTTTTCCTTCGCTCGTCGGGGAAACGTTGCGGGTATTAGTCGGAGTGAAGACGATCGGAGTGCGCACTGCCGGGGACGGCGGCTTTACCGGAAATACCGGCATTACAACCGTCGGGATCGGTGACACGGCCATTCCGACCGCTGCCGATGGTCAGATCTGGATTCACTTCTCAAGGCACGATCCGAAGCGCTCGATCTCCGCGACCGACGTGTTGCAAGACGCGGTACCGCCCGGGGACCTCAAAGGCCGAATCGCAATCGTCGGTACAAGCGCGCCGGGGCTTCTCGATTTGCGTGCCACCCCTCTCGATCCTGTCATTTCCGGCGTCGAGATCAATGCACAGGCCATCGAGCAGCTTATTGGCGAGGCGCCGCTGGCACGACCGGACTACGCGAAGGGAATGGAAATCGTCGCGACTGTCGCCTCTACGCTTCTTCTAGCCGCGATGATCTATGTATGGGGTGCACGTCTGGCGGCAGTGGTCGGATTTGCGACTGTTTGCCTATTCGCATTGGGTAGCCTCTGGGCGTTTTCGCACGGGCTTCTTGTCGACGCCGTATTCCCAATCATGAGCAATTCCGCCGCCTACATACTGGGAACTGGCTACCTCTACTTCGAAGCGGAAAGCGAACGTAACCGTGGCCGTGAAGCGCTACAACGCATAGCGCAAGAAATGGAATCGGCGGCGCAGATTCAGCGTACGTTTCTGCCTCAAGCTGTTCCGATCGGACCTCTCGCCGACAAGTTCGATATTTTCGCGGTCATGAAGCCAGCCAAATCCGTAGGTGGCGATTTTTACGATTATTTCCTCATCAATGAAAAAAAGCTGGGCTTTCTGGTGGGTGACGTCTCCGGCAAGGGAGTGCCCGCCGCGCTCTTCATGAGCGTCTCGCGGACCGTGCTACGGACAATTGCTTTTGAGGACGAAGAGCCAGGAAGCGTGCTCTCCAAGGTCAACTCAATTTTGGTCCTCGATAACACCGAAGGCATGTTCGTTACGATTGCGTATGGCGTGCTTGATCTTGAAAGGGGCATTTTGACATTTTCGAGCGCCGGACACGACGATGCCGTGTTGTTGCGCGGTTCACGCGAACACGAGCAGTTCAATCACATGGGTCCCGCGATCGGGCTATTCGAAGTGGCAGAATTTCCTACGGCGACCCGGCAGCTCTCGCCGGATGACACAGTCATTCTTCTCACCGATGGGATCACGGAGGCGTTCAACATAGACGGTCGTGTCTTCGGTTCGGAGCGTCTCTTGAGATGGCTGGACAAGCGGATGTACTCGACATCCGCGGATATCGTTCAACAGTTGACGGCCGAGGTTGAGCGTTTCGCAGAGGGAACGGAGCAATCCGACGATATTACCTGCGTCTCGCTGCGGTTCAAAGGCTAGCCTTCACATACAATCTCGAAGCGATTGAAGTTGCCTTCCCGTGCGTAATCGATCCGGCTCGCGCGCTCTCGAATAAGTGCGACCCCGAAACCACCGGGCTCGCATGACATCAAATCGCGATGCTTCTGCAGCGGCCACGTCCTTATGTTAAAATGAAAGCCGTTGTCCCTGACAACGGCTTTGGCGCAGCCCGGCCGAAGATTAATGTCAATAGAGACGAACGGTTCCCTAATATCTTTGAGGCCGTAGCTGATAAGATTAGCGACAACCTCATTGAGGCAGAGTTTGAGGTCAGCCGCCAATGCTTTTTCGATACGGCTTTCGGAGAATATTTGGTCGAGCCAAGCGTTCAACCGTGTAACGTCGGAAGGCGTGGGCTGAAGTTTGATCTGGCCTGCGAATTTCATTTACGCGCAACTGTCACCCGCACGCCGAAATCGCAGCAGCCTCATCGGCCACCACCGGGACAATACTATCAATTCCGGTAGATCGCAGAACCTTGCGTGCATCATCAGTCGGACTGAAAACGATCAGGCGTCCATTCCTTTTGGCGATATTGCGCGCAGCCTTTACCAGGAGCCTGATTCCGATCGAGGCGAGGAAAGTCACATCCTTGAAGTCGACGATAATTCTGTCGTTCTTGCTCGAAATGGCATTGAAGGGAGCATCGATTTCCCCTGCGCCGGCGATATCGAGTGGCCCAGTGACCTTCAACTTGATGATGCCACCGGGCAGTACGACTTGGTCCAAACGCATCGTTGTTTCTCCCACGACTTTTCGTGCGCTTTCCGGGCTTTATAAATCCGTCTCATAACGCATGCGGTTTTAGTTTTCAGCTCGGTCGGACGTAAAAAACGAGCTGACGAATTCGGAACCTGTATTTGTCAGGTCAAAGGAATGCAGACCGAGGCTATCCGACATCATTCGATAGCTCGCGATGCCTCTCACCGAGTTGCCATTGCTATCAAGCCGCGGCGAATAAGTACCGACCCCGAGTTGCCGGTTCACTACGCCGAGGATGCCTCCCCCTACACCGCTTTTTGCGGGAATTCCTACTTCATAGGCCCAGCCGCCCGAATAATCGTACATGCCGCACGTGAACATCACGGATTGGGTGTCGCGTACCGCGTCGATGTCGAACACTTGCTCGTTCGTTAGAGAATTGAATCCCAGATTGGCAATCGTCGCTCCTATGCGGGCCAAATCCGTAGCCGTCACCATGATGGAGCACTGCTTGAAATAGAGGTCGAGCGCGGACTCGACCGGCTCATTCATAGCGCCGACGCTCAGAAGAAGATGGCCGATCGCTCGGTTTCGATGGCCGGTTGCTGCCTCGGAGCGATAGACGCTCTCGTTCAAGGATAGTTGACGTCCGGCGGCACGGGAAAATCTGTCGAGCATGAGGTCGAATGCCTTTTCAATGCCGAGGACGTCTCGCAGCAAGCCGGATATGGCGATGGCGCCCGCATTGACCATCGGATTGAAGGGCCTCCGCGTCACGGGACTAAACTCAATAGCATTGAATGGGTCACCGCTCGGTTCCACTCCGGCGCGTGACAGAACTTCTTTGCGGCCCACGAGCTCGAGGGCCATGCAATAAGTCAGCGCTTTGGAGGTTGACTGGATGGTGAATTCGAAATCGGCATCGCCAATCTTGTGGACTTTGCCTTTGGTGGTGGCGATCGCAATACCGAATGAATCGGCCTGCACATTTGCGAGTTCCGGAATATAATCAGCCAACTTACCTTCTGTGATTAGACGTGCCTTTTCGTAGACGTAGGACAACATCTGATCCACTTGCGAATGGGAAGTGGGATTGGCGGAGGGTGTTGCCGGAGCTTCCGGCGTCGCGATTATTTCCCCGCATGACATAGCATCTTCCATTTGTTGAGGCCGGTCCTCGCTCGTGCGCTTTTTCCAGAACATTGTTTTTGGCTCGTTGAGTACGCTCAATTCTTGTGCAGCTTTGCTCGCGTCTGCTCGCAAGTTCCGCAGACTGACGAACCAAGTCAGCAACCGCAAAAGCCATCGTCAGCGGCAAGTGTCAGCAAGCATTCAATTTTTAGAAAATCTCGCAGCGACGGCCCAACATAATGTCCGCAAGTTCTATGCCAGCGGTAAAAGTACGCGAAGCCGCCTTTTTCGTCTTGGCGGCGATGGCTGCTGCAAACGTAAGAGGGCGAATTGCTTAGGCGGCAGCATTCTAAATGCCCAAAAGCCACGCGACAGCGGGAGTGATAGGTTGCCGAGCCTATGTCCATATCCGCCAGTAGGATAATGCCCGCTTCTAGGATTTTGCGGGCAGATGCTCCAAACAACGATTCTTCGGTCCGCATGTCCTCTTCTGGCCCTCAGTCGACCAACCATCATTGTCCGCTTTCGGGCGATCAGCTGACGCCCACCGCACCGGAATGATAAGCATCTGCGATCGAGCGACGGATGTCCTCGTTCTCAGCAAAGCTACTCTTGCGAAATGTCCGTTTGATCCCACTATCTGCCATTGACCCGCCAATGATCGGCGACGCAAGGAGCAGGAATTCCTGTCGGCGGCTTTGCGCGTCTGCTCAATAAAGTATTTGAACATCGCGGGATAAGGCGCGAACGCCTCGTGATCGTGGTCGTAAAACTGCGGCGGTTCGATCGCGAGGCGGGTAGCCTGCGCTTCCAACTGATCGAAATTCAGATGGACGAAACGTACGTTGCCAGTTCCCCGCACCTACGCCATCCTTCCGGGAATCATGTTTGATCCCTCCACATCTCCATCACCGCAAAGAACGCCGCGGCGCGTCTTCGTATTAGGAGCGACGGGAACGATCGGAAGAGCCACGGTGCGTGCATTGGTGCATCGCAACTACGACGTCGTATGTCTGGTACGCCCAAACGCTCTTACCGAGACCAACCGCGACGTCGCGCGTTTTTTTGAAGGCGCAAAACTCAGAATCGGCGATGCGACCCATCCGGAATCCGTGGCTCGTGATGGTTTTCGCGGCGAACGCTTTGACGTCTTGGTTTCGTGCCTCGCGTCGCGCACCGGCGTGCCACAGGACGCTTGGTCCATCGATTATCAAGCGCATGTTAGTGCACTCGACACAGCGAAGCAGGCCGGCGTTTCGCAGATGGTGCTGCTATCGGCGATTTGCGTTCAAAAACCATTGTTGCCCTTTCAACAGGCCAAGCTCGCGTTTGAAAAGCTGCTGATGGAATCCGGGCTTACCTATTCCATCGTCCGGCCAACGGCCTTCTTCAAGTCGCTGTCGGGCCAGATCGACCGCGTGAAGCGAGGCAAACCATTTTTGCTGTTTGGCGATGGGACACTGACGGCATGCAAGCCGATCAGCGATAACGATCTGGCCGAATTTCTCGCCGGATGCATCGACGACGAAGGCCGGCACAACCGCGTGCTGCCGATCGGCGGCCCCGAGCCGGCAATTACGCCGAAACAGCAAGGCGAACAGCTGTTTAAGCTTCTTGGTCGCGAACCGCGTTTCAAACACGTGCCCGTGCCGTTGATCGACAGCATCGCCTGGACGCTCGCCGCAATCGGCCGTGTGGTCCCGGCGATCGCTTCAAAGGCAGAGTTGGCCCGTATCGGATGCTACTACGCGACGGAGTCGATGCTGGTCCTGAACCCGGCAACAGGACGCTACGACGCCGAGGCCACTCTGTCGTTCGGCACTGAAACGCTGTTCGATTACTATGCCCGCGTCATCAATGGCGAAGCCCAGGTCGAGCGCGGCGAGCACGCCGTATTTTGATCTTCGGTCCGCCTAGCGAAGCACGACCACAGGCTGAACGCGATCCAGCTGTCGACCCTACCAAGGGTCCGATTTTCGAATGGAACAGAACGCGAGGTGCCGGAGGACGAGTATCGCGCGCAATGCTACACGCCACCGTTTGACACTTTGCCCTGGAAGCAAATGGATGATGGAGCTGCGCAACATGGACCGGACGAGGGGCGGAATTCGAACTAGGCAGGACGCAAAGCTGGAAAAGATGCTCCGATTACTAGTCCTGATATGCGAATCGAATATCAGCCCTTTTCCCACGGGAGAGAGTTTGTTTTCCGCTCCCAACCCAAAGTGGACCGCACGCTCATTATTGACGGCTGATTACCCGCATTTCTCGAGGAGCGCTCCTATGCGTAATGGGCTTTGATGCGCCGCCCAAATTGTTCGCGCTCATCCGGCAGGCCACGATTCGATACCGACTTGCACGGCGGGGTTGGTCGACGATCGTCAACCCCGACTGGTAGCCTTGGTGAAACTCACGGCCAAATGAAGGTTTTGCCTGCTGCGATGCAGCAAGGCCATAAAGTTGTTGTTGAGCGAATGACCAACATGCTTCAATGATTATGTTGGCCGGTTTTCGATTTATGCGGCGAGCACGTCGGCTCCTGGGGACATTGAGTGCGGGACAGACTGGCGAGGGTTCAGGTTAGTCTGCAGTGTGAGGATTGGGTTTCAACTCAACGACACGATGGCCAGACGGCCTATGTGCCCGTGGCCGATCTTGCCGCGAAGAGGCGTCTTTCAATTCTCGAACGGGTCGTTAGCGATCATATCGTTCCGCGCCTGCTCCTAACCGACCGCGTCGCTCTGCCCCCAGAAACGCCGGTCGTAGTTCATCCCAATCTCGCAGACCGGGTGAGCGAGTTCGCGGAACTCGTTATCAACCGTGATCCCGCAGCGTCCATCGCCTATTTCGCGGACTTACGCGCCGATGGCTTATCTGTTGAGACGCTATTTCAAGATCTTCTTGCCCCCGCCGCGCGCCGGCTGGGAGAGCTTTGGGATGAAGACATCAACGATTTTATGGACGTGACGCGGGGTGTCATGACCCTTCAGCTTGTCGTCCATGAATTCAGTTCCGAACTCCAACGTGAGGTCCGCAGCGTTATTTTGAATAGGCGGGCCTTGCTCATGCCCGTACCCGGCGAGCATCACACTTTTGGGGTATCTTTGGTCGGGGAGCACTTCCGAAGCGAAGGATGGCGCGTCTGGGGAGGACCACCGCGATCGATTGACGAGATCGTCGAGTTGGTTGGCGGCCAATGGTTCGACATGATCGGACTATCAGCAAGTAGAATTTCGGACCCGGCCGATATTGAATCGCAAATCCGCGCTATACGAAGAGCCTCCCATAACTCTGAGGTCAGGGTTCTTGTCGGGGGTCAGGTTTTTGTTCGTGATCCTGCCCTGGCGTCTGCCGTAGGCGCCGATGCCACCGCGATCGATGGCCACCAGGCGGTCCTGCAGATAGCCAAGATGATCGGTGTCGATTGACATGATCTGCTTGGAATCTCATTAAGCTGGGCCAAGGACGCTCGATTATGGAAGACCGTCGCCTCGCTTTGCCCTGGTTCCGATCCGGTGATTACGACGAGATTCGCAGGATCATGTCGGACGGCCACAAAATGGCGAATAGCTACGAAGTTTGGCTGAAAGATGCGGAGGCGGAATCCAAAAGAGCTGAATCTCATGGGATGCTGGTCGAGCGGGTCATGATCGAGCCCTACGAGTTTGAAGTGTGGTGCGCGGCGAACGGAATGGACAAGGACGGGTACGCTCGAGAGCTATTTGCCGCCGAGAATGCGGCCTACGATTCGAGAAGCCGAGCCTAATCCGGCTAATTGTGGGTGCATCTGGCCGCCTGCGGAGCCTTCGGGTGCCCAACGCTTGATTGGCGGGGGAAAATTGAGCTCGTATAAGGAGTTTCCTGGGAAATTCGAACGGTCAGTGAATATTGCGTGCGTCGAGAACTTGGTGTGGACTCATGCCAGTCCATCTTCTCGGCCGCCCGGCACTTACAGCACTCACAAAAACCTTAAATCCCGAATCCCAACGCACGCCAGCGATCGTTGGATATGAACAAATTACGAGCCCCCTCATCGGCAGTTCATCGACTGGCGAGCGGTGCGATCTCGGGCGAGCGGCGCAGTTTGCCCGCCAGCAGCACGAGATCGTTCAACTTCAAAGCAGGGTCGAGAAGATCAAGCTTCGCCAAGCCGAGTTGAGGTCTCACTCCGCCGCTCTTGCATCGGAAAACGCAAAAACTCCGCTCTACCCTTCGTTCAGCAGAGTTCATCAGCGAGACTTGCGGTCGTATGTAAAAGTACAGCAATCAAGGCCGAACTCGACGACATACAGAAAGAGCAAAATGCGACGGTTCATGAACCGCATCGGCGAACGTCGGCAGTTTGTCGATAGTCTCAGAGCGCGCGTGCATATGCTTCGGTCGAGATGGGTTCTTGTCGCCCTTGGCAGCGAAGCCCCAACGCATCGGCACGACCTCACGTTCGCCAGCTTTGTTCAGGCGGATAATGTTTGCGAAGCGCATCGGCGTTGAGACGACTTCACTATCCGTCTCGACCAATGGCTGAGAGAACTCGTGCACGTCTCTCCACGATGCCATTTGTGTGAATTTACCGCACATAAATTTAATCCGGGGGCTAAATCAGAAAACGCTATAATCAAAAATGGTCGTGCATTATGTGAGGTACTCTATGTCATTTTCCAACAAGGACGAAAGAAGCCTGCTCAGCCACGATGAGTTCGAAGTCGTCAAGTCGTCTCATCACCCTGCAATTTACGATCTCGACAAGGATGCTCTGCGAAATTTGGCGCAGAGACTTGAAAGTTTTCAAGACAAAGAGAAGACTTTCACCCGGCAAAAGCGTCGCGAGATGAAAGGCACTTCGCCTGGACGCGGCAAAAGTTTTCCCGGAACCGCCGAACATCCCGCCATGCGAAAGCAGGTTTTTGCGCAAGCTCTCAAGCGCGTGAAGAAGGAGCGGGCGCGCCACTACAATCTCGAGGCTAAAGCGGGGCATGTCGAAGCCGCGCACCATGCTCTCGCGCTCCATCGGGCAAATAAGTTCACGCATCATCCGGCAGCTGGTCAGGCTGCGAGCACGGGACAGAAAGACAAAGGCGGAGCGCCGAAACGTGTTCGCACGCCCGGCGCAAAAATCGGCAGCATATTGAAGGCGAATGCACGCGGTCAGGCAAAGCGCGATCAACGAGCGAATTGATTAGATTAAAGGACGTCAGCCGGGCAGGGGAGGCGGACGCCCGATAAGGGAGCCGGGGGAGAGCGAGCGGACTGATCTTCCCATGACCAAGGCAACGGCACTGGCGCTCAAGTTGGCGCTGGTCACTGCTCAGAGGATCGGGGAAGTCACCGGCATCGCCATGGCCGAGTTGACGCTGTCCGACATTGCGCCGATCTGGATCATCCCAGGTGAGCGCAGCGAGAACGGCCAGCCCAACCGCGTGCAGCTGATCGAAGAGGCGAGCACTCTGAGCCCTGAAAGCGCTTGCTAGTTTCCGAGCGCACCAGGTGAAGGCGGATTTGTCTTATGACGTCGCATAAGCGTTTAGCGTACTACTGGCGTACCAACGCGCTGGCGCGTGAAATGCATGGCTAGGCCATGAACTCAATATTTATCCTATTATTCAAACGGTTATGTTTGGTTGCGGGGGCTGGATTTGAACCAACGACCTTCAGGTTATGAGCCTGACGAGCTACCGGGCTGCTCCACCCCGCGTTACCAAAAGCGCCATCGCTATCACACTTGATGCGCTTTGCCGGATAAACAAGGCCGCTCGTTTCGGAGCGGCCGGAGCGCGGGCTATAGCATAAAAAATCCCCGTGGGAACCCCCAGGTGCAAATTTCTTCAACCTGCCGCCGGAAAGACGGGATTTCCTCGGTGTTCCAGGAAGTTCCACGTTCGCGCGGCATGGTAGAGCGTCGCTTCCTCACGGCCCCCGGGTGATGGTCTTCATCGTGCCAACGTTGAGCCCGGTATGATCGAGAGACTGGGCAATGAGGAAGATGGGCGACTGAGAATTGGCGTTGGAGAGGTGCGCCTTCTCGGCCCGAAGCGCAGGCTTATTGCGGACCGAGGTCCGGCGCTCGACCTGTGCGGGCTTAGCGGCTTTCGCCTGTCGGGTCTTATGCCGCTCCACGATGGCTTTGCCGAGGTTGCCCCCAAGACCCATATATCCTTGCGGGCTAGAAGAGAGCGTGAGCGAGGAATCGCTCAGGCTTTGCGCCATGCCACAGGCGGCCCCGAATGCGGACAAGGCTGCTGACAGCGCCAAAACAGAGAATAGCCGAGTAGACGTCACGGGATTTCATCCGATGGATGGTTTTTGCCTTCCATTGAGTCCGCGATGTTTCGGTTAATAAATAGTTAATTTCCCTGCCTATATCGAAATACTCTATATTTTTGGAAGTCTCGTCGCCTTACGCGGTGATTCCAAACGGCAGGAATTTACGGGATATCGCGTTATTCGTCTTTGCCCGTTTTTTTCAGTGTCGAACCAGCGGATTTGAACTTCATCAAATGGGCGTCATCTGCCGAGCCTTTCGTTTCGGCAACCACTCCGAACTCCAATGGCTCGTCCTGGGCGTAACGTTTGCCGAGACGATACGCGATCTCTGCACGCGCCGTTTCTACCCCGAGATAAAATGCGTGACCCGGATCAGCGCGCGTGTCGAGATGCGGATAGAGCTGGAAGGGATCATCCGATACGTGGTGCCCGTCTCGATTGTAGATATGGACGCCATCTTCGGCTACCTCGATCCGATAATTGAGATCGCGGATCTCTGAGGCAAGAGACGCGATTTCAGCTGGCGTCGATGCAAAACCCTTTCCATCACGCAGCGCCATTAGGCCTGAGCCAAAGCCCTGAGGCAGCGCATTGGCTTTGCGCGCCGCGAAGAATTCTCTGCGTGCTCGATCGAACTCCTTGATCGCCGTGCGGCAGTGTGGGCTCACTTGCACAGCGAGGACGGCAGTGATGTTAAGCTCGGAGCACATTCCCATGAGAATGGCATTTATGCCTGTCGTATCGGCGTCCGTTAGTTCTGTTACATTTCCGATTCCCATTAGTATCGGTATTTCCGGCCGCCGTTTCCTTAGATCATAATAGCGCGCTACCGACGCCGTAAAACCGTAGTGAATAGGGTCGAGAATTGGATCGGCAAAATATGGCCGACCTTTCGCGATCATGATATCGATAACGCGATCGAGAGATGTCATATCGGCCGCGCCGGCCGATATGAGAATCGGCGCAGCAGGACCTTCGTCCACGATCGATATTGTCTTTTCGGAAAGGGAAAACAGGTAATCGGCACCTGCGCGCGTGGCTCGCGACAGCTCCTCCGGATTAAAGGAATCGACGCTGACCTTGGCGCCATCGGCGTGCAGCGCCGCGATGGCCGCCTCGAGATGGGGGAACGGACTATCGGGCAAGCATCCGAGGTCGATGACGTCAGCTCCGTCAGCGCGGTATTTTCGAGAGCGCTCGACAATCTGTTCCGGCGTGAGCAAAGTTGCGTCGACAATTTCGCCAAAAATCTTCACGTCCTGCTCAGACAAATCGATTTTGCGCGCATCCTGGCCTAGATAAGCCGGCAGATCCGCGATCTCCTCAGGACCCCGCTCAAATCGCGTTCCGAAGTGGTCCGTCAGGCGTTCCAGGTCACCACGGAACCGCCCTGGCATAATGACGCGATCGGCGTGTTCGGGAAGCTTCAGGCGCCTCTCGACGATCTCCGTGGTCATCAGCGCCGCGACCTTCACGCCGACATTCGCAACAACAGGCTGAAGATCGGTGGTGGTGAGGTCTTCGGCGACGCGTCTCACTCTGGGTTCTGCCAGCGATCCAGTCACCAGCACGATGCGCTCGGCCATAGGCGGGCATTTTCCTTTGCAGCTAATCGGCGTGGATTGGCACCGAACGGCTCCGAGCGCAATCTTTCACGCGTTCCCCATCGACAAAACCCGAAAATTACGGTTTCCGTCGCGTTCGCCATGGAGCTGGGGAAGACATGAAGAAGGTTCTGGTTATCGGCATCGGCGCCGGAAATCCCGACTACATCACGATCCAAGCCGTCAAGGCGCTCAACACCGTCGATGTGTTCTTCTTTCTCGATAAGGGCGAAGAGAAGCGAGATCTGGCAGATCTCCGGCGCACGATTTGCGAACGGTTCATCGAAGACAAATCATATCGCATCGTCGAAGTTCCTGGCCCCGTCCGCGATCAGGCCGGCGACTACAAATCCGGCGTGCATGCGTGGCATCGGGAAAAAGCGCAAATCTTCACGACGTTGATTGCCAATGACCTTCCAGAAGGCGGGGTCGGGGCGTTCCTGGTGTGGGGAGACCCTTCCCTCTACGACAGCACGCTGCGCGTAATTGATCAAATGCTGGCGCAGGGAGCCGCGACTTTCGAATATGAGATCATTCCGGGCATCACTGCGGTGCAGGCTCTCGCCGCTGAGCATAAGATCGCGCTCAATCCGATCGGAGAGCCGGTCCACATTACGACGGGGCGCCGTCTAATGGAGGGTCTGCCTGATAAAGTCGATACCGCCGTCGTCATGCTCGACAATGGCGCCGGCCTCAGAGCGCTTGCCGACGAAAACGTTGAAATCTACTGGGGTGCGTATCTTGGAACACCCGATCAGATTCTCATGTCGGGCAAGCTCAGCGAGTGCGTCGACGCAATCGAAGAGGCGCGGGCGGAGGAGCGAGCAAAGAAGGGCTGGATCATGGACACCTATCTGCTAAGGCGCGCTCCCAAAACTTAGCTTGGATCGGATTCAAACCTGTCCCAAGGCGGCGACTTGCCGAAGCGATCGACGAGAAAATCGATAAAGACGCGGGTTTTTGCAGCAAGATAGCGGTTGGGCGCATACAGCGCGTGAATCGTCAGATCCGCGGGACGATTTTCCGGAAGCACGGACATCAGCCGACCGGTGGCAATATCGTCGCCGACTATGAATGTCGGCAAGTTGGCGATGCCGATCCCTTGGACCGCGGCGTCGCGCAGCACGTCGCCGTTGTTGGACGAAAGGCACGCGCCGATGGCGATCGAGATCGGCTCGCCCTTCTCGGTTAGGTGCCAGCGCTGCATTGACGTCGTATGGCCGTAGCTCAGGCATCGGTGATCGATTAGATCGGCGGGCGACTCCGGCGTTCCGTGCTTCGCGAGGTACTCTGGAGAGGCGACAAGCGCCAGTCGCGCCGGGGCGATGCGACGGGCGATCAAACTTGAATCCGCCGGCGTGCCAATTCGCAAAGTAACATCGGCGCCTTCTTCCAGGGGATCGACGAAGCGATCGGTCAGGATCAATTCGACCTTCAGATCGTCGAAGCGGGTCATGAAATCGGCGATCGCCTTACCGAGGTACAAGAAGCCGAATGACATCGGCGCGTTCACTTTGAGAATGCCCTTCGGCTCGTCGTGGAGACGGGAGACCTGCGCTTCCGTCTCCTCGATCTGCGAGAGGATCGAGACACAGCGCTCGTAATAAGCCAGCCCGGCTTCGGTCGGCGTCACGCGGCGGGTCGTGCGATCGAGAAGTCGCGCTCCCAGGGCCTGCTCGAGCTCCATGACGCCCTTACTGACCGCCGAACGGGTCAGGCCAAGGCGCCTCGCTGCTTCCGCGTAGCTCCCGCTTGCCACGACCTTGACCAAGGCCCGCATCGCATCGATTTTGTCCATTTGTATCCAATATGGAACCAGACTGATGTTATTTTGATGTATTGAGCAATTTTCGTCAACGATACATATGTCGAGCATCGGACGGCAGAGCCCCTCCGAAAACAGCGAATTCAAGGTGCTTGGAGACCCGCACATGACCAAAGTCCTCGTCCTTTACTATTCCAGCTACGGTCACATCGAGAAGATGGCCGAGGCCGTGGCGGCTGGCGCACGCGAGGGCGGCGCCGAGGTGGCGATCAAGCGGGTGCCGGAATTGGTGCCCGAAGAGGTCGCCCGGCAGTCGCACTTCAAGCTCGACCAAGCCGCGCCAATCGCAACGGTCGATGAGCTTCCGAACTACGACGCGATCATCATCGGTGTGCCGACCCGTTTCGGCAACATGCCTGCCCAGATGAAAAACTTCCTCGACCAGACGGGCGGCCTGTGGTTCGGCGGCAAACTGATCGGCAAGGTCGGCAGCGTGTTTTCGTCGACGGCTACGCAGCACGGCGGCCAGGAAAGCACGATCCTGTCAACGCATACGGTTCTGCTTCACCACGGGATGGTGATCGTTGGTTTGCCGTATTCGTTCCAGGGTCAGATGGGTGTCAGCGAAGTGACTGGCGGCTCGCCTTACGGCGCCACGACGATCGCGAATGGCGATGGTTCGCGTCAGCCGTCGGAGAACGAACTTGCTGGTGCTCGCTTCCAGGGCCGCCACGTCGCGCAGATCGCGGCGAAGCTGAAGGCGTAGGCCTCGCTAATCCGGATCGTCGCCACATTGGCGACGGTCCGCTTCCACCGGCAACAATTGAAGCGCCGGAACGATCACTCACATAGCAGATCAAACAGCGATATCCCGTGCAGACGGGAGAAAGGACCAGCCATGTCTGGCATTCACCACATCACTGCAATTGCTGGCGATGCGTCCCGCAATCTTGACTTCTATACCCGCGTTCTCGGCCTCCGCCTCGTGAAGAAGACCGTCAACTTCGACGATCCCGGCACCTATCACCTTTACTTTGGTGATGAGCAAGGCACGCCTGGCACGATCTTGACGTTCTTTCCTTGGGCGCATGCGCCCAAAGGACGGAACGGAGTCGGCCTTGCACAGCAGACGATGTTTCGCGTTCCTGAGACTGCTATCGGCTATTGGACGCATCGCTTTGTCGAGAAAGGCGTACCGCATGACGCCATCGAGAAGCGCTTCGGCCAGTCGGTGCTGCAATTCACGGATCCGGATGGCATGAGCCTCGCTCTTGTCGGCGTGGCTGGCGCGGAAGCGGAAGCAGCCTGGACCGGCGGCGATGTTCCGGCGCAAGACGCTATTCGCGGCTTCTACGGCATCCGCCTTCTGCTCGAAGACGCGAAGCGTACGGGCGCAATCCTCACGGATGTGCTTGGCTTCAAGGAAGCGGGCAGCGACGGGCCGGTGACGCGGTTTGTTGCGAGAGGCACGGATAACGGTGGCGTCGTCGAGATCCGGGAAGCGAAGGGCTTCCTTGCCGGCAATATGGGCCGCGGCTCGGTTCACCACGTGGCGTTCCGCGCTGCGACGGACGAAGAGCAGGCCGAGATGCGCAAGAAGCTCGTCGAGAACCATCGCATCCATGCGACGGAACAGATGGACCGCAATTACTTCCGGTCAATCTACTTCCGCGAGCCTGGCGGCGTGATTTTCGAGATCGCAACCGACCAGCCTGGGTTCGCAGTCGACGAGCCGGTGGCTTCTCTGGGACAGGCATTGAAATTGCCGGCGTTCCTCGAAGGCCAGCGGAAGGAAATCGAGGCGATCCTGCAACCACTGGAGCAGGCAGCATGACAACGATGTCATCAGAAGTCATTCGCGCAGGTACCCCTGTGGGAACCGCCCGCGCGGCGATGATCCTGGTGCACGGGCGCGGTGCGAGTGCCGAGGGTATGCTCGGCCTCGCGGACGCGTTCGAGGTCGACGGCATCGCCTTTGTCGCCCCGCAGGCACGTTCTGGCAGTTGGTATCCGCAGTCCTTCATGGCGCCAATTGCCCAGAACGAGCCGCATCTCAGCAAAGCGCTCAAAACGCTGTCAGACGTTGTCGCGGATCTTGAGCGGCAGGGCATGCCGGCAGAGAAGATCGCCCTAGCGGGATTTTCTCAGGGCGCGTGTCTCGCACTTGAGTTCGCTGCGCGAAACGCGCGCCGCTTCGGCGGTGTCGTGGGTTTTAGCGGTGGTTTGATCGGGCCAGATGGCACGCCTCGCAACTATGCGGGATCTCTCGCCGGAACTCCGGTGTTCCTCGGCTGCAGCGATGTCGATTTTCACATCCCGCTGAAGCGAGTGAATGAGTCGACAAAGGTGCTTGAAGCGCTCGGAGGGAACGT
This sequence comes from Hyphomicrobium sp., assembly GCF_003987855.1. GTDB lineage: Bacteria > Pseudomonadota > Alphaproteobacteria > Rhizobiales > Hyphomicrobiaceae > Hyphomicrobium_B. Next base: position 70,026 of record NZ_RXIZ01000021.1, read on the forward strand.
GACCGAGATCATCTATCCGGGCATGGGCCATACGATCGTGCAAGACGAAATCGACCACGCTAAAGCGATCCTGAATGGACTCTGACGAACGGAAAGAGGCAGGCGATGGAATTCGATTTCGAAAAACTTGCGGCTGACGATCGCTACAAATTGTTGACCAGCACGATCGTCCCGCGGCCCATCGCCTGGATCACGACACTGTCGAAGAACGGCGTCCGCAACGCGGCGCCGTTCAGTTTCTTCAATGCCATGAGCAAAGATCCGGCGCTGCTTGCGGTCGGCATCATGGCCGACGGCGACAACAGCATGAAGGATACGGCGCGCAATATTCTCGATACGCGAGAATTTGTGGTCAACCTCGTGCCTCGCCCTGCAGCCGAGGCGATGAATTTGACGTCCATAGACGCACCGCCGGAAATCGACGAGCTTTCGCTGGCGAAGCTCGACACCCGGCCATCTCTCAAGGTCAGGCCGGAGCGCATCGCGATCAGCCCCGTTTCATTCGAATGCCGGCTGCATACGCCAATCGAGCTTTCCAACCAACTCATCGCCATCGGCGAAGTTGTGCAAGCTCACGTCGCGGACGAAGTGATGCTCGATCCGGCGAAGCTCTACGTCGATACGCCGAAACTCGACCTCATCTCGCGGCTGCACGGGCGCGGATTGTACGGAGCTGCAGAGACGACCTTTCAAATGCCCAGGCCCCAATCTTATGAAGAGATGAAAAAAGAAAAGGCGCGAGTTTGAAGTCGCGCCTCATCGACCCTGTATCGCCAGGCTAGGCTGAGACCCGCATCAGGCTTCGTGTGGAATATTCCGCGTCGTTTCGAAAAGGAACCATACGCGGCGCTCGGCTTCGTCGATCCAGTTCTCAAGCATGCTTGCGGTGGCGACATCACCATGCTCATCGCAGAGATCGTGGAGCTGACGCATCTCGTCGGCGAGTTGAAGATTGTCGTCCCGCAACTCGGCCAACATGTCGTTGGGCGTCACGAAATCCGCGTCGTTGTCGAGAATGCGCTTCTGACTGTTGATCTGACCGATTGAACGGATCGTCGTGCCGCCGAGCTTGCGGGCACGCTCCGCGATATCGTCGGTTGCGGCGAAGATCTGCGCACCCTGCTCGTCGAGCAAGAGGTGGTAGTCGCGGAAATTCGGCCCGGACATATGCCAATGGAAGTTCTTCGTCTTGATATAAAGCGCGAAGAAATCTGCGAGCAAAGCTGAGAGCGCTCCCGAGATATCCTTCACGGCATTGTCGGAAAAGTGCGATGGGGTATCGAGCGCCGCCTTGCGCCGAGCTTTGGTGGTATCCGCTTTCATACTCTGCCTTCCTTATCTATGGCTTCGGGGGAATGTCATTTCACGTTTCGCCGAATTCGCTGCTACAGAGACGTCACTGCGCGACTTCTTCTATGACTGCTTTCAGCAACGATGCGATTTTCTCGACAGTTGCCGCAGCATCCGTGGTCAGCGCGTAGCGCTGCGACAGCCACTTTACGTCGAGGTAGGAAATCCAAACACCATCACTTTGGTCTTGCCAGACAAGTGCCTTCAATGGCAGGTCGAGGCCGATTGTCTGCACGTTCTGCATAAGCAGCGTGCCCGCTGCGGGGTTGCCGAAAAAAATCACCTCTGTCGGCCTCAAATCGAGACCCACCTTGGCGGCCGCAGCCGCATGATCAATCCGCGCTAGGACCATCATACCGCGGCTAACGACGGTTGCGGCCAGCCGATCAGCCGTCTCTTTGGCCGAATGGCGACTTTGGAGCGTGACCAATCCATCGATCATATCCGATCTTCGCTCCTACTGACGTAAGCTGCGGGAACTGTTAGCGCCGACCCGCCAGCTTTGTCCACGGGGAACGTGCCAATCTTGCTTTCCGAAACATTGCGACAAATGTCGCTTTTCATTTCTGATCAGATGACGGCTCCAGGCCTGTCCGGCTAATCCTACCGCCGATGTCCGGAGGAAGAGAAATGAAGCTTCGCTTAATAGCCCTACCAGCGATCCCTGCCGTGCTGAGCTTGACGGCGGGGTATGTCGATACTGCCGGGTTCCTCGCGCTTCATGGTCTTTTCACATCGCATGTCACCGGTAACTTCGTGACACTTGGCGCGTCGCTCACTCATGGCACGGGCGACACGGTCGCCAAGATTCTGGCGCTCCCGGTATTTTGCTTGGTCGTGTTCGCAACGCGGCTTCTTCGCTTTCAGCTTGAGAGGAGCGGCTTGCCGATCCTCGGAATTTGGTTGACGCTGCAGTTTGTGCTCATGAGCATCGCCGCGGCGATTGCTTTACACTATGGCCCGTTCCCAGATGCCGACGCGCTGCCCGCCGTTTCGACAGGCCTCACTTTGGTCGTCGCCATGGCTATTCAGAATGCCTTCCATCGCATTCATCTGTCCAACTACCCCCCTTCGACGATCATGACGGGAACGACGACCCAAGCCATGCTCGATCTGGCAGACCTCTTCCATGGACTGCCGGCTGAGACGAAGCCCGCCGTACAGACACGCGTCACAGGATTAATTGACAGCATCTTCTTTTTCGGAGCGGGGTGCGCATCCTCCGCACTCATCTACTCCTACGCCATCGATTGGGTTTTTGTCGGCGGTCCGATTTTGAGCGCAATCACGATCGCACTCTTCGCCAGGGAAAAGGCCATGGGCAAGCCGTTGCAATGAAGAGAGCGGCGACGCGCCAAGCGCATCTGTTCAGCACCGCACCTTAGGCAAATGCGGTACTTGCGATTATTCCTTGAGAAGCGCGGAGCGTGCGGCCTGCATGATCTCTTCCGAGATCGGCGAACCTTTTGTCGATCGCGATAAGACGACCGCGCCAACAAGCATCGAGATCTGTGCCAAAGCGTCGGCGCGCGCCGCGGCTTTCTTCTTTGCCGACAAGAGGTCCGTCAAGCGCTCCACCATCGCGGTCAGTCCGGTGGCGAAGGCGGCCCGAATTTGCCCTTTCGGATTCTCCCGAGCCATATCCCCGCACATTGCGGCCGTGGGGCAGCCGAGTCCGATCGCATCCCGATGCGCGCGCGATATGTAGCGATTTATGAACTCAGTCCGCGCGGCCTTCCGATTGCCGCCGTTGCGCTGTTCGATGCCTTCGTAAATGCTTCGCCTATCTTCGAACGCGCGCAAGCACGCTTCGGCTACCAGAGCCTCTTTCGATTTGAAATGGCCATAAAAACCGCCATGGGTAAGCCCCGCTTCGGCCATGACTGCGGGGACGCTCACGCCATCAATGCCGTGCTCGAGAAAAAGACGCGACGCCGCATTTAGAACGTCCTCCCGATGCTGATCAGCTTCTTTACGCGAAACTCGCGGCATCCATTTCTCCTTGCGCATTCGTTCCCGGCAGTAGCACGCTCCCATCCCTTATCGAAGACCACGGCGTTCGCCAACGTTCCATCTCGCAACGCAGCAAGAGCCGACGGCTGTCGCAGGCTGTTCATCGCTACCAACCCCCGACGGGACGAAATCCGCTTTGAGGTGCATCAATGACGGAAATGAGGTCGTGTTCGTCACATTGCATTACACTCATCATATATTATGTCGGTCGTCATGAATAGCTTTGCGAACTGGAGTTACTCATGTCCCGCGACCCTATCGTGATCGTTTCCGCTGTGCGGACGCCCCTGGGAAGATTTCTCGGAGAGCTTGCGTCGTTACAGGCGCCTCAGCTTGGCGCCCATGTCATTCGCGCGGCGCTCGAGCGCGCGAAGCTTGCACCCGAGGCCGTCGACGAAGTCTTATTCGGGAATGTTTTGACGGCTGGCCAGGGTCAAGCGCCCGCACGTCAGGCGGCGCGCGCTGCGGGGCTTCCGGATGCCACCGGGGCGACCACTATCAACAAGGTTTGTGGGTCCGGCATGAAAGCGACGTTCATTGCGCACGACATTCTGGCTGCCGGCTCGGCAGAGGTTGTTGTGGCGGGTGGAATGGAGTCGATGTCGAACGCTCCATATCTGCTTCAACGGGCGCGCGCCGGCCTTCGTGTTGGGCACGCCCAAGTGCTCGACCATATGCTGCTCGATGGGCTGGAAGACGCCTATGAAAAGGGCCGCAGCATGGGAGATTTTGGCGAGGCCACCGCAGAAGCCTACCAGTTCACGCGCGCTGATCAGGATGCGTTCGCGGTCGAGACTCTGACACGCGCCCGCGACGCTATCGAGAGCGGCGCGTTCAAGGCCGAAATCGCGCCTATCAGTGTCGCCACAAAAGACGGCGAGGCCATCGTCGCCAACGACGAAAATCCGCTCAAGGTCGTGCCGGAGAAGGTGCCAAAGCTCAAGCCCGCTTTTAGGGCGAATGGCACCATCACCGCGGCGAGTTCATCAGCGAATGCCGACGGCGCCGCCGCCTTGGTACTGATGCGACGATCTCTTGCGGAGCGATCCGGGAACCCGATCCTGGCGGAAATTCGTGCGCACGCCACGCACAGCCAAGAGCCTGCCTGGTTCACCACCGCTCCCATTCCCGCCATGCGCAAAGTGCTAGCTAAAGCCGGATGGTCGGCGGGCGACGTTGATTTATATGAAGTCAATGAAGCGTTCGCGGCCGTGGCAATGGCGGCGCAAAAAGATCTTGCGATTCCGCGCGACCGATTAAATGTCAATGGTGGCGCTTGTGCATTGGGGCATCCCATCGGAGCGACGGGCGCGCGCTTGATCGTCACTCTTCTTCACGCCCTCGAGCGTCAGGGGGCGACGAAAGGCATTGCCTCAGCTTGCATCGGCGGCGGCGAAGCGACGGCCATCGCCATCGAGCGCGTGGTGCATTAAAGCACGGTCGCGGCTTGGCGACGTCAAGTCAGTCCTAGCCGCGACTGCAGACGATCGGTGGAGGCCCTCAGGAGACGATCGGCGACGATGCCGATAAATGCGATCGCAAAACCGGCGGTCAGGCCGCGGCCGGCATCGGCTTTTGCAAGCGCGATGAAGACCTCCTGGCCAAGATCGCGCGTTCCGATCATTGCGCAGATGATGATCATGCTGAGAGCCAGCAGCACCGTCTGATTGATGCCGAGCATGATTTCCGGCAGCGCGAGCGGCAGTTGTACGCGCCAAAACATCTGGCGCGGCGTGCAGCCGGACACCGTCGCGGCTTCGATGAGGTTCTCGGGAATCTGGCGAATGCCATGGTTCGTGTAGCGGATCGCGGGAACGATCGCGAAGAGCACCGTTGCAATCATTGCGGTAACGTCGCCGACGCGAAAGAGCATGACGACCGGAATGATGAAGCAGAACGATGGCAAGGTCTGCAGCGTATCCAGGATCGGCGTCATGATCGCTGCGAAGCGATCGCTGCGAGAGGCTGCGATGCCGAGCGGAATGCCGAGCAGCGCGGCGATGAGCGCCGAGACACCGCACAAATAGAGCGTCGCCATCGACTTTTCCCAAAGTCCCGTGACAGCACAGAACAACGTCATGAGAACGGTGATCACCGCAAGCCGCGCGCCCGACAGCCGATAGGCCGCTACACCAACCAACAAAACCATTCCAAACCAGGGGAAAGCCACCAGGAAATCGCGGATGGGATTGAGGATGTAGAGCAGCAAAAATGTTCGGAAGGCTTCGATGGCATCGAAGAAGTGGATGTTGATCCAATCGACCGTGGCTTTCCACCACGGCGCGGTCGAGATTTTGATCGCGGCGGGTACGGTCGCGAACGCCGGAACGAAAAAGCTCAGTGCGGTGGTGACGATGAGAATCGCAACGGCCAAAGTCAGCATGGGATTGCGCTGAACGAAGTTGAGATCGTGCACGTGCGGGGCCGGACGCTGGCGGGCGGCTGCTTGGCTCAAGCGATCAAGAACGATCGCAAGCGCGACGATCGCGAGCCCGGCTTCCATTCCCTGGCCAATCTTCAGAGCCCGGAGCGCGAGCAAGACATCATATCCCAATCCGCCAGCGCCGATCATCGATGAAATGATGACCATATTCAAAGCCAGCATGATGACCTGGTTGACGCCGATCATCATCGTCGCGCGGCCCGACGGCAGCAGCACGCGCAAAAGCTTCTGGCGCGCGGTGCAGCCCACCATTTCGCCGAAGTCATCGATCTCGTGAGGCACCCGCTTTAACGCGAGCACGGTCGCCCTGACCATCGGCGGCATGGCGAAGATAGCAGTCGCAAGCATTCCCGACACCGGGCTGTTGCCGAACAGGAGCAGCATCGGGATGAGGTAGGCAAACGTGGGCATCGTCTGCATGAGGTCGAGCATGGGCTCGATGATCGCGCGATCGACCCAAGGCTTGCGGAACGCCAGGACACCAAACGCTGCGCCGAAGACAATGCAGAGCGGCACGCTGATCGCAATCAATGCCAGGGTCAGCATTGCGCTTTCCCACTGGCCGAACAGAGCGACGTAGATCATGCAGGCGGCGGCTACCGATGCGAGACGCCAGCCGCCGAAGGCAAAACCTGCAATTGCGAAAGCGGCGCAAACGCCGACCCACGAAAGGCGCGGAAAAACGAAGGCAGTCGGCCCGTAGCCGTACTTCCAGCCTTTGGCGAGCAGGTTGATCGCCCATTGCAGCGGAACGTTGAAGATGTCGGTTATTCCGCGCGTGAGCCACGTGAAGTTCGACTTCAGCCACGCCATCAGCGCCGAGATCCAATCGGCAATCGGAATGATTGCACTGGATGGATACTTAGCGGCCCACGGGGCGACGTTCGGAGCCACATAGAGAATTGCGGTGATGGCGAGAGCGGCGGCCCAGATCAGCGTCGGCGTGGAAACCGATGGGATGCGGGCCGGTGCGGCGCTATCCGCGATGCTCATGCCCGGACCTCGCGGAGCTGATCGCGGTCGGCCAAGAGATCGATGACATCATCGGGGACGACTTCACCGAGCGGCTTTCCTTCGGCGCTCGTGACGAGAAAGTTCTTCCTGACGCCGACGATGCGAGCAGCAAAAGACGCAATCTTATCGGTGGCCTTGATTGTTCCGCCGTATTCGATCGAGGAGAGTTGAGGGCGCATGAGGCGCGCGGCCGACATCACCTTGGCGCGCTGAACGTCACGCGTGAATTCGGCGACGTAGTCGGTGGCCGGATGCAAAACCAGTTCCTCGGGCGTGCCAATCTGGATGATCTGGCCGTCCTTCATGATTGCGACACGGTCCGCCAGCCGGATGGCCTCGTCGAAATCGTGCGTAATAAAAATGATCGTCTTCTTGAGAACGCTCTGCAGGCGAAGCAATTCAGATTGCATCTCGCGCCGGATCAAGGGGTCTAGCGCCGAGAACGGCTCGTCGAGGAACCAGATCTCCGGTTCGACGGCGAGACTGCGCGCGATGCCGACACGCTGCTGCTGGCCGCCGGAGAGTTCGCGCGGATAAAACTGCTCGCGGCCATTAAGCCCAACGAGGTCGATGACTTTGCGAGCCCGTTCTTCCCGCGTCTTGCGGTCGACACCCTGCACCGAGAGCGGAAACGCGATGTTGTCTAAAACGGTCAAGTGCGGAAGCAGCGCGAAGTGCTGGAAGACCATGCCCATCCGGTGACGGCGGATTTCGATCAAAGCTTGGGGCGACGCTTTCAGGAGGTCGATGCCGTCGAGTTCAACAGAGCCCCACGTGGGCTCGATCAGTCGCGATAGGCAGCGCACCAGAGTCGACTTACCCGAGCCCGACAAACCCATCACGATGAAGTTCTCGCCGCGCTTCACTTCCAAAGACGCGTGGCGCACCGCTCCAATCAGTTTAGCCTTGGCGATTTCTTCCTCAGTCGGAGCGCCATTATGCTTGGCCATGAACGCGGCCGCGCCTTCGCCGAAGACTTTCCAAACGTCCTTGCAAAGTAACTTGACGGGACGGTCATCTTTTGCCGACAGGGCCTCATCGCGCAGCGGCGCTAGATCGTTCATCGTGACAAATGCTCCGTAGCGCGCGAGCGCTTGGCCTCGAAACGAATGGGAACCGACACGCGGCACTGGCGCTGCCGGTTCCCCTGCATCTTACTGCATTCGGATGTGCAGAATAGATCGGCCTATTTCGCCCATTCCTTCCACTTCGCTTCGTTCGCGGCGATCCAAGCCGCGGCAACGTCATCGATAGACTTGCCGTCGAGATCGACTTGGCCGGACATCTTGTTCAGCTCGTCGGTATCGATCGTGTAGTTCTTTGCGACCTTGTATGCGACGGGCCACTTATCCTTCAGGCCCTTCCAGGAGTATTTCCAGATTTCGCCGTGCGGCTTGCCGCAATCGTATTTCTTGTCGGGATTCACGCCCCACTTCGCATCGGTGTAGCAAGCGGGCTCGTATTCAGGGAACTGAATCCATTCACCCTTGTACTTTGCCGGCGCCCAGTGAGGCGAATAGATCCAGAGCAAAATCGGGGCTTTGCGCTGATAGGCGGAGTCCAACTCCGCGAACATGGCGCCATCGGTGCCGGCATGAACCACGACAAACGGGAGGCCGAGGGCATCAACGCGCTCGTCGTCGAAGCCTTCCCACGTAACAGGACCGCCAAGGTAGCGTCCCTTGGGAGCTGTATCAGGCGTCGAGAATGCTTCCGCGCACTTCGGATCCTTAAGAGCTTTCCAGTCGGGAAGGCCGGGGCACTTCTCTTTCATGTATTCGGGAAACCACCATTCTTCCTTCGCCTTCGGACCTAGCGGCCCGAGACGCTCGGTCTGGCCGGTCGCATCCGAAGCCTTCATGGCCTCACGCGCGGTCGTGTCCCAGAACTCTACGCCGATATCGATATCGCCATTGGTCAGTCCGGTCGTGAGGCTCGAAAGGTAGTCTGCCGTCGGATACTCGACGTTATATCCAAGCTTGGTGAGGATGCCTCCGAGGATCTTGGCGTTGAGATTGACGCTCGTCCAATCGAAGAGCGCGATCTTCACGGGATCAGTCGATTCCGGAACGCCCGCCATGGCGTGGCCGATGCTCGCAATCGATAGGAAGGTTGCACAAACTCCACCGGCCAAAGCTCGTTTGACGGTTTGGTACATAGGTAGCCTCCAAGCCACTTCGTTTGAGATGAACGACTAAGGTGAGACGAGAGAACTTTCCTGAGAGTGATGATTTTTGAATTATGCTATCGCCTTAGCGAAGCGTACAAGGCCAAATTCAGAGCAGTTGCCGGAAATTCAGGCGGCATTCGTGCGAATAAAAATTTCATAATGCGCCGCCGCAAACGCACTAATCATCGGCGCGCGTTTGCTTTTTGCTCATTGCTGCAAATGCGATGTGTGCACTGCTAAGCGCGAATGGCGCGAACGAAATTGCGATAGATTTTTTCCGCGCCGGTCGTGAAGCTTGACATGTGCGTTTCGGCAGCTGCCGCCATGCGGGGCAGCGCATCAGCGCCATTCGTTCTCTCGAGCGCTGAGGCGTACGCGGGAATCTTGGCCCAATCCGAAATCGTGCTTTCTTCGATTTCGACATGATATTGCATGCTCCACGCGCGGTCACCGACGCGCATGGCTTGGCAAGGACATGTGTCCGACTTAGCGAGGACCACGGCATCTTCCGGAGGCTGGGCAACGCGCACCGAATGCCATTGGACGGCTTTGAAGCTTTTCGGTAGTTCGCTGAACACAGGGTCGCTGGCCGCTGCGTCCGTCGCCATCACATCGAGGATGCCGATTTCCGGAGGGCGTTGCGGTCCACACGTGCCGCCAAGCGCATCAGCGAGAAGTTGATGACCAAGGCATAGACCCATGAACGGCTTCTGCAGATCACGCACCCACCGGCGGATGGCGCGCTTCTCATCGACGAGCCACGGGCACTCCTCGACATCCCAGACATCCATCGGGCCGCCCATGACCCAGAGCGCGTCGTAGCGGTCGAGGTCGGGAATTGATTCTCCCTCATCGAGTTCAATGGCGTCCCAGGCGATGCCATCGGCCGCGAAGAACCGGCGGAAAATCCCTGGATGCTCACAGGCGACGTGCTGAAAGACGAGAAAGCGCATGGGTAGCCCCCGGTTAGCTTCGTTCACTCGGTGCGTGCAACGAGGAAATCAGATCTCGTCTCTGGAAACAATGTTTCCCTGCTGTAGATGTCGCCCGGCCATTGCAGCGTGGTCGACCAGGCTGTCATCGCGGCGTTGAGCTTATCGCGTAGCGATATCTTCCAGGGCGCGATCGGGGTTCGACCGCGGGAGATTTGCGAACGATTTCCGTGGCGTCGCAGAACTGTCATACGCATCGACCAAGCTAAATCGTCTCCTCCGCCATGCCTGCACGGCCAAGCGTGCCGCCTGTCGGAGAATGACGACCTCGCCTTCGCGCTCGTGTGCGGGCGGCGATGAGACAAGCGGCGTTCGGAGGAGGCTGAGATCCCATGCTCGACGAAGTTCGATCTGAGAGTATCTCTGCTGGCGAGGGCGTCCGCCGCACCTCGGCGGACGTGGGCATCGGGCAATTTCGCCAGATTCTGCTCTGGCCAATCGAACTCGTAACGCCGACCCCGGAGCCGGTTCATCACGACTATGCAGCGCTTCTGTCGAAGCTTGGCCCGCATAATCCGTGGAAGGTGATCGATGATGAGTTCACCGGCGATCCTAAGGATTTTCAAGAGCGCCACTACAATGAGTTCGTGACGTTCCTTCCCCCTGTCCAGCGATTTCTCTACGGCAGCGGCGAAAGCAAAGTTGCCGGTTCGATAAATGCGCACAGTCCGATCACCACGTTCCGCCGCACCGATATCACAGCGGTGCGCGTGGTGCTGACACCAGGCTCCAAGCCGGTGACGCTCAACATCGCGCATGTCGATCTCTACTTCTTCTACGAGATCGACGTAGCGATCTTGGCGCTCGAACTCTATTCGGACGATATCAATCTCGCCGAAGTTCAGGATGTGATGTTCCGGCTTGGCCGCACGCATCCGGCGTATTGGGAGCCGTCGGGCGCGGCGGGGCATTGTCCCGTGAAGGTCGAGTTCCTGTCAGGCGACGGAGCCGTCGTCGTGGCATCCGACTACGACGATCGTGAGAAATTCCTGGCGCAGGTTTGCACGAGGCGCGCCGCACGCGTCGCTGCGCACTGGCAATATCTTCTTTCGCCATTGGTACCGCATCATTCGGATTTGCCAGGTGAGCTTCGCTACAAGCAGCTCGAGTATTACCGCATGCCGCAAATGGCGCTCATCGCCACGAAAGGTGGCCAAGAGCTGACGCGCGCCGACTACGTGCGGCTCGCGTTCGCCTCAGGACCGGGAGATTGCTCCGAGCTGCCGTTCTCGCAACGGCATCTTGAAGACTTCGAAGAACGATATTGCTACGACCGCTACTTCGGGCAACACAACGAGATCGAATGGCCGCAAAGCCGATACATGTCGTGCGGGCATGCCCTCGTGGTCACCGGAAGTGCCGACAATCCGTTCTTCGTGGATCCGAAGCACGGCTGTCTCAACAGCTTCCGGCACGAGCATTTTCTCGTCTTCCTGATTGCGCATTTTCATAAAGCCACGCTTCTGATGTTTTCCGATCGCCTCACGGGGGCGATGAGCCGCCTCGACGTCCAGAACAAGAACGCCATTGCGGCGTTTAGATCGGCGTCGCGCCGGGCGCTGCAGACTTTCCTGCGGTTCACGCACCGCTACTGGTTTCATTCGGTGAGCAACCAGACACAGGCCCACGACATCTTTGCACTTTGCCGGCGCCACTTGGAGATCGATCGGCTCTTCGACGACATCCGACAAGAAATCCAAGAGATGAGCGAATTCCTCGAGAACGAGGCGATGCGCAAGCAGAGCGATACGGTCACACGCCTGACGGTTGTCACGACACTGGGCCTCGTCGGCACGACGGTGACTGGGTTCCTCGGGATGAATCTTCTCGACTGGGCCAATCAGACGGCGAGCTGGCGCATCCAGGCGTTCCTGATCGTGCTCATTCCGACGATCCTGCTGACGCTCATCACCATCGCGAAATCGCGCGTGTTATCGGACATGATGGAATCGTTGTCGGATGGCACGGCGACCTGGGTGCCGAAGTTTCTACGAACGCGGAAGTCCTGACCGGACGTCTCACGACGGTGCTATGCGCGACGGTCACGAGGCCAGATCAATCTTTCGAACATCAGGGGCATGTGAAATCAATGCTGAAGAGGTACGTCGCGCTTTTTCTCGTGACCGCGTTTGTTGGCGCGGCGTCAGCCGCGGCTCAGGATGCCAAGCATAACGTCGTGCTCTTCGTTCCCGATGGGCTGCGGCGAGAGTTGGTGACGCACGAGACGGCGCCGACTTTCGCGGAGATCCGGGACAAGGGCGTCAATTTCGTCAACAGCCATTCGCTTTTTCCAACCTTCACGATGCCGAACTCGAGCGGCATGGCGACGGGACATTACCTCGGCGACACCGGCGTGTTCGGTAACGTTCTCTACGCGGGCTTCCCGATCCAGACGGCCGCCTCCCAGCGCCTCGCCTTCATCGAAAACGATGGCATCCTGGGCGACATCGACAATCACTTCGCGGGCAACTTCATCGATGAAGAGACGATTTTGCATGTCGCGCACCGGTCAGGTTTCAACACCGCGGCGATCGGCAAAATCGGGCCGACGCTCGTTTTTGACCACACATCGCGCGGCGGTGGCGAAAGCGTCATCATCGACGACGCGACGGGCACGCCAGCTGGCATCCCTCTTGCCCCTTGGGTGAGCGAAGGCTTGGTGCGCGAAGGTTTGCCGGCGGAGGCGCCTGGCCGGCTGACGAACAAAGACCACGGCGACTTCAAAACGCCGGGTACCCGGGATGCCAACGTTGTGCAGCAGGGCTATTTCGCATCGGTCCTGACGGACGTGGTGCTGCCGAAATTCAAGGCGGACGGCAAACCTTTCGTCGTCGTGTTTTGGTCGCGCGATCCCGACGGCTCGCAGCACAATCAAGGTGACAGCTTCTTGAGATTGGAGCCCGGCATCAACGGGCCGACCTCGATGGCCGCCATACGCAACGCCGACTCCAACCTGGCGAGCATCCGTCGAACTCTGCAAAAGCTGGGGCTCGCGGAGACGACAAACATCATCGTGTCGTCGGATCACGGCTTCTCGACCATCTCCAAGCAAAGCCAGACGAGCGAAGCGGCTAAGCAGAGCTATCCCACCGTGCCTGCGCTTCTGCTGCCGCCGGGCTTTCTCGCCATCGATCTTGCGGCCGCACTCGATATGCCGCTTTACGATCCCGACAACGGCAATGCCAAGGTCGAGCGCGGCCAATATCCAACCGATGCCAACGGGTACATCGGCGAGGATGCGAACGCGCCCAAGGTTGTCGTTGCAGCCAACGGCGGCTCCGACCTCGTCTATATCCCGAGTGGCGATCGCGCGCTTGCGCAGCGAACGATCGACTCGCTGTTGGCGCAGGACTACGTCAGCGGAATTTTCGTCGACGACGATCTCGGCAGTTTCGCGGGAACGCTGCCCTTAAGCGCGATCAACCTCAAGGGCGCCGCGCAAATGCTGCGGCCATCGATTGTCGTCAACTTCAAAAGTTTCTCGACTGGCTGCTCGATCCCGACGACGTGCGCCGTCGAAGTTGCGGACACGGGACTGCAGCAAGGCCAAGGCATGCACGGCAGTTTCAATCGCGGCGATACCGCGAATTTCATGGCGGCCTTCGGCCCGGACTTCAAACAATCCTTCGTCGACGAGGCACCGGCGAGCAATGCCGACATCGGCAAGACGATTGCCGCGATCCTGGGGTTGCTGCCAACCAGTCACGGCAAACTTGTGGGGCGGCCACTCGCGGAGGCGTTCCCCAACGGCGCGATGCCGAAATGGGAGCGCAAGACGCTGACGTCGCAGCCATCGGCGTCGGGCTTGCGGACCATTTTGAATTATCAAATCTCAGGCGAGACGAAATATTTCGATGCCGCCGGCTTCGAAGGGCGAACGGTGGGGCTTCACGCGGATGCGCCGCTGACGGGCGAGTAACCCCAGACGCTCAAACGCCAGTCGACGTTGGGCGAGCCGCAAACTCACATGATCTTCGTCGTGACGGCCAGGGTGCGGCTGGCGCTTGAGATCGCGGCTTCGTCCTCGCCTTTGGCGACGCTCATGTCGTTGCCGCGCCAGACGAACGTATTTCCGGCCCAGCCTTCTACCCACAGCACCGGGAGGAGGGCGTCACGCAGCATCCAAACGAGGGGCGAATGCAGGCGCATTTGCCAGCCGGCTACGCGTGCAAGAAGTGCTTCGGCGCCGAACCAGACGCCGATGTAGGCCAGCAGCGCCATGAGGGGATCCACATCGAAGCCTGCAGCGGCAATCATTGCGGCCATCGCTGGCAGCGAACATCCGGAGAGAATTTCGGGCGCGTAAAAAATCGGGAACGTCGCGCGCCGCAGCCGCGCCCAACGCACCTGACGATCCCAAACTTGCGCGATCGAGCGGGGCCCGAGCGGCTGCTCGAAGGGACGATCGACAAGACGGACGTCGAGCCCATTGGCGCGCACGATCTTCGTCGCGGCCGCGTCCTCGGCGATCTCGGCACCCAGCGCCTCGATACCGCCGGCATCATCGAGAATGTCGCGACGCCACAGCATCGACTTGCCCTGGGCGAACCCAAACCCAATCGTATCGGCTGCGATTTGCCAGCGCGCTTGGTAGGTGTTGAGGAACGCGCATTCAAGTTCCGCCCAAAACCCGACCGGGTGACTGCCGACCGGCGGTGAGCAGACCAAGCCGACGCCCGCGCCGAAGCTGCGAAAGAGGTCTTCGAGATAGCGAGACGGCATCAGCACGTTGTTGTCGGCGAGCACAATCCAATCGTGGCGCGCGGCGGCCCAGCCTTTGACGATGTTGTTGAGCTTCGGATTGCTGGTCGGCCGGTCGTCGCCGATGAGCAAGCGAGCTTCGATATGCGGATATTCGGCCATCAGTTTGCGGACGAGAGGGACTGCCGCGTCGTCGTCGCGCGCCGCGCAGAAGATAATCTCGTAATCGGTGGCATCGAGTTCGAACGTCGACCGCAAAGTCATTTCGTCGAAGTGATCGATGCCGCAGACGGGCCGAACGATGCTGACCGGCTCGACGCTTCGTTCGCCCATGCGGTTGCGTGGACGGGACACGCGATAGAGAGCGAGGGCGACTGTTACGAGGTGCGTCGAAGCCGCCAATAAGCAGAAGACCAGAGCCGCCGTCACAATAAGATCGGCCATTGCTCCTCCGTGGAAATAAATGAAATTGCTGCATTCCAGGATTCAATGAAATATCGACGACGGTTGCACGACAGCTTTGCGACAACCAGCAGGAATGCGCGCCAGCTGGCCCTCGTCCACACATAATGGCCTCTTCCTGCGGCAATCACGCAATTCTGGTGCGCTCGACGACTCGCGTTCGGCGAACCAATGGGCATGATTCTTTCTTGGCGCCAGCGACTCCCCTGCGCGGAGCCGGCCGCTGGCGCGAAAAGAATAAAGCGAAGGGGCAGATCGGCGACGCCTCGCGTTTTTCTATTCCTTGTTTCGGGATGCAGCCTTCGCCGATCCGCGACGTGC
>NZ_RXIZ01000006.1:0-159685 GCF_003987855.1 Hyphomicrobium sp.
GCTTTATCGTCAACAAGATGCGCGGCGACCCGGGCCTTTTTGCCGCCGGCATGACTGCAATTGCTGAACGAACGGGATGGACACCGTTGGGCCTGGTTCCTTTCTTTCCTGATGCGCGCAAATTGCCTGCCGAAGACGCACTTGCCTTGAAGGAACTGGCGGCGGCGAAACCACAAGACGGCGATAAGCTCCGCATTGCGGTTCCTATGCTGCCGCGAATATCCAATTTCGACGACCTCGATCCCTTGCGCAGCGAGCCCGGCATATCCGTCTTTTTTGTCGAACCCGGAACCGCTATTCCGGCGGACACCAACCTCGTGCTTCTACCGGGTTCCAAGACGACGATTGACGATCTTGCGGCCCTGCGCGCCGAAGGTTGGGACATAGACATCCGAGCCCATGTTCGCCGCGGTGGTCGGGTTCTTGGCCTCTGCGGCGGTTATCAGATGCTCGGAAAAACGATCGCAGATCCGTTTGGCATCGAAGGTCCGCCGCGCACGGTCGAAGGTCTGGGACTGCTCGATATCGCCACCCAGTTCGAAACCAGCAAGACCTTGGCGCGCGTGTCCGGAACGCTTGCCGACTCAGGCGCACCTTTCGACGGCTACGAGATGCATGTCGGCCAGACAACCGGTCCCGACACGGCCCGACCAGTATTGACGTTCTCGGACGGGAGAGCCGATGGCGCCACCTCCCGCGACGATCGCGTGGCAGGCTGTTACGTCCACGGCCTTTTCTCATCCGACCTTGCACGCAGCGCCTTTCTCGCAACCTTTGGAATCGATTTGGCCGGCGCGCGCTATGAAGCCGAAGTCGACGACATTCTCGATCGCTTCGCCGAGCATCTGGCGAAGCACATCGCCATCGAAGACCTCCTCAAACTCGCAGTGTGATCGCGATGACGAGCAGCAGGCCGACCATGATGCCCCACGCCGTCGTCGTCAAACGCAGCGCGGCCCGAATATCCTCCGCCGTGGCGTCCCGGCGCCCGTCGCCCATGTAAGCATCCTCGACATGCCGATCACCATACACCTTCGGCCCGTTGAGCTTCAGTCCCAAGGCTCCGGCCGTGGCGCTTTCGGGCCATCCTGCATTCGGCGAACGATGTTTGGCCGCGTCGCGCGTGATCGCTTCGAGAGCCCCGGCGGCTGAAGCTCCCGGCGTGACAAAACTTGCAATTGTGAGCAGCAGTGCAGTCAATCGCGAGGCGGGCAAGTTGAGAACATCGTCGAGCCGCGCCGACGCCCAGCCGAAAGCCTCGTGTCGCGGCGTGCGATGCCCGATCATGCTGTCCGCGGTATTGACGGCCTTGTAGACCACGAGGCCGGGAAGCCCGAAGATTGCGAACCAGAATACCGGCGCCACAATCCCGTCGGATGCATTCTCGGCCAGACTCTCGATCGCGGCCCGCGCGACGCCGTGTTGATCAAGCGTCTGCGGATTCCGTCCGACGATGCGGCCAACGGCGTCGCGCGCATTGTCGAGACCATACTGATCCAGCGCCCGGGCCACGGCAGCAACATGATCGTAGAGGCTTCGACTTGCGATCATCGTCGATGTTATCACCGCGATGAAAAATGAGCCGAACAAGACGTGGTCGAAAATCTGCTCCAGGATCCAGGCCAGAAGCCCCGAAACGATGAGCAAAATGACAAGCGCCAGAATGCCGGCGTTCCGGCGCGCATCGGCGCTGTCGGCTTCTTTATTCAGGCGATTGTCGAGAAATGCGATGAGATGCCCGATCCACGAAACGGGATGGCCGATCCGCCGATAGATCCAATCCGGGTATCCGAACGTCGCTTCGAGAGCGAGCGCTCCGACCAGGACGAAGAGGGTTTGCGCGGCGGTCACGGAGCTGCGCTAGCGACGTGATCTGAGCAGAAACGAAGGCATCATGAGCGCCCCGTCACGTCGAGCGTCGCCGCGAGCGCCTCAGTTAGCTCCGCACTATCTTTGGCAATCGCATATCGAAGCGCCTCGCCGACCATGACAAGAACCGGTCCCTCCGGATGCGCGGAATCGAGCTCGGCAGCGATGGCTCCTACAGTCGAAACGAACACCTGCTCGTCGGGACGGGTTGCATTCGCGACCGCAATCGCCGGCGTTTTGGGATCGAGCCCATGCACCAGCGCGACTTCGGTCAGTTCCGCCAGCGTTCGCTTCGGCATATAGATGACGGTTGTCGCAGCGCTGTCCGCAACCGCGCTCCAATCGATGTCCTGCGGTAGGTGACCGCGCCGGTCATGCGCAGTGATGAATTGCAGGCGGCGAGCATGATCGCGATTGGTCAGCGAAACCTTGAGGCTCGCCGCCGCGCCTTGCGCCGACGTCACCCCTGGCACCACCGTGATTTCGATTCCAGCGTCCTGGCACGCCTCGATCTCCTCTCCCGCACGGCCGAAAATTAGCGGATCGCCCGACTTCAGGCGAACGACCTTCAGCCCTTCACGCGCGAGCGTGACCATCATGGCGTTGATATCGGGTTGCTTGCATGACGTTCGATATCCGCGCTTGCCGACGTTGATCATGCGCGTTTCCGGACGCACAAGAGCGAGGATCGGCTTCGCGACCAGATCATCGAACAGAACGGCGTCGGCAGCTTTAAGCGCCTTGATCGCCTTCAATGTCAGAAGCTCGGGATCGCCCGGCCCAGCGCCGACAAGCGATACCGACCCGATGGAACCCGCGCCTTGGCGAGCCTCACCGGCTTCACCTGTTACGCGCACGATCTCCTTGGAATAGCGCGTCTCGAATGGAGTACGCGGTTGCCAGCCGTGCCTCTCCAATTCGGGATCGAGATGCTCTTCCTCGGGCCACCCGAGCAGCAGATAGCCGACAAGCTTCCAATGGGCTGGAGCCCCAACGGCCTCGGCGACGCGTTCCGGATCGACGATCGATACCCACCCGAGTCCCAGGCCGGCTTCCCGCGCCGCAAGCCACAGCACCGTGACCATGCACGCGCACGAGTGATCGAGTGTCTCGGGCATGGTCTGCCGACCCAGCCCGTGACCCTGGAGCGCGCTACGATCGGAAAACACCGCGAGGTGGACGGGCGCCGCATCGAAGCCCGCGAGCTTCAATCGCGTGTAGAGGTCTGCTTGATCGCCGGCATACGCCTCGGCCGAACGCGTGCGCGCTTCCTCAAAGTTCTTGACGATCGACGCCCGAGTTTCAGGCGCGCGCACGTTCACGATCCGCCACGGCTGGCTATTCCCGACCGAGGGGGCCAGATCGGCGAGCCTCAACAGTCGGTCGATCAGTTGGTCAGGCACGGCTTCTGAGCGAAAGCGGCGCACGTCGCGGCGCCAGCGCACCAGCTCTTCGAGGGTCGCGGGTGCGTGCGGCTGCGGCGCGGGATCTTCAGGGTTACTGTTCGTCATGCCGTAAAACGTTTGGAATTCGTGGTCGCGCCATTACGCAAGCGTCACGCCCGACGACCTATAGCATCAATTCCAGGCTTCCGGGCAAGGTCGGTAAAGGGTGGCATTTACAGCCGTTTCATCATCGGCCGGCTGCCGTTCGATGCCTTTAGGGCTCGCTGGCGGCCGATGACGCGCATCGGTCGCATAAGCCCTCGTGCACGGACGGGTCCCGCTTGATAGGAAATCCGCAGTGAGCGCAAAGCGTATGGCTGCCTTCCTTGACGCCATGCTCCAAGGCAACGCGTTCATCGAAGACGAAGCATTCTCCGCGCCAAAGACTTTTCTCTGCCGGAATTAGCTCCAAATATCGCAAGATCCCGCCGTGGAGCTGATAGACTTGGGAGAAGCCCTCGTTCAGCAGAAACGCGCTCGCCTTCTCGCATCGGATCCCGCCGGTGCAGAACATCGCTATTTTCTTATTGCGATCGCCGCTGATCGTTTGTCGGACATAGTCGGGAAATTCGTTGAACGCCCGCGTCTTCGGATTTCGGGCGCCTTCGAACGTTCCGACCTCGACCTCGTAATCGTTGCGCGTGTCGATCAGGAGAACTTCGGGATCCGAGATCAGCGCATTCCAATCTTCAGGCTCTACCAGTTCGCCCATGGCGACGGCGGGCTGTGCGTCAGGAACGCCGAACGTGACGATCTCGCGCTTAATCTTCACCTTCAGCCGCTGAAACGGATGATCGTCGCTCTCCGAGAATTTTGCCGCGAGATCAGCAAAGCGAGCATCAGACCTCAACAGGTCGAAAAGAACGTCGATCGCTGCCGGGCTGCCGGAAACCGTTCCATTGATGCCTTCCTTCGCAAGAAGGATCGTACCCTTGATCGCCTGCTCTTCGCACAGCGCCCGAAGCGCCGCCTGCAGTTCTGCAGGATCGGAGATCGAAACGAATTTATAAAACGCGGCGACTTTCACGGCCACAAGCGTACTTCCAGAGCTAAGGGTGTTGACCGCTCTATCCAGCGATTTCGGATCACGGCGCGAATTCCATAGGGGCTGCGGGACCAACGCGCAAGAGAATGGAATTACGCGGAACTCACACCTCCAAATTGAAGCTTATTTCTTGATCCGCATCAACGTTCTGCAACGTCCAGATGGTACTCTCTCCTAAGTTAGGAGCGACCAACCGGAAACGCCGAGATGGTAAACTTACTTCTTCGTCCGATCATGTTTTTGGCCGCAATCGTCGCAGGTTGGTTCGTCGCCAGTGACGCCGTCAACTTCAACGTCATCCAGATGGTCGTCGCGCTGTTTCTGATCACGATCGTCGTGGCGATTGCAGCTTTCTGGGAAACGTTGAGCGATTGGGTCAATGCCAAACGGCAGAAGCTGAAGAGCTAGACGCGCGACGCCGTGCGAGTGCCGGCCCATTTTGAAGCGCTCGCGATTTTTGCGCGGCCTGCTAATATGTCGCCGCCAACCTTGACCACTCGAGTGGATGCCTCGTGGATCTTCCAAACCTTGCCCGCGACCTCGACAAGCTAGCGACCGCCGATGCCGTCGTCGCTGACAGCTACCTCCGCTACATGTTTCGCAAAGGCGCGCTCTATGTGCTCGCGTGCCTTCTCGCGACGATCAGCTTCGTGCTCCTTGGGCTGGCCCTGTACTGGCTCCTTGAGCAAAGCCTCGGCGTGATCGGCGCAACGGTGCTGGTAGGAGTAATCGGCCTGCTCGTCGCCGGAATGATCGCCGTCGTTGCGATCCTTCAGCGTCCGAGCCGGGAATTCGCGGTGGCCGTGGAGATGCGACGATCGTCGATCGGCGCTCTCGAACAGAACCTCGCCGCTGGGCCGATGAGCAACGCCTACCTGTATCCTGCAGGAGAAGCGCTGATCAGTTCCGTGATCCTGCCCCTGATAAGCCTTTTGATAAAGGCCCTGCGATCATCCCGCAGCTCAAAGGCCGAAGCTGCGGCAGAACTGACCGCGGTCGAACCGGTGCTGCCCCCTACGACCGGGAAGCAGCCCTAGGCTGCCGGGCCCTACTGCCCGGCAAGTTCTGCGAGACGTTCGCTGTCGAGAATATGCACTTCGGTGCCGCGCACCACGTCGATGACGCGCATCGTCCGCAGCTTCGTTATGGTCCGGCTGACGGTTTCGATGGTCAGCCCCAGAAGATCGGCAATATCCGAACGGCGCATCGGCAGCTTCACGACCGTCTCGTCGCTCTCGCTCGGAGCCCGCGTGGAAAGGCTGAGAAGAAAGCCGGAGAGACGCTCCATCGCACTTTGCTGGCCAACCGACACCAGCAGACTGCGGGCGGCGGCAAGCTCGGCGGAAACGGCTTTGTAGAGACGAAGCGCTAGGCTGGCATCGCGTGAGGCTTCCTGCTCGAGAGCAGCAGCCGACAGGCAACGGACCTTCGCGGCACAAGTGGCCTGGGCGTCGAAGATGTGCTCACGCAGCGTTCCAAGGCCAATGTAGTCGCCGGGATAGGCAAATTCGATAATCTGGCGGCGTCCGTCGCCCAAAAGCTTGGAAAGGGCGATGACCCCTTCCTCGATCCGGAAGACGTGGGTGCGGGGATCGCCGTCGCAGAACACATGCTCTTTGGCTTCGATGCGCCGAATTGTACCCCGTTCGAACCGATCTGCCGGCTCGCTTGTGGGGACTGCTGACGACGAAACTCGGCCCCCATAGACGTTGGCCTCGATGGCCTGCGATGAACCCAGCATGTCCGTCCTCCTGCTTACCACCTCTGCGGTACGTCAGGACGTTTAGCGGTGCTTCGTTCGACCGATATGCGCGGTCCGTAACGGTTTGTAACAGTTTGTAACGGAGAAAAATGCGCGTCTGGGCTAGCGGGCTTAACGCGAGCTCTGCTCGCCGATAGCGACGTCCGCGCCGAGCCGTTTCAGGCCTTCAATCGCGGCGTACAAGGTGGGTTCCAGCGCCAATGCCGCACGAAAATCGGCGATACTCGCGTCCTTATCGCCGACCATCTCATTGGCCAAGCCGCGGTTGAGAAGAGCCGGTGACATGTCCGGCGCAATTTCGAGAGCCTTCGAATAGTCGGCGATGGCGAGCTTGGGCTTGCCGAGATCGAGGTAGACGTTTCCTCGATTGTAATAGGCGAAATTGTTCGCAGAGTTTGCGTTGATCGACGAGCTGAAATCCGCAACGGCCTTCTTTAGGTCCTTGCGCTGCGCGTACGCGATGCCTCGGTTCATGTAGGCTGTCGACAGCGGATCGCCCAGCATCGTCTTGCTGATGACCTTGGTGCACCCGCGGATCTGGCGCGTCAGGTCGGAGTCATTGTTGCAATCGGCCACCGCGTCGGCGCGCGCACCCGAAGGCGCCAATGCCAACATCGCCAAGACTGAATAGACCGGCAGTTTCACGGAGCGAAGCCTCGCTACTCAGGGACGATTTTCCGCTCGAAAAACGCCCGAACCAACAATTCAGTCGACGCGGCTTCCGTTAGAATGGGATGGCTTTGGAAGCACCGCAATGCCAGCTTCGCGCGGCTTGGATGAAAATTCCATAAAGGATTGCGACTTTTCGCGCGAACTTGCTGATCATGTGGAGAAGTCCGCAAATCCTTCATTGATCCAGGTAAATCGTTCGTCGCCTGTGTCGTCTGTGTCGTGCGGCGGACAGACGTAGCCATCCTCGATCTGTTCTGCCATCAATCGCCGGACCATCAGCGCGCGAACCCGAAGAGCCCCCCTCCCTATGAGTAATACCGACTTGGCCTCGAGGCGGCCATTGACCGCAGGCGATTACAAGACGCTTGTCCTCGCGGCCCTCGGCGGCGCTCTGGAATTCTACGACTTCATCATTTTCGTCTTCTTCGCCAATGTTCTTGGCGCGCTGTTCTTTCCGCCTGAAATGCCCGATGCGCTGCGACAGGTGCAGACTTTCGGGATCTTCGCCGCTGGCTATCTGGCGCGTCCCCTCGGCGGGATCGTAATGGCGCACTTTGGCGATCTTCTCGGCCGCAAGCGAATGTTTACGTTCAGCATTATCTTGATGGCGGCGTCGACGCTCGGCATGGGCCTGCTGCCGACCTACAGTCAAATTTCAATCGGCGCGCCCATTCTGCTGCTGCTTCTGCGTATCGTCCAAGGCGCGGCCATCGGTGGCGAAGTACCCGGCGCCTGGGTGTTCGTCGCCGAGCACGTCCCCGTCCGGCGCGTCGGCTACGCCTGCGGGACCCTCACCGCTGGCTTGACCGCGGGCATCCTCCTCGGATCGTTCGTCGCGACCGTCCTTAACCACGTCTACGCCCCGGCCGAAATTGCAGCTTGGGCTTGGCGCGTCCCGTTCTTGCTCGGCGGGGCTTTCGGCCTAATGTCGATCTATCTGCGCCTGCTTCTGTCCGAGACGCCGATTTTTCTCGAACTCAAGGCGCGTAAAGGCCTTGCCGCCGAGTTGCCGTTGAAGACCGTCGTGCGCGATCATCGGAGCGCGATCATCGTGTCCATGCTGCTGACGTGGATGCTGTCGGGCATCATCGTTCTCATCATCCTCATGACGCCCGCGCTTCTCCAGCATCAGGGCGTTGCGCGTGAGGCGATCATGCAGGCGAATACCGTCGCCACCTTCTTCCTGACGATCGGCTGCATCGTCGGCGGCCTAATCATCGATCGCATCGGTCCAGGACGGTTCTTTACGGTCGGCTGTGGCCTGTTGGCGATCGGCGCGAGCCTCTTCTACACGGCCGGAGTCGCCGATCCCTCGCTGCTGATGCCGCTCTACGCCGTCACCGGCCTGCTTGTGGGGATCGTGGGTGGCGTGCCCGTTGTGATGGTGCGGGTCTTCCCGGCAGCAGTCCGATTTTCCGGGCTGTCGTTCTCCTACAACGTTGCCTACGCCGTATCCGGGGGACTGACGCCGGTCATCATTCCCCCACTGATGCTGATCCACCCCCTGGCGCACCTCTACTATCTCTTGTTCCTCTGTCTCATCGGCATCGGGGTCGGTATCTGGCTGGTTCGATCAGGCGTTGCCGCCAATCCCGTCTGAATGGGAAACGGACACCGCCTCAAAAACACTTTTCAGAAAGTTTGGAGGGACGGGTTGGGCAATGGTGCCCAGGGGCAGAATTGAACTGCCGACACTGCGATTTTCAGTCGCATGCTCTACCAACTGAGCTACCTGGGCCTGCCTCCGCGGCGCTGAGCCCCGAACGAAGTAGGCGGTCCTTATAGGTGGGCGCTCACGCGGATGCAAGCGCCTCGCGCACTGCAAAATCACGCTTCTTCATCGTCGCCTCCGGAGCCGCTTTGACGGTCCGCTGGCGCGGCAGGATCGCCTTCATCTTCGTCCCGCCCCGCGATGCCGTAGCTGCCGGAGAACCAGCGGGCGAGGTCGATATCCGCACACCGCTTCGAGCAGAACGGCCGATACGCATCGACAGCATTCTTGCCGCAAATCGGACACCGCAGCGGCTTGGCGGCGCTGGAGGACGAAGACATCAGAAACTCAATCGCGGTCTACTTCGGCGTACTTCAGCCAGTTGTACTGGATGGGGAACTTCTCCGAGTTGAGAAGCGCAACCACTTCCGTCAAGGGCAGCCCAACCACGTTGGTATAGGACCCGATGATCCGCTGAACGAAGCAGCCGGCAAGCCGCTGGATCGCATAGCCCCCGGCTTTGCCGCGCCACTCGCGCGATGCGATGTAGGATTCAAGTTCCGCCTTGTTGATGTAGCGAAAGCGCACGCGGGTATCGACGATCTTCGTCCGTACGCGATCGTCCGGCGTGATGAGGCACACGCACGTTTGCACCTTATGCGTACGTCCGGAGAGAAGTTGTAGGGACGCCATTGCCTCTTCGATGTGGGCCGGCTTCATCAGCACCTTCCGCCCCATGGCGACGACCGTGTCAGCCGCCAAAACATACGCGCCGGCAAGATCCCGGTCGTTCGCGATCTGATTGCGGGCGACCTCCGCCTTCGCGCGGGCGAGCCGCGAGACCAGCGCACGCGGCATCTCTCCACGCTTCGGCGTTTCGTCAATTGAGGCGGGGCGCAGGGCGTCAGGCGTCACGCCGACCTGAGCTAGCAGCGTCACGCGCCTTGGGCTGGAGCTCGCCAGCACGAGTTGCGGCCGCTCGATCCCAGCGTTGGTATCGGCCCTTTCCCGCGCCAGAGTGCGGCGCAGCGATTCTCGGCTGGGAGCGTCCGACCGGGCGAACGATGGAAATAAGCTGCTCATGAGGCTCGTTATCATCACCGTGACTACGTGGAGGCCTACCTACCGGCGCAAGCTTGCCGGACAATGACGTAGGCGTTGGGGCAATAGCAAGCCTAGGTGCGTTGCGGCGGCCAACAAAACAGGGCATGAATACCCCATCCTTTGACAGAATTGATGGCGGCAATGGCTCTGAAAACAGACCCGGCAGACGTACTCGCCCGAACGCCGCTCTTTGGCTCCCTTGACGAGTCGAGCCGGAAAGCCGTCGCCAACGAATTGCGCGAAGCGGCCTACGAACCGGGTCAGATCATTTTTTCACGCGGCCAGACCGGCTCAGAGCTGCACATCGTAACGAAAGGCCGCGTTCGCCTTTCCGTCCTCACTTCGGACGGACGCGAGCTGTCATTCGCCCACGTCGAAGCGCCCTCGATCTTCGGAGAGCTGGCCGTGTTCGATGGCCGCCCGCGCTCGGCCGATGCCACCGCCGTCAACAAGGTCGAGACCCTGATGTTGTCGAAAGCGTCGTTCGTGCGCCTGCTCGGAACGCAGCCTTCCGTTGGCGAAGCTGCCGTACGCTTTCTCGCCGGCCGCCTGCGCGATGCCGACGAACAACTGGAAGCCATTGCGCTCCATCCGATCGAGGCGCGGCTCGCGCGCTTCTTCCTGGCCGCGGTCCGCCAGAAGGACCCGGCAGGCAAGGCCGAGACGGTTTCGCTGCCCCTTCCAATCTCGCAAAGCGAACTCGCCCTGCTCGTCGGCGCCAGCCGTCCGAAGGTCAACGCCGCGTTGGGCATGCTGGAATCGGAAGGCGCGATCGAGCGCCGTGGTCAGCAGGTTATTTGCAATATAGCGGCGTTGAGCGGCATCGGCCGGCTCGATGATAAAGAATAGACCCTGTCGCAGTCTTTCGCCGGGGCAAACGCATGACGATCTCTGATCGGCACAAGGAACCGGCTCGGCTAGCGGCGTTGGCGGCGGCAGCGCGCGGCGCGCTGGCCGGATTTAGCGCCATCATTCGCGGCATCGCCAATCTCGGCATCCTGAACTACCCGCCCGACATCCGCCGCCGCTTGAAAATCGTGAACGTCATTTCGGCGCTCGTCGTCACGACGACCTGCATTTACGCCGCCCAGCTCTGGGGTTCCGGCGTGAAAGAGATGTTGCCGGCCGTCTACATCAATCTTGCCGTCGCGCTGATCGTGGCATTCGTGCCCTTCATGCATCGCTACAACGAGATTGCCGGTGGTCTCCTTCTCGTCGTCGCCGAATTCTCCGCATTGATCGGCTTCACGGCTTTCTTTGGCCGGATGGGCGGAGCACCGTTGCAATACGTGATCGCCGCTGCGGCTCCTTTCGTCATCTTCGAGGCGCGGCGCTTTCGGCTGATCCTCGCCGTCGTTTCGTTAGCGCTGATCCTGCATCTGTACGTCTGGTTCACGTTCCCGATGGAAGCCGCGCAGTTCCACGCTGACGACAAGACGATAAATTCGCTTTATGTCCAGGCCGCAGTCACCACGTTCGGGCTCATCGCGGCTTGCGTCTACTATGCATTCAGTCTGTTCGAACGCGCCAAAGCTGAAACGGAGACGGTGCTTCGCAACGTCCTCCCCGACAGCGTCGTCGAGCGCCTGAAAGAATCGCCGGGCAAGCGCATCGCCGACGGCTTCTCTGATGCCTCCGTGATGTTTGCGGATATCACCGGCTTCGTCACGATGGCGCGCTCGCTGGGGCCGGACCGCACGGTCGCGCTGCTCAACCAGCTCGTGAGCGCCTTCGACGAACTCGCGGATCGCCATGGGGTCGAGAAGATCAAGACGATCGGTGACGCCTACATGGTCGCCGCCGGCGTTCCCATCCCGCGCAAGGATCACGTGCAAGCGCTGGCCAGTATGGGGCTCGATCTTGTCGCCGCCGTCCAGCGCATCAGCGTCGAAGAAAACATGGCAATCGGCGTACGTGTCGGCATGGCGTCGGGACCGATGATGGCGGGTATCATCGGCAAGAACAAATTCAGCTATGACGTGTGGGGAGATCCGGTCAACCTCGCGAGCCGTCTTGAGCAATCAAGTACGCCAGGCGCCATCGCCATTTGTCCAACGTGTGCTGATCGTCTGCACGAAGGCTTCGAACTCGAACGGCGAGGAACGATCGACATCAAGGGCGTCGGCCCACAGGAATCCTGGTATCTCGTCGGCCGCAAATGAGCGGGCCGATCAGCCCTTCCAGTGCAGCGAGCAGACCAGCGTGAAGAGACGGCGCGCCGTGTCTTCATCGACGATGATCTTCGGCAGCAGCTTGTCCTTGAGCAGCTTGCTTCCTTCATCATGCAGACCGCGACGGCTGACATCGATCGCCTGAATGCGAGCCGGCGGCGCCGTACGCACGGCCTCGTAATAGGATTCGCAGATCATGAAATAATCTTTGACGATCCGCTTGAGCGGCGCGAGCGCGATTGCGTGCTCCGTCGTCTCGCCGCCTTCCGCCGGAGTGATCTCCAGCAGCAGACGCTCTTCCATCAGCGCGAGGTTGAGCTTGTAGGGGCCAGCGTCCGTCCCTTCGACGCGGAAGGCGTTGCCGTCGAGGATATCGAAAATCGCGACTTCGCGTTCATGCTCGATGTTGGAATTCGCGCGGCCGAGCGACTTCGGATCCAACGTGATCTCGACAAGACGGTCCCGGCCCTTCTCAGTTGTGGCAAGGGTTTGGTCCATACGTATCAACCTGCCTTCCCAAGCCGGATTTCAACCGAACGCCGATGCCCTTCGAGGCCTTCAGACCGGGCGAGCGTCATGGCAGCCGGGCCGAGCTTCTGCAGCGCTGCCGGATCAAGTTTCAAGATCGAAGTGCGTTTCATGAAATCGAGAACTCCGAGCCCGGACGAAAAACGCGCGCTCCGCGCCGTCGGAAGAACGTGGTTCGAACCCGAAACATAATCGCCGATGACCTCGGGCGTCACGCTTCCGATGAAAATTGCTCCCGCATTTCGGATGCGCCTCGACAAATCTTCCGCATCCTCGGTTGCGATTTCGAGATGCTCGGCGGCGACCCTATCAGCGAGCGGCACGGCTTCACCGAGCGAGCCCAAAACAATTGTCGCGCCGTAGGTGTTCCAGCTTTCGCCCGCGATATTTCCACGCGGCAGTGTCTCAAGCTGCTGGCGAACGGCCTTTTCAACTGCGTCCGCAAAGCCCGCGTCATCGGTCATCAGGATCGACTGCGCCGCCGTGTCGTGCTCGGCCTGCGCCAGCAGATCCGCGGCGATCCATTGAGGATCATTGTTTTTATCCGCGATCACCAAGACTTCGGAAGGACCGGCAATGGAGTCGATGCCGACGACGCCGAACACCTGCCTCTTGGCCGCGGCCACATACGCGTTGCCGGGTCCGACAATTTTGACCACCGGCTTTATCGTCTGCGTGCCGTAAGCGAGCGCGGCCACAGCCTGCGCTCCGCCGACGCGATAGATTTCGCTGACGCCCGCGATCTTCGCTGCCGCAAGCACCAACGGATTGAGTTCCCCGCTCGGCGACGGCACGACCATGACGATGCGCGGCACGCCCGCGACGCGCGCCGGCACGGCGTTCATCAGAACCGAACTGGGATAGGACGCAAGCCCGCCCGGAACGTAGAGCCCGACGGATTCGACCGCCGTCCAGCGATGGCCGAGTTCGACACCCGCAGAATCCGTGTAGCGATCATCCGAGGGAAGCTGACGTTGATGGTGGTCGGCGATGCGATCTCGCGCAAACGTAAGCGCGTCGAGCGTTTCTTTTGAGCATGAAGCGTACGCGGCATCCACCTCGGCTTGGCCGATCGCGATCCCGGTCCGATTGAGATCGACGCGATCGAATTTCTTCGAGAGTTCGATCAGCGCCGCGTCGCCGCGATTGCGCACGTCCGAGATGATTTCGCGCACGGCATTATCGACATCGACCGAAGCCTCGCGCTTGAGGCCAAGAAGCTCGGTAAATCGTGCCTCGAAATCATTATCGCTATTGTGGAGCCGCACGGGCATTGCAATTCTTCCTCGCGAACCGGCCGCAGCGAAATCAGTTGGCGTCCTCAGGGTGCTCAGGCGAGCGTTTTGTTGCCCATGCGGCGCCGAGATCCTTCAATTCCATCTCGATGCATTCGACGGCCAGCCGAATGGCCGCCCCACCCGAAAATGTCAACGTGACATCGCCTTCCGGAGAGTCCTCCCCGGCTGCCGGCGTGAACGTGACCGCCAAGAGAGCCAGTGAGGTCCTCTTGTCGTTGAAGTCGAAACCTTGAAATTTCACGGAGTTCACTCGCTCGAAGCGAACCCCGGCGCGGCGGCGCTCATGCGCGCCGTTCTGATTTCTGGTCGATGTCCCTGGCTTCACTGCCTTCGCCCAATCAAACCGGTTGGCGATCGCCACGAAGCGCTTCTCCTTGGGAAGGTACGTCATATCGCCCACCCGCACGACCGCATCCTGCAAATGGGCCGAGACGACGCCGAGATCTACAGTATCGAACGCAATGAGCTTCAGGTCCGGCATCGGTATCGCATGTCTCCACGGCAGGCGAGGAATAGGAAGGCACGAGTGTTACAAACAGCTGTCGAAAGCTGCAACGCCCGCCGAATCCTCACCTCAGCCGCTCGCAAGCCGCTCGATCTCCGCCCCACAGCCTCCGAGCTTGCGCTCGAGCTGCTCGAAACCGCGATCCAGATGGTAAACGCGGTTGATGATAGTTTCGCCCTCGCCCGCAAGACCCGCGATGACAAGCGAAACCGACGCACGCAAGTCCGTAGCCATGACCGGCGCGCCCTTCAGCGTCTTGACGCCCTTGATCGTCGCGGTGTCGCCGTGAAGTTGGATATCGGCGCCAAGCCGCGCCAACTCCTGCACATGCATGAAGCGGTTTTCGAAAATCGTTTCGCGAATGACGCTCGTGCCGGAAGCGCGCGTCAGCAGCGCCATGAGTTGCGCCTGCAGGTCGGTCGGGAAGCCGGGAAACGGCTGCGTTTCGACAGACACCGGAGAAATACCGCCACCATTGCGCGCAATACGCACGCCGGCTTCGGTCTCTTCTACCAATGAGCCGGTCTCGGCGAGCACGTCGAGAGCTGTCTGAAGATCGTGAAGCTTTGCCCCTTCGAGGATTACGTCGCCGCCGGTAGCGGCCACGGCCATGGCGAATGTTCCCGTCTCGATGCGATCGGGAAGGACTGTATGGACGGCACCCTCCAGCCGATCCCGGCCCTGGATGCGCAGCATCGACGTACCGATACCTTCGACCGTCGCCCCCATCTTGGTGAGACACGCGGCGACATCGCCAATTTCCGGCTCGCGCGCAGCGTTCTCGATCACCGTTTCGCCTTTGGCCAATGCGGCGGCCAGCAGGACGTTGTGTGTGGCGCCGACCGAAACCTTCGGAAACACGATGTGCGCGCCCCGCAGACCTTTCGGCGCCCTGGCAACGACATACCCGCTGTCGATGTCGATTTCGGCGCCAAGTGCCTTGAGCCCACTCAGATGCAGGTCGACAGGGCGCGTACCGATAGCACAGCCGCCCGGCAGCGACACCTTCGCCTGCCCCATGCGAGCGATCAGCGGCCCGAGCACCCAGAAGCTCGCCCGCATACGCGAAACCATCTCGTAAGGCGCCGTTGTGTCGACGATGTCGCGCGCCGTGAGATGAATCGTATCGCCGAGATGACCCTGCGGGCTTGAGCGCTTGCCGTCTACGGCCAAGTCGACCCCATGATTTCGCAGAATGCGCACGAGCAGGTTGACGTCGGCGAGGTTGGGAACGTTCTTCAGCGTTAGGCGATCTTCGGTCAGCAGGCTCGCGATCAGGAGCGGCAGCGCTGCATTTTTTGCCCCCGAAATCGGGATGGTGCCGCGAAGAGGTTTGCCGCCGACGATTCTAATCCGATCCATGAAATTCCAATCGTCTCCTGGTGGGAAAACTTTGCGAATCGGAGCGGAGCCCGAGGCCGCGTGATTATCTGGTGCGCCCGGTCATCGGCAAGCGCAATTGGTATCTCACATACCTATGCGCCGCTGCCGTCGCCAGCTTTGCTGGCTCCGGGCACGGGGTCTACATCGCCCGCGTCATCGTCGTCGACCATGCCGTCCTCTTTGTGACGGCGCGCCGCAGCCTTGCGCCGCTTCAAATTGGCCCGAAGTTCCTCAGCAAGGCGCTGCTGGCGTTTCAACTGTGCCGGTGTGGACTTTGCGCCCGCGTTTGTGGATGTCTTGCCCGGCGGCTGCCCGCCCATTAGCTAGCCACTCGCGGCGAAAAGCGTCGAATGCACCCCATTTTTCTTGCTCCACAATCACCCCCAGGACAGCTTGGCTTTCCGGCTTGCTCGCCGTCAAGCCTTGTGGCAGTGTCCGCCCGCCCGAAGCTGGAGATTTCCGCCTCGCCGCTTGGCGTGGGTCAAACTCCGTTTCGTGATCCGACAGGCGAAACGCCGTATCAGCTGCCGTAGCTCAGTGGTAGAGCACTCCCTTGGTAAGGGAGAGGTCGAGAGTTCAATCCCCTCCGGCAGCACCAGTTTCCGCGTCTCATGCAAGCCGCATGGAAAGCTCCACGTCCTCGGCGAACGGCGTGGATAGGTATCCTCCCGCGGGCGAGCGAACGCGCGCGAGGTAGTCTGGGCTGTGATCCGCATTATCGGCCACGATCAACGCCCCGGGCCTCAGGCGGCGTTCCACCAAGTCCAGGATATCGGGGTAGAGGGCCTTCGCACCATCTAGCAGAAGCAGATCGATCTCATCGGGAAGATCGACGCTCAGCGTTTGCAGCGCGTCGCCCTGCCGAATTTCGACGAGATCGGCGAGGCCTCCGGCCGTGAGATTCTCGCGCGCCCTTTCGATCTTCGATGGCTCGAACTCGGTGCTGATCAGCCGGCCACCGCCATTGTCGCGCAGCGCCGCTGCAAGGTGCAGGGTGGAGATTCCGAACGATGTCCCGAACTCGACGATCGTTCGAGCACGCGTGCTTCGAGCAAGCATGTAGAGCAGCTGCCCAGTCTCCGGAGAAACGGCGAGCGGAAAATCCTTCAGGCGTCGGTAGAAATACCGATAGTGAGTCTTGCTGCGCATCAAGCGCGTGCGATCTTTGGCTGTCAGATCTGCGATGGCAGGGCTCACAAACGGCGATGACGCCGCAGCAGCCTCGAAGAGCTTTTTCAAAAGCGGTGCGAGCGGCGCTGTCGTCAATGAACTCATCGTATTTTCCAGTCTCTTGAAACCATCCTTGCGTTGTCGGCAGAAATACGACTAATTGCTCGCATTCGCTATTCGCATTAGAATTGATACACATGAGCACCCGTCGAAAACCGCAGATTTCCTCGCGAAAGCAACCTAAGCAGACGCGATCCGCAGCGCTTGTGACGGCTATCCTGGATGCAGCTGTTCAGGTTTTGGCGAAGGAAGGCGCGCATCGGTTCACGACGGCGCGCGTTGCGGAAAAGGCCGGCGTCAGCGTTGGCTCGCTCTATCAGTACTTCCCCAACAAGACAGCCATATTGTTCCGCCTGCAAAGCAATGAGTGGCGTGAGACGACGCAGCTTCTGCAGCATATTTTGCAAGACCGGACGAGACCGCCGATGGCAAGACTGCGCGCGCTCGTCCATGCCTTCATTCGATCGGAATGTGACGAAGCTGCCGTGCGCGTCGCCCTCGATGATGCGGCGCCGCTTTATCGCAGCGCTCCAGAGGCGCGGGAAGCAAAGGCGTCCGGCGATCGCACCATGCAGCTTTTCATCCGTGAGGTTCTTCCGCTATCGCCTAAAGGTGAACAAGCGCGAGCTGGAGAGCTCATTAAAATCACGCTGAGCACCGTGGGTAAGCAGTTTTCGGAAACGCCGAGATCAGCGGCGGAAATCTCAGCATTCGCCGACAGCCTGGCCGACATGTTGTGCGCGTATCTGGAAAGCCTTCAGCAACCGCTAACCCCTCGAAACGCGACATCTCGGCACGGGCGCCCGTCGAATAAGCCCAGGGGACTTACAACGCGGCAGTGTTGATCACGACAGGGGGAAAAACTAATCTTTCCCAGTGACTCATGCGTCGGCCGGCAGGCCATCGCGGCCGGCATCGGATGACCAGGGTTTATCGCCATGTGGCTGCGGACCATCGCCCTGCTCGTCTCGCTGACACTTCACGGGCTCATCGGGCTCGCGTTCTTGCCAAGACTTCAGCAAGAAGAACTGGACGTCCTCGACTTTGGCAGCGGCCAGGACATCGAACTGATGCCGCAAGGCATGGTGATGGATGAACTGTCCAGCCGCGGCGATAACATCGCAACCATCACGACACCCGAGTCCGTCCCTGTCGACGCGCGCAAGCCGTCATCGCAGCCGTCGGTGTCTCCGGCACCCGCCCCTCTTCATGACGTGAGCGGCGAAACTTCGAAAAAGCCGTCCGAAGAAGTTGCCGCCATCTCGCAGCAAAAGCCAACTCCACTGAAATCGGCCGCGGAGCCGTCGAAGGTGCTGCATGACAGCGAGGACCAGGAGCAGGCCCGCGATGTCCAGCAGGCGCCGGCACTCACGCCGCAACAGCCTTCGGAGCAGCCGCCAACGATCACGTCTTCCCAGCCGGCGATCGACCTTCCGGTCGACTCGGGCAAGCAGGTCACGGAGGACATCGCCCCGATCGAGGATCAGAAGCCGCCCCAGCAGCGACCCACCGTTTCGACTTCCGAACAACTGCACGATGCCGCCGAGCCGCTCGAGACTAAGAAGGTCGACGACAGCGCGCCCGTCAAAGAGCAGCAGCCCGCGCCCCAGCGCCCGACGGCCAAGCCAACAGAACAAATGACTGACCTGAAGGCGGCGGAGAAAAGTGTTGTAGAACGAGACATCCCTAAAGCCACCGACACGCCCGTGCCCCTTCCGCTTGGAGAGGCAAGCGCAGGAAAACCGGGTGAATTGCCGCCGCCGGTCGAGCTAAAGGAGTCGCAGGTCACGCAATTGGATGTGCCTTCGCCGCCAGACCCGGTGAAAGAGCAAACGCCGGACACCAAGCCCGAGGAAAAACCCGACCCCAAAGCAGTCGAAGCTCAGCCGCAGCAGGTCGCGATTGTCACCGAAGAAAGCTCTGGCAGAGCCAAGACCGGCGGTAATCCGCGCATCGTCGGGATGTACATCGCCAAGGTCAATCAGCGTGTCCAGAAGGCGAAGGTATATCCGAACTCGCGGCAGACCGGCTTTGTCATCCTGAAATACACGATCGCCCCCGACGGCACCCTTTTGTCGAAGCAGATCATCTCGTCATCAAGGTCCCCAGCTCTCGATGAGGCAGCTTTGGCAGCCGTTGAAAGAGCGAAGCCCTTTCCTCCCGTACCGCCAGAGGTGAGCCTAAAACCGGTGACCTTCACGCAGACGTTCAAGTTCATCCTGCGCTGATGTTCGCCCGTCGGGCGCATGCCAAAGACAGGCTGATCACCCCTCGATGATCTGTTCCACCTGATAGAGCGGCCGGAAGCGGCGGGTCACCACGGTCACGCGCTCACCTTCGCGCATCATAGGCTGGCCTTGCGTGACGAGTTGCACCGTCACGCCGCTGTCGGTCAGGAGTTCGCCGTAGTCACTGCGCCAAACTCTAATGGTCCCCGAGAACACATGGGTTCCGGGTTCCAGGATGTCGGGCGCGCCAGTCCTGGGTTGGCTCATGTGTCACGCTGCATCCGCAAGAGCGAGCGTGATTGTGCCGGTGAAAGCTGCGATCACGCAAGGCAAGAGCGCGCTTCGACCACTCGATTCTTCATTTCGGTGGCCGCCGCGCCAGCAAGTCGAAAGCGGACCTTGGAAATTTGCGTTATCTGAGGCGGGCTACCTTGACTAATCATCAAAGTCAGCTCATGAGGACCCCGCGGCTGTCCTGACTTTGACGCCGTGAATCCGAAGGAATCCAACCCTTGTCTAGCGACAGTAGTCGATTGCCCCGGCCGTCGAGGCTCGTGGACTGACCGTTGGGTCGGCTCCCGCGATCCGTGCGACGGCGGATCGAAAGGTGAGCCATGGAAAATATCCGCAACGCATCGGGCGACGATGTCGACCCGATCGTCCTGGTCGAATTGCTCGAAGAGCACGACGCCGACATTGTCGCCCAACTCAACGAAGAAGACCTCGAGACGGCCGCCTCGATTCTCTCGCAGCTGCCGCTTGACCGCGTCGTTGAGATCTTCGACCGCCCGGAACTCTCCCGCGCCAGTGATCTGATCCTGGAGCTTCCCGAGGACTTCACCGGGCACGTGCTGACCGGCATGTCGGCCGACCGGGCGGCTGACCTTCTTCGCCAGCTCGATGGGCCGGATCGCACCAAGCTGCTGTCTCTGCTCGACTTCGAAACTGCGCAGTCCTTGAAGCTGCTCCTGGCCTACCAGGAAGGCACCGCCGGCAGCATCATGACGACGGAGTTCGTCAGCGTGCCGTCAACTTTCACGGTTGCCGACACCCTCCGCCTCATCCGTGAGGTCGAGCACACGCGCGAGACGGTCTATGCGATCTACGTAACGGACCCTGTCTCTCGCGAACTCGTGCGCACCGTCACGCTGCGCCAGCTCATCACAGGTTCGCCCGACCAGAATATTCTCGAAATCGCGCCGGACCGCGATCCGATCTGGGTCGACCCCGACACCGATCGCGAAGAGGTTGCGCGCCTTATCTCCATCCACGACCTTCTCGCCGTTCCGGTGCTCAACGCGCGGCACCGCGTACTCGGCATCGTCACCGTCGACGACGTAATCGACGCGATCCTCGCCGAGAGTACGGAGGACGTCCAGAAGTTCGGCGGCGTGGAAGGCATGGCCGAGCCGTATCTTGAAATCGGCTTTCTCGAAATGATCAAGAAGCGCGCCGGCTGGCTTTGCGCGCTCTTTCTCGGCGAGATGCTGACGGCAAGCGCCATGCAGCACTATTCCGATGAACTCGAAAAGGCCGTGGTCCTCACGCTCTTCATCCCACTCATCATGAGTTCAGGCGGAAACTCGGGCTCGCAATCGACATCGCTTCTGATCCGCGCCCTGGCGCTCGGACAACTGCGGCTTCGCGACTGGTGGCGAGTTGCGCTGCGCGAGATCCCGACGGGCATAACGCTGGGCGCGATCCTGGGCGTCATCGGTATGGCGCGCATCACGGTTTGGCAGCTGACCGGGATTTTCGACTATGGTCAGTATTGGAAACTGGTCGCCTTGACCGTTGGCCTTGGCCTTATCGGCATTGTCACGTTCGGGTCGCTTACGGGTGCTATGTTGCCCTTCCTTCTCAAAAGGATCGGCTTCGATCCGGCGAGCGCATCGGCACCATTCGTTGCGACGCTGGTCGATGTCACTGGTCTGATGATTTATTTCACCGTGGCCTTGCTCGTCCTCCAAGGCACGCTGCTTTAATCGTCCGCCGAAAGACCGTCGTTTTCGGCATGCAGAAGGTTGCCTTCCTGCATGCCCAAACTGAAATGCAAGTTTGGAAGTGTTCGCACTAATCGCGGCATTCGGGCCACTGTCCTGCACGTAAATGTCCAATTCGCGCGCCAATGTGCCGTAGGGCGAAACTCGGCATCATTGAAATTCCAATCACCCGCATGCATTTGGTGTGCTAAATATTCCGCGACGTCGGCGCGTCATGGAATTGCGACTCTGCTCGATCCTGACTTTCCCCTTGGTGGATTACGAAAAATGACGGCGACCATCCAAAATTCGCGCCAGGCTTTCCGGCGCACGTCGACTGTGTTCGCGGCCCTGACGATGGCAGCGGGGGCTGTCGGTTCGCTTGCGGGTTCGGCGAGCGCCCAATCTGCCATGCCCGCATTTCCGGTGACGGTCGCACCGCCGCTGGCAAAGCACATCAAGACCTGGGATGAATTTCCTGGCCGTTTCGAAGCCGTTGCACGCGTTGAGCTTCGCCCCCGCGTTAGCGGCTACGTCGAGAAGGTGCACTTTACCGAAGGCGCTCTCGTGAAGCAGGGCGACCTCCTTTTTACTCTGGACAAGCGTCCGTTCCAGATCGCCGTCGACGCCGCTAAAGCAGAGGTCGCCCGCACCCAGGCGCAGGTCATTTTTGCGAAGGCGGACCTCGAACGCGCGAGCCCGTTGGTCGAAACCAAAGTGCTGAGCGAACAGGTCTTCGAACAGCGGAAGTCGAGTTTGGGCGTTGCAGAGGCTCAGGTCCTTGCAGCCCAGGCACAATTGCATTCCGCCGAACTCAATCTCGAATGGGCCGAGGTGCGCGCGCCGATCTCGGGCCGGGTCTCCGACAAGAAAATCGACGTCGGCAATCTCGTCCTCGGCGGCCAGGTCAACTCGACCCTGATGGCGACGATCGTGACGGTCGATCCCATCCACTTCGTCTTCGATACGTCAGAAGCCGACTATCTTCGTTACGCTCGCCTGCGTCAGTCGGGCGCTTTGCCGTCGTCGCGACTGGCGCCGAACCCCGTGCGCATCAAACTGGGCGACGAAACCACGTGGGCGCATGAAGGCGTGATGGACTTCATCGACAACTCCTTCAATCAGCGTTCCGGCACTATCCGCGGTCGCGCGGTGCTACCGAACAAGGACGACATCCTCTCTCCCGGCATTTTCGCGCGCATCTCGGTTTACGGCGGCGACATCGACGCGCTTCTTGTGCCAGACGCCGCCATCGTGTCCGACCAAGCCCACAAGATCCTCTACACGGTCAACGCCGACAACGTCATCGTTGCGACGCCGGTCACGCTCGGTCAGCTTTACGAGGGGTTACGCGTGGTCCGAAGCGGATTGAAGCCCGATGATCGCGTCGTCATCGAAGGCGTCGCCAATCCGGCAATCCGTCCGGGAACGAAGGTTGCGCCGACCCAAGGCACGATTCAGCCCCCTCAGACGGCAGCCGCGACCAAGGGCTCGACCGCCGAAAAATAGAATTGCCCGCCCTTAGACTGAGCTTCAAACGCCGAGGGCCCCATGCGCCTTTCTCATTTCTTCATCGACCGGCCGATCTTCGCCGCCGTTGTGTCGCTGATCATCACGATCCTGGGATTGATTTCGGTTCGGCTGCTGCCGATCGCGGAATATCCCGACATCGCGCCGCCGACCGTCGCCATCCATGCGACCTATCCAGGCGCCTCCGCGCAAGTCATCGCCGAGACCGTCGCCACGCCGATCGAACAGGAAGTCAACGGCGTCGACGACATGCTGTACATCAACTCGCAGTCGACGGGTGATGGGCTGCTGACGATCAACGTCGTCTTCAAGCCGGGCACCAACATCGATCAGGCACAGGTCCTCGTTCAAAACCGCGTCGCCGTGGCCGAACCGCGTCTGCCGGACGACGTGCGCCGTCTCGGCATTTCGGTTCGCAAAGCATCGCCCGACCTGATGATGGTCGTCCATATGACGTCACCCGACGGCTCGCGCGATCAACAGTACATCTCGAACTACGCGACGCTCTACGTCAAAGACGTGCTCACCCGTATTGACGGCGTTGGCGACGTGCAGGTCTTCGGCGCACGCGACTACTCAATGCGGATCTGGCTCGATCCGGACAAGGTGTCCTCTCGCGGGCTAACGGCCGGCGAAGTCGTCCAGGCTTTGCAGGCGGCCAACTTGCAGGTCGCGGCAGGCTCCATCAACCAGCCGCCCGCAAGCTCGGACGGCGCATTTACGATCAACGTCAAGACGCTCGGACGCTTGAGTTCGCCCGAACAGTTCGAAAACACGGTTGTCCACGCTGAGCCCGATGGATCTGTCGTCCGTCTGCGCGACATCGCTCGCGTTGAGCTGGGCTCCCAGGATTACACCGTCAATGCCTACCTCGATAACAAGGTCGCGACCGCGCTCGTTATCTTCCAGAAGCCCGGTTCGAATGCGCTTTCGACGGCCGCCGCCGTCCGCGCCGAAATGGAGCACCTGAAGAAGGACTTCCCGCCGGGCGTCGGCTACTCGGTCGTCTACAATCCGACAGAGTTCATCCAGTTCTCCATCGACGCCGTGATTCACACGCTCATCGAAGCGCTCGTGCTCGTCGTGCTCGTGGTAATCCTGTTCTTACAGACGTGGCGCGCCGCGATCATCCCGATCCTGGCAATCCCCGTGTCGCTGGTCGGCACATTCTTCATCATGAGCTTGGCCGGGATCACGTTCAACACGCTGTCGTTGTTCGGTCTCGTCTTGGCCATTGGCATCGTCGTCGACGACGCCATAGTCGTCGTGGAGAACGTCGAACGCTATATTCAGCAGGGGATGACGCCGAAGGAAGCCGCGCACAAGACCATGGACGAAGTCGGCGGCGCGCTGCTCGCCATCTCGCTCGTGCTGATCGGGGTGTTCCTCCCCACCGCTTTCATTACCGGCTTGCAGGGTTCGTTCTTCAAGCAGTTCGCGATCACCATCGCCGCATCGACCGCCATCTCGCTGATGGTATCGTTGACGCTGTCGCCCGCCATGGCGGCTCTGCTGTTGAAGCCGCACGCCAAGGGCCACGAGAAGCAGAACCTATTCGTACGTATCCTCGGCGCCCCGTTGCGCTGGTTCTTTGCTGGCTTCAACTGGGCGTTCGGCGCACTCTCGTCGGGCTATGCATGGCTGACCAGACATCTGATCAGCATCGGCGCCGTTTTGCTCGTCATCTACGCCGGACTTCTCTACGTCACCTATGAGCGCCTAACGGCGACGCCGACAGGCCTCATTCCGCAGCTTGATCGCGCATACTTCATCACCGTGTTCCAGCTGCCGCCCGGCTCGACACTGAAGCGGACAGACGAGGTCGTGCGTCGTGCTTCCGAAATCATCATGCAGCGTCCAGGCGTCGAGCATGCGGTCGAGTTCGTAGGCTTCGACGGCGCGACATTCACAAACGCGCCAAACACTGGCGTCGTCTTCGTCAGCTTGCAGCCTTTTGAAAAGCGCATAGCCAGCGGGTTGAGCAAGGACGCGATCCTTTCCGATCTCCGCCAGCAGATGGCCGTCTTCAAAGACGCGTTTATCTTTGTGCTCGAACCGCCATCCGTTCCCGGCATCGGCACGGGCGGCGGCCTCAAGGGCTACGTCCAGGACAAGAGCGGCAATGGCTTGCCCGCACTTGAGAACGCCGCCTGGGCCATGGCCGGCACGACAGGTCAGACGCCGGGCTTCACCCAGGCCTTCACGCTCTTCAACGTGCGCACGCCCGAAGTCTACGCCGACATCGACCGCACGAAGGCCGAGCAGCTCGGCGTTCCGATCAGTCGCGTTTTTGAGACCTTGTCCGTTTACATGGGCTCAGCCTTCATCAACGACTTCAACATCCTGGGCCGCACCTATCGCGTCACGGCTCAGGGCGACAATCCATTTCGCTTGTCGCTGCGTGACGTCTCGAACCTGAAAACGCGCAACGCCGACGGTGACATGGTGCCGATCGGCTCTGTCGCGACGTTCCAGGACACGACGGGCGCCTATCGCGTGCCGCGCTATAATCTCTATCCTGCCGCCGAAGTGCAGGTTCAGCTGGCGCGCGGCTATTCGAGCGGCACCGCGATCGCGGCGATGGAAGCAATCGCCGAAAAGGTTCTGCCGCAGGGGTTCGGCTTCGAATGGACGGAAATCGCCCTGCAGGAGAAACTCGCAGGGAATACGTCGATATACGCCTTCGGGCTTTCGGTTGTCTTCGTCTTCCTGCTGCTCGCGGCGCTGTATGAAAGCTGGATGCTGCCGCTCGCCGTCATCCTGATTGTGCCGATGTGTATTCTCGCGGCCATGATCGGCGTGAACATCCGCGGCCTCGACCGGAACGTTCTCGTGGAAATCGGCCTGATCGTTCTCGTCGGCCTCGCCGCCAAGAACGCCATTCTAATCGTCGAGTTCGCGAAGCAGGGCGAAGATAACGGACTTTCGCGCGTCGATGCGGCCGTCGAAGCCGCGCGAACCCGGCTGCGGCCAATCCTCATGACGTCCCTCGCCTTCATCCTCGGCGTCGTTCCG
The DNA here is from genome assembly GCF_003987855.1 of Hyphomicrobium sp. Taxonomy (GTDB): domain Bacteria; phylum Pseudomonadota; class Alphaproteobacteria; order Rhizobiales; family Hyphomicrobiaceae; genus Hyphomicrobium_B. Next base: position 25,479 of record NZ_RXIZ01000006.1, read on the forward strand.
CTGGTGTTCGCCGAAGGCGCGGGCGCCGAGATGCGGCAATCCCTTGGCACAGCCGTATTCGCCGGCATGCTGGGCGTCACGGCATTCGGACTGATCTTCACGCCGGTGTTCTACGTATTGGTGAGGTGGCTGTCGCCGCGAAAGGCCCCCGAAGGCGGGGAACACCATTCGCCGGAGGCAGGCGCCCCGACGGGATGAAAGGGCGGATTAACTCGTTAACCGCCTCGGCATCGACAACCAGGGAACAATCGCCACTTAGTGCGGCGGCAACGGGGTTTGCCGTCGTAAATCCGACCGGGCTATAAGGGCGTTTCCTTCATGGCCCATCGGCGTCACAACGATCAGAACAGTAAGAACCCAGATGAATTCAGATAACAAACCGACGCGCGCCGACGTCGAAAATGCGGTGAAAACCATCATTCGCTGGTCGGGCGACGATCCCACCCGCGACGGATTGATCGAAACTCCGGCCCGCGTGACGAAGGCGTTCGAGGAATGGTTCCGCGGCTACGGCGAAGATCCTGAAACCATTCTCGACAAGACCTTCGAAGAGATCGAAGGCTACGACGAGATGATCGTTCTTCGTGGCATTCGTTTCGAGAGCCATTGTGAGCACCACATGGCGCCGATCATCGGCCGCGCATGGGTGGCTTACATTCCGAATGGCCGCGTCGTCGGTATCTCCAAGCTGGCTCGCGTCGTCGACGCTTACGCGAAGCGGCTCCAGATCCAGGAGAAGATGACCGCGCAGATCGCCAATACCATTCAGAACGTGCTGCATCCGCAGGGCGTCGCGGTCGTGCTGAAGGCGGAGCATCATTGCATGACGACGCGCGGCGTCCACAAGCCTGGCACCGACATGGTGACGAGCCGCATGCTCGGCGTCTTCCGTGACAGCCCTATCACCCGCCAGGAGTTCTTGGCGATGGTGACCGACGACACTAAAACGTCCTGACCTCTCCCGTGGGATAATTGACCGCGACAAGATAAAGGCCCGCCGCAGGTGCGACGGGCCCGCAAGCTTCCCGGTTGCGCGCCGCGAGCGCGGCCTCGAGATCGCGGCGGTTCCATTTTCCTTCGCCGACGAGCTTCAGGCTGCCGACCATCGATCGCACTTGGTGATGCAGGAACGAACGCGCGGAAACACGGCATACGATCTCGTCGCCGTCGCGCGTAATCTCGAACATGTCGAGCGTTTTGACCGGTGACGCGGCCTGACATTGGGCTGCCCGAAAGGTCGTGAAGTCGTGCTTGCCGATGAGAGACTGCGCGGCTTCGTGCATTTCTCCCGCGTCGAGTTCCTGCATCGTCCACCACACGCGATTGCGATCCAGAATAGGCGGCGCGCGGCGGGTCAGCAGCCGATAGCGATAGTGTCGCTGGATCGCACTGAAGCGAGCATCGAAATCCGCTTCGACTTGCGCACAGGCGACGACCCCGATCGGATGCGGCCGCAGATGAAAATTCATCGCGTCGCGGATGCGACCCGGAGCCCATTCCTTATTCAAATCGAAATGCGCCACTTGTCCCAGCGCATGCACGCCCGCATCCGTGCGACCGGCGCCGCGAACACCAACGGTCTCATGGCTGAACTTGGCGATGGCGTCCTCGAGCAGCCCCTGGATCGAAAGACCCTGAGCCTGCCTTTGCCAGCCGACAAAAGACGTGCCGTCGTATTCGATGGTGATGCGGAAGCGTGGCATTCAAGCTCGGTGATGCGGAACGAGTGCGGCCATCCCTAACCGTTCCACCGCGGCGCCTCAACGCTGCTTATTCGAACGGCGCCTTGTTGGATGGACCAGATTGGGATCTGTGCCCAACCTTGGCCGTCGATCCATGCGGGGCACGGTAGAAAGCAGCGCCGTGATAGACCACGCCGCCGGGGATCGGTGTCTCTTCGTTCGCGACCCAGGCGGGATCCCAAGGGATCGGGCGTATCACGCGGACGCCGTGCTCCATTCTGACGTAAGCGCCAGGCACGGTCTGACCACGCGCCGATGGGTCCGGCCCACCGAAATCCGCAGCCGCCGCCGCGCTCGCAAGAGTAGCCATCGACGCCAAGGAAAAAAGGATACGCGCAAACATCGCCGCACTCACAACAACCGACCAACATGGGTTGTAGCCCCAAGCGCGCCGACGTGCAGCCGAGATATGCGAGATCCTTAACGGCCGAGCCGGCTTCCCGCCGGAAGACGCGTCCCGCGAAGAAAGTCCGCCGCTGCCATCGGCTGCTTGCCCGCCCTTTGCAGCTTCTCGACGCGAACGGCGCCGCTCCCGCAGGCGATCGTCAAAGCATCGTCGATCAACATGCCGGGCTCCCCCGACCCGCTGACCTCCTTGGCCGCGAGCACTTTGATCCGCTCCGCCTTGCCCCCAAGCGAAACTTCGAACCATGCGCCCGGAAACGGCGATAGCCCGCGAATATGATCGACGACAGATTTCGCTGGCATGGCGAAGTCGATGCGGGTTTCACCTTTGTCGATCTTGGCGGCATAGGTCACGCCTTCAGCGGACTGCGGCACGCACTGAAGCGTGCCAGCTTCGAGATTCTCGAGCGCTTCCCTCATGAGCGCCGCGCCAGCTTGCGAGAGCGCGTCGTGAAGTTCACCCGCGGTCATCTCAGGAGGAATTGGAATATCCCGCGCCAAGCAAACGGGGCCGGTGTCGAGACCCTGCTCCATGCGCATGACATCGACGGCCGTCAACGTGTCGCCGGCCATGATCGCGCGCTGGATCGGAGCCGCACCGCGCCAGCGCGGCAACTTCGAGGCATGCACGTTGAAGCAGCCGAGACGGGTCGCATCGAGAACCGCTTTCGGCAGCAGAAGACCATAGGCCACGACGACGGCGGCGTCGGCTTCGAGCCCCGCGAACGCCGACCGATCCTCATCGGACTTGAAATTGACCGGCGTACGTACCGGAATGCCGAGCGCCTCGGCCCGACGATGCACCGGCGATTTCACTTCCGCCATGCCACGCCCCGCCGGACGCGGCGGCTGACTATAGACGGCAAGCACGTCGTGTCCCGCCGCGACGACCGCATCGAGCACGGGCACGGAAAAATCCGGCGTTCCCATGAAAACGATCTTGAGCGGCATGCAAGCCCATTGGTTGGCGCAGGCAACGACCCAGATTGCCGCTGGCGGCTAGCTCCGCGCAGCGGAGTCGCCAGCGCCGGGGAACTAGGTTCGTGCCTGCTTCTTGAATTTCCGGATGATCATGTCGCGCTTCAGTCGTGACAGGAAGTCGATGATGAGCTGACCGTCGAGATGATCGATCTCATGCTGGATTGCGGTCGCCAGCAGGCCGTCGGCTTTGAGCTCCTGCTCGTTGCCGTTCCGATCAATGAAGCGGACCGTCACCTCCGCGGGGCGCTCGATATCGACCCGCACGTCCGGAATCGACAGGCAGCCCTCTTCATGCACCCGCGTCGTCGAACCGATAGCGATCAGTTCGGGGTTCGCCATGGCGATCGGATTGGGCGGCTCCCCCTCTTCGGAGGTGTCGAGAACGAGAACGCGCCTGAGCACGCCGACCTGAGGCGCGGCAAGGCCGACGCCGGGCGCCGCGTACATCGTCTCGAGCATGTCGTCCATCAGCTTGACGACGGCCTCGTCCACGCGCTCGACCGGATCGGAGATCTTGCGCAGAACGGGATCGGGAATGGTTATAATCGGGAGTACGGCCATGGCGCCTGACATATGAAAGGCCGCTGTCGCGGTCAATGGCGTGCGTCTCTATAACGTTGCTGCTTCCTGGCCCCGGACAGCCGGACGCATGGCAGTGGCGGAGGCTGCAAGCGCATCCGCGGCGGTTTCCGGCGGCGCCCACCCGATCCGCCTAAGCCTAGCGGCGTCGACCACTAAATCACCCATCAACCGGTCCGCCAAATCGGCTTTTCCGGCGAGCCTCAACAGCCCCGCTAGCGAGGAATCCGGGACCGGCAGCAGAAGCTGCGAACGGCCCATTCCGCGCCGTAATGCCCTGATGATGTCCGCCATCGTCAATGCGTCTCGGTCGGCTACGATAAACGCCGTGTTCTCAGCGGTTTGGGTCTGCAGCACGTATTGCACCGCGCTGATAAGATTATCGATGCTGACAAGCGAGCGCCGCGCCTTGAGTGCGCCGAACGGCAGTGGCACCGGCAGCCCGGCAATACGCATGAGCGCAGCCATGTTGCCCTTGACGCCGGGACCGTAAACGAGCACCGGCCGCAGAACCGTCCACCTCGTCGATGATCCTTCGAGCGCGGCCGCCATGACCTTCTCGGCTTCAAGTTTCGAGCGGCCATAGGCATCCGTTGGGGCAGCCGGCGTTTCCTCGGTCACGATGTCGGGGTGCGTGACGCCAACTTGAGCACGGATGGACGACATCAGCACGAACCGCTTCACACGCGCCGAACGCGCCGCCCGGGCCAATTGGCGAGTTGCATCCACATTGATCGCAGTATAAGCGGCGGCCGGCAAATCCGATCGCGCATGCGATAGGCCCGCCGCATGCACGACGGCATCGACGCCACGGACGAGGAATTCCGCCGCGAACGAACGCGACATGTCGCCGACCGCGACGCCTTCGACCCTGGGGCTATCGAACACGATCGGATGCCGGGCAGCCGCCCTGACGCTATAGCCGCGCTCCGCCAGCACGCGAACGACATGCTGACCGATAAAGCCCGACGCGCCGGTCACGAGAATGCGTTGGGCGATGCCCACACTGGCTCTCCGCTAATCGCCAAGCACACTGATCGACTCGGGGATCGAGTCTAGGTCCCCGCCGCACTGAAGCGCAACGCCACGCCGGTCAGAGCCTCATCGTTTCCCCAACCTGCGCGATGAGACGATAGCCTGCCAATATGGCAATCAAACCGAAGGCGATGCCGCCCACCATATTCCCAGCGAGCACCCCCTCCGCGCCGTACAACTGGCCGCCCCAGATCACGAACGGCACGGTACCGACAGTCGCCCGCCCCCAGTTGAGCAGCGTCGAAAGATGTGGCCGCCCGAGGGTGTTGAACACTGCATTCGTTATGAAAACCGCTCCGAGGAAGACGAACAAGGGCGCGAGCCACCGGCAGAAAAACACGATCAGCTGTCGTATTTCGCCTGTCGCATGAAACAGGCTCGCGAGTGGGCCGGCGAGTGCTGCGAGCAGCAACCAGGCGACACCGGTGAACGCGGCCATGGTGAGAAGCGACAGCGTGTAGGCGTCGCGCATCCGCGTATGCGCGCGGGCGCCGAAGTTCTGCCCCAGGATTGGCCCGACCACCCCCGAAAGCGCATAGATCGCGCCGAAAGCCACTGGCGTGATCCGGCCGATGATCGCCCAAGCGGCCACGGCCGCATCGCCGAATGGCGCAATCGCGTGCGTGATGTAGGCATTGCCCACGGCGGGCGCGACGTTGGTCAGCACCGCTGGCAGCGCAATCCGCCAATAGGGCGAGACGTCCTGCCGAAGCGTCGCGATTTTCGAACGGCCCATGAGGTCGTGCACGCGAACGACGCCGCAAAGACCGACACCCATCATCACGACACGGGCGATGGCCGAGGACAGGACCGCTCCCTCAATTCCCAATCCGAAATGTACGATGAAGATCAGATCGAGGATCGTATTGGCGATGGCGCCCCAAAGGGTGACGTTCATGGCGCGCCGCGCATCGCCGACCGACCTCAACACCGCCGACGAGGTCATGCCCAGCGCTAGGAATGGCAAAGTCGGAAGAAGATAGGCGAGATAAAAGCTCGCGAGATCGAATGTTCTTCCGCTGGCGCCAAGCAGACGAAGCGCGGGGCCGACCGTGAGCCAAAGAAGAAGGCTCGCGATCGCTGAAAAAGCGAATGCCAGAACATGAGCATTCGCCGTCAGCCGCCGCGCCCGAGCACGTCGTTGCGCTCCGAGTGCCGGCGCAACAAGCGATGTCGCCGCGATCGAAAGCCCGATGCCGATCGACGTTGAGAAGAAGAGAATGGAGCTCGCATAGCCCACGGCGGCGACGATCGCATCGTCGCCGATCCGCGAAAGAAAGTAGATGTTGGCAAGATCGCCGACGAAGATCGCCATCAGGCCGATGGCGCCCGCAGCCGTCATCGCGAGAATGTGGCGAAGGAGCGACCCCGTTACGAACTTCGGACCTTCACCGCCTCTCCGGACGATTTCGATTTCGGCCATTTGCCTGACGTTTCCGGCGTCCTTCGCCTATAGTTTGCGTCGCGCCTTGAATGCGGCAGCCAGTGTGCCGTCGTCGAGATAGTCGAGTTCACCACCGATAGGAACGCCCTGCGCCAAACGGGACACCGTCACGTCGGTTCCCTGGAGCTGGTCGGAGAGGTAATGCGCCGTCGATTGCCCTTCGACCGTCGCGTTCAAAGCGAGAAGGATCTCTTTGACATCAGGCGATTTCGCGCGCGCGATCAGATTTCCGATATTGAGCTGCTCTGGCCCGACGCCATCCAGCGGCGAGAGGTGTCCGCCAAGAACATGATAGCGAGCCGACACGATGCTCGCCCGTTCGAGCGCCCAGAGATCCCCGACTTCCTCCACGACGACAATCAGGCTGGGGTCGCGGCGAGGATCGGCGCAAACGCTGCACGGCGATACGGTATCGAGGTTTCCACAAACCGGACACTCGGCGATTTTTGCGATCGCCTGCTGCAGAGCATCGGCAAGCGGCAGCAGCAGATCGTTTCGCCGCTTCAGGAGCGCAAGCACAGCCTTTCGCGCCGAACGCGGACCAAGCCCTGGCATGCGCGCCAAAAGCTGCACAAGCCGCTCGATCTCAGGACCTGCCGTTTTGCGGGCCATGCTCCGGTCCCAATTTATCGCGCCAGTTCTTGATTACCCCATGGCCGGAGTTGACCCAGCCATCCAGAGCCGCGCGATCTACATTTGAGTTGTTTGTTACGGATGGCCGCGCAGAGCGCGGCCATGACGTTGAATAGGTGCGGCTTAGAAAAGCTTCAAGCCGGGTGGGATCGGCAGGCCGCCGGTGATCTCGGCCATCTTCGACTGCATGATGCCATCGACCTTTGCCCGCGCGTCCGTCGAAGCCGCAACGATCAGATCTTCGAGGATCTCGACCTCTTCCGGTTTCAAAAGGCTGGGATCTATCCGCACTTTCTTGAGCTCGCCCCGGCCATCGACCGTCACGTGGACGAGACCGCCGCCGGACTGCCCCTCGATCTCGGCGCGTGCGAGTTCATCCTGCATTTCTTTCAGGCGCGCCTGCATCTGGCCCACCTGCTTCATCATTCCCATAATGTCTTTCATTTCATCCTCGCGGCACGTCGCCGAATCCGGTTCAATCTTTAAACGGCTTCGCTCTCACTGTCCGTATCTGTCTCACGCCCAGCGATCCGCCGCACCTCGGCGATCTTCGCATCGGGAAAGGCTTCCAACACCGCGCGCACCGCCGGATGTTCCTTCAGCGACTGCAGTTCTTGCGCTTCACGTTCTCTACGAACGACACCGACAGGCGGAGCGCCAGCCTCCTTCGAAAGTACGACGACCCACTTGCGCGTGGTCCAGGAATTGAGCTTCTCGCGCAGATCGTTCGCAAGCTCCGCAGGCGCATCGGGCAGAAGAAAGATATCGATCGAACCAGCAACAGCATCGAACTTCACGAGGCTGACGTGATCCTCGAGGTGGATCTTGAGCTTCGCATCGCGCTTCTCGCCGACGAGCGCGATGACATCGGCGAAGGAACGCGGATCAGACTTCATCGCCGCTGCGGAAACGGATGAGCCGCCCTCGATCGCGAGTTCGTCCTCGCTCTCCTCTTCGCCAGCCGGGAGACCGTCATCGAACTCGAAGGCATCGCCGAATTCGTCGGCATCATTCTGCGCGATGGGCTGTCGGGTGGCGGCATTGAGCGGCGTCCGCTCGCTCGCGGGTGCGTCACCTGCAGGTAGGGCCGGACGCCGTTGTGCGACCGCGCCGCCTCCTAGGGTCTTGATCAATTCATCCGGCGTCGGCAGATCGGACGTGTAGGCCAGACGAATGAGAACCATCTCGGCCGCAACCCGCGGATTGGGCGCGCGCGCGACCTCTTCATAGCCTTTGACGAGCATTTGCCATGCCCGCGCCAGATACGGCATCGACAGGCGCGACGCGAGGCTGGCGATGCGCGCCTTCTCTTCGGCCGTAAGCGCTTCGCCGGCGGGCTCCTCGCCGACAGCTTTGACCCGCGCGATCGCATGGACCGCCTCGGCGAGATCGGCGACGATCTCGGCCGCTTCCGCCCCATCCCGATGCAGCGATTCCAAACCGCGAATGGCGGCAGCGACGTCGCCCTTGAAGAGGCTCTCAGCGAGATCGAAAATGCGCGCGCGATCGGCGAGCCCAAGCATGTCGCGAACCTTCGTCGCCGTTACATGCCCCTCGCCCATGGCGATCGCCTGGTCGAGGATGGAGAGGCCATCGCGCACCGAACCTTCGGCGGCGCGCGCGATAAGCTGGAGCGCGTCCGCATCCGCCTGCGCGCCTTCAAGGCCAACGATCTTCTGAAAATGAGCCGCCAGCACAGGCTGCTCGACGCGGCGCAGGTCGAAACGCTGGCACCGCGACAGCACCGTTACGGGCACTTTGCGAATTTCCGTCGTCGCGAAGATGAAGCGCACGTGCGACGGCGGCTCCTCAAGCGTCTTCAGGAGCGCATTGAATGCGCCTTTCGACAGCATGTGAACCTCGTCGATGAGGAACACTTTCGTGCGCGCCACAAGCGGGGTGTATTGCGAGCTCTCGATGATCTCGCGAATGTTGTCGACGCCGGTGTTCGAAGCGGCGTCCATTTCGAGCACGTCCGGGTGACGGCCCTCCATGATGTCTTTGCAGTGGACGCCGAGGCCCGGCATGTCGATCGTCGGCTTGTCGTAGCCCGGCGCTTCGTAGTTCAAGGCGCGAGCGAGAATACGCGCCGTCGTTGTCTTGCCGACGCCGCGCACGCCGGTCAGCATGTAGCCCTGTGCGATCCGGCCTGACGCGAACGCGTTGCGCAGCGTCGTCACCATCGCCGACTGTCCGATGAGATCGTCGAACGTCGCCGGGCGGTACTTGCGCGCGAGGACGACGTACGGCTTCGATGGCTCGGAGCCGGAAGACGCTTCGTTCTCGGGGGAGTCTGATTTTTTCTTCGCCATTAATCCCTGCGCCAACATCCGCCCGAGGGAGCAAGGCGACCCGCGCCAGATCTCCGAAAACGAGACCGCGCCCCCGCGGAGAGCGCCGGAACGCGTGCGATCCGAGTACCGCTCATGAGCGAGTAGAAAGGCTGGCGAACGACCCGATTTCTGATCGTTAGGGCTGCTTCCTTCCGGACCTGACCCGGTTGGCGACGAACTCGTCCGCCGCCAGCCCGTCGATATAATGGGCTGGCCAGAGGAAAACTACAACCCTCAGGCAGCCCGGCGTGAAAAGTTGGAGCAATTCTGCGGGGATAACCGACTTGACCGGCTCACCATGCTTGGCCAATGCCGACCGACCGTTAGGATCAAACCGACCGCTTGATCGACACGAGCCCGTTCGCCGCCAGCTCAGCCGCTTCCTTGCGATAGGGGCTCGCCGGATAGGTGCCGAGGATCTGGGTCTGGGTCGAGAAGAACGACAGTTCCTCGAGCGCCAGCTGCACGGGGCGGTCGACGGGATGTCCTTCGATGTCGGCGAAGAAGCGCGAAGCGTTGAACGTGCCCTCCTCCTGATAGCTCTCGAGCTTCGTCATGTTGACGCCGTTGGTCGCAAATCCGCCCAGCGCCTTGTAGAGCGCGGCGGGCACGTTTCTGACCCGGAACAGAAATGTCGTCATCACCGGCCCGTTGCCGGGCTCCGCGTCATCGGGCTCTTTGGCGAGGATGATGAATCGCGTCGTATTGTGCGACTGATCCTCGACATCGCTCTTGAGGATCTCAAGCCCGTAGATCTCCGCCGCCAGCCGCGAAGCAATGGCAGCCGTCGTCAGATCGTCACCTTCCGAGACGAGGCGCGCCGAGCCCGCCGTGTCGGCTTCAGGAACCGGCTTCAACCCGAGCTTCCGGAGCGTCGCACGGCATTGACCGAGCGCCTGCGTGTGGCTCATCACGCGCTTGATCGTGGCAAGGCTGGCGCCTGGCTTAGCCATCAGCTGGTGGCGGACACGAAGGAAGTGCTCGCCGACGATGTAGAGCCCAGCCTCAGGCAGGAGATGATGGATATCCGCGACGCGCCCCGCGACCGAGTTCTCGATCGGGATCATGGCGTAGGTCGCCTCGCCGGTCTTCACCGCCGCAAGCGCGTCCTCGAAGGTCGGATACGCGACACTTTCGGCATCCGGATAGACCTCGCGGGCCGCAAGATGCGAATTGGCACCCGGTTCGCCTTGATACGAGATTTTGAAGGCTCCGGCTTCGGAACCTGGAGATTTGGTCATGGCGTTGGTTGTCCGGGAAGATAAACGTTAGGGCGCTATGAGGCGGCGGGCGCGCTCGAGGTCGGCGGGAGTATCGACACCGAGGGGAACGGTGTCAACGACGCTGACGTCGATCCGCATTCCGGCCTCAAGTGCCCGCAACTGCTCAAGTTTTTCCCGCTTCTCGAGTGTGCCTTGCGGCAGGGCCACGAACCGTTCGAGGCTTTCGCGCCGATAGGCGTAAATGCCGATGTGGTGATGAAGCGGGCCCTCGCCGTAGGGCGCCGTCGCGCGCGTGAAGTAGAGCGCGCGCAGGCGGCTTTCGCCGATCGGCGTCCCGACGACCTTCACGACGTTGGGGTTTGTCTTCTCCTCGTCCTCCGAAATGACCGCGGCGAGCGTCGCGATATCGGTTGCCCCCGAGGCGAGCGGCGCGATGCATTCGGTCACCAGCGCGGGGTCGAGCGTCGGCAAATCCCCCTGGAGATTGACGATGATCTGGGCCTGCCCCGCGGGATCGAGCGTCGTGATCGCTTCATGAATGCGGTCCGAACCCGACGCGTGGTCATCGCGCGTCATCACCGCTTCTCCGCCGGCCGCCTCGACGGCCTGGAGGATATCCCGGCTGTCGGTTGCCACGACGACGCGTCCGGCTTTGGCTTCCATAGCCCGCCGCCAGACATGCACGATCATCGGCAATCCGTGAATATCGGCGAGCGGCTTGCCGGGAAGACGCGTCGCCTGCATGCGAGCGGGAATGAGAACGAGAGCTTCTTGGGGCACTGCGAGCGTATTCTTTTGTTCGGGTGACAAATCGCCCCGATATCGCTATCGACATTCACACAAAAACGACGACGCGCTTGCAGGGTGGCGGAGCTTATATACCGCAAATTGATCTAGTCACCTTGAATTGCGCGTATGGGGGAAATTGACCGTCCAAGGAGCTGAGACATGATGGACAGTTTCGAGTTCACGAAACTCGCCGGCGCCGTTCTATCGGCCTTACTTTTGATCTTCGGCACCAGAACCATCATCGACATGAATGTCGGGCACCACCCGGAGAAGCCGGGCTATACGTTGCCTGCAGCGCCTCCTGCGGAAGCTGCCGCTGCACCCGCTGGCGGGGCAGAAGGCGCTGCCGCCGCTCCTGCTGCCGCAAACGGCGAAGACGTCATCGCGCTTCTTTCCAAGGCCAATGCCGATAACGGCAAAGCCATTTTCAAGAAATGCCAAGCATGCCACGTCGCCGAAAAGGGCAAGGCGCCGACGGTCGGCCCAAACCTCTGGGATGTCGTCAACCGTAAGAAGGGCAGCTATCCCGGTTACCAATATTCGGAGGCCATGCAGAAGAAGGGCGGCGAATGGTCATTTGATCAGCTTGCGCAATTTCTGCACAGCCCGAAGGCGTTCGTTCCGGGCACGAAAATGCTGTTCAACGGCCTTGGTTCGCCCTCCGATGAAGCAGACGTAATCGCCTACTTGGCGACTCTTGCAGATACGCCTGTTCCCCTGCCAAAATGACGGCGTTTTAACTCGCTATGGGTAGAAAAGTTTGCGACCCTGCCGGCTCTTGGCGGGGTCGTTTTGTGTCCGGGACGCGAACTTATCCCCGCGTCTTGAAGCCATGTTAGTCTTCGCCCGGATGCAAGAATTTGGAAGGACGGAAGTTGAAGATGCAGATGCGCCTGACGCCGTTGATTGTAGCCGCGCTGGCGCTGATGACATTCCCGGCGCTGTCGAACATGGCAGCCGCTCAGGACGCTCCGAAACCGCCGGAAGCTGCGGCGCCCGCCTCAAGCCCTCCCGCCTCTGACACCGCCAAGCCGGCGGAAGCGCCGCCTGCTGCCGAACCTCCAAAGCCCGCTGAAGCATCGCCTGCCGCTGAAGCTCCAAAACCTGCCGAAGCCACGCCCGCGGCCGACGCACCCAAGCCTGCCAAAGCTACGCCTCCCGCCGAAGCGCCAAAGCCTGCCGAGGCCGCGACGCCCGCGCCAGCTCCCAACCCGGCTGAGGCGGCAACTCCGGCGCCTGCGCCGAACCCCGCGGAGGCCGCAAGTCCCGCGCCTGCCGCTGCTCCAGCGGAAGCGCCGAAGCCCGCCGAAGCCGCAGCCGCGCCCGATGCCGAATGCCACCACGCGCTGTCGCTCGTCGGCAAGCCGAAGTACGGCCCGGATTTCAAGAATTTCGATTGGGTCAACCCGGATGCCCCAAAGGGCGGAACCTTGCACTCCTGGGCGGAGGGCACCTTCGACACTCTGAATAGATTTTCCGACAAGGGCGTTCAGGCGGTGGGCTTGAGCCTCATCGACGACAGCCTGTTCGCGACGAGCCCCGACGAACCAGGCACCGAGTACGGTCTGATCGCCGAGTGCGCCTCCTATCCCGCCGATTTCTCCTCGGTGACGTTCAAACTGCGCCCCGAAGCGAAATTCCACGACGGCACGCCGATCACGCCGGAAGACGTGATCTTCTCCTTCGACCAGTTCAAGAAGGTCAATCCGTTCTACGCGTTCTATTACAAGAACGTCGTCAAGGCCGAGAAGACCGGCGACCACGAGGTGAAATTCACCTTCGATAAAACAGGTAACCGCGAGCTGCCGATGATCGTCGGTGAGCTGAGCGTCGTCTCCAAAGCGTATTGGGAAGGCAAGCGCGCCGACGGCACGCCGCGTAGCCTCGGCGAAACGACAGTCGAACCCCCGCTCGGAAACGGCGCCTACAAGATCAAGTCCGTCGACACCAGCCGCGAGATCGTCTTCGAGCGCGTTCCCGATTACTGGGCAAAAGATCTGCCTGTGATGAAGGGCCAGCAGAACTTCGACATCCTGGACTTTACCTACTACCGCGATCGCACGCCCGCCTTCGAGGACTTCAAGTCCGGCAGGATCGATTCCTGGGCCGAGAACCGCGCTTCGGCTTGGGCGACGCAGTATAACTTCGACGCTCTGAAGAAAGGCCTTGTGAAGAAGGAGGAGGTTCCGGTCGAGCGCGTCGCGGGGATGCAGTCTTTCGCCTTCAACATTCGGCGTTCGCAGTTCCAGGATCCGCGAGTCCGCCACGCCTTCAACCTGCTCTACAATTTCGAGGAAGCGAACAGGTCGCTGTTCAACAATGCCTACGTTCGCCTCAACAGCTATTTCGCCAATTCCGACCTGCAGTCGAAGGGCGCCCCCCAGGGCCGCGAACTCGAGATCCTGAACGAGATCAAGGACGAGGTTCCCCCGGAGGTCTTTACCGGGGAATACACGAACCCGGTGAACAACCAGGAAGGCGATTATCGCAAGCATCAGCAGGAAGCCCTGAAGCTGTTCGAAGCCGCCGGCTGGAAGATCCGCAGCGAAGCCGTTGCCGATCCCAATTGCGGCACGTGGTGCAAGATCAAGCAGGCGGTTGGCTTATCGTCGGCTTCAACGGCGCGCGTTCTCCGCAACGACAAGGGCGATCAGATGACGGTCGAGTTCCTGATCAACGGGGACACGTTCGAGCGCATCATTCTGCCGTACGTTCAGAACCTGGCGGCGCTCGGCATCAAGGCGACGGTGCGTAACGTCGATGACGCTCAGTATCAGCAGCGCGTTGACAACCGCGACTTCGACATCGTCGTCGGCAGTTTCCCGCAGTCGAATTCGCCGGGTAACGAGCAGCGCGAATTCTGGGGGTCGGCGGCTGCGGATAAGAACAGCAGCCGCAACATCATCGGCATCAAGAGTCCTGCCGTCGATCACCTGATTGACAAGATCGTCTATTCGAAGGACCGCGATGACCTCGTTGCAGCCACGCATGCCCTCGACCGCGTCCTGCTCTGGAACTACTACGTCGTGCCGCACTGGTATTATCCCTACGACCGCATCGCCTATTGGGACATTTTCGGCCGTCCCGCGAAATTGCCGTCGCAAGGGTCAGCACTCACCCAGGTCTGGTGGTTCGACGCGGACAAAGCGAAAGCTGTCCAGGCCGCGAAGGGGAAGTGACCTGGTGCTGCGATTTCCTCGATCATGGAAGGTTGATGGGGCGGCGTTGCGCCTCGTCGGCGCGATCGCGACGCTGTTCTGCGCGGCAATCACTAGTGACGCTGCAGCCGAACCGAGTCACGGCCTGTCGATCTTCGGCGAGTTGAAGTATCCGCCCGGATTTCAGCATTTCGACTACGTCAATCCCGAAGCGCCCAAGGGCGGCCGCATGGTGACGATGGGCACCGCCGACGTGAACACATTCGACTCGTTCAATCAGTTCATCGTCAAAGGCGATGCGGCTCAAGATCTCGACTACCTCTACGATAGCCTGATGGCGCGCGCGCAGGACGAACCGGATGCGGTCTACGGCCTTATCGCCAAGTCCGCCGAAGTTGCCCCTGACCGCATGTCGGTGACGTTCAAGCTCCGGCCCGAAGCGAAGTTCGCCGACGGTTCACAGGTCACAGCCGACGACGTCGTCAACACGCTGAGCCTTCTGAAAAGCACCGCGACGCGCCCGCAGTATTCCCAGCCCCTCCGCGATGTCGTGAAGGCGGAAGCGCTCGATCCCGAAACCGTGCGCTACACCTTCCAAGGCACGCTAGTCCGCGACCTCCCCGTTCTCGTCGCGCAGTTGCCCGTCCTGCCGAAGGCGTACTACGCGACACAGCCCTACGATCAGACGTCGTTGAAGCCGCCGCTTGGCTCCGGCCCCTATCGCATCAAGACGTTCAATCCCGGCAGCTCCGTCACCTACGAACGCCGGAACGACTACTGGGCGAAAGATTTGCCCGTGAACAAGGGCCGCTTCAACTTCGATGAGATCCGGCTCGATTATTATCGCGATCGCACGATCGAGCTCGAAACGATGAAGTCCGGCGGCTTCGATTATCGCGAAGAATTCTCAAGTCTCGGCTGGGCGACGCAGTACGATATCCCGGCCGTGCGTGACGGCCGCCTCATCAAAGAACTCATTCCGGATCGGCGTCCCTCGGGCGCCCAGGGCTATTTCATCAACACGCGCCGCGACAAGTTCAAAGACCCCCGTGTTCGGGCCGCGCTCGATCTTGTCTTCGACTTCGAGTGGTCGAACAAGAAGCTGTTCTACGGGCTCTATAAGCGCACCACGAGCTACTTCGAAAACTCCGACATGAAAGCCGTCGGGCCGCCGAGCCCGGACGAGTTGGCGCTGCTGAACCCATATAAGAATAAGCTGCCGCCCGAAGTCTTCGGCGAGCCATACCTTCCGCCCGTGACCGACGGCAGCGGCAACAATCGCGACAACCTGAAGAAGGCGCGCGACCTTCTGATCAGCGCCGGTTGGAAACCCGGCCCCGACGGCAAGCTTCGCAACGATAAAGGCGAGCAGCTGACGATCGAATTCCTGGACTTCGAAGCGCAGTTCGAACGCATCACGCTGCCCTATACGCAAAACCTGAAGCGCATCGGCATCGACGCGACGTGGCGGCTTGTCGATCCGGCGCAATATCAGCAGCGTCTGAAATCGTTCGACTTCGACGTCACGACGCAGCGCTTCTCGCTAGGTCTCACGCCCGGCGTCGACATGCGCACATTCCTGAGCTGCGACGCAGCCAAGGCCGACGGCTCGTTCAATCTCGCAGGAATATGCGATCCCGTCATCGACGCCCTGATAGACACGATCATCGCGGCTAAGTCTCGCGCCGAGCTGACGACGGCAACACGCGCCATCGATCGGATCCTGCGCGCCGAGCGCTACTGGGTTCCGCATTGGTACAAGCCCGCATACTCGGTCGCCTACTGGAACAAGTTCTCGCGTCCTGCCATTCAGCCGAAGTATGATAACGGCGTGCTGGACACCTGGTGGATTGATCCGCAGAAGGCCGCAGCCTTGAGTTCCGGCGCAACTGAAGCAAAGCCCACGCAACAACCGGCGACCCGTTGATGGCCGTATACCTTTTAAAGCGCCTGCTCCTGGTGATCCCGACGCTGCTCGGGATCATGCTGTTCTCGTTCGTCATCATCCAGTTCGCACCGGGTGGACCCGTGGAGCGTATGATCGCCGAACTGACCGGACAGTCGTCTTCCATCGTCAGCCGCATGAGCGGCGGCGGTGGCGACACCCTCGGCAACTCCGGCATGAATAGCCAGCTGGGTGTCGGCGGCGGCGATTCCATCACGTCGAAATACCGCGGCGCCCAGGGCCTCGACCCGGCCTTCATCAAAAGCCTCGAAAAGCAGTTCGGCTTCGACAAGCCGGCGCCCGAGCGCTTCTATCTGATGATGAAGAACTTCCTGACCTTCGATTTCGGCAAGAGCTACTTCCGGGATGTCTCCGTTCTTCAGCTCATCAAGGAGAAGCTGCCCGTATCGATCTCGCTCGGCATCTGGATGACGCTGCTGACCTACCTCATTTCCATTCCGCTCGGCATTCGCAAGGCCGTGCGCGACGGCGAACCCTTCGACACCTGGTCGAGCGCCGTGCTCGTGGTCGGCTATGCGATCCCGGGATTTCTTTTCGCGGTGCTGTTGTTGATCCTGTTCGCCGGTTCGTCGTTTTTCCAGTGGTTTCCCTCGCGCGGGCTCTTTTCCGACAATTGGGACCAGCTGAGTTTCTTCGGCAAAGTCACCGATTACCTCTGGCATCTTGTATTGCCGATGATCGCGATGGCGGTCGGCTCCTTCACGGCGATGACCTTCCTCACCAAGAACTCGTTCCTAGATGAGATCCGCAAGCAATACGTGGTCGCCGCGCGCGCCAAGGGCCTGACCGAGCATCAGGTTCTTTACGGCCACGTATTCCGCAACGCCATGTTGCTCGTCATCTCCGGCTTCCCGTCCGCATTCATCAGCGCCTTCTTCTCCGGCGCGCTGCTGATCGAAACGATCTTTTCTCTCGACGGCCTCGGCCTCTTGTCGTTCGAAAGCATCGAGAAGCGCGACTATCCCGTCGTCTTCGCCTCGCTCTACATCTTCTCGCTTGTCGGCCTTCTCGTCGGCATTCTCTCCGACTTCGTCTACACCCTAGTCGATCCGCGCATCGACTTTGAATCGCGCGAGGTCTGAGGATGGATCAGAGAGCCGACACGCCGGCCGACATCGTCGAAACGCCGGAAGCGAGGAAGAAGAAATCCTGGTGGCAACGCACGTTCCACCTGTCGCCCGTGAACCGGCGCCGCTGGGAACGGTTCAAGGCCCACAAGATCGGCTATCGGTCTTTCGTCGTCTTCTCGGCACTGTTCGTGGTATCGCTCTTCGCCGAGTTGGTCGCCAACGATCGGCCGCTGATCGTCAGCTACAAGGGCGAACTCCTCTTCCCCGTGCTCGTCGACTATCCGGAAGAAAAGTTCGGTGGCTTCCTCGCCATCACCGATTATCGCACGCCCGACATTCAGAACGAGATCAAAGCCAACGGCTGGATGCTGTGGCCGCCGATCCGCTACTCCTATGCGACCATCAACAAGGATTATCCCGGCCGCGTCGGCGACAACGGCGTCTGCCTTGGATATCCGGCACCACCTCCCTGGTCGACGTCGCTCAAGCTTTGCGATGCGCCGGCCGATCAGCTCGCGCGCTTCAACGAGCTTGGCAACACCAACTGGCTCGGCCTCGACGATCAAGGCCGCGACGTCGTCGCCCGCATCATCTACGGTTTCCGCATCTCCGTTCTGTTCGGCTTGATATTGACGATCGTCTCTTCCGCAGTCGGCATCGTCGCCGGTGCGGTCCAGGGCTACTTCGGCGGCCGCGTCGATCTCATCTTCCAGCGTCTACTGGAGATTTGGAACTCGATCCCAGAGCTTTTCGTCTTGCTCATCCTGTCGTCGCTGTTCATTCCCGGCTTCTGGACGCTGCTCGGCATCCTGATGATCTTCAGCTGGACCTCGCTCGTCGGCCTCGTGCGCGCCGAGTTCCTGCGCGGACGCAATCTCGAATACGTCCGCGCCGCCCGCGCACTTGGGCTCTCCGACTGGCAGATCATGTTCAAGCATCTGCTGCCCAATGCGATGGTCGCGACGCTGACCTTCCTGCCGTTCAAGCTCTCCGGCGGTATCGCCGCATTGACCGCGCTGGACTTCCTCGGCCTCGGCATGCCGCCGGGTTCGCCGTCTCTCGGCGAACTGCTGCTTCAGGGCAAGAAGCACCTCGAGGCCCCATGGCTCGGCATCTCCGGCTTCATCTCCGTATCGATCATTCTGTCGCTTGCGATCTTCATCGGCGAGGCCGTGCGCGATGCGCTCGATCCGCGCAAATCGTTCAGGGCTAAGCACTGATGACAAACGCGCTTCCCCTTGTCGACGTGCGCAATCTCTCCGTCGCTTTCGGCGAGAGCCCGAACCTGACGCAGGTCGTCAACGGCGTCTCGTTTCACATCAACAAGGGTGAAACCGTCGCCCTCGTCGGCGAGTCCGGTTCCGGCAAGACCGTGTCGGCCATGTCGATCCTCCGCCTTCTTCCGAACTCGGCCTCCCATCCCACGGGCGAGATCCTGTTCGAAGGCAGCGACATCCTGAAGATGAACGGCGCGCAGCTGCGCAACATTCGCGGTCGCCGCATCTCCATCATTTTCCAGGAACCGATGACATCGCTCAATCCGCTTCACACGATCGAGAAGCAGGTGGGCGAGATCATCCGGCTTCACCAGGCACTGCCCGATGATACGACGCGCGAGCGCGTCATCGAGCTTCTGACCAAGGTCGGCATTCGCGATCCCGAGAAGCGGCTTGGCGCTTATCCCCACGAGCTTTCCGGCGGCCAGCGCCAGCGCGTGATGATCGCCATCGCTCTCGCCAACAAGCCCGATCTCCTCATCGCCGATGAGCCGACCACCGCGCTCGACGTGACGATCCAGGCGCAAATCCTCGAGCTTCTGGGATCGCTCCAGAAAGAACTCGGCATGGCGATGCTGCTGATCACGCACGATCTGGGCATCGTGCGCCGCATGGCCGAGCGCGTTTACGTCATGCGCAACGGCGACATTGTTGAAACAGGCACCGCCGAAGAGATCTTCACCGCCCCGAAACACGCCTACACCCGGCATCTTCTGGAAGCCGAACCCAAGGGGATGCCACCGGCGACCGATCCTTCGCGTCCCGTCGTCGTCGAGACGGACGATCTCAAGGTCTGGTTTCCCATCAAGCAGGGCTGGCTGCAGCGAACGGTCGATTACGTAAAGGCCGTCGATGGACTGTCGATGAAACTGCGTTCCGGTGAGACGCTCGGCGTCGTCGGCGAATCCGGTTCCGGCAAGACGACGCTCGGCCTTGCCATTCTGCGCCTCATCTCATCGCAAGGGCCGATCGCCTATATCGGCAACCGCATCGACGGGCTGACGAACAAGCAGATGCGCCCGCTGCGCAAGGAAATGCAGATCGTCTTCCAGGATCCTTACGGCTCCCTGTCGCCGCGCCTCACTGTCGGGCAGATCATCGAAGAAGGCCTGATCATCCAGAACCCCGAGATGGACGAGGAACAGCGTCGCGAACGCGTTGGCGCCGAACTGAAGGAAGTCGGGCTCGATCCCGCATCGCAGGATCGCTATCCGCACGAATTCTCCGGTGGCCAGCGCCAACGTATCGCCATCGCCCGCGCAATGGTCCTGAAGCCCAAGTTCGTCATGCTCGACGAACCCACAAGCGCGCTGGACATGAGCGTGCAGGCGCAGATCGTCGATCTTCTGCGCGGCCTGCAGGCACGTAACGGCCTCGCGTACCTCTTCATCAGCCACGATCTCAAGGTCGTCCGCGCGCTGTGCAACTACGTGATCGTCATGCGCAACGGCAAGGTCGTCGAGGAGGGCCCCGCGCGCGACATCTTCGAAAAGCCGCAGAACGAATATACCAAGGCTCTGCTTGCCGCCGCCTTCGACATCAAGGTCGCGTACCGGGGCGCGCTCGCGAGCTGACCGCGGAGAATAGCACCTCATGGCTGTGCCGAAGCTCGTCCATTATCACGCCCCGAAAACGCGTTCGTTCGGTACGCGCTGGCTCTTGGAGGAATTGGGTTCCCCGCCTCATGAGCTCAAAGTGCTCAACATGAAGAAGGGCGAACACAAGACCGCGGAATTTCTCGCCATCAATCCGATGGGCAAGGTTCCAACCCTCACGGCGGATGGCGTGCCCGTAACCGAGGTCGGCGCCATTGCGATTTTCCTCGCGGATCTTTTTCCCGAAGCCGGCCTTGCTCCCACGCTCGAAGATCCGGCGCGCGGCACCTACCTGCGATGGATCATTTTCAATCACGCCGACGTCGAGCCGGCGATCATGGACAAGGCGCGCAACATTGAACCCGGCGGCATGCCCGCATCTGCGCTCTGCTATGGCACCTACGACGACACCGTGAACGGGATCGTAACGGCGCTAAGCCACGGCCCCTACATTCTGGGCGAACGTTTCTCCGCCGCCGACGTCGTTTTGGGCGGCGCGGTCCGATGGCTCACGATGTTCAAGCTTCTGCCCGACAAGCCCGAATTCAAGAGCTACGTCGAGCGGTTGACTTCGCGTCCCGCCTTCCAGCGCGCGTTCGAGCAAGACGAGGCCCTCGCCCGTCAGCTCGCGTCCTGAAAGGCTTTCCGCAGGCGGAGGATCGGCTATGCTGTCGATGATCCGAATCATCGACACGAGATCCGCGATGCTTCCCGATGACGTTTTCCGCCACCGCCTAGAGCAGACGCTTGTGGAGATCGAGGCAAGCGCCGCACGACTACGGGAATGCGCGGCGGTCAGCGTGACCGCCAAGCCCAATTATTGGCGCGCGATCGTCATGCCGAACCTCGCGGCTGCATGCCCCTTCGATCTGATGATCTGCGCCGATCAGACCTTCAACCTGAAGCTCGCGAACGAAGCCTACACGAGGCTTCCCGTCGACCGGTTCGAGCTTTTCCCCCACCTCGTCCGCGCGATCGAGGCGGGCCAGGTCGAGAAGATCTCGAAATACAGCACGATGACCGATGCGCTCGTGGCGGTCGCCATGCGCGTCGCCTTGGCTCCGGGCTGGGACTGGATCGAGGAGAGAAGGCTTTCGCCCGCAAGCACCGACGAAGAGTGGCGCACGCATCGCTACCTGCCGTATCGGCGCAGCCCGGAAAACACCCGCGTCAGCGGTGCGAATATCCTCGCAGACGCTTGATCGCACTGATACGGCTTCCGGTCTTGCCGATCCGCAAGACAGCTTCGGGCAACGTTTCGACCAGCGTCAGCATGTGATGGCCATTGGCATGAACCATCAGCACGCCATCGAGCATGATGCCGACGTGCCCCTTCCAGAACACCAGGTCGCCGCGCGCAAGACCCTCAAGATCGTCTCCGACGAGCACGTTGTCGCCAAGCTCGGCCTGCTGCATATCGCTGTCGCGCGGAGCCGGAACGCCGGCTGCGTGAAGCGATGTTTGCACGAGGCCCGAACAATCGATGCCGATCCGCGTCCGTCCGCCCCAGAGATACGGCGTGCCGACGAACCGTTCGGCGATCTCGACGAAATCGCGTGCGAAACGATCCCCGGATGCCGCATGTCGCGCAAAGACAAAGCCGCCACCGTCAAGCTCCAGGAATTGCTCATCCCCGCTGCGGACCGCGATCTGTGCGTTGAGGGGAAGATGCATGATCGGCGGCGACTTGATATTCGGCACACCGTAAAGAAACGTGCCGAGCGTTTGTATACGGTGCGTCGCGTGCTTGATTCCACGGCGGATTGCGTCGGAGGCCACATAGCCCACGTACCCGTCCCGTGCGAGTTGCACCCAGCTCCAGCCGTTCACGTCTTCGAAGATCGTGAGACTTTCGCCGAACAACACCTCGGTTTCAAACCCACGGCTCGGTTCCGGCGTTTTCCGAAGCGGAACGGATGCGCGAACCACGAAACCGGGTTCGCCCGCAACAAAACGCTCCGCCCGCACCACGCCTTCCAGCGACTGCGCCGCAAGATCGGGGCGGAAGGCGTTGCGCCGCGGATCAAGCGATCCGGTGGGGCGCGGCGGCAATCCCGTGGTCACGATGTCAGCTCTCGCTTGAGATGTTCCATCACCGCTCGCGCCGTCTGCGGCTCACCGCCCTTCGGACCAAGAGGTCTCGCCGCCGGACGCCAGCCATAAAGATCGAAATGTGCAAAGCGCCGCGCCTTGCTGACGAACCGCTTCAGAAACAGCGCTGCTGTTATCGCGCCTGCAAACGGCGATTCCCAGACGTTGTTGATATCGGCGATGTCGCTGTCGAGATTGCGGCGATAACCTTCCCACAACGGCAGCCGCCAGACAGGATCGCCGATTGACGCCGCAAGCGGTGGCAAGCTCTGCGCCAAGCCTTCGTCATCCGTAAAGAACGCTGGCAGGTCCGGCCCGAGCGCAGTCCGCGCCGCACCCGTCAGCGTGGCAAAAACGAAAATCGAATCCGGCTCCTCGGAGTCGGCGAGGGCCAGCGCATCGGCCAGCACCAATCGCCCCTCCGCATCGGTATTGCCGATTTCGACGCTGAGGCCCAACCGGCTGTTGAGGATGTCGCCCGGACGGAAGGCATCGCCGCCGACCGAGTTCTCCGCCGTCGGGATCAGAACGCGCAGGCGGCAGTTGAGCTTCTGCCCCATAATCATGTGAGCCAGCGCCAACGCCGTCGCCGCACCGCCCATGTCCTTCTTCATCAGAAGCATGGCGCTTGCGGGCTTGATGTCGAGACCGCCGGTATCGAAGCTGATCCCCTTGCCCACGAGCGTGATCTTCGGAGCGCCCGCAGGTCCCCATGTCATGTCGATGAGGCGAGGCGCGCGCGGGCTCGCCCTGCCGACAGCGTGAATGAGCGGAAAATTCTTCGCAATGAGATCATCGCCGATGATCACCGAGATCTTGGCGCCGTGCCGATCCGCCAGTTCCCGCGCGATTGCTTCCAGATCGGCTGGTGCCATGTCGGACGCCGGCGTGTTGATAAGATCGCGCCCGAGCCAAACCGCTTCGGCCGTATTGACGACGCCGGAGGCGCCAGCTTCAGCCAGCCTCAATTTTGCGCGCGCGCCGTTACCCTCTCTCTTGCGATACCGCGTGAACGAATAACCGCCGAGCCCCCAGGCGAGCGCCGCAAGATCAGTCTGCGAGAGTTCTGATGCGATCCGGTAGGTGCCTGCGGGCAGCGACGCGCCGAGCAACCCCGTCAAAAGCTCCGACGGTCCGCTGGGCTCGCCTTGCTGTCCATTGCCGGTTCCGAAGGCCACCGCCGCGAGCTTGCCTTCGGCATTGGGAATGAGGACCGCGCGTTTGGCGCTGCCTGAAAAGCTTTGCGCGGCAAGCCACGCCTGTTGCGCAGCGTCGAGCGCACCATTCTTTTCGCCGCCGTCGGAACCGATAAAATGGATCGGAATGTCGCTCGCATCAGAGGCACCAAGCGCAAACATCTCCGCCGCCGACCAGGCTTTCGTCTCAACCATAAGTCTCTCGTTCGCTTTTCTCAGGCATTCCGAAGCCGATTGGCCGTCCCGTCCCAACTTATTCAGTTGCACCACAGATACGGGTGGCTTCGGCGTTTGCAGGTATCACAGGTCCGGGGCAAACCTTAAGCGTTTGTTGACCCCTGGCCCAGAAACTGACGGTCTCATCGATTCGCCGGGTAGCTTGCGAATCATCCCACGGAGACTGTTATGACGCCACGAGCGGCCCATCTTTTGCCAGCCTCGACACGCCCGCGCCGCTTCGGAATCATGGCGGTCCTGACTTCATCCCTGCTCCTCGGCGCCTGCTCGATGTCGACCGACATGCTGCCGAGCATCGCCATGAAGCCGAGCGACACGACGACAGGCGCGACCGCCGACAACAGCCAGCCGACGTCCCCGCAGTCCGAGTTGCAGAAGGCAACGATCTACTGGGGCAAGGAGTATTCCAAGAACCCCTCGCAGCTTAAGCCTGCATTGAACTACGCGAAGGACCTGAAGGCACTCGGCGAGAAGGAGAAGGCTCTCGCTGTGCTGCAGCAGGCATCGCTCCTGCATGGCAATGACCCGGAGCTCGCCGGTGAGTACGGCCGCCTTGCGCTCGAGATGGAACAGGTCGGCCTCGCCAACCAGATGCTGACGATTGCCGATAATCTCGAAAAGCCGGATTGGCGTGTCATCTCCGCGCGCGGTACGGTTCTCGCGAAGCAGAGCAAGTACGCCGAATCCATCCCCTTCTACGAGCGCGCCCTGACCCTTTCGCAGAACAATCCGACCGTCATGAACAATCTCGCGATGGCCTACGCGATGACGGGCGATGCGAAAAAAGCCGAGAGCATCCTCCGCCAGGCAATTGTGCTTCCCGGCGCCACACCGAAGGTTCGCGAGAACCTCGCGCTCGTGCTTGGTTTGCAAGGCCGCTACGATGAGTCCAAGGCCGTCGCCACCGCCGTTCTCAACTCAGATACAGCCTCCGCCAACGCCGATTACCTGAAGGAAATGGTGAAGCTCGCGCCGACGACCGCCATGCCCGACGCCAACAGCTTCGCCAACAATACCTCCGTCAGCCCAACGACGACGCCGCGACTGGTCGTGCAAAGAGCCTCCGCCGACGATGGCCAACTGCCCGTTAATCAGGGCGTCTGGCAGACGACCACGGAAAATTCCAGCGCGACGGCCTCGCACTGACACTGCTTCAGAAGATTGCGAATTTCTCGCGTAGCCCGGAGCCAAGTGCTCCGGGCATTTTCTTTCGCGCGATGATCTGAAAAGCAAAAGGCCCCAGCCGTCCGAAGACGGCCAGGGCTGACGCAACACCGATTTTGACGCCCAGACAGGGCTAATCCTAATTCTTCATCGACATATAGTTGATGATGGCGGGACCGAGGATGACGATAAAAAGCACCGGCAGGAAGAACACAATCATCGGCACGGTGAGTTTCGGCGGCAGCGCGGCAGCTTTTCGCTCAGCTTCCGACTGGCGGATTTCACGGTTCTCTTTCGCCATCGTCCGCAGCGCCTGACCGACCGGCGTACCGTAGCGCTCGGCCTGGACGAGGGCCGTCGTCACCGCCTTGACGCCCGGAAGTCCGGTGCGCTTGGCGAGATTGTCGTAGGCTTGGCGACGGTCTTGCAGGTAGGAGAGCTCGGCGGTCGTCAATGCCATTTCTTCGGCAAGCTCGAGAGATTGGTTGGCGACTTCCTTGCCGACCTTGGCAAACCCGGCTTCGACCGACATGCCTGACTGGACGCAGATCAAGAGCATGTCGAGCGCATCCGGCCACGCCTGCTTGATCGACATCTGCCGCTTCTGCACGCGGTTCGAGATGAACATGTTCGGCACGTAGAAGCCGAGAAACCCGGCACCCAACGCGATCAGCAAATTGACGGAAGCCGGATAGCCGCTGTCGTAGAGCACGAAGAGATAAAAGAGCGCCAGGAAGAAGATGATGATCGGCGCCGCCACGCGGAAGAACATGAAGGCGACGATGTTCGCCTGACCGCGCAAACCGGCGCGCTTCAGGTTTTCACGCAGCTCTTCGTTATCGAACCGTTCGCGCAGCTTCAGTTGATCAACCACCTGCTGCATGAAGCCTTTGGGCGTCGAACGCAGCCGGCTCGTGCCCTGCTGGCGCTCCTTGGAAGCCATTTCGGCAATTCGCGCCGAACGCATTTTACTGCGTTCGATGGCCATTTCCCGCATGCGGCGGTTCATCTGGTCACGCTGCAGCATGGGAAGAGCGACTGTCAGCACCGTCGCGAAAACGCACACCGCGGCGAGCGCCGTCGCGATGAATTGCGGGTTCATGATCGTTTCGACGAAGTCGGTCATCGCGCTATGCCGTGCTATCCGTGCCCGTTTCTAGAACTTGAAATTGATCATCTTCCGCATGATTAGAACGCCCGTCATCATCCAGAGCCCGCCGAACGCGACCAGGAAGTGACCGACGGTGGTCGTGAAAAGCGGTCGGAGGTAATCCGGTGAAGACAAATAGACCATTGTCATGACGCCCGGCGGAAGTGCCGCGAGCACCGCCGCGGATGCCTTTGCTTCGGCCGCCAGTGCCTTTACTTTCAGCGACAGACTGTGCCGGTCGCGTAGAACCGACGCGAGATTTGAGAGCGCTTCGGAAAGGTTGCCGCCCGCCTGCTGCTGGATGCTGATGACGATGGTCAGAAAGCGAACCTCGGGAAGCGGCATGCGATCGCACATGCGATCCAGGCCGTCGGCCAGCGAGACGCCAAGCTTCTGTTGATCGACCAGTTCCCGGAACTCACCGGCGAGCGGCTCCGGGCTTTCGCGCGCGATGATGTTCATGCACTCGTTGACCGGCAGGCCCGACTTGATGCCTCGCACGATGACATCTATGGCGTTCGCGAGATGGGAAAGAAACTTGTTTTGCCTGCGCGTCGTCATCTTGTTGAGAAACCAGCGCGGAAATCCGAAGCCGCCGACGAACGCGGCGACAAGACCCGCCATTGGTGGCCAGCCCATTGGGCCAACAGCTATGACCGCGAACAGCAAGCCCATCAAAGCGCTGATCACGTAGAAGTCGCGCGGCTTTCTCTTCGATCCAGCGCGGAGAAGGCGCAGGCTCATCGTGATCTTCTTGCTCGCCTTCTCGCGCGTCTCGATCTCTTTCAGCGTTTCCGCAACCGACTTCTTGCGGCTGCTCTGAATGTCGGCCGCTGCTTGCGCCCGGCGATCTCGCGTGCGCGCGGCGATCTCGACCCGCTTTTCCTTCTGCCGGTCGTCGGAAAAATAGGGATAGGCAACAGCGAACACGGCGCCGGCGAAAGCCAGCGCGATCAGAATTGGCGCGAGAAACCCGAGGTCGAGATCAGCCATTGCGATCTCCCAGTGGCGTTCCGTGCACGTCCTCGACTTCCGATTTGACGAGCGCGTCCGCCAACCTTCCCGTCTCGTTGTAGTATTCGGCACGTTCCCACAACCGGGGACGCACGATGCCGGTGGAACGATGGCGGCCGATCAGCTTCCCATGCGCGTCCTCGCCCGTGATTTCGTAGATGATCAGGTTTTGCAGCGTGATCGTCTCTTCTTCCATCCCGAGGACTTCGGTGATGTGCGTGATCTTGCGCGAGCCATCGCGCAGGCGCGACGCCTGGATGATGACGTCAACCGACCCGCAGATCATTTCGCGGATCGTTTTCACCGGCAGCGCGTAGCCGCCCTGCATGATCATCGATTCAAGTCGGCTCAGCGCCTCGCGCGGGCTGTTGGCGTGCAAGGTTCCCATCGAACCATCATGGCCGGTGTTCATAGCCTGAAGCAGATCGAACGCCTCAGGACCGCGGACTTCGCCGACGATGATCCGCTCGGGGCGCATACGAAGGCAGTTCTTGATGAGATCGCGCATGCGGATCTCGCCCTCGCCTTCGAGGTTGGGTGGCCGCGTTTCGAGCCTGACGACGTGCGGCTGCTGCAGCTGAAGTTCGGCGGAGTCTTCGCAAGTGATGATGCGTTCGTCGTGGTCGATCGAGCCCGTCAGGCAGTTGAGAAGCGTCGTCTTTCCCGAACCGGTGCCGCCTGAGATGATCACGTTGCAGCGGACACGCCCGATGACCTCCAAGATCGTCTTGGCTTCGGGCGTGATCGACCCGAATTTGACGAGCTGTTCGAGCTTCAAGCGGTCCTTCTTGAACTTTCGGATGGTGAGTGCCGGCCCATCGATTGCGAGCGGAGGCGCGATGACGTTGACGCGCGAACCGTCCGGCAAGCGCGCGTCGCAGATAGGACTGGATTCATCGACGCGCCGTCCGACCTGGCTGACGATACGCTGGCAGATATTCATCAGCTGCTGGTTGTCGGCGAAGCGCACGCCGGTCTTTTGAACCTTGCCGCCGACTTCGATGAAAGTCGTGGCGGCCCCGTTCACCATGATGTCGGCGATGTCGTCGCGCGCAAGAAGCGGCTCGAGCGGACCATAGCCCAGCACGTCGTTGCAAATGTCCTCGAGCAGTTCTTCCTGCTCCGAGATCGACATCACGACGTTCTTGATCTGGATGATCTCGCTGACGATGTCGCGAATTTCTTCACGCGCGGCGACGCTGTCGAGCTTGGAAAGTTGAGTGAGGTCGATAGTATCGATGAGTGCGTTGAAGACGGTCGTCTTCACGTCATAGTATTCTTCAGAATGCCGGCGCTGCGGCGCTTCCGCTACGGGTTCAGCGCGCTTTGGCGCCGGAGCTGCCGCCGGTACTGGCTGCGCTGGCGCACGGGTTTCGGGCGCCGGAGCGCTAGCAGCCTGCGGCTCGGGGGCACGCGGCGCCACGCGCCGGTCAGCTTGCGGTTCGTTCGAGCGTCTTCCAAACATTAGGCTGACGTCCTCAACGCTTGCGTTTCAGCTTCTCCAGGATCGGCGCGAGGGCCGACAGACGAGAGTTCTGCTTTTCGGACCGCGTATCTTTACGACGCGTTAGTTTCATCGCCACATCGTGAAACTTTTCGACCGCTTTCGCCTTGGCGTTGAATTCTTCCAGCATTTGCCCGTTGTTTGCCGCCTGGCTGAAGGCTTCGCTGTCGTGGTCGATGACGGCTAGAACCTTAAGATCGAGCGCCTGCTCGAACTCGCGCACGCTGATCTCCTGCCGCTTCGGCAAATTCGCCATGTTCAGGATCAGGTACGGCTTCACGTCGTTGCGGCGCGAGACTTTCATCA
Organism: Hyphomicrobium sp.; assembly: GCF_003987855.1. Lineage (GTDB taxonomy): Bacteria > Pseudomonadota > Alphaproteobacteria > Rhizobiales > Hyphomicrobiaceae > Hyphomicrobium_B. Next base: position 54,371 of record NZ_RXIZ01000006.1, read on the forward strand.
GATCGATGATGTTCTTCGCGTTTCTGAGGTTTGCAAGATCCGGAACGGCCGTAATGACGATCTCGTCGGCTTGCGCGAGAAGTCGCTTCGACCATTGCGACCAGCCATGCGGGAGATCGATGGCGACGAAGGGAACGTTCTGCCGCGCGACGTCGATAACGGTCTCGCATGCTTCCGGCGAGAAGTCGTAATCGCGATCGAGCACGACCGGCGCCGCGAAAATGGATAGATGCTCGGAGCACTTGGTCAGCAGACGATCGAGAAGCTGATCGTCCAGTCGCTCCGGGGCCGACAGGGCTTCGGCGATGCCCTGAACCGGATCCTGGTTGAAGTCTAGCCCCGTTGTTCCGAAGGCGAGGTCAAGATCAGCGATCGTGACGTTCGTCTTCAAGCTCTCCGACATGGTCCATGCCACGTTGTGGCAGATCGTCGAAGAACCGACGCCTCCCTTGGCGCCGATGAAGGCATACACCTGCCCGACGGGATCGGTTTCGGGATTGTTGTAGAGATTGGAAATGCACTCCATGAGGTCCATGGCCTCGACGGGTGCAACGAGATATTCGGCGACGCCGCGCTTGAGCAGTTCGCGATAAAGCATCACGTCGTTATGACGGCCGACCACGACGACTTTCGTGCCGACGTCGCAGCTCTCTGCGAGACGATCGAGATCCGATAGAAGTTCGCCGCCGCTAAGTTCGCTATCGACGATGATGAGGTTGGGCGTCGGGTTCTCTGAGTAGTGCGCGATCGCCGCGGCAATGCCGCCCATGTGCACGCTGACATGCGCCTTCGTCAGCCGCCGATCGACAGAAGCGTGCTGCAGGGCCTGAGCGATGCGAAGGTCGTCGCAAAACGCTTGTATCGAAATGCGCGGAATTGGCCGTGCGCGATCGCAAGGATGCAGCCCTTGGCCCGCCTCGTCCTCAAAATAGGGTTCCTCTAGCTCGGTAGCTTGCGTCGACATGGATCTACTCGTCTCCGAAGGCTCACTGATCTTCTACGGATTGGATGGTCTTAGCTTCCTTGGCCGCACCGAGCGTTTCACCCTTAACGTACTTGTTGTACATCGTGTCGCGGCGGTTCGAGTCGCGTGCCGTCATCGTGCGCGGCCCGAGGAGATCCGCGGGGTTCGCGACTTGAACGGCAAGATTGCGCTGAGCCGCGCATCCCATGTTGGGATAGGGCAGGTTCTGATAGGAGCGCGCCAGATTCTCCGACCAGTCGCCGCATTCGGGTGCCTGCGCGACATAGCGCATGTAGGACAGCCGGACGGGCGCATCGCGGCCCGATGCCTGGTAGGCCTCAACGGCGATCTTCGTTTCCGAGTAGCCGGTGTTGATCAACAGCTGCCGAATTTCATCGGCGGCTTGCATCGCCGAACCCTCGTTCGCCGATCCGCCAGGGGCGGAGATGACGATGCGGCTGTTGCCAGCGTCCGACGTCGAGCTGTGGCTTGCGAATTCCAATACGCGCGCCCGCTGCGGCGGCGTCAGCCCATCGGCGCTCGAAGGCACGCGAAGCGAAAGCGTTGCGGGCTGCTGCGAGACGAGGATCGGATGGCGTTGCTCGGGATCGGTCAAGGTCCAGCCGGCGACCTGACTTCCGTCCGCGCCGTCATGCTTGCAACCCGACGCCAGCGTCGAGAGAAGGGCGATTGCCACGAACTTCCCAAAGCCGAGCCCCGCTCTCGAGGGGACGCCAGCACTCGTGCTCTTGATCTGCATGACGCGTCTTGCCCCGATTATTCAACGATGAAACCGTAGTCGCCCTTGAGACCGCCGGACGGCATGCTGGGTCCTTTGCCGTAGATGCGGTTCAGGTGACCAAGAAAGTCCGCCTTGAGATCCGTCGCCGGCGCCAAACCGTCCGCCGGCGTCGCAAGCTGCTGACGCGACGTCGGTTGCACTACGTACGGCGTCACGATGACCACGAGTTCCGATTCCTGGTTTTGAAAATCGCGGCTGCGGAACAGCGTACCGAGAATCGGAATGTCTTTCGCGCCGGGCAAGCCGTCGATGTTCTGCTGCGTCTTCGTGCTGATCAAGCCGGCCAACGCCAGCGATCCGCCGGACGGCAGTTCGACGACCGTCTTCGCCTGCCTGGTGTCGAACACCGGATTGTTGGCGATGAACTGCGAGATATCGCTGACGCTCGTATCGATCTTGAGGCTGATGCGGCCTTCCGAAAGAACGACGGGCGTAAAGCTCAGCTGCACACCGAACTTCTTGAACGCGACCGAGCTGACGCCCGTCTGCGTATCGACGCCGGTGACGTAGGGCACCTCGCCGCCAGCCAGGAACTCCGCCGGCTCTCCCGAGATCGCGGTAAGGTTAGGCTCGGCGAGCGTGCGGATGAGACCATCGCGTTCAAGCGCGCGAATGGCTGTTTGCACCGTGTTGCCCCCGGTACCCCACTGAGAAGTCACGCCGCTGTTTTGGAACGTACCGCCCGCTCCTGAATTGACCGTGCAAAGCGCACCAAGCTTGCATCCCGCCGCCGTCGCTACGCCTATGCCGATCTGAGGTAGCTGACCCAACCCTTGCGATGTCGTTATGGGAAAAGCGTTTTCGGTCAAGATCTGCGTCGCAAAGCTGCCCGACTGCACCATCGCGCCGACGTTCACGCCAAGCTGCTTCAGCGCTGTGCGCTGAACCTCGGCGACCGTGACCTTGAGCATCACCTGCTCTTCGGCCTCCACCGAGAGCATGTTGATGACGTTTTCCTTGATCTGGTTGGTCTGGCTGTCGGCGACGGCAACGCCTTCCTTCGCGGTCACGGAGACCGACGTCAGCTGCTGGGAGATGAATTGGGTGGCGATGTCGCCCGCCCGCGTCGAGTCGATCGGGTTCTTCACCGTGCCCGTGAGGATCACGGTTTGATTGAGCATCTCGACCTTGATCCGCGCTCCCGTGATGATGCGGTTTAGCAGCGACTCAAGGCCGGCCGTCTCTCGCTCGACGTACATCTCCATCGTTGCGAACTGGCGCCCGTTGGTGTCGAAGAAAAAGGCGTTCGCTTCACCGATGCCGCCCTTGGAGAGCAGGAACACCCGGTTCGAACTCAGAACGACCGCATCGATGACGGCGGGATTCGAAACCATGACATCGCGAACGTCGCGCGGGAATTCCAACAGCACGGACTTGCCCAGACCGAGCTTGATGCTTTTGCGGATCGGCCCGCCGGTATCCTGGATCCGGATCAGCGATTGATGTTTGGTGGAATCGCCGTCATCGCCATAAACCTCATCCACCGATCGCTGCGGTTGTGCGGCCGCAGTCGAGATGAGTACGCCGATGCCCATAAGCAGCATGGTGGCGCGCACCATTGCTCGCCATGAGAAACTAGAATGACAGTGCATGAGGTCAATGCCCTATGACGACCACTGATAACGATGACTCAGTTCACGCCATACACACGCGACTTTGCGCCGTAACGGACAACACGCACGGAATTGTCTTTAACTTTGAAGTCGAGACCGCCGGCACGGGCCGGATCGGAAGTTAAGTCGGCAACGCTCCGCAGAGAGAGCGTGATGTCGCCCATCGAATTCGCGAGCGCCATCATCTCGGCCTGCCGCGGCGTCAACTCGAGCGTCGCCGTCGTGGCCGAAATGTCCGCAGCCTTCTTGCCTTCCTTGGTTTGGATCTGCTGCCCAATCGCCATAACCCGTACGTTGCGAAACAGCGTGTCGACGACGTTCTGATCATTGCCGGCGCGGTCGCGCACATGGCGAATGAGAATGACGTCGACGTGGTCGTTCGGAAGAATGAGGCTGCCAGCCGCCGTCTCGGAGCGGATCTTCGTCGAGATCGCGCGCATGCCTTGAGGCAGGATGGCCGCCAAGACCCCGCCTTGCCCGGCTTTGATGAGTTTGCTTTCGGTGATCGGTTCACCAGCCAGCATCGGCGCCCGCGCAATCGAGCCCGACAGCTTGTGCACTGTCTGTCCGCCGCCGTTATTCTTCGAGATATAGGCTGGAGATACGGCTTCTGTCGGCCACGCCATCCAACGGAAACTGCCCTCGTTGACGATATCGCCGACAGGGATATCGGTCGCGGCGACGAGCACGTCGGTGCTGTCGATCTTCTTCTCGACCGTGATGGGCTCCGGCGGGCGCACGAGAGCGCTCGCGACATAATACGCGAGGCCGGCAGCAACGATCGCCACCGAGAATCCGATGAGTTGAGCCCGCTTCATTTCGCCCGCATTCCAATGAGATCAATTGCGATCTTTGAACTGGACGATGCAGGCCAATCGTCAATTTGTAGTTAACTGCCGTCCCGTTGTGCGACTGGACGGGAGAAGAGTTGCACAGACAGTTAAGAAAAAATAAAGACGAATCGTCCGCCTACGCAGGAATCAGGACATCAGCGACAGGAAGAGGGTCGTGGCCGGGAACACCACAAGCGCCCCGGCTGCAATCGCAATTCCGTAGGGAATGGGCCCCTTATTCGCATGCAAGCGCTGCGCCCAGCCCGGCAAGGGCAGCGCGCCGGCAGGCACCCAGTTCCGGTAGCCCAGGATCAGCAGCGAGAGCGCGCCGCCGAACAGAGTTATAAAGAGAAGATAATCGATAATGTGATCCGGCCCCATCCAGACCGCGCCAGCCGCGATGAGCTTGGCATCGCCCCCGCCGAACAGGTTGAAGGCGAAGAGCGTGAAGGTAACAGCGAGAATTGCGAAGCCGACCGCCAGGTGCATCCCGAACAGTTCGAGCGGCATGCGCACCAGCATTGCAACGACAACGAAGCTGCAGACGAGCGCCAGCGGAATCCTGTTGGGGATCTTCATCGTGAAGAGGTCATTGGCGGCGGCAAAGGCCATCGCCACCGGAAAAACCATCAACGCCAAGGAGGCGATCATCGTCATGGGAAGTGATCCGAATTCGTGCCGCGCCGTTAGCTACTCTGCGCGCAGGCGGTAAAGGCTCGCCTAAGAGGTCCCAAGATCACGGAAACGCGGCGGCCACTTTATTGAAGAGGCCCTGGAGGGCGGTTGATACGCTCGAGAGACTGGCAATGATGGCGATGCACACCATGCTCGCGATGATTCCATATTCGATCGCGGTGGCGCCACTCTCATCGCGAATAAACGCCAGCATCATAGTTCTCACGACAGCCCCCTCGCTCTTGCTCACAAGCTGAGAATATGCACCGAAACTACTTAACAACGGGTGCTAGAACGATATTCGCGCCGAGCGAACAAAGAAAAAGCGCCCAGAGATCTCTCCCCGAGCGCTTTTTCTTGAACTGCATGCGCTCGAACTTACTTCGCGGTGTTCAGCGAATTCGAAACGTTATTGAAGGTCGTCTGCAGGCTGCCGCTGACTTGGGTCAGAGCAGCGATGATGCCGACGCTGACGATAGCGGCAATGAGGCCGTATTCGATTGCGGTGGCGCCAGACTCGTCATTCAGAAAACGAGAAAAGATGGTCATTCCAAACTCTCCCACTCAAAAGAGATTTATCCATTTACCCCGGGCTTGCACCCGGAACTCCGGAGTTGATTGAGCCGGAGCAGCGCTCCCTAATTTCCGAGCGGAAATTAAGTACACCGACGAGTTGGTTTCCCGGTCGCTATCGAGAAGAAGGCCCGAAGATCGTTCACCGAGCGTTTTTCCAGACGGCGTCCGGCGAAATTACTTCGCGGTGTTGAGCGAGTTAGAGACGTTGTTGAACGTCGTCTGCAAGCTGCCGCTGACCTTACCGAGGGCAGCGATGATGCCGACGCTGACGATAGCGGCGATGAGGCCGTATTCGATCGCGGTAGCACCCGACTCGTCCTTTACGAAACGAGAAAAGATGGTCATTCGAATTCTCCAACTCAAAACTTACGCTAATCCGATCCTTGTTCCCGTCAGGGTCTACGCCCCTTGGAAACTTCGCAGACAGTAAGCCCGAAAAATTAATCCCGAGTAAAATGCCCAGATCTCATCCCGTCAAAGTGTATTAATGCAAATTATCCATTTTAATCATTGAGACGTCATCAAGTATAAAATCAAAATACAGGTGAATACCAAGGTTAATATTATGCGAATTCACCAAAATCCGGGTCAAATCTAGAAATATTACTTCTATAATACTGTGAGCAACACGCCGCAGCGCAAGCAACTGCGCGCTTTAAGATCGCTACAACGCTTTTTTGGGCGGAGGAGCCAGTGCCGTGTACCTTGCGGACATTGCGAGTGGGTCGGGAGAATCTCTGCGTATACGGAGCAGATCCCTCGCTTTGTCCCCTTTGCAGGCTGCATTCGCTTATCGAGCAGAGACCTTTTCCCGCTTCCGGTGCATCGCCTCGGGACAGGCGTTTGCAGATCATTCACCATTTCCTGAGCTAATGGGCCGGCATAGAGCGATTCCGGATCTGCCAAGATGATGAGACCAGCCCACAACGCCGCCTTCTCCTACGAAAGGATGAGAGCGTTTGCGTTCATCGGCGCCCTGGCGCTTCTCGTCTCACCGGGAGAAGCCGCCGATTTGGTCGTTCGCTACGACCAATCGCAGCTCTTGCGTTTGCCTCGTCCCGCCTCCGAGATCATCGTCGGCAACCCTTCAATCGCCGATGTCGTCCTGCAGGACGGCAACCTTCTTGTGGTGACAGGCAAGACCTTCGGCATCACCAATGTCATTGCCCTGGATGCCCAACATAATGTCATCCAGGATCAGCGGGTCATGGTCGAACGCGATGATCGCCGGGTCGTCAATCTCCACAAAGGCAGCCTGCGCTTTACTTACGCCTGTACGCCGAACTGCGAACCGACACTGACGATCGGCGACGACCCCGATTTCTTCAAGACCGTGAAGCAGGCGAACTCCGACAAGATCGGCTTCTCGACCGGAACGTCGGACAAAGGCACAGCCTCTAACAACGCCCAGTAGCAGCCGAAGTCTCGGCCGCGTTTAACGCTTTCTAAACCGACGCAAAACAACGGTCTTTCAATAAATGCGCTTTTAATCTTCGAAATGTATCTCGAAGTGAGTGACCCATTTCGTCAGTAGCCGGAGCGAATAGTATGTCATCTGCGGAACTCGATATGGCCGTCCGGCGGCCGGGATCGAGATTGCCCCTTTGGCATCGCTTTGGTCGAGACGATCGCGGCGCGACTGCGATCGAGTTTGCTCTGGTCTCCATCCCGTTCTTCATCTTCTTGATGTGCTTCATTGGCTGCTCACTTTACTTTTTCATGGTGAGCTCGCTTGAGAAGGGCATGGATGACGCCAGCCGCCTCATCCGTACAGGTCAAGCCGTCGCGCAGGGTATGACCGTCGACCAGTTCCGCACCACCATCTGTCAGCAAGCCGGCGGGTGGTTCGATTGCACGAAGCTGCAAGTCTGGACGCAGCCCTACGACAACTGGTCAGACATCAGCAACAGTGGACTTTCCGATGTGCAATCCGACGGCGTGCACAATTGTCTCGGCACTAACGAAACGGTCCTCGGCAACGCAAACTATAGCAGCAAGATTGCTCAGCAGGCCGGTTCGGCGAGCGACGTCGTCATCGTGACGGTCTGCTACCCGTGGAGCTTCGCCTCGCAGATTCCGTTCATGCACTTCCAGACGATGCAGAGTGGTTCGATGATGCTGCAGTCGTCGACGGCGTTTCGCACCGAGCCACTTCCCGGAGCCGGTAGCTAGGATGGTCACGTCGCGCGCTACTTCGATGCTTTCTCGCGTGAGCCAACTTTGGACCGACACCAAGGGGGTCGCCGCGGTTGAATTCGCGTTGCTCGCCCCTCTCTTGCTGCTGATGACGTTCGGCACGATCGAGCTTTCGCGCGCGCTCATCATCCACAAGCGCTTTCAGCGCGCAGCGTCAATGGTCGGCGATCTCGTTACGCGGGAAGTCCAGTTGTGGCCGACCGCCGAGAATGACGATCCCAATGCTCCGGATCCCAAAGTCCCAGCGAATTATGCGCATTATCAAAACGAGTCCGTGCAGACCCTGAACGGGATGATGACGGCGGCTGCACACGCGATGCGCCCCTACACGACGTCGCCGCTCTCCATCACCGTCTATCAAGTTTGGGCCAATCCAACGAACGCAATCCAGACCAAGCTCGAGTGGCGCTATAGCTATAATTGGGCTAACGGAACTTTTCCGACGAGCTGCGGAAACGCCACCGCCATAACCAAAACGATCGATCAAAACGTTTTGCCGGGCGGTGGGCGTGCTGTTTTCGTCGAGGCGAGCTACACGTACACACCGCTCTTCGCAAACCTGCTGCCGCAATTCGTCCATCAAATGACGTGGACGGACACCATGGTGATGGCTCCGCGCGATGTGCCATCCGTTTTGTTTCGCCCGGGCCTCAACAACGGCGCCGACTGGAATGACAACGCGAACGTGAAAACGATTGTCTGCCCCAACGCATAAATATTCTTGATCGTGTGTTTTAAGTTTTCTATTCCCAAATCGTCATTGTACGGAAAAATAGACGCGCCGCGGTCCGTCTGACCTGAAAAAAATTCGCTCCGGTCGATGAGTGAAGCGCAACTTTAGTTCCTAAAAGTAAAGCGGAACGCCCGGTTTCAAACTCGGAGTTCAATATTTCCTTGTGCTGTAATAAACCATGGGTACAGTCAAAACTGCTAACTGAACAACATTGTTTTGGGTGGTGACAACCTATGGGACGGAGATCCGTTCACTCGCCGGAAGAACTGAGACAACTCATCCTGGATGCGTCTCAGACTATTGTAGAACGAAATGGAATTACTGGGCTTTCGGCTCGCGAAATTGCTCGCATGATCGGCTATTCGCCAGGCACTCTCTACAATATCTTCGAGAACCTCGACGATGTCCTGCTGACACTACAGGTCCAATTGATGGGCCGTACCGTCGAACATCTGAAACATGTTCCGCAAGGTTCGGACGGCGAGAAGAATATCGAAGACCTAGCCCAGGCTTACGTGGACTTCGCACTCGTCAATCGCCGGATGTGGAACCTCTTCCTCGCGCACAGCCTGCCGCCAGGCAAAACTGTCCCGGCGCCGTTTTTCGACTACACCACAACGCTGGCGCAGATCGTCAAGGATTCGCTGGCGCAAGTGGCTCCAAAATTGCCTACCGAGGACATCGATACGACGGCACGCGCTTTCCTTGCCGGACTGAACGGCATCTGCGCTTTGGCAGCCACGGAAAAAGGTGTCTACATCACTCCGGCCACGGCTCAGACGTATGCCAAGGAACTAACATCCACATTCCTCAAGGGCCTGCGCTGCCGTTCGGTTCACGCGACGGCGTAGCGGTTGGGACAGGCATAGGCGACGGCGTCGGCAACATGGCCGGTGACGTCGTTTTGCTGCCAGCCTCGGTTGGCGCAGGTGCATTCGGCGCGGCAGCGCCCGCAGTCGAATGGCCCGGAATCGATCCGGTCGTCATCGCGTTGTCGGCTTCCTGTCTGCGGGAAGCGAAATGCGGCGTCTCAACGAGTCCGAACCACTTGTCGGTCGGCAGCAGCCGCTGATGCAGACCCGACCACATATCATGCGAACTCAATCCCTGAACGAAGGTCGTCGTCTGCGGCGACAGCACGATGACGAGCGCCGTCGCGGCTGCCATTCCGATTGACGCGTAGATGTGACGCTTGTCGAAGAGCTTCAGCGCCGTGCCGAACGACGATTTGATGCGCGTATCCATGACGTCGACCGAGTAGATCTCGTCGAGCGTCAGATGCGTGATGTAGCCGACGAACATGAACGCGGCTGCGAGCCACGAGACGCCGTCAGGCTTATCCAGAAGATGGCGGAACACGATCGCCGTCGCGACCGAACAGAAAACGGCCGCCAGAATGGAATGCCAGATACCACGGTGGACTGACATCCGATGGAAGATCGTATGCAGCCCATAGCGCACCAGTAGCAACGTCCCGAGCCAGAGCAGCCACAGCTCGGCGATCGAAAACTTTGTCGCGGCGTTGAAGAGGACGGCGAACGACGCGAAAATCGCCAGTCCGGCGAACATCGCCCGGCTCGGACGGGAATCTTTGAGGTCGATATCGGGAAGCACGGAGCCCAGAGCGCCCGCGAGCGTTACCGCTACGAGATTCTGAGGCGCAACCACATCGGCGGCAAGCGTGAGCGTTGCCAGTGCGCCCGAAACGACGGTACCGATCGCGATGTGTGTGGTGAAATTTGCCATGGGCGCTCCAAAACCGCATTTCGGCTTCCACGCCGAATCGAAGAAGTCGCTGATCTTCTAATGCAGCATCAGATTCGCATTGCGGCGGCGAGGGACCGCCGGCGCACGCGTGTGGATAAGGACTGTTAGAGTTCTCGGAGCATGCTGCACCGTGTCGGTGGTGCCTGATGGAAGAATGTGCGACCTAGGCCGAACAGCCATTGAGCAAGATTGTTGTATGTCGACCAAAACCGATCAAAACAGCCTGACCACACGCGTCGCTGCCGCTAACATCGTTGTGGCGCTGGTGGTGATCACCCTGAAGTACGTTGCCTACGTCATGTCGGGGTCGATCGCGCTTTATTCCGACGCGCTGGAAAGCGTCGTCAACGTCATGACTGCGATCGCCGCCTACGGCGCCATCCGCCTCAGTGCCGTACCGCCCGACTCCGACCATCCCTTCGGTCACCATAAGGCTGAATTCCTGGCCGCGATGTTCGAGGGCGCCATGATCGCTGTCGCCGCTGTTCTCATCATGATCAAGGCCTATACCGGTCTGACCGAAGGCGTCACACTGGAGCATTCCACACTCGGCCTCACGATCAACGGTTTCGCGTCCGCCATCAACGCCGCTTGGGCGGCTGCAATGATCCGCTGGGGCACGGCTTGGAGATCTCCCGCGCTTGTCGCCGACGGCCAGCACCTTTTTACCGACGTCATTACCTCTGTCGGCGTCGTCATCGGCTTGATCTTCGCCGTAATCAGCGGCTGGAGCATCCTCGATCCGCTTATCGCGGCCGTCGTGGCCGTCAACATCCTGATGATGGGATACAAGATCGCCATCGATTCAATGTCACGCCTCATGGATCAGGCCGCTAGCCCCGATATGGAAGCCCGCATTCGCGGTGCGATCGAGGCAAATGGCATGGGCGCCTTGCAGGCCCACGACATCCGTACGCGTCAAGCCGGCCGTGCGCTCTTTATTGAATTCCATCTTGTCGTGCCGGGTTCGATGACCGTCGACGAGGCGCACGCCATTTGTGACCGCCTCGAAGATTCGATCGAAACAAACATCGAAGGCTCGGAAGTGGTCATCCACGTCGAGCCCGACCATAAGGCCAAGCCGGAGGACTCCGGCGCGGTACCGCTCTGATGCAATGCCGTCCTCAGCTCGTCAGCAGGACGAGCATCGAGGATCAGGCCGGCCGCTCCGCCCATAGGTCGTATTCGTCGGCTGCGATTACCTTCGCCTGAACGATATCGCCGGGCTGCACGGCTGTTTCGCCGTTGAGAAACACGTTGCCATCGATTTCTGGCGCATCCCATTTCGATCGCCCGATCGCGCCATCTTCATCGACTTCATCGATGATGACATCGATCGTCGCGTCGACGCGGCTGCCGAGGAGTCCAGCGCTGACGTCTTTCTGCGCTTCCATGAAGCGATGCCAGCGCTCTTCTTTCACCTCTTCCGGCACGGCGCCTTCGAGAGCGTTCGCCGTCGCCCCCTCGACCGCCTCGTACTTGAAACATCCCGCCCGATTGATCTTCGCTTCCTTCAACCATGCGAGCAGGAACTGAAAATCTTCTTCGGTCTCTCCCGGAAAGCCGACGATGAACGTCGAGCGAATAGCGAGATCCGGACAGACATCCCGCCACCGCCTGATGCGCTCGGCAGTTTTCTCCTGCGATGCCGGACGTCGCATCGCCTTCAGCACCCGCGGGGAAGCATGCTGAAACGGAATGTCCAGATAGGGAAGGATTTTGCCCTCCGCCATCAGCGGAATGACCTCGTCGACGTGGGGATACGGATACACGTAGTGCATCCTCACCCACGCGCCGAGGTCGCCAAGCGCGCGCGATAGATCAAGGAAGCGGGCCTTGAGCTGGGCGCCCTTCCACGCGCTCTCCGCGTACTTGAGATCGAGACCATAGGCACTCGTATCCTGGCTGATGACGAGCAATTCCTTTACGCCAGCAGCGACGAGCCGCTCCGCTTCCGTCATCACGTGATTGGCCGGACGGCTGGCCAGATCGCCGCGCAACGACGGAATGATACAAAACGTGCAGCGGTTGTTGCAGCCTTCCGAAATCTTCAGATACGCGTAATGGCGCGGCGTCAGCCGCAGGCCCTCGGGCGGAACCAGATCGATGTAGGGGTCGTGAAGCGGCGGCACGGCATCGTGGACAGCTTCGACCACCTGTTCGTATTGATGGGGGCCCGTTACGGCCAGCACGCCCGGATGCGCCTCCCGGATCCGGCCTTCCTCGACGCCGAAGCAGCCCGTCACGATGACACGGCCGTTGCCGTTCATCGCTTCGCCGATGGCATCCAAGCTTTCCTGCTTTGCAGAATCGAGAAATCCGCAGGTGTTTACGACGACCACGTCGGCGCCCGAATACTCGCGCGCGATCGCATAGCCTTCGGAGCGAAGCTTGGTAATGATGCGCTCGCTGTCGACCAGAGCTTTGGGACAGCCAAGGGATACGAACCCGACCTTCGGCGCACGCGCGGACGCTGTGCTGGCGCCCTGCGCCAGCCGCCGAACCTTTGCACTTGTCTTAGCCTTGATCTTGACTGCGGGTCTCGCCATCTTCGGCCTTCTAGCTTCGGACCTGCCGAAGCGCAATCGCGACACTGTGGCAGCCAGCAAAGACAAAGCCGTGACCGATCTCCAAGCCACCGAACCGCTTGAAAAATCCGACGCTCCGATAACCAATCCTCGCGCCGCCGCCCGCGCTTGGCTGGAGGCCGGACGCCCGGTTGCTATGGCGACCGTGATCGACACCTGGGGGTCAGCTACGGTCCGGACCGGCGGGCAGATGGCCATCGCTGACGTCGAGGAGTTCCAGGGCTCGGTCTCAGGCGGCTGCGTCGAGGCCGACGTTATCGCTGCCGCCATCGACGTGATCGACACCGGCAAACCCGAAATCCTGAGCTTCGGGATTGCGGATGAGACGGCCTGGCGCGCAGGCCTCGCTTGTGGCGGCAAGATCCGCGTCCACATCGCCAAACTCGATCCTCAGTCCGACCTCACGTTCCTCGACGAGCTCGATAAGGCGGCCGCTGCCCGCAAGCCCATCGTCGTCACGACCCGGCTTGCCGACGGTCATCGAGAAATCCACGACGGAACGGCGTCGGTCGATCCGGTCATCACCGAAGCGGTCCGACGCGCACAGAGCGGCGTCGACAAGGATGGCCAGAATTTCGTCCATGCCCTGACGCCGCCCCCCCGCATCGTCATCGTCGGCGCAACCCATATCGGTCAGCATCTGGCGACGATGGCGACCGCATCCGGCTACGACGTGAAGGTGATCGACCCGCGCACCGCCTTCGCCAATCCGACGCGCTTCAACCCATCTCAACTCATCGCCGGATGGCCGGAGGAATGCTTCAAGAAACTTACCGCCGATCCTTTCTCCGCAGTCGTCACCCTGACGCACGTCGATCACATCGACGATGAGGCACTGACGATCGCGTTGAAATCGCCATGTCGCTACATTGGCTCTCTGGGCTCGCGCCGGACGCACGCAAAACGTGTTGAACGCTTGAAGGCAGCAGGCTTCACCGACGCGGATATCGCTCGCATTCACGCGCCTGTCGGCATGCCCATAGAAGCCGTGACGGCCGGAGAGATCGCCACATCTATCCTGGCGCAAATCATTGCAGCGTTCCGAAAGGAACCAGCAGCAGCGTGAAGGTCTCCGCCGCCATCCTCGCAGCCGGCAGTTCCTCCCGCTTTGAGGATGGACATAAACTACTGGCCGAAATCGACGGCAAGCCGATCGTGCGCATCGTGTGCAAAGCGCTGGCGGCATCGGACGCCAGTGAAATCCTTCTTGTCACGTCAGAAGCCGACGGCCCCGTTGCGAAGGCGGCAGGAAATGGGCGCTGGCGCATCGTCGAAAACCAGACCGCATACGACGGCCTATCGACGTCCTTGCGCATTGCAGTTCAGAATATCGCGGCGGATGCCGACGGCCTGCTCGTCGCGCTCGCGGATATGCCCGGCATCACGACACCGCTGGTCGACGCTGTCATTTCGGCCTTCGCCGAAAGCCGCAGCTCGATCGTTTTTCCCGTCTCCACCGATGGCCGCCGTGGCCATCCCATCCTCTGGCCAAAATCGCTCTTTGCCGATCTCATTAATGTTTCAGGAGACACGGGCGGCAAAGCGATCCTCGCCGAGCACCGCAGTCTTTGGCGTCCGATCGCATGCGCAAGCGATGGCGCGTTCGCCGATATCGACACGCGCACGGATTTGGCAGCATTCCGTGCAGGAAGTCAGGAAACCCGACGCAAGTGATTGTCGAATGCTATGTCCTGGAGGGCTTGCTCTGAAATGACGCTCGCGCGAGCCGTCTCATAGCGGATGATGCCAAAGCCGGACGATGCCGCGAAATCCGTCTCGCCCTCCGGCGCCAATCCGCACACGTCCTTCAAATCACTGATGCCCACGACCTTCGACGTTTGCGTATCGACATAGACGACGTGCCCGGCCTTCGGCGCGCTCGCAGCGATGAAGCGGCCATCGTTGCTCGCAGCCATCGCACCGATGTAGCCCTTAAGATCGTCACCGCCTTTGGCGAACGGCTCGATCAGCTTCAAGCGCCGGTCGATGCCGACGCTACCAACGATCTGCGGAGGCGTTTCGCTTGGGCTTCCCTCCCACTGGCCGCCGAACCAAACGACGCCATGTGCGTCCTGGGTGACATGCCGGAGCGAGAGAGACTGAAGAGCGCCAGACATCTCGTGCTTCGCGATAAGGTTTCCGCTTTCGGCGCCGACGAAAGCCAGCGATGGTTGCATCGTCTCGGTATTTAAGTTCTCGCGTCCAGCTTCCGGCGTCGTATCGAGCCCACCATTGCCCGCGGCGATCGTCTTGCCGTCGGCCAGAAGCATGATCTCGTGCGGTCCCATGCCGAACGTCGAGTGCTCGCCGATCTTCTTGAAATTGCGTCCGACATCGTAAATGCCGATCACGCCCATTCCGGTCGCAATGTCGTTCTCGGAGGCGTAGAGCAGGCGTCCATCCCGCGAGAATGTCCCATGACCGAAGTAATGGCGACCTTCGCCCGGCGTGAACACCTGCGGAGCACTCTCCCTGTTCATCTCGAATGCGACAGCAAACGCGCCCGGCCGTCGCGCGAATACGACAACGCGACCTGAGCGCGGGTTGATAGCGATGTCGTGTCCGCGCGCAGATAGGGGCACTTCGCGAAGGATCTTGCCTCCTGAGTTAAGCAGGAGAATGCCGTAAGAACCGTTCGCCAGCCGCGCCGCAGTAACATAGGCCACATCGCTGCCGGCGCCGAGCGACACGGTTGAGCGGAGAGACGTTGCGCCTACAAACGCCAGCGTGCCCAAAAGCAGATGTCTACGGTCAATCGCCATCAAGCTCATTGAATCCCACCGTAAGTTTGGCCGCGACGGAAAGCCTGTTCGCGATCATATTGCGCAAGCCGTTCATGCGATCGAAAAGCTCACGCGGCGTCGCGGGGTCCTCGCGCTTGGCATGATCCGCAGAGCCGCCATAGCCATCGCTCGACTCGAGCGTCCGCCACGTCCCCGAAACCCAATCCTTCATCCAAAGCCGGTCGGGAGGCAGCCAAGTCTCTAACGAGAGCGTATCGTAGAGTTGATGCAGCGATCCGACGCTCGCCGCATAGTACGGCTTCTGCAATCCTGACTTCTGATACGGCGGCGCGAGTTTGACCTTTGGATCAACTTGCGGCTTCACCTGCAGATCCGACGTCAGCGATACGCCCACGATCAGCGCCTTGACGATCTCCACAGCGGATTCGCTCGCGCTCTTGTAGGTATCGTTGCTCGGGCCGGGATTAAGAAGCTTGTCCGCCCAGCCCCCTGGCTTTTCCCAACCGTCAGCAACTTCCGTCGTAAGTCGAACGATATTCGCCGCAATCGCACGCGCGACCACGCAGCGATAGCGCGCGGTTTCGCCGGGACCGAGAGGCGCGTCCTGGTCGTGCATGAGCGTTTCAAGCGCTGGAAGCCCCTGCACCGCAGCGCTTTGCTTGCCGAGCGCGCCCGGCTCCGCAATTTTATCGTCCTTGCTCAGCAGCAGAAGGCGCAGCTGACGGCCGACGAATCCCCGTGGATCGGGCCAAAACGAGATCTGCTCCCGGCGCCCCTGCTCGAGCATCGGACCAAAGCGCAGAAAATCGACGCCCGCATAGGCAAGCACCACTTTATCGAATTGATCTTGGAGCGCCTTCGAGGCCGCCGGCGACCCGGTGGTGCAAACGGCGTTTACCGCAGCGGGCAATTGAGCGGCCGAAACCTTGAGCGCATCGACGTGTGGAATGATGTACTTCTCAATCGATGCCTTCACCATCGCCGCGTGGCTGACGGGTTCCGGCGGCGGTAGATCGGCGCTGGCTGCGTGAGCAGCAAATCCCACAGCGGCGAACAACGCTGAAATGACCTTCCGAACTGACATCATAGTCCATTCACATATTCGACCAGCCGCTTCCTGTCGTCGGCCGTCAAGGCCTCGAAAAGAATACGGCTGTGCTCAGCCTCGCCGCCATGCCGCTCGACGGCCTGTTCGACACTCTCCGCCGAGCCGTCATGAAGATAGCGTCGGGCATCGCGGTTGATATTGATGCCAATCAGCGGCGCGGTTCGCCATTCGGAGGATCGGACCCCCGGCTCACCCACGCCGTCGTCAAGCCCAGGACCCATATCGTGAAGGAGCAGGTCGGTGAACGCGGCAATTTCCCGGCCATCCTTCGTCTTTAGAGTTGGCGCATGGCATGCCGCGCACCCGGCGCCGGCAAATAGGTCGGAAGCTTGAGCGGGCCCTGAACGCAATGTCTTTAGGAAGCTCGCGACGACACCGATCATCGCGGACGAAAGCTCGCGGCCCTCAAAGTGAGGACTTTCTCCGTTGGGCAGGGCCAGGCACGCCGCTTCTTTCGCCGTGCAGTCGCCGTAGGGCAGGGGAAAGTCTGGACTTGAGAGGCCGATATCGAACGCAAAAGCGTGGCCTACCTGCTCGCGCAGCGAAACGTGCGATGCTTTCCAGCCGTAACGTCCTATGCCCCGGTCGGTGACATTCGCGCGTCCTCTGACGGGTCCACCAGCCCGGGCGTTGGCGACGACACGCTCGATGATGTTCACATCGGCAACGTCCTCGAAGGCCGCTTTCCCAACCAACGGCGGCGCAAGCCGAACTCCCGCGCGAACCCCCTCGCCCAGCTCGGGTCCATTGAGGTTGTATTGGAGTTTCGGGAGATAGCGCGCCGTGCCCTCAGGCTCGAGCCCGGGCACCGCATTCGTCTGCAGCTCAAGTCCATAATACGGGTCCGTCGCGCCGTCCTTCGCGCCAAAGCGCACGACGGCGCCGACGATGTCGTCAGTCCCGTCCTCCCGCTTCACCACGTGAGCCCCAGCGCCTTTTGCATGACAGCCGGCGCACGACCTCGAAACGAAAAGCGGGCCGAGCCCGTCCGTGCCGTTCGTTGACGAAGGCGCCGGGATCCATTGCCGGTCGAACAGGGCTTTGCCGAGCGCCGCGTCGAGCGGATCAGCGCCGACGCTCTTCGAGAAGATGGCGGCTAACATCACCAATACGATCGATGCCCGGGCGAGCATTCTCACACGACCTCGATGTAACCCATCATGCCGGCTTCCTGGTGCTCCAGGATGTGGCAATGAAACATCCACTTGCCGGGTTCTCCGGCCACTAGTCCGACTTGAATGCGCTCATTTGGAATGAGGAGAATGGTGTCGCAGCGAAAACGTGGCAGATCGCGCTTGCTCGAATTCAAAACCTCGAACGTGTGTCCGTGAATATGAATGGGATGCGCGCGCGGTGTCGTGTTGTTGAGTTCGAAGATATAGCTTTGACCGGCTTTTAGCACCGCAAGAGGCGGCCCGAGATCCCGATGATCGCGTCCCGGCCAAGCCTGCTTGTTGATGGCCCAGAAGGTACGCTTGGCAAGACACAGCGGGCCGATCTCAATACCAGGTCCGGCGCCGATTGCTGCCACTGCCGCGCCGGTCGGCGTCGCGGAAAACTCGAACGGAATGAGCTGCGCGTTCGCTTCGTCAAGCTTCGCGAATGGCATGACCTTGAGCGGCGTCGGTACGAATGCATCCGTGCGCTTGGGCGGGCCTTCCGATTTGAATTCAGCGAGCACGAACGGCTCCGCCGAAAAGTAATCGTAGAGCTTGATCGAACCTCCCGGTGCTGCCGTCCGCAGCAGGATGTCCACGCGCATCGCCGTTCCAAGCCGCCAGGATTCGAGCGGCATCGGCGGCACGCCGTTTCCGTCGAGCGCGATGATGGCGGCCTGCGCGTCTTCGAACCCGATTTCCGAAATGCGCATGGGATCGAGGTTGTAGAAGCGAATGCGAACGTTCGCCGCCGACGGGACGGATATGACAGGCGACGTCGCGCCATTGACCGAGCGGACGGTTCCGGCTGTTCCGCTCTTGGCAGCGCCTTCGTCGGTGGAAAACGGAAGGAATTTGCCGTCGGGGCCGATGCGCCAGTCCTTCATCATCAGAACGATTTCGCCGTCGGCAGGAGTGATCTCGTCACCCTCGACGATGAGCGTTCCCATCAGCCCGCGGCCAAAGTGTTCGACCGAATTGCAGTGCGTGTGAAAAAAGAACGAGCCGGTGTCCGGCGGCACGAATGAGTAGCGCCCCTCACCGCCAGGCGGGATAGGCTGCTGAGTCATGTACGGCACGCCATCCTGAGTATTGGGAATTCGCAGCCCGTGCCAATGAATGGAGGCGACTTCGCCCTCGCGCGGCAGGTTGTTCCGAAAAACGGTATCCAGACGTTCGCCGAGCTTCACGCGCACGATCGGAAACGTCGTCGCGAGCTCGAACGTCCATAGCGGCAGCGTCCGGCCGTTGAAGCACGGCAACGATGTTGGTCTCTCGGCAAGATCGAATGCGATCGACTTTACGCCGTGAGCAATGGGCTCGGCGATCACCTCGCGGGCTGCAACGGGCCGGCCGACGGACAGAAAGCCCGCGCCCGCGCTTCCCGCGAACGCCGCGGCCCCGAACATGAGGTCGCGGCGTGTTACCATCGAGATAGCTCGTCGGCACGAAGCGATATCGTCAGAGACGAGCCGCAATTACTTCTTGGTCGCGACCTTATCGGGATCATCGAGACTGTCGGAGCCTTCAATCTTGACCTTGAGGTTCAAAGCGGCGACGACCGCTTCAATCGCCCGCGCCTGTGCCACAAGGGCGTCGACCGCATCAAGCACCAACTTGTTGCCTGCCTCGTTTCCGGCCGCCAGCATCTGGTCGTAAGCCATTTCGCCTGAATCGGCCTTGGCTTTGATCGCCTTGACCTTCTCGAGCGTATTGGCCATCGCGTCGTCGACACGCTTGGCGGCATCTGGCGCCTTCTCGCGTGCGAGTGCGGCGATGCTGGGGCCGCTGACCGCCGTGGGGCCGTCGTATTTGCCGTTCCAGATCTCCATCATGCCGACCTGGTCGTAATAATGGCTGTTGTGCGTGTTGTCCGAGAAGCAATCGTGCTCTTCTTCAGGATCGTGCAGAAGCACACCAAGCTTCATGCGCTCGCCGGCAAGTTCGCCGTATGACAGCGAGCCGAGGCCCGTCAGAATGGTCGAGAGCTGGGCGCTGTCATCGCCGGCAGCCAGCGCCTTGCGAGCCTTGCCGTCCGGCTTCCAATCACCGGCCATCTCTTCGAGATCATCGACCAAAAGACCCGACGCAGCCTTCAGGTAGTCGCGCCGACGATCGCAGTTTTCGTGCGTGCAATTTTTCAGATCGTAGTCGCTGGCCGGACGCTCGCCCGCACCGGGTCCCGTTCCGTGCAGATCTTGCCCCCACAGCAGGAACTCGATCGCGTGATATCCCGTGCCGACGTTCGCTTCGACGTCGAGCGCGCTGTTGAGCTTGGCGATGACCTTCTTGTCGATCTTGCTTGCGTCGAGCATCTTCGGCCCGAGGCGGATCTTCTTGTGCGCAATGATATTCGCGGTGTAGAGGGGATTTTCTTCCTTCGAGTCGCCGTAGCTCGCCTTATCGACGTAATCGATCAAGCCTTCGTCGAGCGGCCAGGAGTTCACCTCTCCCTCCCAATCATCGACGACCTTATTACCGAAACGGAAGCCTTCGGTCTGCATGTAGGGAACACGCGAAGCTTTCCAGGCGTCGCGGGCCGCCGCGAGCGTCTCCGTGCTTGGTGCCGCAAGGAAGGCATCAATCGACTTGTCGAGGTCCTTGGCCTTGGCGAGGGCGTCGGAGTACATCGCCTCCGCCATGTCGCCGTAATTCTTCATGATGTCCTTGGTCGCCGGCGGAGCCGCCATCACTGGATTGGCCGCGGCGCTCGTCGCCAGCGCCGCCAAAAACACGAGTTGAACAGCGCGCCGGCGCGCGGGTGAAAGTTTCGACATTCTGCCTCTCCGTGACGATGACCATTAGGCATCCGCAAGAGCCTCGAGCGGACTGCCGACCCCGAATATTTACCGGGAAGGTATAGAATGCGCGGCACTCTGACTGTCAAGTGAACTCCGGGCCACTCCCGCCCCTTGCCACCCGGTCAAGATTTGTGAAACAAGCAGGGACTAGGTTTTTTTCCGTCGCGGGCGCGCGACCCGGGTAATTCACAGCATGCGCTTGACGAAGCAGACTGGCCACGCGATCCGCATTCTGATCGAGTGCGCTCTTGCCAAAGATCAGCTCGTTAAGGTCGCGGATGTTTCAGACCGGCTTGGCGTTACCAAGCAGAATGTCTTCAAGATAGTTCATATCCTGTCCCACGCTGGCTTTCTGTCGGCGGTCAGAGGTCCGAACGGCGGCGTCCGCCTTGCCAAACCTGCCACCACGATCAAAATTGGCGACGTGGTGCGGGCCATCGAGGTCACTCGGGTCACGGTCGAGGGCGGCGGCAGTAGTGGCCGGACATCCGCAAGCCCGGGCAACATCAATGCTATGTTCGACGACGCCCTGATGGCATTCATCTCCGTTCTGGATCAACACACCCTAGCGGAACTTGCGGTGAAATCGCCGATGGGCATTACCGAGACGGAACCCAACGGAGAAAGCGACCACGGTGGCAAAGTCCGCAGCAAAAAGCCGGTGGCTCGGGGCTCGCGGCGAGGCTGAGGCTGGCGGCTAGCTTATGTCTTTGATCGGGATTACTGCATCGCCGATGATCCCTGCGAAGACCCGGCTCATCTTGGCCGCACTTTGCGCCACCGTATTTCTCGTGCTCGCTTCCATATCAGTGTGGGCGATCGGGCCACTCCGCGACGGAATTTTCTTCGCTTGTGGATTGTTTGCGGCTGCCGCAATTCTATTGGCATGGCCACGCGCTACGCTTGATCAGAAAGCGAGTGACATGACTGGCATCGGCTCAAGCTCTGACAAGAACCTGACCTGGATCGACCTCGCTGCTGCGATGCCCGATCCGGCGATCGTTCTCGACGAATCCTCCGTCGTGTTGAATTACAACGCGGCGGCCAACAGCCTCTTCGATCGGCTGCGTCCCGGCGTGCCGCTCGAGCACGTCAATCGCGATCCCGAACTCATCACCGCGGTATCAGAGGCACTGCAGAACGGCGAGAAAGGCACCGCGCGCCTTGTGCCTCGCGGCGTCGCCGGCCAGCGTCTTATCGCCACTGTCGCGCCTCTCGGCGCCGCCACACATCGCGCGCCCATCGCCGCTTTGATCACGATCCACGATGAATCCGAGCAGCATCGTCTGCTTGAAATGCGCACCGACTTCATCGCCAACGCCAGCCATGAACTGCGAACGCCGCTCGCATCCGTTCGCGGATTCATTGAAACACTGCAGGGTCCAGCGCGAAACGACGAGAAGGCGCGCGAGCGATTTCTCGCCATCATGGCCGATCAGGCGGAGCGTATGACACGCCTCATCGATGATTTGTTGTTGCTCAGCCGTGTTGAAGAGAAAGCCAACCTGAAGCCGACAGGCCGGGTGGACCTCAATGATCTCATGGAGGACGTGACGCGGTCGCTCTCGGTTTTTGCCGAAGGACGCAACATTACAATCGACGTTGAAGCACCAGACGATTCACAGATTGTCGCCATGGGTGACCGCGACGAGATCTTCCAGGTTTTTCACAACCTGGTCGAGAATGCCGTGAAATACGGTCGCGATGGCGGTGAGGTCAAAATCTCGATCTCGAAGAAAATCGGGCCGCGCGACGACAAATTTCCCGCGCGTGCTTTTGTGTCTATTTCCGATAACGGTCCGGGCATCGCGCCCGAGCATTTGCCCCGTCTTACGGAACGTTTTTACCGCGTCAGCACCGAGCACAGCCGCCGGATCGGCGGCACGGGATTGGGACTGGCCATCGTCAAACACGTACTCAGCCGACACGAAGGTGAGTTGACCGTCCAATCTGTCGTCGGAAAGGGCACAAACTTTAAAGTCGTTTTGCCTGCATACAGATAAAGACAATAAAATCAGATAGTTGAACTGTCACATTTCCATTGCGTGGACCCGCTAGAACGGACACGTGAATGATGACAGTGCGATGACTGCCAACCGCTTGGCTTGGCCTAAGCCAGATCACCTAAGTCGTTTGCCGAAAATGCGCCGGTGGGGAGCGCGGATTACCCGCGAATGTTCTCAAAAAGAGCATCGCACGAGATCGATACATTAACGCTGGAATTAAATTCCAAACGGAATCAATGCGTTAACGTTTCACAAAGGCGTGAACTAACTGGACTAGAGAGTTGCTGCCGGGTTCGCCCGGCAGATGGAGTGGCGAGGCCTCAAGCCCCCGTTCAACAAGGAGACCACGAGTGAAACAGTCTATTCTGGCGCTTTTAGCGGCGTTTGCGGCGACAGCCGCTGCGACCGCTCCCGTCAAAGCCGACATTTCCGGCGCGGGTGCCACGTTCCCGTATCCGATCTATGCAAAGTGGGCTGACACCTACAAGAAAGAGACCGGCGTTGGTCTGAACTACCAGTCCATCGGTTCCGGCGGCGGCATCAAGCAGATCGAAGCCAACACGGTCACCTTCGGCGCGACCGACAAGCCGCTGAAGGGCGACGAGCTCGACAAGAACGGCCTGGTCCAGTTCCCGACCGTCATCGGCGGCATCGTTCCCGTCGTCAACATCGATGGCATCTCGGCAGGACAACTCGTCCTCGACGGCCCGACGATCGCCAAGATCTACCTCGGCGACATCAAGACCTGGGACGACCCGGCAATCAAGAAGCTGAACCCGGATGCGAAGCTTCCTTCCGATGCCATCGCGGTCGTTTTCCGCTCGGACGGGTCGGGCACGACGTTCAACTGGACGAACTACCTCTCGGCCGTCAGCCCTGACTTCAAGTCGAAGATCGGTGCAAACGCCTCGGTTCAGTTCCCGACGGGCATCGGCGCGAAGGGCAACGAAGGCGTTGCCAACAACGTGAAGCAGACGAAGGGTTCGATTGGCTACGTCGAATACGCCTACGCCAAGCAGAACAAGCTCTCGCACACGAAGCTCGTCAACAAGGCTGGCAAAGCGGTTGAGCCCTCGATCGAATCCTTCCAGGCAGCAGCTTCTGGCGCCGACTGGAATTCCGCTCCGGGCCTTGGCGTGATCCTGGCCGACCAGCCCGGCGACACCACCTGGCCGCTGACCAGCGCAACGTTCATCCTGATCCACAAGAAGCCGAAGGATGTCGCCGCTGTGAAGGACGCACTGAAGTTCTTCGATTGGGCCTACGCCAAGGGTGGCAAAGCCGCTGAAGAACTCGACTACGTTCCCCTTCCCGACAGCGTCGTCGCTCTCGTTAAGAAGAGCTGGGGCGAAGTCGTCGGCGAAGACAACAAGCCGGTCTTCTCCAACTAAGTCTTTGCAAGATCGGGAGGCGTCCGCAGTGCGGGCGCCTCTTGGTCTCTTTATTCTATTGATGCCTTTTCATCGGTGGGGAGCGGAAACTTGACCTTCATGACAGACGCCAATTCTCAAGCGATGGCCGCGGCGGCGGCCAGACGCAAAGTTCTCGAAGGTCTCAAGACGACAGACAATTTCTTCCGCCTGCTGACACACTCGTCCGCCTATCTTGTCCTTATTCTCCTCGGCGCGATCTTCGTGTCGCTCGTGATGGGTGGTTCGCTCGCGTTCCAGACTTTCGGCTTGAACTTCCTGACGACCGAAGTTTGGAATCCCGTCACCGAACAGTTCGGCGCTCTCGCCCCGATTTACGGAACGATCGTGACATCCGCGATTGCCATGATCGTTGCTGTGCCCATCTCGATCGGGATTGCGGTGTTCCTCACCGAACTCTGCCCGATGCCGCTTCGCCGGCCCATCGGCATCGCCATCGAACTGCTCGCCGGCGTTCCGAGCATCATCTATGGCATTTGGGGCCTGTTCTTCTTCGCACCCATGCTCCAGCAATATGTGCAGCCCGAGCTGATCGCATTCTTCAAGCCGATCCCGGTGCTCAACGGACTTTTCGCCGGTCCTCCCTACGGCATCGGCATCCTGACATCGGCCCTCATTCTTGCGATGATGGTGCTGCCCTTCATCACGGCCGTCTGTCGCGACGTCTTTGAGACGGTACCACCGGTCCTCAAGGAGGCCGCTTACGGCATGGGATGGACGACCCGCGAAGTGGTCGGCAACGTCGTCATTCCCTATACGCGCGTCGGCATCATCGGCGGTGTCATGTTGGGCCTTGGCCGCGCTCTCGGTGAAACGATGGCCGTGACATTCGTGATCGGCAACGCTCACCGTATTTCGGAATCGATCCTGGCGCCCGGAACGACGATCTCCGCCACCATCGCCAACGAATTTACCGAAGCTGTCGGCGACATCTATACATCGTCGCTGATCGCACTCGGCCTCATCCTCTTCTTCATCACGTTCGTCGTCCTTGCTCTCGCGCGCTTCATGCTGATGCGCATTGAGAAGAAGGCAGGAGTATAACGATGGCCCTTGACCTCGCAAAATATCGCCGCCGCCGGCTACGCAGCACGATCACGGTTTCGCTCTGCTGGGCAGCTTCAGGCCTGGGCTTGACCATCCTGGCTGTTATCCTTGCCACACTTGTCTTCAAAGGCTTCGCGGGTCTCAACCTCAAAGTCTTTACCGAGATGACACCGCCTCCGGGCAGCGACGGCGGTCTCCTGAACGCGATCGCCGGCAGCTTGCTGATGACGTTCTTCGGCGTGCTTATCGGCACACCGATCGGCATCCTCGCCGGCACATATCTCGCCGAGTACGGACGCTACAGCAAGGTCTCGTCGGTGATCCGCTTCATCAACGACATTCTGCTCAGCGCTCCTTCGATCGTCACGGGCCTCTTCGTCTACGAAGTCCTCGTTCGTCCGATGGGCCACTTCTCCGCCATCGCCGGCGCGGCCGCGCTGGCGGTTCTCGTGATCCCGACCGTCGTGCGCACCACGGAAAACATGCTGGTGCTGGTGCCGAACCAGCTGCGAGAGGCTTCCTCCGCGCTCGGCTTGCCTCAGTCGCTGGTCATTCGTAAGATCGCTTACAAGGCTGCCCGCGCCGGCATGATCACAGGCGTTCTTCTCGCGATTGCCCGCGTCAGCGGCGAGACCGCTCCGCTGCTCTTCACGGCTCTAAACAATCAGTTCTGGAGCACCGATGTGAATGCTCCGATGGCGAGCTTGCCTGTTGTCATCTTCCAATATGCTCTCAGCCCCTATGAGGACTGGCAACGCCTCGCTTGGACTGGCGCTTTGCTCATCACCGCAGCGGTGCTCTCGCTTAGCATTGCGGCACGTTATCTTGGTACGTCGAGGACCCCCAAATGAACGTAATGTCAAAAGACGTCGACACTGGCTTGACCGAAAAGATCTCGGTCCAAGACCTGAAGTTCTATTACGGGTCGTCCTTGGCCCTCAAAGGCATCTCCATGCCGCTGTTCGAGCGGCAGGTGACGGCGTTCATCGGTCCATCCGGTTGCGGCAAGTCTACGCTCCTGCGCGTGTTGAACCGCATGTACGATCTTTATCCCGGCCAGCGTGCCGAGGGTAAGATCATGTTCGACGGCGAAAACATTCTCGACATGAAGGATCTGAACCTCCTTCGCTCGCGTGTCGGCATGGTGTTCCAGAAGCCGACGCCCTTCCCGATGACGATCTATGAAAACATCGCGTTCGGTCTGCGGCTCTATGAGCGCCTGCCGAAATCGGAAGTCGACGCCCGCGTCGAATCCGCGTTGGAGAAGGCTGCGCTCTGGAAGGAAGTGAAGGACAAGCTCCACGCGAGCGGCCTCTCACTCTCTGGTGGTCAACAGCAGCGCCTCTGCATCGCCCGCACCGTCGCCATTCGTCCGGAAGTCATTCTGTTCGACGAACCCTGCTCCGCGCTCGATCCGATCTCGACCGCGAAAGTCGAAGAGCTGATCGATGAACTGAAGCACGAGTTCACGATCGCGATCGTGACGCACAACATGCAGCAGGCCGCCCGCGTCTCTCAGCGCACCGCATTCATGTATCTCGGTGAGTTGGTCGAATTCGGCGACACCAAAAAGCTTTTCACAAACCCAACGGATAGTCGGACGCAAGACTACATCACCGGCCGCTTTGGCTAGTGGTGGCGTTGAGGCCAATCGATTTCAGGATCAAAGACGATGAACGAACATACCGTTAAGTCGTACGAAGACGAACTAAAGCTTCTCGACCGCCGGATCGCCCAGATGGGCGGCTACGCTGAAAAGCTTCTTGTTCAAGCTATGGATTCACTCGAGCGCCGTGACCCCAAGCTCGCCGAAAAGGCGGTTTCGGACGACGTCATGGTCGACCAGCTCGAGCGCGAGCTGCAGGACCAGGTGATCGTGATGATCGCCCGCCGCCAGCCGCTTGCAAACGACCTTCGTCACATCATGACCGTCGTGAAGATCGCAGGAGACCTCGAGCGTATTGGCGATCTCGCGAAGAATATCGCCAAGCGCGCGCTCACGATCGCCGGCGAAGCTTATCCCAAGCCCCTGATGACCGGCATGCGCCACATGACGGAAATGGTGCAAGGCCAGCTCAAGGACGTCCTCGACGCCCTGACCTCCCTTGACGCCGAGAAGGCGATGGAGGTGTGGCGCAACGACCAGCAGGTCGACGCCATGTATAACTCGCTGTTCCGCGAACTTCTGACCTACATGATGGAAGATCCGCGCAACATCGGCATCTGCACGCACTTCCTGTTCGGCGCCAAGAACATCGAGCGCATCGGCGACCACACCACGAACATCGCCGAGAACGTTTACTACCTCGTTCACGGCGTTCCGATCGCGGACGATCGGCCGAAGGGCGACAAGACCTCGTCCACCTTGATCACGCCGCGCTGATCAAAACACCACTCTAAGAACAAAGCTCCGATCCGGTATCATGCCAGCCAAGATTATCGTTGTTGAAGACGAGGCACCTCTTGCCGAACTGCTGAAGTACAATCTTCAGTCCGAAGGCTATGACGTCGTTCCAGCCGGCGATGGCGAAGAAGCCGAGCTTTTGCTTTCCGAGCAAAGCTTCGATCTGGCGATACTGGATTGGATGATCCCCAAAATATCCGGGATCGAGTTGTGTCGGCGCCTCCGCAATCGGCCCGACACGCAGAGCTTGCCGATTATTCTTCTAACCGCCCGCGGCGAGGAAACCGACCGCGTGCGCGGCCTGACCACCGGCGCCGACGATTACGTGACGAAGCCATTCTCCGTGCAGGAGCTGATGGCCCGCGTCAAAGCTCTGCTTCGCCGCGCATCGCCCGAACGTATGAGCGACATCCTTGTCTCCGGCGAAATCACGATGGACCGGGGCGCCCACAAAGTGACGCGTGGCGTTCGCGAGGTTCGTCTCGGACCAACCGAATACCGGATGCTCGAAGTTTTCATGGAAAGCCCACGCCGCGTGCTCTCCCGCAGTCAGCTGCTCGACCGCGTTTGGGGCCAGTCCTCCGAAGTGGACGAGCGGACAGTCGACGTCCACATCGGCCGCCTTCGCAAATCGCTCATCCGCGGCAACGAGAGTGATCCGATCCGCACGGTTCGCGGTGCTGGATACGTCTTCGACGGCCGCGAAGCGGAAGCTCAGGCCTAACGAGGCCTCCACATACGCATTCGGTCAGCTGGGAGCCGTGAGGCAGGCCGCGAGGTTGTGCGCCAGGCCGCGAAGCAGGACGTCATAGAGGTCAGGTCCTGACGTCAAGAGCTGCCCTTCCGCATCCAGCGTACCCGCTCGGGACCGCGATCCCTCCGTCACCGCAGCGACGAGGTTGGGCTGGAAGTCCGGTTCGGTGAAGACGCAAACCGCACCCAGCGCCGCGATCTTACCTCTGACTTCCGTGAGGCGCTTCGCGCTCGGCGCAACATCGGGGCTAACCGTAATCGAGCCGGCCGCCTGCAACCCGTAATGCCGCTCGAAATACTGCGTGGCATCGTGAAATACGATGAATGGTTTATCGCGAACCGGCTTGAGCTCGGTTGCAATCTCTCGATCGAGCGCATCCAGATCGGCATCGATTGCAGCTTCGTTCTGGCGAAGCTTTTCCGCGTATTCCGGATAGCGCTTCGCGATCGCTTTTGCCGACGCCGCAACAATGGCCTTCGCATTGACGGGATCCAGCCAGATGTGACCGTCCTTTCCGTCTTCGTCGTGGTCCTCCGCCTCCTCCGCGTGACCTTCGGCGTTCGCCTCCTCGTGACCATGCACATGCTTTTCGAACGTGCCGCCATGCCTCTGATCGAAAAGCTTGACGCCTTGAGCATCTATGAGTGTCACGACGGTCACAGCCGAAGGCAACGACGACACGATCTTGCGCGTAAACGGCTCTAGCGTATCGGACACGCGAATGAAAACGTCGGCTTCGTTGATGGCCCGGGCGGTAGACGGCTTGAGGGTGAAGGTGTGCGGCGACGCCGAACCGTCGACAATCAGCTGCGGCTGGCCTATCCCGGCGATGAGCCGCGCTACGAGCGAGTGGATAGGCTTGATCGTCACGACCACCTTGGGCGCTTCCCCTGCACGGACGGGAAGTGACATAAACGTCAGAACGAGAAATGCGCTCATTTTGCTGAGCAAAGCGCGTGTCATCAGGTCACCTTTAATAAATGAAACCGTATAATATAACTAAACAGAACAAGGGGCAACCAACCTTGAGTATGCCTATATCGCTCGGCTGACCGCTGACGTCGCAATGTCGCCACCTTCGGTGTGCGTTTCCTTGATCCGAGGTCCGGGAATCTTTCCGGCAATACGCACTAAGCTTCGAGGCGCCCTTGCAGAAGTACCTGACGGCAATCCGCTGTATCACAGCCACCATCCTGCTTGGGCTCGCCGGGGCACCTGCCTTGGCGCATCCGCACATGTGGGTGACCTACGAGATGACCGTCACCTACGACAAGGGCACTGTCACGGGCGTCGACCACGTCTGGAGCTTCGACGATGCCTATGCCGCCATGGCGCTCGAAGGTCTCGATACCAACAACGATGGCAAATACGACCAACACGAGTTGGAACCCCTTCTGAAAGTCAACATGGATGGCCTGAAGGAGTTCAATTATTTCACCGTCGCGAAGCTTGGCGAAGAGCAGCTGAATTTCCTCCCGCCGACGAACGCGCACCTCGACTATACCAATGGCGTCCTGCACCTCACGTTCCACTTGCCGCTCGCCAAGCCAGTCCTGGCAGATGCCGAGGGGCTGACCTTTGCGGTGTTCGATCCCTCGTACTTCATCGATTTCGAACCGGAGAAGACAGACGCCGTTAAGCTCGCGTCTGCCCCGACCGGCTGTACGGCGACCGTTCTCGATCCGGACGCCGAAAAACAGGATGAGCAGGCCAAGAAGCTCGGCGCGGCGATGGCTCAGCAGTTCGGCGCCGGCGCCGTCGGTTTCGGCTCCTACAAAACGATAGCCGTCAGCTGCAAAAAGCTCTGAGTGTCCCGCTAAAAGACGAAAATTAACTAGCCGGAAAGGTTTAGCCCGGCGGTACCCGGCCGTTGTCTTAGAAGGAGGGGTCCCTTCCCTGCTCGCGGGATCACCCAATGCTTCGCGCCCTGCGTACCCTCTGTTCTGTCGCGCTGCTCTCCGCACCGCTGGCCGTCTCCGGTGTGAGTGCCAAAAGCCCTGCTGAAGGTTCTGACTCGGGCTTGGAACTCGTGGTCGTCGAGGCTGAGGGCTGCATCTACTGCCAACAGTTCCGGCGCGAGCTTCTGCCGGCCTACGAAGCCTCTGAACAGGCCGCGAAAATGCCGGTGCATTTCATTGACATCAACACCCTCGACGCTGGGCCCATCGATTTGACGTCGGAAATAACCATGGTTCCGACCTTCCTTGTCGTGCGGTCGGGTCACGAGATAGGGCGCATACCAGGCTACGTGGCCGCAGACACATTCTTCCAGTCGCTAGGGTACCTCGTCGGATCGGCACGCTAGCCCCGTGAAGGCCTTGCTGACGGCCCCCGCGCATCGACAAGCCACCTTTAGCGCTCCGAGGCGACGTTTTGCCCTGAATTCCCCGAGCCCTGGAGCCAGAAACCCTTGTAAACCGCGGCCCGCTCCTGTACCGACGCGGTTTCCGTTTTGGGGCATTTGAACGCCATCATGGGCCGCAGCAAGCCGCACGTCGGTATTATCATGGGCAGCCAGTCGGACTGGCCGACGATGCACCACGCCGCCGACATTCTGGCCGAGCTGGGCGTACCCTTCGAGACCAAGATCGTATCGGCGCACCGCACGCCGGAGCGGCTCTATTCCTACGCCAAGGGCGCGAAGGCCGCCGGCCTTAAGGTCATCATCGCCGGCGCTGGCGGCGCGGCCCACCTACCAGGCATGACAGCCTCCATGACGACGCTCCCGGTTCTGGGCGTGCCGGTCGAGTCAAAGGCACTGAAGGGCCAGGACAGCCTCTACTCGATCGTCCAGATGCCGGCTGGCGTGCCTGTCGGCACTCTCGCCATCGGTGAGGCGGGCGCCAAGAATGCCGGCCTCTTCGCCGCAGAAATCCTTGCCCTCTCCGATGAGGCGCTGGCCGAACGGCTGGAAGCATGGCGCAAGCAGCATTCGGCGGACGTCGCCGAGACACCGGCCGATAGCTGACGACACCGCGATGACGGCAGTACCTCCCGGCTCGACGATTGGCATTCTGGGCGGCGGACAGCTGGGCCGGATGCTGGCACTGGCAGCGGCCCGCCTCGGCCTCAGATCTCACATCTATGCACCGGACGCCGATAGCCCCGCCTTCGAAGTCGCGGCCGCCCACACGATCGCAGCATACGAAGACGAAGAGCAGCTGGCGCGTTTCGCCGCCGCGATCGATGTCGCCACCTATGAATTCGAAAATATCCCGGTCGCAACCGTCGAGTTTCTCAGCGCGCGCGTGCCCGTTCGCCCAGGGGCCAAAGCCCTTGCCTGCGCTCAAGACCGCATGAACGAAAAGACGCTGGCGCGTGCATTGGGCGCGATGACCGCCGACTTCGTCGCCATCGATGGGCTCGACGATCTCGCGAAGGCGCTCGACTCCGGCTTTGCCATTCCGGCCGTGCTGAAGACCCGCCGCTTTGGCTATGACGGCAAAGGCCAAGCGAAGATCCTCAAGCGGGGGGACGCCGAAGCGGCCTGGACCGCGATGCGCGGGCAGCCTTCAATTCTCGAAAGCTTCGTGAACTTCCGCGCCGAGGTTTCCGTTGTTGCCGCGCGGGCCGTCGACGGGACATTCCGGGCCTTCGACGTCACCGAAAACGAGCACCGCAACCACATCCTTCACCGCTCCGTTGCGCCTGCCGCAGTTGCGCCAGACGTCGCCAGCGAAGCGATCGCGATTGCCCAGAAAATCGCTGAAAATCTCGACTACGTCGGCGTCTTCGCAATCGAGTTCTTCCTCGTGCCCGACAATGGCCGCGACCGCCTGTTCGTCAATGAGATGGCCCCTCGCGTTCACAACTCCGGGCACTGGACGATGGACGGTGCGCTAACCTCGCAGTTCGAGCAGCACATTCGCGCCGTCGCAGGTTGGCCGCTTGGTTCGTCCGCGCAGAAGGCCGGCGGCGCCGAGATGATCAACCTCATCGGTGACGACATTCTTGCCTGGGAGAAGATCGCAGCCGAGCCAGGCGCTTTCTTTCACCACTACGGAAAGAAGGAAGCCCGCCCTGGCCGCAAGATGGGCCACGTGAACCGGCTTCTCTCAAAACCGCCCAGCTGAGATCACCAGCGCATCAGAGCTGCGAACTGGCAAATGGCTGGTCGAGCTTGCGTTCGTCGCCGCCGAGCGAGTGCCTGACGATGCGCCACGCACCATTCACCTGCGCGAAATCCGTGGTGAAGCGGCCGCCGAGAAGATCGCGCGTGCCTTTGCGCGCTCCCGTCACGCGATAAAGTATGAAACCGCTGACCACGGCGGAACTACAGCCGGGCACGATTTCGCTCGACACGATGACCGGTTGCGGATGACGCGCGAGCAGACCGGCATAGTAGTCCCGGATCGCCTGCTTGCCGCGCAAGGGTGCGCCACCTTTCTCCGGCACGAGCGTCGCATCGTCGGCATAAAATTCCACCACCCGCAGGACGCTGCCTGAAACGATTGCATCACCCCAGCTCTCGAATACGCGCGATATCTCACGCGGATCAGCCGGCGTGCATTGTGGATCCGCGTGTGCGAGCTGGACCGAGGCGAATGCTGCCGCGAGAAACGCCGCCATGCCGCGGCAATGCCGTGCAGAGGTGGCGAAGGCAGTAGGGACGAATGATGAGGCCGAAATCATGAGCCAATTCCTTTTCCTCCCTCAGACGCCCTCCCCCTGTTCGCGACGGGCGTGCCGCCGCGCACTCTTCATGCCTCGCACGCGGTCCGCTCGTGCTGAGCTAAATCAAGAGACTGGATTTGAATAAGATTTTACGAGGAGGGTCGGCGATGGGCGGGCTGCGCAGACTGTCTTTGATAGGCCAGCCAGAATTTTTTCCCGAATGTCTCGGCGCCGGTCGCGATCGCTCAGGGCAAAGGCGGTGACGACTATCGCCGACCAGGGTTGCATAACGAACAGCCATCACTGATCCGTCGCGAGAAATGGCAATTCTCTGGGGGAATTAGCCATTAGTTCATGCGGTGGGGGTTCTGGTGGAACCGCGGCGAGTGAACGCCGTTGAGCGGGTACCGGTCGTGTTGGCACACGACGCCTCGATTTACCCCGACAAAAACAATTCAAGGAGCCACAATGAAACGCATAATCGTATTCGTGATGGCGATGATGACGGCACTTGCGATGCCGGTCATTGCCGAAGCGAGACACGGAGGCGGCCACCACGGCGGCGGTCATCACTTTGGTGGGCACCGCGGCGGCGGCCACCACTTCGGCGGACACCGCGGCTTCCGCGGCGGTCATCATTTTCGCGGCGGTCGTCACTGGGGCGGTGGACGGCATTGGGGCGGCGGACGTCATTGGCGCGGCGGACGCCACTGGGGCCGTGGTCACTGGCGCGGACATCGCCGCTACTGGCATGGCCGCTGGTGGGCCTACGGCGTAGGTTCCTGCTGGCGCTGGTCGCCGTACTATGACCGCTTCGTCTGGGTTTGCTACTAAGACCTAGAGCGCAAGCTCCCGAAATCATCCGACGGCCCTGCTCAGCGCGGGGCCGTTGCTTTTTTGCGCGTCGATGAAGCGAACATCAGTGCGAGCCGCGCCTCGGGAAGCTCCTGGCCTTGACTTCGCATCACCCGCTGGCGATTGATGCGCCGACGTCGAAAATCAAAGATCTGGAGAGACTGCGATGGACATCAAGTCGGCAATTATCGGCGTGCTCTTCGTCGCTGTCGTCGTGCTCGGCTATCTCCTCTGGGACGCCAACCAAACGAAGGTCCGTGTAGATCTGCCCGGCATCAAGATCGAGGGGCGCTGATCCATCTTGTTCGTCTTGGCTCGCACTTCGAACCAAATCACCCCAACCCCCGCGCTTCGTCTCGCACCTTCACATCCGCGATGATCCTGTCGAGCAGCAGGCACGTGCGCTTCCACAAGTCCGAGCCCTTGCGATAGTCCGCGCCGGCGTAGAAATCGCACCGGCCGGCCTTGAATAGCTCGATGCACTTCGTCTCGCTCTCGGCCGGCCCGTGCACCGCGATCGCGTGGCCGCCGTTTTTCTTCAACAGCGCCATCGACGGCACGTCCGTATCGCCGTCGCCGAAATAGATGAAATTCGAAAATGGGATCGGCCGGTCATCTTCGGGCATATGCGCGTTGATGCTGCTGCCGAGATCCTCGATCCCCTTGTTGATGCGGAACAGGAACTGCGTCTTGCCGGTGTCGGAAATGACCCGCTTCGGAAACGGTAAATCGTAGGCTTCGAACCAGTATTCGCTGGCGAAGACGTTGGCGAAATGCCGGTAGATCTTGGTACCCTCGATGATCTCGGTGAGCCCCGACGACACGAGATAGTGCTTCACCGTGATGCCCGCATCGCCCGACTGCTTCTTGACGTAGGCGTGCATCGCGTCAAACCAAGCCTCGACGCCAGGATAAAGCTCGACCTTCTTTCCCTGCGCAACGAGATCGGCGCGGTCGATGCGCACGCCCTTCTCCTTCGCCTTCTTGTAGAGAAGGTGCATGTAGGTGATCAGCGCATCGGCCCGCTCCGCCTTGGCAACGCGGCCGCACTCAGCCCAGAACTCTTTCGGCTCGATTCCGAGTTTGGGCAGGAACGCGTATTCCTGCATCGGCTTCGGCGACAGCGTGCCGTCGAAATCGTAGACGAGCGCGATGGTTTTCTTGTCGCCCGCCGCAGCGGCCGCAGCCCGCGCTTTGCGTCGCGAACGCGCGGCCGGGCGATGATCTTCCGGCGCACCCGTCCGGCTCCGCGCCGCCGAATCGGCCGCGACATCCAAGGACTTCACCCGCTCGACCATGAGCTTCTCTCCGCTCTCGACTTGTAGAGCGGAAGGAAGCGTGATTCGCGTGGCGCAAGGAAGTCGAAGCGCCTACTTGGCGTCGGGATCGGCGTAGATTTCCTCGCGAACCTGGGCGTAACTCAAGACCGAGAACAGCACCGTGCCGCCGAAAACGTTGCCTGCCAGCGTTGGCATAAAGAAATGGAAGATCGCCGTCTCCACGGTTACGCCGCCCGTCAGGACACCATAGATCGCTTCGACGCTGCCGGCGACGATGTGCGTAAAGCCGAACAGCGCGATGAGATACGTCAGCAGCGTGATGATCAGGAACTCGACATTATCGGTCGACGCCAATATCCAGACGAGCGCCGCGATCAGCCAACCGGCTCCAATTCCTTTGGCGAACATTTCGCCCGGTGAATTGATCATCACCCGTCCGACGATCTTCGACAGTTCTGGCACCACGTCCGCCGGGATCACCGGCAGAAAGGCCAGCGCCATCGCAAAGATCAGGCAGCCGACGAGGTTCGACGCGAGCACGATCCCCCAGAGCCGAACCATGCGCAAGAACCAGTTAACCTGCTTTCGCGCCATCACCGGCAGCACCGCGGTGAGAACGTTTTCGGTAAAAAGCTGCTGGTGACCAAGAATGACGATCAGGAACCCGACGGAATAGCCGAGTTTTGCGAGGATCGGCGACCACCCGCCATCGGGCAGATGCGAAGCAATCGCCGCTTCCGTCAAAAACGAAAAACCAATCGATATCCCGGCCGCGACGCCTGACCACCACAGCGCCGACAACGGACGCCGCAGCTCGATCTCGCCCTGCACGCGAATGATTTCGTAGACGACCGCCGGGCGATGGCGGACGCCCTCGCGAACCTGCTGCTTTTCTTTCCGGCTGAGCCCGGAGCCTGGCGAAGTACTCGAACCCTTGGCAGACTGCTCGTCCTGCGCGGTTTCCACCTCGTCTTTCGGCGGCTTCGCCATCAGTGCTTGCAGTCCGGACCGTGCACGTGTCCCGGAAGACCGTGGGCGATGCCATGGTCATGCCCGTGATCGTGGTGGTGATCGTGATGATCATGCCCATGATCATGGCTGTGGTCGTGCCCGCAACCGCACCCATCGCCGTGATCATGATGGTGATGCGCTTCCGGATCGACGAGTGCAGCAGCGAGTTTGCGCTCGATCGCGATCGACATTTCGCGCGGACTATCCTTGTCTTCGATCAGCAGCCCCATGACCTCCGCGCCGAGCCGGAAGTCATCGACCGCGCCGAGATAATGGCGGCGCAACCTGCCCTGACGGTCGAACAGCAGCAGCGCCGGCGTGCCCTGAAGTTCATAGGCCTTCATCGTCTCCGGCAATTCCGTCCCATTCGGCTTGTCGAGCGCGACCGGAATTGTGACACCGTTCTCTTGCAGGTATGCCTCGACCTTCTCGGGCGTTTGCTCCTCAAGGCGCTCAAAAGGCATGTGCAGCCCGAACACCGCCACTTCGCTTTCGTCGAAAGCGCCCCGGAGACGCATCGCTTGTGGCAAGCCGAATTTCTGCGAGCCGGGGCAGAGGAGTTGCCATACCGCGACGACGACGACTTTCCCCTTTTCCGCTTTGAGCGTGCGCTTGGTATCGGAATTGAGCCAGCGCTGCGCGATGATTTCGGGAGGCCGTTCGGGATTGAACATGTGCAAATGATCCTGAGGTAATTTTCTCACCTATAGCACGGGACGCCCTGGCGCGCAGAGCGTTCCCTTTGTCGGGCTTCAGTCGCAGCTGGCTGATTTTTCGAAGCCGATCGGCGCCGTCTTCTCTGAGCACGCAAACTCCGCCGGAATAGCACACGGCTCAGCGGGGTTCGGCGAATAGATCCGGAAATGCACTGAGCAACCTCGCATCACATTATATCCGGAAACGCATCCCGTCGGCTGCGGCATGCGATCTTGAGATTTCGATTGCAACGTCCAGTTCGTGCGTTTTGCCCAGCGATCTTCCACTATGGCGAGCCCCGGCCTCTTCGCCGTGACATCGGCCGCAAGCGCTTCCGGCGTCTGCCGCTCTGGCGGAATGGAAAGCAGAAACCGGCCTGAAGGTTCACGAAATCCGACCAAAACCGCTCGATCCTTTGGACACGCCGCGATGGCACGGGCGATCATTTGCGCCGGCCATATCTTATCGATGCCCGGCAGCACGACGCCGAGAAGTGTCAACCCGAGGAGGCCGACGGCTGCGGTCCCGACCGCAGCCCAGCGGCGCAATTGGCCTTCACGGCCAAGCTGCCCAGTCCAGATAAAGAGCGAGGCGATCACAGCGATCAGCACCAGGGCCGGAATGCTCGGAAGTTGACCGACGAACAGATAGACCGCAGCGAACAAAGCCAGCGGCAAAGCGGAAAGCGCAGTGGGCCAGATCCAGAAGCCGCTCCATTCGGGCTTTTTGCCTGCGCCATGCTCGCGCGTGACAATGATCGCCACGCCGAGAGCGAGCGCCGGAAACATCGTCTGCACCATGTACGTCCCGGGCTTCGACGACAGCAATTCGAGATAGATGAGATATCCGATCACCCATGCGATCAGAAAACGCTGCAGGCGCTGATCGCGCTCCGCCCAGAAGCGCTTGAACGCGGTGCCGATAAGCATCGTGCCAGGAATGAACCCGAGGAGCAGCGCAAGCACGAAAGTGCCGGGAAATGCGCGAAGCTTCATGTCCTGAGCGCCCCCGAGCGCAGCCAAGACTTCCCGCATGCTCAATCCGGAAAACGCCGTGCCATCCTGATGGACGCGAACGTATATCCAGGGCGACGCGATCAAGAGCGCAATGGGAACGCCGATGACCGGGTTGAGCCGCTTGAGCCAACACCAATCGCGATCGAAAATATAAAGCGCGATGACGGTCGCAAGAACGAGGATCGGCACCAGCAGCGCATTGATCAGCATACCGACGCCGACCGCCGCCCAGAACAGCAGTACCGTTCCGATTGGCTCCTCATCGTTGGAATATATGCGAGCGAGTGCAAGCATCGCGACCGTCGCCGGCAAGAGCGACAGCCCCTCTGCGATCGCCAGTTGCGAGACGAGAACGGTCAGAGGCGCGACCGCAAACAATACCGAGGCGA
Organism: Hyphomicrobium sp.; assembly: GCF_003987855.1. Taxonomy (GTDB): domain Bacteria; phylum Pseudomonadota; class Alphaproteobacteria; order Rhizobiales; family Hyphomicrobiaceae; genus Hyphomicrobium_B. Next base: position 92,430 of record NZ_RXIZ01000006.1, read on the forward strand.
CAAGCGCCGTTTCCGGACTAACGAGACCTCGCCCAAGCCAAAATAGCGCCAGCACAGCAAGAGTGACGGCGAGGAACGAGGGGATGCGATAGACGACGATATCGCGGTCATGGGCGTCTCCCGCAATCCAGCGCGACACGCCTTGTGCCCAGAACGTTCCGATCGGCCGGTATTGATGGACGGTGTCTCCATAGCGCGGATCCGTCCAGTCGCCGCGAGCGACCATGTCCCGCGTCGTTTCCGCCCAGATGATTTCCGTCCGATCGACGGCTGGCAGGCGCACCACACCCGGCAGATAGACGACGGCGCACAGCGCGAGAAGCGCGAGGGTGGTTCTCCACGGCTCGGCGGCTAAATCCGCCCAACCGCTCCACAACGTGCGCTGGCGCTCCACCACTAATGCTCCCTCGAAACTTGACATGCTTTCGGAAGTCGGCTGTTTGCGCATCCGAACGCCAAAACGCAAGGGCCTACGTCCGCATGCCAGGAAAATCGGCTGATCGCGCCGCCCGAAGGGCACGCCTGATCGAACTCATCAAGGCCCGATCTTTTCAGGAAGGCCCCGAATTCAAGCTCGCATCAGGTAAAACATCGACATTTTACTTCAATATGAAGCCTACGATGCTTGACAGCGAGGGCGCTTATCTCGTCGCGTCTTTAATATTGGATCAGCTCGATGACGTCGACGCGGATCTCGTGGGCGGCCTTGAAATGGGCGCCGTACCAATTGCTTCAAGCGTGGCCGCAGTTGCTTTCACCGAAGGGCGTAAACTTTCGGCATTCTTTGTCCGCAAGCAAGCCAAGGAGCACGGCACGCAATCGCTCGTCGAGGGACTGGCGAAGGGCGAAAGCATGGCGGGCAAAAAAATCGTGGTGGTCGAGGACGTCACGACCACAGGCGGCTCTGCCTTGAAGGCGGCCGAAGCGTTGAAAGCCGCCGGCGCCGAGATCGTGCGCGTTATTACGATCGTTGACCGACTGGACGGCGCATCCGAAACCTTTGCTGCCGCTGGCCTTAAATTCGAGCCGCTGCTAACGCTCGCCGATTTCAGAGCATAGGCGCGTCAGAGCGCGGCAGGTCAATTACCAGAGATGTTTCTTCAGGAATGCGCTTGTGCGCTCCCAGGCAAGCTCCGCGCAGTGCCGATCATGCACGGTGCGCTGTTCGTTCATGAACGCGTGGCTCGCGTCATAACGATAGAACTCGAACGATTTTGCTGCTGCTTTGAGGCCAGCTTCGAACGCATCGACGTTTTCCGGAGTGACGAAATCATCGCTGTTGGCGAAATGCCCTTGCAGCGGAATTTTTACGTCCGCGGGCTTCGCCACCGCATCGGGCGGCAGACCGTAAAACGGGACTGCGGCTGAAAACTCCGGAACGCGGCAGGCTGCAAGACAGGCAACCGCGCCACCCATGCAGAAGCCCGCAACGGCCACCTTCGGACTGGACTTCAGCAGAAACTGCGCCGCCCCGCGCACGACCTGATCGCAGGCGTCGAGGAAGTTGAGTGACTGCATCTCGCGCAGCGCGGCATCGCTATCGTGGTAGGGAATGACGGTTCCGGCGTAGAGATCCGGCGCAAGAGCGTCATAACCCAGAAGGGCGAAGCGATCGCAGAGCCCCTTGATCTGGTCTTGCAGACCCCACCACTCCTGAACGACGACGACACCGGGCGCGTTCGCCTTACCCGCTAGTGAAAGATAACCCTCGGCTTCTTTCCCGTCGGGACGAGTGAAAGGAATGCGGGTGCCCATAGCTGACGCTCCAGATTAAGCCGGCGGGGCTTTTCTAGGCAGGCACGGGAAGATGATCAACACCCTAGGCGACGCACCACGCTCGCCCCGGACGATGGATGAGATTCACTCTGCCGCGATGCCGCGATCGACGGCTGGGCTCGCCTTCAACACGTCCGCATCGACGTAAGCGGCAAACTTGGCGAAGTTATCGTGGAACATCTGCGCAAGCTTCGCTGCCATGGCGTCGTAGGCTTTCGGATCGCTCCATGTTTCCCGCGGATTGAGAATCGTCTGATCAATACCGTCCATAGCTACGGGCACCGCGAAACCGAAAACGGGGTCGATGCGCATCGGCAGGGCCTTGAGCGTCCCCGAGAGCGCCGCATTGAGCATGCCACGAGTAACCTTGATCGGCATACGCGTACCCTCGCCGTACTTCCCGCCAGTCCAGCCGGTGTTGACGAGCCAGCAGTCGACCCCGTGCTCCGCAATGAGCTTGCGCAGAAGGTTGCCGTAAACGCTTGGGTGCCGTGGCATGAACGGCGCGCCGAAGCAGGTAGAAAACGTTGGTTTCGGGTCCGAACCCATACCCTTCTCTGTGCCGGCGACCTTCGCGGTAAATCCTGAGAGGAAGTGGTACATCGCCTGACTCGGCGTCAGCTTCGCGATCGGCGGCAGCACGCCAAAGGCGTCGGCTGTCAGCATCACGATGTTACGCGGGTGACCCGCCGTTCCAGTAGGGCTGGCGTTGGCGATTGCGTCCAGTGGGTAGGCCGAGCGTGAATTCTCAGCCAGCCGGTTGTCATCGAAATTCGGGACACGCGACTTCGGATCGATCACGACGTTCTCGAGTACCGTGGCGAAGCGGTTCGAGGCATCCCAAATCTGCGGCTCGGCCGACCTCGAAAGCCGGATCGTTTTCGCGTAGCAGCCGCCCTCGAAATTGAAGATGCCCTTTTCTGACCAGCCGTGCTCGTCATCACCCAAAAGTTCGCGCGCTGGATCGGCCGAAAGCGTCGTCTTCCCAGTTCCTGAAAGACCGAAGAAAACCGCCGATGCGCCATCCTTGCCGACGTTGGCCGAGCAGTGCATCGGCATGACGTTCTTCGCCGGAAGCACGTAATTGAGATATGAGAAAACGCTCTTTTTTATTTCGCCGGCATAGCTTGTGCCGCCGATAAGAACGATGCGTTTCGAAAAATTGCAGGCGATTACGGTCTCGCTGCGGGTGCCGTGATAGAGCGGAGCCGCACGGAAGCTCGGCAAATCGACCACGGTGAAGTCCGGCACGAAGGATGAAAGCTCGCTCCCATCAGGCCGGCGCAGGAGGTGCCGGATGAAAAGCGATTGCCAAGCATGTTCAGTGATGATGCGAGTATTGAGGCGATGATCCGCATCCGCGCCGGCGTAAAGATCCTGCACGAAGATCTCTTTGTGCCGCGCATAGCTGATGAAGTCGGCGAACAGACGATCGAACTGTTCTTCCGACATTTCTTTGGCATTGTCCCACCAGATGGAGGCGTCGGTATCGGCGTCTCTGACGATGTACTTGTCTTCCGCGGAACGTCCCGTGTGTTGACCGGTCTCGACGGCCACCGCCCCGCTCTGCGCCAGCTTGCCTTCGCCGCGCCTGATGATGAACTCCATCAGCTCTGGCTCAAGAAGATTGCGGTGAACTTTCTGCGAAGGCTGGGTCGGAAACAGCTCGGTCATTGATGGTTGCCTTTGGCAAAAGCGCTGACGTGCACGCACGAGATCTCAGCAGCACAAGGCGAGAAACGCACGGCTCGCCCCTTTGTGCCGCACAATTCTGGCCGCTTCAGGAGGGCCTGCCCCGCAGTGGACGACCGCTATCCCAAACTCAAGCTGTTCAATGGTCCTAGAGAGCGGTAAGAACACGCAAAATCCGGTAACACTATGTATCGTCGAGGCATTCCGCAGAGTCGTCTTCGTACGGAGCATGGGTTCAATATTCGTGCCAAACAAGCGGAAATGTGTACTTGTGAGCATCCAAATCGCCCACTTTGCTTGCCGTCAGGGGCGGGGTCGCCTATTCAGGTGGTATTCAGCCTCCGGAGCCCATCTGGTCGGAGCGCCACAATTGCTACACCATGCCGCCATATGCGCAAAAAGAGCGCGGTGTGCATCCCGCCGCGGCTGAGGGGCAGAAGAGGAAAAGATGAAGGAAAAGAGCACCATCGCACTCGTCGACGACGAGCGTAATATTCTGACCTCGTTGCGGATGGCGTTGGAAGCCGAGGGGTACAAGGTTCGCACTTACGGAGACGGGGTTTCCGCGCTCGAAGCCTTGACCGAGGAGCCGGCCGATCTCGGCATCTTCGACATCAAGATGCCCCGCATGGATGGCATGGAACTTCTGCGGCGCGTGCGCCAGCAGTCCGCCATGCCGGTGATCTTCCTGACCTCGAAGGATGAGGAAATCGATGAATTGTTCGGCCTCAAGATGGGCGCCGACGATTACATCGCCAAGCCTTTTTCGCAGCGCTTGATCGTCGAACGCGTCAAAGCTGTGTTGCGCCGTGTCGCCCCAAAGGACGGCACCACGACAGAGGATGAGGCCAAGCGCGTGTTGGAGCGCGGCAAGCTGAAACTCGACCCGGAGCGCCACACGTGCCACTGGGATAATAAGGCTGTGACGCTGACCGTCACCGAGTTCCTGATCCTTCAGGCACTCGCAACCCGTCCAGGCGTTGTAAAAACACGCGACGCGCTTATGGACGCGGCATACGACGATCAGGTTTACGTCGATGACCGCACGATCGACAGCCACATCAAGCGGCTGCGCAAGAAGTTCAAGCAGGTCGATGACGATTTCGACGTGATCGAAACACTTTATGGCGTCGGCTACCGCTTCAAGGAATAGGCGGCCGAACTGCCACCGGGGACGGGATGGCATTAGACAGCAACGACATCGTGTCGGCGACAGCGCTCAATACCCCCGCGAGCGACGTCGCTGCGCCGGAAGCCGTCAAGCCGCGTCCGAAGCTCGATCTGCGCGGAGCCCTATTGCGGGCTGCGAACGGCGTCGGCGGCTGGATTGCGAAAGGCTGGATTGCGCGCGCCATAGGAAAGAACCTGCGGCGGCGTATTCTACTTGCCAATCTTCTCGGATTGGCGGGCCTTCTCGGCGCGATGCTGTACCTCAGCCTGCATCACGGCTGGCTGCTTGATGCGAAGGTTGACGTCGTAAAGACTGTGTCGCGCATCACGGCCGAGGCGATCGCGTACCGCGCCGTGAACGAGCGCGCAATTTTCGATCCCAATCGCATCCCGGAGAAGACGACCCCGCGCGCCCAGCGCGACGACGCATTCGCAGCTCTCGAGTTGCCTATCGATCCGCATCAAGCCGCGATCATTCTGCGGAAACTGGTCGGCCCTGCCGACCTCAAGGCGCGTATCTATTCCGCCAAGGGCACTCTGATCCTGAACGGCGACACGCTTTTCTCGAATGGCGACGACGAACCCGAGGTCGTTGTCGATGCCAATGACCCGACCCCGCGCCTCAAGAACTTCTGGACGCGGCTGCATTACTGGGTGATCAACAAAGAGCTCAAGGTTTATCGCGAACTCGGCACCGCGAACGGCTTTCTTTACCCCGAGGTCCGCAACGCCGCGCTCAATGGCATCGAAACTCCGATCCTGCTCCTCAACAAGCACGGTCAGCAGATCGTCTCGATGGCAGAGCCGATCAAGCGCGGAAACAAGATTCTTGGCGTCCTTCTAATCTCCACGAACCCCGGCGACATCGACGACATCTTGTGGGATGAGCGTTGGCTGATCCTCCAGATTGCGGCGATGGCTCTTCTCGTTGCAATCGGCAGCTCTCTTGTTCTGGAGCGAACGGTTGCCGGTCCCATGCGCCGTCTCTCGGATGCTGCCAACCGCGTCACGCAAAATATTTCTGCGCGCGAGCAGTTGCCAGATCTCACGGCACGACGCGACGAAGTCGGCCGGACGGGCCGCGCCTTCGTCGCGATGACCAACGCGCTCTATCGGCGGATCGAGGCCAGCGAGAAATTCGCGGCCGACGTCGCTCACGAACTGAAAAATCCGCTGGCTGCTGCGCGTTCCACGGCGGAAGCCATGGCCTACGCCAAATCGGATGCGGACCGCGCTGCTCTTGTGCAGGAGATTCAGGCCGAGCTGAAACGCCTCAACCGTCTCATCAACGATATCTCCAGCACCTCCCGTCTTGACGCTGAACTTGCGCGTCAGGAGATGCAGTCGATCGACATCCGCACGGTTCTCGAAAGCATCAACAGCCTCTTTCTCGATATGCTGGCCGATGATAGCCGCAAGCTGCGGATGTTCATTGAGCCTGCACCTGCGGCCTCATACATGGTTCGCGGCAATGACAGCAGGCTAGGGCAGGTCTTCACCAACCTGATCGATAATGCGCTGTCGTTCTCGCCAGAAGGCGCCATGGTGACGGTTCGCGCCAAGCCTAATGGCAACAAGGTGGAAATCACTGTCGAGGATGAGGGGCCGGGCATACCTCCCGATAAGCTCGGGCAGATATTCGATCGCTTCTATAGCGATCGGCCTCTGACCGATGCCAAGCGCGGCAAGAATTCCGGCCTCGGCCTCTCCATTTCGCGAGAGATCGTCGTCAGCCATAACGGCGAAATCTTTGCTGAAAATCGCCCACCGGACGACGACAACATCCGCAAGGGGGCGCGTTTCACCGTGCGTTTTCCGATCTCACCTACGGCGGTAACAGGACTTGTCTGGCGAAGCTGATCGCGTCCACGGCACTGCGGTTGCCGTCGGCAACCGGGCGGTGCTGCTGAGGGGACCTTCCGGCTCAGGAAAATCCGATCTCGCCTTTCGTTGCTTGGGATTGGCGGCGTCACCCCTCGTCCCCGACCCCGTGAAGCTAGTTTCCGACGATCAGGTAATACTAAATCAGGAGGGCACGGCTCTCATCGCGCGAGCACCACCCACTTTGTTTGGAAAAATCGAGGTTCGTGGGGTAGGCATACTGGAGGTTGATGCCGTTCCACAGGCGGAACTCGTCCTGATCGCCGATCTCGTCAATGAGGGCGCGATCGAGAGATACCCCGATCCATGGCCGGTGGCTCGCATTAAGAACTTCGACGTACCCCTGCTTCGCGTCAGGCCATTTGAAGGTTCCAGCGCCCTGAAACTTGTAACGGCCATTCGGATGGCGCCCTTGCCACGTGCCCCATCAAAGGCCTGAACCCCATCCAGAAACCCCTTGCACAGGCGCCCAACACTTGCCACTTTCCGCGCCACGGCGAAGCCGCAGTCTGGCCCGCCGGATAGTAATGAAATGGCCCATCGCTCATGATCGGACTTGTCATCGTCACGCATGGGGGGCTTGCGCAGGAATTTCGCAACGCGCTTGAACACGTCGTTGGGAAGCAAGCTTCACTTGAAACGATCGCCATCGGTCCCGACGACGACATGGACGCGCGGCGGCTCGAAATCTTAAACGCCGTGCAGACTGTCGATAGCGGCAAAGGCGTGATCATCCTGACCGACATGTTCGGGGGCACACCTTCCAATCTCGCCATTTCGGTAATGGACGAAACGAAGGCCGAAGTTATTGCCGGCATCAGCTTGCCGATCCTGGTGAAACTCGCGAGCATCCGCGGCGAGACACCGCTCGAACAAGCTGTCATTATGGCTCGCGACGCCGGCAAGAAGTACATCAAGGTTGCTAGCCAAGAACTTTCCGGCGGCTGAGAGCGAGAGATGCCCGAACTGGCCAATAGTCTGAAGCCGGAAGCAGTCGTTATTATTCGCAACATCAAGGGCCTTCACGCCCGCGCATCGGCAAAGTTCGTCAAGTGTGCCGAAAGCTTTGACGCAACGGTCACCGTTACCCATCACGGCAGTTCCGTCGGCGGCACCTCCATCATGGGTTTGATGATGCTGGCGGCGGGCCCAGGTTCGGAACTGCACATCGTTGCGGAAGGCCCACAAGGCCCGGAGGCCCTGCAGGCTCTCGTGCAGCTGGTCGAGGCAGGCTTCCACGAGGAATGCATCGGCGACGCCTGACGCGTCGCCCCGCATTCTGCGCCCGCTATTGCGAAAGATAGAGCGTCGAAATCTTCAACGCGATATCGCGGAATGCGGCCTTCAAGGCATCGCCCGTCGTCGAGTTGTAGAAGTGGTTCGCATCCGTTGCGCAGCTTGACAGCGTATTGATCGCGAGTTGGCTGCCACCGAGTTGGAAGCCAACGGTATAGATTTCTATGCCTGCGTTCTTCATGGCCGTGCATTGCGCAACAGCTTGGGCCGGAGAACAGTCGACGTTTGCGCTATTTTTGCAGGTCACTTTCGTGCCGCTTAAGGTCTCGCTCACCGCGTAGCCCATGGAGGTGTAGGACGTATTATATTCACCGTCCGTCATGAGCACGGCAATCTTCTTAAGCTTAGGGGTACCGTAAGCCGCCGCCGCCGAATTCGGCCAGAGCGAGGACCAATTGGGCGAGAGCATATACCAAGCCCAGGCAGTACCAATGTGCCCTGCAGTACTGCCCGCTGTCTGCAGGCCGGAAATCTTCGTTAACAAGCTTGTCTTGTCGCTTGTGAGCGGCAGCGCCTCCGCCGCGACTGGCAAGTTGCATGTTGGCGAAACAGAACTGCTGGATGAACTGTGCACCATGACATACTGGCCGGCCTTCGGTGCAGCATCGGTGTATTTCTGAGAGCCCGTGCGCTCGACGACGCACGGATTTTTGGTCGATGTGTTTCCTGATGCCAGCTTGAATGGATTTGAGCCCGACGTCGGCAACCGAACATCGTACGCGAATGGCACGATCGCAATCTTTGAAGTGTATTGGCTCTGATCCTGCCAAACGACGATGTTCACCAGATCGCTCGCGGCAGACTTCATGTCCGTGAGCTTCTGACCAGCCATCGAGCCGGTGATATCGAGCATCATCGCGACTTCGAGGTTGGTCTGTCCGTTACCACCAACCGCAAGAACCGCTTTCGAGTAATCCGCACCATTGGAACGAAGCAACGGCAGCGTTGCCAAGGTATTGGTGCCGATAAAGCCAAGGTGCATGAACGGAGTTGAGATCTGCGCATTGCCTTGCGCGATCATGGCGGTCCCGTTGTCGGTGACCTGGAATTGGATCGTATCCGTGGTGACCGGGATGCGATTTTTGATGGCTTGCTGGTAGTAGATCGAGGCGACGTTTTGAGCCGCAGTCTGATTGCCGCCGTTGACCTGCAACGCTCGTGCTCCGGCCAAAACGGCGGCGTCCGTGGCTTCAATCGTCTGATTGCGGGCGTTTACGAAGCGCGCGTAGTCCACCGCGACGCCGATCATCATGAAAAGCACGAAGATCGCGAGACCGAAAATAATCGCGACGCTGCCTCGCGTATCCCCGGCGAAAGCCTGCAACTTTGCGGCCCTGAACGCCCCAGCGGCCGAAGGAAGACCCGGCGACCGCGCGCGAAAGCCGCGAGACAACACAGACGCAATACCCATTTTCCCGCTCCACGGAGAAATACTCACGATGAACTTGCGGGCCCAGAGATTTAAAAGAATTTAATCTGATAAGTTTTAATTGATAGCGAGATTAAGACAAGTTTAACAGAAAGAGACAAAGTAATACCAGAACATTTACTTATTTTTTACCTTGCTTCCGGCTATGCCCCCGATTTGCGAACGACCGCTGGCGAGACGGTCGAGACATAAAGAGTTGTTTATATCTTATTGCGTCAGACTGCCGACTTCGCTATAGCTGCGGCCGGAATCACCGTCCGCGGCTAGAGCCCAGACGGCCGAAGGCGGCCTCGCCGATCACAATTGCGGGGCACGGCGCACAAGAGGAACGGAGCCGCATGAGCACGAAATTTTCCGATTACATCGTCAAGGATCTGGGTCTCGCGGAATGGGGCCGCAAAGAGATTGCGATCGCCGAAACCGAGATGCCGGGCCTCATGGCGACCCGGGAGGAATACGGTTCGTCGAAGCCGCTCAAAGGCGCGCGCATCGCCGGATCGTTGCATATGACGATCCAAACGGCGGTGCTGATCGAAACGCTGGCAGCCCTCGGCGCCGATATCCGCTGGGTATCCTGCAACATCTATTCGACCCAGGACCACGCCGCCGCAGCGATTGCCGCAGCCGGCATTCCCGTCTTTGCTTGGAAGGGCGAAAGCCTCGTCGACTATTGGGATTACACCCGCAAGCTATTCGAGTGGGGTGACGGCGGCGTTCCCAACTTGATCCTCGACGACGGTGGCGATGCGACGATGTTCGTCCACCTTGGTCTTCGCGCCGAGAACGGGGATACGGCATTCCTCGACAAGCCGGGTTCGGAGGAAGAAGAAGTCTTCTTCGCCCTCATCAAGAAGACGCTCAAGGAGAAGCCGAAAGGCTGGTTCGCGACGATCGCGACGAGCATCAAGGGCGTCTCCGAAGAGACGACGACGGGCGTTCACCGCCTCTATGAAATGCAGAAGAACGGCTCGCTGCTGTTCCCAGCGATCAACGTCAACGACAGCGTCACCAAATCGAAATTCGACAACCTCTACGGCTGCCGTGAAAGCCTCGTCGATGGTATTCGCCGCGGCACAGACGTCATGATGGCCGGCAAGGTCGCCATGGTCGCCGGCTTCGGCGATGTCGGCAAAGGCTCCGCGGCTTCGCTCCGCAATGCTGGCTGCCGCGTCATGGTCTCGGAAATCGATCCGATCTGCGCGCTGCAGGCGGCGATGGAAGGCTACGAAGTCGTGACCATGGAAGATGCTGCTCCGCGCGCCGATATCTTCGTTACGGCAACCGGCAACAAAGACATCATCACCGTCGATCACATGCGTGCCATGAAGGATCGGGCGATCGTCTGCAACATCGGTCACTTCGACAACGAGATTCAGGTCGCCGGGCTTAAGAATTTCAAATGGAACAACATCAAGCCACAGGTCGACGAGATTGAATTCCCAACGGGCCGCCGCATCATCCTGCTGTCCGAAGGTCGCCTCGTGAACCTCGGCAACGCGATGGGGCATCCCTCGTTCGTCATGTCGGCATCATTCACGAACCAGACGCTGGCCCAGATCGAGCTCTTCACGAACCAAGGCAAGTACCACAAGAAGGTTTACACGTTGCCGAAGCATCTCGATGAGAAGGTTGCGATGCTTCACCTCGCCAAGATCGGTGCGAATCTGACGAAGCTTCGTCCTGATCAAGCGTCTTACATCGGCGTGAAGCCGGAAGGCCCCTTCAAGTCCGACCACTATCGCTATTGATAGTCGGGCCCAACGAATCAGTGCCATTCGCGGCGTCAGGGGAACACCCTGGCGCCGTTTCATTTTGCATCGGCCAAGTGCGGTAGCGGCCAGCGTTGGCGCACCCCATACTCACAGGTGATTCGCATGGAAGGCGCGCGAAGCGGGTTGGCGCCTCCGCGTGGCGGTCATGCCGACGAACTCACAGACATGGAATGCGATGCCCGGCACGCCTACACCTGGTCGACGCTCGACGACCAAGCTCCAATTGGCACTTCTCCTCTTCGCTGCCATGGGCTGCGTCGCGGCGTTGCTCGCCATCTTTGTGGGCGGCCGCGACGTCGAGCCGGGAGTTTTGAACGCCCGGCAACTGGCGACCGGTGGTCTCGTCGCCGGAGCGATTTTCATCGCCGGCCTCCTTACCTGGCATATGGCGGGTGTGGCGCGAAAGGAGGCCCGGCGCGCGAAGGCGGAAAGCCAGCAACTCCGCCGCAACCTCGCCGCCGCCGAGGCCATCATACGCGCCGAGCCGCAGGTGCTGATTTTCTGGGAGCAGGGCCAGGCCGTCCGCATTGTGTCTCACACGCTCACGGGCATTCTTGGCCTGCCTGATCAGCACGCGGAAATCCTGCGGTTTGGGCAATGGCTCGAGCCCGAATCCGCCGACGCCCTGAAAAACTCGCTCGACAAGCTCTTCGCCAACGGGCGCACGTTCAACGTCATCGTGAAAACCCAGGCCGGTGGCCGGGTCGAAGCCGAGGGACGGGCGGCAGGCGGCCGCGCGGTCCTGCGCTTCAAGGATGTGTCGACCTACAAGGCCGAGATTGCGCGCATCGATGAGCAACACGCGGCCCTGGCGCGCGACATTCGTTCGAGCCGCGCCCTTCTCGAAACACTTCCGATGCCAGTCTGGCTTCGCGATTCCGCAGGCCGCCTCGTTTGGGTCAATTCCGCCTACGTCAAAGCCGTGGAGTCCGAAAGCGAGCTTGACGTCCTCGAACGCCAGATCGAATTGCTCGAGACGCGCCAACGCAGGCATATCGCCAAAGCGGTGGCAGCTGGCGAGAGTTATAAGGCCCGTGTTCATCTCATAGCCGGCGGCCAGCGCAAGCCGCACGAAATCGTCATTCTCCCCGTTGACGGAATGACGGCTGGCGCGGCGGTCGACGTGACGGACATCGAAACGGCGCAAGGAGAACTTGATCGCCAAGTCGCAGCTTACGACCGCACTCTGGACCGCGTTGAAACAGCGGTCGCACTCTTTGACCGCGACCGGCGGCTGGTATTCCACAACGCAGCCTTCTCTAATCTTTGGTCCCTCGATCCGGAGTGGCTTGCCGCACGCCCGACGGACAGCGAAATTCTCGACAGGCTTCGTGAAATCGGCGTTCTCCCACCCGTCGTCAGCCATCGCGATTGGAAAGCGCAGGTCCTCGCGAGCTCGAGAGCAGGAACGCCCCTTGAAGACACATGGCATTTGACCGACGACCGGATTGTAAAAGTCATCGCCGAGCAGCGGGCCGACGGCGGCGTCACCTATCTGTTCGCCGACGAGACCGACCGTATCGCGCTCGAGGGCCGCTATAACGCACTCATCGACGTGCAGAGTGAAACTCTGGACAGCCTAAAAGAGGCGGTCGCAGTGTTTGGCACCGATGGACGTCTGAAGCTTTTCAATCGGGCCTTTTGCGATATCTGGCAAATCCCGCCGCGTAAGCTCGGGGAGCTTCCCCACATCGGAGAGATCATCGCCGCCGTTCAGACTTTGTTTCCAGATGCGGGCACTTGGCTTCGCATTGGGCGCGCTGTCACCGCATTCCAGGACGAACGCGAAACGCTTTCGGGCCAGATGGATCGCACTGACAACCTGGTCGTCGACTATGCCCTGATGCCACTTCCGGATGGCGCAACACTGCTCACGTTCGCCGACGTCACGGGCGCCAAGCTTGCCGAGCGTGCGCTTGTTGAACGCAACGAAGCGCTCGTTGCCGCCGACCGGCTGAAGACAAACTTCATTGGCCATATCTCGTATGAGCTGAGGACGCCGCTGACGACGATCATCGGCTTCTCGGATATGCTCTCAAGCCCGGCGTTGGGCGAGCTTAACGCCAAGCAACGCGAGTACCTCGCGGATATCATGTTCTCGTCGAAGACATTGCTCGCCATCATCGACGACATCTTGGACTTGACCACAATCGAGGCGGGCGGCTTGGAGTTGAAACTCGCACCTGCGGGTGTCCGCGCCATCATTGACGCCGCCATCCTCGGCATTCGGGAGCGTGCGATACGCTCGCGCCTTACGATCGATATTGCCGTCGCCGACGATGTTACGGAAATCATGGTCGACGAGGCGCGCATGCGTCAGGTGCTGTACAATCTCCTTTCCAACGCCGTGGGTTTTTCGAAGGTCAACGGCACAGTGCACCTCGCCTGCTGGCGCGACAACGGCACGATCAACTTTCGGATCGACGACGAAGGCATCGGCATTCCGAAGGATCAGATCGGGCGCGTGTTCCAGCGGTTCGAGAGCCGCAGCCGCGGGTCCGAACACCGCGGCGCGGGGCTCGGCCTTTCAATTGCCAAAAGCCTCGTGGAGCTTCATGGCGGCACCATCGAAATAACGTCTGAGGAAGGACGTGGCACCCGCGTCATCGTTCGCATCCCCGAACAGCCGGTTGTCAAGGCGCGGGATGGCACGAAAAACAACGCTAACCGGCTGGCGGGCGGCGCGCGCGCAGCGTAAATACGGGCGCGATGACACAGACTGGATATTCATTCACTGAACTGACGGAAGATGACGTTTGCCGCCTCGCGCAGGAGGTCGCCTTTCTTCTCCAGCCAGGCGACACGCTTGCTCTCGAGGGAGATCTCGGCGCTGGCAAATCGACGTTTGCCCGCGCCCTTATTCGCGCGATAGCCGGCAATTCCGAACTGGAGATCCCAAGCCCAACTTTCACGCTCGTGCAATCTTATGAGACCGCGCGCTTCGAGATAGCGCATTTCGATCTCTATCGCTTGTCAGACCCGAACGAAATCGACGAACTCGGCCTCGATGCCGCGTTGGCGCGCGGGATTGCACTCATCGAGTGGCCTTCCCGAGCGGAGGGACGCATTCCGCTAGAGAGGGTAACGCTCAGACTGGACGAAGCATCCGAAATCGACCGCCGCAACATTTCGATGAGCTTCAACGGCGAGTTTGCCACGCGCTTGGATCGCTTCGCGGCAATTCATGGATTTCTCGACCGCGCGGGCTGGGGTGGTGCATCGACCGCCTTCAGCTATCTCCAGGGCGATGCCTCGCCGCGCCGCTACGCTCGACTTATCAAAGGCGATGGGACGCGCGCCATTCTGATGGACTCGCCTCAGCGGCCGGACGGACCAGCCATCCGCGGAGGCAAATCCTACAGCGCTATCGCCCACCTTGCGGAAAGTGTCGATGCCTTCGTCGCCATCGATCGAACGCTCGAAGCGGCCGGACTTTCGGTGCCGCACATTCTCGCTGAAGATCTTGGCAATGGCCTGCTGTTGATCGAAGACTTCGGCGACAAGGTATTCGGGTCCGAAGTGAGGCAGGGGCGCAACCAAGAAGATCTTTGGAGACGCGGCGTCGATGCGCTGCTCGCGGTACAAGCTTCGCCACCGCCGGCACGCCTCCCTGTGACTGACGATACGATATTCGAACTCCCATTGGCGGACACCGATGTCCTCGAAATCGAGACGGAATTGCTGCTGGACTGGTATTGGCCTGCGCTTCGAACGAGCCCCGCACCCGAACACGCCCGCACCGAATTCAAGCGGTTATGGCAACCAGTCTTCGATCGTGTGCTGAAGCAGCCCAAGACCTGGCTGCTCCGCGATTACCACTCGCCCAATCTTATCGCGCTCGACGATCGAAACCCGCCGCAAGACGTCGGAATCATCGATTTTCAGGACGCGATGATCGGCCCGGCCGCCTACGATCTCGTCTCCCTCCTGCAGGATGCGCGTGTCGACGTTTCGGATAGTTTGGAAAAGCGACTCCTCGATCGCTATCTGGCCGCGATGTCCGTGCGGGATCCAGCCTTCGACAAAGAAGAATTCTTATTCGGATATGCCGCTCTCGGCGCACAGCGGAATACCAAGATCCTTGGGATCTTCGCGCGCCTCGCGATGCGTGACGGCAAACGCCAATATTTGGCGCATATGCCACGGATCTGGGGGTATCTCGAACGCGACCTTCAGCATGAGGCTCTCGCGCCGCTCCGGGCGTGGTATGACGCGAACCTGCCTCGGAACCTACGCCGGGAAGCCTTGAGTATATAAATCGATTTTCGGAGCGTATCGCTAATGACTTCGCCCCCTCCCCCGACCAGCGCGTTCGTGCTTGCTGCCGGTATGGGGCAGCGAATGCGCCCCCTGACGAACACTATTCCAAAGCCTCTCGTCGCCTTGGGCGGTAAGCCGCTGATCGATCACGTCCTGGATCGGCTCTCAGCCGCTGGCATCAAAAAGGTGGTCGTCAACGTCCACTATCTGGCGGATAAAATCGAATCCCATCTCTCGAAGCGGACGAAACCAAAGATCGTTTTTTCGGATGAGCGAAAGCGTTTGCTCGATACTGGTGGCGGCGTAATTCACGCGTTGCCAAAGCTCGGAGCTGGGCCGTTCGTCATCCACAATTCAGATTCCGTTTGGATCGAGGGCTTAGGGTCCAATCTCGACCGGCTTCTCTGCACATGGGATCCGGACGCGATGGATAGTCTGATGCTTGTGGCTCCACTTGCAGCAAGCATCGGCTACGATGGGCTCGGCGATTTCCAAATGGATCCGGCAGGACGGCTGACGCGACAGACGGGACCGAAGATGGCGCCGTTCGTGTTCGCAGGCGTTTCGATCGCCCATCCGCGCTTGTTTGATGGCGCACCCACGGGCGCGTTTTCCCTGAACAAGCTGTGGGACAAGGCGATTGATCGGGGAAGATTGTTTGGTCTTCGCCTCGAAGGCATCTGGATGCATGTCGGCACTCCGGACGCGCTCGCGGAAGCTGAAGCTACTCTGACCGAGCCGCTGACGACGAGCTCCGATTGATGTCACCCAACGTCTTCACCCTTCCGCTCGGCGTGCCCTTTCTCGAAGCGCTGGCGCGTGCGATTTTAAACGGCGATCTGCCGCAAGCCGGTGGCAAACGGCCGGATGTCCTTACACTGCCGAAGATTACGTTGTTGTTGCCGACCCGCCGTGCCGCGCGTGCGGCGCGCGAAGCATTCCTTTCGGTCGCCGAAACGCGCGCACTGGTAATGCCCCGCATCCGCCCGATCTCAGAAAGTGACGGCGACAGCTCGCTGATCTCGAACCTCGTCGAACTGGGGCCATCAGGGATCGATGCATTGGAGCAGATCCCCGCGATCAGTGCGCTCGATCGGATGCTGGTTCTGATGCAGCTTGTCGCCCATTGGCGCAAAACGCTCGCCGGCGCTGAGTCTGCTACGAACAAGACGTCTTTGGGTTCAACGCCTGCCCAGGCCGCCCAACTCGCCGCCGAGCTTGCGAAGTTGATGGACGATATCGAACGCGAGAACGTTTCTCTTTCAGGAATTCAAGCGCTCGTCCCGGAAACCTATTCCGAACATTGGAAGAAGACGGTCGACTTCCTGAAAATCGTCACCGAATTCTGGCCCACCTATTTGGGACAAAACGGTTTGACTTCGCCCGAGGCCCGCCGAAATGCGGCGATCCTCGCCGAAACGCAGCGCATTTCGAAGCTGAAGCCAACCGATGTCGTTATCGTCGCGGGCGTCACCGGGTCTATTCCCGCGACCGTAGAGCTGATGCGCGCAGTTTCCACCCACGCCTCCGGTGCGGTCGTTCTGCCCGCGCTGGACAAAACGCTCGACATCGAGAGTTGGAACGCCATCAGGCCCACTCATCCGGAGCACCCGCAATTCGGATTGAAAAAGCTGCTCGACGAACTCGCAATCGATCGGAGCGACGTCCAGGATCTTGCGGGCATAGCTATCGACGCCGAACGCCGAACGCGATCTGTCTTCTTCAGCGAAGCAATGCGTCCGTCCGCAACCACGCATCGTTGGCATGACTTCACGAGCCACGTCGATCGCGCTGCACTCTCTCGCGCATTATCATCCGTATCTCGGATCAACGCCCCGTCCGCTCAAGACGAAGCCGAATTAATTGCACTCATTTTGCGAGAAGCTATCGAAACGCCCGGCCGGACAGCCGCGCTCGTTTCCCCAGATCGCCTGCTCGCGCGTCGCGTTGCCATACGTCTGGAAGCTTGGGGTATTCGCGTCGATGACAGCGCCGGCCGCCCGTTCGCCAAGACTGTCCCCGGCGCTTTCCTTGCGTTGGTGATCAACGCCGTGGTTTCGAGATTTGCACCTGCCGAGACGATGGCGCTGCTTCGCCATCCGTTGTGCCGCATGGGCTTTGCGACGTTCGATATTCGCCGCTTTGCGCGCGCCTTGGAAATCAGCGCTTTTCGGCGGCCGTATCTTGGCCGCGGCATCGAAGGTATCCTGGCCGGGCTGGAGAATGCGGATCTGGACGAAGATCACCGCAAACACAGGGCAGCCGAACGGCTGTGGCCAGAAGATATCCAGGGCGCCCGTGCCGTCATTACGAAAATGACCGAAGCGTTCCAGCCTTTGAACGACCTCTATGAAATCGATGCCAAACATCGCCTCGCCGATCTCGCCCGCGCGCATGCCGCGACCGCTGAAGCGCTGGCATCATTACCCGCCGAGAACGAAAGTGATGGTCCGGCCGAAGCAAATCCGCTTTGGCAGGGCGAAGCCGGTGATGTTGCTTCCCGCTTTTTCGCCGACCTTCTGAAACCGGAGACGCCGAACATCGAGATCCAGGCTTCTGATTATGCCGATCTCTATGCCACCCTCCTCGCGCGGGAGAATGTCCGCGAACGAAGACCTGTCCACCCACGTATCGCGATCTGGGGCCCGTTCGAAGCGCGATTGCAGCAGCCCGACGTTCTCGTGGTCGGCTCATTGAACGAAGGCACTTGGCCCGAAGCCGCTGAGCCAGGAGCCTGGCTCAATCGCCCGATGCGAAGCGAACTCGGACTTCCTTCACCGGAAGAGGAAACGGGCCGCGCCGCTCATGACTTCGTCTCTCTGCTTGGCGCCGACACCGTCTATCTCACGCGCGCTGAAAAAATCGACGGCGTGCCAACAGTTCCATCGCGCTGGCTGATGCGCATCGCCGCCCTCCTCGAAGGAATGGACTTGCAGCACGTTCTCGATGCGAAAAAACCTTGGCTCGCATGGGCGCGGGCACGCGATCACATTGATCCGGCCAAGAGACGAACCATTCTCGCTCCCGAACCTCGACCTCCCGTCTCTGTTCGCCCGCGAAAGATGAGCGTCACCGAAATCGAACGCTGGACGAGCAATCCTTACGCCATCTTCGCGCGGCACATACTGAAGGTGGACCCGCTCCCAGAACTTGGCGCTGCGCCGGACGCAAGTCTCCGAGGCGGCCTCGTTCATAAGGTGATGTCGGACTTTGCGAAGAAATTTCCTTCGGATCTTCCCAACAATCCCTCAGCCGAACTCGAACAAATCGCGACGACCGTCCTTCAGCGTTTTACGGGTCAAGCGCGTATTGCGGCCTTCTGGGTGCCACGCCTCAAGCGCTTTCTCGACTGGTTCGCGCTCACCGAGGCCGCGCGCCGGCATGGCGTGAGGAGCGTTATTGCCGAGACATCCGGTAGTCTCGTGCTCGATGCTCCGGGCGGGCCATTTCGGCTAACGGCGCGCGCTGACCGGATCGACGACAAGGGCGGATCAATCATCATCACGGACTATAAGACGGGCGCAGCACCAAGCGATGCCGCGGTCAAATCCGGCAGTTCGCCCCAGTTGCCGCTGGAAGCCGCGATTGCGCTCGGCGATTCAGGATTCCCGCACCTTGCCGGCCGCACGATCGACGCGCTTCGCTACATCCGCGCGTCGGGCAGCGAACCACCGGGCGAAGAGCGCATCGTGAAAGTCGACGACGTGGCCGCGTTAGCCGAGCAATCCCAGCAAGGTCTTGCGCAGCTGATCGCAAGCTTCGACGATCCCGAAACGCCCTACCGCGCCATCCGGCGACCTGGCTATCGCTACGACTATGACGCTTACGCTCATCTCGCCCGCGTGGCGGAATGGTCAGCCCACGTCGAAGATGAGGTTTCGACATGAACCTCGAAGTAAAAAGAATAACGATCGACGAGATTCGTCTCGATACCAACGCAAACCAGAACGCCGCATCACATCCTGAGAATTCCGCTTGGGTTGCCGCGAACGCGGGCACCGGCAAAACGCACGTTCTGACTCTGCGGGTCTTGCGGCTGCTGCTTGCCGGAACCCGCCCCGAGCGCATTCTTTGCCTCACGTTCACCAAGGCCGCGGCAGCCGAGATGTCGAAGCGCGTCTTCGATCGGCTCGCAAGCTGGGTCACGATGAATGACGAAGCCCTGCGCGCCGATCTTCGAACGGTAACCGCCAGCGAACCATCCGGCGACTTGCTCGCGCGCGCACGCACGCTCTTCGCCCATGCCATCGAAACGCCGGGAGGCCTGAAAGTACAAACCATTCACGCCTTCGCTGAGCGTCTCCTCCAACGGTTTCCGATCGAAGCAGGCGTAGCTCCAGATTTCAAAATCCTTGACGACGTCGCTGCCGGCGATCTGAAGGCCGACGCCATAGAAGCCGTGCTGACGCGAGCAACGGCCAATCCCATGTCGCCTCTAGGTGAAGCGCTGAACGTCATCATTCGCTACGCGGCTGACTCGCAGTTCGATCAGCTCATCTCCAAAGCCGTCGAAGAGCGCAAATGGCTCGAGGCTGCAGCGCACGGGCGATCGCCCCAGTTCGTTGAAGAACTGCGTGCAATGGATGCCTTTTTGCGGCGTGAATTGCGGGTTCGTTCCGGCGTCGCAGCATCCGATCTTCATAGCGAATGTGCCGGTGTTCTATCGGCAGCAGAACTTCGTGAGCTTTGCGAACTTCTCGCTACCGGCGGCAGCGTTGACAATGGCCACGGCACAAAACTCGCGCAAGCGTTGGCAGAAACCGACCATCGCCGCAAAGCCGAGCTTCTTGCAGACTACTTCCTGATCGAGAAAGGCGAAGCAAAACGTAAGAGCCTGCTGGCGAAGGCGCTCGCACAGTCGAAGCCGGGGCTCCATGATCGCTGCCAGCGCGCACAAGAAAACTTCTTCGAACTCACCCAGGAGTTGCGAGCGCTAGCGCTCGTTGAAGCCTCTCTTGCGCTTTATCAGGTCGCAGGTCACGTGCTTCGGCACTACGCTGCTGCCCGCAACGCCGCCGGTGCGCTCGATTTCGATGACCTCATTCTAAAGACCCGCGATCTTCTCACGAGCGAGAACGGCCAGACGAAATGGGTGCTGTTCAAGCTCGATGGCGGGCTCGATCATATCCTCGTCGACGAAGCGCAGGATACCAGCCCCGAGCAATGGGAGATCGTGGCTGCCCTTGCGAAGGAATTTTTTTCCGATGTCGGCGCCGGCGCGATGACACGCACGGTCTTTGCCGTCGGCGATGAGAAGCAATCGATCTATTCCTTCCAGGGCGCCGCGCCTGAGATGTTCGCGAAGATGGGACAGACCTTCGCCGAACTCGCCATGCAGGCTGAGCGAACCTGGAAGCGCATCCCGCTCACCCTGTCGTTCCGCACCGTCGCCCCGGTTCTCTCCGCTGTCGATCTCGTCTTCCGCGATCCGACGCGAGCACCCGGATTGACCGCTGACAATTCCGCTGTAGGCCATGTTGCCAATCGTATCGGACATGCGGGACTGGTCGAGATCTGGGAGACCGAGAAGTTCGAGGACGCCCCTGACGCGGATCCTTGGCAGCCGCTGTCTGACGTGAAGGAGCAGTCCCCGGCGAACCGCCTGGCGGACCGTATCGCGGATACGATCAAAACCTGGATCGCTAACAAAGAGCGCTTGCAATCCGAGAATAGGCCGATCACGCCAGGCGATATTCTGATCCTCGTGCGCAAGCGCATGCCATTCGCGGTGCCTATGGTTGCGGCCCTGAAACGTCGCGGCATCGCTGTCGCCGGCTCCGATCGCGTCCGGCTTATGGATCAGATCGCGGTCCAGGACCTCATGGTTCTCGGGGATTTTCTGACATTGCCGGAAGACGACCTGGCGCTCGCGACTGTTCTCAAGAGCCCGCTGTTCGATCTCGACGATCACGACCTTCTCGCGATCACGCGTGAACGCGGCGCGAAAACGCTGTGGCGCGCGTTGATTGACAGGTCTGGCGACAAGCCTGAATTCGCATTCGCAACGGAGACGTTGAAGCGGTGGCGCGCGAAAGCCGACTTCATGCCCCCGTTCGAATTCTTCGCCGGCATCCTGGAGAGGGATGGCATGCGCGAACGAATGCTCAATCGCCTTGGACTTGAAGCGGCAGACGTGATCGACGAATTCCTCGATCTCGCCCTGTCCTATGATGAAAGTGATCCGCCGTCGCTGACCCAGTTCTTGGCAAAGCTCCGCGCTGCCAATCCTGAGGTGAAACGCGACATGGACCATGGTCGGGACGAGGTTCGCGTCATGACAGTCCACGGTGCTAAAGGGTTGGAAGCGCCGATTGTCTTTCTTCCCGATACCTGCACCACCGCCTCGGGCGAAGATGCCGTCTCGCGGCTGATAAAGCTTGACCTCGGCGGTCCGGAAGAGCTTCCGCAGCCGATCGTCTGGACCGTCAAGGGTACATCTAAAATTCCGGCGGTGGCGAACGCGCGCGCAGAGAAGGACGCCCGAGAGGCGGAGGAGCGCAATCGTCTGCTCTACGTCGCGATGACCCGAGCGAGAGACAGGCTCTACATTTCTGGGTTCGAAGGGAAGAAGGGCAGGGCTGCTGGCTGCTGGTATGAGCTCATGTCGGACGCGCTCACTCCAACAATGACAGAGATTGTCGGCGACAACGGCAAGAAAATCTGGCGTCGGGAAACGCCACAAGTGGCAGCTCCTGAAAAGCCAAAACATGAAAAAGGCGTCGCCGGCCAAGCGCTCGCCCGGCCCGACTTCGCCAACACACGGGCCCCTGCAGAGCCAAAACTATCGGTGCCGCTCGCGCCATCGCGCCTTGAGCCCTATGCGCCGGACTTAGAAGGCGAGCCATCCTTCCCGCCGAAACGTGATGCTGGATCGACGAACGACAACCCGTCGCCGCTTGCGTCAGGAGGCGCGGACCGCTTTCTTCGCGGCACGATCACCCACGCTCTCCTTCAGCATCTACCCGAGGTCGATGCCAAGCGTTGGGCGGAAATCGCCACGTCGTTTGTCGAGAAACGCGGTGCAGCGCTTGGAACAAAAATCCGCGCCAATATAGTCAGCGAAACGCTCGCGGTTCTAAGAGACCCCCGCTTCCACGCAATCTTTGGACCGGGAAGCGTCGCCGAGGCGCCTCTGGCTGCCGTTATCCCTCGACCCTCCGGAGCGGGCCCAGCGCTCGACCTTTCCGGGCAGATTGATCGCATCGCTATAACGGACGACGAAGTCCTGATCGTCGATTACAAGACGAACCGACCGCCGCCCGCGGAAGTGCATCAAGTTGCAGACGCTTATCTTTATCAGCTGGCCGCCTACCGCTTGGCGCTAAGCGAAATTTATCCCGATAAGCTTGTCCGCGCCGCACTCCTCTGGACGGATGGGCCGCGACTCATGGAAGTTCCTGCCAACGTTCTCGACGCTTTTACCACCCGCCTTTGGAGCCTGGATTTGGGGAGCCTTGACGCTGTTTGAGCCAATCCCTACTTCTTGGGTCGGTTTTTGAATTGCCCGCAACCGAGGCAAACGGGTCTGGTGATGAAATCCAGCCCGGAAATGGAGAATAATCAGATGTCTAGCGCAGTGACAGATGCAAGCTTCGAAGCCGAAGTCTTGAAGTCCAGCGAACCTGTTGTCGTGGACTTTCATGCCCAGTGGTGCGGTCCGTGCAAGGCCATGGCTCCGGCCCTTGACCAAGTCGCCAAGGAAATGGCGGGCAAAGTGAAGGTCGTCAAAGTCGATGTCGACGAAAACCCTCAGGTGACCGGCCATTATGGCATTCGTGCTATGCCGACACTGCTGGTCTTCAAGGACGGTAAAGTCGCAGCTCAGCACACCGGCGCGATCGTTCAGAAGAAGAAGCTCGAAGACTGGATCAACTCGAGCGTCTCCGCTTCCGTTTAAGTCTAGTCGAACTTCGAATAAGAAAAGCCCCGCATTACCGCGGGGCTTTTCGTTTAAGCGGATCAGTCTGGAATTTGATCGGCGCTAGACACTACGACTGCGAAGATGTCGTTGAGGCCCGCGAGACTCGCTTCGTGCAAGGTCTTGGCAGACACCACACCGCCTGAAGGATTCGGCAGTGATCTCGTTGCCGTCGCATTTCCGATCACCGTCGGCCGATAACCATGGTTGAACGCGGCTCTCGCCGTCGAACTTACGCAAACGTGCGTCATGAAACCGACCAGCGCAATATCTTCAACTCCATGCGCCTTCAGCAGA
This sequence comes from Hyphomicrobium sp., assembly GCF_003987855.1. Taxonomy (GTDB): domain Bacteria; phylum Pseudomonadota; class Alphaproteobacteria; order Rhizobiales; family Hyphomicrobiaceae; genus Hyphomicrobium_B. The sequence goes on from NZ_RXIZ01000006.1 coordinate 115,921, forward strand.
TCATCTAGGTTCGTCTTCTCGAAAGAGCTCGGATAAGTCTTCACAACAACGTCCTCACCCTCTCTTGGCGCCACGACGTCAGCGATGGCGCCGATCCGCTCGCGGACATCGTAGGGCGTACCCGGACCCTCATCATGCTGGATGTGAATGACGGGTCTGCCAGCCTCCCGATAACGCAAAAGGAGGTCGCGGCATTGCTCGAGGGCGGGTTCCACGCCTTCAAGCTGCATGATGCCTTCGCGATACGTGTTCTGACAATCGATCAAAACGAGCGCCGAATTGCCGACACGCGCAGGCGTCTCGCCCATTCCGGTAATATCGCGCAGGGTGCGTGAAGCTGCCATTGGTCAGGTTTCCTTCTCGATCAAATGGGCGGATGCTCGACGCCTGTCGGCGGTGGACCCAGTGAATCGAGTTCGTCGGTCTCCGCGTCCGAATAGATCCGGGATCGGGTAAGAAATCGGACACCCTCTGGACTCTCGACCGAAAAACCGGAGCCTCTTCCCGGAACGACGTCAATGATCAAGTGCGTGTGCTGCCAATATTCGAATTGCGACCGGCCCATGTAGAACGGCTGACCGCCGATCTCGCCCATGTAGACATCTTGTGCGCCTACCTTGAACTCTCCGCGCGGATAGCACATTGGCGCACTTCCGTCGCAACACCCGCCGGATTGATGGAAGAGAAGCGGGCCGTGAATACCTTCGAGCTTCTTGATGAGCTTGAGCGTGTCCGGTGTCGCAGTGACGCGATCGACCATCAGTCATCTCCTGCTGAAAAGCGAAAAGGGCATGCACCGGAACACGGCGCATGCCCCAAATCTACACACTAAGGACGCATCAGAAGAAGCCGAGCGCCTTCGGGCTGTAGCTGACGAGGATGTTCTTCGTCTGCTGATAGTGATCGAGCATCATCTTGTGCGTCTCACGGCCGATGCCCGACTGCTTGTAGCCGCCGAATGCCGCATGCGCCGGATAAGCGTGATAGCAGTTCGTCCAAACGCGTCCGGCCTGGATGCCGCGACCCATGCGATATGCGCGCGTGCCGTTGCGGGTCCAAACGCCGGAACCGAGGCCATAAAGCGTATCGTTGGCGATCGCGAGGGCTTCATCATCGTCTTCGAACGTCGTGACCGAAACGACCGGTCCGAAGATTTCCTCCTGGAAGACGCGCATCTTGTTGTGGCCTTCGAGAACCGTCGGCTCAACGTAGTAGCCGCTTGCAAGCTCGCCGCCGAGATTGGCACGACGACCGCCTGTAAGCACCCGAGCGCCCTCACCCTTGCCGATCTCGATGTAGCTCAAGATCTTTTCGAGCTGATCGTTCGAAGCCTGAGCGCCGATCATCGTGGAGGCATCCATCGGGTGCCCCTGCTTGATCTTCACGACGCGCTCCAGAGCACGTGCCATGAACTTCTCATAGATCGAACGCTGAATGAGCGCACGGCTCGGACAGGTGCACACCTCGCCCTGGTTCAAGGCAAACATGGTGAAGCCTTCGAGGCACTTGTCGAAATATTCGTCATCCGCATCCATGACGTCGGCGAAGAAGATGTTCGGAGACTTGCCGCCAAGCTCCAACGTGCAAGGGATGATGTTTTCCGACGCGTATTGCATGATGAGGCGACCCGTCGTCGTCTCGCCGGTAAATGCGATCTTCGCAATGCGCTTGTTCTGAGCGAGCGGTTTACCCGCTTCAATGCCAAAGCCATTGACGACGTTGACGACGCCTTCAGGCAGAATATCGCCGATGAGATCCATGAGCACCATGATCGACATAGGCGTCTGTTCCGCAGGCTTCAGCACCACGCAATTGCCTGCGGCGAGGGCTGGTGCAAGCTTCCACACGGCCATCAAGAGCGGGAAGTTCCACGGGATGATCTGTCCGACCACGCCGAGCGGCTCATGATAATGATAGGCGACGGTGTCGTGATCGATCTCTGCGATTGAGCCTTCCTGGGCACGGATGCAGCCCGCGAAATAGCGGAAATGATCGATGGCCAGCGGAAGGTCGGCGTGCGTCGTCTCGCGGATCGGCTTGCCGTTGTCGATCGTTTCGCAGAGCGCGATGATATCCAGGTTCTCTTCCATCCGATCGGCGATCTTCGCGAGCACGCGTGCCCGCACCGCCGGCGAACTGTTGCCCCAGGACACACGAGCTTTATGAGCCGCATCGAGCGCGAGCTCGATATCCTCGGCCGTCGAGCGCGCGACCTCGCAAACTTGTTGGCCCGTGATCGGCGTCACATTGGAAAAATATTGCCCGCGGACCGGCGCGACCCACTTGCCGCCAATGAAGTTATCGTAGCGCGGCTTGATGATTTGCCGGCCTTTGAGCTTGTCCATAGCTACGTGCTGCATAATCGTCTCCTCCGGGAAATGACGCCTGTGGGCGATCTTCTTGATGGTGATGGAAATCGCGTATCTTCGGTGTTGGGACCCGATCGTCCGATAGACCGCATTGAAGCGAGCGGTCAGATCGATATAGCCGGGCGCAAGCTAGCGTATTTTCTAGCCCTTCGAACCCCAAAATAAGTCGAATACGATCCTCACCATTGACCTAGGCCAAGTCGGCCTTTGGTCTTGCATCGAACTTAATGCAGACCCTGCTGAAGGGAAAGGACGTGACCAGCAAGATAAAGCGATCCGCAGATCAAGACGCGCTTAGGACCAGCAGAAAGTCCTGCAATCGTTTGCAGCGCATCAATCACGTTTTTGCGATCCAGGGCCTGCATACCTGCCCCGCGGGCCAATTCGGCGAGGTCCTCCTGGCTGTGCGGGGCTTCGTGCGCGCCGGGGATCGGCACGGTATAGATCGCCCGCACCAGGCCGCGGAAAGGCGCCAGGAAGCCGAGGGCATCTTTCCCGCCCATCATGCCGACGACGAGGTAAACGGGCTTGGGAGACTTCTCATCGAGCGCCGCAAGCGTGTCGGCGAGCATATCGCCCGCTGCCGGGTTGTGTCCCCCATCGAGCCAGAGCTCGGTCTCGTCCCCCAAGAGCTCAGGAAGAGGGCCAGAGGTCAGACGCTGCATACGCGCCGGCCATTCCACGGTACGCAACCCCGTCTCGAGGGCGCGCTCATCGACTGAGAGAGCAGGCACGGTCTCACCTAGGACGAGCGCGGCGGCAACGGCGGTTCCGGCATTGACAATCTGATGGCGCCCAATGAGCGCTGGAAGCGGGAGGTCCAGCAGCCTGTCTTCGCGTTGTACGATGAGGCGCCCGGCCTGTTCATAGGCATCGTAATCACGACCCCACACGGTCAACGGGGCGCCCACTGTCCGTGCTCGCGTTTCGAGCACAGAAAGCACGTCGTCCGTCTGTTGCGAGATGATCCCCGGAACGGCCCGCTTCAGAATTCCAGCTTTCTCGAAAGCGATCTTAGCGAGCGTCGGTCCAAGCTTCTCGGCATGGTCCATCGAAATTGGGGTAATGACGGTCAGCGCGGGCTGAGCGATCACGTTCGTTGCATCGAGCCGTCCCCCCAGGCCGACTTCCAGCAAGAGCACGTCAGCCGGCTGCTCGGAAAAGGCGAGAAACGCCGCTGCGGTTGTGATCTCGAATTGAGTGATGTCATCGCCGTCGTTGACGGCATGCACGCGGGTCAGCACGTCAACAAGATAGTCTTCATCGATCGCGTGAGCTTTACCGCCTGCTCCCGCCAGCGCGATGCGCTCGTGAAATCGCACGAGATGCGGCGACGTATAGACATGCGCCCGCTTGCCAGCGGCCTCGGTGAATGCCCGGAGGTACGCGGTCACCGAGCCCTTACCGTTGGTGCCGGCGATATGAACGACGGGCGGAAGCTTCTTCTCAGGATGCCCAAGCTTTCCCAGCAGCCGCTCGACACGGCCGAGGGACAAGTCGATCAACTTCGGATGCAGGAGCATCATGTCGGCAAGAAGCGAGTCGCTGGTCCGCCGGGTCGTCGACGAGGTCATAGCGTGCCCCGCTTATTTTTCTGGAGTTCGTTAGACGCTTCGCGGGGCATCCTTTTGCGGCCCCGAAGCGCTCGCATCATCGCGCTTAGACTTGTCGGCCTTGCCAGGATCAAAACGTTGGCTGTTTGGCACGATCTCAGGCTCGATAACACCGCTTTCACGCGCCGCCGTTTCGATGACGTTGCTGTCAACGGATGACCCGTTCGCGTGCGACTTGCCGTTCATCTTACGCGGCTCTTTTGCCGGCTTCACTTCTGCGCCGCTCATGAGAAGACGGCAGACCCTGGCAAGGGTCTCGCGCATCTGGTGGCGATGCACGACCATATCGATCATGCCATGCGACAACAGATATTCTGCCCGCTGGAAGCCGTCGGGCAATTGCTCGCGGATTGTCTGCTGAATAACGCGGGGACCCGCGAAGCAGATCAGAGCCCCAGGTTCCGCAATGTGCACATCGCCTAGCATGGCGTAGGACGCCGTTACCCCGCCCGTCGTCGGGTCGGTGAGTACGACGATGTAAGGCAGCCGCGCATCCCTCAGGCGCTGCACGGCAATCGTCGTGCGAGGCATCTGCATGAGCGACAGGATGCCTTCCTGCATGCGCGCGCCACCCGAAGCAGCAAAAAGAATGAAGGGCGTCTTGAGCTCAACAGCGCGCAGCATTCCAGCGATGATCGCCTCGCCGGCAGCCATGCCGAGCGATCCGGCCATGAAGCGGAAATCCTGCGCGGCCGCGACGATCGGCGATCCTTCGAGCTGGCCTTCGCCAACAAGCACCGCATCTTCGAGCTTAGTTTCAGCCTTCGCGTCCTTGAGGCGATCGGTGTACTTGCGACCGTCCCTAAACTTCAGCGGATCCTGCTGGACTGATGGAACCGCAACAGTCCGATATTCGCCGCCATCGAACAGGTATTGGAGCCGCTGCTGCGATCCCATACGCATATGATAATTCGAGCCAGGCACAACGAACTGGTTAGCCTCGAGGTCTTTGTAAAAGACCATCTGGCCCGACTCCGGGCATTTCACCCAGAGATTGTCCGGCACGTCACGCTTCGCCGTCGACAAAAGCCCGCTAATCTTCGGGCGGACGACGTTATTGATCCAGTTCACGTCCTCTTGGCTCCTCATAAGCCGACATAGGCGTGCCTACCGCATCCAAATGCGGGCACGATGGCGCCCCTTGCAGCCCTCTCGGTGTTAGCGCGAAGCGGCGGACCCGGCGCTAGTTTGTGCCCCACACCTGGGGTCACCGAAGGCCGTATCCAATAGAGCCTATCGGGGAAAAGCGCTAGTCGGCGCTTAGGGCCGAGCTTAATTCGCGCACAAGCTCAGTGACGCGTTTGCGCGTGTCCGAAGTCGGCTCACCCTTCAATCCTAAAGACTTTTCGATCGTCGAGACAATAGCCGAACCGACGACCACGCCGTCTGCACCCTTCGAGATTGCCCGGGCCTGCTCCCCCGACCGCACGCCGAAACCAACCACAACCGGAAGTGGCGTGGACGACTTAATCCTCTTCACTTGATTGTGAACGTCTGCCACGACGGGCGCGGCGGTACCGGTGATGCCGGTGATCGAGACGTAGTAAACGAACCCGGAGGTATTCTTTAGAACCGCAGGCAGCCGTTCCTTATCGGTTGTCGGCGTAGCTAGGCGGATGAAATTGAGGCCCGCCTTCAGAGCCGGCAGACATAGCTCGTCGTCCGCTTCCGGCGGCACGTCGACGACAATCAGACCGTCGACACCTGCGGCCTTGGCATCCTTTATGAAGCGTTCGTTGCCGTACACGTAAATCGGGTTGTAATAACCCATCAGAACGATAGGCGTGGCTTGATCGCGCGCCCGAAAGTCACGCACGATTTGCAACGTCTTGTGCATGTTCTGACCGGCTTTGAGGGCCCGCTGCGAGGACGCCTGGATCGCCGGTCCATCGGCCATCGGATCTGAAAACGGCATCCCAAGCTCAATGATGTCAGCGCCTGCCTCCACGAGATCGTCCAGAAGCGCCTTGCTCGTCTCGAAGTCGGGATCGCCCGCGGTGACAAACGTGATAAGCGCCGGGCGCTTATCTTTCCTGAGCGCCGCAAATCGCGCGTCAATACGGGTTTCGTGTTTGGTCATCGTCAGATCTTCATGCCCAGGTGCTTCGCGACGGTGAACAGATCTTTATCACCACGGCCGGACAGGTTGATCACAAGCAGATTGTCCTTCGGCAGCTTCGGCGCGAGCTTGATAACAAGGCCCAGCGCATGACTAGGCTCTAGCGCGGGAATGATCCCCTCGAGCTTCGTGCACAACTGCAAAGCTTCAAGCGCTTCCTTATCCGTTATGGCGACGTAACTGACGCGCCCGATATCCTTGAGCCAAGAGTGCTCCGGGCCGACGCCGGGATAATCGAGGCCCGCCGAAATCGAGTGTCCTTCGAGAATCTGACCATCACCATCCTGCAGGAGATAGGTGCGATTTCCATGCAGAACGCCCGGCGATCCGCCCGTCATTGAAGCGGCGTGACCGTTTTCGACATTAAGGCCGTGGCCGCCAGCTTCGACGCCATAGATCGCAACATCTTTGTCATCAAGGAATGGGTGAAAAAGGCCGATCGCGTTCGAGCCACCACCGATGCAGGCGACAAGCGTGTCCGGAAGCCGCCCCTCGGCCTCCATCATCTGGGCGCGAACTTCGTTGCCGATGATCGCTTGAAAATCGCGAACCATCGCCGGATAGGGATGCGGACCCGCAGCCGTGCCGATGAGATAATACGTGTCGTGAACGTTCGTTACCCAGTCACGCAATGCTTCGTTCATCGCGTCCTTCAGGGTACCGGCGCCTGACGTTACGGGATTGAGCTTTGCCCCCAGCAACGACATGCGCGCAACATTTGGCGCCTGCCGCTCGACGTCGGTGGCACCCATATAGATCTCGCAGGGCATGCCGTACTTCGCACACACCGTAGCAACCGCCACGCCGTGCTGGCCGGCGCCAGTTTCCGCGATAATCCGCGTCTTACCCATGCGCCGCGCAAGCAAGATCTGACCGAGGCAGTTATTAATCTTGTGCGAGCCGGTATGATTGAGTTCTTCGCGCTTGAAATAGATCTTGGCGCCGCCGAGTTCGGCGGTCATGCGCTCGGCGTAATAGAGCGGACTTGGCCGGCCGGCGTAATGAAGACTGAGATGATCGAGTTCGCGTTGAAACTCCGGATCATTCTTTGCCGTCTCATAGGCGCGCTCAAGATCGAGGATGAGGGGCATAAGCGTTTCGGCGACAAAGCGGCCGCCGAAGATGCCGAAGAAGCCACGATCGTCGGGGCCAGTAGCAAAGCTGTTGAGAGCGGCTTCCGCCGTTTTTTGTGATTTGGTTGCCATGTCGTTTGCCGTAACGGCCTCGCTTTGCCCGTCGCCCCAGAAGGAGATGGAATGTCTAGATTTGCTTAGCGGTCTTTGCTGCCTGAAGAAAGCGATGGATGCGCTGTGGATCCTTGACGCCCGGAGAGGACTCTACACCGGAGGAAACGTCGACGGCAGCAGGATGCGTACGCGCGATGGCTGCAGTCACATTCTCCGGGTTGAGCCCGCCAGATAGCATAAACGGAATTTCTGCCGACCAGCCATCAAGCGCCGACCAATCGAATGTACGCCCATTACCTCCCGGCAGATCACCGCCCGAAACGCCCTTAGCGTCGAAAAGAATGAGATCCGCAACGCCTCTATAGTCTTGCGCTCTCGCCACGTCATCGGCGGTGGCGACCGGAATGGCCTTGATCACCTCGCGCTGAAATCGCCGTTTGATGACCGCGACCCGTTCCGGTGTCTCCGAACCGTGAAGCTGTAACGCATCGGGCGCTACCAGCTGCACGATCTCTGCAAGCGCATCGTCGCTGGCGTCGACAGTGAGGGCAATGACTTTCGCTTTGCCTCGCGCGCGGTTCGCGAGATCACTTGCCTGCGATATTTCGAGGTGCCGCGGACTTTTCGAGAAAAACACGAGACCAATGCAGTCCGCACCGCCGCTGATGGCCGCGTCCAACGCGTCCTGGCTCGTGATCCCGCAGATTTTCGTGATTATGCTCATGGAACTTCATGTTTCAGGCCGTCGGAGTACCAGTGAGACGCCGCTTTTGCCAGCGTTTCAATGCGATGAAGGTCCAAACGCCTTCAACCAGCCCGAAAGGCCACGCGCCCTGAAGAAATCCATAGGTCGAGCCAAGAGCGCAAGAAATCGCGAACCCAAGAATGCACCATGGGCTGCTGTCTTCGAACGCATAGAAGAGGAGCATGAGGCTGACAGCCACGAGGCCGAACAGCGTTAGAGCATCGAAAGTCATATTCGTCCCGGATCAGCGGCCAGAGACCGCAAGCGCACGATTGGCCGGCTGGGCAGGCGCCTCATGCTCGCGCAAAAGGCGATCGGCTTCCGCTTGCCAGCGCGCAGCACGACGGCCCTGCGTTCGTGCGGTTTGACGCCAGCGGCTCTGCCCCATCCAAGTAGCCACCCCGCCAAGAACGACGCCGACAACCAGGGCTGCCAGCAGGTAAATGTAGAATGGCAGCTCGATCGAAAGCGCCGGAGTTTCAGGCCGAAACGGATCGAGTATCAGATCCACCGGTTGGCGATTGGAAACCGCGATAGCAATCAGCAGGATACCGATCGGAAAGCCGATAAGAAGCGACAGAATGCGCCTGAACATGACCTACCTCTTTCGGCATTCGCCGGAACTGAGCGTTGCGCTCAGTGGCCGTTGAGTTTGTTGAGCCGGTCGCGAAGCTCTTTGCCAGTCTTGAAGAATGGAACGAACTTCTCCGCAACTGCGACAGTCGACCCAGTACGGGGATTTCTTCCCTGCCTAGATGCCCGATGTTTCACCGTGAATGCGCCGAAACCGCGGAGTTCAACACGATCCCCGCGCGAAAGCGCATCGACGATCTCATCGAAGATGACATTCACGATGCGCTCGACATCGCGATGATAAAGATGCGGATTGGCAGTCGCGATTTTTTGCACCAGCTCGGACTTGATCACGTTTCGCTCCCCAGCACCGATAGACAATTATCGTTATTTTTCAGAAGGGTGCCAAACTGAGAGAAGACCGTCAAGTCCGAGAGTTGAAATCGTCCGATCACGAAGCAAAAAATTTGTTGCATCCGCTGCTGCCGGCCCAAGCAACCAGCCTGCAATCCCCGCGGACATGCCGGCGAAGCCATAATTGCTGCCCGAACCGGGCTTCCAGTCCGCCACTTTGGCGGTCTGAGGCACGCCTTTTACGTCTTTGAGCCATTTGACGGCTTCGTCTTCCCCCCCGATCTCGTCGACGAGTTTTGCCTGAAGGGCTTCCCGGCCGGAGAAAATGCGCCCGTCGAGCAGACCTGGGATGTCAGCCGCCTTGACCCCCCGGCGAGTTTCGACCAGCCCCACGAACCATTTGAAACCGTCGCTGACCATATTCTCAGCAACTTTCTTACTGGCGTCGTCCAGAGGCTCAAAAGGCGACGGCGAGGCCTTGAGAGGCCCACTCTTCACCTCGTTGACCTTGACCCCGATTTTGTCGAGGAGCTGGACCACCTCCGGCCATTGCACGATAACCCCCACGGAACCTGTAATGGAGTTGCCTCTGGCGACGATGTGATCAGTCGCCAGGCCCGCAATATAGGCGGCGGAAGCCGCTACAGTGCCGAATTGGGCAACGATCGGCTTCTTCTTCGAAAGCTGCCGCAGCCCCTCGTAGAGAGCTTCGCCACCCGTCGTGGTGCCACCGGGACTGTTCACAAACATCAAGACCCCGGCGACGCTGCTATCGTCGGCGATATCCTTGAGCATCTTGAGCTGGTCGCGATCTTCGGTGACCGTACCTTCTATGGTGATGCGGGCGATCTGCTTTTCGCCGGCCAGGGAGGCAAGCTTATTGTTGCCCAGCGCCAGCGCACCGAGGGCGACCGCGACCGCCGCTAGGCCGGCCCCGCGCCAGATCGACACCGACCGGCGGAGTTTCCGGCGATCTAGAACTGTTTCCGTTTCGAGCATCTAGTGAGCCTCTTCTGCGCCACGCTGCTGGGAAGAACGGGATCGGCGCCGGTATTCTGCGGGAACGTAGGCAAGGTTTGGTCCGCGAGCAACGGGAATGCCTGCGGCGTCTCATACAAAAGTTAAGCGCGCGACAGAAGCTGCCGCGCGCCTGATAATCATCGAACCGGATCCCGAGCTTACTCGTTCTCCTCGGCGCCCTCGCGCTTCTTGATGGCCGCCTTGAAGATGTCGCCGAGCGAAGCACCCGAGTCGGACGAGCCATACTGAGCGACGGCCTGCTTCTCTTCAGCGAGTTCCAGGGCTTTGATCGAGACGGCGATGCGGCGTGCTGCCTTATCGACCGAGATCACAGCCGCATCGACCTTATCGCCCACGTTGAAGCGCTCAGGACGCTGCTCCGACCGATCGCGAGAGAGATCGCCGCGCTTGATGAACGAGGTGAGCTCGCTGTCGGCAATCTTGACCTCGATGCCGGCTTCGCTGACCGACGTGACCGTGCTCGTGACGGTATCGCCCTTCTTGTACTTCGCCATCGCATCCGCCGGGTCGCCGGCAAGCTGCTTGATGCCGAGGGAGATTCGCTCCTTCGAGCCATCGACGTCGAGGACGACAGCTTTGACGTTGTCGCCCTTCTTGTAGTCCTTGATGACCTCGTCGCCCGGCTTCTGCCAATCGAGATCCGACAGGTGCACCATGCCATCGATGCCGTTATCGAGACCGATGAACAGACCGAATTCCGTGATGTTACGGATCGGACCTTCGACCACAGAACCCTTCGGGTGCTGCGTGAGGAACGAATCCCACGGATTTTCCTGGGTCTGCTTCAGACCAAGCGAGATACGCCGCTTCTGCGGGTCAACCTCGAGAACCTGAACCTCGACCTGCTGGCTGGTGGAGACGATCTTGCCGGGATGGGTGTTTTTCTTCGTCCAGCTCATCTCCGAGACGTGGATAAGACCCTCGACGCCCGGTTCCAGCTCAACGAACGCGCCGTAATCAGCGATGTTCGTGACGGTGCCCTTCACCTTCGCACCGATCGGGTACTTCGACTCGATGGAAGACCACGGATCGGACTGAAGCTGCTTCATGCCGAGCGAGATACGCTGCGTCTCCGGGTTGATGCGGATGATCTGCACCTTCACCGTGTCGCCGACATTGAGAATCTCAGAGGGATGATTGACGCGACGCCAAGCCATGTCGGTGACATGCAGCAGGCCATCGATGCCGCCGAGGTCGATGAACGCGCCATAGTCGGTGATGTTCTTGACGAGGCCGTCGATGATCTGACCTTCGGCAAGCCGGGCGACGATCTCGGTACGCTGCTCGGCGCGGCTCTCTTCGAGAACCGAACGACGAGAAACGACAATATTGCCGCGACGGCGATCCATTTTGAGGATCTGGAAGGGCTGCTGCTGGTGCATTAGCGGCCCGATGTCGCGAACCGGACGAATGTCCACCTGCGAACCCGGAAGGAATGCCACCGCGCCGTCGAGATCGACAGTGAACCCGCCCTTGACCTTGTTGAAGATCACGCCGGTAACTTTCTCGCCCTTTTCGTAGAGACGTTCCAGACGAGTCCAGCTCTCTTCGCGGCGAGCCTTGTCGCGCGATAGGACTGCTTCACCGAGCGCATTTTCCACGCGCTCAAGGTAGACTTCGACGGTGTCGCCGACTTTGAGCTCGCTGGGCTTTCCGCCGAGGCCGAACTCCTTCATAGCGACGCGGCCTTCCATCTTCAGGCCGACGTCGATGATCGCCATGTCCTTTTCGATGCCGACGATCTTTCCCTTGACGACGGAACCCTCGAACAGGTCGTCCTTGGCAAGGCTTTCAGCGAGGAGCGCGGCAAAGTCTTCGCGCGACGGGTTGAGTTCTTTAGTGGCGACTTCGGCTGACATTAGGTCTCCTAGGTTGATGACGATGTCCCCGGCGCATGACCGGGAGTGTTGCGTTGATGGTTGAAAACGCCATTTGCCCGACCCGCGTGAACGCGATGCCCGGTTTATTGGCGCTGATGTCTCTGAATCAGATATCGCCGTGATGAGCCGCAGCCCCGCCGGTCAAAATTCGGGACCCCTATGGGGCACCCAACCGGCTGATCTTCCTCATGACCAACCCGACAGCGATGTCGAATGGCGCTGGATATAGCCAAGACACTGTATAAACGCAAGGGCCGGCGGCTTTAACTCTTGTGACGCGGTTGCTTCGGCGGCATCAGGTCGGTGCAGATCCCCTCCGCCACCTCGGCGGCCATGCCGACCGATTCCGAAAGCGTGGGATGGGGATGGATCGTTTTCCCTATATCCACGGCATCAGCCCCCATTTCGATGGCAAGGCAGATCTCTGAAATGAGGTTGCCGGCTTCCGTCCCTACGATCCCCCCGCCAATGATCCGGTCCGTCGCCTCGTTAAAAAGCAGCTTGGTGAAGCCCTCATCTCGGCCGTTGGCAATAGCGCGCCCCGAGGCAGCCCAGGGAAAAACGGCCTTCTTATAAGGAACGCCCTGCGCCTTTGCTTCGGTCTCCGTCAGACCCGCCCAGGCGATTTCCGGATCCGTGTAGGCAACCGACGGGATCTGCCGCACATCGAAGAAGCTTTTTTTACCCGCAGCATTCTCCGCCGCGACATGCCCTTGATGCACTGCCTTGTGGGCCAACATCGGCTCGTCCGCAATGTCGCCAATGGCGAAGATGTGCGGCGCGCTCGTGCGCATATCTTTGCCGACGGGAATAAAGCCACGATCCGTGACGATGACCCCGGCAGTCTCGGCACCGATGTTTTTGCCGTTTGGCTTTCGGCCGACAGCCACCAACACGAGACCATAGCGCTGCGGTTCGATCGGCGCGTTCTCACCTTCGAATGAAATGTGAATACCGTCGGACTTCGCTTCCGCCCCGATCACCTTAGTCTTCAGCATCACCTTGTCGAAGCGCCGCGCGTTGACCTTTTGCCAGGTATTGACCAGATCGCGATCAGCACCGGGCATAAGGCCGTCAAGCAGTTCGACGACATCAACACGAGCGCCAAGCGTCGAATAAACCGTCGCCATCTCAAGACCGATGATGCCGCCCCCGATGACGAGCATCCTCTCTGGCACTTGCCGAAGCTCAAGCGCCCCAGTTGAATCGACGATGCGTGGATCGGCCGGCATGAACGGCAACGCCACGGCTTCCGAACCCGCAGCGATGATCGCCTTCTCGAAACGCACCGTCTCTTCGACCCCGTCCTCGAAGCGCACCTTCACGTGATGCGCGCCGACGAACGTGCCGGTTCCCCGCAGAGTGGTCACCTTCCGCGCTTTGGCCATCGATGCCAGGCCACCGGTCAGCTTCCCGACCACGGCATCCTTATACCCCGCGAGCTTCTTTAAATCGATCTTCGGGGCAGCGAACGTCACGCCATGCTTGGACATCGCCGCAGCAGCGTCGATAACGAAAGCCGTGTGCAGCAGCGCCTTCGAGGGAATGCAGCCCACGTTGAGGCAAACACCACCGAGAGCCGGCCACCGATCGACCAGAATTGTTTTTGCCCCGAGATCCGCCGCACGGAAGGCTGCGGAATAGCCGCCCGGCCCAGCACCGAGCACGAGAACATCGCATACGTGTTCGGAGTCGCCGGCGTATTCGCTTACTGAAACCTCTTCCGACGGCTCTTCCGTCGAAGCCGAACCGATCTTTGCCTCCGCCGCAACCTCGCCGGTGTCGAGCGTCAGGATCGGAGTGCCTTCGCTAACTTGGTCGCCCACCTTCACCAGAAGATCGATGATCTTGCCGCCTTCCGGCGCGGGCACGTCAAAGGACGCCTTGTCGCTCTCGAGCGTAATGAGCGGATCTTCCGCAGTCACCGTCGCTCCAGGCTTCACATGAACTTCGATGATCGGCACGTTCTGGAAGTCGCCTAGATCTGGGACCCGGATTTCTTTCTTGCTCATGTGTGCAGCCTACAGAACCAGCTGCCTGACGTCGGCGAGCGCATCGCAGATCTTGCGCAGGAACCGGGCCGCCAGCGCGCCGTCGACGACGCGATGATCGTAAGAGAGGCAAAGAGGTAGCATCAATCTCGGTTGGAAAACTGAGCCATCCCAAACCGGTCGCATTTGTGCCCGAACCGCGCCGAGAATGGCGACTTCCGGCGCATTGACGATGGGTGTGAAGTTCGTCCCTCCAATGCCTCCAAGACTTGAGATGGAGAATGTCGCGCCTTGAATGTCCGCCGGCGTGATCTTGCCATCGCGCATCCGGGCTGACACCGCAGTCAGTTCCTGGCTGAGTTCGAGTATTCCCTTGCGATCGACGTCTTTTATTACCGGCACGACGAGCCCATCGGGAGTATCGACTGCAACACCGATGTTGTAGTAGCGCTTCAAAATGAGCGCATCCTTGCTCGGCGCCAGAGAGGCATTGACCTCGGGATATTCTTTGAGGGCCGACACGGAAGCCTTCAGCAGGAAGGCGACAAGCGTTACCCGATATCCCTTTGACTTGGCGGTTCCATCCAGTTCTTTGCGATACTCGTCGAGTTCGGTGATGTCCGCGTCATCCGAGTTGGTGACATGGGGAACGTTCAGCCAAGCGCGATGAAGATTTGGCCCTGTCAGCCGCTTCAAGCGCGACATCGGCTTGGTCTCGATCGGCCCGTATTTGGCGAAGTCCTGCGCCGGAATTTCCGGGATACCGCTGGTTACGCCTGATGATGGTGCGCCACTACGCGCAATAAAGGCCTTCACATCCTCCTTCGTAATCCGGCCCTTATCGCCCGTGCCCTTCACCTTAGCCAAGTCGACGTCAAGCTCGCGGGCAATCCGGCGCACAGACGGAGTTGCAAAAACCGAGCCGAAGTCTGCCGGCGGCAACGCTTCTGCAGTTTGTTCTTCCGTACGCGAGGTAGGCATTGACTTTGGCGTCGTCGCCGTTGCCTCAACGCCAAAGCTTTTGCTTTTTGTATTAGAGTTTGAATTTGGCGTCTCGCCGCCGGTATCGAGACGCAAGATCGCGGTCCCCTCGCTCACCTTATCGCCTATTCCAACGAGGACTTCCGCTACTCTGCCTTTCGCAGGGGAGGGTACGTCCATGGACGCCTTATCGCTCTCGAGCGTGATCAGCGTATCGTCGGCGTTGACCTCATCGCCCGTCTTCACTTGGATCTCGATGATCGGCACATTCTCGAAGTCGCCGATGTTCGGCACCTTCACGTCTACGAGCGGCATGAACAAACCTGTGCGTTTCAGCTATGGGCAGGGTTGGGCTTCTCTGGATCGATGCCGTACTTCGCTATGGCATCCGAAACTTTGATCGAGGGTAACTTGTTTTCGTCTGCAAGTGCCTTCAGCGCCGCTATTGTCACGAAATGCCGATCCACTTCGAAGAAATACCGTAACGTCCGGCGATAGTCTGACCGCCCGAAACCATCGGTGCCGAGCACCGAATACTTGTTCGGAACCGCAGGGCGCACCTGCTCGGCATAAAGCTTCATATAGTCGGTCGAGGCAACAACCGGCGCTTCACCGCGACTGGAGATCATCTTCGCAACGTAAGGCACTCGCGGCGGCTCGGTGGGGTGCAGTAAGTTCCAACGTTCGACATCACGGGCTTCACGCGCTAACTCGGTGAAGCTCGTGACGCTCCAGATGTCGGCCTCGACACCCCAATCGTCCCGCAACAGATCGGCTGCAGCGATGACCTCTCGCAGGATCGCACCTGATCCCATGAGCTGCACCTTGTGGCCCTTCGCGTCTTTGGCGGCCTCGCGGAAAAGATACATGCCTTTGATGATGCCATCCTCTACGCCTGCGGGCATCGGGGGATGTTCGTAGTTTTCATTCAGCAGCGTCAGATAGAAAAACACGTCCTCCTGATCGCTCAGCATGCGCTTGAGGCCGTTCTGAATGATGACAGCGACCTCATAGTTGAACGTCGGGTCATACGAGATGCAGTTCGGGATGGTCGCTGCCAGAAGGTGGCTATGCCCATCCTCGTGTTGCAGGCCTTCGCCATTGAGAGTTGTCCGCCCGGACGTCCCCCCGAGAAGAAACCCGCGCGAACGCTCGTCGCCTGCGGCCCAAGCCAGATCCCCCACGCGCTGGAAGCCGAACATCGAATAGAAGATGTAGAAGGGCACCATCGGCACATTCGAAGTCGCATAGCTGGTCGCCGCCGCGATCCAGGACGCCATGGCACCAGCCTCGTTGATGCCCTCCTGAAGCATCTGCCCGGACTTGTCTTCCTTGTAGAACATGAGCTGGTCGGCATCTTGCGGGCGGTAGAGCTGACCGACCTGACTGAAGATCCCGAACTGCCGGAACATGCCTTCCATGCCGAACGTCCGGCTCTCATCCGGGACAATAGGCACGATGCGCCGGCCAAGTTCCTTCTCGCGCATCAGCGCGGTCAGGATTCGCACGAATGCCATCGTCGTAGATATCTCGCGCCCATCTGACCCCTTGAGCTGAGATTCAAAGAGCGACAGCGGCGGGGCTTCGAGCGCAGTCGATTTACGCCGGCGCTGCGGCAGATATCCGCCGAGCTTCGATCGCATCGCATGCAAATATTCGTCTTCTGGCGATCCTTTTTCGAAACGAATAAACGACAACTCTCCGATCTGCTGATCGCTGACCGGCACCTTGAAACGGTCGCGAAAGTGACGGAGCGCGTCCACATCCATTTTCTTGGATTGGTGTGCAAGCATCGTTCCTTCACCGGCCGCGCCCATGCCATATCCCTTGACGGTTTTGGCTAGGATGCATGTCGGCTGGTTCTTGTGTTCGGTCGCGGCGGCGTATGCAGCATAGACCTTTGAAGGATCATGCCCTCCGCGCGTCAGTCGCCAAATCTTTTCATCAGACCAATCTTCGACGAGCGCCGCAGTCTCAGGATACCGCCCGAAGAAGTGTTTGCGAATGAAAGCCCCGTCACGCGACTTGAAGACTTGATATTCGCCGTCGACACACTCCTCCATCAAGTGGCGGAGTTTACCCGTCGTATCGCGTGCGAGAAGCTCGTCCCATTGCGAGCCCCAGACGACTTTGATGACATTCCACCCAGCGCCGCGAAAGTTGCGTTCGAGTTCCTGGATAATCTTGCCGTTGCCGCGAACCGGGCCATCAAGGCGTTGGAGGTTGCAGTTGATGACGAAGATGAGGTTGTCGAGCTTCTCTCGTCCGGCGAGCGAGATTGCGCCAAGGCTCTCGGGTTCGTCCATTTCGCCGTCGCCGCAGAACACCCAAACTTTGCGGTTCTCCGTGTTCGCCAATCCACGAGCATGGAGGTACTTCAGAAAGCGAGCTTGGTAGATCGCCATGAGCGGCCCGAGCCCCATCGAAACCGTGGGAAACTGCCAGAAGTCCGGCATCAGCCAGGGATGCGGATAGGATGATAGACCTCGCCCTCCGACTTCCTGGCGAAATTGAAGGAGTTGATCTTCCGTCAGACGGCCTTCGAGAAAAGCGCGGGCGTAAATTCCAGGTGAGGAATGACCTTGGATAAGGACCAAATCGCCGCCATGCTCTTCGGACGGCGCGTGCCAAAAATGATTGAAGCCGGTCTCATAAAGTATAGCGGCTGACTGATAGCTGGCGATGTGGCCGCCGAGCTCTGTTGATTCCTTATTCGCGCGCAACACCATCGCCGCCGCATTCCACCGGATGGCCGCCGCTATGCGATGCTCAAGGTCACGATCGCCCGGAATACGAGCCTCGTCCTTGACTGAGATGGTGTTGATGTAGGCCGTGCTCCACGCGAACGGGATTGCGGCGCCACTCGCCCGTGCGCGCTCCACGACTTCTTCAAGAATGTCGTCGGCTCGTTCCGTGCCCTCATAGGCAATGACCGAAGAAATAGACTCGCGCCAGTCTTGCATCTCCGGATCATCAGCCTTGGGAGACTTCTGTTCGTTTTTGCCCATGACGACCTTGTCCGCGATCCTAGAGAGCTAGGCTTAGCATAAAAAGCATGCTGGTGCTTAAACTGCCAAGTTGATGTGGTTACGGAATTTGAATCTTGCGATGCCTCGGGAATGCCCTTCGACGAGTGAAGGGACTGGAACTTTGCGGGACGGCTTCCGTTGCGCTTCCACGTTCCACAACCCTGTCGGAGTACGCGAGATGCGAAGAGCGTTAGTCTTGGCGGTAGCGCTTGACATGGCGGGAAGCGCAGCCGCCTTTGCCGATAGCGACGTTCCGGGTGCCGATTGGATGCCCGAGGACCAGGTAATTCAGAAATTAGAAGCTGCGGGCTACACGAACGTTACCGGCCTTCAGGCAGATGATGGGCACTGGGAGGGCAAGGGCGTGCGCAACGGCGTGATCACGGAGTTCGAGGTCAACCCGCACACGGGCGAACTCCTGAAGGAAGAAGTCGACAGAGACTGACCCAATCAACCCGTAATGCGCTATGAACCAATCTTTGATCGAATGAGTTCAATCACGGCATCGAATGCCTGATCAGGGTCGAGTTCGGTCGTATCCAACCTTAGTGCATCGTGAGCCGCCACCATAGGTGCAGCGGCACGGTCCCGATCGCGCGCGTCTCTTTGGCGAATGTCGACCAAGAGATCCTCGTAAGCAACATCTTCGCCGCGCGCCTGATGCTCCAGATAGCGGCGGCGTGCGCGCGCTTCGTCAGAGGCAGTGACGAATATTTTTACATGCGCGTCTGGACAAACGATTGTCCCTATATCTCGCCCGTCGAGAACGGCACCATCGTCTTGAGCAGCGAACGCGCGCTGATAGTCAAGAAGCGCAGCCCGGACTTCTGGAAACTTTGCAACGATTGACGCTGCATCGCCCGCTTTCGGGCCTCGGAGGCTTGGATCGCTCAGAGACACCGCAAGGACCGATCGCGCCGCCGCTTCGGCTGCGGCAACATCCTCGAGGTCTCCACCGTTCGCAAGTACGTCTCGCGCCACCGCGCGATAGAGAAGCCCCGTATCAAGCCATGCCAAACCGAAATGCGCCGCAATGCGCTTGGCGAGCGTCCCCTTCCCGGACGCGGCGGGGCCGTCGATGGCAATGATCAATGTCACCGACCATCCTCGCGATAGTGTGCACCTAGCTGCTCCATGAGCGGCCTAAACTCGGGAAAGCTAGTCGCAATCATGGTCGAATCGTCGACGACAATGGATGCCTCGCTCGCAAGCCCCGCTGTCAGAAACGACATAGCGATGCGATGGTCGAGGTGTGTAGCGACGAGCCCGCCACCTTTTAGGCCGCTTGCCCCAGTTACAATGAGCGAATCGCCTTCGACCTGCACTTTCGCCCCGTTCACCGCCAACCCCGCCGCTGTGGCCTGAAGTCGATCGCTTTCCTTGACCTTGAGTTCGGCAAGCCCATCCATGCGAGTCTCGCCTTCCGCGAACGCTGCGATTGAGGCAAGTACAGGATACTCGTCGATCATCGACGGTGCGCGTTCTGCCGGCACACGAACGCCCTTGAGACGCGACGCACGCACCCGAATGTCCGCTACCGGCTCGCCGCCTTCGTCGCGGCTATTCTCGAACGTCACGTCACCGCCCATCTCTTGCAGGGTCAAATACAGCCCAGTGCGTGTGGGGTTGGTGAGTACGCCTTCGATCGTGATGTCAGAGCCGGGCACGATCAACGCGGCCGCTGCCAGGAAAGCGGCGGACGACGGATCGCCTGGAACCAGGATGTCCTTTCCGGAAAGTTCAGCATCACCGTCTACGGTGATGTGAGTTTCCTCCCCTTTCGCCTCTGTCGCGACGGTCGCACCGAAATGGCGAAGCATGCGTTCCGTGTGGTCTCGCGTGGCCTCCCGTTCGATGACGGTCGTTTTTCCCGCCGCGTGAAGGCCGGCGATCAGAACGGCACTCTTCACCTGTGCCGAAGGCACGGGGAGCCGATAGACGATCGGCATCAATTCATGAGTGCCCTTGAGCGTGAGCGGCAGCGTCTCCTTTCCCGGCTCGAGGATTTCAAGCCCCATCTCGAGCAGCGGGGCCAACACTCGGCGCATCGGCCGCCGCGACAAAGAGGCGTCGCCGGTCATCGTGACCGTAAATGGATGGCCTGCGACGACGCCCATCATCAAGCGGGTGCCCGTTCCTGAATTGCCGAAATCGAGCGGCCCCTCTGGCGCACGCAAGCCGCCAACGCCACGGCCGCGAACCTCCCAGATGTCGCGGTGCTTGCCCGCTACCGCTCCCAGAGCCTGAACGGCCCGAGCGGTATTGATGACGTCTTCGGCTTCCAGAAGCCCCCTGATCCGGGTGGTGCCGGTAGCAAGAGCCCCGAATATGAGCGCGCGGTGGGAAATCGACTTGTCGCCCGGAACGCGAACCCGCCCCTTCAGGGGGCCTGCCTTAAGGGCCGAAAGCGGCTTCGATATCGAATGAGGATTCAAGGCAGACGTTCCAAGTCGTTGAAAAGCAGCGCGGACGACGGATTTTCAGGGGTCCAAGGCTGGATAGACACTCGACCGCGGCGCTCTGTCAACGGCACCGCGGAGCTGAGGTCAAGCTTTCCGTGGCAAAGGTCTTGACGCATCCGGGGATGCTCCCACCTTTTCGTTTTGACAGGCAGCACCGCCTATGGCAGACGGGCTCCCTTGAATTTCCGATAACCGAGGCACGACCGATGGCGACCAAGCAAGAGCGCGGGACGAAGCGCACCTGTCAGAACTGCGACGAGCGCTTCTATGATCTGGCGCACGATCCGATCATCTGTCCGTTTTGCGGCAGCAAATACGTGATCGCGTCGTCGCCCGCAGCACTGGCAGCCCTTCAGGCAGAACAACGCGATCTCGCAGCGAAAAAGGCCAAGAAGGCGGTTGTCGTCGACGATGCAGATGGCGAGTTGCCGGCAGTCGAGGGCGAAGAGGCGCTCGTCGATGTCGAGGCCGATGACGCCGGCACCACTGAAGACGATGAAACCTTCCTTGAAGAAGAAGAGGAAGAGGGCGGCGATGTCTCCAACATCATCGGCGGCCCTGCCGGCGAGGGCGACGAAGAGCCCTAATAAAGGTGTCGAACGTCCTTGCAGTTTCTGCAAAGACGACTTATCAGGCGGATCTCCGGCAGGTACCAGCCCTGTCGGCATGATGGTTCGGGGCTATAGCTCAGCTGGGAGAGCGCTTGCATGGCATGCAAGAGGTCACCGGTTCGATCCCGGTTAGCTCCACCAGTCCTTCGCCATTTAGGCTGATCAGCCGCGAGCGGAGGCCTGCCCAATTGATGGCTAAGCGCCGCGTTTAATGTAGTTTCGCCTCAGCGATGGGCGGCCAGCCCCCGGTAATCGCAAGCGCCGAGCGCGGAGAACAATGACGATCACCAAGAGTAAGCTCGTCTGGACCGCAGTCGGCCTGCTTGGAGCCTTATCGCTCGGCACCATCGCATTATCCCGCGGCGAAACGATCAACGCGTTCTGGCTCGTGGCCGCTGCAATTTGCTCATATGTCCTGGCCGAGCGCACGTACGCGCGGTTCATCGCACGGGATGTAGTGCGGCTTGACGCGGGCAGACCGACCCCCGCGCACCGCTTCAACGACGGTCTCGATTATTGCCCGACGGACAAGACCGTTCTGTTTGGGCATCATTTTGCGGCCATCGCCGGCGCCGGCCCGCTGGTCGGGCCTGTCCTCGCGGCACAGATGGGCTATCTGCCGGGCACTTTCTGGCTGATTGTGGGCGCGATATTTGCCGGAGCGGTCCAGGACTTCGTCGTGCTGTGGGCGTCCGTTCGGCGCGACGGGCGCTCGCTCGGTGAAATGATCCGGGTGGAACTCGGGCCTCTTCCGGGGGCTCTCGCCATGTTCGGCGTTCTGGTCATCATGATGATTCTGCTCGCCGTCCTGGCCTTGGTGGTCGTCAAAGCATTGACCCACAGTCCCTGGGCGACGTTCACGGTCGCGATGACGATCCCGATCGCCGTCCTGATGGGTCTTTACGGCCGCTTCGCGCGGCCGGGCCGCATCGGTGAAATGTCGTTGCTCGGCTTTGCGCTATTGATGCTCTCGCTGGTTTATGGCCGCCACGTAGCTGAAGCCCCCTCGCTTGCGGCCTACTTTGATTATTCCGGCGAAGACCTATCGATGATGCTCATCGCATACGGATTTTTTGCTTCCGTTTTGCCCGTATGGGCGCTCCTCGCGCCCCGCGACTACCTTTCGACGTTTTTGAAGATCGGCACGATCATTGGTCTGGCCATCGGAATCTTTCTCGTTCTGCCAGATCTCAAGATGCCGGCGGTGACGAAGTTCGTCGACGGTAATGGCCCGGTGTTTTCCGGCTCGCTCTTTCCGTTCCTGTTCATCACCATAGCCTGTGGAGCCATCTCCGGATTTCACGCTCTGATTTCCTCAGGCACCACACCTAAGATGATCGACAACGAGGCGGACGCGCGCGTCATCGGTTACGGCGCAATGTTGATGGAAGGCTTCGTCGCCATCATGGCGCTGGTGGCTGCCACCACGCTCGATCCGGGCATCTATTTTGCGCTGAATAGCCCCGCAGCATTGATCGGCACTTCGCCCGAATCCGCCGCGACCGCGATCTCGAATTGGGGCTTCACCATCACACCCGACCTTCTCAGGCAGGCCGCCGCCGATGTCGGAGAGGCAAGCATTCTCTCCCGAACCGGCGGCGCGCCAACGCTTGCCGTGGGCATGGCTGAAATTCTTTCGAATGCGATTGGCGGAAAGGCTTTGATGGCCTTTTGGTACCATTTCGCCATTCTCTTCGAAGCACTCTTCATCCTGACCACCATCGACGCCGGAACTCGCGTCTCGCGCTTCATGATCCAGGATCTGATTGGAACTGCAATTCCGTCGTTTAAAGCGACGAGGTCGTGGAGCGCCAACATCATCGCTACTGCAATCGCCGTCTCGGCGTGGGGCTATTTTCTTTACCAGGGTGTTGTTGATCCCCTTGGCGGTATAAACACCTTGTGGCCGCTGTTTGGTATCTCGAACCAGATGCTCGCCTGCATTGCGCTGATGCTGGCGACAATCATCCTTTTCAAGATGAAGCGTGAACGCTATGCCTGGGTGACAGGGCTCCCGGCGATCTGGCTCGGCATCTGCACGCTGACGGCGGCTTGGCAAAAACTATTCAGTCACAATCCCGCGATCGGGTTCTTGGCTCACGCTGAAAAGTTTTCGCAGGCCGCGCAAACGGCGCAAGTTCTCGCGCCCGCCAAGACGCTCGCGGACATGAATCGCATAATCTTCAACGATCACGTCAATGCTACGCTGACCGCGCTTTTAGGTGCTCTGGTTATCGCCATGGGATGCTTCGGCATCGCGGCCATTCTGAAGGCACTGGCTGATCCCGCGATATCCACGCAAGAGGCGGCCACGGTGCCAGCGGAATAAGAATGGAAACCAATCGCCTCCCCCGCGTGTCGAAGCTCCTGCGCCGCATCGCGCAGACCGCGCAGCTGATGGTGGGCCTTCCCGACTACAATGCCTACGTCACGCATCGCCGCCAAATTCATCCGGGCGAACCGGTGATGACTTACGAAGAATTCTTTCGGGAACGCCAAACCAGCCGCTATGGCAATGACGGCGCCAAAATCGGCCGCTGCTGCTGACCAAACGTCGCCGTAGCAAGGATGCGATTGATCCGATACGCGTCCCCAGCTACGAGGTGCCCATGGCCCCTCCTTTGATCACCCTGAAAGACATCCACTTAACATTTGGCGGCACGCCACTATTGGAAGGCGCGGAACTCACCGTCGCGCCCGGCGATAAAATCTGCCTTGTCGGACGCAACGGCTCCGGCAAGTCGACGCTACTGAAAATCGCGGCCGGTCTCGCCGATCCCGACAAAGGGGAACGCTTCGTGCATCCCTCTGCCAGCGTCCGCTATCTTCCGCAGGAAGTGGACTTCGCGGGTTTCGCCAACGTCCGAGATTATGTCGTCGCAGGTCTTGGTTCAGCTGACGACCCCTATCAAGCCGAGTATCTCCTCGCTGAACTCGGGCTAACGGGAGAGATGGACCCGCAAAAACTATCGGGCGGCGAAGCGCGCCGTGCAGCTCTCGCCCGGGTGATAGCAGCAAGGCCCGACGTGCTCCTTCTTGACGAGCCGACGAACCATTTGGATCTCACCGCCATCGAATGGCTGGAGAGCACGTTGCTCGGCATGCGATCAGCACTGCTCCTGATTAGCCACGACCGGAGGTTTTTGGAAAATCTCTCGCGGGCAACCGTTTGGCTCGATCGAGGCAAGACGAGGCGGCTCGACCAGGGCTTCGGCGCTTTCGAAGACTGGCGCGACAAGGTGCTTGAGGAGGAAGAGATCGAGCGCCACAAGCTCGATCGCAAAATCGTTCGAGAAGATCAATGGATGCACGGCGGCGTCACGGGGCGGCGCAAGCGAAATGTTCGCCGCGTCCGCGAGCTTCGTACCATGCGCCAGGAAGTACGCGAACAACGCCACGTGGTCGGCAACGTTCGGCTCGATGTCGCGGAAGGCAGCACCTCAGGAAAGCTCGTCGTCGAAGCGATAGGCATCTCGAAAAGCTACGCAGACCTGAACATCGTCAAGGAGTTGAACCTTCGCATTATGCGAGGCGACAGGCTCGGCATCGTTGGCCCCAACGGTGCCGGCAAGACGACCCTGATCAAGTTGCTGATAGGGCAGGAGACACCAGACTCCGGCACGATCCGTCACGGAGCCAATCTTGAGGTCGTTGCACTCGATCAGCGGCGTGACGAACTCGACCCCAATTGGACCGTGTCCGACGCGCTGACGGGCGGAAGAGGTGATCAGGTCGTTATCAACGGCAAGGCTCGCCATGTTGCGAGCTATATGAAGGATTTTCTTTTTCTTCCCGAGCAGCGTTTGTCCCCAATTAGGGTCCTCTCCGGAGGAGAACGGGCACGGCTGATGTTGGCGCGAGCGCTTGCAAAACCATCGAACGTCCTAGTCCTCGACGAGCCGACGAACGATCTGGACCTCGAAACCCTTGATCTACTGCAGGAGCTGCTGTCGGACTATTCCGGCACGATTCTGCTGGTGAGCCACGATCGCGATTTCCTTGATCGTATTGTCACGAGCGTATTAGCCCCCACCGGCAACGGTGAATGGACGGAATATGCCGGCGGCTATTCAGATATGCTGGCGCAGCGCAAAGGCGATACTCTCCGTAAGGAGCCACGATCGCCAGCAACATCCTCTGGTTCAGCGCCCCCGAACGCCGAGACCGCTGCTCGGCAGTCCCGCCAAAAATTGTCATTCAAAGACAAGCACGCGCTCACCACCTTGCCGGACGAGATCGCGAAGCTCGAAGCGGAGATCAAGAGTCTCGCGGCTAAACTCGCGGACGCGAACTTGTTCGCCAAGGACCGCCCCGCTTTCGAAAAGGCGACCGCGCGGCTTGGAGAGGCCCAGGCTCGATTGGAGGCCGCGGAAACCCTATGGCTCGAACTTGAAGAAAGACGCGAAGCGCTGGAAAATCCCGGCTGATCGCACAAACAAAAGCGACGACCGAATGCTCGGTCGTCGCTCCCAGTTCGACCTAAGCCGACATCATCTGATTAGATGAGGTCGATCTCAGCCGGAAGATAGCTGGTCACTTCGAGACCAACTTCCTGCTCACGAACTTCGGGCTTCGACCACGTCTTCATGGGTTCCTCCAAGACTGGTTAGTCCACGCTTCAACGGCAGCCTTCCTACAGGACTTCGGCAGCAACCGGCCAATCGAATTTCCGATAAGCAGCCATAAGCGACCCTAATAACAATATAACAGTTGGCACTCGGGCGACGCGAAATGCCCCCTATTGTTTGGCCGCCCATTGATCTTTGACCTCGTCGCAGCGCTTGCCAATGAAGGTGTTCACTTCTTCGACAATCGAGCCCGAGAGAATGTTCACGGTATTGTCAGCGGCCGTGGCAGTCCAAAGAGCGCTTTTGATCAGAGTTGGAGCCTCGATCTTACCCCAGTGCGCTTCCGCCTTTACGGCTTTGCCGTTCTCGAAAAACACCTTCGGCGCCAGCTCGAATGAGAAATCAGTTGCGCCTTGCTTATCGCTGGCGATCGAGCAGACGACTTTATGCTGGGCGAGTTGCAGCTCCGCTTTGGGCTCGCTCATCGCCTTCACCAGGTCCCCGCGCTTGATGTTGAGGTCGGTGGAACAATGCGCGCCTTCGTATGGCCAACTCACCTTGACCTTGCCCACCAGCTTAACCAACTGCTCCTTGCGCCAGCTTTTGATCACATGGCAGGCGATGTCACCGGTAGATTCCTTTGAGTGGAAGGCGCGACAGAGGTCGATCTTGCAGGCCTGGCGGGCATCCTTTTCCGCCTTCTCCTCCGGCGTAAGCGGGCCATCCGGGTCGCCGAGAACGCTCCCGGAGTCGCCGGCAGGTTTCGTGGCAGCAGTCTCTGCCGCCGCCTGTTCGGCCGGCAACAGGGGGAGCAAAGACAACATCGAGGCGAGCAGGACGGTGACGGGCTTCATGAATTCCCCACGCGAAAATAGAGCTGAAAAGGCGGAGCGTCTTCGCGGGTCACGCGGGCGGTACTAAGGCGGAATTCCGAACCTTGGTAATTTTCCTCCCCCTGCGGCTCCGCGGACACGGCCGACCGTGCCAGGATGCTTGAAGAGCAGTCTCCGGTCCCCATATCTTGCCTATGTCGCCGGGCCAATGGCCGGCGACAGGGATGGCCCGAGGGCATCCGTTAATAGGAACGTCGGTCGCTTACTTAAGGACCTTCAAATGACTCGTCTGACAGCATTGTCCAATCCTCTTCTCCTGGGTTTCGAGGAAATCGAGAGGTTGGTTGATCGCGCCACCAAAGGCGGCGACGGCTACCCTCCTTACAACATCGAACGGATCGCCAAAGAGGCGGACGCGGGGGAGCTCTTGCGCATTACTCTGGCAGTCGCCGGCTTTACCCGCGATGAGCTTGAGGTAACGCTCGAAGACAAGCAGCTCACGGTCCGAGGCAGGCAGCAGGAAGATAAGTCTCGGGATTATTTGTACCGCGGCATCGCGTCCCGACAGTTTTCCCGGACGTTCGTTCTGGCCGATGGAATCGAAGTCAAGAGCGCGCAGCTTGCGAACGGACTTCTTGCCGTGGATCTCCAGCGGCTTGAACCGGAACGCCTCGTGCGCCGTATTGAGATCGGGACTGCCAACGCCGCTAAAAGCCAGCCCTAACCTGAGTCTTTCCCGTCACAGCGCCGGCGACCGAATCGTCGGAGGATCGGAGCAGACGAGCGGATCGGGATACCCCCTAGAAGGGTTATCATACTGAACTGCGACGAGAGCCCGACCTCGACACAAGGAGGAAGAGCGTCATGAATACTAAGGCAACAGTGAAAGTCCCCGATCTGCACGACACCGTCGGGCCGGTTATGAGCGAACTTGAGCTTGCACGGCTCGGTGGCGGCGAGGTCGCTTACATCAAGACGTTAACCTCCGATGAAGCGCTCGAGATGTTTCCTCAGATCGAAGGCCTGCCCAAGGGGATCCCGCTGTTCTCCCTGCATGCCGCCGACGGTACGCCGATTGCGCTAACTGATACGCTTCAAGCGGCCATTGGGCACGCTCAGGAGGACGAATTGTCAATCGCTCCCCTGCACTGAGGGGCGGTGTTTTCTGGGCTCAGCCCACCCATAGGGCCGCTAAACGGCGGCCCGATGGTTGGCAGGGCTTACGGATGGTAGCTGGCGTACTGCCCGCGGGGCCGGAAGCGCTCCAGATAATCGGGGACGATGCCTTCGATCGCCGCGGGGTGCGGGACGTCAAGCGCCTCGAGCGTCCGCCCTTCGCGCTTCGCGCTATCCGAAACAATGTTGTCGGACTGCAGCAATCTCACCTGGTCTAAAGTCATCGGGCGTACCGCGTTCGGGAGCGGCCAGGTCAATGCGGCGATAAGCTTGGCCGCCCAGAACGGCACCGGCAGAAGCAGGCGCTTGCGCTCCGAATATTCAAGGATCACCCTGAGAAGATCTTTGAAGCTCCAAACCTCCGGTCCGCCGATTTCGTAAATCGTCCCTGGGACGCCGCTACCAGTCCCCGCTGAGGCGGCGGCATGCCCGAGGTCGCCTGCAAACACTGGCTGAAACTTGGTGCGCCCGCCTCCGATAAGCGGGAGAAATGGACTGATGCGCGCGAGAGCCGCGAAGCGATTAAAAAACTCGTCTTCTGGGCCAAAAACGATCGATGGTCGGAGAACGATCGCCTGAGCAAACGCCGCGAACGTTGCATCTTCACCAAGTGCCTTCGTCTGCGCGTATTTTGCGGGCGAGGCTTTGTCAGCCCCAATCGCAGAGATGTGAACCAGTCGCTGAGCGCCGGCCTCACGGGCAGCGCGAGCCACGTGCCCTGCTCCTTCTGTGTGGATGGCATCGAAGGTCTGCGCACCAGTTGGGGAAAGAACCCCAACCGCGTTCACGACGACGTCAGCGCCCTCTACAGCCCTCGCGACCGAATCTGGGAATCGAAGGTTTGCCTGGACCGGAAATATTTGACCAACCACCCCCATGGGTTGCAGATAACCCGCGAGGTCAGGCCTTCTAACCGCAGCGCGAACGCGATAGCCCTTCCGCGCAAGCGACCACACGATGTGACGCCCGACGAAACCGGAGCCTCCGAAAACAGTGGCTAGTTTCCCGTTCTCTGCCATCGCAATCCTCGTCGCGTCGCTTCAGTTCTTCAAGCAAGGGATCATCTATCCCATCGAAGCACCCACTGTGAAGCTTCGGAAAGCCGCGGTAGCCGCCAAAACGGCTGTGGCGCCGGGCGATGGGAGCGGTCCATTGGCCGCGATCACCACTCAATTGACTTCCGGCGCGGTACAATTTACCTCACACCCATAAGCCCAGATGGCGGAATTGGTAGACGCACTAGTTTCAGGTACTAGCGCTCACAAGGCGTGGAGGTTCGAGTCCTCTTCTGGGCACCACACCCGTCCGTAAACCCTGCCGAAAGGCCCGAAACATGGGTCTTGCGAGACATCAAGATAGACCGTTAGTTAGTCAGCTTCTTAGTTAGTGTTGAGCCGCTGGGAAGGGCTCTGCCGTGTCAGTTGCGGTATGCTTTATTACGACTATGCGACACTAAATGGAGCGGGTCTAGCGTTCGGGCTGGACCGTCTGCTTCTCCGGATCATCTCTGGCTGTCACCGGGCTCCATGTAATGGAGGCCTGGTCATGTCCACCTGTATCCCCTCAAGAGTCCGCCTGGACAGGCACAAACCTTCGCCGCCGTCTCCGTAGCCAGAGCGCGCCTAGCGCCATTGGCAAGATCTCGGCTTCTTTCTTTGCACGCTCGGCTTCGCTCGCACTGCCGCCCTTTCCCTCGGTCACGATGCGAAGCAAAAAGCGCCGATCACGCGTGAAAATGACCGGCGCTCCTCAGGGAACGGCGATGTTTGCTAGCAATCAACACCACCAACTGCGATTGTAGTGATGCAATCACCTGCTGTCCAGGGCTCGGCCGCCAAGGAATTTGTTTGCGTACTGTAAATCACGCTGGGCTTTCGGCTCGGGCGCTGAAAGTAGTGGCTTGCTGTAGAGGGTGTCGTCGCCGTTCTCGATGCGGGCCGGGACCGGAACCCACCGAATTTGCATGCTGAGATTCCACACGGGGCCGGTCCGGAAGAACGACCGCGATGGTGGCCAGCATGGACCTGATGAAAGAAAGTTTACGGAGCTTTTAGCCTCGTGGACTTGGGTCGAGATTTCAAAGGTCTAAGGCTTCAAACTCGTCGAGTATCGGACAGTCTGGCCGGTCGTCTCCGCGGCAGCGTTCCGCCAGATTGGCAATGGTTTTTCTGATTGCAGTCAGTTCCGCGATCTTGCGATCGATTTCGGCGACATGCGCCAGCGCAATCTTCTTTACCTCACGGCTCGTGCGGCGCCGATTGCGATAAAGCGCGAGGAGGTCGGTGACTTCCTTTAAGGAGAAGCCCAAGCTCCTCGCGCGGTGAATAAAGCGCAGCGTTTGCACATCGGAGTCACTGTAAGTGCGGTACTTGTTCTCGCCACGCAGCGCGCGGCCAATTACGCCTGCATCTTCGTAGTATCGGATTGTCTTCGCCGGCACGCCCGAACGCTGAGCCACTTCGCCGATGGTCATGCCTATGTGATCGGACATTCTACGCTCTGCCTCCTGCCTGCGGTCGCCAGCGACGCAACAAAAGCGCATTGGCGACAACGGTGACGGACGATAGCGCCATCGCGGCACCTGCGATCATCGGGCTGAGCAAGCCAAATGCCGCGGCCGGCATGGCGACGACGTTGTAGAAAAAGGCCCAAAAGAGTCCTTGGCGTATCTTGCGGTACGTGGCCTTGCTGACCGCAATGGCATCGCCAATCAGCAACGGATCGCCACGCATGAGCGTGATTCCCGCTGTCTGCATGGCGACATCCGTGCCCGTCCCCATCGCGATGCCGACATCTGCCGCGGCAAGAGCCGGCGCATCGTTGACGCCATCCCCCACCATGCCGACATGTCGACCGTCGGCCTGAAGACGTTCGACTTCCACGGCCTTACCGGCGGGAAGGACGCCAGCAAGGACATTCGCAATGCCAAGCTGGCTGGCGATCGCATGCGCGGTGCGTTCGTTGTCCCCGGTCACGAGAATAGTCTCGATACCGGCCTTGAGAAGATTGTCGACTGCCAGACGCGCGGTCTTCTTGATGGGATCGGCGACAGCAAGGATGCCTAAGAGCTTCGGCGCGGCATCAATCGCTCCGATCCACATCACGGTTCGACCCTGCTCCTCAAGCTTCGACGCCGTATCGGCCAGGTCGTCATATTTGACACCGTGTTGTTCCATCAGGCGACGATTGCCTATCGCCACCTCTGCGCCACCGACCGTCGCGGTCAATCCAAGGCCACCATGGCTTTGAAAATGTTCGATCGACGGCAGCTTCAGGTTGGCCGCTTTGGCAAGCACCGCACGGGCTAGGGGGTGCTCGCTTCCGGTTTGTGCCGCAGCCGCCAAGGTAAGCAATTCCTGCTCGCTTACTCCTAAGGGAACGATGTCCGTGACGGCCGGCTTTCCCTCGGTCACGGTGCCAGTCTTGTCCAAAATCACCGCATCGAGCTTGTGCACGCGTTCGAGCGCCTCGATGTCCCGGATGAGAATGCCGGCCCGTGCCGCGGCGCCGGTGCCGACCATCAGGGCGGTCGGCGTTGCAAGGCCAAGCGAACAAGGGCACGCGATCACCATAACGGATACGGCAGCTATGACGCCTCCGCCAAAGTCTCCGGCGATCAGCCACCAACCGAGAAATGTCACCAGCGCAACCAGAAGGACAACCGGAACGAAGATTGCCGACACGCGATCGACCAGACGCTGCAACGGCGCCTTCTTCGTCTGGGCATTCCCGACAAGGGCAATGATCTTCGACAACGTCGATTGCGCGCCGAGCGCACTCGTTCTTACGCGCAAGAGCCCGCCGCCGTTGATCGAACCCCCAATGACCTTGTCGGTGACAGTCTTGGCGACGGGGAGGCTTTCGCCCGTCAGCAGGCTCTCATCGACATCGCTGCGGCCGGATAAAACGACGCCGTCGACAGGCAGCTTTTCGCCAGGCCTCACAACCACGACATCGCCAAGGGAGATAGCGGACACCGGCACGTCGATTTCGCCGCCGTCACGTTCGATGCGCGCCCGCTCCGGGCGAAGCGATAGCAATGCCCGTATGGCGGCCGTCGTCGAGCGCTTGGCGCGCAGCTCAAGCCACTTGCCCAGGCTGATGAGCGCAATCACGACCGCGGACGCCTCAAAGTAGAGATGTCCGTCTTTCAGTCCGGCGAGCAGCAAATAGACGCTATAGAAATATGCCGCAGAGGTGCCGAGCGAGACCAGTAGATCCATGTTGCCGGTTCCGGCACGCAGGGCCTTCCAGGCAGCGACGTAAAACCGTCCCCCAATAATAAATTGCACGGGCGTCGCCAGCGCAAAGGCAAGCCATCCCGGCAGCACGATTCCGACCATGGACAGCAACAAGGGCGCGCTGAGCAGGAGCGCGAGTGCCACACGCCATGTCTCGCGGCGCTGACGTTCTTCCTCGGCTGCTTCGATTTGGCGATCGCGCGCATCGTCTCCGGTCAGGAGATCGCCGTCATAGCCCGCGCGCTTGAGCGCGGCGACGAGGTCGGCCGGTCGCAACAGACCGGAAATCCCTTCGACGGTTGCCTTTTCGCTCGCGAGATTGACCTCGGCGCGGGTGACGCCCGGAACGGCCAATAATGCTTTTTCGACGCGGCCGACGCACGTCGCGCAGGTCATGCCGGAGATCGCGAGTTCGCGTTTTTCGCGGCGTATCTCGTAACCCGCTTTAGCTACCGAGTCGGCGAGCGCATCCGCATCGGTCAGTGCGGGATCGAAATGCACATCGGCCTGCTCGCTCGACAAGTTGACGACCGCCGCGACGCCCGGCAGCGCGCCAAGCGCTTTCTCAACGCGACCGACGCAGGACGCGCATGTCATCCCTTCGATGGGTAAGACGACGTGTTGGGTGTCGGCCTCAATCGTGTCACGAACATTCATGGTGGGGTCCGTTCATGTGCTGGATGACAGTTGGGCGCCAAAGCCTGCGGCTTGAACGGCAGCGACGAGGGCTTCCGGCCGCGCCGTTCCCTGGACGATGGCGCGTGCTGTGCCGAGATCGACCACCGCGTGATCGGTGCCGGAGACCCGCGACAACACCTTTTGGACGGTGTTGGCACACCCTTGGCACGTCATGCCGGTGATCGCGAGTGTCAGTTGGCCCGTCTCGACTTTCTGCTTGTCCATGAGTGAATCCCTGGGTTCCAGTCAGCTGGAAGGTAGATAGGCCTTCCAGTAGATGGAAGGTCAAGGCCTTAGAAACAGGCCTCTACCTGATCGCCTCGATAATCTTCACGACGTCGAGATAGACGTTTTCAACGCGGCGGAGGCGGAAACACGCCTTCTGCACATT
Source organism: Hyphomicrobium sp. (assembly GCF_003987855.1). Lineage (GTDB taxonomy): Bacteria > Pseudomonadota > Alphaproteobacteria > Rhizobiales > Hyphomicrobiaceae > Hyphomicrobium_B. The sequence goes on from NZ_RXIZ01000006.1 coordinate 148,763, forward strand.
GCCGACAGTGTCGCGGTTCAGTTCCGGTCCAATTTTCCTGGTGAGCGGGGTCATCAGATCGAGCATGACGGCGAGTGGTCCGATCGTGCTTCGGACATGCTCGAACATGAGAATCTGGCCACCGGGTTTCAGCACGCGATGCAATTCGGCGAGTCCTGCAATAGGGGTCGGCACCGAGCAAAAGGTAAAGACCGTGGCAACGGTGTCGAAGGTATCGTCAGGATCGTCCAATTGACGGACGTCCGCCTGGAGAAGCTCGATGTGTCCATCATAAGCCGCCGCTTTTGGCCTTGCCCGCTCCAGCATCTTCGGACTTATGTCGATCGAGATGACGTCCTTGCCTGGCGGTAGAAACTTGAAGTCGTTGCCGGTGCCGGCTGCCACATGCAGTATCTTGCCCTGGACTTTGCTGAGCATGCGCCGTTTGTCTGGGCCTAACCTCTTATCTTCGGCAAACGAAACAATATCGAACGTCCTACTCGCGTTATCCCATTTCTTTTGCGTCTCAAAATCCGTCGCGTGTTCCGTCATTTTCCGGTCTCCAGCACCGGTCCGCGCAGAGCGCGGTTATAAAGTTTGACGGCGGCGGTCACGACGATACCGAAGACGGCACCGACGGCGCCCGCGGCAAGTAGCGTGCGCGAGCCTGCGGCCATGGAGTCGCGCATCGCGAACAGCATTCCTCCGTACATACCTGTCAACGATCCGGGCACCATCGTCTCGAACATTCCCAGTATCGGAGCGAGCGAAAACCCGATGACGACGTGCACAATGAGACCCACGCCCATTCCGATGAGCATGGCGATCACCATGTCCATCCCAGGCCAGACGATAAGGCGCGCGGCAAGCGAGGTCGCGACGCCGATCAAGGCACCGGCAACATAGTCCCCAATCGCAAACAACATCGGCGCCTCCTCGCGGTGTCTAGTCGGTTACGTCGACTTCGGCCATCCAGCTGCCCATACTGCAGGTGATCTGCGCGACGCCCGTCTCTGTCGGCGTGAACCTCGCCCTGACCGTGCCGACGGCCATCGGGATCGTAACGTTGTATTTGGGAATGACCCATACGGACATACAGCCTCCGAGCGGCACGTGATCGTTGATCGTAAGTTCCACCGGTGCGCCCTTTTTGACCGTGACGGACTGCGGATAGATGCCTCGCTCTTCGGAGACATCGAGCGAAACTTTCTGAACGTTCGCGCATGCGCTCGGTGAGCTACATTCGGGTACATTCGCCGACGGTGTCTCCTCGACCTTCGCAGGAACGATCCCTGCGGTGTTGGGCACAACCTCGAAGCTTGCTCCCCATGTCGTCATACCCATCGAGCAGCTGAATCCGATAGAACCCGTCTCTTTCGGCACAAACGTTACGACGGTCGGAGCGCTAGGACTGAGGTATTTCGCGAGGCCGAGGCTTGGAACCACCAAGACCTGTGCGCAGCCTACGGCTTGGCTGCCGTCTATGTGCCACTCGACCGGTACGCCTTGAACGACCTTGAAGTTCGCCGGTGTGTATTCGAGGCCGACGGCCTGCATATCAACGATTTGCTTACCGTTCACGACCCGGGCGGGCACGGCGGATTGCGCCAACCTGGATCGCGCGCCGATTGGATTCAGCAGCGAAGCCATATTGATGCCGGTAAGCGCCATGCCATTGTTGAAATTGAACGCGCCGACGAGGATGACCAACACGCCGGCAAATTTGACGAAATAGTGCTGAAAGTTGCCCTTCGCAAAGCTCGAAACGAGCGAAAGCGACATGAGCGTCGGCAATGTGCCAAGCGCGAACACCAACATGGTGAGCGCGCCGGTCGTCGCCTCTCCCTTGGAAAGCACGTAGAGTTGCAGCGCCTGCGTGAAGCCGCAAGGCAGGAAAAACGTCGAGGCGCCGAGCAGAAGTGGCGTGAACTTGCTGTCTTTCACGCTCAGATCGTGAATCTTGTGTGCAAGAACTTTCGGCAGCGTCGGCTGGAACCTGCGCATCCACGGAAACAGCTTGAGGAGTTGAAAGCCAAGAACGATCATCACAACGCTCGCGGCGATTGAGACAACGCCAGTGGCGCGTGTGGAAAGCGTCAGTGCCGAGCCTATGGCGCCGACCGCCCCGCCGAGTACAGTGTAGGAAATGAGTCTTCCGGCATTGAAATAGAGATTGGGTTTGAGCTTCTCGACGCCGGAAAGATCCGGAAAGCGTTCATTGTATTTTGCGGCCACCGCGAGAAGTAAGCCGCCTGTCACCGCGAGGCACGTCGACGTCGCGGCGACGAGGCCGATGAGAAATACAAAGCCGTAGCTCATGTCATCCGAAATCGCGAGCGTCGGCAGGACATTCAACTGCTTGAGGATGAGATACGCGGCAACGATCACGAGGAAAATGACGCCGATCTCGAGATAATTTTGCTGGGTGTTCTCGGGAACCGGCTTGATCGATTTTTCTTTGTTCGGAAATCGTGGCGAAAGGGTATAGCCGTGCTCCTTCAGCGCTTTTTGCAGATCGGCCAAAGGCGGCTTGCGATAGCAACGCAGTTCGGCCCTGCCGGTAACATGATCCGCGCGAACATGCGCAACGCCGTCAATTTTCTTGAACTCGCGCTCGATCAGCACCGCGCAATTGGCGCAATGCATCCCGTGGATTTGCAATGCTACTTCCCGCAATGACTTTTTCGACATGGTCGACTCTTTCAGGTGTCAGGGACGGACGAGCGTTGGATTGGCTACCTCGCGGTGTTCTGAGTGGCCGACGCCCGGTCGAGGGCGCCGTTCACGACATCGGCGGTTAGCAATTCGGGCAACGGTTCTCCATTCGGCCGTCCGGGTCCGTAGACGACATCAAACGGGACGCCATAACGGCCAAAGCTTTGGAGATATGCAGCCACTGCCGAGTTCGACTTTGTCCAATCTGCCCGCATAGCCACAACCGAGGTGCCGAAGAGGCGAGTTGAAATAGGCTCGCGATCGAGCGCCGTGGCTTCATTGACTTTGCAGGTCAGGCACCACGCGGCCGTCACGTGCACGAATACGACTCGTCTTTCCGCGATGAGCCGTTTGATTTCTGACAGATTGAAAGGGCGCCATTTGGTGGCGATGTCCGGGGGAGCCGCGGATGAGGCATTGGCGAAGACCGGTGCGAGCAGGGCCACCGCGACGAGGGCAACGTTGCTCGCTCTCAACCCGAGCGCTGCCGTGGGCGATGACTGTCGCGTGGATTGGAGTGCCAGCAGGAGAACCGCGGCCGCGAGCGTCGTCGCGGTGATAAGCGCAATGTTTGCGCCGACGAGCTCGGCCAACACAAAAAGCAGCCACGCCGCCGTGCCGACGAGGGCGAGCCCGAGAAGCCTTCGCAGGACAAGCATCCATGGTCCGGGTTTGGGCAGAAACCGAACCAAGCCAGGGAATGCCCCGATGATGAGGTACGGAGAAGCAAAGCCAAGCGCGAGAGCAGAAAAGACCGCGAATATTTCTCCAGGACCTGCAGCGAGTGCAAATCCGATTGCCGTGCCGACAAAAGGTGCCGAGCATGGCGTGGCCAGCAAAGTTGCGAAAGCTCCCGTCAGAAAGGCGCCCAGGAATTTATGCTGCTGACCGGCTGGTCCAGACGGCAGGGCGGCATAGACAAATTGAGGCAAGGAGATGGGCAACCAACCCCAGAGGTTCGCGGCGAAAAGCGTCGTCAACACCGCCATTCCCGCCACGAACCACGGCCACTGAAATTGGATGCCCCAGGCGATGACGTTGCCGCCCAACTTAAGTCCGGCCAGGACGCCGGCCAGAAGCCCGAACGACGCAAATATCCCCAAAGCCGTCGCCAAGAGCCCGAGACGTATTTGCCGGCGGCTCGCGCCTGCCTGACCGACGACCGCGAGCAATTTCAGCGACAGAACTGGCAGCACACAGGGCATGACATTGAGTATCAATCCGCCGAGGAGCGCGACCGCGAAAATCACAAACACTTCACTGTCGCTGTTTGCCGGCCGGCCGACTTTCGGCGTTGCGCTGAACTCAGCGGAGCGCCCGCCGTCTACGATCGTGAAGGTAAGAGGCCGCGCGGAAAGATACGCCGTGTCCGCGCCCTGAATGGGTATCGAGAAAAGCGCTTCCTGCCCCCAGGCGCCTAGACTGAGCTTCGGGCTGCCGGCCGAGCCTCGGTCAAAACCCTCGACAAAGATGTCCGGTGCCAAGAAAGGTTTGCCGCTTGAACGAAGACGGACGGTCAGGATCGCATCCGGCTCGTGAGGACTGACCGTTGCCGATTGCAGGATCAGACCGGCGGTTGAGCGCGGTCCGGGAATTTGCGCCGCGCTTTCAGCGACCAACGTTGCCTCAGGACTGGGTGTGGCGAGCCCGGCGGGCACGACGACGTCGAAGTTCGCCGCATAGGGTACGCACACTTCGGCGCAGGCGGCATATTCGACCGCCGCGTGGAGCTTCAGGGGTGCGCCGGGCTGCGTTAGTTCAAACGATATGGGAAATACGACGTGATGCTCGTAAACGTTATTCTGTAGATCGGAGACGACCAGCCGTTTTGGCGCGGGCCAAGAAATCCTCGCGCCTGCCAAGTTCTCGGAGCCAGTCCAATCGATGCCGAGGGGAACACCGGCATCGCCGGGTGTGCGCCAATAGGTATGCCAACCCGGCGCAAGTCGGATCTCGAGGCCTCCATCAATCGTCTTCGCGGAGCCGGTCGCTTGTACCGCCGTTATCAAGCGGGCAACAGCGTGGGCATCGCCCATCCATGGGGTCGCTGCCGCTTGCGCCATCTGCGGAAATGCGGCCAGGAGGAGAAGACTCAGCGCAAACGCGTTCTGCCAGCGGATCCGCGAGGCGCACGGCGCGCGCCAATTCTTTGATCTCGGATCGATAAGCGCGCAAAAAGAGACAAACAAGTTCATCCCCGCCGAGAAGGCCGTAGACGCGTTCATTCGAGAGCTCTCAGACATCGGCTCTAACCTTTGCGCGCTGTAGCAATCACGCGCTTCATCGTGTCGGTGTCGACCAAGGAGCGCACGATTTCCTTGCCGGCGATGAAGGTCGGCGTGCCCGAGATATGAAGGGCTTCCGCCAGTGCGAGATTGCGTTTGATCTGATCGTCGATTGCAGGTTCGTTCATGTCCTTTTTCAAACGCTCGACGTCGAGACCGACACTCGTCGCTATCTCCATGGCCGAGCTTTCAGTGATCTGCCCGCTGTACGTCATCATGGCCTTGTGGAAGGCGAGATATTTCCCCTGCTTCTGGCTTGCGAGTGCCGCGCGGGCCGCGAAGGCGGAGCCGGCGCCGAGGATTGGAAATTCCTTGAAGACGAGGCGCAATCCCTTGTCGGCCTGTTCGAGGTCATCGAGTATCGGCGCAGCCTTGCGGCAATAGGGGCAGTTGTAATCAAAGAACTCGACGAGCGTGACGTCGCCGTGCGCGTTGGCGCCGATTGGGGACGCGGGATCTTCGAAGACTTCGGCGCGCCGTTGCGTCAAAGCGGCGGTGCCCTCGCTTTCTTCCGCCGCAGCCTGACGGGACTGCAGAGTGTTGACAGATTGAACGATGGTCTCGGGGTTGGCGAGGATGTAAGCGCGAGCCTGGCGCTCGAAGCTGGCTTGCCCCAGGAGCGGGAGCGTGCCGGTGGCAAACAGCAAGGCCAGAGCGGACAGAGCAACCGATATCGCCGACAGAACGAGAGAAACGGTCACCAGCTTTCGGAAGCCTCGGCCTTGCTCCGCTGACGAAGATGAGGGATCGGGTGTATCTCGCATGATCAGAACATCTCCTTCAGCTTGCTCCAGAAGCTCGTATCGTGGTGCACGTGGGGCTCCTGCACCCGGTTGGTGAGCGCGTTGACGAACATCACGAGATTGAGCGGTTCGAATTGCAGTCCATGGAAGCGGGCGCGCATTCGGCCGTCCTGATCGATCACGTGGGTCACGATGCCGTGCATCTGCGTGCCATCGTCGCCCGCGGTGAACTTGAGACCGTAGGCCTCGGCGATCTTGCGGGTCGTGTTGTCGGGCTCTCCGGGTGAGGCCGTCAGAAAGGTCCAGTTGACCGGGTCCAAGCCGTGAGCCTTGCCGTAGTCGCGGAGCACCTGGCCGTTGTCGCGCTTCGGGTCGGTCGTGATGGTAACGAATTGGACCATCGCCTTCATCGGAGTCTGGTTGATCATGGACTGGATCTGGGCGATGCGCTCGGAGTGCAGCGGACACACGTCCCGACAGTGCGTGTAGATGAAATTGAGGATGACGACCTTGCCACGCAGGTCTGTGAGGCGGACGACGCGGCCGTCCGCGTCCTGCAACGTGAAGGCGGGGGCTTCGCTGTCGACCGGCTGGAAATATTGCTCCTTGTCGCGGAGGTTCTGGTCGATCTCTTCCAGCGAATGCGCCAGAACCGGCGCGGTGAATGCTGTCATCAAGGCAACGGCGACCACGGCTGGACCCACGATATGCATGACGTCACCGCGTCGGAGCGTCAGCGGACGCCCGATCGCCGCCTGGTTGCGGGGAGCAACACGACGTTCCGGTCGTCGGAAGCGAAGCCGAAGGAGCGGCCGGATCGGACGGTAGGGCGGCGGACGCGCTCCGGCTCGAGCGGCCGGCCATCTGCGTCATGCAAATCCCTAGCGCGCACATGACGGCGCAGGGCAACGCACTCAGAAGCAGGGGTGCAATGCCAGCCGCCACGAGCCAGCTCCAGTTGAAGCCGACGCCGAGAGCCAGCGCAGCGGCAGCGAGTACGATGAGGCCCCGCCGGCTGCGAAGAGCGCGGCCCAGATGGCCGAGGCGTGACTCGAGCGATGGTCCGGATGAAACGACCGTCGAATCCGAATTGGTCATGAGAGATCTTCCTTCTGTGAAAGGACGGCAAACCAGCCAAGTTTCTCGGCGATGATCGATTTCAAGAACGCGACCATATCCGGCGCGTCCCATTCGGGCGGCCCAACCACAGCCATGAACGCGACAACGGCGAGGGAGAGCCATCTCATGGCGAGCCTCCCTTCGCCTGCCGGCGCAGCCGCTCGACCAGCGGCAGGATCGTCTCGCTCAACGCCTGCTCGGTGACCGCACCGATCTGCTTGTAGGCGACGCGTCCATCGGCGCCGACGACGAAAGTCTCAGGCACGCCATAGACGCCCCAGTCGATGGCGACACGGCCGTCACGGTCGGCGCCAGTGCGGGTATAGGGATCACCTAGTGTGTTCAGCCACCGGGCGGCATCCTCGGGCCGGTCCTTATAGCTGATGCCATGGATCGGCACCGTCTTGTCCTGGGCCAAGCGCAGGAGGAGCGGGTGCTCGGCCCGACATTCGAGGCACCAGGAGGCGAAGACGTTGACGAGGGAGACCTCGCCGTAGAGGTCGCGGCTCGATAAGCCCAGCGTCCGGCCTTGGACGGGCGGCAAGCTGAACTTCGGCACAGGCTTGCCGACCAGCGTCGACGGAAGCTGGCTCGGATCACGTCCGATGCCCCAGGCGAAGATGGCGGCAAGCCCCCCGAACCCAATGGCGGGGATGGCATAGAGCAGCCGGCGCCGTGAGACGACGCCGGCCGAACTACTATCCATTTCTCCGGTACGGTCTGTTGTGATGTTGCGCGTCATCGCGTTGACCTCATGCGGTACTCAATCACTCCGCCGCGTAGACAGTCGGCGCGTTGCCGTCTTTCGTGACGGCATAAATCACGAACTTCTCCGTCTTGGCGCCGACCATGCCCGGTGAGCCAGACGGCATGCCGGGCAGCGTGATGCCGGCGATCGCGGGCTTTTCCGAGAGGAGCTTGCGGACAATGTCCACGGGCACGTGGCCATCAATCACATACCCATTGATGAACATGGTGTGGCAGCCTTCCATCCGTTCCGGCACGCCGGCCTTGCTGCTGATTTCGGCAAGATCGTTGGTCGGCTTCACCTCAACATCGAAGCCGTTGTGCCGCAGATAGGCGGCGTATTTCTCACAACAGCTGCACTGCGGGTTCTTGTAGAGGATCGCGTGGATCGGCTCGGCGATTGCCGGCGTCGAAAACGCGACCAGTGCGACGAAGCCGGCGAGGCGGGTGGTACGGTTCATGCTCTTTATCCATTGAGTAATCACAGTTCGGTTTCAGGCAACGCGCAGTACGGTCATCAGGCCGGACACCTGGTGGTCCATGACGTGGCAGTGCAGCATCCAGTCACCAGGATTGTCGGCGACGAAGGCGACCTCGACCGTGTCCCTCGGTGCCATCAGGACGGTGTCCTGCCATTGACGATGGGGTACCGGCGCACTGTTCCGGGTGAGCACCCGGAAGCTGTGGCCGTGGAAATGCATCGGGTGCCACCAGGCGGTCTGGTTGCGCAGACTCAACACGACGCTGCGTCCGCGCTGGAATGTGAGGGCGGGTTCCATGCCGGCATGACCGTCGCCGATCATCGACATCCCGTTGATGGCCCAGGCGGCACCGCCGCCCATGCCCATCATGCCACCGCCCATCATCCCGCCCATGCCTATCATGGTGCCGCCGCCCATCATGCCGCCCTGGAGCGTCAACTCGTGACGTTCGGCGGTGACGAGATCGGGGTCCGGAGAGGGATTGCGTGGCAGGTTGAGCGGCGCATCGAGAGGATGCCTGCGGAGCGGCGGCTTCTCTCCATAGGCGAGCTGCGTCAGCCAATACGACAGGCCGTCGTAGAAATCGTCGATGACGCGGTAGCGGCGCCCCGGCTCGCCCTGCATGTCAAGCACGACGTCGATACGCATGGCGGGACCGAGGAGAAGGCGGCCGCCTTCAGGCTCATGGGGCTCGCAGGGCTGGCCGTCGATCGCCACGATCACGGGCCTATGCCCTTCGAAGCGCAGCGCCATGATGCGCGCGAGCGACCCATTGACGAGGCGGAGGCGAATGCGCTCGCCGGCGCGGACCGGTTCCTCCTCCGACACCATGCCATTCAGTGTGACCGCGTTGCCGACCCGGCCAGACATCGCCGCTTCCATCTGGTTGCCGAACCCGGAGGCGATGTGGGCTTCAGACGTCAGGCGCCAGTCCGCCAGGAACCAGAGGATGTCACGGTCGACTGCGACGGGGACGCGCTCTTCGACGACGACGGCCCCGGCAAGGCCCCTGCCGAGCTGCTCGAGGCTGTTGGCGTGCGAGTGATACCAGAAGCTCCCTGCGTCAGGCGGCGTTAACGCGTATGTAAAGCTCTCGCCAGGTTTGATCGGCGGCTGGGTAAGGCCGGGCACACCGTCCATCGCATTCGGCAGCCGAATGCCGTGCCAGTGGACGGTGGTGTCCTGTTCGAGCCGGTTTTCGATGACGATGCGAGCCGGTTCGCCTTGACGCAGGTGGACGACCGGACCGGGCACCGTACCGTTGTAGGCCCAGACCTCGGTTTGCGGATTGCCCAGGCCCGCGAGACTCGCGCGGGTTGGCGCTGCGACGATCCGATAGCCGTTTGGCACATCGGCTCGCACCGGCCGCGACCGCAGCGCCCTGATTAACGCAAGACTGGCACCGGCCTGGAGCAAACTCCGGCGCGACACGCGGGTATTGGATTCGGTGTTCACGTTCGATACTTCCGATCATCGTGGATGACGGAACGCGTCGGCGCTTGATGATCTGTTATCACCACGTTGCCCGCTGCCTGCGAAAACAGGCGCGCACGCGTTCAATCGCCCGGCGCGGTCGCTAGAGGCGCGACGGCCGTGGCGTCAGCCGATGTCGGTGGGTTTCGGAGGGTAAGGATCGGGCGGCGATTCTCTTCCTCGAAGGAGCGGATCGCGCGCCGCATTGAAAATGGGTTTCTGAACGGTCGGAACGGACGCTGACTCCGAGAGCACCGCAAAGACCGGCGTCGCGCAGACAGCTCGGCAGGCCATCGTCTTCATGCCGTCATCGCCGCTGCCGAGACAGCCCTGACAACCGTCGTGTCCCGACATGACCATGTGGGCCACCATCGGCATTTTTGCCGACATGCCACTCGCCTCAATGACGGAAACGCCCATCCCCACGGTGACAAAGACCGCAAGGCACAAAGCGACGAGTTTTTGAGCCGACCAGCGTTTCATGGCAGCGCGCAGTATGGCGCCAAAATGGGCCAATAACAAGCCGTCGCGCGGCGGGATGGTGGATCAAATAGAGGTCCGCTGCCGGTTGAAAGTGTCAGTTTGACAATAGGGGCCGGCGCTCTGGCGGGCCCGTTTGTGATCCCCATGACACCACGTCGAGTCATCAATGTTCGCTATGACCCTTATCCACGGTTTCTTGTTCCTATACCGCGCTGAGAGCACGCGGCCCCACGAACGAGGCGTCGTGATCGCCATGACCGCAATTTATGCAGCACCGTGAACAATAATTGTTGACATGCACTGTAGACATTTTATTCGTGAATGCGAATTTCAATTTGGTTCGGTCAAGCGCGAGGCTCTGGTTGAGGGAACGAACGCGACAAGTGATGGCGTTGATCTGTGCGCTAGTCACCGCGGCTGCCATAACCGCCGCAGCGCCGGCGCGCGCCGGCAACGACGCCAACTTCGTGCTCTACAATCACTACATGGAGGAGAAGGGGGAGACCGAAATTGAGGTCTTCTCCGACTTCGCACGTGTTGGACAGGGCGAGAAGGACTACACCGCGCAACTCTTCGAAATCGAATACGGCGTCACAGATCTCTGGACGACATCCGTCTATCTTGAGGGCGCGAAGACCTACGGCGAGAACTACGACTACGCCAGTTTCCGTTTCGAGAATCGGGTTCGGCTGTTCAGAGAGGAAACGTTCTTCAATCCCGTGCTCTATGCCGAATACGAGCAGAAGGAGCCGGAAAGCCGCTATATCCTCTCTGTCGTCGGACGGACGGATACGCCGGAAAGTCCGGCGGGGACAGAACATGAGCTTGAGACAAAGCTCATTGTCGGACACGACATCACCGATCGCTTCAACGTCGCCTTCAACTGGATCAACGAGA
>NZ_RXIZ01000006.1:159735-173943 GCF_003987855.1 Hyphomicrobium sp.
ATAAGACGCAGCAGTACGCTGGCGTCAATCTACAGGCCGAATTCGAAAATCGTATTCACGCGGGAATCGGCGGAGCTTTCGGCCTCACGAAGGGCAGCGAAGATGCTATCGTCCGCCTGACCGCCGGCTACGAATTCGAATAAAATTTAACGTCATCCCTGCAGATCAGTTTCAAATTTTTGGATCGCCCGCCACGTCGATATCCATCATCAAGCCACCGCCGCCCTGCTGCTCAGCGTTGTTGTTGGTTGTGTGGTGCGAGATGTGGCAGTGGATCATCCATTTGCCAGCCTTGAGCGCTGTCCAGATCACATCGTAGCGTTGCCCGGGACCGACATTGATGCTGTCGGCCTTAAAACGGGCCGCCGGCGCGAGGGTCTCGCCGTCGCGAGCGACCACCAGAAACGGACCGCCGTGGATGTGCATGGGATGGATGAAACCGCTGCTAGAGCCGATAAAGCGAATTTTCACAGTTTCGCCGACCTTCATCTTGATCGTATCGGTCAAAGGGAAGGCCCGACCATTGATGGTGAAGTAGTTCGGCATGCCGCCTTCCATCGGCATTGCCGGGTACGTCAGGCCGTCCCGCACCAGCCACTCCTGTAACTGGATCGTGTAATCGTGGTCCGCAGCAATCTCGTCTGCAGAATTTGCCGGATCGATAATCAGCGCGCCATACAGCCCTAACGCTTGCTGTCGGTCGACGTGATCGTGCGAATGATAAAAATAAGTGCCCGACTGCACGGCAGTAAATTCGTAACTGTAGCTTTGGCCGTTTTCGATTGGCGCTTGCGTAATTTTAGCGGGGCCATCCATTACGTTGGGCAAAATCAATCCGTGCCAGTGCACGGTCGTCGAATCCGGCAGCCGGTTGGTCACGTTGATCCGCACGCGATCGCCTCGGCGAAAGCGCAATGTGGGACCCGGTACTTGGCCGTTGTAAGCGTAGGCATTAACGGAGATCGAAGGCAGTATCTGCCAGCGGATGACAGAGGTTTCCAGATCAAAGATTTTGACGCCGTTTTCGATGCGAGGCGCCAACGTTTGCGCCCCTTGTCGGTCCAGGCCGTAACTTGCTGTGACCTGTCGCGGGTCGACGGCCGCCATGTCGAGCATCGCGGCGGCCGAGGTTTCCTGGGTCATAATCATGCCCGGCGGCATGATGGCCCCGCCGACTTCTTCGGCGGTCAGTCTCAAATTGAAGAAGGCTGATGGCAAAGTCATCCCCGCGAGCAACATCAACAATGAGAACCCGGTGACGGCGACCAACTGGGGCCGCGTCGCGCCATTCTGCATGTGCTGCATAGGACTTCCCATCGGGTGATTTGTGTGCTTGGCCGCAACCATGGGGGTCTGTCCTTGCGGGGCTCGATCGTGTGGCTGCGTGCTCACCGCCGATGGCTCTGCCATTTGCATGTCAGGGTGCATGCCGCCGGCATCGCTTAGCGGTTTTTCATAATGTCCGGCGTGAGCGTCTTCGCGCACGGTCATGAGGCCGTGCTTCATTCCGCGCGAGACCATCCACACGTTGACTGGATAGGCGACAGCGAAACCGGCAACAATCCCGAGCGACATTACCACCCAGAACAGTGGCTCTCCAGGCCACATTGCGCGCATGTCACGCCCCATCATGAGATAAATCATGACTGGCGCCATTCCGGCCATCATGCAGTTCATTGAGATCAGTTCGGGCAGGAAGCTGCGGCGAACGTTGTCAGCGTAACTGCCCCCCATAATTTTGCGCATAAAAAGCGCCTGAAAGATCAACAATCCAAATAGGAATCCGGCGGTGTATTCGACGATCAAATCCACCCACATCGGCAACCCGACCAAGGCGGTAATGACGGCCGCAACCACAATACCCGTGGCATCGCCGGCGACGCAGTGGACCGTGGACCCCACTCCCTGTTTCCAAAGCGGCTTGATGAATTCTTCGTGGCCGCCCGGCTGGGGTTCTTTGTCAGCCATTACGTACAGCAACAGGCCGATGGGGCCCATATAGAGCGTTGTAAGGACAAATCCCCACTTCATTACGGCGGGTTCGGGATTTCCATTGAACTGGTCCCAAGCCACATAGGCGGCCGATAACAAGGCCACGATCAGCCAAGCGTAGACGAAAATGTCGATCGGTTGAATCAGCATCAGACGTTTTTCCTGGTTCGGACTGTGCTTTTCTGGCGGATCACGATGGAGGGTTTGTCGTTCGGCGTTGTTTGTATCTTCCCTGATGCTGGCGCCCGTGCGTTCACGAAGGTGCCTTCATCCCAAAGTGGCTGGCTCTTTGAGCAAGCTCAAGCATGTGTACGGCCGCTTGGCTCGTCAGAGGATGATGGGTGAAGCCAGGCCTTGGGGAAATGTAAGCTGCCATTTCGCGAACGACCTCGAGCTGCCGAGGAGATGCTTCAGCGAGCAAAGCGATCACCAAGTTTTCCAGCGCGATCAAGCGAATGCGAACAAGCGCCAACTCGGCATTTGTCGGCTGCATAAATCCATATCGCAGGTCGCCGAATATTAAGAATTCTTCGGGGCCAAGGGGCTTTTCGCCACCCTCGTTACCCTCACTAGCAGCGTCATTGGTATTCGACACGATCTACCTCCCGAGGAGTAACAATTTGCTCAGACCATTTAGACTCACGGCAAGGAGTGAGTCACATTCGGAATCTACTCAAGCTCGATCCGCGTGGCCCGCTGTTGCTGCGGCCAGAAGGTCTTCTTAGGATTGTCGTTGATTTGATGGTACTTTCTCTCTCATTGGCGTGACCGGCTCGGTGTATTGCTCAAACAATAGCCGCCCCCACATTTATCGATTGCACTGAAGGAGCGAGCGTGACCGTAGAAGTGCCGCACAATATCGAACAGCTCAATACCGACTGTACCTGCGAAACGCTTGATATTGCGGCGCTGCGGCAAGCAACCGAAGGAGTTATCAACGATCCCGCATTTTTCCGCGAGCTTGAAGAGACGCGCCCCTATTTGCTTGCGGCGCAGCCGTTGTTCTTATCACCTGCTCACGCTGAACAAATGCAGATGATCATAAACAGCATTGAGACGGTTGCCGGTCTTCCATCCTACCAGTCCGCTGTCTTGGACTACGCGCCAGAGATCGCGGCCTTCCGTCCTGGACCCGTCGGGGTCTACATGGGTTACGATTTCCATTTGGGCGCAGATGGGCCGAAACTTATAGAAATTAACAGCAATGCCGGTGGAGCTCTCATCAATGCATACCTGTTGCAGGCTCAGCGGGCCTGTTGCAATCAGACGGCAGCCTCAGCTGCCACTCTTTTTGATCTGGGCGCGCTTCTAGACCAGTTTACATCCAGCTTTGAAAGTGAATGGCGCCTTCAAGGCCGAACCAGCCAACTGCAATCGATCGCGATCGTTGATCAATCTCCAAGAGAGCAATATCTCTATCCGGAATTCGTCCTGTTTCAGAGAATGTTTGAGGCCCACGGCCTAACGGCACTCATTTCGACTCCGGACGCGTTGTCGCGCCGCGATGGAGCGTTGTGGCACGCCGCGCAGCGTGTCGATCTCGTCTACAACCGCCTCACAGATTTCGCCTTGGCCGGGCCGGAAAGCCGGGTGCTTCGGGATGCCTATCTAACGGGCGAAGTGGTCGTAACACCCAATCCGCGCGCGCACGCTCTGTTTGCCAACAAGAAGAACCTGGCCATTCTTACCGACGAGAAAGTCCTCCGAAGGTGGGGCATCGCGGAGGAATTGATAGCGACGCTTCGTAACGGCATTCCACGCACTGAGTTGGTAAAGCTCGGCGACGCTGACGAATTGTGGAGTCGACGCAACACGCTGTTCTTCAAGCCGAGTTCTGGCTTCGGCGGCAAAGCAGCCTACCGTGGCGACAAAGTCACCCGTAAGGTATGGAACGAGATTTTGAATTCAGATTACGTGGCCCAGGCGATTGTGCCTCCGAGCACCCGGACAATTCTAATAGATGGCCAAATTCAGAGCATGAAAGTGGACCTGCGGAATTATACCTACTCAGGCAGGGTTCAATTGATCGCGGCACGTATCTACGAGGGACAAACTACCAACTTCCGAACACCAGGCGGCGGGTTCGCGCCGGTCTTTGTCGGTAATGGATCGCAACAGCCTGCCTGTATGAGGGCCGAGCCCTAATGTCGGCTGCTACTGTATCGGATCATGGTGGTCCGCCGTTACGCAAGTGACATGCTCATGCCGCGTACTGCCGTCCCCAGGAGCGTTCCGATCGTATTTCGCTCGCCTCCCCGCGTTTGGGGCATCCGGCTGACCAAATTTGCTCTTGTAGCATTCGGCCAATCGCCTTTCGTTGTGACAGTGCCGATAGGAGCGATTGTCGATCTGACGAACACCAATACCGTTTTGGTGGGCGCGCCCATCGGCAAGATTGGAAAGGCCACGGAGCCGATCGAACTTGCCCCGAAGCCGGTTATCGCGAGCGCTACCGCTCTCAGACGCGTAGACGCTTTTGTTGTTCGCGTCGGTTGCATCGTTAATCCTGATCGCTGAAACAGCCCGTTTGAAAGTTGTACGAATCGCGGACGGCCGACGGGGGTACGAGGGCCGCCCGCGCCCGGTCACTTGGCCTTCTAAACCATCATGACCGTAATCTGACCTTTGACCTTGTCGGCGCTGAACTTGATCTTGTCGCCGGGCTTGACCTCTTTCAGCATCGCCGGGTCATTGGCTTTGAACACCATTGTCATGGCGCCCATGTCGAGATTGGTGATGGCGTCGTGCTTGATCGTCATCTTGCCGGCGGACTCATCGATTTTCTTCACTTCACCGTTGATCGTCGGCAAGGTCATCCGGCCTGACCTTAAGTCCGACCGGCGCACCGGGTAACTCCTTAACGGTTGACGGGATTCAGCGCTTTCACATGCACGGCGCGATGAGCCAATTTTGGCCTGTCCAGTACCGCTACAGTTTGCCCGTTCGCTTTCGGTTTCGGGGGAAGCCATCGCAAACAAAGTAGGACCTGCTGCACTCAACGTGGGCAATAGCACCGCCTACAAGGTCTTGCCCCCCGAGTTGGAGAAGCGGCTTGGAGGGGCGCACCGGCTACGATCGGCGGGTAACCGGTGCGTGTCATTTGCTGTCTGGCTCGCTCAATGGCCGTTGGTCATCGCGCCGCCGGACGTCGGGGCACTCGACATGCTGCCGTTGGTCATGCTGCCGTGGGCTTGAGCCGCATCGTTTTGCATCTTGTCGTGGGTGCCGGTAGACATCGAGCCGCTCGTCGCGGCGCCATTGGACATGCTGCCCGAAGACGTGCTGGTGCCGGTGGACATGCTGCCGCTTGTCGCCGACTGGGCGAAGGCATCCGCGGCCGAGACGATGCTCAACAAAGCGGCGACCACTGCTACTTTCGATAATGTCTTCATAACTTACCTCGCGTTTTGATGACCGCACTATTGCGGTGGGGTGCTTCACTGATGTGAAGTTTCGGTGCGGCTTCGCCGCGTGTCTGTTCATCGGCCTGCTGATCGGTTCCGCTTGCCCTAGATTCCCGCGTACCATTCGTAGCCGCGGTCCTCCCAGTAGCCGCCTCTTCCCCCCGCGATGTTCGCGAAGCTATCGGTGACCTGAATGCTCTGGATGTACTTGGCGTGCTTGTAACCAAGCTGCCGCTCGACCCGCAGCCGGAGCGGCGCGCCGTGCGGCACGTCGAGCGGATTGCCGTTGAGCGCGTAAGCAATCAGCGTTTGCGGATGGAAGGCGTCCTTGAGATCGATGCTCTCGTAGTATTGCCCCGGGCTTTGCTCGCCACCTTTTGCCGGCTCGCCGGAGAGATTGTCGGCGCAGTGGAAGACCACGTACCGCGCCTGCGGGCTCATCCCAGCGGCCTTCAGCAGGAGCCCGAGCTGGACGCCGGTCCACATGCCGATCGCGGTCCACCCCTCGACGCAGTCGTGCTTGGTGATTTGGGTCCTTGCTGGCAAGCGCCGGATGTCGGCCAGCGAGAGCGACATCGGGTTGCTCACGAGACCGGTAATGTTCAACCGCCAATCGCTGAAATTCGCGGCGGCGTGGGCGTTATAGACATCCGTGTTGGGGTTGAGCGTGCCGTTCGCCTTGAACACGGGAGAGATGTCGGAAGGGCGATATTCCGGCGCCAGCCTGTCGGCATTCAGAAGCGCTCGCTGAGAGATCCGTGTCCAATCCTCCACGGCCTCGAAGATCTTGGCCATCGCAGGATTGAGCGTGAGGGCGTTGGTGTTCGCCACGAGGTAACCGGCCGCGCCAAACCCGGCGACGATTGCCGCGCGCCGCGTGATGATCCGAGCGTCCGCCATCACACCTTCTCCTCTTCGCGCATATCGGCGGCGGGGTTTTCACGGTGAATCCGGTAATAGCCCGTCAGCATCGATCGGATTTCGTTGAAAGGCCCCGCCAGCATCACTTCCACGACGTGGACAATGACAAACAGCACGATGAGCGAGGCGGATATGAAATGGATGCTGCGCGCCGATTGCCGGCCGCCAAAAATATCGAGCAGCTGCGGAAAGACCGCGTTGAACCCGGGAGACATGCTCAGCCCGGTGAGCACCATCAGCGAGATCAAGATAATCACGCCGAGGTAGGCAAGCCGTTGAAGCACGTTGTAGCGTTTTGCGGCTTCACCTGTCGGGTGCCGCAGCCTGAGGTGATCGAGCACCGAACGCGGGATGCCCCTCAGGTCGTCAAGGGTCGGCCAGACGTCTCTCTGCAGGTGGCGCGCATAAATGCTGTACCCGAGATAGAGCAGACCGTTGAGCACGAGCAGCCAGGCAAAAAGGAAATGCCAATGCCGCGCGTCGGCGAGATCCTGGAAAGAAGGAATGGTGAGCCAGTCCGGCCAGCCGCGCGCCTGATACTCGCCATACGCCTTGGACCAGCCGAGCACACCGGTCGTGTCGAATTGCCAAGGGCCGATCTGGGTGATGCCGCGCGGGCCGCTTTCACCCGTGACCGCGCCAAGCGAGAAGAAGGCGTGGTCCGCATCGGCGCCGGACTTGCCCCAATAGAGTCTCGGATGCGCATTGAAGATATTGAGACCGCTTCCCAGAAGAAACAGGATGCAAAGGACGTTGATCCAATGCGTCAGGCGGACAGGAGCACGGTGGCGGTAAATGAGCTCGGCGTGAGGCGCGGGAGCCTTGCCAATCTCATCCGCGACATCGCTACCGGATGACTGTAATTCCACTGTGGGCATGGCGTGCTAATCCCTTGGCTGACGCGATCGCGGCTCGGTCACCACCGGCCATTCGGAAGTTCAGTACGGTCTGTTACTGCGACAAGATCAACATGTATGTTCAGGTGTGCGCGCGTCGGCACCCATCCCGATTCAATCCGGCGCAGTAACCAGCGGAATGAAGATGCGCCGGCCGGAATGGACCGGCGCATCCGAGCATTTAACTTAGTGGGCGACGTCCGCCTTGCTTGCCGTCGTCACATCAACGGCGTGCTTAACCGCGTGCCGGTAATGCACCTGCCGCGCAGCGACCTTCCGCTGTTCCGGCTGCACCGTGTAGGTGTACGGCACAGCGCTTTTTCCCCTATAGCTCACGATCGTTTCCGCGTTGGCCTGGCTAGCAAGCGAACCGGCAACGAGGGCGACGACCGCAACAGCGGCTTTCGAGATGGTCTTCATGGTTTATAGTCCTTTGAATTGAAGATTTTGGATGACGGCTTCCCGCGAGCGCTCCGCAGAGTCAGCCCGGCATGCAGCCGCTGGTTTTAAAAAGTGTCCCGAGCGCGCGGCACCGGGAGGTGCAACGCGCGGCTACGCTCGAGGCGGCGGCGCGGGAGGCTTGATCGAGAGGGACGTGAGGCGCGTGTTGTCCGCGATTGGCACCCGGTTATGCCCCGATGTCGGTTGTTGGTTGACCGGCGGAAGATACGCCCCCGCCGAGAAGCACTGGCTGGCGCAACCGGCGGCGGTCCGGCATTGCGGCAGCGACCCGCAATCCTTCATCGCGTTGTGGCACGGGCAATCTGTGGGATTGGCCGCTTTCATTTCCGCGATCATCGTGCACGGTTTCGCCATGGCGACGCTCGCCACCGGCGCGAAGGCCGAGGCCACGGAGAGCAACAGAATGATCAGCGTCCGAAACCTCTTCATGGCAACCCGTGCATTTCTCTTTTTCGTACGTTGGGCCTTGGCCCCGTGAGCTCAAGTAAGCCGATTGGACCGCGGTGATGGACCTACGGCGACTTGCGCGAGAACAGGTATTTCAGCAACGCCGCGATCCCGAGCACCAGCGCGGCGAGCACGAGTAGACCGAGAAGGTCCATCCCCCACATCATGCCTCCCATGCCGTTGCCCATCATCGCCGGTCCTCTTTCACGAATGCGTTGCCTCGAGTCGGTGGACCCGCGACGGCTCCTTGGCCGGCAGACGCCAGCCCTTCACCAGCCCGTAGATCGCGGGGATGACAATCAGCGTCAGCAGCGTGGACGACACCATGCCGCCGATCATCGGCACGGCGATGCGCTGCATCACCTCCGAGCCTGTCCCGGTGCTCCACATGATGGGAAGCAGCCCCGCCATGATGGCGACCACCGTCATCATCTTCGGCCTGACGCGCTCCACCGCGCCGACCATGATGGCGTGGTAGAGGTCGGCGCGCGAGAAGGGCCGCCCCTCGAGAATGCACTCGGCCTGAACCTCCCGCGACGCGTGGTCGAGGTAGATCAGCATCACCACGCCGGTCTCGGCGGCAACGCCTGCCAGCGCGATGAACCCGACCGCCACCGCGACCGACATGTTGAACCCGAGCCACCACATCAGCCAGAAGCCGCCGACCAGCGCGAACGGCAGCGACAGCATGACGATGAGGGTTTCGGTGAGCCGCCGGAAATTGAGGAACAGCAGCAGGAAGATGATCATCAGCGTCACCGGCACCACCAGCTGCATGCGGGCCTCGGCGCGTTCGAGGTATTCGAACTGGCCGCTCCACACGAGGTAGGTCCCCGGCGGCATCTTCACCTGCTCATCAACCGCTTTGCGCGCGGCGGCCACGTAGCCCCCGAGGTCGCGGCCGCGGATGTCCACGTACACGTAGGTCGCGAGCTTGGCGTTCTCGGTGCGGATGGTGGTGGGGCCCTGGGTCAGCTTGATGTCGGCGACCTCGCCCAGCGGCACCGTTCCGCCGCTCGGCAGCGACACCACCACGTCTTTGGCGATCGCTTGCGGATCTGACCGGAGATCACGTGGATAGCGCAGCGCGACCGTATACCGTTCACGCCCTTCGACGGTGGTGGTCAGGGGCTCGGCGCCAAGCGCCATCGAGATGACATCCTGCAAGTCGGAGATCATCAGGCCATAACGGGCCAGTTGCTCCCGGTTGGGCAGGATTTCGAGGTAGTAGCCGCCCATCACCCGCTCGGCATAGGCGCTGGAGGTGCCTGGGACGGTTTTGAGGACGGTTTCAACCTGGCGGGCGACCTGATCCATCTGGGTCAGGTCCGTGCCGATCACCTTAACGCCCACCGGCGTGCGGATGCCGGTCGACAGCATGTCGATGCGCGCCTTGATCGGCATCGTCCAGGCATTCGAGACGCCGGGGAACTGCAACGCCTTGTCCATTTCCGCGATCAGGCTGTCGGTCGTAACGCCCGGCCGCCATTCGTCCTTAGGCTTGAGATTGACGACGGTCTCGAACATCTCGGTCGGCGCCGGGTCGGTGGCGGTCTGCGCGCGCCCGGCCTTGCCGTAGACGGAGGCAACCTCGGGGAACGACTTGATGATGCGGTCCTGGGTCTGCAACAGCTCGGCCGACTTGGTGATCGACACCCCCGGCAATGTCGTCGGCATGAAGAGGAGCGTGCCCTCGTTCAAGTTGGGCATAAACTCGCTACCGACCTGCGTCGCCGGCCAGACCGACACCGCGAGGACCGCCATAGCGAGGACGATGGTGAGTGTCTTCGCCTTGAGCACGCCGCGGATGACCGGCCGGTAGATGGCGATGAGCGCGCGGTTGAGCGGGTTCTTCGCTTCCGGGATGATGTGGCCGCGCACGAAGAGGATCATCAACGCCGGCACCAGCGTTACTGACAGGATGGCGGCAGCCGCCATCGAGAAGGTCTTAGTGAAGGCCAACGGCCCGAACAGCCGCCCCTCCTGCGATTCCAGCGTGAAGATCGGCAGGAACGATACCGTGATGACCAGCAGCGAGAAGAACAGCGCCGGGCCAACCTCCGCCGCCGCTTCGATGAGGATTTCGGTACGGGGTTTCCCCGGCGGCGCGCGCTCGAGGTGTTTGTGGGCGTTCTCGATCATCACGATGGCGGCGTCGATCATGGCGCCGATGGCGATGGCGATGCCGCCAAGGCTCATGATGTTAGAGCCGAGGCCGAGAAGCTTCATCGCGGTGAACGCCATCAGGATTCCGACCGGCAGCATCAGGATGGCGACCAAGGCGCTGCGGAAGTGCAGCAGGAAGATAATGCACACCAGCGCCACCACGACGCTTTCCTCGAACAGCGTGTGCTTCAAGGTCTCGATGGCGCGCGTGATCAATTGCGATCGATCGTAGACCGGAACCACCTCAGTCCCGGCGGGCAGCGACGGGGCAATCTCCTTCAGCCGGTCCTTGACGTTGTCAATGACGGTCAGCGCGTTGGCGCCGGAGCGCTGCAAGGCAATGCCGCTCGCCACTTCGCCTTCGCCGTTCAGCTCGGCGATACCGCGCCGCTCATCCCCGGCGATTTCGACGTGGGCCACGTCCTTGAGCAGCACGGGCGTGCCGCCGTCGGACTTGACCATGATGTTGTTGAGGTCGTCGATGCTCCGCAGGTAGCCGCGGCCGCGCACCATGAACTCGTGTTCGGACAGCTCCAGCGTGCGCCCGCCGACGTCCATGTTGTTGCCGCGAATGACGTCGCGGATCTTCGACAGCGGAATGTTCAGCGCGCGCAGGCGGCTGGGGTCAACGATGACATTGTATTGCTTGACGAAGCCGCCGACGCTGGCGACCTCGGCCACGCCTTCGGCCTTGGACAGCCCAAAGCGGATTTCCCAATCCTGCAGTGAGCGCAGGTCCGCGAGGGATTTGTTCTTGCCCTGCACCGCGTATTGGTAGACCCAGCCGACGCCGCTGGCGTCGGGGCCGAGCGTCGGCGTCACGCCGGCGGGCAAGCGCTTGGCGGCGGCGCTCAGGTATTCAAGGACACGCGAGCGCGCCCAGTAAATATCGGTGCCGTCCTCGAAGATGATGTAGACGAACGACACGCCAAAGAACGAGAACCCGCGCACCACCTTCGAGCGCGGCACTGTCAGCATCGCGGTGGTCAGCGGATAGGTGACCTGGTCTTCCACCACCTGCGGCGACTGGCCTGGGAACTCCGTATACACGATGACCTGTGTGTCCGAGAGGTCGGGGATGGCATCCAGCGGCAAGGTCTTCACTGCCCACACGCCTGCCACCACCGCGAAGGCGGTGGCGATGAACACCAGCATCAGGTTTTTCGCCGACCAGGCGATGAGGCGGGCGATCATTGGCTGGCCTCCGTGTTCGATGGCGTCGTTGGCGATGGCGCATCAAAGCCCTTCAGCGCCGATTGCAGGTTGCTTTCGGCGTCGATGAGGAAGTTGCCGTTGACCACGACCTTGTCGCCTTCGGAAAGGCCGCTCAGGACCTCGCGAAATCCGTCACCCGTTCTGCCGAGTTTGACGTCGCGGGGCTCATACCGTCCATTGCCGAGGTCCAGTAGCACCACCTGCCGGCTGCCGCTGTCGATCACCGCGCTGGCGGGGACGGCGAGGGCGTCGGCATTTCCGCCGGTGGCGATCTCGACATTGCCATACATATCCGGCAGCAGCGCCATGTCAGGGTTCGGCAGCTCGACGCGGACCTGGGCGGAGCGTGTCTCCTTCATCAGGTGGGGATAGACCACGGTTACCCGGCCCTCGAACACGCGGCCGGGATAGGCGCGCGTCGTAACCTTCACGCGCTCTCCCGGCTTCACAGCGGCGATGTCACCCTCGGCCACGTTCGCCATCATCCACACCATGGTATGGTCGGCGATGCGGAAGCCGACGTCGCCAGCCTTGAAGCCCTGGCCGTCGCTCCAGTTGCGTTCCAGCACGGCGCCGCTGATGGGGGCGCGGATGGTGAAGGTGTCGGGCACGTCGCGGTCGCGCTTGACCTGGTCGATGAACTCTTGCGTCACGCCAAGGTTTTGCAGGCGGCGGCTGGCGCCGACCACGCCGCCGGGGCCTTTGAGGCCGGGCGGAGAAGACGCTTCATCGCCACGCGTCCAACCGGAATTCTGTTCGATGAGCAGGCGGGCCGCCTGATCGAGGATCGCCTGGCCGAACACCGTCGCCAGCACGTCGCCCTGTTTGATATGCGTGCCGGTGGTGACGTCGCCCACCTTGACCACGTAGCCGTCGAACTTCGGCGCCACCACCGCGACGCGGCGCTCGTCAATCGCAATCGTGCCCGGCGCCTGAATGGTGCGGGTGATCGGATGCTTGCCGACGGTGACGGTTTCGACTCCGGTGCGCTGGATCTTGCCCGGTGAGACCTTGATGGAGCCGTCGTCGCTATCCTCGCCTTCATAGACCGGGATGTAGTCCATCCCCATCGAGTCTTTCTTCGGCGTCGGCGACGTATCCGGCAGTCCCATCGGGTTGCGGTAGAACTTGATCTTCTTTTCGCCCGTTGGTGCGGCGGCCTGCGCTACCGGTTCCGTCTTGGGCTTCGGATCGAACGAGACGTCCTCGCTGGCGCGGACGGCTACGTACGCTCGCCCGCCGTCGGTGTTCCGCGGATTCAGCGAATAAAACGGCTTGCCGCTGGGGTCGCGGTAATAGATGACCGGCCCGGTGGCTTCGGGGTGCTCTTCGGTCATGGCCTCCGCGGGGGTCATCGGAAGCTTGAGCAGGCCGGTCTGGCCAGCCCACAACCCGGCTCCCGCCGCAGCCATAACGGCCGCGACGGTCACCATCCCCTTGATGAGGGCGCTCATTGGACAGCCTTGACGATGAGTTTGTTCTCGACCGTGCCGGTCTCGCCCTGCACCTTGGCGCCAAGCGACAAGGCCCATTTGCCTTCCATGCCGAGGTCGGTCTTGAAGCGATAGACGCCGGGCTCGGTGGAGGTCACTGCCTCCAGAGGCGCCGTCATGCCTTCCATCGCTTCGGGACCCATGTCGATGCGCTTGGCAAAGATCACGGCGTCACCAATGGCGCGGCCCGAAGGCTTATGCACGAGCTTCACCGAAATCACCGCCGCGCCCGGCTTCACCTCTTTATCGAGAAGCTGGAACTCGTAGTCCTTCGTGTCGGCAAGGGCCGAGCCGGCCATACCCATGAGGAGTGCGACGCCGACGGCAGCCGCACGCAATGAGGAACGTTGCATGTTGAAAATCTCCTGTTGTCGTGAACCGGCGCAGGCCACCACGGCCACGCGCGTTGCGTTGCCGCGGCATCAGCCGCAGCTGTGCTTCGTCACGCCCGGTGGGCGTGGTTCAGACGATCGGAGGTCGAAGGAGTGGAGGTGTCAGGAAACTGGCGGTGACCGACGAAAGAGTCGGCATCATGCGCTTGCCGATGACATCCCGCTGCAGCCGCGCTTCGGCGATTGGCTGGGGTAGTGGCTGGAAGGACTTGACCAGGCAATTGCCCATCTCCGGGCAAACTTTCTGGGGACAGTCCGGGCAGTGTTTCGCGGGATTGTGGCACGGCATCTCGCTCATCGTCGTTGCCGTGGTTTTTGCGCCCGCCATGGCGAGCGCATACGTCGAAGCCAACGGCATACTGATCAGTGCCCCGAACATGGCGACCATGCCGAGGACCACAAGCCAGCGCTGGAGTAGACGGTTTCCCACGGAATCAGACTGCCACATCCTACACTGCGCTGCAACCTAGCCGCCGCGACGTTGATCGCCAGTGAACAAACCGTAATGACAATGCCCTCAGAAGACGGCCTTGTCGCGAATTCGCGCCTGCCACACGGTCACCAGCGCAAAAGCCGCGGTCCGAGTAACGCGCCGATGGCGGCGCAAATTAGGATGGCTCCGCCATACCACAAGGTGATGAACAGAACAGAACCGCCGGGATGGTGGAGGGCGAAGGCCGCCGCTCCCAATGACCCGGCGACGAGGCCAATGATCGCGCCTGTCCGCCTCAAATCGGTTGGTGCTTCCTTACGCATTGCCCAAACGAGAGACACAAAAGGCGCGAGCGCAAACAAAGGAATGCAGATCAAAGATGCCGCC